>NZ_LGCN01000244.1 GCF_001279005.1 Streptomyces caelestis
GCGCCCCACCGTCCCCCCGCGCCCCGCGCACCCGCCGAAACCGGCCGGGCCCGGCACGGAGGAACGGCGGGGCCCGGACGACGCGGCCCGCCCCGCGACCCCGGAGACCGGCGTCCCCCGGGGCCGCGCCTCCGGCGGCTTTGGCCCCTTCCCCCCCCGCGAACCGGTTCCCGCGGACGCCGACGGCCCCCGCGGGGAGACCTCGCGCGGTACGGGCGCGTTCGAGCCGCGCGAGCCCGCCCGTACGGACGCCGACGGCGCGGGCGTGCCGCGTGGGCGCACCTCCGGTGGATCCGGCGCGTTCGGGATCCGCGAGCCCGCGCGTCCGTCGGCCGGGGACGCCGGGCCGGACGGTGACGGTGCGGGCGGTCCTTCGGCGCCCCGGCCGCGTTTCCCGGGCTTCGGCGAGGGCGCCTCCGCAGGTACGGCCCCCGCCGCGCCCCCGCCTCCGCGGGCCTCCGCCCGCTTCCCCGACACGCCGCCGACCGCGGGCCGGGGCACGCGGTCACCGGGCGGCTCACCCTCCGTACCGGCGCAGCCCACCCACCGGCCCACCACCGCACGCGGCACGGGCGCCCCTCCCGAAGCCGGGACGGAGACCACCACCCGGTTGCGCGCCGTGCCGCCCGTGCGGCCGGACACGGACGGACCGCGCCGTCCGGTCACACCGTCCTCCGCACGCCCGGGCGCCGGCGGTGCGCCCCGTGCCGGGACGGACCCGGCGTACGCGCCGCCCCGCCCCGCGTGGCGGCCCGGCGCCGGCGACCCCGCCCCGGACGCCCCCGACCCCGCTCTCTCCTGGAGCGCTCCCCCGGCGCCGGGCGGTACACCCGGAGCGGGGCGGCCCCTGGTGTCGTTCGGGGAGCCGGAGGGGTACGACGAGGGCGCGCGGCCCCGGCCGCTCGGCCGGCGGGGACGGTCGCGGACCGTCGCGGCCGCCGCCTGTCTCGTCCTCGGGACGGGGCTCGTCGGCGGAGCCGTCACCGGAAGCCGGCTCGCCGGCGACTCCGACGCGCCCGGCGCCCCGCACGGCTTCGCCGCCGTCCAGGCCATGTGGCACAACGTCCCGGTCGACCAGCTGTTCCCGCCCACCGTGCAGGGCGAGGGCGCCGGTCCCGGCGGCGCCGACCGGACCTGGACCCGTATCGCCGTGGCCCCGGACAGCGGCTGCGAGGACGCCTTCGACGCCCTGCTGCGCAAGGTCCTCGCCCCCGTCGGCTGCGAGCGCCTGCTGCGCGCCACCTACACCGACGCCACCCGGAGCCACGTCACCACCGTCGGCCTGCTGTTCACCGAGGCCGACGCCGCCGCCATGACCTCCCTCGCCCGCCGTTTCGACGCCGAACGCCTGGACCGCCGCACCGATCTGATGCCCCTGCCGTACGCGGCGAAGGGCACCGCCGCCGCGGGGTTCGGCGCCGGACAGCGCGCCACCTGGACGATCTCCGTCCTCACGGACGCCCCCGCCGTCGTCTACGCCGTCACCGGCTGGGCCGACGGACGCACCGTCGACACCCCGCAGCCCGCCGAGGACGCCATGGAGTCCGGAGCCGTCACCGCCCCCGCCCAGGCAGGTCTCGGCCACGAGGCCCAGGGCCTCGCCGACCGCGTCGAACGCGGCCTGCGCAAGAGGGCCGACGCCGTCACGGAGCGGCCGTCATGAGGACCGTCACCGGACGGCGCCCCGCCGCGGCGGCACTCGGCGGCCTCCTCGCCACCGCCCTCGTGCTCGTCCCCGCCACCGCCGCGCACGCCGACGGCATCCGCGCCCGGCAGTGGTCCCTGGAGGCCATGCACACCGAGGAGGCGTGGCGGACCACGAAGGGCGCGGGCGTCACCGTCGCCGTCCTGGACACCGGCGTCGAGGCCGACCACCCCGACCTCGACGGCAACGTCCTCACCGGCAAGGACCTCGTCGGCTTCGGCGCGAGCGAGGGCGACCGCGCCTGGGCCCGCCACGGCACCGCCATGGCCGGGATCATCGCCGGCCACGGACACGGCCCCGGCAACGCCGACGGCGTCATGGGCATCGCGCCCGAGGCGAAGATCCTCCCCGTCCGCGTGATCCTGGAGGACGGCGACCCCTCCCGCGCCGAGGCCCGCAAGAGCCGCGGCAACGCCCTCGCCGAGGGCATCCGCTGGGCCGCCGACCACGGCGCCGACGTCATCAACCTCTCCCTCGGCGACGACTCCGCCTCCGCGCACCCCGAACCCGGCGAGGACCAGGCCATCCAGTACGCCCTGGGCAAGGGCGTCACCGTCGTCGCCTCCGCCGGGAACGGCGGCGAGAAGGGCGACCACGTCTCCTACCCGGCCGCCTATCCGGGCGTCATCGCCGCCACCGCCGTCGACCGCTACGGCACCCGCGCCCCGTTCTCCACCCGCCGCTGGTACGCCACGGTCAGCGCCCCCGGCGTCGACGTGATCATCGCCGACCCCGACCACAAGTACTACGAGGGCTGGGGCACCAGCGCCGCCGCCGCGTTCGTCTCCGGGGCCGCCGCCCTGGTCAGGGCGGCCCACCCGGACCTGGCCCCGGCCCAGATCAAGCGGCTCCTGGAGGACACCGCCCGCAACGCCCCCGCCGACGGCCGCGACGACTCCCGCGGCTTCGGCTTCATCGACCCGGCCGCCGCGATCGAGGCCGCGTCCCGGATGGAGCCGGAGGGCCTGGAGTCGGCGGCGTACGGCGAGAAGTACTTCGGCCCCGGCCCGGACACCGCAGGCTCCGACGACGACACCGTCGACTGGGCGGCCCCCCTGGCGGGCGGCGCCGGCGGTGTGCTGCTGGTCGCCGCGCTGGTCCTGTGGCGCGGTCGCCGCACCCGCTACGACGCGGACTGAGCCCCGGCCGCGTCGTCCGCGGCGTTCCCGGTGAACACGGACACCGCCGCCCGCGCCGCGGCCTCGGTCAGCGCGATCCCCTCCTCCTGGGTCGCGCTGCCCCGCGACAGCGCCGCCACCAGGTAGTCGTGGCCGCCGGCCGTCACCCGCCCGATGCTGTTGATCACCCACAGCCCGGTGGTGCTGCGCCGCAGCCAGCCGTTCTTCAACGCCCACGCCGCACCGTCGGCCGCCGCCGACACGCCCCACCGCTGTCCCGCGGCGATCCGCTCCATCAGCTCCCGCACATACGCCCGCGAGGCCTCGCCCAGCTCCGTGTCCGCCGTGCCGAACACCTGCCGCAGCAATGCGATCTGGTCGGTGGCCGTGGTCTGCGTCAGCCCCCACAGCGGGCCGTCCCCGCCAGCCGTCCGCGTCAGCCCGAACCGCTCGTTCGCGGCGTCGAGCCCGTCCGCCGTCCCGATCGCCCGCCACAGCGCCGACGTGGAGTCGTTGTCACTGTTCTCGATCATGGCGGCGGCGTACGTCTTCTCCTCGGCGGTCAGCGTCCGCCCCGCGTCCTGCGCCCGGAGCAGCAGCGCCGCCAGGATGTCGACCTTGACGATGCTCGCCGTGTCGAAAACGCCCCCTCCGTACGAGGCGGCCTCCCCGGAGTCCGGGTCGAACACCGCCACCGACACCTCGGCGCCGTCCGCCACGCCCACCGACCCCATGGCCGCCGCCAGCAGTGCGTCCCGGTCCACCGCCGCCTCCGTCGCGCTCTCCACCGTTTCCTCCCCGTCGGCCGCCCGCGAGGCCGACGAGGATACGGGCTCCGCCCGCGGGTGCGCCCACGAGGTCATGTACATCGTCCCCGCCACCGTGCCGCACCCGACGGTGAGGAAGGCGAGGGCGAGGGAGAACAGGGCACGACGCCGGGGACGGCGGGCACGACGGCGCCGCCGCGGTCTGCTGGAGGAGTCCATGGCCGCGATGGTCGGGGCGGTGGCTGTGCGCACCGTTGGACGGAGCTGAGATCCGGCTCGGATCCCGGTGAGAGGCCGGTGAGGAACGCCCTCCGTCCCCCGCTAGGCTCGGTGACCGTGGCGAACAAGAACATTCCCGACTCCCCGTTCCGCGACGACGACGGCTCCGCCGACCCCCGGCTGAGCGCCGCGCTCGCCGCCTGGGCCGAGGACGGCAACGCCGTCGGCCCCGTCCTGGAGGCGCTCAAGGGCGCCCGGCTGCTCGTCCCCGTCGTGGCCCTGCTCGGCGAGGCGGAGGAGGGCGACGAGGAGGGGCGCGAAGCTCCGGGGAAGGGCGGTGGCGGGAGACGGGGGGGCGGCTTGCGCCGCGAGAAGACCAGCGACATGGCCGTACCGACCCTGAAGGCGGGCGGTCGCACCGCCCTGCCCGCCTTCACGTCCACCGAGTCGCTCGCCCGCTGGGACCCGGCGGCCCGCCCCGTCGCCGTACCGCTGCACCAGGCGCTGCGGGCCGCCGCGCACGAGAAGGCGGACACGGTCGTCCTGGACATGTCCGGCCCCGTGCCCTTCGAGCTGACCGGTCCCACGCTGCTCGCCCTCGCCGAGGGCCGCACCAGCACCGACCCGCTGGCCGACCCGGCCGTGGCCCGGGCCGTCCGGGCCGTCGTCGCCGCGGAGCCCGCCGTGCTGCGGGCCCACCTCGGGCCCGGGGAGGCCGACGGCACCCTCGCCCTGGTCCTCGACCCGGACGCCTCCGTCGCCGAGGCCGTCCGCGCCGTGGCCCGGCGGCTCGCCGCCGACGAGACACTGAGGGCCCGCCTGGTGCGCGGCCTCGACCTGGCAGTCCTGCCGGCCGGGACCACGCCTTTGGGCGAGCCCCTGTACGTACGTCCCTGACGTCCTAGCCGTAGAGCGGCCCGGTGTACTTCTCGCCCGGGCCCTGGCCGGGCTCGTCCGGGACCAGGGAGGCCTCGCGGAACGCCAGCTGCAGCGACTTCAGACCGTCGCGCAGCGGTGCCGCGTGGAACGAGCTGATCTCCGTCGTGGAGGCGTCCAGCAGACCGGCCAGCGCGTGCACCAGCTTGCGGGCCTCGTCCAGGTCCTTGAACGTGTCGCCCTCCTCGGTCAGACCGAGCTTCACGGCGGCGGCGCTCATCAGATTGACGGCGACCGTCACGATCACCTCGACGGCCGGGACCTCGGCGATGTCACGGGCCATGGCGTCGAAGTCGGGGTTGCCGGAGGTCTCGGGGGTGTCCGAGGGGGAGGTGTCACTCATGCCCCACACGATAGGCGCAGCGGAACGCCCTCCTGACGGCAGGAGGCGGGAGACGGCCGGTTGGTGCGCCTCACCGGGAGCTGCTAACCTTGTGTAACGACCGGTCGGACCCGTATGTCTCACGGCACGCGAGCCCGGCCCACAAGTGGAGGCTCCGAACTCCCACCTGGCCGCCCTCCGGGCGGCGGGTCACCGGTTAGGCGGTCCCGTCCCCGAGGCGGCGATCCGCCCGATGACGCGCCCCGCGGTCCCCGTGGCGGTGCTCCGGTAGTGCGAGGAGCCCCGTCTGTGATCGTCCGGGGCATTTTCTTTGCTTCGGCGCGGTTAGGTCTAACGAATACAGACGTTACGCGGCTGTCCGCCAGACCGTCGCGTGGTGCTACCGAGGAGGATCCATCAGCGCCGAGCCCCGCATCAACGACCGGATTCGCGTTCCCGAGGTGCGACTTGTCGGTCCCAGTGGCGAGCAGGTCGGGATTGTCCCGCTTGCCAAGGCCCTGGAGCTTGCGCAGGAGTACGACCTCGACCTCGTCGAGGTCGCGGCGAACGCCCGTCCGCCCGTGTGCAAGCTCATGGACTACGGGAAGTTCAAGTACGAGTCGGCCATGAAGGCCCGTGAGGCGCGCAAGAACCAGGCGCACACGGTCATCAAGGAGATGAAGCTCCGGCCGAAGATCGACCCGCACGACTATGACACCAAGAAGGGTCACGTCGTCCGGTTCCTCAAGCAGGGCGACAAGGTCAAGATCACGATCATGTTCCGTGGTCGCGAGCAGTCCCGGCCGGAACTCGGCTACCGGCTGCTGCAGCGTCTCGCGGAGGACGTGGCCGACCTCGGGTTCGTGGAGTCGAACCCGAAGCAGGACGGCCGCAACATGATCATGGTTCTCGGTCCGCACAAGAAGAAGACCGAGGCGATGGCCGAGGCCCGCCAGGCGCAGGAAGCCCGCAAGGCGGAGGCGAAGGCCAATCCCGGCAAGTCGCAGAACGCCGCGGACGCCGAGGCCCAGCCGGCCGAGGAACCTGCCGAGGCGTGACTCCCGGGGGCGCGAGCCCCAGGAAGCAAACCGACACAAGTACGACGCTCCACCGTGCCCGGTTCTCATGACCGGGCACCGGAGCGCCACCGACGAGGAGAGAACGGCGCTATGCCGAAGAACAAGTCGCACAGCGGTGCCAGCAAGCGCTTCAAGGTCACCGGCTCCGGCAAGGTGCTCCGTGAGCGCGCCGGCAAGCGCCACCTGCTCGAGCACAAGTCGTCCCGCGTGACGCGTCGCCTCACCGGCAACGCCGAGATGGCCCCGGGCGACGCCGCGAAGATCAAGAAGCTTCTCGGCAAGTGAGACCGGGCGCCCAGCGCCTGATCCACCCACACCGGGACCCAATCGTTTCCGGGCCGTGTGAGGACAACCACGGCCCCGCTACAAGGAGTTAACAAGTGGCACGCGTCAAGCGGGCAGTCAACGCCCACAAGAAGCGCCGGGCGATCCTCGAGCAGGCCTCCGGCTACCGCGGTCAGCGTTCGCGCCTGTACCGCAAGGCCAAGGAGCAGGTCACCCACTCGCTGGTCTACAACTACAACGACCGCAAGAAGCGCAAGGGTGACTTCCGCCAGCTGTGGATCCAGCGCATCAACGCCGCTGCCCGCGCCAACGGCATCACGTACAACCGCTTCATCCAGGGTCTGAAGGCCGCGAACGTCGAGGTCGACCGCAAGATCCTGGCCGAGCTGGCCGTCAACGACGCCACCGCCTTCGCCGCGCTCGTCGAGGTCGCGCAGAAGGCGCTGCCGGCGGACGTGAACGCGCCCAAGGCCGCGTGAGCACGGCGTCGGCTTGAAGCCGACGTGACTTTCCAGGACCCGCAGGCTTTGTGGCTTGCGGGTCCTGTTGTTGCCAGGCCGTCGTTCGGCTGCGGGCCGGTCGTGGCCGGTCGCGCCCACGCGGCGGAGCCGCATACCGAGACGGCCCCGCGCGCTTGGGAGGTGCGGCGACGCCGGCTTCCCCGGCAGCCGCATCACGCCGACGTCGGGGGACGACACTGTTGCCCCAGCCCCAAGACGCGCCGCACGTCGCGATTCTCCCTAAGGTGAAGAAGATGGCCCCCGTCAGCCCCGAGCTGATCTCCCCCCGTTCCTCCCGCGTCGCCGCCGCCCGGCGGCTCGGCAAGCGGAACTTCCGGGGGAAGGAGCGGCTGTTCCTCGCCGAGGGGCCGCAGGCCGTGCGGGAGGCCGCCGGGCACCGGGGCGGGAGCACCGCCACGCTCGTCGAGCTGTTCACCACCGTCGAGGCCGCCGAGCGGTACGCCGACATCGTCGGGACGGCCCGGGACGCCGGGGCCCGGGTGCACCTCGCCTCCGAGGCCGTCATCGCCGACATCTCCACCACCGTCACCCCGCAGGGGCTCGTCGGGATCTGCCGGTTCCTGGACACGCCGTTCGAGGAGATCCTCGCCGCCCGGCCCCGCCTCGTCGCCGTCCTCGCCCACGTACGCGACCCCGGGAACGCCGGCACCGTGCTGCGGTGCGCCGACGCGGCCGGAGCCGAGGCCGTCGTCCTCACCGACGCCTCCGTCGACCTGTACAACCCCAAGGCCGTACGCGCCTCCGTCGGCTCCCTGTTCCATCTGCCCGTCGCCGTGGGCGTGCCCGTCGAACAGGCCGTGACCGGACTGCGGGACGCGGGCGTGCGGCTGCTCGCCGCCGACGGCGCCGGGGACCGGGACCTCGACGACGAGCTCGACAAGGGCGCCATGGGCGGGCCCACCGCCTGGGTCTTCGGCAACGAGGCGTGGGGCCTGCCCGAGGAGACCCGCGCCCTCACCGACGCCGTCGTCCGCGTCCCGATCCACGGAAAGGCGGAGAGCCTGAACCTCGCCACCGCCGCCGCCGTATGTCTCTACGCGTCGGCGCGTGCACAGCGCGCCGCCGGAGGGTGCCGCTCCGTCACCGGGAGCTAGTAGGGTGACGAGTTCGGGGCCCCTCCCCCAAGCTCTCGGCAGGGCTCGAGCACGGGGCGCCCCGAGGACGTTCCGAGAGGTGGGGTACGGGGATGAGCGTCGGCACGAGCAGCGCACCGGGAGCGGAGCGGACGGCGCGCCCGCCCGTGCCCCGGCCCGGTGACCTCGCCGAACTCGGCATCGACCCCGACCAGTTGCCCGACGGACTCGTCGTCGCCGACGAGCACGGGCGGGTGGTCTGCTTCAACGCCGCCGCCGCCCGCATCACCGCCGTACCCGCCGGGCGGGCCCTCGGGCGGCCGCTGGAGACCGCCCTGCCCCTGGAGGACCTGGAGGGCCGCCGCTGGTGGCAGCTCACCGACCCCTACGGCGGCCTCGCCATCCGGGTCCGCCAGCCCGAACGCAACCTGCTGCTCCCCGGCGGCCGGGAGGTCCTCGTCTCCGCCCGCTACGTCCGCGCCGAACCCGCCGGCCCGGTCCGCCGCGTCGTCGTCACCCTGCGCGACACCGAGGCCCGGCGCCGCACCGAGCGCAGCCACGCCGAACTGATCGCCACCGTCGCCCACGAACTGCGCTCCCCGCTCACCTCCGTCAAGGGCTTCACCGCCACCCTGCTCGCCAAGTGGGAGCGGTTCACCGACGACCAGAAACGGCTGATGCTGGAGACCGTCGACGCCGACGCCGACCGGGTCACCCGGCTCATCGCCGAGCTGCTCGACATATCCCGCATCGACTCCGGGCGCCTGGAGGTGCGTCGCCAGCCCGTCGACATCGGGGCCGCCGTCGGACGGCACATCCAGGCCCACGTCGCCGCCGGACAGCAGGCCGACCGCTTCCTGCTGCGGGTGCAGCGCCCGCTGCCCGATCTGTGGGCCGACCCCGACAAGGTCGACCAGGTGCTCGGCAACCTGCTGGAAAACGCGGTGCGGCACGGCGAGGGAACTGTCACGATCGACATCACGCCCTCGGCGTCCCCCCGCGAACGGGAGGACGCCGGTACGTCGGTCACGGTGAGCGACGAGGGGCCCGGCATTCCGGAGGAGTCCATGAACCGCGTCTTCACCCGCTTCTGGCGGGGCAGCAAGCGCGGCGGGACGGGCCTCGGTCTGTACATCGTCAAGGGCATCGTCGAGGCCCACGGCGGCACCATCACGGTCGGACGCGCCCCCGGGGGCGGAGCGCAGTTCCGATTTACGTTGCCCGTGGCGGCGCCCGCGTATCTCACCTGAGATCCGGCCCCGCCCCACGGGCGCATTCGCCCGCCCCGGCACCGTTAGACTCGGCCTTTGGCACCTTTGTGTCCCAAAAACCTGGACGCACCGTCCACGAGTCGGTACGGGGACCATCAGCCTGGGGGCACCTCCCAGCGACAGCTGGGGGACAAACGGAAGCACGGGAAGAGATGTCGGCACCCAATAAGTCGTACGACCCTGTCGAGGTCGAGACGTTGAAACCGGAAGAGATCGAGCGCATGCGGGACGAGGCGCTCGCCGCCTTCGCCGCCGCGGACTCCCTCGACGCGCTCCAGGAGGCCAAGGTCGCCCACACCGGCGGCACCTCCCCGCTGGCGCTGGCCAACCGTGAGATCGGCGCCCTGCCGCCGCACGCCAAGGCCGACGCCGGCAAGCGCGTCGGCCAGGCGCGCGGTGCCGTGAGCAAGGGCCTCGCCGCCCGCCAGGCCGAGCTCGAGGCCGAGCGCGACGCGCGCGTCCTGGTCGAGGAGGCCGTGGACGTCACGCTGCCCTACGACCGCGTCCCGGCCGGCGCCCGCCACCCGCTCACCACGCTGTCGGAGCGCATCGAGGACGTCTTCGTGGCCATGGGCTACGAGGTCGCCGAGGGCCCCCAGGTCGAGGCGGAGTGGTTCAACTTCGACGCCCTCAACATCGGCCCGGACCACCCGGCCCGCGGCGAGGCCGACACCTTCTTCGTCGAGGGCCCCCGGGGCGGCACCGAGTCCGGCGTCGTGCTGCGCACCCACACCTCGCCGGTGCAGATCCGCTCCCTGCTCGACCGTGAGCTGCCGGTCTACGTGATCTGCCCCGGCCGCGTGTACCGCACCGACGAGCTGGACGCCACGCACACCCCCGTCTTCCACCAGGTCGAGCTGCTCGCCGTGGACGAGGGCCTGACCATGGCGGACCTCAAGGGCACCCTGGACCACATGGTCCAGTCGCTGTTCGGCGCGGAGATGAAGACCCGGCTGCGGCCGAACTTCTTCCCCTTCACCGAGCCGAGCGCCGAGATGGACATGCTCTGCTACGTCTGCAAGGGCGCGTCCGTCGGCAACCCCGACCGGCCCTGCCGCACCTGCTCGTCCGAGGGCTGGATCGAACTCGGCGGCTGCGGCATGGTCAACCCGCGGGTGCTCACCGCCTGCGGCGTCGACCCCGAGAAGTACAGCGGCTTCGCCTTCGGGTTCGGCATCGAGCGGATGCTGATGTTCCGCCACAACGTCGAGGACATGCGAGACATGGTCGAGGGTGACGTCCGGTTCACCCGGCCGTTCGGGATGGAGATCTGATGCGGATCCCGCTTTCTTGGCTGCGGGAGTACGTCGACCTGCCGGCGACGGAGACCGGCCGTGACGTACAGGCCAAGCTCATTTCGGCCGGGCTCGAGGTCGAGACCGTCGAGCACCTCGGCGCCGACCTCAAGGGCCCCCTCGTCGTCGGTCAGGTGCTGACCATCGAGGAGCTGGAGGGCTTCAAGAAGCCGATCCGCTTCTGCACCGTCGACGTGGGCCGGGCCAACGGCACGGGCGAGCCCCAGGAGATCGTCTGCGGCGCCCGCAACTTCGCCGTCGGCGACAAGGTCGTGGTGGTCCTCCCCGGCGCCACCCTGCCCGGCGGCTTCTCGATCAGCGCCCGCAAGACCTACGGCAAGACGTCCCACGGCATGATCTGCTCCAGCGACGAGCTGGGCATGGGCGACGACGGCACGCACGGCATCATCGTGCTGCCGCCGGAGACCGAGGTCGGCAAGGACGCCATCGAGCTCCTCGAACTGGTCGACGAGGTCCTGGACATCGCCGTCACCGCCAACCGCGGCGACTGCCTGTCCATCCGCGGCGTCGCCCGCGAGACCGCCATCGCCTACGGCCTGCCGCTGCGCGACCCGGCCCTGCTCGACGTGCCGGGGCCGAACGCCTTCGGCTACCCGGTGAAGGTCTCCGACCCGGCCGGCTGCGACCGCTTCACCGCCCGCACCGTGACCGGCCTCAGCCCCGAGGCGCGCTCCCCGATCTGGCTGAAGCGCCGGCTCCAGAAGGTCGGCATGCGCCCGATCTCGCTCGCCGTCGACGTCACCAACTACGTGATGATGGAGCTCGGCCAGCCGCTGCACGCGTACGACCGGAACCTGGTCCAGGGCGCCATCGGGGTGCGCCGGGCCGAGGAGGGCGAGAAGATCGTCACCCTCGACGGCGTCGAGCGGAAGCTGCACGCCGAGGACCTGGTCATCACCGACGACCGCGGCCCCATCGGGCTGGCCGGCGTCATGGGCGGCGCCGACACGGAGATCGCCGACCACGGCGACACCGAGAACGCGACGAGCGACGTGGTCATCGAGGCCGCCCACTTCGACCAGGTGTCCGTCGCGCGCACCGCCCGCCGCCACAAGCTGTCCTCCGAGGCCTCCCGCCGCTTCGAGCGCGGCGTCGACCCGCAGGCCGCCTCCGCTGCCGCGCAGCGCACCGTCGACCTGCTGGTGCTGCTCGCGGGCGGTACCGCCGAGGCCGGCGTCACCGAGGTCGTCGCCCCGGCCGCGCCGCGCACCATCACCGTCCCCGCCGACCACCCGGACAAGGTCGCGGGCGTGACGTACGGCCGGGAGACCGTGGTACGCCGCCTCCAGGAGGTCGGCTGCGACGTCTACGGCCAGGACGACCTGATCGTCACCGTCCCGTCCTGGCGGCCCGACCTCACCGACCCCAACGACCTGGCCGAAGAGGTCATCCGCCTGGAGGGCTACGAGAACCTGCCCTCCACGCTGCCGAAGCCTCCGGCGGGCCGCGGCCTGACCGCCCGCCAGCGTCTGCACCGCCGTGTCGGCCGGGCCCTGGCCGGGGCCGGTTACGTCGAGGCGCTGAACTACCCGTTCGTCAGCGAGCAGGTCTTCGACCAGCTCGGCCTGGAGGCCGACGACCCGGCCCGCCGTGTCGTCAAGCTGGTCAACCCGCTCAGCGACGAGGAGCCCGCGCTGCGCACCGCACTGCTGCCGGGCCTGCTCGGCGCGCTGCGCCGCAACGACGGCCGGGGCTCGCACGATCTCGCGCTGTTCGAGACCGGCCTGGTCTTCCAGCCGCGCGAGGAGCAGCGGATCGCCGCGAACCTGTCCGTGGAACGGCGCCCCGGCCAGGACGACATCGCCGCGCTGGACGCCGCGCTGCCCCACCAGCCGCGGCACGTCGCCGTCGTGCTGACCGGGGCCCGCGAGCAGGCCGGCTGGTGGGGCAAGGGCCGCCCGGCCGACTGGGCCGACGCGGTCGAGGCCGCCCGGACCGTCGCCCGCGAGGCCGGCGCCGAACTGGGCGTCCGCAAGGGCCAGTACGGGCCGTGGCACCCGGGCCGCTGCGCCGAGCTGACCATCACCGTCGACGGCGCCGAGCGCGTCATCGGCCACGCCGGTGAACTGCACCCGCGCGTCCTGAAGGCCCTGGGCCTGCCCGTGCGCAGCTGCGCGATGGAGCTGGACCTGGACGCCCTGGAGCAGGTCGGCGACGACACCCCGCAGGCGCCGGGCATCTCCACCTTCCCGGTCGCCACGCAGGACGTCGCGCTGGTCGTCGACGCGTTCGTGCCCGCCTCGGACGTCGAGGCGGCGCTGCGCGAGGGCGCCGGTGAACTGCTGGAGTCCATCCGTCTGTTCGACGTGTACGAGAACGCCGAGCAGCTGGGCGAGGGCCGCAAGTCCCTGGCGTACGCGCTGCGCTTCCGCGCGAGTGACCGCACGCTGACCGTCGACGAGGCCTCGGCGGCCCGCGAATCGGCGGTCACCCTCGCGGGCGACCGCACCGGAGCGGTCCTGAGGGGCTGACGCCCCTTCAGCCCGTCCAGCCCCTTCAGCCCGTCCGGCGTTTGAGGACAAAGGGGGTCCGGGGCGCAGCCCCGGGGACGGGACGGGAAGGGGCGGCGGGGGCGAAAACACCAAAGCCCCACAGCCGCCCGCGAGGACGGCCGCACAAAAACCGGCCCACAGGGCCGATAATCGCCGGGAACGCGGGGCGCGGGAGGCGCACAGCACGCCTCCCGCGCCCCCGTTCCCCTCACCCCGCCGGTCACCTCACTCGTTCGGGTGACTATTCACGGTGATACGTCCGGATCGGGCCATGTGGCCGACAGAATCAGACCGGCCTCTCGAGGCCGGTCTGCGCTGTCCGGGCCTATTGGGGGGCCATCGGCATGATCCGTTTCAAGCCTGGGGCTCCCCGCAGGGTGCCACCCCGGTTCCTGTCCTCACGGGTGCCCACCCTCGCGGTGCCCACGGCCCTGGGCGCCACCGCGGTCGCCTACCGGCTGACCTGCCCGCTCGCCCACGACGACGCCCTCGGCGCGCGCCTCGTCAGCAGCGCCGTGATGTGCGGGATCATCACCGGTCTGGTGACGCACGTCCGGCACCGGCTGCTGCGCGAACTGCGGAGGGCCCGCCAGGTCGCGGAGGCCGCACAGAGCGCGCTGCTGCGGCCGCCGCCCCCGCGGGTCGACGGCCTGGCTGCCGCCGCGGTCCACCTCTCCGCCGACCCCGGAGCCCGGATCGGCGGCGACCTGTACGAGGTGGTCGCCACCGAGCACGGCGTACGGGCCGTCATCGGTGACGTCCGCGGGCACGGACTCGGAGCCGTACGGACCGTCGCCGCCGTCCTCGGCAGCTTCCGCGAGGCCGCCCACGACGAGGCCGAACTCGCCGGCGTACTGCGTCGGCTGGAGCGGGCGATGGCCCGGCACCTGCGGGAGCGGGCCCACGGCGGGCACGATCCGGCGGGCCCCGCCCAGGACGGCCCGCCCGGCGAGGAGTTCGTCACCGTCCTGCTGCTGGAGATCCTCCCGGACGGGGGCGTACGGGCCCTGAACTGCGGCCACCCCTGGCCGCACCTGCTGACCGGTGCACGGGCCGAACCGCTCGCCCGCACCGATCCGCTTCCGCCGCTCGGCCCGTTCCCGCTGCCGTCCGAACTCCCCGCCGTCGTCCGCGGTCCCCTGCTGCCCGGCGACGCACTCGTCCTGCACACGGACGGAGTCGAGGAGGCGCGGAATGCCGAGGGGCGCTTCTTCCCCCTGCGGGACGTCCTCACCGAGGCCGCGCGCGAGCACCCGCTCACCGCCCGGTCCGTGCTGCGCACGGTCCTCACGGCGCTGCTGCGGCACACCGCTGGCCCGCCGAAGGACGACGTGGCGCTGCTGATCCTCAGGAACGAGCGGCATGGGGGAAGCACCCCCGCGGGGGCACGCGCGCCCGAGCGGCCGGCCACCACGCACCCGCACCCGACGAGCCGTCTCCAGTCCCCGGCGTGACCGACGGCGCCACGCCGTCCGTCCCGCCACGGAGTGTCGGGCAGGCGGCAGGCCGGACGGCGTGGAAACGGGCCGCCGCACTGTACGAGGGGGAGCCGGCGGCCCGGCCAGGCCGCCGGTCTCCGGTGGGACACCCCGCCCCGAGGTGAACGAACCGCCGGAGTCGGAAGGACGGCCGTCCACGAACGGCTGGGCCGGAGGGCCGGCCGACGGCACCGGGTCGCGTTCTGTGAAGACTTCGGGCCGCAGTCCCGAACTCCGGGACGAGTGACTACGCTAGCGGCGTCGGGGCCGTTCAGCGGGCTGCCGACGATGGTCTTCGGGGGATGGAGGAGCAGGTCGGTGGCGTGGGACGAGTGGGACCAACTGAAGGCCGAGGCACTGGAACGCCGGCAGGGCGACGCGACACGGATGCAGCTCAACCAGTACCCCGGCGACTCCGGCCCGGGCTCGACCCCGACGACACCCGACAAGACGGGTGACCTCAACGTCCACCAGCAGGACCTCTCCAAGATCGGCAGCCACGCGCACGAGCTCTACGACCGGCTCTGGGACCAGGCACGCCTGGACAACACGAGCGTCGACAAGGCGGCGAGCGACCTGACCTCGCAGGGATTCGCGCTCGGCTCAGGACTCCAGCACGTGTCGAACCGCTGGTCCACGCAGCTGAACAGCGTCCTCGACGCCTGCGCGCACATCGCCAACCACATGCAGGTCACCAAGAAGATCCATGACGGTGACGAGGCGTACATCCTGCGGCAGATGAGCAGCATCGCCACCCTCGACGCCGGTTTCGACGAGCGGGTGGGGCCGGCCGGGGAGAAGAACCCGATCTACGGCGAGAAGAAGAAGTAACCGCACAACGGGGGCACCACTCATGGATCTCGACGCTCTGCGCCACGCCAACCTCAAGTTGCTCGACGACGCCGTCGAGGACTGGTCGATCATCGTCCGCAATCTGAACACCCTTGCCGAGGACGCCGAGAAGGGCCTGCACCAGGCGGCCAACAAGGCCAAATGGTCCGGCAAGAACGCGGGGGTCAGCAAGGAGTTCATCGGCAAGACGGCCGGCGAGATCAAGGACGCGCACACCCAGGCCAAGTCCATCCACGGCGTCCTCAAGGACACCGCCGGGGAGCTGAAGAGCTACCGGACCCAGTTGAAGGACGCCATCGACCGCGGTCTGAAGAAGAACCTCACCGTGATGGACACCGGCGACGGCGGTTTCACCGTCACCATGAACGTCCACCCGGACCGCGCGGCGGAGGGTTACACCCCGCCCTCCCACACCCAGAGCGACGTCAACGCCCTGCGTGACGAGATCCAGGGCATCCTCGGCAAGGCCACGGAGAGCGACGACTCCGCCAGCAAAGTCCTCAAGGCGCTGGCCGACCAGACCAACTACGGTTTCGGTGACGCCAGTTACCAGGACCGGGACGCGGCGGCCGAAGCGCTCAAGACAGCCGACGAGCTGGCGGCACTCGCCAAGAAGGACCCGGAGAAGCTCTCCACCGCCGAATTCGACCGGCTCAACGCCGGACTGAAGAAGTACTCCGCCGACCCGCTGTTCGCCGAACGCTTCGCCACCACACTCGGACCGCGGAAGACACTGGACTTCTGGACCGGCATCACCGACCCGCACACGGGGTGGGACCTGCGCCACGACCGCCGGGAGCAGTTCGACGACCTCCAGAAGAACCTGAGCCTCACCCTCGCCAGCGCCACCCAGAGCGACAGCGCCGCGATGACCTCCTGGAAGGGCAACATGGTGGCCCTGGTCGACCAGCCCGTGGGCCGCGGCGGCGGTTTCCCGCTGGGCGGGCAGGTGATGAGCAACCTGATGCGCTGGGGCGACTACGACGACCGGTTCCTCAACAGCTACGGCGACAAGCTCATGGCCACGGAGAAGAAGTTCACGGGCAACGGGCAGCACGGCGCCTGGCAGCGCCTGGGCCCCGACGCGATACTCAACCACACGGGTACGGACAGCGGCTGGGACCCGATGACGGGTTACCTCAAGGCCCTCGCCAACAACCCGGACGCCGCGACGTCCTTCTTCAACGACACCTTCCTCACCAAGGACGAGGACCACGACTTCACCGAGAAGAAGGACGACAAGGAGGTCAAGAGGTCACTGACCAACTTCGACTACCTCTTCGAGGAGCGCCACTGGCCCACCGACTTCGACTCCGAGCACGAGGAGAGCATCGCGGGCCGGAACAACCTGGCGATGGCCCTCGAGGCCGCCACCACCGGTCACCCGGCCGGTGAGCAGCCGACATTGGACACGCCGCACCACAACGCCGAGCAGACCAAGCTCATGGAACGCCTCGTGTCGTCCATCGGCGAGGACCCGGACGAGCGTCTGCTCAAGCACAGACACATGCTCGACAGCGTGGGTCAGATCACCTCCGAGTACCTCCCGGACATCAGTCGGTCCTTCAGCGACGCGGATCGGAACGACCCCGACTCGACGTCGTGGGAGCGGACGCAGAAGATGTACCCGATCTACGGGGAAGAGGCCGTACTCGACCCGAGGGACGTGACGAAGCTCCTCTTCACCGTGGGCCAGAGCCCGGACGGCTACGCGGCGGTGGAGATCGGCCAGAAGGCGTACATGAGCCAGTTGATGGAGCACCACCTCGACCCCGATCTGCCGGCCGACCAGGTCGTGGACGACGACACGGAAGGCGTCGTGCGGCAGATCGCGAACAAGTCGGGGGAGGTCTCCGGCATCCTCGCCCTGGGCCGCCAGGAGGAACTGGCGGGCGCCAATAAGGAGCGGGACGAGGAGTACAAGGACTCGATGGACCTGGTCAAGAGCAGCATCTCCGGTGGTCTCGGCACGGCGGTCGGCGTGGGAACCTCCTTCGTCGCCACCCCCTGGGTCGGAGCCCTCGCGGGTGGAGCCACCAGCACCGTCACCGGCACCGTCCTCGAATCCGTGTTCCAGGACTTCAAGAGCACGGAACTGGAGGACTCCGAGGACGCGAGGGGCGAGCTTTGGCAGAAGAGCTACGAAAACAACGGCAACCGCTCGGGCCAGGCGGCCCGGCTGGCTGCGGAAGAGCACGGCATGGTTGATCCGGCCGACGCCGAGACCTGGGCCCGGGACAGCGGCAGACAGGGCTTCTACAACGCCCAGGCGATCGTCGACGGCCGTGCCCCGGGCAGCAGGACGACCTCCTGAGCAAGTCGCCGAGCCCCAACCAGACACCGAGCAGCCCTCCGAGAGGTACCACCATGACCCGCCGTCGACCGGTTCCCGGACCACGCTCCGGTCCTGCGTTCGCCGCCGTCGTTCTCGCCGTCCTGGCCCCTGCGGTCACGGGGTGCGGCGCCGACGAGGAGAGCCGGGACTACTCCGTGCCGGACACCCTCTGCGGCATACGCGTCGACGCCGAGGAACTCACTCCGTTCCTCCCTCCGGGGAAGAAGCTCTCCGTCGAGCCCGAGGTCAACCCCGCGTCGACCTGGTGCGATGTGTCCGTGGACGGGAAGCTCGCTGTCAGAACGGTCCAGGACTGGTGGCAGGGCGGCGCTGACACGGCGTACTTCCTCCGGAGCCAGACCCTCGAGCCGGTGGAGGAGACCGCGGATGACGGGCGGTACGTGTATTCCGACTGGCAGGCGTTCGGCAAGACGGAGGACTGCGTCGACGAGAAGTACGGGCACGAGCTCTACACCGGAATCCAGGCCTACGGTTCCGACCACAGGGACGCCGACGCCATGAAGCGTCTGATCGTCTCCTTCACGAAGGAGGTCGAGAAGTCGGACGAGTGCGACGAAGGAACGTCGTGAGGGACGGGCCGTCCCGGGAGTGACGCGCCTCCGCCCAGCCGTCGGCCGACGAGAACGACCGTGGGCCCGGCCCGGAACCACCGGACCGGGCCCACGACCACCGTGTCAGCCGTAGGTGTAGAACCCCGAGCCCGACTTCCGGCCCAGGCGACCCGCGTCGACCATCCGCTGCAGCAGCGGGGGAGCGGCGTACAGCGGCTCCTTGTACTCCTCGTACATCGAGTACGCCACCGAGGCCACCGTGTCCAGGCCGATCAGGTCGGACAGCTTCAGCGGGCCCATCGGGTGGGCGCAGCCCATCTCCATGCCGTTGTCGATGTCCTCGCGGCTGGCGATGCCAGACTCGAACATCCGGATCGCGGAGAGCAGGTACGGGATCAGCAGCGCGTTCACCACGAAGCCGGAGCGGTCCTGGGCGCGGATCGCGTGCTTGCCCAGCACCTTCTCGGTGAAGGCCTGGGCCCGGCTCAGCGTGCCCTCGGAGGTGGTGAGCGCCGGGATCAGCTCGACCAGCTTCTGCACCGGGGCCGGGTTGAAGAAGTGGACGCCGATGACGTGGTCGGGCCGCGAGGTGGCGACCGCCAGCTTCACCAGCGGGATGGAGGAGGTGTTGGAGGCCAGGATCGCGTCCGGCCGGGTCACCACCTGGTCCAGGACCTGGAAGATCTCGGTCTTGACCTGCTCGTTCTCGACCACGGCCTCGATCACCAGATCACGGTCGGCGAACTCGCCGAGGTCCGTGGTGAAGCTCAGCCGGTCCTGCGTGGCCGTCAGCTCCTCCTCGGAGATCTTGCCGCGCTCGGCCGCCTTCGACAGGGAGTTGAACAGCCGGGTACGGCCGATCTCCAGGGCCTCGCCGGTCGTCTCGGCGACCTTGACGTCCAGTCCGGCACGGGCGCACACCTCGGCGATCCCCGCGCCCATCTGACCGCAGCCCACCACTCCGACGCGTTCGATGTCGGTCACATCGGTCCTTTCGCTCCTGCTTGTGGCCGTGGCAGGTCGCCGGGTCCCGGCCCTGCTCCGTCCGTGCACGTTACTCCGAAGTATCGATGACCGATCGCGGGGGTGGGACACCCTGGGCACAGGACCGCGGCCGACCAGGGGTTCGTCGGTGTTCCAGGGGAGGGCGTGAGGGGGCGGGGGTCGCACAAGGTGCTCGCCACGGCGGCGCCGGCCGCGGCGACCGGAAAGACGCGGGGGCGTGCGGGCGGCCACCGTCACCGACCGGAACCGGCCCTCCCGGCCGGGGCCGAACCCGCGCCACAGCGCGCCGACCCGCTCGCCCCCTCGACGTGGCCGTCCGCGACCACTGCCCGCGGCCGTACTGGAGCATCGGCTTCGCCGCCGACCGCACGGCGTCGCTTCCCTGGCGGGTAGTGGGCCGAGGTGGTCCGGGATCGGCTGTACGTGGGAAGGCCCCCCAAGAAGCGGGCGGCTCGGCCCGGCCCGCGGCTCGGCGGGGTCCGGCCGGGCCGTCCCGCCACCTCACGCCGGCCGCCCGGAGACGCGCGGGCCTGTTCTCCTGGCCGTCCGCGAGGGGAAGGCGGACCCGGTCGGGGTGACGGCGGACCCGGTCGGGGTGATGGCGCGGGTGGGCGCCGGCCGCCCCCGGCGGCCGACGGTCGGCCGCACCCTTGCGCCGATCTAGTGCTGTCGCGTCGCCTTGTGCCGGATCTCGGTGTCGGGGCCGGGCGAGCACACGCCTTCGTGTCCGTCCTCGAAGCGGACCCGGTAGGGCGGATCGCCCTTCGGGCCGAGCACTTCGACGATCTCGCCGACCTTGTCGTGCTGGCCGACCACCCTGCCGTGCTGGACAAGCTGGTCGCCCTCGGTTGCGCGCATCGGGGCCTCCTCTCAACCGCGTGCCCGCTGGGTGACGGCGATGCACACGAGCACGGCCGCGGCCGTCAGCGGGGCGGCCACCGTCAGGTGCTCGTTCAGCAGCAGCACCGACCACACCAGTGTGAGCAGCGGCTGGGCCAACTGCAACTGGCTGGCCTTGGGGATGCCGATGGCCGCCATGCCCCGGTACCAGACGATCAGCCCGAGGAACTGCGAACCCGCCGCCACCCACAGCAGGCCGGCCACGCTGTGCGCGGTCAGCCGGACGGGCTCGGCGGTCAGCGCGACCGCGGCGACGGGCAGGGTGAGCGGCAGGCAGAGGACCAGCGCCCAGCCGATCACCTGCCAGCCCGGCATCACCCGGGCCAGCCTGCCGCCCTCGGTGTAGCCGGCCGCGCACACCAGGAGCGCCCCGAAGAGGTACAGGTCGGCCGTGGTCAGCGCGCCGCCGCTCTGCTGCACGGTGAACGCCAGCACCGCCGCCGCTCCCGCGAGGGCCGCCACCCAGAAGGTGCGCGAGGGCCGGGAACCCACCCGCAGGGCGGACAGCAGCGCCGTGGTCAGCGGGAGCAGGCCCACCACGACGGCCGCGTGCGCGGTGGTCGAGGTCTGCAGCGCGAGGGTGGTCAGCATCGGGAAGCCGAGCACCACCCCGGCGCCGACCACCGCGAGCCCGGGCCAGTGCTTCCGGGCCGGCGGCGGCACCCGCAGCGCGAGCAGACAGCCGCCGGCGATCAGTGCCGCGAGCACACTGCGCACGGCCACCAGCGACCAGGGCCCGAACCCTTCGAGACCCCAGGCGGTGGCCGGGAAGGTGAGGGAGAAGGCGATCACGCCGAGGGCGGCCTGGAGGGTGCCGAAGCCGCGGCGGTCGCGAGGTGCGGTGACTGCTATCGGCGGCGCGGCAGTAGCGCTACTCTGTGCTCTCATGCATGAGCGTAGCAGCGTCGGTGAACTGGCGGAACGGCTGCGGAAGGAGCTGGACCGCTACTCTCCCGGTGGAAAGCTTCCCTCCAGCCGGGCCCTGGTGGAGCGGTTCCGGGTGAGTCCGGTGACCGTCTCCCGGGCGCTGGCGCAGCTCGCCGCCGAGGGCCTGGTCGTCACCCGGCCCGGCGCCGGAGCCTTCCGGGCCCGGCCCCGGGCGACGGCCGCGCCCGCCGGGGACACCTCCTGGCAGGAGGTCGCCCTCAGCGCCGACGGCGCCGCCGACCTCGTACCGCGCTCGGTGGACGCCTCCGGGGTGCTGGTCTCGCTGGCCGCGCCGCCGCCCGGCGTGATCGAGTTCAACGGCGGCTATCTGCACCCCTCCCTGCAACCGGAGCGGGCCATGGCGGCGGCGCTGTCCCGGGCCGGGCGCCGGCCGGGCGCCTGGGGGCGGCCGCCCGTGGAAGGGCTGCCGGAGCTGCGCGAGTGGTTCGCGCGCGGCATCGGCGGTCCGGTGACGGCGGCCGGCGTGCTGGTCACCTCGGGCGGACAGTCCGCGCTGACCACCGCCCTGCGCGCGCTCGCCCCGCCGGGCGCCCCCGTCCTCGTCGAGTCGCCCACCTACCCGGGCATGCTGGCCATCGCCCGCGCGGCGGGACTGCGCCCGGTGCCCGTCCCGGTGGACGCGGACGGCGTACGGCCCGCGCTGCTCGCGGACGCGTTCCGGGCGACCGGCGCCCGGGTCCTCGTCTGCCAGCCCCTGTTCCAGAACCCCACCGGCGCCGTGCTCGCCCCCGGCCGGCGTGGCGAGGTGCTGCGCATCGCCCGCGAGGCGGGCGCCTTCGTGGTCGAGGACGACTTCGTACGGCGGCTGGTGCACGAGGACGCGGGCCCGCTGCCGCGCCCGCTCGCCGCCGACGACCCCGACGGGGTGGTGGTGCACGTCTGCTCGCTGACCAAGGCGACCTCGCCCAGTTTCCGGGTGGGCGCGCTCGCCGCGCACGGCCCGGTCCTCGAACGGCTGCGGGCCATCCAGATCGTCGACACCTTCTTCGTGCCCCGGCCCCTCCAGGAGGCCACGCTGGAACTCGTCGGCTCGCCCGCCTGGCCGCGCCACCTGCGCGCGATCTCGACCGCGCTGCGCACCCGCCGGGACGCGATGACCGCCGCGCTCCGCCTGCACCTGCCCGAACTCGTCCTGCCGCACGTCCCGTCCGGCGGCTACCACCTGTGGCCGCGGCTGCCCGCCGGCGCGGCGGAGTCCGCCCTGACCGCCGCCGCCCTGCGCGCGGGCGTCGCCGTCACCCCCGGCCGCCCCTACTTCAGCGCCGAACCCCCGGCCGGCCACCTCCGCCTGAGCTTCGCGGCGGTGGCCGGCGCCGGGGAGATCGCCGAGGGGGTACGGCGCCTGCGCGCGGCCTGCGACGAGGTGCTGGGACACGGGGGATAACGGTTCGACGCGGCCCCGCCCGACCTGCGAGCATCCGACCATGACCGACACCCCGCGCCTGCCCGAGGGCTACGAGACCTCCACCGACCCCGCCCGGATCGACGCCGAACGCGTGCACCGGTGGCTGTCCGCCGACGCCTACTGGGCGCTGGGCCGCTCCCGCGAGAAGCAGGACCGGGCGATCGAGGGGTCGCTCAACTTCGGCGTGTACGACACGCTCTCGGGGGAGCAGGTGGCATACGCCCGGGTCATCACCGACCGGGCGACCTTCGCCTGGCTGTGCGACGTGTACGTGGACCCGTCGGTGCGCGGCAAGGGCGTCGGTACGGCGCTGGTGGCGGCCGTGCGGGAGGAGCTGCGGCCCTGCGGACTGAAGCGGATCATGCTGGCCACGCACGACGCGCACGGCGTCTACGCCAGGCTCGGGTTCCGGCCGCTGGAGCGGCCCGACCACTGGATGGCGCTCGTCGAAGGATGACGACGCGTTCCGGGGCGTCCGGCCGGTGCGTCCGCGCCGGCCGGTGAGGCCGGACGCACCGTGGGTGACGGCTCGGTGACACCCCTTGACCCGCGCACCGCGGCGACCCACGATCGCCGCATGGCACTTCGGGTCACGTTCGTCGCCGCCGCGGGGAGCTCCTCGGTGCTCGCCGAACGCTTCGAGGACGACCGGCCGCTGGACCGGGCCGGCTGGAGCGAGGTGCAACGGGTCGCGCACGCGCTGCTGCCGCTCGCCGCGGCCGATCTGCGCTACTGCTCCCCGGCCCCGCGCAGTCGCGCCACCGGGGCGGGCCTCGGATACGCGCCGCTGGTGCAACTCGCCCTGCGCGACTGTGACATGGGGCGCTGGCGAGGGCTGACCCTGAGGGAGGCGATGGCCCGGGAACCGGAGGCCGTGGACGCCTGGCTCGCCGACCCGAGGTCCACCCCGTACGGCGGGGAGCCGCTGCCGGCCTTCATCGGCCGGGTCGGCGGCTGGCTCGACACCCGGCCGGTCGAGGACGGCTGCCGGGTCGTCGCGGTGGCCGAGCCGTCGGTGATCCGCGCGGCCCTGGTGTACGTGCTCAGGGCCCCGCCCGCCACGTACTGGAACATCGACGTCCGCTCGCTGTCGGCGATCGGCGTCGCCGGCCGGGCGGGCCGCTGGAGCCTGCGCCTCGAAGGGGCGTCCGCTCAGGCCGCGCGCGCGTAGCCGGTGGTGAGCTCCAGGTCCTTCGCGGGACCGCGCACCCGCCAGACCGTCCACCAGTGGTCCGCGTCCCGGACGGTGAACTCGCCCCGGTAGAGGTCGGCCGAACAGGGGTGGTCGGCGACGTACCGTCCCGTGGTCAGGTCCAGGTCGTGGAAGGGGCGCCCGTCCGCGAACCGCACGTCCGCCGTGCCGCCCGGCCCGGGCAGGAAGCGCAGGGTCCGCTCGGCGGGTCGGGTGACGCCCCGCCAGGTGAAGTCGCCGGACTCGTGCTGCAGCAGACCGCCGCCCTCCAGCGGGCCGAAAACGACCGTCCCCTCGAAGTGCCCCTCCTCGCCGCCCGCCAGGTCCCGCACGGTCCGCTCCGCCCGCCAGCGGCCGCCCAGGTAGCCCAGCGTGTCGGGCACTGGCCAGAACTCGCCCATTCCGCCTCGTTCCCCCGTGGTGTCCGTTGTCGCACGCCCCATTGACGTGCTCCTGCCTCCTTCCTATCTTGCCGTTCGAAGTTCCGGCCGATGATCGATATGGCGAACGCTCCTGGAGTCGCTCCCCACTCCCGGAGAGGGCCGCCGAGTATCCATGTCACGCACCGCACGCAGCCGCACCCGCCTCGGACTCGCCGCCCGCACTCGTCCACCCGTTGCATAAACGTGCAGCGAAACGTATAGTCATGCCATCCAGGAGGAGGGTTTTCCATGGTGGTACGTGCGGCGGTGGCCGGAGCGAGCGGGTATGCGGGCGGTGAGCTGCTGCGTCTGCTCCTGACGCATCCCGGGATCGAGATCGGTGCCCTGACCGGCAACTCCAACGCCGGGCAGCGGCTGGGCGCGCTCCAGCCGCACCTGCTGCCGTTGGCCGACCGCGTGCTGGAGCCGACCACGCCCGAGGTGCTCGCCGGACACGATGTCGTGTTCCTCGCGCTGCCGCACGGCCAGTCCGCCGCCGTCGCCGAACAGCTCGGCGAGGAGGTGCTCGTGATCGACATGGGCGCCGACTTCCGGCTGGCGGACGCCGCGGACTGGGAGGCGTTCTACGGCTCCCCGCACGCCGGCACCTGGCCGTACGGCCTGCCCGAACTGCCGGGTGCCCGCGCCGCGCTGGAGGGGTCCAAGCGCGTCGCGGTGCCCGGTTGCTACCCGACCGCCGTCTCCCTCGCCCTCTTCCCGGCGTACGCCGCCGGTCTCGCCGAGTCCGAGGCGGTGATCGTCGCCGCCTCCGGCACCTCCGGCGCGGGCAAGGCGCCCAAGCCGCACCTGCTCGGCAGCGAGGTCATGGGATCCATGTCGCCGTACGGCGTGGGCGGCGGGCACCGGCACACCCCCGAGATGATCCAGAACCTCAGCGCGGCGGCCGGCGAGCGGGTCACCGTCTCCTTCACGCCGACCCTCGCGCCGATGCCCCGCGGCATCCTCGCCACCTGCACCGCGAAGGCGAAGCCCGGCGTCACCGCCGAGTCCGTGCGCGCCGCCTACGAGAAGGCCTTCGCCGACGAACCCTTCGTCCACCTCCTGCCCGAGGGCCGGTGGCCCGCGACCGCGTCCGTCCACGGTTCCAACGCCGTTCAGGTCCAGGTCGCGTACGACACCGCCGCGGGCCGGATCATCGCGATCAGCGCCATCGACAACCTGACCAAGGGCACCGCGGGCGGTGCCGTCCAGAGCATGAACCTCGCCCTGGGTCTCGACGAGACCACCGGGCTGACGACGATCGGAGTTGCGCCGTGAGTGTGACGGCAGCACAGGGATTCACGGCGGCGGGCATCGCCGCCGGGATCAAGGAGAACGGCAACCCCGACCTGGCCCTCGTGGTCAACAACGGCCCCCGCCGCGCCGCGGCCGGCGTCTTCACCTCCAACCGCGTCAAGGCGGCGCCCGTGCTCTGGTCCGAGCAGGTGCTGAAGAGCGGGCAGGTGTCCGCCGTCGTCCTCAACTCCGGCGGCGCCAACGCCTGCACGGGGCCGAAGGGCTTCCAGGACACCCACGCGACCGCCGAGAAGGCCGCCGAGGCGCTCGGCGTGGGCGCGGGCGAGGTCGCCGTCTGCTCCACGGGACTCATCGGCGTCCTGCTCCCCATGGACAAGCTGCTCCCCGGCGTCGAGACCGCCGCCGGCCGGCTGTCCGAGCACGGCGGCGAGAAGGCCGCCATCGCCATCAAGACCACCGACACCGTCCACAAGACGTCCGTCGTGACGAAGGACGGCTGGACCGTCGGCGGCATGGCCAAGGGCGCCGGCATGCTCGCCCCCGGCCTCGCCACCATGCTCGTCGTCCTCACCACCGACGCCGACCTCGATCCCGACGTGCTCGACAGGGCCCTGCGGGACGCCACCCGGGTCACCTTCGACCGGGTCGACTCCGACGGCTGCATGTCCACCAACGACACCGTGCTGCTGCTCGCCTCCGGCGCCTCCGGGACCACGCCCGGGTACGAGGAGTTCGCCGAGGCCGTACGGGCCGTCTGCGACGACCTGGGCCGGCAGCTCATCCGCGACGCCGAGGGCGCCAGCAAGGACATCAAGGTCGAGGTGGTCAACGCCGCCACCGAGGACGACGCCGTCGAGGTGGGCCGCTCCATCGCCCGCAACAACCTCCTCAAGTGCGCCCTCCACGGCGAGGACCCCAACTGGGGCCGCGTCCTCTCCGCCATCGGCACCACGAAGGCCGCCTTCGAACCCGACGAACTCAACGTCGCCATCAACGGCGTCTGGGTGTGCAAGAACGGCGGCGTCGGCGAGGACCGCGACCGGGTCGACATGCGCTACCGCGAGGTCCACATCGTGGCGGACCTCGCGGCAGGCGGCGAGTCCGCAACGATCTGGACCAATGACCTGACGGCCGACTACGTCCACGAGAACAGCGCCTATTCATCATGAGCACCACGCGTAAGCACACCGCGCTCCCCAAGGCCCAGATCCTCATCGAGGCGCTGCCCTGGCTGACCCGGCACCACGGCAGGACGGTCGTCATCAAGTTCGGCGGCAACGCCATGGTGGACGAGGACCTCAAGGCCGCCTTCGCCCAGGACGTCGTCTTCCTGCGGCACGCCGGCCTCAAGCCGGTCGTCGTGCACGGCGGCGGCCCGCAGATCAGCGCCGCGCTCGACCGGCACGGCATCGTCAGCGAGTTCAAGGCCGGCCTGCGCGTCACCACCGAGGACGCCATGGACGTCGTGCGCATGGTGCTCGCCGGACAGGTGCAGCGGGAGCTGGTCGGGCTGCTCAACCGGCACGGCCCGTTCGCCGTCGGCCTCACCGGCGAGGACGCGCACACCCTCACCGCCACCAAGCACCGGCCCGAGATCGACGGCGAGTCGGTCGACATCGGGCGGGTGGGCGAGATCACCGAGATCGACACGGGCGCGATCGAGGCCCTGCTCGCCGACGGCCGCATCCCGGTCGTCTCGTCGATCGCCCGTAGCCAGGACGACCACCATGTCTACAACGTCAATGCTGATACGGCGGCTGCGGCACTCGCTGCTGCACTGGGCGCCGAGACCCTCATGGTCCTCACGGACGTCGAGGGACTCTACGAGGACTGGCCGAACTCCGACGAGGTGATCAGCCGGCTCACCGCGTCCCAGCTCGAGAAACTCCTGCCGGAGCTGTCCTCCGGCATGGTGCCGAAGATGGAGGGCTGCCTGCACGCCGTGCGGGGCGGAGTGACCACCGCCCGCGTCATCGACGGCCGGGTCCAGCACTCGATCCTGCTGGAGATCTTCACGGACGAGGGCATCGGCACGATGGTCGTGCCCGACGAACAGGGGGAGTCGTGAGCAACGCGGAGCTGACCGCGCGGTGGCAGGGCGCGCTGATGAACAACTACGGCACCCCGCGGCTGCCGCTGGTGCGCGGCGAGGGCGCGCGGGTGTGGGACGCCGACGGCAGGGAGTACGCCGACTTCGTGGGCGGCATCGCCGTCAACGCGCTCGGCCACGCCCACCCGGCGGTCGTCGAGGCCGTGAGCCGGCAGATCGCCTCCCTCGGCCACGTCTCCAACCTGTTCGTCGCGCAGCCGCCCGTCGCGCTCGCCGAACGGCTCCTCCAGCTCTTCGGCCGCGAGGGCAAGGTCTACTTCTGCAACTCGGGGGCGGAGGCGAACGAGGCCGCGTTCAAGATCGGCCGGCTGACCGGACGACGGCACACGGTCGCCACCGACGGCGGCTTCCACGGCCGCACCATGGGCGCGCTCGCCCTCACCGGCCAGCCCGCCAAGCGCGAGCCGTTCCTGCCGCTGCCCGGTGACGTCACGCACGTCCCGTACGGCGACGCCCAGGCGCTGGCCGCGGCGGTCACCGAGGACACCGCGCTGGTGGTCATCGAGCCGATCCAGGGCGAGAACGGGGTCGTGGTGCCTCCGCCCGGCTATCTCAAGGCGGTCCGTGCGATCACGGCGGCCACGGGGGCGCTGCTCGTGCTGGACGAGGTGCAGACCGGTGTCGGCCGCACCGGCAACTGGTTCGAGTACCAGGCGCACGAGGGCGTCCTGCCGGACGTCGTCACCCTGGCGAAGGGGCTCGGCGGCGGACTGCCGCTCGGCGCCGCCGTCGCCTTCGGGCGCGCGGCCGACCTGCTCGGGCCCGGCCACCACGGCACGACCTTCGGCGGCAACCCGGTCGCCTGCGCCGCCGGACTCGCCGTTCTCGACACCATCGAGAACGAGGGGCTGCTGGAGAACGTCAAGCGGCAGGGCGAGAAACTCCGCGACGGAATCGAGGGGTCCGGCCACGCCCTGATCGACCGTGTCCGGGGCGCGGGCCTCCTCCTGGGTATCGTGCTCACCGAGCCGCTCGCGCCCCGGGTGCAACAGGCGGCTCAGGACGCCGGGTTCCTCGTGAACGCGCCCGCCCCCGATGTCGTACGGCTGATGCCGCCGCTGAACCTCGGGGACGACGCGGTGGACGCCTTCCTCGGGGCGCTGCCCGGCATCCTGGACCAGGCCGGTACGGCGGGTGGGGAAGGACGATCCGGAGAATGAGACGACGATGAGCCAGGAGCAGGACCAGGGCCAGCACGCCGGGCCTGCCGTGCCGCAGACGCGCACCGCACGCCACCGCCGGATCGTGGACATCCTCAACCGGCAGCCGGTGCGGTCGCAGAGCCAGCTGGCGAAGCTGCTCGCCGACGACGGGCTGAGCGTCACCCAGGCGACGCTCTCCCGCGATCTGGACGAGCTGAACGCGGTGAAGATCCGCAACACCGACGGCGACCTGATCTACGCGGTGCCGAGCGAAGGGGGCTTCCGCACCCCCCGGGCGCCGCTGGGCGGGTCCGCGAAGGAGGAGCGGATGCGGCGGCTCTCCCAGGAACTGCTGATCTCCGCGGAGGCCTCCGCGAACCTCGTCGTCCTGCGCACTCCGCCGGGCGCCGCGCAGTTCCTCGCCTCGGCGATCGACCAGGCGGAACTGCACGACATCCTCGGCACGATCGCCGGCGACGACACGTTGCTGCTGATCAGCAGGGAGCCGACGGGGGGTCAGGCCCTGGCCGACCACCTGCTCCGGCTGGCCCAGAACGGTCAGTGAAGGGGACGGCGCGACGGGTTCGCCGACCGCGGTCCGTCCGCGGGCAGTCGCGCCTCCCCCCCAGTGCCTCAAGGGCCTGGAAGGTGCCCCAGGGCGCTGGGAGTCCCCCCGCTCGAGCGAAGCCGAGAGTGGGGGGGAGGGGGCGCTGGGGGTGTCCCCTCCGGGGGGAGGCACCCCGTGAACGCGGGTGAGTGAGAGGCCGGTACCTCGGCCCCGGCGCCGGTCACCTCCGCCGGCGGTCAGCCCAGCCGGCCCGCCAGCCCTCCGGTGCACCGCACCTCGTCGCCCGCCGTGATCAGCAGCGCCTCGACGTCCGGCAGGGACTCCAGCCAGGCGAGCGCCTGCCGGGAGCCCATCGCGAACGCCGCCGTCGCCCAGCAGTCCGCCCACGTCAGCCGCGGCGCGACGACCGTCACCGCGACCAGGTCGGTCACCGCCGACCGCCCCGTCCGGGGATCGACGATGTGATCCCCCCGCTCGGCGGTCCCGGACGTCGCCACAGCCAGCTCCGAGGCGCCGGCCGCGGAGACGACGGCGGCGAGACCGCCCGGACGCAGCGGGTCCGCCACACC
>NZ_LGCN01000245.1 GCF_001279005.1 Streptomyces caelestis
CGGGCGCCCAGGGGCCCGGTTCGCCGTACGGCGGGGGGCTTTAGGGGTCGGGGTCGTGCAGGGGTCTTTGCTGCTCGGGGGCGGGGGGCCCGGAAACCACCGGCGGCGGCTCGGAGACCGCGGATGCGGAGACTGCCGGGGCCGCGAAGGCGTCGGGCGCGTCGGAGGCCGGGTCGGTCGGGGACGCGAACCCGTCGGAGACGTCGGGCGCACCAGGGGCCGGAACAGCCGGGGACGCGGAGGCGTCGGAGACGCCGGCGGCCGGGTCGGTCGGGGACGCGGGCCCGGCGGACGCACCGAGGGTCGGGACAGCCGAGGACACGGAGACGTCGGGCGCGTCGGAGGCCGGGGCCGCGAACCCGTCGGAGACGCCAGACACACCAGGGGTCAGGGCGGCCGGGGACGCGGAGGCGTCGGAGACACCGGACACGTCGGGCGCACCGGGGGCCGGGACAGCCGAGGACGTGGAGGCGTCGGGCGCGTCGGGGGCCGGGGACGTGGGCCCGGTGGGCTCGTCGGGCTCCGGGGCTCCGGGGGCGGGCGTGGAGGCGTCCGGCGCGGGCTCGACGGGCCGGTTCCCGGAGCCCTCGGGCCTTAGAGGGCGGTCCAGTTCGTAGTCGCCCCGGTGGGCGTCGCCGACGGCGGCCGGCCCGCGGTCCGGGCGGGCCAGTTCGAAGTCGCCGTCGTGTCCCTCGGGACGCGTGGTCGGCTCCTCCCCCGGTGAGCCCGGCTTCCCCTCGTTCATGCTCTCCCCACGACTGGACACGGCACCGCGCGACGGCGGTGGCCGCGAGACTACTGGCTCGGCACCCGGCTGGGCCTGGGCGCGCCCCCTGGATTCAATCAGGTTCGCGCGCCCCTGCGCACGGGACGGCTCAGCGGGATGTCGGCGTGGGGACCGGCGTCGTACCGGTGGTGACGAGGCCCGGGGCCTTGAGCCCGGTGGAGACGGCCCACGTGGTCAAGGTGAGCGGCGGGGTCGAGGTGAGCGGTCGTATCAGCGGGGACAGGGCCGTCGCACCGCCCGTCAGCGGCGTGCCCGGCACGGGGTGGCGCTGTGTCGGGGCCGGGATCCCGGGCAGCAGCGGAGCGGAGACCGCGGTCGGGGCGACCGGGGTGGCAGCGGGCGCGCTCTGGCCCGCCATCTGGCCCAGCAGCGGTGCCATGCCGCGGCGCCGCTGGGACTCGGGCACCGCCGCGCCCGTGCCCTGTGTGCGCATCGGCGTGACGTTGCTGCCCTTGCCCGCGCCGCGCGCCTCCGTGTCGGTGGGCATGCCCGCGGTGACCCCGCCGAGCGCGATCGCGGCCAGCGACACCGCCCCGGCGGCGGCGAACGCGAACCGCAGCCCGCGGGAGGACGGCCGGTCGGTCTCATGACGGCTGACGTCGTGGACGGCGAAGCCCCGGCCGCCCGCGGCGGCCGGCAGCGCGGACCCGTGCCGCCGGACGGGCGCGTAGGCGAACTCGAAGCGCTCGCTCCGCCTGGCCCCGAAGGCCCCGGAGCCGCCGCCGAACCGCCCCGGCGTGCCGCCCGGCAGCCCTCCGCCGCCCAGCGGCGAGCCGCCGTCGCCGAGGTCGCCCCCGGCCGGCAGCCCCTGGAGACGGGCCAGGAAGCTCTCGGAGGGCGGCGGGGGCGCCGCCTGGGCGAACACGTTCTTCAGGCGGCGCTGCGCGTCCACCTCCACCCTGCACTTCGCGCAGGTGGCGACGTGCGCCAGTACGCGCTCGCGCGCGTCATGACCGAGCTCCCCGTCCACCAGGGCGGAGAGTCGGTCTCCCAGGTGCTGCTCTGCGAGGTGTCCCTCGGAGGACTTCGGCTGTGAACCGCTCACGCGCTCGCGCCCCCTCCTCCCAGTGCGGGAACACGCGGCACGAAGGAGCGGCGCTCCGCGCGCGCCTTGGGCGAGCGGTGCGCGAGGGCCTTGCGCAGCTGGGAACGGCCGCGGTGGATCCGGGACCGGACGGTGCCGAGCTTGACGCCCAGGGTGGCCGCGATCTCCTCGTACGACAGTCCTTCGATGTCGCACAGGACGACGGCGGCGCGGAACTCGGGGGCGAGGGTGTCGAGGGCCTGCTGGACGTCCGCGTCGAAGTGGGCGTCGTTGAAGATCTGCTGGGGCGTGGGCTCCTTGCTGGCCAGCCGCTCGGCCGCGTCGTCGCAGAGCGCGTCGAAGCGGATGCGCTGCTTGCGGCGGACCATGTCCAGGAAGAGGTTGGTGGTGATGCGGTGCAGCCAGCCCTCGAAGGTGCCCGGCGTGTACGTCGACAGGGAGCGGAAGACGCGGACGAAGACCTCCTGGGTGAGGTCCTCGGCGTCGTGCTGGTTGCCGGTGAGGCGGTAGGCGAGCCGGTAGACCCGGCCGCTGTGCATGCTGACGATCTCCTCCCAGGTGGGCGGAGTCCACGCCTGCCCGTCCGCGTCGGTGGAGAAAGTCGCGGTCTGGGCCGGGTCGCCGGCGCGGGCGTGGTCAGCAGCGGTGTCGTTCACGGATTTCGGCCTACCCGCCGATCCGAGGAAGCGCCGCAGCACCCCTCCGCGATCCACAGGCGCAGCCGCACCTCCCCTATCGGCTCTGGTGGTGTCCAGTGGAGCCCCTACCATAGCCACCTCGCCCGTTAGCTCCGGATAAGCGGTTTTACGAGAATTTGATCTGGGCTGCCACGGCTCGTACGGCTGCGTCAGCACTTGCTCGGCGCCCTCGTCCACTGCCTGCCCCCCGTCACGGCACACGCCCCTTGCTCATCCCTTTAAACGACCGGTCCCATCTGCGGGTTCCCGACGCCAACGGATACAGTCACGCCGAGGCACCCATGGGGACGGGAGAGGGTCATTACCGCCAACCGGCAGACGAGCTGGGCGTTCGCCGACGCCTATGTCGCCGAGGACGAAGCGCTGCACCGGGCCCGTGACCGGGCCCGTGACGCAGGGCTGCGCTCGGTGTCGCCCGGCACGGGCGCGGCGCTGCGGTTGCTCGCCGCCAGCGTGGACGCCAAGGCGGTCGCCGAGATCGGCACCGGCTGCGGGGTCTCCGGGATCCACCTGCTGCACGGGATGCGGCCGGACGGGGTGCTGACCACGGTCGACCAGGAGCCGGAGCACCAGCAGTCCGCCCGCCAGGCCTTCCGCGACGCCGGTTTCGCCGGGAACAGGGCCCGCTTCATCCCGGGCAGCGCGCTGGACGTCCTGCCCCGTCTCGCGGACGCCGGCTACGACCTGGTCTTCTGCGACGGCGACCGGCAGGAGTACCAGGACTACCTCGCCGAATCGCTGCGCCTGCTGCGCCCGGGAGGCCTGGTCGCCTTCGAAGGGGTCTTCGCGAACGGACGCACGGTGGACTCCGGACCGCAGCCCACGGAGGTGCTGCGGCTGCGGGAGCTGGTGCGGACCCTGCGCGAGAGCACGGAGCTGGTGTCGTCGCTGCTGCCGGTGGGGGACGGGCTCCTCTGCGCCGTCAAACGGTGACCGGCGCGCCCGCTCCGCTCCTTCGGCCCGTACGCGAAACAGCCGCCCCGGCACCGCGTGCGGCGCCGGGGCGGCTGAAAGGGTATGGTCGCTTGCGCGTCAGCCGACGACCTTCTTGAGGGCGTCGCCGAGCGCGTCGGCCTCGTCCGGGGTCAGCTCGACGACGAGCCGACCGCCGCCTTCGAGCGGAACGCGCATGACGATGCCCCGCCCCTCCTTGGTCACCTCGAGCGGGCCATCACCCGTCCGCGGCTTCATGGCCGCCATGCTCGTTCCCCTTCCTGGAACCCAGCTCAACCGTCTCAGCCGACGGCCCACTGAAGGGCACCTGCGGTCCTTGAAGCAGGACACACGCCACCGGCATCGAACACATTGCTTCCAGGTCATTATCCCGCATGGCGGGACCCGATGACCAACATCGGTCGGCATCGCTTGGGCAACGCACGCGAGCAAAACCACTCAATTCGGCGATGTGACTGCGATACTGCGCCGCCGCACGCACTCCCGGCGATCGGAAACGGCCAGGAATTGTTTGACGCAGGTCACACGTCGGCCGCCCGCCACGGTCGGTGATCTCCGTCATGCTGTCTGAACAGACGGGACGTACCGGCCGGTAGGTCCCGGGCCGTCACACGGAGGGACACCCCATGACCGACACCGTGCTCTACGAGGTGAGCGACGGACTCGCGACGATCACGCTCAACCGCCCCGAGGCGATGAACGCGCTGAACGTCGCGGCGAAGGTCGCCCTCCGGGACGCGGTCCGGTCCGCCGCGGACGACGACGCCGTACGGGCCGTGCTGCTGACCGCGGCCGGGGACCGGGCGTTCTGCGTCGGGCAGGACCTCAAGGAGCACATCGGGCTGCTGATCGAGGACCGGGAGACCGGTTCGGGGCAGACGATGAGCACGGTGCGCGAGCACTACAACCCGATCGTGAAGGCGATCGCCGGGGCCGCGAAGCCGGTGGTCGCGGCGGTGAACGGGGTCGCGGCGGGGGCCGGCTTCGGCTTCGCGCTGGCCGCGGACTACCGGATCGTCGCGGACACGGCGGCGTTCAACACCTCGTTCGCCGGGGTCGCGCTGACCGCGGACTCCGGGATCTCCTGGACGCTGCCGCGCGTGGTCGGCCCCGGGCGCGCCACCGACCTGCTGCTCTTCCCGCGCAGCGTCTCCGCGCAGGAGGCGTACGAGCTGGGCATCGCCAACCGGCTGGTCCCGGCGGCGGAGCTGCGCGCGGAGGCGGAGAAGGTGGCGCGGGCGCTGGCCGAGGGCCCGACGGTGGCGTACGCGGCGCTGAAGGAGTCCGTGGCGTACGGGCTGAGCCACTCGCTGGCGGAGGCCCTGGAGAAGGAGGACGAGCTCCAGACCCGGGCGGGCTCCTCGGAGGACCACGCGATCGCGGTGCGGGCGTTCGTGAACAAGGAGAAGCCTCGGTACCTGGGCCGGTGAGCTTCCGGTGAGCTCGGGGCTACGGCGCCGTCGGGGGCCGCGGGTTCGTCGTGGCTGGTTGCGCAGTTCCCCGCGCCCCTTGGGGGGCGCTTCTCGTCACGCATGCTTCCACGTGGTCGTTCACCAAGCCGCAGGCCTGCATCAGGGCGTACGCGGTGGTCGGGCCGACGAAGCGCAGGCCCCGTTTCTTCAGGGCCTTGGCCAGGGCCGTCGACTCCGGGGTCACCGCGGGCACGTCCGCGAGGGTCCTCGGCGCCGGGCGGCCGGCCGGGTCGGGGGCGTGGGACCAGATCAGGGCGTCCAGGTCGCCGGGCGCCCACCCGGCCAGCTCGCGCGCGTTGGCGAGGGTCGCGTCGATCTTGGCGCGGTTGCGGATGATGCCCGGGTCGGCCAGCAGGCGCTCGCGGTCGGTGTCGGTGAACTCCGCGACCTCGGCGATCTTGAAGCCGGCGAACGCGGCGCGGAAGCCGGGGCGGCGCCGCAGGATGGTGATCCAGGACAGGCCCGACTGGAACGCCTCCAGGCTGAGGCGTTCGAAGAGGGCGTCGTCGCCGTGGACCGGACGGCCCCACTCCTCGTCGTGGTACGTCACGTAGTCCGGCGTGGACAGCGCCCAGGGGCAGCGCGGGTGGCCGTCCGAGCCGGTGGGGGCGGCTGCTTCCTCGTTCACGACTGCTCGTCCTCCTGGTGCGTGGCCGGCTTGTCCGGGGAGAGGTGGGCCGCGGCGGCGCGGGCGCCGGCCAGCGCGGACTCCAGTTCGGCGATCCGGGCGTCGCGCTCGTCGAGCTCCGCGCCGAGGCGGCCGAGGGCGTCGTCCACGTCGGCCATGCGGTAGCCGCGGGCGGCGAGCGGGAAGCGCAGGCCCTCCACGTCCGCGCGGTCGACCGGCCGGTCCGGCGGCAGGGCGTCCCGCAGCCGCTCGGGAGCCGCCTCGGGCAGCGGGCCGTTGTCGCCGCCGCCCACCACGGCGAGGGTCACCGCGGCGACCACGACGGCGAGCGCGACGACCAGGAACAGGAACATAACCATCGCCGGGGCCCCCACGGTCGGATGAGTCGGAGTCGGATGTGTGGCTCCGATCGTGCCATGCGAGTCTGGCAGTCGGGGCCGCCGGGCGTTTCGGGGCGGCCCGGGACGGGATCGTACGAGGAAGAGGTCACAGGGGATGCTCAGGCTGGGCAGGCGGGAATTCGCACCGCACGAGCGGGTGATCATGGCGATCGTGAACCGGACCCCGGACTCCTTCTACGACCGGGGCGCCACGTTCCGCGACGAGCCGGCGCTGGCGCGGGTGGAGCAGGCGGTGGCGGAGGGCGCCGCGATCGTCGACATCGGCGGGGTGAAGGCCGGGCCGGGCGAGGAGGTCACGGCCGAGGAGGAGGCGCGACGGACGGTCGGCTTCGTCGCCGAGGTGCGGCGGCGCTTCCCGGACGTCGTGATCAGCGTGGACACCTGGCGGCACGAGGTCGGCGAGGCCGTGTGCGAGGCGGGCGCGGACGTGCTGAACGACGCGTGGGGCGGGGTCGACCCGCGGCTCGCGGAGGTCGCCGCCCGGTACGGCGCGGGGCTGGTGTGCACCCACGCGGGCGGCGCCCAGCCGCGGACGCGGCCGCACCGGGTGACGTACGACGACGTCATGGCCGACATCCTCGACGTGACCGTGGGGCTGGCGGAGCGGGCGGTCGCGCTGGGCGTGCCGCGGGAGTCGGTGATGATCGATCCCGGGCACGACTTCGGGAAGAACACGCGGCACAGCCTCGAGGCGACCCGGCGGCTGGGGGAGATGGTCGGCACGGGGTGGCCGGTGCTCGTCTCGCTGTCCAACAAGGATTTCGTCGGCGAGACGCTGGACCGGCCCGTGAAGGAGCGGGTGGTGGGGACGCTGGCGACGACCGCCGTGTCCGCGTGGCTGGGGGCGCGGGTGTACCGGGTGCACGAGGTGGCCGAGACCCGGCAGGTGCTGGACATGGTGTCGGCGATCGCCGGGGAGCGGGAGCCGGCTGTGGCCCGGCGGGGGCTGGCGTAGGCGCTTTCGCCCCGCCGCCCCTTCCCGTTCCCGGCACCGGAGGGCTCCGCCCCCGGACCCCCGGCCTTCGCCCACCCGCCGCCCGGCTCCGCGGGTGGGAAGGCGGGCCTCGAAGAAGACCTGCCTAGCGGCCCGCCTCCTTCGAGACCAGGGCCACCGCCTCCTCCACGTCGTCCGTGACGTGGAACAGGAGGAGGTCCTTCTCCGCCGCCTTGCCCTGGGCGATGACCGTGCCGCGGAGCCAGTCGACCAGACCGCCCCAGTACTCCGTGCCGAACAGCACGATGGGGAACTGGGTGACCTTCTGGGTCTGGACCAGGGTCAGTGCCTCGAAGAGTTCGTCCAGGGTGCCGAGGCCGCCGGGCAGGACCACGAAGCCCTGGGCGTACTTCACGAACATCATCTTGCGGACGAAGAAGTACCGGAAGTTCAGGCCGATGTCGACGTAGGGGTTCAGCCCCTGCTCGAAGGGCAGCTCGATGCCCAGGCCGACCGACATCCCCTCCGCCTCGAGCGCGCCCTTGTTGGCCGCCTCCATGGCTCCCGGACCGCCGCCGGTGATCACCGCGAAGCCCGCCCCGACCAGGCCCCGGCCCAGCCGGACGCCGGCCTCGTACTCCCACGAGTCCACCGGCGTGCGCGCCGAACCGAAGACGCTGATGGCGGGAGGGAGTTCGGCGAGCGTGCCGAAGCCCTCGACGAACTCCGACTGGATGCGCAGCACCCGCCAGGGGTCGGTGTGCACCCACTCCGTGGGCGCGCGCTCGTCCAGCAGTCGCTGGTCGGTGGTGCTCGCCTGCACCTGGCCCCGCCGGCGGAGGACCGGCCCCAGGCGCTTCTCCTCCGGCGGCTGCTGCTTCCCCTCGGGGTTGCCGGTAGCCATGTGCGCTCCCTCCGTTCGCTGGTCGTACCACCTCAGCGTAGATCCACACGGGTTACGTACGGGGGACCTCAGCATGTCCGGCACACAGCGGCGCAAACCCGTTCGCGTCAGGCCGTCAGCCAGGACCTCAGCCGTTCCTCCCCCGCGAGGATCTTCGCGGTGTCCACGCGCTCGTCCCGCTTGTGCGCCAAGTGGGGGTTTCCGGGACCGTAGTTGACCGCCGGGATGCCCAGCGACGAGAAGCGGGAGACGTCCGTCCACCCGTACTTGGGCTGCGGGGTGCCGCCCACCGCCTCGATGAAGGCCGCCGCGGCGGGGTGGGACAGGCCGGGCAGCGCCGCGCCGCTGTGGTCGTCGACGACGAACTCGCTCACCCCGCAGTCCGCGAACACCTCGCGGACATGGGCGAGGGCCTCCTCCTCGCTGCGGTCGGGGGCGTAGCGGAAGTTCACGCTCACGACGCATGCGTCGGGGATGACGTTGCCGGCCACTCCCCCGGTGACGCCGACCGCGTTCAGGCCCTCGCGGTACTCCAGTCCGTCGATCACCGGGTACCGCGGTTCGTAGGCGGCCAGCCGGGCGAGGATCGGGGCGGCGGCGTGGATGGCGTTGGAGCCCATCCAGCTCCGCGCGGAGTGGGCGCGCTCGCCGGTGGTCTTCAGCAGGACCCGCAGCGTGCCCTGGCAGCCGCCCTCCACCTGCCCGTCGGAGGGTTCGAGGAGCACCGCGAAGTCGCCCTCCAGCCACTCGGGGTGCGCCTCGGCCACGTGCTTCAGGCCGTTGAGTTCGGCCGCGACCTCCTCGTTGTCGTAGAAGACGAAGGTCAGGTCGCGGTTGGGGGCGGGGACCGTGGCCGCGATGCGCAGCTGGACGGCCACGCCGGACTTCATGTCGCAGGTGCCGCAGCCCCAGAGCACGCCGTCGGCGTCGAGCCGGGAGGGGACGTTGTCGGCGATCGGGACCGTGTCGATGTGGCCGGCGAGGATCACCCGCTCCGGGCGCCCCAGCCGCGTGCGGGCCACGACGTTGTTGCCGTGCCGGTCGACCGTGAGGTGCGGCAGGGTGCGCAGCGCGTCCTCGATCGCGTCCGCGAGCGGCTTCTCGGTGCCGCTCTCGGAGGGGAAGTCGACGAGCTGCGCGGTCAGGCGCGCGGCGTCCAGCGTGAGGTCAAGCGGGGTGTCGGCCATGCCGTCGACCCTAGCGCGCCGGGTGTCCGCACCACTGCCCGCACCCGGCACACAAGGAACCGTACTCTCCAGTACCTTGTACGCGTGCCAGAGCCGTCCCTTCCTTCCAAGCGCACGCGTCGCGGCCGTCTCGCCCGCTGGAGTGCGGCCCTCGTGGTGCTGTCCGCGGTCGCCGGATACGTCGTGGTGCAGTACGACACCGGGAGCACCCGCGGTCCGGGCTGCAAGGTCGTCTCCGGCAAGGGCGACGGGGCGACGTACGAGTTCACGCCCGAGCAGGCGGTGAACGCGGCGACGATCACCGCCGTGGGCACCGCGCGCGAGCTGCCCGAGCGGGCGGTGACGATCGCGCTGGCGACCGCGCTGCAGGAGTCGGCGCTGCGCAACATCGACCACGGCGACCGTGACTCGCTGGGCCTGTTCCAGCAGCGTCCCTCGCAGGGCTGGGGCACGCCGAAGGAGATCATGGACCCGGTGTACTCGGCGGACAAGTTCTACGAGCACCTGGAGGAGGTGCCGGGCTACACCCGGCTGCCGCTCACCGTCGCCGCGCAGCGGGTGCAGCGCAGCGGCTTCCCGCAGGCGTACGCCAAGCACGAGCCGGACGCCGCACTGCTGGCCGCCGCCCTCACCGGACGCTCGGCGGCGACGCTGACCTGCGACGGCCGTCCGGCGGCGACGCGGACGGCGGGCGCGGACGCGGTGCGTGCCGCGCTGGCCCGGGACTTCGGACGGGACGCGCTGGAGCCGGCCGGCGCCGAGGTGGGGGCCGCGTCCTCTTCCTCCTCGCCCCCGGTGAGCGCTCCGGCGGAATCCGGCGACCCCGGCGACTCCGGCGGGCGGACCGTGCGGCTTCCGGTCACCGTCGGGGAGGGCGCCGACGCCGGGGCTCGGGGCTGGCAGCTGGCCCACTGGGCCGTGGCCAACGCCTCCGAACTGCACATAAGGCAGGTGTCGTACGCGGGGCGGGAGTGGACGGCCGGGCACACCGACAGCCGGTGGCGGCCGACGGACGGCAAGAACGCGGAGGGGTCGGGGGGCGGCGCGGGGGTCGTGACCCTCACGACCAAGCCGTAGCGCGACGGCGCGGTCGCGCGACCGCGCAGGCGTGCGGGGGGTCACCCGCAGGCGTTGCGCACGGCCGATAATGCGACGCATTGCCAACTCTTTGCGTTGCCCCGCCGCAACCTTCCCGGCGGTCGAGCGGTAATCACGGCGTCACCGTTCTCTCCCGTCGAAGGAGCACCATGTCCCTCCCCCTGACCCGTCGGATCGCCCGTGCCGCGCTGCTCGTCGCCGCGGGAGCGGCCGCCGGGGTCGGCGCGGCCGGTTCCGCCAGTGCGGCCCCGGAACTGCCGGCCACCCCGAACCTCGGTGGGCTGACCGCTGTGGACGGGGCCGCCGGGAACACCATGAACGACGTGACGCGGGACGTCACGAAGACGGCGGGTGGTGCCGGCGAGGTGGCGCCTGGCGCCGGTAAGACCGTGAAGAAGGCTGCCGGGTCCCTCACCAAGGGTGCGCCGGTGAAGGGGCTGCCGGTCGGCTGAGGTTCGGCCTGCGGCCGGCCTTTTGTCACGGCGACGGGGTCTGGGGGGCTTCCCCTCGGGCCCCGTCGTTTCGTCTGCCAGCGTGGGCGCAGTGACCGGATGCCGGCCGGTGCCCGGCGTCGGCGGCTGTGCCCACCCTCCCCCATTGCCCTGAAGGCATGGGAGGTACCCCCATCGCCCTGCGGAACGACTGCCCACAGCCGGGGCAGGGGCGGCCGACCGCCCATGACCGGACCGAAGACAGTCGACCACCCACAGCCGGGGTGGAAACGGTCGGCCGCCTGCAGCCGGGCCAGGGACGACGGGTTGCCCACAGCCGGGCCAAGGACGGTCGGCCGCTCGCAGCCGGGCCGGAGACAGTCGACTGCCCGCAGCCGGGGCGGGGGCGGTTGGTTGCCCGCCCTCGCGGAGGTCAGGAGGTCAGGCGGGTTGCTGCTGCCTGGATTCGTTCGTCCGTCGCCGTGAGGGCCACGCGGACGAAGTTCTCGCCCGCCGGGCCGTAGAAGTCGCCGGGGGCGACCAGGATGCCCCGGTCGGCGAGGTGGGCGACCGTGGCCCAGCAGGACTCGTCCCTGGTGGCCCACAGGTAGAGGCTGGCCTCGCTGTGTTCGATGCGGAAGCCGTGGGCGAGGAGAGCCTCGCGCAGGACGGTGCGGCGGGCCGCGTAGCGCCCCCGCTGAACGCGCACGTGCTCGTCGTCGCCCAGCGCCGCCACCACGGCCGCCTGGGTCGGCGCGGAGGTCATCATCCCGCCGTGCTTGCGGATCTGCAGCAGCGGACCGAGGACCGCCGGGTCACCGGCCAGGAACGCGGCGCGGTAGCCGGCGAGGTTGGACCGCTTGGACAGCGAGTGGACCGAGACGATGCCGTCGTACGACCCGCCGTTGACGTCGGGGTGCAGCACCGAGACCGGGTCGGCCTCCCAGCCCAGCTCGATGTAGCACTCGTCGGAGAGGACGAGGACGTCGTGCTCGCGGGCCCAGGCGACGATCCGGGTCAGCTCCTCCTTGGACAGCACCCGGCCGGTCGGGTTGGACGGGGAGTTCAGCCAGAGCAGCTTCAGGTCCGTCGGGTCCAGCTCGGTCGGATCGTCGTACGCCACGTGGTCCGCGCGGGCGAGGCGGGCGCCGACCTCGTACGTCGGGTAGGCCAGGCGCGGGAAGGCGACCTTGTCGCCGGGACCGAGCCCGAGCTGGGTGGGGAGCCAGGCGACCAGTTCCTTGGAGCCGACGATCGGCAGGACGTGGTGGTGGGTGACCCCGCGGGCGCCCAGCCGGCGCTCCACCCAGCGGGTGAGCGCGTCGCGCAGCTCCGGGGTGCCCCAGACCGTGGGATAGCCCGGGGAGTCCGCCGCGGCGATCAGGGCCTTCTGGATCGGCTCGGGCACCGGGTCGACGGGGGTGCCGACCGAGAGGTCGACGATGCCGTCGGGATGCGCGGCGGCCGTCTTCTTGTACGGCTCCAGCTTGTCCCAGGGGAAGGCGGGCAGCCGGTCGGAGACTGCGGACACGGTTACGGGCTCACTTTCTGGTCCGGCGAACGCCTCGGTCCCGTACGGCGATCGGGAGGATCGGGCCGTACGGGACCGGGGCGGCACGTCTTGCGGGGCCGCTTCTCGCGGGACGGCTACGCCTGCGGCGGCAGCGCGGCGATGAACGGGTGGTCCCGCTCGATCAGACCCAGCTTGCTGGCGCCGCCGGGCGAGCCGAGCTCGTCGAAGAACTCGACGTTCGCCTTGTAGTAGTCCTTCCACTCCTCGGGAGTGTCGTCCTCGTAGAAGATCGCCTCGACCGGGCAGACCGGCTCACAGGCACCACAGTCGACGCATTCGTCCGGGTGGATGTACAAGGACCGACGGCCCTCGTAGATGCAGTCGACCGGGCACTCCTCGATGCACGCCTTGTCCTTCACGTCGACACAAGGCTGCGCGATGACGTAGGTCACGCTGTCGTTCCTCCTCGATAGGGCGCTGGCGGGCCTCCTCAGGCTCCGCCGCCTGGCGCGCGGGAGCGCGGCGTCGTCGATGCCCGCCCCTAGTATCTCCGTTCCTGGGCATGATCCGAACAGGAGGGGTGAACTGACCTGTGGAAATCTCTGCCGCCGGACGCCTCGAGGTCCGTATCACCACTGCTGACGTGGGAAAACGGGTCTCCGTACGGAGCTTGATCGAACATGGTCCCCCGGGTGAGAGGTTCACCGACACGGTCGGTGTTCTCACATCATGGGACAACGGTGTGCTGCGGATCACAAGGAAGAACGGGGAAAGCGTCCGTGTCTCGGAGTCCTCGCTGGTCGCGGGCAAGGTGATCCCTTCGGCCCCGGCGCGTCGCCGGGGTCCGGCGGCCTCGTACGAGGAGCTGGCGCGGGTCTCCGCCCGGGCGTGGCGGCCCGTGGAGAGCGAGCGGCTGGGCGAGTGGGAGCTGCGGGCGGCCGAGGGCTTCACGCGGCGGGCCAACTCCGTGCTGCCGCTCGGTGATCCGGGTGTGCCGCTCGACGACGCGCTGACGGCCGTGCGCGCCTGGTACGCCGCGCGGGGGCTGCCCGCGTACGCGCAGACCGCGACCGGCGCCGAGGGGACGCAGGAGCCGCTCTGCGCGGAGCTGGAGCGGCGGGGCTGGGTGCGGGAGGTGACCGCCGAGCTGTGGGTGGGTCCGCTGGCGCCGGTCGCCGACCTGGGCGGGGAGCCGTCCGGGGTCGTGCTGTCGCGGGAGGCGGACGGGGCGTGGCTGGCCCGGTACCGGCGCAAGGGGGTGAGCGAGGTGGCCCTGCGGGTGCTGGGGAGCGGTCCTTCGGTGTGGTTCGCCACGGTGCCGGGCGCCGGCGCGGACGCGCCGGCCGCCATCGGGCGGTGCGTCGTGGACGGGCGGTGGGCCGGCTTCGCGGCGGTCGAGGTGGACCCGGCGCGGCGGCGGCGGGGGCTGGCGACCGCCGTGATGGCCGCGCTGGCCCGGCGGGCGCTGGACGAGGGCGCCTCGGCGGCCTGGCTCCAGGTGGAGGACGACAACGCGGGAGCGCGGGCGCTGTACGACCGCATGGGCTTCGCCGCGCACCACGCGTACCACCACTACCGCGCTCCGGAATCGTCGGCTCCGGCAGGTGACGGGGCGCCGTGAGCGGGCACGAACCGGGTATGCGTCCTCCGCGTCCCCCGTCCCCCGAGCGCTCCGCCGAGCTGCGCCGGCGGTTCGCCGAGAAGGCCCGGTGCGAGCGGCCGGACCTGTCCACGCTGTGCCTGCTGGTCGCCGCGGAGGCGGACGGCGCGCTGGACGAGGCGGGCATGGACGCCGTGGAGGTGGAGCTGGACCGGCTGGCCGGCGAGCTGCCCTACCGGCCCGGCTCGCCGCACGCGTGGGCGGTGGCCCTGCGGGAGCTGCTGGGCGGGCGGTACGGCTTCCACGGCGTTCCGGACGACTACCGGCGGCTGGAGTCGTCGCTGCTGCACGAGGTGCTGCGGCGCCGGCGCGGGCTGCCGATCCTGTTGTCGGTGGTGTGGATGGAGGTGGCCCGGCGGGCGGGGGCGCCGGTGTACGGGGTGGCTCTGCCGGGGCACTTCGTGGTCGGGTTCGGGGAGGCGGGGGCGGAGGCGGGACAGGTGCTGGCCGATCCGTTCGACGGGGGCCGGGTGCTGACCGGGGCCGACGCGGAGCTGCTGGTCGCCGGGGCGACGGGGGCGCCGCTGGAGGCGTCGATGCTGACGCCCGCCGGGGTGCTGGACGTCGTCCTGCGGATCCTGAACAACGTCCGGGCGTGGTCGGCGGCACGTCCTGAGCACTCGGGCGTGGGGCTGTGGGCGGTGGAGCTGTCGCTGCTGCTCCCGTCGCACTCCGCGCGGCTGCGCTACGAGCGGGCACAGCTGCTGGTGCAGCGCGGTGACTTCCAGGACGGCGCACGGGAGCTGGACGCGTACGCGGAGGTGGTGGCGGCGGTGGACGAACCGGCGGCGGAACGGATCCGGGGCCAGGCGCAGGCGGCGCGGGCGCTGCTCAACTAGGAAGCGGGCGCCCGGTGATCCACCGGGCGCCCGCTTCCGGGCATCGTGTCGATCGCGTCAGCTGGGGTTCGTGTCGATGACGGCGACGCGGTCGGTCTTGCTGATCAGCGCCTGGCGGAGGGCGCCGTAGACGTCCTCGGGGGTGACGGCCGTCTTCTTGCCGTTGCCCCGGGTGATGAGCACACCGTCGAACGCCTGCCCGTACAGCTCCTCGAGGGCCTTCAGGTCGGGCTTGTCGACCAGCTTGCCGTCGACGGCCTGGACTCCGAGGAACTTCCACAGCGAGTTCTCGGGGCTCATCGGGACCGAGTGGTCCGCGTCCGTCTGCACGGTCACGATGCCCGACATCGCCGGCTCGGCGAACTCCTTCATCATCCGGTCGACCTCGGCCTTGGTGACCTTCGGCTGCTGGGCGGCCGTCGGAACGTTCACCGTGGCGGCCTTCCCGGTCTCGACCTGGGTGCGGTACGCCTCCGCCACCTCGTCGGTCGCCTTGGCGACGTCGATGCCCTGACCGCCCTTGGGGTACACCGGGACGGCCTTGCCGGACTCGAACCTGATCGAGCCCTCGGTCACCGAGCCGGAGCCGCCGGCGGCGTCCTCCAGGGCGGCCTGCAGCTTCTCCTCGTCGACGGGCATGACCGGCTCGACGACACGCTGGTTGCCGATGAGGGAGCCGATGACGTTGACCGGGTTGTAGTCGCTGCCGGTGGCCGCGCCGACGGTGGCGTCGGTGTCGAACTGCAGGCCCGCGTTGCCCGGCTCCAGTTCGACGGTCCTGCCGTCGACCGACAGCTTCAGCGGCCGGTCCAGCCGGTCGCCGAGGGTGGCGTCGAGCTTCTTGACGGCCTCGTCGCGAGTGCCGCCGCCGATGTCGACGCCGAGCACGGTGGTGCCCTTCGGCACGTCGGAACGGTTCATCAGCAGTCCGGCGCCGTAGGCGACACCGGCGAGGAAGACCAGGCAGCCGCAGAGCAAAACGAGCTTGTTGCGCCCCTTCTTCTTCGCCGGCTTCGAGGAGGCCGCCGGGGGCGTGGAGACCGGCTCGGGCAGCTTCGGGGGCGTGTGCGTCCGCGGGCCGTCGGGAGCGTTGAAGTCGGCGCCCGGCGGGACGAACGGGATGCCGCTGGTGACGGTGTCCCCGGAGACGTTGTCATGGCGGGGGCCGTAACCCGGGGCGCCCGGTTCGGCGAGCTTCTGCGGGGTGAGGATCGCGGTGTCGTCGCTCAGGCCGCCGCCGGGGACGCCGGGGCGTCCGCCCTGGCCGGCGGAGGCTGCGGGAGCGCCCTGGGCCGCCTGGGCGCCGGGGCGCGCGGAGGCGCCCTGGGCCGCCTGACCCGCCTGGGCCGCCTGACTCGACTGGGCGCCGGAGCGGACCGGGAGTGCGGGAAGGCCGGGACCACCGGGAACGGGGGGAGCGCCGGAGCCCCTGCCCGCCCGGGGAGCGACCGGGCTCGAGCCGGTCGCCGGTCCGGTGGTCGGTCCCGCGGGACCCGCGGGACCCGGCCGTCCACGGTGACCGGACTGACCGGACTGAGGAGCCTGGCCCGGTCGTGCCCCGTCGCGCCCGCCCGGAGCCTCGTCCGCGAAGAACGGCAGGTCGTCACGGCGCTGCTCGTCGCCCTGCCCCGTACCCGGACGGGCGCCGGGGCCCGCCGGCCCGGCGGCCAGCGCTTCGGTCACGTCGAAGGAGCCGGTGCCGCCGCCGTGCCCGGGGGCCACGGGCCCGCCGGTCGCACCGGTGGGCCCGGAACCCTGCGTGCCGCCGGGGCGGGAACCGCCCGGCGTGCCCGTGGGGCCGGCGGCGCCACCGGGACGTCCGGCGCCCGGCCGCGCGCCGGCGGGAGCGGCGGGGAGCTGCGGGGCGCCGCCCGCGGCGGGACCCGAACCGCTCGACGCGCCCGCGCCGTTGGCGGAGCCGGCACCCGGACCGCCCTTGCCCGCGCCCGACTTGCGGGGCGCGAACCAGTCGCTGGCCGGCTTCTCCCCGGCCGTCGGCCGCTCGGGCCGGTCGGCGGGCTCGACCGCGTCGGCGGCCGGGGCGTTCCGGGCCGGGGACGGCGCCGACGCCTCGGCGGCGGTGGCGCCCTTGCTCTCCGCGTCCGTGACGGGCTTGCGCACGACGACCGGCGGAATGGGCCGCGATCCGGGGATGTTGATGCGGATCCGCGTGGTCAGCGTGGTCTCGGTCTTGCGTTCATCCGGCCGCGCGGCCGAACGGCCCGCGTCCGTGCCCTCGTCCGGAATCGCCGGAATCCCGTAGGGCGGCGTGCCCGACGGGTAGGCGGCTCCGCCGCGCCCGTTGGGCCCGGAGGACGGAGTGTCAGTTTCACGACTCAAGGCAGGTTCTCCCGGTTGGCTCCGCCGCCCGTCACGACCTCACGGTGGGAGTCCTCCCAGCTCGGGCGAAGCCGAGGGTTCGAGGGAGGCTCGGCGGCGCGCACCACCTTACTGGCCATGTCCGACCGGTATCCCAGTACCGCCGGGGAAACCCACACCGGACCCGCACGCCCGTGACGCGGCGAAGTGGTACGTCACTTGCCAAGTCGGGCGGGAGGGCCGTTCGGTTGCCGCCCGGGGGCGAGGGTGGCGCAGATCACAGCCAGGGTGATGCCGCCGAGGAGGAAGAGGTAGGAGCCGCCGCCCGCGGCGAACAGGAAGTCGCCTTCCGGGCGGCTGACGGTGAGCAGGAGGACGACGAGCATCCAGCCGCCGGCGGCCCAGGCGCCTCCGGCCCGGCTGCGCAGGGCTCGGGTGGCCCCCAGGATCAGCCCCGCCTCACCGGCGAGGGCGAGCAGCAGCCCGCCGGGGAACCACGCGGGCTGCACCAGCGCCCCGGCCGCGCCGACCACGGCGCCGAGCAGGAACAGTCCCAGGCAGGCGGCGACCCGTCCGGCGGAGGGCGGCCGCAGCGGCTGGGCGAGCGCGGAGGGCGACCGGCCGCTCACGGCGCCTCTCCGATCCCGGCGAACAGGTCGCTCTCCCGCTCCTCGGGGCGTTCGCCGCGTGCCAACTCGTAGTACTCGGTGGTGAGGAGCGGCTGGGCGAGTTCGTTGGAGAGCACGAAGTACGGTTCGGCCACGGTGATCTGGGTGGCGTGCGCCCGCATGGCGGCGGCCTTGGCGGCGGCGTGCGCGGTGCCGTCGATCTCGGTGGTGACCTGCTCGTCGGCGACGACACCGGGTACGTCGCCGACGACGGCCGCCTTCTCGAAGGGCAGGCCGGGCAGGTCGTCGTCGAGGCGGGCGAAGGACTCCTCGGCGACGGACCGGGGCACGCGGTTCCAGTAGACCTTGGGGACGTCCCAGCCCCGTTCGGCGGCGAGCTCGACGGCGCGCATGGCGACGCGGTGGGCCTGGATGTGGTCGGGGTGGCCGTAGCCGCCGTCGTCGTCGTAGGTGACGAGGACCTGGGGGCGGATCTCCAGGATCACCTCGGCGAGCAGCCCCGCGGCCTGGTCGACGTCGGCCTGCCAGAAGCAGCCGGGGTCGTCGTTGTCGGGCAGCCCCATCATCCCGGAGTCGCAGTACCGCCCGGCCCCGCCGAGCAGCCGGAAGTCCGTGACCCCGAGCGCGCGCATCGCTTCCCTCAGCTCCCCGAGCCGGTGCCCGCCGAGGGCGGCCCCGCTCAGGTGCCCCAGCTCGGGCGGGATGACCTCGCCCCGCTCACCGAGCGTGCAGGTGACCAGCGTCACGTGGGCGCCCTCGGCGGCGTAGCGGGCCATGGTCGCGCCGTTGTTGATCGACTCGTCGTCCGGGTGGGCGTGCACCAGCAGCAGACGCCGGTCGGGGAGTTCCGTCATGGGCTCCACCCTATGAGGCGCGGGGCCCTCCCCGTCCGCGCCCCGGCCGCCCGCCGCCCGGTTCCACCGCCCGCGTCGGCGACCCCGCGACCGCCTGGCCGCGCAGCGTGCGCGCCCAGGGGGCGTCGACGGCGTCGGCGTCGATCGCCACCAGGACGTTGCTGAGCAGGGCGTCCGCGAAGTAGCGGCGGATCTGCTCCTCGGAGGCGCCGGAGACGGCGCGCACGTACTCGACCTGCTTGGCGTAGCACCTGCGCACGGCCTCGCCGATGCCGGGCTCACCGGCGCAGCCCTGGGCGTGCATGAGGATCATCAGCACGTCCCGGTCGGCGATGACCTCGTCGTACGAGGCGGTCAGCGCCTGCATGACCGCCTGCGGGTCGGTGCTCCGCACCGACGCCGCCGCCGTGGCGACGGACTCGCGCAGACGGTCCGAGCAGTAGTCGACCAGGGCGGCGAACAGCGTCTCCTTGTCCTTGAACAGCCGGTACAGGTACCCCTGCGAGATGCCCGCGGCCTTGGCGACGTCCGTCGTCGAGGTTCCGTAGTAGCCCCGCGCGGCGAACGTCTTGATGGCCGTGCGCATGACCGTGGCCCGGCGCTCGTCGGCGGTGGAGCGCTGTCGCGTCCTGGTTTCCATGAAAGCAATCAACCACTCTCATGGGGGCGCGTCAAACCACCGGAGCGGCCCGGTGCGGGCGCGCCCGGCGGACGCGCTCAGGCGTCGCTGAACGCCGCGACCATGTCGTCGGCGCTGCCGCCGAGGGCCTCCATGGCGATCAGCGGGTTCCAGTAGTCGACGTAGCGGCTGATCCTGCCGTCCACGGTCTCGACCACCGAGATGTACGACTGGTTGTAGGGGCGGCCGGTCTCCAGCGCGATGCCCTCGGACCTGAGCTCCGCGATGACCAGCGCGGGGTCGACGGTCTCGTGGATGCGCACGTCGGTCATCCTCAGGCGGAACGCCTTGGAGAAGTTGCCGATGTGGCCGAGCATCTCCTCCCTGCCCACGAGTCGGGTGGCGTAGCCCTTCGGGGCGTACGGGAACTCCATCACTCCGTCCTCGGTAAAGAGCTCGACCCACTCCTCGACCCGGCCGGCGGCCAGGAGGTCGAGGTGGTCCCGGAACACCTGCTGGGCGGCGGCCCGGACGGCGTCGGCATCCTGCGGAGCGGAAGGGGTGTCTGTCATGGCGGAAGGTCGCTTTCTGGGGTGGTGATCATTCGATGATCCAGTAAGTAAGCGGTCGATCGCTTACTTACTGGGCTGAAGAACGGCCCTCTGCCTCTACGACTGAAGGGCCGGTCTTGTGCGCCGCGCCGCTTCGATCTCGGTGCGCTCGACTCGAAGTAAGTAATAGACCACTTTCATTTGACGCGTCAAGTGACGTTGCTCCATCGCCGGTTCGGCCACCCGGCGCACCGGCAGGCCGCAGAAAGACTGACGGGTACTTCCGAGGGGCATGCAGTCGCCCATGGACGAGGTGACGCTGGATTGGGCAAGACGCATCGCGGAGGCGGAGCTCGGTGAGGCGCTGCCCCGGCGATGGGCACACAGTCAGGGAGTGACCGCTCGGGCGGGAGGAATGGGGCAGCTTCTGGGGAAGGACGCCACCCTGCTGGCTGCGGCTGCGGTCCTGCACGATGTGGGTTACACCCCCCGTTTGGCGATCACCGGTTTCCATCCGCTTGACGGAGCGCGCTTCCTGCGGGACGAGCACGGTGCCGGCGAAAGGCTGACCCGCCTGGTGGCGAACCACTCGTTCGCACTGCTGGAGGCGGAGGAACGCGGGCTGAGGGAGGAGCTGGCCGCGGAGTTCCCGTTGTTGGACGATCCGCTGCTGGTGGACGCCCTCGTGTACTGCGACATGACGACGACGCCCGTGGGTGGCCGGACGACCGCGCAGGCACGGGTCGTGGAGATCATCGACCGTTACGGCGCGGACAGCCTGGTCGGTCGGTTCATCCGACGGGCGGCACCGGAGATCTTCTCGTCTGTCGAGAGGATCGAGGCCGCCCTGGCGGCTCAGCCAAGGTAGGGATAGGTGCCGGCGAGGTAGTCCCCGATCTGCTGGCGCATGCTGGGGTGGATGTCGTATTGGTCCAGGTCGGCCGGCTGGACGAAGCGGACGCCGTCGGCCTCGTCGTTGATCGTGGGCGCTCCGCCGACGGGGCGGCCGATGTAGGTGTTCTCGTACTGCTGGCGGATCTCGCCGTCGGTGTAGGCGACGATGTGGTTCGGGTTGGTGTAGACGCCGAGGAAGCCTGTGACCTCCGCGATGATGCCGGTCTCCTCCAGGCACTCGCGAACCGCGCACTGGGCTGCGGTCTCACCGATGTCCTGGGCGCCTCCGGGGAGTGCCCACTGTCCGGTGTCGCGGCGGCGCTGGAGGAGGATGGCGCCCGTCTCGTCGGCGACGAGCAGGTTGCTGGCCGGGATGAGGGTGTTCGCCTTCGGAGCGGCCGGGTCGTTGTAGTACTCAGTCCTGCCCATGGTCGGCGGTCCTCTCCTGATCGGATGCCCACGGCCGCGCGGCGGCCCAGACAGCGTCGAAGCTCTGAGCGTAGTTGTCGAACCACCCTGCGCCATCGGCTCTCTTGAGATGGAGGAGGGGGTTGGCGCTGGCCGGCTGCCCCCAGATGTGAGGGTTGACGAGCAGGTCGTCGTCGTAGCGGAACATGGACGTGTAGAGCGTGGTGTCGTGGAGCCGTACTGCGCACCCGGCCTTGCCCAGCAAGGGGCGGTAGTACGTCAGCGAGGCGCGGATCTTGGCGGCGAGTGTGTCTCCGATTCCCTCCTCGCGGCCCCGGAGGGCGACCGCCTGACCGTCGGGATCACCGAAACACAGGCGAACCCGGACGCCCTCGGCCGCGCGTTCGGAGAGCATCTTGGCGACAAGTGGGTTGGACTGGGCGAAGAAGGTGCCGGAGAAGACGAGGACGCTGATCTCCTGCCGGGCCTCCCGTAACAGCGAAAGCCATACGTCCCGCGGCACGCTGGCCCGATTCTGGTAGGTGCCGACCAGCTCGGTGCCTGATCCGTCACGCGGTCGACGGGGCCGCTTGGAAGGCGTCGGCCAGAGGAAGGCCTCTTCCACGCGCAGATGGCCCGCGACGCGGAAGCGATGCCGCGCGTGAGGGATCCGTCCGCCCAGCCAGCGGCTCACCGTCTTGGGGTCGACCTCGCAGATCTCCGCGAGCGCGTCGGGTGAGACCCCTCGCTGGACGAGCACGGTATGCAGTCGGTCGTTCACAGAAGTCATGGAAGCGGTGTACCGCGTGATCACACAAGGACGTTATGGGACGTTGCCGAGGAACCACAGTGCCGACGGCTGCTGCTTACGCTGACGCCATGGAGCTCATCGTCCTGTGGGACATCGACCACACCCTCATCGAGAACGCGGGGGTGAGCAAGGAGATCTACGCCGCCGCCTTCCTGGCGCTCGCGGGGCGCGAGCCGACGGGCCCGGCACGGACCGAAGGACGCACGGACCGTCTGATCATGCACGACATGTTCGTTCGCGAGGGTCTGCCCGTGCCTGGCTGGCCCGACATCGAGGCCGCTCTCGGCCGGGCAGGGCGTGAACGCCTGGATGCTCTGCGCTCACGCGGATGGGCCCTGCCAGGAGTCCACGAGGCACTGAAGGCCGCCTCGGCGCGGAGTGGTTGGGTTTCCTCCGTCCTGACGGGCAATATCGATGCCAACGCCCGTGTGAAGCTCTCCGCGTTCGGCCTCGACTCCTTGCTGGACCTGCCGGTGGGCGCCTACGGAGCGGACGCCGACCTGCGTCCCGATCTCGTCGCGGTCGCCCGCGAGCGCGTGCAACGGCTTCGTGGTGTTCGGGCCGACACGCCCACTGTCCTCGTGGGGGACACCCCCCGCGATGTGGAGGCCGCCCTGGTCACGGAGTGCGGGATCGTCGCTGTCGCCTCCGGTATCCACGATCGCGCGGAACTCTCAGAGGCCGGCGCCCCCGAGGTCCTGTCCGACCTGGCAGACACCAAGCACCTTCTCAGCGTCCTGGAGTCGTTTGCCAGTGACGGAAAACGTCCCGGGACGTCCTCAGGCCGTCCCTGAACGCGGTGACGAGGTCCCCGAGCAGACTGCCACGATCGGGTTCCCCAAAGGCAGTCAGCCGAAGGAGCCCAAGTGATCAGGGAAGTCACCGGGATCAGGAAGATCCGGATGCTGTACCTACAGTTGCTCTACCGCTGCAACTTCACGTGTCTGCACTGCTTCCACGGCAAGAGGCTCCAGTACGCGGACGCCTTCACCGCCGACGAAGCCGTCGGCCTCCTCACCCTGATGAGGGACGAGTACGGCACGGAGGCCGTCACCCTGCTCGGCGGAGAGCCGTTCGTCCACCGGGACCTCTCACAGGTCGTCCGCCATGCCAAGGAGGAACTGGGCCAGCGTGTCGAGATCTGCACCAACGGGTACCGGATCGAGCGCCGCCTGACCGAGATCGCGCCGCACCTGGACCTTCTCCGGGTCTCCCTGGAGGGCGTCGGATCGACCAACGACGGCATCCGCAGGCACGGCAGTTACCAGAGCGCCCTCGACTCACTGCGCCTGGCACGGGACCTCGGAGTACCGACCGGTGCGACCATGACCGTCACCTCACGGAACATCGGTGAAGTACTCCCACTCGCCGGCGTTCTGGCCGGGCTCGGAGTCCGGCAGCTCAAGCTCCACCATCTGCGACCCGTCGGCAACGCCGCCGACCATCCCGAGTTGCTGGTCACCGACCCGGCCTCCTACGGCCGGCTCCGCGAAGAGCTCGCGTCGGCCGAGCTGCCCCTGGAAGTGATCGTCGACGAGGACCTCTCCGAGCATGGCGCCCCACAGCTCTGCGCCCCGACCGGCGGACCTCACGAGATCGACCGGATCGAGGCCGACCCGCGTGGTGCCCTGACCATGTCCTGCAAGGCCGTGGGCAAGGACTCCCACGCCTTCTGGTACGAGAAGAGCGCCGGCCGCATCGTCCACAAGCCCTCGGTTACGGACGAGCTCACGCTTGCGGTGCCGGACGTGGTGTACGCCCGTGCCTGACCACCCGCGATTCGAGAGCCTCGAAGGCTTACGGGGCACCGGCAAGTCGACCATCGCACCTATGCTCGCCGCCGCCCGGCAAGCCGTACTCGTCCCCACCGTGCCGGCCCTCTACCAGCCCCTCAGGCACGCCGTGGACCAGCGGACCAACGTCGACGCGCGGATGTGCCTCTACCTCTCCGCGTTGTTCACCGCGGCCGAGGAGATCCAGGACCACCTCGACGCCGGCGTCCCCGTAGTCGTCGAGAGCTACTTCGCCCGGTGCCTCGCCACTCACCAGGCCTTGGGCGCCCGCCTCGGCGTCACGCTGCCGCACGGGCTGCCGACACCCGTCACGTACCACCTCGTCTGCGACGACGACGAACGCCGCCGCCGTCTGGCCACCCGGGGCAAGTCGGCAACGCGGTGGGACGCGCTGATCGAAACCGTCACGGACCGGGTGACGGACGCCTACTCCTCGTTCCCGATGCGTCGCGTCGACACCACGGGGCGCAGCCCCGAAGAGGTCCTCCGCTTGATCGCAGCAACCGACAGGCAAGGAGCGAACTCCCATGCAGACCCAGAGCCTGTGGGAGCACACCCTCACCTTCTTCCCCCAGTTCCTCGGCACATTGCGCGAGCGCGTCGCCCCTGACGCCACCGTCGCGGTCGTCGGGGCGAGCGATGGCAAGTTCGTCCTGCCGCTCGCCGCCGCCGGCTACCACGTCGTCGCCATCGAACGTGACGCGCTCGCCCTGCACGGAGGCGAGGTGTGCCTTCCGGGTGACAGTGAGGCCCACGCGATGGGTCTGATCGACCGGCTGAAGCTCGAGGAACTCCACTCGCGTGTCCACGTGGTCGAGGACGACTTCCTCGAGGGCGAGCCCCTGGGCGTGCAGTGCGAGGCGGTCTGGACGAGCTGCTCGTGGCATTACAGTGCCAACCACCACCGTCCGCTCGCCGAGTTCGTCGACCGCATGCAACGCCTGGTACGCCCGGGCGGTGTGTTCGGTGCGGAGTTCATGATGCCCGTCGAAAGACGCCACCACATGACCGAGCACTACACCTCCCCCGAGCGCCTGCTGCCTCACTTCCTCGGTGACTGGGAGATCCTGCTCACCCTGCGCACGAACGAGTTCACGGAACGGCCCCACGTCGGCCAGCCGCACGACCACACCCACCGCATGGGACTGCTCATGGCAGCCCGAGCGTCCACCTTCACCGACCACCTCTGAGAGAAGGACCCGTGAAGCACGAGTACGAGGCGAAGTTCCTGGCCGTCGACGCCGCCGGACTCCAGTCCAGGCTGACCGCCCTCGGAGCCGTCCAGGCGTTCCCCCGCACGCTCCTCACCCGCAAGATCTTCGAGAGCGACTCCCTCGACGGCGGGGCCTGGATCCGCCTTCGGGACGAGGGCACCCGGTCGACACTCACGCTCAAGCAGGTCACCGATGCCACGACGATCGACGGAACCAAGGAGATCGAGACCGAGGTGTCCGACCTGCACGCCATGGCCGGCATCCTGCGCCGGGTCGGCCTCACCGAGGTGCGCTACCAGGAGAACTACCGCGAGGAGTGGCGCCTGGGCGAGGTCGCCTTCGACTTCGACACCTGGCCCGGCCTCCCCACCTTCCTGGAGATCGAGGGGCCCGACGAGGCATCGGTCCGGCAGGCCGCCGCGCTGCTGGACCTCGACTACTCCGAAGCCCGCTTCGGCAGCGTCGACGAGATCTACAAGAGCGAGGCCGGCCGCGACATCCTCACCGAGCCCACCCTCCTGTTCTCCGACGGCGAGAAGCAGGAGGACGTTTCCTCGGCGGTCCGAAGCCACTGATCAGGGAAGCGGACACACCTCGCTCACGGACCCTCGTCGTCGAGCACGTGGGCGATGGCCAGGGCGATCCGCTCGATCCAGTCGATGGCGTCCGTCACCTCGGCCTCGTCGATGGGTCGGCGCTGCTTCAGGTCGCCGTCGATGAGGTCCGCGTCATGGGCGATCTTGTTGCGGCGCTGGGTGATCTCCAGGTAGCGGCCGCGCAGGGTCTTCTCGTTGAACGTCGTACGCCCCTGGAAGAACTCCTTGTTGATACACCCGGCCGCCTCGAACCAGACCTTCTTCTCCGTCACGAGCTTGAGCACTTCGGCGATCTTCCCGGGGTGCTGGAGCGCCTGCACGGCGAGCTTCTCGCGCAGGTGCTCCACGACGGCCTCGGAGAGCGTGACCTCGCCCCGCCGTACCGCCTCGACCCGGTGCAGCGGCAGTTCGTACCTCCGCAGCTGAGGCGGCATGGAGGGGCTGTCCTGGAGCGTCAGTTCGGCCACCCGGCGCAGTACCTCCTCGTGCAGCCAGTGGTCGATGGCGGCGACGGCCTGGACCCAGGCCGCCCGGTAGAAGTCGTCGATGTCGATCGTGGGCGACCGGAAGGGCGTGAGCATCCGGCCCGCCTTCACCATGCGCCGGGCGTACGACAGGTTCGTCATGAACGCCTCGAACTGGCGCGTCTGCGGCCTGGAAACAGCCATGTGCAACCCCACGATCACTCTTCGCCACGATCTCCAGGAGCACGATCGCGGAGCCGCCGGGGGGTGGGTCAAGCCAGGACGTGCCGCGCGGGCGAAGGTGTCCGAAACAGTCCCCCCCCCCGATTTCCGGAACACGTCCCTCACGACTCGTCCCGCTCCGCGCCGTCGTCCTGGTAACGCGGCAGGCCGCTCGTGAAGATGGTCCACCCGCCGATGGTGACGTCCTCGCCGTAGACGAAGTCCTTGCGCACCGCGTAGCGGGGGCCGTCCGGGGTCGAGTGGATGTCGCTGAGGACGGCGCCGCTGCCGGTGCGGGGGTCGAAGATCGCGTAGACCGGCACGCCCATCAGCGGATAGTCGCCCATCTTGCCCACCCAGTCGTTGTCCGGGTTGGACCGCGAGACGACCTCGATGGCGGCGATGAGCGTCCGGGGATCGAAGCCGGCCGGCACCTCCATGTCCGCCAGGGTGATCACCATGACGTCAGGGCGCCGCATGATGCCCTCGTACTCGTCCTCCACATCAGGCGTGCCCGTATGGGCCACGACCTCTTCCGGCATCACCCTCTCCAGGCGCTTCCGAAGCAGCGACGCGGTCAGCTCGTGTCGGCCGTTGGGCGACAGAGGGTCGTGGACGATCCCCCCTTGGTGATTTCGGACTTCCCGGCAACGCGCTGTCCGCGGACCGGATGAAGTCACACAGGGCCCGGCACCGGCGGGAGGCGCCCTGATGCGCGTGGTGGGGTGTGGTGGTCAGGGGTCTCGCTCCTCGTCGTTCACGCCAGGTGCTGCGGGACATGAGGTTGTCGACACAGGCCAATGCCCGTAAGACCAAGGTGTTTCGACGGGCGTCGGTCGGGTAGCGTGCGGACCATGTCGAGTCCTGAGTCAGACAGGGTGGGGGCTTTCGGTCACGCCGTCAGCCCCCTGAACCACTGAGCTCACAGCCCTGTCGTCGCACCGCTTTTCACGGTGGGACGAGTGGCGCTTGGGACTGGCCGCGGTGACGAGATGACCTTCTCGTGCCTCTCTCACCTCGGAGCCACTCGATGCCTCTGCCGCTGTATCTGCTTGCCATGGCGGTCTTCGCCATGGGCACCTCGGAGTTCATGCTCGCCGGCCTCTTGCCGGACATCGCCTCGGATTTCGACGTCACCGTCGGGACAGCAGGCGTGCTCACCTCGGCCTTCGCGATCGGCATGATCGTCGGCGCACCCCTGGTGGCCGCGCTTGCCCGTGACTGGCCAAGGCGCCCGGCCCTTCTCGGGTTCGTGCTTGTCTTTGCGGCAACTCACGCCTTGGGAGCCGTCACCACGAGCTTCCCCGTCCTGTTCGCTACCCGAGTCGTTGCCGCGCTCGCCAACGCGGGGTTCCTCGCCGTCGCTCTGACGGCTGCGGCCGGGCTGGTCTCATCCGACAGAAAGGGACGCGCGCTGGCCGTGCTGCTGTCAGGCACGACGGTGGCCACGATCGCCGGTGTCCCTGGTGGGGCGGTGCTCGGCACGGCACTCGGCTGGCGGGCCACCTTCTGGGCCGTCGCCGCTCTCTGCCTGCCGGCGGCTCTCGGCATCCTGAAAGGCATCCCGGCAGGACGTGATGAGGATGAGGCGACTGGCAGGCCGGCCTTGCGCGCGGAGCTCGCCCAGCTCGCCCGGCCGCGGTTGCTCCTGGTGATGCTGCTCGGTGCGCTGGTGAACGCGGCAACCTTCGCAAGCCTCACCTTCCTTGCCCCCGTGGTGACCGACAGCGCCGGGCTGGGCGAGTTGTGGATCTCTGTCGCTCTGGTGCTCTTCGGTGCCGGTTCCTTCGTAGGCGTCACCGTCGCCGGCCGGCTGTCCGACCGAAGTCCCGGTCCGATCATCGCGGTCGGCGGTCCGGTCCTGCTCATCGGCTGGCCGGCCTTGGCGATGCTGGCCGACGAACCGGTCGCCCTGTTCATCCTCGTGTTCGTGCAGGGCGCACTGTCGTTCGCGCTGGGCAGCACACTGATCACCCGGGTCCTCTACGAGGCCGACCGAGCTCCCACCATGGCCGGCTCGTATGCGACCGCGGCGCTCAACGTGGGTGCCGCCGCCGGCCCCGTCGTGGCCGCGGTTACGCTCGGCGCCGAAGTCGGGGTCCTCGGGCCGCTCTGGGCGAGTGGACTTCTCGTCGCGGTCGCGCTGCTCATCGCGTTCCCCCTCCTCACCGCCATCACGGCCGGCCGGAGCACCGAGGTGCCGCGGTGACACATGCGAACACCCCCTTGAACATCGAGGGACGCCGAAGGCTCGTGGAGCGCTGCCGCACCCGTCCGATCGCGCACGTCGCCGCCGAGGCCGGTGTCTTCTGAAGCAGAACGAACTCGGGCGATCGCGGTCTGGAACGTCCACTACAACTACCACCGGCCTCACACCGCCGCCGGAAACCGTCCTCCGGCCTCATGCCTCCACGCGAGCGTCACCAACGTCATGGCCGGCAACAGCTAGGCAGCCCTCTGGATACCGGTCCGGCAGTCGCGGCAGCTGGTCTCGGAGTCGGGTGAACGGAAGGCCCGGTCGCAGCCGTCGCAGTTCCGCAGGGGGTGCCGTACGGGCGGCGGCGGGGCGGGGGCGGGCGTGCGGAACGGGGG
>NZ_LGCN01000246.1 GCF_001279005.1 Streptomyces caelestis
GGCTGGCGGTGGGGCGGCTGGGGGCCGGGCCGGCCGTAGGGGGGCGGGGGCGGGGGTGGCGCGGGGGAATCGCCGGGCGGGGTGTGCAGGGGGGCGACGATGGTCGGCGCGGCGTGCACCGGCGGCACGGCGGGTGCGGGGGCCGGCGGCGGCGCGAAGCCCTGCGCGGCGGGTTGGGGCGCGAGGGCCGGAGCAGGCGCGGGGGCGGGCGCGGCTCCGCCGGGCACGCCGAACGCGGGCGGCGCGGCGGCCTGGGCGGGCGGGGCGAAACCGGGCACGGCTCCGCCGGCCTCCGGCTGCTGCTGGGGGGCGGCCGGCTCGTCCTCGGCCACCTCGCCGCCGAAGTTCCGCAGGAGCGCGTCGAGCCCGCCGTCGAAGCCCTGTCCGACGGCGGCGAACCGCCAGACGTCCTTGAAGTAGAAGTCGCCCAGCATCACGGCCCGCTCGGTGGAGAACTCCGAGCCGCTGAACGGGTACCGGGCCACTTCCTCGCCACCCGCGACGATACGGATGTACCCGGGGCCGACCTGCGACATCTGCCCGGCACCGTCGAGGGTCGCCGTGAAGGACAGCTTCCTGATCTGCTGCGGAATCCGGTCCAGCGTCACGCGGAACGACTCTGTGTCGCCCGCCTGGGCGCCCAGGAGCTGAACGGACTCCTCGGGGGACTTCGGCTGGTTGTAGAAGATGAAGTAACGGTCGTCGGAGAGCCGTTCGTCGGCGTCGAGACCGAAGCAGCTGATGTCGAAGGTCAGCCCCGGACCGGAGATCTGCACGCCTACGTACAGATCCGTCCCCGCCGTGAGGTCACTGATCCTGGCCTTGTGGCCGCGTTGGAATTCCCTGGCCATGCGTACGACCGTCCCCCATCCCGAATGTGAGTGCGTCGCGCCAGGCTAACGGCAAACACGGACACCGGCCGAAGTCGGTACAAACCCGGTACACAACGCGTGCGCGGGCTCACGGTGCGCTCACCCCGGGCGGTGCTCACGCGCCATGCGCACCCGGTACATGCGGCAGGCGCTCGGCCGCGACCACCCCTTCGAGATAACCACGGGCCCGTTCGGTCCTCGGATACGCCTCCAGCAACCGCCAGAAACGCGGGCCGTGCCCGGGCACCAGCAGATGTGCCAGCTCGTGGCAGAGGACGTAGTCGACGACGTACTCGGGCATGCCCTGCAGCCGGTGCGACAGCCGGATGCTTCCCTCGGACGGGGTGCACGAGCCCCAGCGCGTGTTCTGGTTGGTGACCCAGCGCACCGAGACGGGTCTGGCCCGCCCGCCGAGGTACTGGTCGGACAGCCGCCGGGCGCGCTCGGCCAGCTCCGTGTCCCCGAGGGTCCGCCTGCTCTCCTGGGCGGCCAGCTTGTCGAGCATGACGGTCACCCAGCGCTGCTCCTCCGCCTCGGACATCCGGGCGGGGATGAGCACGATCGTGCGATCGCCCTCGCGGTACGCGGAGACCGTTCTGCGACGTCGGGCGCTCCTGCGGACCTCGATCGCGCTCGCCCGTGAGCCGCTCGTCGGCTGGCTCGTCGTACTGCGCTGTGACGTTCCGGCGCGGTGCAGTGGGTCGGCGGGCACGTCCCGACGGTACCCGCTGCACACGGGGAAGTCTTGGCTCCGGAACGGTTCCCCGGCGATCCCCCCATCGGGCGCCGGATTTGTACGATGAATTCCACCGCCTGTGGACAACTTTCGGCAGCCTTCGTCCCGTCCCGGCATGCTGGCATGCGTCGGACGAGCCGCGAAGGGCTCGCCCGCCCCACGGGGACGATCCGGTACATACGGGGGCCTGTCATGCATCCGATGGTCAAGCCCGCGCTTCGGCGCGGATGGCGCGATCTCCACACCGTGCAGTTCGGGGTGACACCGGCGCACGCGTTGACGCTGAGCCCGGTGGACACGGCCACGGGCAGCTTCCTCGACCTGCTCGACGGCACCCGCGGGCTGGAGCTCCTGCGGGAGGAATCACGGCGCATGGACCTGCCCGAGGGCCATGTCGACCGGCTGGTGCGCCGGCTGTCGCGGGCCGGGCTGCTGGACGACTCGCGGGGCGGCGGACCGGCCGCCGAGGCCCTGCGGAAGAAACCGGAGGTGCTCGACCGGCTCCGTCCGGACCTGGCGTCCCTCGCCCTGACCACCTCCGCACCGGGCGATCCGCTCCGCCGGCTGGCGGCGCGCCGCAGTGTGCGGGTGCAGGTGAGAGGCGCGGGCCGGGTGGGCGCCGCCCTCGCGGCACTGTTGTCGGGGGCCGGGGTGGGCGAGGTCGACGTGCGCGACGTCGGACGGGTCGAGCCGTGGGACGTCACACCGGGCGGGCTGCCCGCCGAGGCCCTCGGCGACCGCAGGGACGAGGCGGCCCGCCGCGCGGTGCGCCGGGCCGCCCCGGACCGCCCGCCGCGCCGGACCGACCGGTCCCCCCTCGAAGAAGGCGACCCCGGCTTCGGCCTGGTCGTCCTCGCCCCGCGGGACGACGTCGCCGTGCACGCACCCGATCCGGGAGCCGCCGAAACCCTCGTGTCCTCGGGCACGCCCCACCTCTACGCCGGTGTCGTGGAGGGGACCGGTGTGGTCGGCCCGCTGGTCCTGCCCGGCGAGACGGGCTGTGCGGGCTGCCTCCAGCAGGACCGCACCGACCGGGACCCGGTCTGGCCGCGCCTGGCCGCCCAGTGGCGCTCCGGGCGGCAGCGCCGGGTCGGCGCCTGCGACCTGACGCTGGCCACGACGGTGGCCGGGCTGGCGGCCGCTCACGCGCTCGCCTTCCTGGACGGCCGGGTCCCGTCCAGCGCCGGCGCACGCTGGGAGGTCTCCCTCCCCGCCCTGCACTGGCATGCGCGCCCGGTCCGGCCGCACCCGGTCTGCTCGTGCGGGGCCGCGCGCAAAGGTCCGGAAAAAGGTAAGGGAGAACACACCCCCGGGGACGGGGGGTCGCACGAGACAATGGCCGTGCACGGGCCGTCGGAGGAGTGGCGCCGCAAGGCGGACGCGAAGCGGCCGGCAGGGACTTGGAGGGCGCATGTCTGATCTTCCCCGGAAAGCGGTCACCCGGACCGCCAAACTGGCCGCGCTCCCGCTCGGCTTCGCCGGGCGGGCCACCTGGGGGCTCGGCAAGCGGATCGTGGGCGAGTCCGCGGAGCTTGTCGGCCGTGAGCTCCAGCAGCGCACCGCCGAGCAGCTGTTCAAGGTGCTCGGCGAGCTCAAGGGCGGCGCGATGAAGTTCGGCCAGGCCCTGTCGGTCTTCGAGTCGGCCCTGCCGGAGGAGGTCGCCGGTCCCTACCGGGCGGCGTTGACCAAGCTGCAGGAGGCCGCACCACCGATGCCCACCCGTACCGTCCACGCGGTGCTGGCGGAGCGGCTGGGCGAGGGCTGGCAGGAGCTGTTCCTGGAGTTCGAGGACAAGCCGTCCGCCGCGGCCTCGATCGGCCAGGTACACCGGGCGGTGTGGCACGACGGCCGCGAAGTGGCGGTCAAGGTGCAGTACCCGGGCGCCGGCGAGGCCCTGCTGTCCGACCTGAACCAGCTGAGCCGCTTCGCCCGTCTGCTGGGCCCGCTCATCCCCGGCATGGACGTCAAGCCGCTGATCACGGAGCTCAAGGACAGGGTCTCCGAGGAGCTGGACTACGGCCTGGAGGCCCAGGCCCAGCGGGCCCACGCCGAGGAGTTCGACGGCGACCCCGACGTCGTCGTGCCGGACGTGGTCCATCAGTGCGAGCAGGTGCTGATCACCGAGTGGATGGACGGCGTACCGCTGTCGGAGATCATCTCGGACGGCACGGAGGCACAGCGCGACCGCGCCGGGCAGCTTCTGGCCCGCTTCCTGTTCTCCGGCCCCGCCCGCACCGGTCTGCTGCACGCCGACCCGCATCCCGGAAACTTCCGTCTGCTGCCCGGCGGCCCGGAGGGCGAGGACGACTGGCGCCTGGGCGTACTGGACTTCGGCACCGTGGACCGCCTCCCGGGCGGGCTGCCCGAGCCCATCGGCGCGGCCCTGCGCATGACGCTGGACGGCGAGGCGGAGGCCGTCTACGACATGCTCCGCGCCGAGGGCTTCGTCAAGGAGTCGGTCGAACTCGACCCCGACACCGTCCTCGACTACCTCCTGCCGATCATCGAGCCGGCCCGGGCCGACGAGTTCACCTTCACCCGCGGCTGGATGCGGAGCCAGGCGGCCCGGATAGCCGATCCCCGATCCCCCGCCTCCCAGCTCGCCAAGCAGCTCAACCTCCCTCCGGCCTACCTGTTGATCCACCGGGTGACCCTGAGCACCATCGGCGTGCTCTGTCAGCTGAGCGCGACGGTGCGGCTGCGGGAGGAGCTGGAGGAGTGGCTGCCGAACTTCCTCCCGGAGGAACCGGTGGAGGAGGAGCCGGCCGCCCAGGCATGACGGATACGCCGAGCGCCGCGGACGCCGGCCGCCGCCCTCCACGGAGAAGGTCCAGGTCGGCTGCGGTCTCTCGGCTCGGGTGCCGCACCGGGCGCACACCAGCGGCTCCGGCTCCGCCGCGCAGCCGTCGTCGTCACCGCCGCCGGGATGACTCGTCACCCGGCGACGACAACGCCGCTCCCGACGGCTCGCCCCGCGCAACGCACCGCGGGGACCGGCCCGTTCACACGGACCGGCCCCCGCGAAAAGAGCCGGGCCCCCTCTGGTGGGGAGCCGCCGCCTCAGGTGGGATCGGTTACTGCATGACCGCCATGGCGAGCGCGCGGCGGGCGCGCCAGGAGGCGCGCTCGGCCCGGCGCTGCATCCGGCGAGCGGTCACCAGGCGCACGGCCTGGCGCTCCCGCTGCGCCTCCTGCAGTCGCTCGTGCATATGCGCACGGGCCAGGGCTTCTGGAATGAGTTGCATCTCTCGGGTCCTGTTCTGGCGCGAGTCGTTCGCACCGCTGGTGGTGAAGTCTTCGGTCGCGGAGCCTGCGGGCTCGTGAGTGGACGGCATCATCGGGGCCTGCTTCTGGGGGTCGTGCGTGAGGGGGCGGTCGATCGTTCCTGGGGTGTTCATGCCGTGACCGGGTTCTTGCGCGGGCGGCCACGCGGCCGCTTGCGGGCGACGACGACTCCCTGGACGAACAGCTCGCCACCCCAGACACCCCAGGGCTCACGCCGCTCCTTGGCGCCGGCGAGGCAGGCCTCCATCAGCGGGCAGGTGCGGCAGAGGGACTTGGCGTACTCGACGTCCGCCGGCGACTCCGCGAAGAAGACCTCCGGGTCGTAGGAACGGCACGGGACGGGTACGCCGAGGTTCTCGATGGCGTCGTCGAGCGCGGTGAGCGCGGTGAGCGGAGTCAAGGTCGGGTCCTCCGTGGAGCCGGGCTTGGGGATCGTGTCGGAAGGCGGTACGGACGGGACGTGCGCTTCGAGTTGCACGGTTCGTCTTCCTCGTCTGGTCGTTTCCGGCCTGTTGGCCGGGTGGCGGCTGGTACCGGGCTCTTTTCTTGCCCCGAGGCGCTTCGCTCTCCCCGCTTGAGGGAAAACAGAAGGGCCGCGGATCCCGGATGGGGTTCCGCGGCCCTGAAGGCGCCGGCCTGATCACATCAGGCTGGATCACTCCAGGGTTCTGGCCCACGGAAGGCCCACATCAGGTGGTGCTGCGTCGTCCGCTTCCGGAATCCGGCACCGGCTGCCGCAAAGGCATAGGCCTTCGCCTGTGCCACTACCGCTTCCAGTGCCTCGGTCGGTCGCTCATCGCGCTCACGGACGGCAGGAGCCGCGGGAGCGTGGGAGGACACCAGACGCGCGGCACGAATGCCGGACAGACCGGTGCCCTGGTTCGAGGCGCCGAGCATGCACAGGGAGACGGCCGAGCGATCGGTCAGTTTGACGACGGAGCTGGTGTTGATGCTGATCACTGGACTCGCCTCCTCTCGGCGTCTAGGGGACTGGGATGAGCCAGTCCGCGGATATGCAAGTACAACACGGAGTCAGGGCCTTGGAGAAGGCTGCCGTCCCCGTGCCTAAGAACCTATGGGGATTGCCGGGGCATGCGCAAACTATTTTTCCGACGAGTTCGGATCAGTCCTGATCCCGTTCCTCGTCGATGTCACGGCCTGCGCAGATGGCCAGAACATCGGCTCCGTAGCGGCCCAGCTTGCGCATCCCCACCCCCGGGATCCTGGCCAGCGCGTGCTCGTCGTCGGGGACCGTCTCGGCGATGGCCATCAGCGTCTTGTCGGTGAAGACGCAGAAGGCCGGCTGCCCACTGCGCCCCGCCTGGACGGCGCGCCACTCACGGAGCCGCTCGTACAGACCCTCGTCCATGTCGGTGGGGCAGTCCTCACAGCGCATCAGCTTCATCTCGCCCGCGTCGGTCAGCGTGCGGCCGCACACCCGGCAGCGGGCGGGACTGCGCTGTCCTCGCCTCGGCCCCGGGACGACCGAGGCGGACGCCGCCCCGAACGAGCCGCGCTCCACACCTCCCGCGCCGACCGCCCCGCCACGGCCCGCAGCGGCATGCGAGCCGGGGCGCAGCCCGTGCAGGAAGCGGCTGGGACGCCGGTTCGGCCGACTGCCGGGTGAACGGGAGAGCGCCCAGGAGAGATGGAGGCGCTCACGGGCGCGGGTGACACCGACATAGAGGAGGCGGCGCTCCTCCTCGATCTGCTCGTCGGTCTTTGCGTAGGTGATCGGCATCATGCCCTCGGCGACACCGACCAGGAAGACGGCGTCCCACTCCAGGCCCTTGGCCGAGTGCAGAGAGGCGAGGGTGACGCCCTGCACGGTCGGGGCGTGCTGGGCGCCGGCCCGCTCGTCGAGTTCGGCGACGAGGTCGGCGAGGGTGGCGCCGGGTCTGGCGGCGGCGAAGTCCTGGGCGAGGTGCACCAGCGCCGCCAGTGACTCCCAGCGTTCCCGGACCGCTCCGGAACCGGCCGGCGGCTGGGTCGTCCAGCCCTCGCCCGAGAGCACGGCGCGCACCTGGGAGGGCAGGTCGGGGGCGTCGTCGAGGAGGGGGTCGTTGCCGCCGAAGCGGGCCGCGCCGCGCAGGGCGATGCCGGCCTTGCGCACCTCGGGCCGGTCGAAGAACCGCTCGGCGCCCCGTAGCTGGTAGGGCACGCCGGCGTCGGCCAGAGCCTGCTCGTAGGTCTCGGACTGGGCGTTCGTCCGGAACAGGACGGCGATCTCACTCGCCGGGACCCCCGCGTCGATCAGCTCGCGGATGCGGCGTGCGGCGCCCTCCGCCTCGGCCGGTTCGTCGGTGTACTCGGTGAAGACCGGCTCGGCCCCCGCGGCGCGCTGGGAGATCAGTTCCAGCCGGTGCTCGGCGGCCCGGCCACGGGCCTGGGTGAGCAGGCCGTTCGCCAGGCGGACGACCTGGGGGGTCGAGCGGTAGTCGCGGACCAGCTTGACGACGGTGGCCCCGGGATGACGGGTGCGGAAGTCGAGCAGATGGTCGGGGGTTGCGCCCGTGAACGAATAGATCGTCTGGCTGGCGTCGCCGACCACGCACAGGTTCTCCCGCTCGCCGAGCCACAGTTCCAGCAGGCGCTGCTGGAGCGGGCTGACGTCCTGGTACTCGTCGACGACGAAGTGCTGGTACTGGGCGCGGACCTGTTCGGCGATGTCGTGCCGGTCCTGCAGGACGGCGACGGTCAGCAGCAGCACGTCCTCGAAGTCGATGACGGCGCGCTCGCGCTTGAGGTCCTCGTAGGCGGAGTAGAGCTGGGCGATCTCGGCGGGGTCACGGGGGGACTCCCGGCCGGCCTTGGCGGCGGCGGCCGCGTAGTCGGCCGGGACGGTCTGGGTGACCTTGGACCATTCGATCTCCGCGGTGACGTCCCGCAGCTCGCCCCGGTCGAGCCGGATGCGGCAGGCGACGGCCGCGTCGGCGACCAGCTGGATCTTGCGGTCGACGAGCCGGGGCAGGGAGCCGCCGATCGCTTTCGGCCAGAAGTACTGGAGCTGGCGCAGCGCCGCGGAGTGGAAGGTGCGGGCCTGGACGCCGACGGCGCCGAGCTGGCGCAGCCGGCCGCGCATCTCCCCGGCGGCGCGGTTGGTGAAGGTGACGGCGAGCACGCTGGAGGGCTGGAGGACGCCCGCACGCACCCCGTAGGCGATCCGGTGGGTGATCGCCCGGGTTTTGCCGGTGCCGGCGCCCGCCAGCACGCACACCGGGCCCTGCAGGGCGGTGGCGACGGCGCGCTGCTCGGGGTCGAGCCCTTCGAGCACCGCGTCGGCCGAGTCCGGTACCTGTGGGAAGAGAGGGGAGTGCGTTGCTGCTGTCACACAGCCATGCTGCCAGGTCGCCGGAGACGGGCGAGCCGGTTGTCCACAGGGAGGGCCACGCAGTCGTATCAATGCGGCGGGCATCACGTGGGAGTCGTACGGCACCCATGGGAATGCTTGCGCTTTCACGTACGTTCCCCCCACGACGAGGACTTCCCCGAGCCGTCGAAGGAGCGCGAGAGGCATGCAGGGCACTGTGACGATGTACAGCACCACGTGGTGCGGCTACTGCCGTCGGTTGAAGAGCCAGATGGACCGTGAGGGCATCGCGTACACCGAGATCAACATCGAGCAGGACCCGGAGTCCGCGGCCTTCGTCGAGAAGGCGAACGGCGGGAACCAGACGGTGCCGACGGTCCTCTTCCCCGACGGTTCGACGCTCACCAACCCGTCGCTGGCCCAGGTGAAGCAGAAGGTCGGCGTCTGAGCGGTCCGCACGGAGCGGGGTGGCCTCCTCGAACGGGAGGAGGCCACCCCGCTTCTTCGTGCCCCGGTTCAGAAGGCGCTGCGGGTCGGCAGGTCCTTGCCGTACCAGCGCTCGATCAGGCGGGCCGCGATCGAGATGCCGTACGGCGGGAGCACCTCGCCGGACTCGAAGGCGGCGCCGAGCTCGTCGCGGGAGAACCAGCGGGCCTCGTGGATCTCGTCGCCGTCCACGTTGATCTCGGTCGAGGTGGCGCGGGCGGTGAAGCCCAGCATGAGGCTGGACGGGAAGGGCCAGGGCTGGCTGGCGACGTACTCGACCTCGCCGACGCCGATGCCGGCCTCCTCGTGGACCTCGCGGCGTACCGACTGCTCGATGGACTCCCCCGGCTCGACGAATCCGGCGAGCGTGGAGAAGCGGCCCTCGGGCCAGTGGACCTGGCGGCCGAGCAGGATGCGGTCCTGGTCGTCGACCACGGCCATGATCACCGCCGGGTCGGTGCGCGGGTAGTGCTCGGCGCCGCAGGCGGGGCAGCGGCGGATGTGGCCGGCGGCGGCGATGACGGTGCGCTCTCCGCAGCGGGAGCAGAAGCGGTGCAGCCGTTGCCAGTTCTCCAGGGCGACCGCGTGCACCATCAGGCCGGCCTCGCGCTGCGACAGGAGCAGTCCCGCCTCGCGCAGGCCCGCCGGGCGGGCGGAGTCGTCCATGCGGCCGGGCAGGGAGTCCTTCTGGAGGGCGAAGTAGCTGACGCCCTCGTCGTCGATGCCCAGGAAGTAGCGGTGGGCCTCGGTGAGCGGGGCCTCGAAGGACGGGGTCATGACGAGTTCGGTACGCCCGTCCGCCGTCTCGTCGATGAGGACCTGGCCGCCGGAGACCACGAAGCAGCGGGTCGAGGGGTGGCTCCACGCCGCGGCGAGCCATGCCTCGTCGAGCCGGTGGTGGGCGGCGCGGTCGATGCCGCTCGGGGCGGTGAGCGAGATGGGACGGTCGGCGGTGTGGTCGGTCCAGGTGGTCACGGGTGCTTCCAACTCCCCCGGTGAAACGGATTGGGTCGGCGGGCGGTTCGGCGGGACGTGCGGCGGGAGGGACCGGGTCCTGCGGGGCGCGGCGGCGGGTCCCTTCCAGTGTGCCCCGCGCGGATGTCCGGTTCGGACGGCGGGCGAGGTCAGGGGGCGTGCCGCCAGTGCTCGGCGAGGTCGCTCCACAGGTACGCGCTGGTCTCGACGCCTTTGAGGAGCAGGTCCAGGTCGACCTTCTCGTTGGGGGCGTGCCAGCCGTCGGACGGGACGGAGATGCCGAGGAACAGCACCGGTGCGCCGAGGACGTCCTGGAGGTCGGCGGCCGGTCCGGAGCCGCCCTCGCGGGTGAAGCGGACGGGCCGGTCGAAGGCGCGGCCCATCGCGCGGACCACCGACCGCAGGGCCGGGTGGTCCAGCGGTGTCAGGCAGGGTCGGGTGGCGGGGCTGAAGGAGATCTCGTGGCGGATGCCGTCGGGCAGCTGTCCGGGCACCCAGGCTTCGACGGCCTCGCGCACGCGCTCCGGATCCTGGCCGGCGACGAGCCGGAAGGAGAGCTTCACCATGGCGGAGGACGGGATGATCGTCTTGCTGCCGGGGCCCTGGTAGCCGCCGCCGATGCCGTTGACCTCGGCGGTGGGCCGGGCCCAGACGCGCTCCAGGGTGCTGTATCCGGCTTCGCCCCGGGTGCCGTGGGACTTGGCGGTGCGCAGCCACTGCCGCTCGTCGAAGGGCAGCTCGGCGAAGAGTTCGCGTTCGCGGTCGGTGAGCTCGACGACACCGTCGTAGAAGCCGGGGATCGCCACGCGCGCGTGCTCGTCGTGCAGGGCGGCCACCAGGCGGGCGACGGCGGTGGCGGGGTTGGGCACCGCGCCCCCGAAGGAACCGGAGTGGATGTCCTGGTCGGGGCCGTGGAGCCGGATCTCGCACTCGGCGAGGCCGCGCATGCCGGTGCACACGGTGGGGGTGTCCTCGGACCACATGCCGGTGTCGGAGACGATCACGGCGTCGGCGGTGAGCCGGTCCGCGTGCTGTTCGACGAGCGCGCGGAAGTGCGGGGAGCCGGATTCCTCCTCGCCCTCGATCAGCAGCTTCAGGTGGACGGCCGGGGTGGTGCGGCCGGTGGCGGCGAGGTGGGCCCGGACACCGAGGGTGTGGAAGAACACCTGGCCCTTGTCGTCGGCAGCACCGCGCGCGTAGAGGCGGTCGTCCCGGACGACGGGTTCGAAGGGCTCGCTGTCCCAGCCGTCCTCGCGGGCCGCGGGCTGCACGTCGTGGTGGCCGTAGACCAGCACGGTGGGCGCCTCGGGGTCGGCGGAGGGCCATTCGGCGTAGACGGCCGGGGCGCCGGGGGTGGGCCAGACCTCGGCGGTCGGGAAGCCGGTCTCCTTGAGTTCGGCGGCGAGCCAGTCGGCGCTGCGGCGCACGTCGGGCGCGTGGTCGGGCTGGGCCGAGACGGACGGGATGCGCAGCCACTCGGTGAGGTCGTCGAGGAAGGCGACGCGGTGCTGTGCGATGTACGTACGGACGGCGCTGACGGCGGTGTCAACGGGCTGGCTCATGTCCTCGAGCCTATCGGCCCGCGCCGGTGTCCTCGGAGTGCGGTATCTCACCGGACGGCTCCCCGAGCAGCAGTCGCTCCAGTTCCGCGCGGCCGGGCAGGGGGTCGGGGCGGACGATCTCACCGGTGCGTACGTACAGGAACGCGGCGGTGACGCTCTCCAGGGGGACGCCCTGCTGTTCGGCCCAGGCGAGCCGGTAGACGGCGAGCTGGAGCGGGTCGGCGGTGCGGTCGCGGGCGGTCTTCCAGTCGACGATCTCGTACGTCGTCCCGTCCCCGTCGTCCTCCCTGTAGACGGCGTCGATGCGGCCGCGGACGACGCGGCCGGCGATCGACAGCTGGAAGGGGGTTTCCACCCGGTGGGGGGTGCGGTGGGCGTACTCGGTGCGTTCGAAGGCCTCCTTGAGGGTCTCCAGGTCGCGTTCGTCGGCGATCTCGGCGTCGCTGCCGGGCAGCTCGTCCGGGTCGAGCATGGGCAGCGTCAGCTCCTCGAAGCGCGCCTCGATCCAGGCGTGGAAGCGGGTGCCGCGGCGCGCGGCGGGCTGTGGGGGGCGGGGCATGGGGCGGGCCAGTTCCCGGGCGAAGCCGTCCGGGTCGGCGGCCAGGCGCAGCAGCTCGGAGGCGGTCAGCGAGGCGGGCAGGCGGACCTCGGTGACGCTCGCGCGGGTGTGCAGGAGCTCTCCGGTGAGGGCGTCGAGGTCGCGGTCCCAGGAGGCGACGGTGCGGGCCTCCTCGGGGGTGAGACGGGGCCGCGGTGGGTGGTCCGGCTCCGCGGTGCTCGGGTGCGCGGCGGTCTCCGGCGGCGTCGCCTGGTGCGGGACGGTGGGGCGGTCGGTGCTCCAGGAGTCCCAGTCGTCCGGGCCGGCGGCCGCGAAGGGGTCCTCCTCGGGGAGGGGGTCCTCGTCGTCGGGCGGTGGCGGCCAGTCCGGATCGTCGTGGGCGTCGGGGTCGTGTACGGCCGTGGCGGGGCCGTCCGGGGCGGCGGCGAGGCGGTGGAGGTGGGCGAGGACGGTGTCGGCGGCCGCGCGGCGGCGGGTGAGGGCGGCGGCGTCGAGGGGCAGGGGCCACACCTGGTCGTCGTCGGCCCGGTGCAGGGCGGGGTTCTCCTCGTCCTCGGCGGGCTCGTCGGCCCACGCCTCGATCTCGCCGTGTCCGGCGGCGCAGTGCGCGTGCAGGGCGTGGAGGAAATCGGAGGGGCCGCGCGGTTTCTTCTGGCTGGGCCCCCACCAGTGGCCGGAGCCGAGGAGCAGGGAGCGGGGGCGGGTGAAGGTGACGTAGCCGAGGCGGAGTTCCTCGGTGTGCTGGTGGTCCTTCATGGCCTCGTGGAAGGCCTTCAGGCCGCGGGAGTCCCAGGACTCGACGTCGGGCAGGGTGTCGGCGTCGCCGCGCAGTCGGTGCGGCAGCACCTTGCCCTGCGCGGTCCACTTCTCGCGGCCCTGGCTGCTGGGGAAGGTGCCGGTGACCAGTCCGGGGACGGCGACGACGTCCCATTCGAGGCCCTTGGACTTGTGCGCGGTGAGGACCTTGACGGTGTTCTCGCCGCCGGGCAGCGCGTTGTCGAGGCCCTTCTCGTACTGGGCGGCGGTGCGCAGGAAGCCGAGGAAGGCGAGCAGGGTGGCCTCGCCGTCGCCGGCGGCGAAGGACGCGGCGACGTCGAGGAAGTTGGAGAGGGTCTCGCGCCGGCGGGCGGCCAGGGCGTGCGGGGACGCGGAGAGTTCGACCTCCAGGCCGGTGACGGCGAGGACGCGGTGCAGGACGTCCATGAGGGGGTCGGCGAGGCAACGGCGGAGGTCGCGCAGTTCGGTGGCCAGGCGGGCGAAGCGCACGCGCGCGTCCGGTGAGAAGGGCAGGCCGTCGTCGTCCCCGCGGCCGTCCAGGGGTGTCTCCAGGAAGGTGTCGAGGGCGTCGGCGAGCGAGATCACCTCGGCCGGGTCGACACCCTCGACGGCTTCGGCGAGCCGCCGGTCGGGGTCGTCGTCGCCGTCCACGCGCGCGTGGGAGACGAGCCGTCGTGCGCGCCGCCCCAGCAGGGCGAGGTCCCGGGGGCCGATGCGCCAGCGCGGGCCGGTCAGCAGCCGTACGAGGGAGGCGTTGGCGCCGGGGTCCTGGAGGACCTCGCAGACGGCGACCAGATCGGCGATCTCGGGAAGGTGCAGCAGCCCGGACAGGCCGACCACCTCGACGGGGACGTCCCTGGCGACCAGGGCGCCCTGGATCTCGGCGAAGTCGCCGGCCGTGCGGCACAGCACGGCGATCTCGCCGGGCGCCCTGCCGGTGTTCACGAGGTGGGCGATGGAGTCGGCGATCCAGTCGATCTCCTCCGCGTGGGTGGGCAGCAGGGCGCAGCGGACGGTGCCGTCGCGTTCGGCGCCGGGGGCCGGGCGGAGGGCCTCCACGCCCGCGTGCATGGCGCGCAGGGGTGCGGCGAGGTCGTTGGCCAGGTCGAGCAGCCGGCCGCCGCTGCGGCGGTTCTCGCTGAGCGACTGGCGGGTGGCGGGGCGGCCGTCGGCGTGGGGGAAGTGTTCGGGGAAGTCGTCGAGGTTGGCGACGGAGGCGCCGCGCCAGCCGTAGATCGCCTGGCAGGGGTCGCCGACGGCGGTCACCGGGTGGCCGGTGCCGCCGCCGAACAGTCCGGCCAGCAGGACCCGCTGGGCGACGGAGGTGTCCTGGTACTCGTCGAGGAGGACCACGCGGAACTCGTCGCGCAGGACGCGGCCCACCTCGGGGAGGGCGGCGAGCCGGGCGGACAGGGCGATCTGGTCGCCGAAGTCGAGCAGGTCGCGTTCGCGTTTGGCGGCCCGGTAGCGCAGCACGAGAGCGGCGAGCTCGCGCCGCGCGGCGGCCGCCTCGGGGACCTTGCGCAGGTCGGCGTTGGTGAGTCTGGTGCTCTCCAGGGTGCGCAGCAGCTCGGCGTCGTGGGCGCGCAGGTCCTCGGGCCGTACGAGGTGTTCGGCCAGCTCGCCGTCGAGGGTGAGGAGGTCGCCGACCAGGTCGGGGAAGGAGCGGGTGAGCGCCGGGTAGAGGCCGGGGGCCTCGCGCAGGACCCGCGCGGCGAGCTGGTAGCGGGTGGCGTCGGCGAGGAGGCGGGAGGTCGGTTCGAGGCCGACGCGCAGGCCGTGGTCGGTCAGGAGGCGGCCGGCGAAGGCGTGGTACGTGGAGATCACGGGCTCGCCCGGGGGGTTGTCCGGGTCGATGGCATCCGGGTCGGTGACGCCGGCCTTGATCAGCGCCTTGCGGACGCGCTCGGCGAGTTCGCCGGCGGCCTTGTTGGTGAAGGTGAGACCGAGTACCTGTTCGGGGGCGACCTGGCCGGTGCCGACCAGCCACACCACGCGGGCCGCCATCACCGTGGTCTTGCCCGACCCGGCTCCGGCCACGATCACCTGCGGGGCGGGCGGCGCGGTGATGCAGGCCGTCTGCTCCGGGGTGAACGGGATGCCGAGGAGCTCCTTGAGCTGATCGGGATCGGTGATACGGGCGGGCACACGCAGAATCTAGCGGTGGGCACTGACAGCGCGGGCCGTCAGAGCCCTCCGGGAGTGGAGAACCGCAGGTCGGCGCGGGTGGTGCGATGCGTCACGCCGGTCACTCGACCACGTGCCGGCCCTCGGGCCGGGCGCTGCACGAGGCCCGGAACGCGCAGTGGGCGCAGTGCTGGCCCGCGGTCGGTCCGAACCGTTCGTCGAGGACCTTCCCGGCGGCCGTGGCCAGCAGGTCGCCGATCCACTCCCCCTCCGGCGGTTCCTGGGCCTGCACCTTGGGCAGGGTCTCGCCGCCGTCCCGCTTGGCGGCCCCCTGGCGCAGCTGGACGAGCTCGGCGCCGCCCGGTTCGGGGCGCGTTCCGCCGAAGAGGTCGTCGACGGCGCCCTCCCCGACGGCGAGCTGGTAGACGGCGAGCTGGGGGTGGCGCTCCACCTCCTTGGCGCTGGGCGCCTGTTTGCCGGTCTTGAAGTCGACGACGTACGCGCGTCCCTCGCCGTCGGTCTCGACGCGGTCCATCTGGCCGCGGATGCGGACCTCGTAGTCGCCCGCTTCGAGGGTGACGTCGAAGTCGTGCTCGCTGGCCACCGGGGTGCGTCCGGCGCGGTCCATGACGTGCCACTCGAGGAAGCGTTCGAGTGCCACGCGCGCGTGCTCCTTCTCCTGGGCCGACTTCCACGGCGCGTCGAAGGCGAGCGCGTTCCACACCGAGTCGAGGCGCTCCATGAGGACCTCGAGGTCGGCGGGGGTGTGCCCGGAGGCCACCTCGTCGGCGAGGACGTGCACCACGTTGCCGAAGCCCTGGGCGGCGGTCGCGGGTGCGTCGGCCTTCACCTCGCGGCCCAGGAACCACTGCAGGGCGCAGGTGTTGGCGAGCTGGTCGAGGGCGCTGCCGGAGAGCACGACGGGCTGGTCGCGGCTCCGCAGCGGCACCTTGCTCTCCGTGGGCTCGAACATGCCCCACCAGCGGTAGGGGTGCGCGGACGGCACCAGGGGGCGGCCGTCCTCGTCGGCGAGCGCGGCGAGCCGGGCCAGCCGTTGGGCGGCGGCCTCCCGGAGGGTGTCGGAGACCCGGGGGTCGACCGTCGTGGCGCGCAGCTCGGCGACGAGCGCGGCGACGGACAGGGGGCGGCGCGGGCGCCCGGTGACGTCCTTGGGCTCGACGCCCAGTTCGGTCAGGAAGCGGGAGGGCTGGTCGCCGTCGTCGGCGGGCGCCTTCACGGCCGTCACGACGAGCCGTTCACGCGCGCGCGTGGCGGCGACGTAGAACAGGCGGCGTTCCTCGGCGAGCAGCGCGCCGGGAGTGAGCGGTTCGGCGAGTCCGTCGCGGCCGATGCGGTCGGCCTCCAGCAGGGAACCGCGGCGGCGCAGGTCCGGCCACAGGCCCTCCTGGACGCCGGCGACGACGACCAGGCGCCACTCCAGGCCCTTCGAGCGGTGCGCGGTCATCAGGCGCACGGCGTCGGGTCGGGCGGCGCGCCGCGTGAGGGTGTCGGCGGCGATGTCCTCGGCCTCGACCTCCTCCAGGAAGTTCAGGGCGCCCCGGCCGCCGGTGCGTTCCTCCGCGCGGGCGGCGGTCGCGAACAGCGCGCACACGGCGTCGAGGTCCCGGTCCGCGTTGCGGCCGGCCGCGCCGCCGCGCCGGGCGGAGCGCTCCAGGCGCCCCGGCCACGGTGTGCCGTCCCACAGGGCCCACAGGGCCTCCTCGGCCGTACCGCCGCCGGCCAGGCGCTCGCGGGCCCGGCGCAGCAGGCCGCCGAGGCGCTGGGCGCCCCGCGCGTAGGCGGGGTCGTGCACGGCGAGCCGTTCCGGTTCGGCCAGCGCGCGCGTGAGCAGTTCGTCCGAGGGCGGCGGCAGCGGGTTGCCCGCGGCCCGCTCCTCCTCGCGCAGGGCCCGGCCCAGGCGGCGCAGGTCGGCGGCGTCCATGCCGGCGAGGGGGGAGGTGAGCAGGGTGAGGGCGGTCTCGGTGTCGAGCCAGCACGGGTCCGCCTCGGCGTCGGCCCCGGGGTCCTCCCCGTCACCCGCCTCCGCCGTCGCCACCGCGCGCAGGGCCGTCAGCAGCGGGGCCACCGCCGGTTCGTGGCGCAGGGGCAGGTCGTCGCCGTCGACGTCCACGGGGACGCCCGCCGAGGTGAGCGCGCGGCGGACGGTGGGAAGGGTGCGGGCTCCGGCCCGGACCAGGACGGCCATGTCGTTCCAGGGAACGCCGTCCTCCAGGTGCGCCCGGCGCAGGATGTCGGCGATGTTGTCCAGTTCCGTGCCGGACGTCGGGTAGGTGTACACCTCGACCCGGCCGCCGTCCCGGTCGGCGGTCAGCTCCCGGTGGGCGCGGACCTTCTCGGCGGGCAGGCGGGGCAGCGGCATGCGCCGGGTCACCCGCCGGGTGGCCTCCAGCAGGGCGGCGCCGGAGCGCCGGGAGGTGCGCAGCACCTCGACCGGGGCGGGGCGGCCGTCCGCCCGGGGGAAGACGTACGGGAACTCCAGGATGCCGCCCACGTCCGCGCCCCGGAAGGCGTAGATCGACTGGTCGGGGTCGCCGAAGGCGACGAGGGTGCGTCCGCCGGCCAGGGCGTGCAGCAGCCGCACCTGGGCGGGGTCGGTGTCCTGGTACTCGTCGACGTAGACGGCGTCGTACCGCGCGGCCAGCTGCCCGGCGATCTCCGGACGGCCGGCGAGGAGCACCGCGCGGTGGACCAGTTCGGCGTAGTCGAGGACGCCCTGCAGGTCGAGGACGTCGAGGTACTCGGCGAGGAAGGCGGAGGCGGCACGCCAGTCGGGGCGTCCGATGCGGCGGGCGAAGGCGTCCAGCGCCTCGGGACCGAGGCCCAGCTCGCGGCTGCGGGCGAGCACCGCGCGGACCTCGTCGGCGAAACCGCGGGTGGTCAGGCAGGCGCGCAGCTCGTCCGGCCAGCGCACGTGGGCGAGCCCGAGCCGCTCCAGGTCCACCTGTCCGGCGAGCAGCTCGCGGACGGTGACGTCCTGCTCGGGGCCCGACAGCAGCCGCAGCGGCTCCACGAAGAGGTCACTGTCCTGGTGGGCGCGGATCAGCGCGTAGCAGAACGAGTGGAAGGTGGTCGCCTGCGGGGCGCGCGCGGCCCCGATGCGCAGCGCCATGCGGTCGCGCAGCTCGACGGCCGCCTTGCGGCTGAACGTCAGCACCAGGATGCGCTCGGGGTCCCCGCCACGGGCGATCCGCGCGGCCACGGACTCGACCAGGGTGGTGGTCTTCCCGGTGCCCGGACCTGCGAGAACGAGCAGCGGACCGGTCCCGTGCTCAACCACGGAGCGCTGTGCGGCGTCCAGCCGAGGGGGATTCCCGCGGGCCGGCGGGGTACGCACCAGTCGATAAGCGCCACGGTTCCCCCGCCGCACCGGGGGGTGCGACAGGCCGCTGGTGGAGGAAGAGGAGCTCACGTGGTTCGCCGGTCCTGGTGGGTGTGCTGTGGGGCCGTTCGCCGCGCGTGCGAGGCGGTGGGCGCGAGGTGAAGGGGGCGCGCGCGGCCGACGCTACGCCGGTGAAAAGTGCGGAAGCAGGCTTTCCGCTTCTTCCCTCCGGGCACTCCGGCCGCACATGTCCCTTGCCTCACGAACGTACGTCATGCCACGAATGTGCTCCGCCTCACCCCGAGGGACCGGAGGTCGCACGGCGACGGGCGGGAGGGCGGAAGCTGTCAGGTGTGACCTTCGGTGTGCCCACCGCCCTCCCACCGCGCGCGCCTCATGTCGAGGCGCGGCACATGGCCCTCCGCGGCCCGGCTCGCCTCCTTCAGGGGCGTGCCCTCCGCGCGGTAGTGGCCGAGGGCTCTCAGTTCATGGCCCGGCAGCAGCACTCCGTCGGCGCGGACGACGCGCCACCACGGCACCGCTCCCCCGTACAGGGCCATCACGCGCCCCACCTGCCGGGGACCGCCCTCCTCCAGCCACTCGGCCACGTCCCCGTACGTCATGACACGTCCCGGCGGGATCAGCTCGGTCACCTCGAGGACCCGCTCGGCGTACTCGGGCAGGGCGTCCGGATGCTCGGGACCGCCGTCGGACGGAAGGCTCTCCTGACTCATCCGACCCATCCTGCCCCACTCCACCGACAACGTGGCGCGCTCGCGCGCGTGCGCACGGCTCGCCCCGCGACGGCGCTTCGGGCAGACTGTGCCGCCCCGCGTTCGGACCCTGATGCCCCCTTGTGCCGGTACGGCATGCCACCATCGTGCGGGCGGTGACTGGTGATACAAGACCGAGAAGAGACGATGAAGCAGCAGGGCGCGCACCCCGAGGACACGGAGGGCACCCCTGACGCCTCGTCGCGCCCGGACACCGCGGACCCCGAGACGGCGCACATCGACGAGGTCGAGGGCGACGAGCCCCTGCTCCCCGCGCGGGTGCACCGCCCGTCCGACCTCATGCGGCTCCTGGCGGGCGTGCTCGCCGTCGTGGTGCTGCTGGCGATCGCCGCGTTCGCCCACGGCACCACCTCGGGCCTGGAACAGGACATCAACAAGGGCACCGGACAGGCGCCCGACCTGCTCATCAAGATCGCGGGCCTGGCCTCCAGCATCGCGATCCTCCTGGTACCGGTGGCCTTCGCCATCGAGCGGCTGATCAAACGGGACGGACTGCGGATCGCCGACGGCGTGCTCGCCGCCGTCCTCGCGCACGGTGTGACGCTCGCCACCGACCTGTGGGTCGCGCGTGCCGCTCCGGATTCGATCCAGGAGGCGCTCACCCAGCCCTCCCCCGGCGACATCCACGCCCTGACCGACCCGGTGCACGGCTACCTCGCCCCGGTGATCGCGTACATGACGGCCGTCGGGATGTCCCGCAGACCCCGGTGGCGCGCGGTGCTGTGGGTCGTGCTGCTCCTCGACGCCTTCTCGATGCTCGTCACCGGGTACACGACGCCGTTCTCGATCATCCTGACGGTCCTGATCGGCTGGACCGTCGCCTACGGCACCCTCTACGCGGTCGGTTCGCCCAACGTACGCCCCACCGGCCGCACCCTGATGGCAGGCCTGCGGACCGTCGGCTTCCGCCCCGTGACCGCGTCCCGGGTGGAGTCCGGCGACGCCTCCGAGGCCGGGGACCGGGGGCGCCGGTACTTCGTCACCCTGGAGGACGGTCCGCCGCTGGACGTCACGGTGGTCGACCGCGAACAGCAGGCGCAGGGGTTCTTCTACCGCGCGTGGCGCAATCTGGCCCTGCGCGGCTTCGCCACCCGCAGCAGCCTGCAGTCGCTGCGCCAGGCGCTGGAGCAGGAGGCGCTGCTGGCCTACGCGGCCATCGCGGCCGGCGCCAACGCGCCCAAGCTGATCGCGACCTCCGAACTCGGCCCCGACGCGGTGATGCTCGTCTACGAGCACAGCGGTGGGCGCACCCTCGACTCGCTGCCGGACGAGGAGATCACCGACGAACTGCTGCGCGACACCTGGCGCCAGGTACAGGCCCTGCAGTCCCGCCGCATCGCGCACCGCCGGCTGGTGGGCGACGCCATCCTCGTGGACCGTTCCGGCACGGTGATCCTGACGGACCTGCGCGGCGGTGAGATCGCGGCCGGCGATCTGCTGCTGCGCATGGACACCTCCCAGCTGCTGGTGACGCTGGGGCTCAAGGTGGGCGCCGAACGCGCGGTGGCCTCCGCGCTGAGCGTCCTCGGCCCCGACACCGTGGCGGACTGTCTGCCGATGCTCCAGCCCATCGCGCTGAGCCGCTCCACGCGCGGAACCCTGCGCAAGCTGGCCCGGGAGCGTGCGGAACGCGAACGTGAGGCGGTCCTGGAGGCCTACCGGCAGTCCGGGCCGGCCCGCGCGGAGCACGGCGCCCACGTCGTCCTCGACAAGCCCGACAAAAAGGCCGTACGCGCGGAGCAGCGGGCAGAGAAACGGGCCATCGACGAGGCCCTGGAGGAGGCGCGCGAGGAGGACCTGCTCACCCAGATCCGGCACGAGGTGCTGCGGATCAGGCCGCAGGCCCCGGTGGAACCGGCCCGCCTGGAACGGGTCCGGCCGCGGACCCTGATCAGTTTCATCGCCGGCGCGATCGGCGCGTACTTCCTGCTGACGCAGCTCACCCACATCGAGTTCGGCCCGCTGATCTCCAACGCGGAGTGGGGCTGGGTGGCGGCGGCGGTGCTGTTCTCGGCGGCCAGTTACGTCGCGGCGGCCATGGCCCTGCTCGGGTTCGTGCCCGAGCGGGTGCCGTTCGTGCGGACCGTGGCGGCACAGGTCGCCGGGTCGTTCGTGAAGATCGTCGCCCCGGCCGCGGTGGGCGGGGTCGCCCTGAACACGCGGTTCCTCCAGCGCGCGGGGGTGCGGCCCGGCCTCGCGGTGGCGAGCGTCGGCGCGTCGCAGCTCTTCGGGCTCGGCTGCCACATCCTGATGCTGCTGGCGTTCGGCTACCTGACCGGTACCGAGAAGACGCCCTCCCTCTCGCCGTCCCGCACGGTCATCGGGGGGCTGCTGACGGTGGCGGTGCTGGTGCTGGTGGTGACCTCGGTGCCGTTCCTGCGGAAATTCGTCGTCACGCGCGTGCGGTCGCTCTTCGCGGGTGTCGTGCCGCGCATGCTCGACGTGCTGCAACGGCCGCAGAAGCTGGTCACCGGCATCGGCGGCATGCTGCTGCTGACGGCCTGCTTCGTGATGTGCCTGGACGCCTCGATCCGGGCGTTCGGCGACGAGACGACGTCCGTCAGCATCGCCAGCGTCGCCGTCGTCTTCCTCGCGGGCAACGCACTGGGGTCGGCGGCCCCGACGCCGGGCGGTGTGGGCGCGGTCGAGGCGACCCTGACGGTGGGTCTCATCGCCGTCGGGCTGCCCAAGGAAGTCGCCGCGCCGGCGGTGCTGCTCTTCCGGCTGCTGACGCTCTGGCTGCCGGTGCTGCCGGGCTGGCTGGCCTTCAACCACCTCACCCGCAAGGCCGCCCTGTGAGCGAAGGCCCCTTACCTCGTACGGCCCGTGTCCCGCGCGTCCCGCTCCGGGCGGCCGCAGGATGGGACCATGCCCCGCCCCCTCCGTCCGAGCGCCGCCGTCCTGGCCGTCTGCGCCGTACTGCTGACGGGCTGCGGTGAGGGCGGAGGCGAGGACCTGACGGAGCAGCGGCTCGACTGGGAGGACTGCCCGGCTCCGTCCGAGGCGCAGGGCGGAGGCCCCTCCCCGTCGCCCCTTCCCGGCGGCCGGGGCGAGTGGAGCTGCGCCACCATGAAGGCGCCGCTGGACTGGGACGACCCCGGGGGCGAGACCATCGGCCTCGCCCTGACCCGGGTCAGGGCGAGCGGCCCGGCGGGCGAACGCATCGGCTCCCTGATCTTCAACTTCGGCGGTCCGGGCGGCTCGGGCGTCACCGCACTGCCCGGGTTCGGCGAGAGCTACGCGACCCTGCGCACCCGCTACGACCTGGTGAGCTTCGACCCCCGCGGGGTCGGCCGCAGCGCACCCGTCGTCTGCCTGGACGACCGGCGGCTCGACGCGCACCTCCAGCAGGACGCCACCCCCGACGACAACGCCGAGCGCACGGAGCTCATCGACGGCACCAAGGAGTTCAACGCGGCCTGCGAGAGGAACTCCGGACGGATGCTGCCCCATGTGCGCACCACGGACGCCGCCCGTGACCTGGACCTGATGCGCCAGGTCCTCGGCGACGACACACTGCACTACTTCGGCATCTCCTACGGCACCGAACTCGGCGGCGTCTACGCCCACCTGTTCCCAAAGAAGGTGGGACGCGCGGTGTTCGACGCCGTCGTCGACCCCACGCAGACCATGGAACAGGGCTCGCTCGCACAGGCGCGGGGGTTCCAGCTCGCACTCGACGACTACGCCGAGGACTGCGTCGCGGGGACCGAGGAGTGTCCCGTCGGCGACAGCGCGCAGGACGTGAAGAACCGTATCGCCGAGCTGCTGGAGGACCTCGACCGCACACCCGTCCCCGGCATCCCCCCGCGCGCACTCACCCAGACCACGGCGACCGGCGGAATCGTGCAGGCGCTGTACTCGAAGGACCTCTGGAAGTTCCTCACCGACGGTCTCGAGCAGGCGTACGCCGGTGACGGAACGATTCTGATGGCGCTGTCCGACGCGAACGACGGACGCAGCGAGAACGGCGGGTACAGCAACCTCATCCCGGCCAACGTGGCCGTCAACTGCTCCGACGACAAGTCCCGTCACACCCCCGAGGACGTGGAGCGCGGGCTGCCCGCGTTCCGGGCCGCGTCCCCGCTGTTCGGGGAGTACCTGGCGTGGGGAATGGTCGGCTGCACCGACTGGGCGGTGCCCGGGGCCGCCGAGCATCCGGACGTCCACGCCCCCGGCGCCGCTCCGATCCTGGTGATCGGCAACACCGGCGACCCGGCCACCCCGTACGAGGGAGCGCGCGGCATGGCGCGGGCGCTCGGCGAGGGCGTAGGTGTGGAGCTGACGTACAGGGGGCAGGGGCACGGGGCCTACAACAGCGGGAACACGTGCGTGCAGGACGTGGTGCACGCCTACCTCCTGAACGGAAAGGTACCGGCGGCCGGGGCCGTCTGCTCGTGAGCGGGCCCGCGGTTCAGCCTGAAACAGCAGCTCAGAGCGTTATCCACAGGCTGCCCCGGCGGGCGGCTGATCTGCCTACCATGGCTCGACCGCCATCCGCGGCACATGCGGACGGCCGGCGAAGGGGGATGGCACATGACCCGTTTCACACGGTGGACGGCCCTGACGGTCGCCGCCGCGCTGCTGACGGCCGGCTGCAGCGGCTCGTCGGACGACGGCGGCAAGAGCGGCGGGACGGCGCTCGACTGGGGACGCTGCAAGGCCTCCGGCGGCGACCCCACACCTGGCGGGGAGTGGCAGTGCGCCACTCTCCGGGTCCCGCTGGACTGGTCCAAGCCGGACGGCTCCACGGTCGGGCTCGCCCTGATCCGGGCCAAGGCCACGGGCGACGACCGCCTCGGCTCACTGCTGTTCAACTTCGGCGGGCCGGGCGGCTCCGGCGTGTCGATGATGCCGTCCTACGCCGCCACGGCCTCCGAACTGCGCGAGCGGTACGACCTGGTGAGCTGGGATCCGCGCGGGGTCGCCGCCAGCGAGGGCATCCGCTGCCGCGACGACAAGAGCATCCAGGCCGCCGAGTCGTCGGTGGACGGCACCCCGGACACACCGGCCGAGGAGCGGACGTTCCTCCAGGACGCCGCCGACTTCGGCCGGGGCTGCCAGGAAGCCGCCGGGGAGCTGATGGCCCACGTCTCCACCACCGACACCGCTCGCGACATGGACCGCATCCGGCAGGCCCTCGGCGACGACCGGCTGAACTACTTCGGCATCTCCTACGGCACCGAGCTGGGCGGCGTCTACGCCCACCTGTTCCCGGAGAAGGTGGGGCGGATGACGCTCGACGCGGTGGTCGACCCGAGCGCCGGCACCGTGGGCCACGCCAAGAACCAGACCCGGGGCTTCCAGACGGCCCTCGACAACTACCTGAGGTCCACCGGGCGGGACCCCGAGCAGGGATCGCGGGAGATCGCGGAGCTGCTGGAGCGGATCGACTCCGACCCGCTGCCGACGTCGTCGTCCGGGCGCGAGCTGACGCAGACACTGGCACTGACCGGCATCGTCCTGCCGCTGTACAGCAAGACCAGCTGGCCGGTGCTGACCAGCGCGCTGGAGGCGGCCGAGGAGGGCGACGGCACGGAGCTGCTGGCGCTGGCCGACGGCTACAACGAGCGCCGGACCTCGGGGCGCTACGGCACGACGACCCACTCCCAGCGGGTCATATCGTGCCTGGACGACAAGCAGCGGCCGACCGTGGAGGAGACGAAGAAGCTGCTGCCCGAGTTCGAGGAGATCTCCCCCGTGTTCGGGTCCTTCCTCGGCTGGGACACGGCCGGCTGGTGCCACGACTGGCCGGTGCCCGGCCAGTTCGACACCCCGGAGGTGAGCGCGCCAGGCGCGGCACCGGTCCTGGTCGTGGGCAACACCGGCGACCCGGCCACACCGTACGAGGGCGCCCGGAAGATGGCGGACGAGCTGGGCGAGGACGTCGGTGTGGTGCTCACCTGGAAGGGCGAGGGCCATGGCGCGTACGGCAGCGGGAGCGACTGTGTCGACTCCACGGTGGACGCGTACCTGCTGAACGGCACGGTGCCCGAGGACGGCAAGACCTGCTCTTGACGACGGCAGGGGCTCCGCGCACTCGTGGTGCCCGGAGCCCCCGCGTCGGCTCGTGTTCGTGCCGGGATCGGTCAGTAGACCGGCTTCTCCGGCTCGATCTGATTGACCCAGCCGATCACGCCGCCGCCCACGTGGACGGCGTCGGCGAAGCCCGCGGACTTCAGGACGGCGAGGACTTCCGCACTGCGGACACCCGTCTTGCAGTTCAAGACGATCTTCTTGTCCTGCGGCAGGCTCTCCAGGGCGTTGCCCATGAGGAACTCGTTCTTGGGGATCAGGCGGGCACCCGGGATGGACACGATCTCGAACTCGTTCGGCTCGCGGACGTCGATGAGCTCGATGCTCTCGCCGTCGTCGATCCACTCCTTGAGCTGCTTGGGAGTGATCGTGGAGTCGGCGGCCGCCGCCTGGGCCTCCTCGGACACGACGCCGCAGAAGGCCTCGTAGTCGATGAGCTCGGTGACGGTCGGGTTGTCGCCGCAGATCGCGCAGTCGGGGTCCTTGCGGACCTTGACCTGGCGGTACTGCATCTCCAGGGCGTCGTAGATCATGAGCCGGCCGACCAGCGGCTCACCGATGCCGGCGAGCAGCTTGATCGCCTCGTTGGCCTGGATGGAGCCGATGGACGCGCACAGCACGCCCAGGACGCCGCCCTCGGCGCAGGAGGGGACCATGCCGGGGGGCGGGGGCTCCGGGTAGAGGCAGCGGTAGCAGGGGCCGTGCTCGGACCAGAAGACCGACGCCTGGCCGTCGAAACGGTAGATCGAGCCCCACACGTACGGCTTGTTCAGCAGCACGCAGGCGTCGTTCACCAGGTAGCGGGTCGCGAAGTTGTCCGTGCCGTCGACGATCAGGTCGTACTGGCTGAACAGGTCCATCACGTTGTCGGCCTCGAGCCGCTCCTCGTGCAGGACCACGTTCACATACGGGTTGATGCCCTTGATCGTGTCACGCGCGGACTCGGCCTTGGGGCGGCCGATGTCGGACTGACTGTGGATGATCTGGCGCTGCAGGTTCGACTCGTCGACCTCGTCGAACTCCACGATGCCGAGCGTGCCCACACCCGCCGCGGCCATGTACATCAGACCCGGCGAACCCAGGCCACCAGCGCCCACAAAGAGCACCTTGGCGTTCTTCAGCCGCTTCTGCCCGTCCATGCCCACGTCGGGGATGATCAGGTGGCGGGAGTACCTGCGGACCTCGTCTACGGTGAGCTCGGGGGCCGGCTCGACCAGGGGTGGCAGCGACACGGGGACTCCGTTGGTCGGTCAATCACTACGGTTGTTCTTCGCCTAACAGTGCCATGGCCTTTTTCATTCCGAGACACCCGTCCCGACACGCGAGACGATGTCGTCCCAGTAGCCGGGCAGGGGTTCCCAGGGGGCGGTGCGGGCGCGGTGCCCCGTGCACGAAGTGGCGGAAGCGTTCGGGCGGGTGGTCGGCGGTCCACTCCGCCATCTGCGACCAGCGGTAGTCGCTCCACGGGCCGGAGAAGGTGACCAGCTGGTCGGCGTGTTCGGCGTATCCCGGGTACGGGTGGATGCCGTGTCCGAGGACGATGTGGGCGTCATGGAGCGCCCGGAGCGTGGTGATCGTGCGCCGGACCTCGGGGAACGCCGCTCGGTCGGCGGGACGGCGGTCCAGCAGGAAGCCGTCGACCTGGTACCAGTCGGTGAAGCGGCGGGCGTCCGGGACCAGCTCGCCGAACGCACGGAGGCCGTACACCGTGTCGAGACGGTCGAGGACGCGGACACCGGCGTTGTGGAGGCGGCCGGCCGCCTCCGGACAGCGCGGGTCGGGTCGGGTGCCGGGGCCGTCGGCCACGTCGAGGACGACCCAGTGGAGAGGGTCGCCCGGACGGGTGAGTTCGCTCCACTCGGTCGGGGCGACCAGGGGGTGCGCGAGGCCGGAACGCCGAAGCCGGTGTGGACGCCGGTGCTCGCCGTACCGGCTTCGCTTCTGGTCAGATACGGCATGCCGCCTCCATCCAGATGTCGGCGAGGGACTCCTCGAGGTTGATCCGGGGGCGCCAGCCCAGGCGGTCGCGGGCGGTGCGGACGTCGGCCTGCTGCCAGTTGCCGCAGCCGTCGGGGTACGGGAAGGCGACGGGGGTGGTGGGGTGGTGGTCGGGGTCGGGGCGGGGGTGGCCGACCGGGGTGCGGATGGCGGGAGC
>NZ_LGCN01000247.1 GCF_001279005.1 Streptomyces caelestis
GGGGGGGGGGGGGGCTTCGGGGGGGGGGGGGGGGGGGGGGGGGGGGGGGATGGGGGGGGCGGGGACCGGGCGGCCGGGCGGATGTGGGGGCTCGCACGGGGCGCCGTCCGGACGGGTGGCCGGGGCCCGCCCGGTCCGCCGGGGATGCGGTGGGAACCGGGCGGGGCGCAAAGCTCGCACGGGGCGCCGTCCGGACGGTGGCCGCAGGGCCCGCCCGGTCCGCCGGGGGTGCTACTCGGCGGGACCGGCCGACAGCAGGCGGGCCAGCTCGAGACGCTTGATCTTGGTGGTGGCGGTCTGCGGGAGGTCCTCCAGCCGCCACTGGACCGGATCGCCCAGCGCCGGCAGATCGACCACCGCGGTCTTCCAGGCCATCTCGTCCAGCGGCGCGTCGTCGCGCGTGCACACCACCGGCACCGCGCGCCCGTCCGGGCCGGGGATGATGATGACCTCGACCAGTTCCGGCAGCCGGGTGAACAGCTTGTCCTCGATCTCCAGCGTGGACTGCACGCCGGGGATCTCGTCGACCTCGCGGTCCAGCAGGTGCAGGCAGCCGAACCGGGTGCGGTAGCCGAGGTCGCCCATGCGCCACCAGCCGTCGTTGACCTGCTTCTGCCAGCGCTGGTGCTCACCGAGGTAGGTGACGATCCGTCCGTCGCTCCTGACCTCGATGAAGCCGGGGTTCTCCTTGGAGACCGGCGCGCCGTTGCGGCTGACCACGCGGACCCCGGTCATGCCCGGGAACGGCACGCCGACGCAGCGGCCGTTGAAGTCCGCGCCGTCCTTGAGCGAGTAGGTGCGCGCGGCGATCGGGCCGACCTCGCTCTGCCCGTAGGCCTGGGCGAAGCGCCGGCCCTTGCGGCGGGAGGCCTTCAGCATGGTGTTGACGGTGCGCGGGTGGATGGCGTCGAAGGTGGAGGAGAAGTACTTCACGTTCGCCAGCGGACCGCGCGGGTCGTCCGCCAGCTCCTCCCAGCGCAGGAAGGTGTTGGGGTGGGCCTCGATGAACCCGGGCGGGATCTGCGTGAACAGGTCGCCCACGGTCTGCGGGTCGTCGTCCCTGAGGATGATCAGCGGGTGGCCCTGGAGGATCGAGATGGGCATCGCCGTGAACATCCGCGAGTGCACGAACGACACGTGGACGGCGATGGGCTCGCTGCGGCCCACGGCGGTGCGCACGACGGTGGCCTGCGGCCGGTAGCGGGACTGGAAGCTCATGCCGGTGTGCACGGCCAGCTTCGGGGTGCCGGTGGTGCCGGAGGTGTGGGTGATGAGGGTGGGGTGGTCGATGGGCATGCTCACCGCGGGCACCCGCTCGACGCCGGCCAGCGAGGCGAACGAGGTCGCTCCCTCGTGTTCGCCGGAGGCCAGCAGCACCCTGCGGGACAGGTCGAAGACCTCGCCGGGCAGGTGGTGCTCGAGCTTGTCCTGGTCGGTGACGAGGAACGGCTGCCCGACCCGGCGCAGCAGTTCGGCGACCGTCGCGCCGTCCAGTTTCGGCGACAGCAGCACCGGGATGGCCCCGGTACGGGCGACGGCGCAGGCCAGGAGGGAGATGTCGAAGCCGTCGCTCTTGTGCACCACGACGTGGTCCCCGGGGCGCACCTTGACGGACCAGAGCCGGGAGGCGATGTCGTCCACCAGTTCGGCCAGTTCGGTCAGCGTCACGCGTCGGCCGAGGCCGGGGGCGATGTCCAGGTCGTGGTCGAGGATCACGAAATTCGCCGGATGGCGGGCCGCCGCTCGATCGAACAGCGTGCCGAGCCGAATTCCCTTGCTTCCTATTCGCTGGAGAAACATGTAACCGATCTCTCGTCCATGGCTGCGGATTCCTGAAGGGGGTGGCCGCATCGCGGAGCCGGCGGCCTGCCGATACGGGTGGTGCGGCGCGCGGCCTCAGTTCTTCTCGATGACGTCCTTGATACGGGCCAGGGTGTCGTCGAGGTCCTGCCCGAGCTTGGCGGTCCATTCGGCGATGAACCGCTTGCGGCCGTCCTCGTCGAGATCCGCGACGATCTTGTGGATTCCGGCGGTGGCCTTGCCCATCCGGAAGTGGTGGACGAGCCAGGAGGCGCCGTCGCCGGCGTCCTCCACGTCGAAGCCCCAGATCGACTCCTGGTCCTCGCGGGCGTGGGTGAGCATCATCCAGCGGAAGGTCCGGCCGGGCTCGGCGGCCACCACGCGGGCCTCGGTGTACCAGGTGCCGCGCACCAGCGGCGCCCAGCCGACCACGTCCTCGCTGCGCAGGTTCTCGCCGCGGAAGACCGACCCGACCGCCGAGGGCTCTCCCTCGATCCACTCGCCGCCCATGCACTCGGGGCTCCATTCCTTGCTGCGGGTCAGGTCGCTGACCACGGAATAGATCTCCGCCGGCGTCGCGGAAACGCGAATTCGGGCGTCGAGTTCGAAGAGCGGGGAATTGTTGATGACGGTTCCAGTGTTCGCTGTCATGGCGGCAATCCTGCCGAGGCGCGCGGAACCGGAGCAATCAAGCCGTTCGGGGTCCGTCAAGTTGAATGACGACCCGCGACCGGAAAACGGCCGCGGGGATTGTATTCCATCGGGAAAAGGGAAAGGCGTGAAGGCGCCACGGCGGCGGCCACGGCGCCCTCACCGGCGGCGGATCGCGCCGCCCGCCTTCTCGGTCGCGTCAGTCGCGCACGTGCAGGACGAGCTTGCCGTGCACCTTCCCCTCGTCCAGGCGGCGGTGGGCCTCGGCCGCCTCGCTCAGCGGCAGCACCTCGGTGGCGCGCGGACGCAGCAGGCCCGACGCCAGCAGCCCGTTGATGCCGCGGGCCGCGTCGGCGAGCTGGGCGGTGTCGGCGTGCGAGATGGCGAAGCCGTGCACGGAACGGTCCCTCAGGTACAGCGGCCCCACGGGCAGCACCGGGCGGGTGCGCAGTCCGGCCAGCAGCACGATCCGGCCCCGGCTCGCCAGCAGGTCCACCGCGGTCTCGAGGTCGTTGCCGCCGGAGGTGTCGACGTGGACGTCCACGCCGTGCGGCGCGGCGGCCCGGATCTGCCCGGCGACGTCGGCCGAACGGTAGTCCACGACGTGGTGGGCCCCCAGGGACCGCACGTACGGCTCGTCGCGGCCGGAGGCGACGGCGATCACCCGGGCGCCCGCCCGGACCGCCATCACGACGGCCGCGCTGCCCACGTTGCCGCCGGCGCCGAGCACGGCGACGGTCTCGCCGGCGCGCAGCCGGCCGTGCGTGAACAGCGCCAGGTGCGCGGTCGCGGCCGGGTGGGCCAGGGCCACGGCGTCCACCGGGTCCACCCCGTCGGGCAGGTGGTAGAGCCGGTCCGCGGGCACCGCCGCCTGCTCGGCGGCGGCCCCCTGACGGCCGTCGTGGCCCAGGCTGTTGCACCACACCCGGTCGCCGGGCCGGAAGCCGGTGGCGGCCGGTCCGGCCGCGGCCACCGTGCCGACGAGGTCGCGGCCGATGACGAAGGGGAACTCGACCGGGGTGCGCCAGGCCCCCGAGCGGACGAAGGTGTCCACGTGGTTGACGGCACTCACCTCGATGTCGACCAGCACGTCGTGCGGGCCGGACACGGGCGGTGGCAGCTCACCGTGACGGATGACGTCGGGAGAGCCGAGCTGGGTTATGTAGGCGGCACGCATGGTCGCCGAGTCTGGCACCGCCCCCGGCCGGTGCGGCAGGGCCGGCGGCGATCGTGGGACACGGTCCGTCAGGTCGGCCCGAAGGTGTGTCAACTCGGTCCGGTCATACGTCCGTCACGCCTCTACGCTTCCCGTCGTGTCCCCCGTACTGACCGATGTGGCGCCCGACGACCGGCGGATGACCGCGCACGTACGGCCGCTGATCCGCGCCCTGCGGCCCGCGCTCACCGAAGAGGACTTCGACCGGTTCGCCTCCGAGGCGCACGCCCAGGGCCTGGTGTTCACCGCCGCGTACGACGGCCGCGGCCGCTGCGCCGCGGTCGCCACGCACCGCGTCCTGGCGACCAGCCGCGGCCGGATCCTCTTCGTCGACGACCTCGTCACCCACCCCGACCACCGCGCGACGGGCATGGCGACGGCCCTGATGACCCACCTGGCCGAACGGGCCCGCGCGGTCGGCTGCCACCGCGTCGAACTCGACTCCGGCACCGCCAACGTCACCGCCCACCGCTTCTACCACGCCCGCGGAATGACCATCGCGGCCCTCCACTTCACCCTGTCCGCCCCCGGGGACTGACCCGGCCCGCGCCTCCGCCTGCGGCCAGGGCGCGTATCGGGTGGTGACCGACGGGCGCCGCGGCGGTCCGCGGCCGTGCCGTGGGGGCGCGAGCGACCGGAAGCGATGCCGGAGGCGGGCGGCGCCGGGGCTCGGGGGCCCCGGCCGCGTGCCCGCCGGGACGGTGCGTCAGAGCACGGCGAGGCGGTCCACCAGCAGCTCCACCCTCCGCTCGGCCTCCTCCGGCGGCAGCCGTCCCGCCCGGGTCAGGGTCGCGATCCCGTGCAGGGACGCCCAGAACACCTCGGTGAACAGCCCCGGGTGGACGCCGTCCCCGGCGACCTCGCCGAGGCACTCCAGCAGGGCGGCGAAGGCGTCCTTGAGGGGCTCCGGGGTGTCCTCCCGCGCATACGCCAGACCGCCGTCGAGCCGGAACAGGGCGTCGTAGACCGCCGGGTTGCGCTCGGCGAAGTCGAGGTAGCCGCGGGCGAGGGCGGTGACCCGGGCGCGCGGACCCTCCGCGGCGGCGGTCGCGGCCCGCACCGCGACGGCCATCTCGGCGGCGCCCTGGAGGGCGACGGCGCCGATGATCTCGCGCTTGCCGCGGAAGTGGCTGTAGAGGACGGGCTGGCTGTACTCGATGCGCTCGGCGAGCCGGCGGGTGGTGACCGCGTCCCAGCCCTGCTGCTCGGCGAGTTCGCGGGCGGTCGCCACGATGAGGCGCTCGCGCTCCGCCCGCTCGCGCTCCTTGCGTTCCTTTACCGACATGACCCGATCCTAGCACCGCTAGACAATCGAGCGGCAGCAGTACTAGCGTTGCCTTACTGGCTAGCAACGCTAGATTTCTGGAGGAGCCGTCATGCTCAACGCACTCGAGGTGTTCACCACCGTGGTCGTCGGCCTGATGGTGGGGGTGGAGTTCTCCGTCGCCTTCGTCATGAACCCGATCTTCAACGCCCTCCCCGAGGACAGCGGCCAGCTCGGCCGCGCCCACGGCGGCCGGATGCTCGGCGCCGTCATGCCGTTCTGGTACCTCGGCTCGCTCGTCCTCGCCGCGATCTGGGCCGTCGCCGGCCGGCACCACGACGGCGCCGGCCTCGTCGTCATCGCCGCCGGGCTGCTGATCGTCAGCGTGATCATGTCGATCCTGCTGCTCGTCCCGATCAACGACCGGGGCAAGACCAGGACCCCCGAGAACCGTCCCGCCGACTGGAAGGAACAGCTGGACCGCTGGAACCGCTGGCACTACGTCCGCGTCGCCGTCATCATCGCCGCCTTCACCCTGCTGGCCACCGCCCTCACCTGAGCCCACGGCCCGCCACCACGCCGGCGGCGCACGCCCCCCACTCCCCGGGCGACAGCAGGTTGCCAGGCGTACTCACGAGCCGGCCCTTTCGGTTGCCCGAGCCAGAAGCCGAGGGGTTCATCGGTCGCTGGGAGTAGGTCCTGCGCCTCAGGCGCACCTCACGTCCGCTGGCTACGGTCGGCCCTCATGGAGATCACGGGAACCGTTCGCCGTCGGACGGCAGAGCGTAAGCGCGCCGCTCTGGAGCGGCTCGTCGCCGAGCGGGACGTATGGGTGTCGACGTCCCACCCCGATCACGGACCGCACCAGGTGCCGCTGTGGTTCCTGTGGGACGGGCGAGCGGTGTGGATGTGCACCGGCGCCGCTTCCGCGACGGCGCGGAACGTCCGCGAAGAGCCGCGCGTGCGCCTGGCGCTGCCGGACACCTTCGACGTGGTGCTCCTCCAGGGCGAAGCCGAGTGCTTCCCGGATCAGGAGGTGCCCGAAGACGCGGCGGAGGCGTTCGCCGACAAGTTCGGGTGGGATCCACGCGTGGAAGAGGGCTCCTTCCTGTACGTACGCGTGGCCCCGAGGACCGTGCGCGCCTGGCGCGGCGAGCCGGAACTGCACGGGAGAGTCATCATGCGCGACGGAACGTGGCTGGAATGACGGCTGACGCGAGGGCGACATGCCGCTGACGGTCATCGAAGGAACTCTGCGGTTCCCTCGATGACCGTATGGGCGAACTTGATGCGGTACCCGCCTTTGCCGGACGGCGGCGGTACCGGATCCCCCTTGCCCGAACTCACTCGCCGGCCGCCTCCGGGGCCGGAACATCCCCGAAGTCCACGTCGCCGTGGCCGGCAGTCAGAGCGGCGTACAGCTCGGGATCGGCGTAGATCTCAGCAGTGTGCTTCCACTCGGCGATCACCTGGCTGATCGGTTCGATGGTGCCCGGATCCGTACTGGCCCGAGCCGTCTCCACGAACTCCACAAGGAACTCGCGGACGGCCCCGTCGGGCAGGAAACGCACCCAGGGGAACGCCTCCGGGAACACCCGAGTCAGCAGGTCGACGGCGGCAGGGCCCTCCTTGAGGAGGGCCGCGAACATGCGGGTGATCGAGTCCACCACCTCAACGGCCCGGGCGGCCCTCGCGGCGGTGGTCAGGTACAGGTCCTCCGCGTCACGACGGTGCAGGCGCAGTCCCTTGCGAGCGCTGACCTGCATGCGAGCGACGGTGTCCTCGGGTCTCTGGACGAGCTCCGAGAAGTTCGCTTCAGCCGGCATGGTGGTCATGACGTGGAAGGTACTTCAAACGGTTGCGTGAAGGTGCTGTCCCCCTCCGCCCGCACCTCCAGGAGAGCAAAGCAACTTCACTCGTGCAGTGAAGTCGCAGATCGAGGCGAATTTTCCTTGATCCTGCGCTTGCCTGGGCCAGGCAACCTCGACTCCCAAGCAACTCGAGCGGCGTCGTAGCACTGGCGTTGTCGTCCTCGCCGCCGTTGCCGTGCCGTACATGCGCCGTTACGTGGGAACCGGCCCCTTCCCTCTCGCTGTGGGAAGGCGCCGGTTCCCGGTAGAGGTCAGCCCGAGCGTGGGACGGCGATTCTGGCCGCGAGGGTGAACCCCGAGGCGGCCAGTGTCACGGTCGTTCCCAATGCCTCGAGATGGCCGGGCATCAGCAGCAGTACCGCAATGGCCCCCAGGAGAACGGTGACGGCGATGACCACGGCCGCTACGGCGTTGGCCACGGGCAGTCGGGGCACGGTGACGGGATGCGGCTGAGGTCCCGGAGCAGGCCCGGGACCTCGCTCTTCGAGCAGGCGGGTTTTCATGGTGGCCGGTGTCCTCTCGTGTCAGCCCAGGCGGATCGGCGAAACGGAACCGGTGCGGTAGCAGCCGCATCTGAGGGCTCCGTGCTCCGAGAGATGCCCTACTGACGTCACGCCAGAACGCGGGCGCAACGCAGAACATGTAAATGCGGCAGATGCGGCAGGCATACCTGCCGCATCTGCCGTGCGTCGTCTACGCCTGTAGCCCTGCCGGGTTCGAGTCCGGCAGGGCTGACACGGGTTTGGGGGCCCGCTGCTACAGACCCCTTGTACGGCCCACTGCCGCAGGCCGCCCGCCTCTGTTCCACCTGGGCTGACAGGAGAACCGAGAACCAACTTTGACCAACTTAACCAAGTTGGCAACCAACTTCTATAGTCATTGTGCCCGCACCACCGGGATCCATAAACATGCTCCGCACCGGAGGCCCGGAGAACGGGCTCATCAAGGAAGCCGCCCCACCTCGGCCCCGGCCACCGGATGCGTCGAGGCGCCGAGGACCGTCAGCGGTGAAAACCCGTCCACCACTTCACCGCGCCCCTATCGACCTGCGCAAAGGATGGGCGCCGACGACGATCCGCCGCACCGATGACACGAAGCGGAGCGCCACGCCACCTCCCCTGGCGCTCGCCGGCACATGCAAACACCCGGCTGTCGCACACCCTTCACGCGTCGTCCCACGCCCCCACCGTCATCCGGCACGGCACGTACCTCACCAACTCGGCGTCCCCTGCGGCCACATACCGCCAACACTGGAAACATGGCAGCCATCTGACATCACCCTGAGACGGATCAACGCGCCGTCCGCTCCCCGCTCGCTGCACGGCAACGACTGCCCGTACCGGCTCCACGCAGGCCGCATGGCGGAAGGGGTGGCGTCGGAAAAGCGATTGACGCCCGTCGGGGTCCGGCGGTCGGATGGCGTGCCGTGGAGACGAGGCAGATGCATCCGGGAACGCGTCCCGTCGACGTCGGCCTTGTGCGGCGGCTGGTCGCCGGGCAGTTCCCGCAGTGGGAGGGGCTGGCGGTCGCGCGGTTTCCGTCCGGCGGGACGGTCAACGCCATGTACCGGCTGGGCGAGGGCATGGTCGTACGGCTGCCGCTCGTGCCGGGCGGGGCCGACGACGTGCTGGTGGAGGGACGTGGCTGCCCCGGCTCGCGCCCCACCTGCCCACGGCCGTTCCCGAGGTGCTCGGGGAGGGCGAGCCCACGGAGGGATACCCGTGGCCGTGGTCGGTGTACCGGTGGCTGGCCGGGGAGAACCCCGAGGCGGGAGCTCTGAGCGAGCCGGTACCGCTGGCCGAGGATCTGGCCGGGTTCGTGGCGGCGATGCGGAGCATCACCCTGCCGGGCGCGCCGCGGGCTCACCGCGGGGGGCCGGTCGCCTCGCTCGACGCGGAGACCCGGGCGGCGATCGAGGAGCTGCGCGGGATCCCGCAGGAGGGCGTCGACTGCGAGGCCGCCACGGCCGTGTGGGAGGAGGCGCTGCGGGCCCCCGGCTGGGACGGGCCGCCGGTGTGGCTGCACGCCGACCTCATGCCGGGCAACCTGCTGGTGGACGGTGGCAGGCTGACCTCGGTCATCGACTTCGGGTGCCTGGGGACGGGCGATCCGGCCTGCGATCTGTTCCCCGCGTGGAACCTGCTGCCGGCCGGGGCGAGGGACGTCTTCCGCGAGGCGCTGGACGTGGACGACGCGACCTGGGTCCGCGGCCGGGGACGGACGCTCTCGCAGGCGCTGATCGCGTTGCCGTACTACCGGGAGACGAACCCGGCGATGGCACAGAACGCGCGGCACGTGATCCGGGCGGTGCTGCGAGAGGGCTGACTTCAGGGCGCGTCGGGGCCGTGCCGGGCACAGCCGTTCGTCGATCGGCGCGATCGGCGCAAGCGGGTGGCTGTCGCCGGACACGTGTGTCCGAGCGCTTCGGTCGGTTGGCCGCGGAAGGACGGCGCGACCGCGCCGTGCGCCCGGCCGGTTCCGCTGTCAGCGCTCCGTGTCATCATGCGGGCGCGCCCGGACGAGTGAGCTGCGGTGCGTTGAGTGCAGGGGGTTGGGGATGAGTGCGGGGCGGGACGGCTCGGCCAGGTCCGACGAGGAGTGGGAGCGGTTTCTGCGGGAGTCGGTGGCGGGTGCCGCCGACGCGCCCAAGGAGCCGTCGGCGCGGGCCCGTGACGTGGCGAAGCGGCTGCGCGCGGAGCCCGGCCGCGGCCCGGAGGGCTGGCGCAGCTACACACCCGCGCGGCCCAGGCGGCGCACGGGCTGGTACGTGGCCGGGCTGCTGGCCGCGCTGGTACTGGTGGTGGTGGCGCTCGCGCCGGAACGGACAGTGGACTTGTTCGCCGGCGGCGACCCCGACGCCGCGCCGTCGGCGGCCGAGACCGCCCGTCCGACCCAGGCGCCTCCGGCGGAGGCGGCCCGACGCCCCACGGTGGACGAGCCGTTCCGCGGCTCGCCGGCGGCGAGGTGGGCGAGCGGAGCGGCGGGGATCACCGTGCCCGAGGCCGGTGCGGTCGGCTGGATGAGTGCGGCCGAGGTGGAGCGGGCCCTCGCCCGCAGTCGGGACTTCCTCGTCATGTCCAACCTGGATCGCGGGGTGCTGCGGGGTGAGCACCCCGCGAAGGCGGTCGAACTGATCAACCCGCATCAGGAGGACGTCCAGGACCTCCTGGGAACCGCCTTCCGAACCCCGAGCGAGAAGAACGACCCCCTCCTCCTCTTCAGCCGCTTCCAGCCCTCCCGCACCCGCCTGATCGGCGACGTCGTGAAGACCCGGGGACGGCTCACCTACCGGGAGGGGGAGCGTGGCGCGCTTCAGGTGACCGCCGACGTCACCTTCGTCTACCCGGTCGCCCGCGCGGGGAGCGACGACGAGATCGTGCGCACGATCGTCCGGCGCGAGCTGGTCCTGAGCTGGGACGACCCCGACAAGGTGATCACGGAGCCGGGCACGTTCTCGATCGTCTCGTACGCGTACGACATGACCAACGGCGGCTGCGGCGCCCCCACGGGCTACCTCACCCCGCCCTTCGGCACGGACGGCCGGGCGGACGAGGCCAACACGGAGATCGACCCGTACGACCGCAGCGCGCCGGTCGGGCGGAGCGGGTCCGCCGGGGACGGATGCGCGAAGGCGACGCGTTCCTAGCGACCTGAGTCGGAGATGCGTCGGTGGCCTTCGTCCGGACGAACGGTCCGGGATGCTCGTCCATGTTCGAAGGCGCCGGGCCGTCATGTACGTGAGGTCAATGAGTACCGGTCCTGAGATCGGTACTCATTGACCTCACGTACATGAGTTCCAGCTTCGGAGCCGTTCAGGTTGCGCGACGCAGAGGCACGACGACGTCCTCGCCGGTGCTCTTCGCGCTGAGCCTGTAATAGCTGATGTGTGCGAGCCGCTCGGATTCCTCGAGCCATCCGGCCTCTACGACCTGACGCCGGGTACGGGAGAAGACGGTCGGGGACATGCCGACGAGCTCGGCGAGCTTGGCGCCGGTTTCGACGACGGCACCGGCACGGTCGGTGGGGTGCATCGCGTAGAGCATGATGACCAGGCGTTGGTTGGCGGTCATGCCGGCCGTACGGTGCAGGACGTCCAGGAGTTTGTGCTTGTCGTCGTTGTTCACTGGACCTCCCGCAGTGAAGGGGCCGTGTTGTTGAAGCCGGGGATGTCCGGCGGGTTGCATGTCTTGATCGCTTCTCGTTGCTCGATGCCGGTCCCGTGGAAGGCAATGTACGGGCTGATCCGGTAGAGCCTGTAGTTGCCGATGCGTCCGCGCTCGATCAGGATGCGCTGCTTGAGCAGCTTCCGGTTGATCTTGCCGACGGCATCGGCGGTCATCCCGACCTTCTTGGCGATGTCCGCGCCGGTCGCCCTCAGCGGCGCCATGCCTTGAGGGGAGACTCCGATCCACCACAGCACCATGTACTTCTGGCTCGGAGTGAATTCCCTGCTTTCGGTGATCGCTTCGACTCTGGCCTTGTCCACCTGGATGTGCTCGCCCGAGAAGGCATAGGGCGCATAGGGGATGGCCTCACCGGTGTCGGCATCGACCAGTCTGCGTACTGCCCCCAACAGACCCTCCCATAGTCGGACATTGCCTTGACGTCGATGAACGGCGGCCCTCGGGGCCGACCAGATGAACTCAACGTACATGAGCGTGGAGTTCATGAAGTCCGCTTCCAGGGCGTGTCGCTTCACCAGGCATCAATCCGCGAGCGAGGTCGCCCCCAGCGGGAGCAGCGCCTGCTCATGTACGTGAGGTCAATCTGGTCGGATCCTGCAGGCGTGGTCACGGTTCTCGAAACATGGGTACAGCGGCTCCCGGAACTGCCTGCCCTGCCCTCAGGAACCGGGTGCACGATGCTCAGGACTGGCTGCCAGATCGTCAGAACCGTATGAGGAAGGGCATCTCTGCAGGTCAGGACGTTCTTGCGCTGCGCGCCCTCTCCTACAGCAACACAGGCCGTTGCCGTGGCGGCTCCCACCCGCGCACCGTGCTCCTGCAAGCAGTCGCGCGAGGCTTTGCTCCGCGCCTTCCCACGAAGCGCTCGCAGCGGCGTCCGCTTCCGGCCTGTCGACGAAGAACTCGGCCCTCCCACCCCGTCCTCAGCCGACGAAAGCACGCCACGATGCAGCCGCAGCCGACGAACCACCCGTCACGTATGCCTCCATCAGCCTGCGCCGACCTCGGCCACGCATCCATGGACACCCTCGACAAGCCGCAGTCGCCCGAGCACCCGCAGGCCCCGTCGGTACACCGGAGGCCCTCAAGGGCCGACGGCGTACCGACCCATGGGCGCGGAGAGCCGCGCGGAGCCGGCTTTCGTCCGGTTCGTGCACGTGCCGCGCCACCACCCGCGCCACCGGGTGCGCAGGACGGTGCCGGACAGGGTGCGGGCCCCCGGCGCGGGGTCCGCGGGGGGCCGTTCCTCCGCCTTGGCCGGGGCTTGGCCGGGCCTCGACCGGTGCCGTCGAGCGTGTGTACCCGCCGTACCCCCGGCACCCGCGCCCCGGGCACCCCCACGTGGCGCGGTGGTCACGACCGAGGTCCGCGCCCGCTGGAACGGGTCGCGGACCACGCGGAAGGAGAACACGACCGTGCCCGCAGCCGCCCCCGCTCCCACTCCCGTCGACTTCTGGTTCGACCCCGTCTGCCCCTGGGCGTGGATGGCCTCCCGCTGGCTGCTGGAGGTCGCCGGACACCGCCCCCTCGCCATCCGCTGGCACGTCATGAGCCTGGCCGTCCTGAACGAGGGCCGCGAGGACCTGCCCGAGCGCTACCGCCGGCTGCTGACCGAGGGGTGGGGACCGGTGCGGGTGGTGACCGCCGCGGCGCAGAAGTACGGCGACGACGTCACCGGCCGCCTCTACACCGCGCTCGGCACCCGCATCCACCATCAAGGGCTCGGCCCGAGCCGGGAGGCGATGGCGGGAGCGCTCGAGGAGGCGGACCTCGCGCCGGGCCTGATCGAGTACGCCGACCAGGACACCTACGACCGTGAACTGCGCGCCTCCCACCAGGAGGGCATCGACCGGGTGGGCCAGGAGGTCGGCACACCGGTGATCGCCCTGCCCGGCCCCGACGGCACCCGGACGGCCTTCTTCGGCCCGGTCGTCACCCCCGCCCCGCGCGGCCGGGCGGCACTGGACCTGTGGGACGGCCTGCTGCTCCTGGCCGCCGGCCCCGGCTTCTTCGAGCTCAAGCGCTCCCGCACCCAGGGCCCGGTCTTCGACTGACGTCTCCCCCGGGTCCGCGTCGCCCGACCCCGTAGCGGCGACGCGGACCCTCACACGCCCCGGCCTCCCACCACCGGAACGCGAGCTTTCCCCGGCGCGGGCGGACCACCCGCCCACGGCCGGCACGACCGTCCGTACGACCGCCCGCGCGGCGGCCCGGCTCCTCACACCGCCGCGGCCACCGCCTGTTCACGGTCACGGTGCGGCCGGGCCGGTGGCCCGGGGACGCGCAGGGCGATCAGGCCGAGGGCGGCGAAGAACACGGCCCAGCCCGTCCAGCCGGCCCAGTCCCAGCCGATGCCGGTGCTGATCAGCGGCGGGCCGATCACCGTCGTCACCGCGAAGCCCAGGTTGAGGGCGGCGAGATGGGCCGTCTTGCGGCCCTCGGGGATGTGCAGCAGCGCCGCCCCCGTCGTGCCCGCGGTGATCAGCAGCTCGCCCAGGGACAGCAGCACCGCCGCCACCACCACGACCGCCAGGTCCAGCCGCCCCGCGCCCAGCGCCGTCAACGGCACCGTCAGCGCGCCGAGCCCCGCCAGCAGACCCCCGAGGCACATCAGCGTCCGTGCCCGCGCCAGCCGCTCCGAGCCCTTGCTCAGCCGTACCTGCAACGCCACGATGATCACCGTGTTCAGCAGCTGGATCAGCGTCACGCTCCACGACGGCGCCTGCGTCCGCTGCACGATCCACAACGGCACCCCGATGCCCAGCAGCAGCGCCGACAGCGTGAACGCCCCGTAGAGCGCGGTGATGCCGAGGAAGGGACGGTTGCGCAGGACGCCGGCCCGCTCCGGCCGCTCGCCGGGCGCGGCGGCGGCGGTGGCCGGGAAGCCGCGGCAGATCGCCGCGCAGCACAGGAACAGCACGGCCGACGCCACCAGCACCGCCCGGTGGGCCCACGCCTCGCCGACGGCGATCGCGGCCCCCGCGGGCAGCGCCCCGGCCGCCATGCCGGCGTTGCGCAGGGTCCGCAGCCGGGCCAGCGTGCCCACGGCCCGGGCGTCGCTGACCCGGCTGATCAGCCCGGACTCGATCAGCGGGCCGATGCCGCGGCTGAGCAGCCCGGCCACCGCCGCCGCGCCCAGCGCCTGCTCGAAGGAGGCGACCGCCGCCAGGGCGAGGAAGGCCGCGCAACGGACCGCGAACAGCGCGCCCAGCACGGCGCGGATGCCGAGCCGTTCCGCGGCCCGGGCGATGGGCATGGCGCCCAGCAGGGACGCGACTCCCGAGGCGCCGAGCACGATGCCGATCTGGTGGTTGGTCAGTTCGACCGCCTTGTCGAGGAACAGCACCGACAGGGACAGGTACATGCCGAGGCCGAGGGCGTCGCACAGCCCCACCACGTAGAACCTGCGCACCGGCGCCGCCGTCTCCTGTGCGACGGCGGGTTCAGTCACGGTCGGCCCCGGTCGTCGCGTCGAAGCCCGGTACCAGCCGGATGTCCAGTGCCCGCTCCACCTGCCGGGTGACGGCGCGGGCCGCGTCCCGGTCGGGGGCGTTCACCATGAAGCTGACCAGGTGCAGGGTGCGCTGCCGGCTGACCCGCTGGCCGGGGGTGAAGCGGGGGGAGACGTAGACGAGTTCGGGGAAGGCGCGCAGCACCTCCTCGACGGGGGTCTGCGCGGCCACCCGCCAGTTGCCCACCGGGATCGGCAGGAACCGCAGCAGGGCGACCCGGGTGAACCTCGGCAGCGCGCCCGGCTGCAGGCCGAGCGCGGCGCGGCCGATCTCGGCGGCGTAGTCGTAGCCGGCCGCCACCTCGAACATGGTGGGCAGCGGGCCGCCGGCGCGCGCGTTGACCTCGATGACGCGGGGTCCGTCGGCGGTCAGCGCGATCTCGGTGTGCACCGCGCCCGAGACCAGTCCGATCGCCCGGATCGCCCGGTCGGCGACGTCGACGGCGGCCGCCTGGGTGGCCTCGTCCAGCCGGCTGGGCAGCAGGACGCCCTCCTCGGCGTAGCCGTGCTCCAGGGGCAGCCGGTCGGCGACCGCCAGGTGGTGGGCGGTGCCGTCGGCCAGCAGCGACTCCACGCTGCAGTAGGCCGCGTAGCCGCTGTCGCCGTCCGTCTCCAGCGCCATGCGCTGCTCCAGCAGGTACGCCTCGTCGGCCTGGAGGAAGGCGGTCTTCTCGGCGCGCGCGGCGGTGAAGGCGTGGATGAGTTCGGCGTACGTGGACACCAGCCGGACGCTCTGGCTGCCCGCGCCCAGCGAGGGCTTGAACACGCCGGGCAGCCCGACGCGGGCGGCGGCCGCCGCGAGGTCCCGCTCGCTGGTGATGATCTCGAACTCGGGCGAGGGCACCCCGTCCTCGGCGAAGGCCAGCCGCTGCCGGGCCTTGGACTGGGCGACCGCCACCGCCTCGGGCGGGTTGCCGGGCAGGCCCAGGCGGGAGGCGATCTCGGCCTGCGGGCGCAGCAGCAGTTCGGAGTAGGTCACCACGCCGTCCAGGGGCAGCCGGCCGTGCAGGTCGGCGGCGGCCAGGACCGCCGCGTCCAGGTCGGGGACGTCCAGGAACTCGCCGCGCAGACCGCGTTGTTCCCAGTCGGCGCGGACCGGCCCGGAGGAGCGCCAGGCGGTGATGTACACGACGCTGACGGTGTCGGTCAGCGTGGACAGGGAGTCGAGGGCCTCGTCAGGGGCGTGGCCGCCGATCCCGGCGAGGAGCAGAACGTGGGGGGTGCCCATGATGGTGAGACCTTTCATCCGAGGACGGGGAGGGACAGGGGGGACGTACGGAAGGACAGGAGCTCGCCGATCAGGTCGTCGAGCCTGCGGTCGAGGAAGTCGAGTGGCTCCCCGGGGGTCAGGTCGGCCGCGGTGGTGGCCACGTGAGTGGGCGTGGCCCAGCCGCTGAGCGCCCTGACGACGGTGCGCAGCTGGTCGCAGGCGGTGCCGGCGCCGCGCGGTCCGCCGCCGGCGGCGATCAGGCCGACCGGCCGTCCGGCCAGCGCGTCGCCGGTGAGGTGGTCCAGGGCGTTCTTCAGCAGCGCGCTGAAGGAGCCGTGGTAGACGGGCGTGGCGAGCACGGCGCCGTCCGCGCGGGCGACCCGGGCGCGCAGCAGCGCGGTCTGGCTGCCGGGCGGCGGGTCGTCGTAGTCCTCGAGCGCGTGCGCGCGGGGGAACTCCACGGCCAGGTCGACGACGTCGAAGCGGCCGCCGGACCGTTCGACGCGTTCGCCGACGCGCAGCAGGACCTCGCGGGTCACCGAGTCCTTGGCGGCGCTGCCGAGGATGCCGAGGATCACCGCTGCCTCCCCTCGTCCGCCGGGCCGGTCACGACGCGTATCTCGCGCTCGGCCCGGGCCAGCAGCCGCATCAGCTCGCGGTGCGAGTCGTGGACGAAGACGTGGGTGCTCACCCCGGTGCCGGAGAAGGACGACGCGGGGACGGTGTCGCCGACGCGCGCCTGGAGGGAACGGACGTGGGCGTCGGGCGCCACCGTCGCGTCGTCGTACTCCAGCAGCCGTCCGGCGCCGCAGTAGTGCACGGTCCAGCCGGCGTGCGCGGCCACGGGGTCGCGGCGTCCGGCGAGGGGGTCCTCGCCCGCGTCGGCGAGGATCTTGGCGTGGCACAGGTCGACGCCGTTGGTGGCGAGGAACGCCTCGGTGACACCGCCGCCGCCGGGCCGCGCGGCCACCTCGCAGAACGTCAGGTCTCCCGCGGTGAGGAACGCCTCCAGGTGCAGCACGCCCGAGCGGACCCGCCAGGCGTCCACGACCCGGGCCAGCAGCCGTTCGGCGGCCGCGCGCACCAGCGGGTCGGCCGAGGTCGCCGACGACAGCGGCCGTCCGCGTCTGAGGGCCATGGTGTCGCGTGCGTAGACGGAGACGTTCCACACCGGCTCGCCGTCGCGCACGACCGCGTCGATGTGGCACATCGGGGCGTCGACGAACTCCTCGCACAGCTGGGCGCCCGGGACGAACTCCTCGCGCAGCCAGGCCTCCAGGGCCGGCCGGGAGGAGACGACGGTCACCCCCTGGGAGCCGGAGGCGGCCCTCGGCTTGAGGACGATCCTCCCGTGGCGGTCGAACATCTCCGTCACGTCGTCGGGGGTGTGCGCGAGCAGTCCGTCGGCGCAGCGGATGCCGTGGCGGCGGGCGATGCGCTTCATGACGGCCTTGTCCACGAACCGGCGCACCTCCTCGGTCCCCCGGCCCGGGGCGCCGAGCAGTTCCCGCAGCCGTGCGGCGGGTTCGAGCAGCCGCTCCGAGAGGGCGGCCACCCGGTGGACCGGGTGCGCCGCGTGGACGGCGCGGGCGAGGTGGTCCAGCGCGAAGTCGTCGCCCAGGTCGGTGCGTACGGTCAGTTCGGCGGGCCCGGACCCGTCCGCCGACGTCAGCACGCTCAGCCGGAAGCGGTCCGCGGGCAGGACGGGGGAGCCGTCGGGGAGGGTCCACGTGGCGGGGCCGATCCGGTCCAGCAGCAGGACGTGGGTGCGGTCCAGGGGGGCGGTGCGCAGGACGAGGGAGTCCTCCAGCCGTGCGGCGGCCCGCCGCGCCCGCTCCCGGTCGGCGCCGGTCACGGTGTGCCGCAGCCACACGCTGGACCCGGGACCCCGGTGGACGTCGCCGGCGCGGGTGAACACCCGCGCCCTGAACAGTCCGGGCCGGGCGCCCAGTTCCCGCGCGGTGGTGGCCGCCAGCACCCGGAAGCGGCCGTCGGGGGTGCGCGCCTCGCGCTGCACGGCCACCGTGCCCCGGCTCCGGCCGCGCGGTGGGCGGCCGAGGGCGGAGTCGGCGACGGCGCACACGAGACCGCGGGTGTGCACGGCGTCGTAGAGGTCGAGGGTCGCCGCGTCCAGGCCGGGCAGCAGGACGGGGGCCGGGGCGTCCGGCCGGTCGGCGGGGAAGAAGCAGCGCACCACGCCCTCCAGCCGTGCCGCGCGCACGGCCCGCTCCGCCCGCCGGGCGAGCGGTTCCCGCAGCCGTGCGACCAGGCCCGAGGGGAGCAGCCGGGCGTCCGGCTCCTCGTCGATGACGGCGAGGGCCCGGACGGCGCCGTGGTACGCGGTCACGACGACGGTGTGCCCGGGCGTCCGGTCCGCGGACGTGGTGACCGGGGCGCCGTCGCGCAGCTGCCGTGCCACGGGGGAGGCGGAGAAGGTCAGGGCGGCGCGCACCGCCCCGGCCCGGTGGACGAGACGGGCCGCGGCCCGGACGTCCGGCCCGCTCGAGGCACCGTGCCACTGTCCGCGGTAGGAGCGCCGCCACAGCTCCCGGGCCTCGTCCTCGCCGTCCGGCCCGCCGGTCCACACCACGCTCAGCCGCGCGGTGACCGCGCCCAGGGCGGACAGGATCCGCTCGGCGGGATCGTCGGCGCCGAGCAACAGCAGCAGGTGGTCGCCGCCGGGCGCGGGGTCCCGGTCCTGCCGCGCGGCGGGAGCGGGGGATGTCGTCGAGGCCGGGCCGGCCGCGGCGGGCGGTGCCTCGCGGCCGGGTCGAGCGGGGTCCGGCGCCGTGCGCCGTACGGCGGACGGGGGCGCCGGGGCGGGGCCCCGGCGGTCGACGGCGACGCGGTGGGGCCCGGTGCCGGGGTCCGGGTCTCCGGCGCGGTCCGCCGGACGGGCCCCGGGCGCCCGCACCTCCTCCAGCTCGAGCGACGCCAGGATGCGTCCGGCGGCCTCGGCGGCCGCGTGCGCGGCCTCCTGGCCGGTGCGGCCGCGGGCCAGCACGTAGCCGAACCGGTCGTGGTTGGTGCGCAGGGCCCGGACCCGGTCGCCCGGTTCGACGGCGACCTGCGTGTCGACCACCTCGTGCGTGAGCGCGTCCACCGGCTTCACGCCCCGCACCACGGCGTCCGTGACGCTGTACAGCTGGTGCAGGGCGACGACCGAGCGCGGGGGCGCGGCCTCCTGCACCGGGTCGCCGACGGCCAGCGCCACCAGGTCGCGGGTGAGGGAGCGGCCCAGCGCCAGCGACATCTGACGGGCCACCACGTGCCCGGCGACCCGGGCGTTGATCTCGATCAGCTCGGGCCCGGTCGGGGTGAGCAGCAGCTCGGCGTGGACCGCCGAGGCGCGGATGCCGAGGGCGCGCACGGCGTCGACGACGAAGGCGCGGGCGGCCGCCTCCTGCTCGATGCGGGCCGGGAAGTGGCCGCCGAGCTCGGCGGTCTGGCCGGCCGGCGCGGGCAGCCGCTCGGCGAACCCGAGCAGGACGATCCGCTCGCCCTGCACCAGCAGTTCCGCGCTGACGTGCCGGCCCACCGCGTACTGCTCCACCAGCGCCCGCGGGGACGTGCCGGCGCGGTCCGCCGGCGTCCCGAGCACCTCGCGGAGGGCGCGGGCGGCCTCCGCCCGGGTCCAGGCGACGGTCACCCCCACCGACCAGCCGCCCGCGGTGGGTTTCACGACGACGGGCAGCCCGATCCCGTCCACCGCCGCCAGCCCCTCGGCCTCGGTGCGGGCCGTGCGCCAGGCGAGCGAGCCGACGGAGTGCTCGGCGAGGCGGGCGCGCACGGCGGCCTTGTCGCCGAGGACGCGGGCCGTCGCCGGCGACTCGTGGGGCACGCCCAGGTGTCGGGCGAGCCGGGCGACGGCGAACGCGTACACCTCGTCGCGGCAGATCACCCCGTCGACCGGAGTGGGGCCGAGCCGGCCGCGCAGCCGGCCGGCGAGGCCGCCGCGGTCCGGGGACGGCACCTCGACGACGCGCGCGGCCCGCGAGGAGAGTTCGAATCCCGGCTTTCCCCGGTAGGCGTCCAGATCACCGGTGACGAAACTGACCTCGATTCCCGCGTCCGCCATTTCCGCGACCATGTCGAATCCGCGGACGGACGCCGTCTCCACCAGAACTATGTGCACGCCGCTCAGCTCCCTGGCCCGGTCCTGCCTTCCGCGTCAGCGTCCGCCGGGCCCGCCGGCCTCCTCAAGGAAGCCGGGACGAATGGGTCAAGTGGCCGGATTGCAGCGCCCGTCGACGTGGTCCGGACCCGCTGTCAACCCCGCGGAGGGGAATACCGGAAGTTGCCGGATTCCGTCCCGCCCGCTCGCCGTGAGGAAATCCGCCCGGCTAATTTCGGCATTCGGTGAACCCGATGGCCCGGAAATCCGAGAATCCGACGATCCCTGTGACCGAGCCATCCGAGAAAAGGACGAGACGGCGTGCGAACCATTGACCTTCCGGCCTGCGGGCCGGGCCATTCCGCCCCCCTCACCCATGTGGGGTTCAGGCCCGACGGACAGCGGCTGGCGACCTGCTCGTACGACGGCACGGTGATCGTCTGGGACACCGCCGACCCGTCCCGGCCCACCCCGCTGGCCCGGCTGCGCCACCGCCGCCTGGTCAACGCCTCCGCCTGGAACCCGGCCGACCCCGAGGTCCTGGCCACCGCGTCGGCCGACAAGACCGTGGCGGTCTGGCGGGTGGGCGCACGGGGCCGGGCCACCCTGCACACCGTGCTGGCCCGGCACACCGACGACATCAACTCGGTGGCCTGGCTGCCCGACGGCGAGCGGCTCATCTGCGTCTCCGAGGACGGCCGCGCCACCCTGTGGTCGACCGCCGACGGCCGGTTCCTCGCCGAGGTCGGCTCGCACGAGGCGCACTGCATGATGGTGTCGGTCAGCGCACAGGGCCTGGTCGCCACCGTCGGCGAGGACGGACTGGTCGCGGTCGGCGACCCCGACGGGCCCGACGGGCCCCGCACCCGCCGCTACGACTCCTCCATCGAGGGCTGCGCCTGGTCGCACTCCGGCCGGCTGCTCGCCGTCGCCCGCGACGACGGCGCCGTGGACCTGCTCACCGCCGGCCTGGACGTGGTGCGCACCGTCCCCGTGTCCACCTCGGCGGCCCGCGCGGTCGCCTGGGCCGAGGACGACTCCTCCTTCGTCGTCGGCGCCTACGACGGCGCCCTGCACCACTTCGACGTCGCCGGCGCCCGCCTGCACCGCGTCGAGGACCGCCGGGTGTGGCCGCGCTCGGTCGCCGTCGCGCACGGCGTCGTCGCCGCGGGCAGCTTCTGGAACGGCCCCCACCTCTACGACCTGGCCACCGGCCGGGAGATCGCGGCCCCCGACGGCGCCACCCACGGCCCCAACGCGCTGGCCCAGCACGGCGACGAGCTGCTCATCGGCACCGACTCCGGTCTCGTCGTCGCCGTACGGACCGACGCGTCCGGCCCCGCGGCGGTCCGTACCACCGCCTTCACCGACGGCCCGATCCTGTCCCTGGCCACCGACGGCGACACCGTCTACGCCGGCACCTACTCCGGACACGTCCTGCGCCACGACGGCACCGCGCTCACCTCCAGCGCCGGCCTCGGCGCGCCCGTGCCCTCCCTCGCCCTCCACGAGGGCTCCCTCGTCGCCGGCACCTACAACGGCGAGTTCCTCCTCCTCACCCCCGGCGCCCTCGACGTGGTGGAGCGGATCGAGGCGCACGACGGCTCCGTGAAGTCCCTCACCGCCGTGGCCGGAGGCTTCCTGTCCGCGGCCACCGACCGCACCGTGGCGGCCGGCGGACCGCACGGACGCAGCACGCTGTGGGAGCACGGCAACCTCGTCAACGCCGTCGCCGCGCTCGGCGCCGAAGCCGCCGCCAGCGCCTCCCGCGACCACACCGTCAAGACCGGCCGGATCACCCGCCTGCCCGACGGCGCCTGGCGCGCCGAGCGCGTGCAGACCCTCCTCGGCCCCGACGAGTCCGTCAAGTGCGTGGCCCTGCTCGGCGACGCCGAACGGCCCGTCGTCCTGGCCGGCTCCTACGACTTCGGCCTCCACGCCTGGCAGGTCGACTGGGACGACTCGGCCGCCACCCTCGCCTCCGGCCGGGTCCTCGCCGCGTTCGCCCAGGGCCTGTCCTGCATGCTCCGCCTCACCGACGGCACGGTCGCCGTCGCCGGATGGGACGGCCGGATCCTCGTCGTCGGCCTCGACCCCGCCGGCCGGCCCGCGGTGCGGCGCTCGCTGCACCTGGGCGAGCTGCTCACCCTCCCCACCACCACCACCCACCGGGCCGGCGCCCGCCCGACCGAAAGCAGGGCCGCGTGAACACCCTGACCGCACTCCCCCAGACCGCCTCGGTCCGCGCCCGGGTGCCCGTCACCCTGCACCGCGCGACCGGCCGCCCCGCCGAACTCGTCACCTTCCACGGCCTGCCCGACGCCCAGGAGCACCTCGCCTGCGTCCTGCCGTACGCGCCGCAGGCCGTGCCGCTGGTGCGGCTGCACAGCGAGTGCCTGACCGGCGACGTCCTCGGCTCCGCCCGCTGCGACTGCGGACCCCAGCTCGACGAGGCGCTCACCGCGCTGGCCGACGAGGGCGGCGTCCTGCTCTACCTGCGCCAGGAGGGCCGGGGCATCGGCCTGTACAACAAGCTCGACACCTACGTCCTCCAGGACCAGGACATCGACACGTTCAGCGCCAACCGCATCATCGGCCGCGGGGAGGACGAGCGCGACTACCGGTCCGCCGCCGCGATGCTGCGCGCCCTCGGTCTGACCCGCATCCGGCTGCTGACCAACAACCCCGACAAGGTGGCCCAGCTGCGCGACCTGGGCATCCGCGTCGAGGCCGTGCTGCCCACCGGCGTCCACCTGACCGACGAGAACGCCCGTTACCTGTCCGCCAAGGCCAGGACCGGCCACACCCTGGCGCTGCTGAAGGGGGCGAGCGCGTGAACCTCGACGACATCGCCCGCTCCCCGCACTTCGCGGAGCACGCGGACCTCGCCGACCCGGCCCGCCTGCACCCCCCGCGGCCCCGGCGGCCCTCCGCCGACCTGCTGCACCTGACGGCCGCCGTCGAGGACCCCGCGCTGCCGCTGTCCGACCGGCTCGCCGCCGGCGGCATGCTGGCCCTGTTCGGCGACCCGCGCATCACCCCCGTGCCGGCCGTCTGCTTCGTGCCCGGCGCCGCCGTCCCGATCGGACTGCCCGCCGAGGAGACCGGATACGTCGTCCGGGCCTGGGCCGACAAGGGCGTGGAGGAGTCCTGGATCCTCAAGGAGACCCCCGAACACACCGTGCAGATCGCCGACTTCTTCATCGCCCGCTACCCGGTGACCAACGGCGAATGGCGCGACTTCCTCGCCGACACCGGCCTCGGGGACCGCCCCGCCACCTGGTACCTGGGCGCCTACCCCTGGGACCGCTCCAACCACCCCGTCGCCGGCATCCGCCCCGAGCACGCCGACCACTACGCGCGCTGGCTGAGCGAGCGCACCGGCCACCCCTGGCGGCTGCCCACCGAGGCCGAGTGGGAGTACGCGGCCAAGGGCCCCGAAGGGCGCCCCTACCCGTGGGAGGGCGGCTTCGACGCGGACGCCGCCAACACCCGCGAGTCCGGCGTGCACACCACCACCCCCGTCGGCGCCTTCCCGGCCGGCCGGGCCCCGTTCGGCGCGTACGACATGGGCGGCAACGTCGAGGAGTTCACCGCCGACGACTACGCCCCCTACCCGGGCGGGGAGCACGTCGCCGACCACCTGGTGGAGTCGATGGGCGCCTACCGCGTCGCCCGCGGCGGCAGCTTCTCCCGCTTCGGCGACCTCACCCGCACCCGCCGCCGGCACGGCGCCTTCCCCGGCCCGCTCTACCCCGTCGGGTTCCGCCTCGCCACCAGCGAGCGTCCGTCATGAGCGCCCCGGTGATGACGGCGCCGGCGCCCGTCCGGCCCGCGCACATCGAGCGGGTGCTCGCCGCCCGCCGTCCCGGCCGCGCCGACCTCGAGGCGCCCTTCGCCCCGCTGGAGCGGCGCGCCCTGCGGCTGCTGCCGGCGCTCGCCGCACTGCGGCCGGCCGTCGGCGCCACCCCGCTGGTGCCCGTGCCCAGCCGGACGGGCCGCGGCACCGTGTGGCTGAAGGTGGAGGCCGCCAACCTCACCGGCACCGTCAAGGCCCGTACCGCCTACGCCCTGCTGAGCGCGGCCGTGGCCCGCTCGGGCGCCGCCGGCCTCCGGCTCGTGGAGTACTCCGGCGGCTCCCTCGCCCTGGCCCTGGCCGAGATGTGCGCCACGCTCGGCCTCGACCTGCACCTGACCGTGCCGCACGGCACGGCCGACCGCCTCGTCGGCGTCCTGCGCCGGCACGGCGCGCACGTCACCCACGGGGCCGAGGGCGCCGGATTCCTCGGCGCGATGGACGAGGCCGCGCGCGTCGCCGAACGCGAGGGACGCCACCTGCTGCTGCAGCACTGCGCCGCCGAGGCGGTCGCCCTGCACCGCGAACGCACCGGCGCGGAGATCATCGCCCGGCTCGCCCGGGAGGGGGTGCGTCCCGTCGCGCTCGCCGCGGCGGTCGGCTCCGCCGGCACCCTCGTCGGCGCCTCCCAAGCCCTGCGCGCCCGCTGGCCGGGCTGCACACCCGTCGCCGTCTTCCCGGCGGAGGCGCCCTACGGCGACGGCCGCGCCCCCGACGGCGCCCGCCGGATGAGCGGCACCGGCGGACTCGGCCACGGCCTCAGACAACCCCTGCTGGCCCCGTACGAGGACGAGTTCACCTTCGCCGACGTCGGCTACGCCGAAGCACTGGAGGCGATGCGGTGGCTGCGGCGCACCCAGCAGGTCGCCGTCTCCAGCAGTGCCGCGGGCGCCTGGCTCAGCGCGTCCCGCACCGTCGACCAGGGGCCGCGCGGCCGCCACGCCGTGGCCGTCGCCGCCGGCCGCGGAACCGCCGAGGAGTGGGCCCATGCCGCCGACCACTGACACCCCGACCACCGCCGCCCCGGCCGGCTACACCGCCTACCGGCAGACCGTCGCCGACTCCTTCGGCCACTGGTACGGCCACGCGCGCGACTCGTGGACCGGCGCCGACACCAACGCCCGGGTGACCCGCTTCGCCTGCGCCCAGGCGCCGGCCGCCACCGGTGCCGGCCGCCGCCGGGTCCTGGACGTCGGCTGCGGACGCGGCCGCCAGACCACCGAGTTCGCCGAACGGCTCGACGCCGACAGCACCGGCCTGGACCTGCTGGACGTGTGGGACGCCCCGCCGCCCGCCCGCGGCCGGGCCCGCTTCCGGCAGGGCGACTTCCTGGACTTCGCCCGCACCGGGCACGACCTCGTGGTGGACAACGGCTGCCTGCACCACCAGCGGCGCGCCGACTGGCCCGCCTGGGCCGCGCACGGCGCACGCCTGCTGCGCCCCGGCGGGGTCCTCGTGGTCAGCGTCTTCCTCAGCCCCGACGGCGAGACCACCGAGATGGTCCTCGACGACGGACGCCTGAACTGGTGGCTGACCGAACAGGACGTCACCGGCCTGTACGCCGGCGCCGGGCTCGCCCCCGTGGACCGCCTGGTGATCGACCGGAACTTCCGGTACCGGGGCCACTGGCTCAAGTACCTGGCGCTCTCCTTCCGCACGACCGACCGTACGCCCGACCGCCCGACCGACGGATGACCGACGGACGACCCCGCCGCCCGTGAAGGGACGGAACATGCTCAAGGAAATCGACCTGGAACGGCCCGGTGGCCGGGAGCACCTGCGCGGCGCGCTGCGCGACGGGTTCTTCCTCGTCCGCAACACCGTTCCCGAGAGCCTGCTGGACGAGGCGTACGCCTTCCTGCACGCCTTCTTCGCCCTGTCCCCCGACGCCAAGAACGCCTGCCGGGTGGCGGGCAGCAACGGCCAGGCCGGCTACACCCCGCCCCTGGTCGAGCACGCCGAGAAGGGCGCCGTACCGGACTGGAAGGAACTCTTCCACTGGGGGGCTCCGCTGCCCGCACGGCACCCGCTGCGCCTGCGCTACCCGGCCCGCTACCCCGACCCGTACTTCCCCGACCACCTGGTGCCCGGCATCGGCTCCGCGCTGCGCGAACTGCACGCCCGCATGGTGCGCTTCCAGCACGACGTCGTCCGCACCCTCGCCGACGCCCTCGGCGCCCACCCCGACTACTTCACCGACATGCTGGAGGACGGCCCCGTCGTCAACCGGGCCACCTGGTACCCGCCGATGGACCAGGCGCCCTCCGAACGCCACGTGTGGGCGGTGGAGCACCAGGACTTCGACCTGATCACCACCCTGCCCAGGGCGACCGCGTCCGGCCTGGAGGTCCTGGTCGACGGTGAGTGGCTCGCCGTGGACGCGCCGCCCGGCCACGCCGTCGTCAACGTCGGCATGGCCCTGGACCGCCTCACCAACGGCTTCGCCCGCGCCGCCGTCCACCGCGTCGTGGCCCGGCCCGGCCAGAACGGGGGCCGCCTGTCCATCGTCCAGTTCTGCCACCCCACCCCCTGGACCACCCTCACCCCCCTGCGCGTCCCGGACACCGAACCGGCCCCCCAGCGCTTCGCCACCCTCACCGCGGACGAGCTCTTCCAGCGCACCATGTACCGCATCAACCGCCTGGCCGCCCCACCGATCCCCACCCCGGTCCGATGACCCCCGCAC
>NZ_LGCN01000248.1 GCF_001279005.1 Streptomyces caelestis
AACCTCGCCCCCGCCCCCATGGGCGCCCGCGAACGGGCCGACGTCCTGCTGCCGCCGTTCGAGATGGCGGTCCGCGAGGGCGGCGCCCGCTCCGTGATGCACTCCTACACCGACACCGACGGCGTGCCCGCCGCGGCCGACGAGAGCCTGCTGACCGGACTGCTCCGCGACACCTGGGGCTTCGACGGCACCGTCGTCGCCGACTACTTCGGCATCGCCTTCCTCAAGGTCCTGCACGGCGTCGCGGGCGACTTCGCCGACGCCGCGGGCGCCGCGCTGAAGGCCGGCGTCGACGTCGAACTGCCCACCGTCAAGACGTTCGGCGCACCGCTCGCCGAGGCCGTCGCCGACGGCCGCGTCCCCGAGGCGCTCATCGACCGCGCCCTGCGCCGCGTCCTCGGCCAGAAGGCGATGCTCGGCCTGCTCGACCCGGACTGGAGCCCGGTCCCGCCCGCGCTCGACGGCGCGGACCTGGACGACCCGGAGGCCCTGCGCGGCCGGGTCGACCTGGACCGGCCCGAGAACCGGGAACTGGCCCGCGAGATCGCCGAGAAGGCGGTCGTCCTGCTCACCAACGACGGCACCCTGCCGCTCGCCGCGCCGCGCCGCATCGCCCTGGTCGGCCCCAACGCTACCGAGGGCACGGCCGTACTGGGCTGCTACTCCTTCCCCCAGCACGTGGGCGTGCAGCACCCGGACGTCCCGGTCGGCATCGACCTGCCCACGCTGCGCGAGACCCTGGCCGCCGAGTTCCCCGACGCCGAGATCACGGTCGCCCGCGGCACCGGCGTCGACGACGGGGACCTCTCCGGGATCGGCGAGGCGGTGGACGCGGCGGGCGAGGCGGACCTCGTCATCGCCGTTCTCGGAGACCGCGCGGGCCTGTTCGGCCGCGGCACCAGCGGCGAGGGCTGCGACGCGGAGTCCCTCGCCCTGCCCGGCGCCCAGCAGCACCTCCTCGACGCGCTGCTCGACTCCGGCACGCCGGTGGTGACCGTCCTGCTCGCCGGACGGCCGTACGCCCTCGGCCGGGCCGTCGCCGAGTCCGCGGCGATCGTGCAGTCCTTCTTCCCCGGAGTCGCCGGCACCCAGGCGATCGCCGGGGTGCTCAGCGGTCGTGTCAATCCCTCCGGACGGCTCCCGGTCAGCGTGCCGCGCGGCCCGGGCTCCCAGCCGACCACCTACCTCGGCGCACGCCTCGCCCAGCTCAGCGAGGTGTCCAACATCGACCCGACCCCGGCGTTCGGCTTCGGCCACGGTCTGACGTACACGAGTTTCGCCTGGAGCGACCTCGCGGTGGACACGCCGGAGGCGGGTACGGACGGCGAGTTCACCCTCGCCCTCACCGTCCGCAACACCGGCGAACGGTCCGGCGCCGACGTCGTCCAGCTGTACCTGCACGACCCGGTCGCCTCCGTCGTCCAGCCGGTGCAGCGGCTCGTCGGTTACGCCCGGGTGGAGCTGGAGCCGGGGGAGTCCCGCCGCCTCCGCGTCACGGTCCCTGCCGACGTGGCCTCCTTCACCGGCCGCGACGGCCACCGGATCGTCGAGCCCGGCGACCTGGAACTCCGCCTGGCCGCGTCGAGCACCGACGCGCGCCTGACGGCGACGGTCACCCTGACCGGCCCGGAACGCCGGGTGGACCACACCCGCCGCTTCCACGCGGTCTTCACCCAGGAGGCGTGACCCGGACCCGCCCCGGACCACGGCCGGCCCGGACCGCACACGCGGTCCGGGCCGGCCGTGCGTGGCGCCCGGGCGCGGAGGGAGCGCCGTGCGGACGGCCGGGGCGCCGCGGCGCCTACCAGCGGTCGCGGTGCACGACCTCCTCGACCGGACGGCGGCTCACCGGACCGAACCGGCCGCGCGGCCACCCCACCGGGATGGCCGCGAAGGTGTTCATGTCCCCCGGGATGCCGAGGGCTGCCTTCCACTCCTCCTCCAGGAACAGGTGCCAGATGGTGATGTTGGCGGCCAGGCCCAGGGCCCGCGCGGCGAGCAGCAGGTTCTGCACGCCCGGGTAGACGCAGGAGCCCTCCGCGAGGGCGGAGAAGCGCTCCTGGATCCGCCCCATGCGCTCCGTCGCCTCGGGACCGAGCGCCTCGGCGTAGACGCGCAGCCCCTCCTGTTCGATCCTCGGCTCCGGGAACCGGTAGCAGGGGATGATCAGCGCCGGGGTCTCGGCGAAGTGGTCGCGCTGGTACTCGATGGCGGCGACCATCCGCGCGTACGCGGCCTCGTCCATGCCGGCGGGGGCGTGCTTGCCGGTCGTGGCCAGGTACGCGTCCACGCACCGCTTCCACAGCGGCGCGAGCCCGGCCATGACCGCGGGGTCGGTGACGACGACGTACTCGTAGCGCTGCATGTTGCCGCCGCTGGGGCCCCAGACCGCCGCCTGTACCAGCCGGTCCAGGAGGTCGTCGGGCACCGGGTCGGGCCTCAGGCGCCGCATGGCCCTCATGGTGGACATGGTCGCGAAGAGGGCCGGGTCGGCGCCGGCCGGCGCCCCGGGAAGGGGGGTTCCAGTGGTCATGATCGTGAGTGTAGGCACTGCCAACCCCCCGTGAAACGACCCTACTTGAGACAGGGACCGTCGGCCCCGGTCTTCCCGCCGTCGTTCGGCACGTACACCCGGCCCGGGAAAGCGGCGCCAACCGCACCGCGACCGCCACCTCCACGAGGACCACCCTCGACGACACCCGGCGCAACCGACGCTCCTCCTCTCCCGTCCGGCCCGGCGTGTCTCCTCGCCGGGGGGAAGCCCCCCGCGTCCGGTAGTGCCTGCGGTACCCGCGAGTGGGTAGTCCAGGGGTTGGCGCGGACATCCGTACGCGCGAAAACCTACGGGCATGACACCACGCAAGGCAGCACTCCTCTCCTCGGCCCTCCTCCTCTCCCTGGGCGCCGTGGCGGTGGCCGGCCCGGCCACCGCCACGGCGCCGGAGCACTCCTCCGTCCGGGGCGCGACGAGCGTGGTCGACGCGATCGAGCGCGGCGCCCACCCGCTGAGGAGCACCGAACCCGGCGGCAGCCTGCGGGACTTGGACGCGCTGGGCCGCATGGTGGGGAACGCCGAGGTGGTGGGCCTGGGCGAGGCCACCCACGGCTCCCGGGACTTCTTCCGGATGAAGCACCGGGTCCTGCGTCACCTGGTCGAGCGGAAGGGCTTCCGCGCCTTCTCCCTGGAACTGCCCTGGAGCAGCGGCGTCCGCGTCGACGAGTACGTGCTGTACGGCAGGGGCGACCTCGACCGCATAGCGCGCGAGGAGTTCCAGGGCTCCTACCGCATCTGGAACAACGCGGACTACCTGAACCTCATCGAGTGGATGCGCTCCTACAACCGCCACCACCCCACCGACCCCGTGCGCTTCACGGGCAACGACATGGGCTACGCCGGACCGGAGCTGTACCGGCGGGTGACGGACCACGTGGCCCGCGCCCACCCGCGCCTGCGGTCACGCGTCACCGCCCTCTACGACGGCCTCGCCCCGACCACCGACGCCGCCGCCTACCTGGAGAGCTACCTCGAACTGCCCCTGGCGGAACGCGAGAAGCGCGCCGAGCGCACCCGGAAGGTCCTCGAACTGCTCCGGAAGCAGCCCCCGGCCCCCGGCACGAGCCGGCAGGAGCACCTCTGGGCGGTCCAGCACGCCCGGGCCATCCACCAGATGGCCGAGGGCTACTCCTACGACATCACCGACGAGGCCCAGGCCACGGAGATGATGAGGTACCGCGACCGGGTGATGGCCGAGAACACGGCCTGGTGGCACCGGCACACCGGCGACCGGATCCTGCTGTCCGCCCACAACACCCACGTCTCCTACGACGCCTTCGACCCGCGCTACCCGAAGACCCAGGGAGCCTTCCTGCGCGACACGCTGGGCGGCGACTACGTCAGCATCGGCTTCACCTTCCACAGCGGCGCCTTCAAGGCGTTCGGCACGGAAGACAACGTGATCCGCACCTACCGCGTGGACGCCGCACGGCCGGGCTCCAACGAGTACACCCTGGACCGGGCCCGCCAACGCGACTACGTCCTGGACCTGCGCACCGTCCCCCGCTCCCTGCGCACCTGGCTGTCCGAACCGCGCCCCACCCGGAACATCGGCGCCGGCTGGCCCGACCCCATGGAGTACCGGATCGCCCTCGGCAAGGCCCACGACATCCTCATCCATCTGAACGAGGTCGAGGCGACCACGTACCTGGGGAACTCCTGACTCCCGACCGGACCCGGTGCAAAAACAACCGATCATGTCCATACATGATCGAATGAAGCGCTTGATCGGTCGCTCCTCCTCCACCCCGCTGCACGCTGTCAGTGGCGGTCCGTAGTCTCGACGGTGTGGAGGGGAAAGAGGGAAACGCACCGCAGGGGCGGGAAACGGACGCGGACGACTGGTAGCGGCTCAGCGCGTACACCTATCTCAGCGCGCCCGAGCGCCTGGAGTACATCGCGGTGATGCGCGTGTTCTGCGGCACGCTGCTGGCGGACCTGTCCGTACCCGACCCGTCTATGAGTGCCTGCGCGACCCGCACGTACGCGGCGTGGCCACGCTCCACTACACGTGGAACGGACGGCAGCGAAGGCTGATGCCGGTATGAGCGGCCCCGGACGCGCCGACGAGGGGGCCCCTGGACGACGGGGTCCTCGCCTTCCTCACCCGCCTCTGGACGGCCGTACGCGCCCGCCTCGAACGCAACGGCCTCCAGTCGACCGGAACCATGAGGCTCCAGCACCTGGACGCGCGGGAACGCGAGGCGCTCTCCCTCCTCCTGCCCATCGACGACCGCACGGTCCTGCACCTGTTCCAGGCCGTGCAGGAGGTCCGCGTCGGCAAGGGCAAGGACCGCGAGGTCCGCACGCTCCTCAGCTTCCACGCGCTGGACGTCGAGCAGATCGGCTACGTGTACGAGGGCCTGCTGCCGTTCGAAAGCGCAAGGAGCAGTTGGCGGCGCGAGGTGGGTCGGATTTCGGTGAGGGCACCGAAAGTGCCCTCTTCTGAGCCAGCGGCATGACAATGGGCTAGCTCACGTCACCTCAAGTGACGGGAATCAACCCATTGTTCCGCCCGGAAGTACTGGTCGGCGCTATCCCGCCGTAGGCGCGACGAACGCCGCCCACTTGTCCCGGCCGACCCGCAGCACCGGCCCGTCGCCCACGGCCTTGGAGTCCCGTACGTACACGGCGTCGAGACCGACGGCCACCTCCACGCAGTCGCCACCGTCCGATCCGCTGTAGCTGCTCTTGGACCAGTGCAGCCCGTCCACGCTCTCGGTCACCTGCTCCACGCTCACGTCTCTCCCACCATCCGCTCGATGAGTCGTGCAGACTCCTCGACGTTCAGGGCCTGCGATCGCAGCTTGCCATACCGCAACGAGAACGCGCTGACCTCGGCGGGATCCGTGACAACGCACCCGACCCCTTGCGACTCGAAGTATCCAAGGAGCCGGTGTTCGTGTGACTCCACCACCACGAACGGGCCGTTCTTGCCCGGATGGAACCCCCGCCCAGCAGGCATGACCTGCACCTCTACGTTTCGCAACGCGTTGACCTCCAGCAGGCGTCGCCACTGCTCGCCCATGACCTCCGGGCCGCCCACTGGATCGCGCAACGCCTCCTCACCCACGATGAACGACAGCTCCGCGAGCGGTACCCGCGTCAGCAGCTTCTGCCGACTCAACCGTGCCTCCGTGTGCTGGTCGATGATCTCCTCGCTCAGCGGCGGGCAGTGCCCCGCGAACACCGCCCGCGCGTACCCCTCCGTCTGCAACAACCCCGGCACCAGCAGCGGATCGTACGAGAAGCGGCTCACCACCTCCGCCTCGATGATCGCGAAGTTGCGGAAGAAGCGCGGGAGTTTCGCCCGGTCCACCTCGTCCTGGAGCACCTCCAGCACTCCACCCGCCTCCAGCACCCGGTCCGCCGCCCGTGTGAACGCCGCCTTCGCCGGCCGTCGCCCCTGCTCGACCGAGGCGACCTGCTCCAGCGAGTAGTCGATGGCCTCCCCGAGCTGCTGCTGGTTCAGCCCGGCACGCTTCCGCAGATGCTGGAGCAGCCTCCCGTACGCCGCCCACGCCCCCGGCAGGTCGCCCCCGCCCTCCTCCTTCGCCCTCGCCGCCCGACCGCCCCGCGTCTCCCGCACCGTGCTCATGTCTCACGCCCTTCCGTCCCGCACCGCACCCCGCTCACTCGCACCGCAGCGGCGCTCAGCCCGCCGCCGGGACCTTGCTCAACGCGAGCCGCGACGACCTGGGCACGGCCCCGGCTCCGTACAACAGCCGTACGGGATCCCGTACGACCACAGGCGGCGAGCAAGAGACGGCGAACGGCTGTGTCGGGCGGGCCGGTTCAGCGGGCCATCCAGCGGTCCACCTCTCGCGCCCGTGTGTCCAGGGCGTCGACGACGGCGCTCGACGAGACCCGGGCGTTGCCGGGAACCTGCACGTCGCGTCGGACGCCACCCCACGCATGGCCGGTCTCCGATGCGGGCATCTCCACCTCGATCCCTGCCCGCCGTGCGAGCGCGACCGCTGTCGCAGCGAACCCCTCGGAGAGCGCGAGGATCACGGAGTGGCTCGTCCCGCAGTGCCAGGCGACGAGGCCGTGCACGAACTCCGTGTACGCGACCGGATCGACTGCGAGTGTGTCCGGGTCACCCCAGTACTTCCCCTGTCCGATTCCCGAGGGTAGCCCGAGTTCCGCCTCGAAGACCTCCACCTGCCGCATGAAGAGGCGGCCGGCGCCGTTCGACGGGTTCCACAGCGTCTCGTCACCCAGCTTGAAGTACATGCTCATCGTCGATCCCCTTGTTCCGGCTCAACCGCCCTGGCGCAGAGTAGGCGTTCAGACGGTCGGCACGCACTCGGGTAAGACGCGGCCTCGGCGGGTCGCCGCTTGTTGCCCGGTCGCGCCACGCCGGGCAGAGGGATTGGAGCGAATCTCCAACCGGTCAGCCCGCTCACCTCGCTTTTTGCGCCCTTCAGGCGGGAAGAACGCTCCCATCACCAGCCGACGGGGCTACAGAGAAGCCCTGATTCGGGGCCGGTGAACTCTCGGTCCTGCTCGTCCACCGGCGGTACCTGGAACACATCCCCTCCATCAAGGGATGGGTCGGATGGATACCGAAGGGCACGTTCACCGGCGAGCTGGTCACCGTCACGGGACAGGAGGAGCGGCGCACCACGGTGGAGAACATCGGGGGCCGCCCCAGCCACCTGGCCCTGCTTCCGGACTCTCGCTTCCTGCTGGTGAGCGGACGTGCGTCACTGGACAGGACCAACGGCCTCTGGGCAACCAACGCCGTGGTGTACTCCGCGTCGGGCACACCCGGGGGAGAGTTCTGCATCGGCGACGACATCCCCGTCCTCGTGACCGACCGCCACGGACGGGTCTGGACGGCTTACGGGGACGAAGCCATTTGCGGAGAGCACCGTGAGTCCGGCGCTGGCCTCGCGGGTTGGGACACCGACGGCCGCGCGATATGGCTTCCGCAGGACCGACTGCCCAGCCACCCGCTGGAAGGCTGCACAGCCGCGACCGACGGCGACCAGGTGTGGTTGGTCTGGTACGCGGGCGGCAGGCACGGCACCTTCCTGACCCGCACCACCCCGTCCACCGGCGAAGTGACGACCCACCCCAGCCCCGTCCGCGACCCGGACGGGTTCGCGTTCCGCGGTAACCGGGCGGTACTGACCCGCCGCCACCACAACCAGCGCACCGTCGAACTCACCCGCGCCGAACTCGACGGCACCACCTGGACGGTGACCGATCACCGCGTACTCGACGTACCCGGCCGGGTCGTCGTCCGCTGCGGTCAGGGCCGCGACGGCACCCTCTGGCTTCGCACCGGCGACACCTGGCTGCGCATCGAGGCGTGAAGGGCTGAACGCGCCGGGACTAGCGGGCCGCGTGCGTCACGAACACAGCCCACTCGTCCCGGCCGACCCGCAGCACGGGACCGTCGGCCGCCGCCTTGGAGTCCCGTACGTACACGGCACCCGCGCCTGCGGCCATCTCGACGCAGTCGCCGCCGTTGGTTCCGCTGTGGCTGCTCTTGAACCACGTGAGGTCGCCGGGCTGCTCAACGTGCTGGTCGATGCTCATAGCTCCCCTGCCAAGTGCTCGATGAACCTGGCAGACTCCTCGGTGTTGAGGGCCTGTGAGCGCAGCATTCCATACTGGAGGCAGAACTCGCTGACCTCGTTTCGGTCCGAGCGGATGTTCACGACTCCCTGGGCCTCGATGGAGACGAACTGCCGCCGTTCGACGGTTTCCAACAGGACGAACTGGCCGTTGACCCCGCTGTGCGCGGCCCGTTGGGTCGGCATCACCTGGATCTCCACGTTCCGCATGCGGCTGCAGTCCCGCAGGCGCGCGAGTTGTTCCTCCAGGACTGCTCTGCCGCCCACCGTTCGGTAGAGAGTGCCCTCTTCGAGGATGAACGAGAACACGACGCACGGGCTCTTGCGCGTCAGCAGGGATTGCCGGGCGAGCCGGGCGGTGAGGTGCTGCTCGATGGCTTCCTCTTCGAGGGGTGGGAAGTGCGCTTCGAGAAGGGCGCGGGCGTACGCCTCCGTCTGCAACAGTCCCGGCACCAGCATCGGGTCGTACGAGAAGCGGCTGACCGCCTCCGCCTCCAGTGAGGCGAAGTCCTGGAAGAACAGTGGGAGTTTGGCCCGGTCCACGTCCTCCTGGAGCACCCGCAGCGCCCCGCCCGCCTCCAGCACCCGTTCCGCGGCCTCCGTGAAGGCCGCCTTCGCCGGTCTCCGCCCCTGTTCGACGGAGGCGACCTGCTCCAGCGAGTAGTCGATCGCCTCGGCGAGGGCCTGCTGGGTGAGGCCGGCGCGTTCGCGGAAGAGGCGGACCAGCTTGCCGTAGGCGCTCCAGGCCGCCGGACGTTCCTTGTCCGGTCCGCGCCGGCCGGTGGTCCCGCATTCCCGCTGGGTCGTCCTGCCCATCGCGCCCCCTCGTTCCGCGCAGCGTTCCGTCGTGAGCGACAACGACCGACCCGGCGTTCCGGCCACGCGCACGGACTCGTACACCTGCCGTACGGACCCGTACAGCGGCCGTACCGCGCGACCGGGTACGGAGGTCCGACCTCGCCCCCGCCATCCGCGTGACAGGACGGTGACTCCGTGAAGTCGACCAACATCAGGGTGGAGCCACTTACCGGTGCCCCCCACCTCACCATCCGCCTCAGCAGCACCGCACGCGGAGCCCGTCTCGCCCGCCGCCTCGCCGGACAGCAGCTCGCGGCCTGGGGCGTCCCGTACGACTCCGGGACGTCACAGGCCGTCGCCCTCGTCACGACCGAGCTGGCGGCCAACGCGGTCACCCACGGTCGCACCCCCGGCCGGGACTTCCGCCTGGCGCTGCTCCTCCTGCCCGAGCACGGCGTCGTCCGCGTCGAGGTGACCGACACCCGCCCGGGGCGCCTTCCCCCTCACCCCGCGGCCGTCCCGGCGCCGTCCGGCGCGGAGTCTGGGCGTGGCCTGCTTCTCGTCTAGGCGTACGCGGACCGTTGGGGCTGCACCGTCCGCGACGCGTACGCCAAGACCGTCTGGGCGAAGGTGGCCATCGGTGTGCGAACGGGGTGACGGTGTCAGTGCTCCGTCTGGTCGCGATCCAATCCACGGCGCAAGCGGTGCACGGGTCGCGTGAGGTCGTCACCTCGCACAGTTTGTCGTCTGCCCGTCGGGAGTCGGCAGGAGGAGCTGCAAGGCTCGTCGTGCCGACAGTTCAGCCGTCCGGACATGGCACGGCCTGCTTCACGTCGGGTTGCAGGCGACGGAGTGGGAGGCGCTCGTCACGAGTGGGGAGAAAGCCCTGGCCGGCTGCGACGAGTCCGGTGGTAGGCGAGGTGCCGAGGATCGACTCTGTGTTCCGGTATCTCTCTGAGGCGACCGGGCGAGACTGCGGAAGAATGATCGATGACGGTCAAATCATCGTTATGTCGCTGACAAGGGGTCCGGACCTGCCCTCGGACCGGACCCCTCAGCGCGTGCTACTCCTCGCTAGGCCGCTTGGCCCGCCGGGTGAAAGTTGATGCGTTCTCTGATGATGGGGAAGCCGGCCTTGGCGAAGTTCGCGGCCATGGGGAAGTTGCCCTGGTCCGTCGCTCCGCTGACGAACTCCGCGCCCTGCTCGACGAGGAGGTGGGTGCACTCCGCGAGGAGGTCGTAGGCGTATCCGTGACCGCGCTGTTCCGGGACGACTCCGATGAAGCCGATGGTCGGTCCGGAGGGGTTGTGAGCCGGGATGTGGATGCCGACCAGGTCACCCTCCGGCGTGTACGCCATCTGCCACCACGCCCGTGGGGAGGGGCACCAGTGGAAGAAGTCGAGTTCCTCCCGGGCGGCCTGGTCGAGGCCGCCCTCCTCGATGGCCCTGAGCGCGTGGGCGTCCAAGGTGGCGGAGTGGATGCGGCGCAACGCGTCGAAGAACACGGCGTCGTCGGGTTCGGCGCTGAAGCGCAGGCGTCCGGGCCGCTCGGGCAGACCTCGCTCCGGGGTCCAGCGGTACAGGAAGCGTTCCACCAGGAGTTCGTACCCTGCGGCTCGTGCGGCGGCGAAGCGCGCCTCGGCGGCGGCGCGCAGGTCGGGCTTGTCCCGCCAGCCGCCGGGCAGGTTGATCTCGAGTTCGACCTGCCAGGGAGCGGAGCGCAGGAGTTCGGCCCCGGCCTCCTCCTCGCCTTCGGCCACGTCGAACCAGTTGATGTTGACGGGCTTCGAGTCGTCGGGGCCGCCCCACCACGCGCCGCGTGCGACGACCTCGCCGTCGCGCAGGGCGACGCGCTTCCAGTCGGGGCGGAACTGGGTACGCCGATGGCCTTCACGGGCGCCCAGGGGGTCGGAGAGTGCGTCGAAGAGATGAGCGTCGCTCGCGGAGAGCGCGCGGATGACCGGATCGGTCATGGATTCCTCCGGGAAACAGGCTGCTTGGAGCGCTCCCGGTCAGAACTCACGAACCACGCCGGGACAGCGGAAGAGGGAGCGCTGGAAAGGTGTGAACCGCACGGCACTCGCCTCCTTCCATCCGTCTCAGGGCGTGGAACCACACACTAAGTGATCCACCGCGGGCCCGTCCACGGATTTCCACCCCCGAGGTCAAGGCGCGCCGTCCCGCCGACCGTCAGGTGAACGTGGTGAGGCCGACGGGCAGGACGGTCGCCGACACCTCCATGGTGAAGCGTCTGCGCTCCCTGCTCCAAGAGCTCACCGGTCTCCTGAGCCTTGTCGACAAGCCGACGCGGAAACGGGCGCGAAAGGTCACCAGTGAGGCGCAGACGTGGCTTGCGCACCACGACGGCGCACTCCTGCCTGCAGCCCAACGGGTCAAGGTGGCCGACAGGAGCTCCGGATACTACGTCCGTCTCGTCGAGGACGAATTGAAGGCCGTGAACGACGCTCTGAAAGCGGCGAATCGGCGTACCGACAAGGAGGCGAAACGGCTGGCGAGGATGGAGGCGGCCCAGAGCAAGGCCAGGCTCGCGCGGTCAAGGGAACCCTCCAGGCGCTCCACGCCCGCCGAGGACCCGGTGGACCGACTCAGAAGCCGGCTCACCGGAGCCGCCGCGCAGGGCGGCACCGTCGCGATCGGCGACTTGGACACCGGCGAGTCCGGCCTGGGCCCCCGGGCACTGGCTGGTGACGCTGGACCGGCGAGCGGGGGCCGACGGCGCCCCTCTGCTCTCCGCGCTGGTCGTGGACGCCCGAGGCGGCCCGGTGGACTTCTTCCGGGACGTCCTCGGGGCCGCAGGACTTGCCGTGCCGCGGACGGAGGAAGCCCTGCCGGCGATCTGGCGGCGGGAGCTGGAACGCGCCCACGCCGCTCACGCCCGCCCGCCCCGTCCACTGCCTCCCCGCCTCGTCCCGCGGGCCCCGGTGCCGGAGGACGGGATCGGGCGGTGAGGCGGGGGTGCGCGTCGGCCGACGGCCTCCGGCCGTCGGGGCGACGCGGACGGCGGGCCTTGCGCGGGGAGGACCAGGGCGCGGGCGAGTGCGGACGTCACCGGGGCTGCGTGGCCCGGCAGTCGTCGGGCGGCCCACGCGGCCGCCAGGGCCAGGAACCCGGTGAGGTCGCGCTCCGCTCCGGTGAGCAGGCTCCGCAGTTCGCCGGCGGCGAGCTCGATCACGGGACTGTCGTCCCGGTCGGCGTCCACGGTCAGGCGGACGGCGTCACCGTGGCGTTCGGCGAGCGGGGACGGGTCGTGGCCGAAGGAGGCCCGGCCGTCCCCGTCGAGGACGTCGAACCAGTCGCGGCGTTCCTCGAGGCCGTTGCAGCAGCCCGGCAGCAAGGTGACGCCGGAGGCGGTGTCCGTGACCCGCAGGCCGCCGGACGCGAAGAGGTCGTCCATGGTGAGCAGCCCGTGCAGGAAGGAGCCGAGCGGGTCCACGGGCCGCGGCAGGCGGTCGTCGGCCGCCGGCACGACGTCGTTGTGGGCGGCGATGCTCATGACCGCCGTGCCGACCTCAGTGGGAGCGAGCGCGCCACTGAGCGGCAGGAAGCCGTACGGCTCGATCCCGGCGACCGGCCAGAGCGTGAAGCCGGCGGGATCGGAGACTTCGAGGACGGGCTGCAGCACGATCACCCGGAGAGTGTGCGGCACGTCGTGCCCCCTCCGCACTTCCGTAACCCCGTCGAGTTCCGCACGGCCGCCGCCTACCCTGACGGCATGGGCCACGCGAAGACCTCCTACGTCCGCCTGCCCTGTCGGGGCTCCTACAAGCAGCCCTACGACAGGGACAGGCCGCACCGGATCTGCCCCCGTTGTGCGGAACCGCTGATCCACGTGGGATCGGCCTTCGCGGCGCCCCCGCGCCGGGACACCGCGGCCTGGCGAGCGCTGTCCGTACTCCTGCACGCGGGCGTCCACTTCCACAAGAGCTGCTGCGGCGGGCCCGGATACCGTCCGCGCACCCTGAGGGAGATCCGCGAGCGCATGGCGTACGCCCGCCGCACGGGCGAGCCCTTCGCCGACGCACTCGTCCGTTACGACCTGCCGTGACCGCGGCCCCGGCCCCCGTCGACGCGCACGGAAGCCGGACGGCGGCGCGGGGCGTCGCTCAGGCGGAACAGTCGGCCTGCGAAGCGACCGTGCCCCAGCGGATCATCAGGTAGCCCGACGCGCCGACCTCCGCCACGGCGTAGCGGGTGTACGGCCGGCCGTCGCCCGAGGTCTGCCGCTGGTTCGCCCGGACGCCCAACTCGCCCAGCAGCGCCCTCTGCTGGACAACCTGGACAGTATCGAGGCCCTGCGCGAGCGGTGCGACAAGGCAGGGAGCCGGCAGGACACCAGGGGATGCGAGGGCGGCTGCGAGATCGGCTCGCTCGCCAGCGAACCCGCCGACAGCGACCAGTCGGCACGGATCAGACTCGTCTCCGCCTTCGACCGGTGGGAAGGCCCCGTCAGGTCGGGACTCGCACGCATGCAGGCACGCGGCGAGCTGAGCGAGCGCGCTGACATTGCCGCGCTCGCCACCGCTCTGCTGGCCGCCATCCAGGGCGGCATGCTGCTGTCCCAGGTCCGCCGGTCGAGCACCGCCTACCGGCAGGCCGTGTCAGCGGTGATCGACCACATCGAGAGCCACCTCGTCGACGCTGTCACGTTGACTGACCGGGTGGGATGATCTTCCGGCTCGTCATGCCGGGAGGGATCGTCCGTGGACAGCGCGCCGCCGTCGTACAAGGGGCGCCGGCACCCGGTGGAGGTCATCGCGCACTGCGTGTGGCTGTACTTCCGCTTCCCGCTCAGCTTTCGCGAGGTCGAGGAATTGATACTGGGGCGCGGCGTGCTCGTCTCCCATGAGACGGTCCACCGCTGGTGCGCCAGGCTCGGGCAGGCCTACGCCGGCGCGCTGCGCCGTCGGCAGCCCCGCCCCGGGGACGAACGGCACCTGGGCGAGGTCTTCATGAAGATCGACGGAGAGCAGAGAAGTACCTGTGGCGGGCCGTCGACGCCGACGGCAATGTCATTGGACTTCCTCGTACAGAGCCGGCGGGACACCGCTGCGACCCGGCACTTCTTCCGCAGGCTGCTGAAGAAGACCCATGCGTTGCCCAGGGTGGTCGTCACCGACGAGTTGCGCTCCTACGGCGCGGCCCACCGCGAGGTCATGCCTTCGGTTGAGCACCGCTCGCACAAGGGTCTGAACAATCGGGCAGAGAACAGTCATCAGCCGACAAGGCGGCGTGAACGCGCGATGAAGGGCTTTCGCAGTACCGGTGGGGCCCAACGGTTCCTGGCTGCCTTCAGCGGCATCTCACCGCACTACCGGTCCCGCCACCACCTGATGACCGCTCCCGGCTACCGCGCCGGGATGACCCTCCGCTTCGCCATCTGGGGCCAGGCCACCGGCGCCGCCGGGGCCTGAACACCGGCCCGAAGCCCGGTCCCCGCCACACGCCTCGACGCGCCGTCAGAGAACCGCTCAATAACGTGACAGCGCCCACCAGACCGCAAACGGGCCCGCCTGACCGCGCTGCCCGGAGGCCTGACCCTGTCCGTGCCGGACATGTAGCCACCCCCGTCACTCGTCCATCCCTGCAGGTCGAACTTCACACGATCGACGTGCACCTGGGCGCTCCTTCTCCTCAGCAGGCGTCAGTAAGCTCCTCGAGTTGGTCGGCGAGACGGTGGTCGGGGTGGTGGAAGGGGGCGCCGGCCAGTTCCTCTTCGACCCTGAGGCGTTCCACTGCTTCGCGCAGGGCCAGAGTGGGGTGCGGTAGGCGGCGGGTGGGCCAGGGATTGGTGGGGGTGAGGTGGATGTCGTCGTCGAGGTGGAGGGCTTGGTGGGCCCAGTGGTCGGCGTCGCGCAGTTCGCCGCGCAGTAGGTGGTGGAGGTGAAGGCAGTAGGCGGCGGTGGCGTTGTCGGCGCCGGCGGCGAACTGCCACCACCACAGGGCGCTCTCAGGTTCCTGGGCAAGGTTGAGCAGGCAGCCGAAGTACAGGGCGCCGTCGGCGTCATAGGGGACGTCGGCGATGCGGGCGAGGTGTCCGGCGGCGTCGGTGCGGCGGATGAGTTCGCTGGAGAGGGCTGTCAGGGCCGATTGAGCCTCGTCGAGGGCGGTGGGGTAGTAGCCCTCGGGGGCGGGGCGGGCGCCGAACATGAGGGTGGCGGTGACGTCGCGGACGATCTCCTGCTGCAGGGTGTCGAGGTCGGCGTCGGTGACCATGTCCGCGAGGGCGGTCTGGTCGAGGTAGTCGTCGATGCTGCGTGGCACGGTGTTACTCCTTCTCCTCGTCGTCACCCAGGTCTATGCCGAGTTTGGCGGCGATGCGTTTGCGGGCCAGGCGGCGGTGGGTGCGGGCGGTGGCCGGGGCGATGCCCATGGTGTTGGCGGCCTGTTTGCAGGAGTAGCCGAGGACGTATTGGAGGATGATCACGTCGAACTGGCGTTCCGGCAGGGTGGCGATGGCGGTGTAGAGACCGAGGGGGGACTCTATGGCCGCCAGCTGCGTGCGCATGCGTTCCAGCGTGGCACGGACGGCGTCGTGAACGGCGGTGGTCCGTGCGGTTCCGGCGGGAGCGGTGCTGCGTCCGTCGGCGGCGGGGCCGAGGTTCATGCGCAGGTGGAGTTCGACGCGCATCTTCAGCAGGCGCCAGGCGTAGGCCTCCGGTCCGCCGTCCTCGAGCAGGACGACGGCCCAGTTCAGGGCGAGGTGGCTGTAGAGGCGGCGCACGACCTGCTGGGCGGCCTTCATGTCGCCCAGCACGGTGGCGGCGTAGCGCAGCTGCGGCCGGGCGTACATGCGATAGAAGGCGTCAAGGTCGGACGGCATCTCGTAGTGGACGCCCTGCAGTGAGTTCAGTTCTCGGGGCTGGGCGGGAAGGGCGTCGGGGACGTTGCTGTCCTCGGGGAGCGTATAAGGGGCGTTGTTGTCCTCGGGGATGGCCATCGTCATGCCTCCTCGTCCCGGACGGTCCCTGCGGTGAGGGTCTCGGTGGCCGCAGTGCGCGCCGGCTGCGTGCTCAGCAGCTCGGCGACGCCGACACGGGCGCCGGCGCGCAGCATCCGGCGCAGTCCAGCGGCGACGTCGGGGAGGAAGACGCGCACGGCAGTGGCGGCCGCCAGCAGTGCGAGCAGATCGTTCACGGTCATCAGGACCTGGTCCTCTCCTGCCAACGCGACATCAACTCCTTTTGTGCAATGGGGAGATGACGCTGCGGAGGACACCGCTCTGGGTCCTCGGCTGCAGGATTTCTGATGAGAGGGGCCAAACGCGCATGCCCTTCCCGACCATTTTTTTACGACCCGTGATCACTTCGCCACGCACAGGCATAGACCACAGCGTTAAGTTACCGCTTAGGCACCATGCGCGAGCTGCGGGAAAGCATGCCTCAGGCCGCGCGGAGTCAGTCATTCCCGCCGTTCCGGACATGTGGCCGAATTCTCGAACGTGTGATGGGTATCACATGGGCAGAACGTTTCCGGAGCTGAACAAGTCGGTCGCTGCGCCCGTATGACAGCGGGCGGGACGTGTCCCAGCCGCACTCCAACACATCAAGGACGAGTACGCCTTCACCGCCTTGCCGCTGCCCCGCGGCCCGTCACGCCTGTCGGCGCGGGCGATCTCCAGCAGGTCGTGTCCGGCGGCAACCAGGCCCGCCAACGTCACCATCGAATGTGTCGCCTGCGGCGCGAAGCGCAACATCCGCGAGGCCATGGGCGAACGCGGGCGCCTCCAACCAGTGGTTCCCGCTCACCCTCAGCGCGCTCGCGCTGCCCAAGGGGCAGGGCGGCGACATCGACAAGCTGCTCGAGGACCACTGGCCGGAGCTCGAGAAGGTCGAGGACCGGAGCGAGCTCGCCTTCATGGCGCGTCCGCCCCGTTCGGGTTCCTCAAGGAGTTCGACGCCGACGCCGTCTTCGCGGCGATCGCGGCCCGCAAGCAGGGACTCGACGGACCGGCCTCTTCCGCACCCGACGTCCAGGCCGATCTCTTCCGCCCCGAACGGGACGCCCTGTCCGGCCCGGTCCCTGTGCCCAGCGACGACTTCGCCCTCCGACCGGTCTCCGTCCCGGCCCCGCTGGACGACCTCTTCTCGGACGTCCGCCAGGTCGAGCGGCTGCGCGAGGCGCGCGCCCTGATCGGCTTCACCCGGCTCGACGCCCCCGATCCCGAGTCCCCGGAGATCGCCACCCGCGTGGACCTGTCACGGGGTACGCAGAACTGGGTGCCGGCCAGCGAGGTCCGCGGAGAGAGGATCTTCCTGCGCGTACGGGTCGACCTCATGGCGGAGTGGGTGGCGCGCATGGAGGCCCACCGGGAGGCCTACGACCGGTTCCGCTCCAACCGGAAGCCGGATCGCAAGACGAGTGACTTCGACCCCCTCCACGGCTGGCCCGGCGCCCGCTACATCGCCCTGCGCACCCTCTCCCACCTGCTGATCCGCACCATCGCCCTCGAATGCGGTTACGGCTCGGCCTCCCTGGCCGAGCGGATCCACGCCGGAGACGAACAGAACCCGAGAACAGGGATCCTGATCTACACCGCCGTCCCGGATTCGGAGGGCACCCTCGGCGGCCTGGTCTCCCTGGCCGAGGAGCGCGCGTTCGGCCGGATCGTCCGCCGGGCCCTGGCCGACGCCGGGCACTGCTCGGCCGATCCGCTCTGTTCGGGGCGGCTGCCCCACGATCCGGGTGACCACCTCCACGGGGCGGCCTGCCACAACCTGACCGAGTCCGCGACCCACCGCAACATCGAGGCGGGAGTGCTGGTGAGCGGCGGCGAAGCGCCGCGTCGGGCGGCGGAGCACATCGTGGAGTTGCAACGGCTGGGCACGCTGAGGCCGCTTGGGCCGTGAAGCCCGACGACGACCCGCTACCGGGTCCCGACGACAGCGGGGACGGACGCTTGAATCCCGTCCGTGAACAACAACAGGACCGAGTGGCCGGCATGCCGGTGGGGAGGGCGGACGGCCGATGAGCGACGTGAATCCCTGTCGGGCGCCCGAGCCGGGCACGAGCGGTGCCGAAGGCGGCGGTGGCCGCCGTCGCCGGAGTGACCGCCGGTGCGCCGGCCCTCTCGGGCGCCGTGGCCGCGGCGGGCTGGTTCCTCGACGGACCCGGTGACCGCCTGGACGAGGAGGCAGCGGACGTGCGGTGGGCCGAAGGGATCACAGCGGAGTGGATGAGCGAACAGCTGGACCTCGAGGTCCCGGCCACGGCCCGGTCTCCGCAGGCCGCCTACAAGGTCACCTCCCGCTTCGCCACGGGCATCCTCACCTTCACCCTGACCAGGTCGGAGGCGGAAACCTGTCTGAAGCAGTACCCGCCGGAGAAGAAGTGGCTGGAACCGACCTCCGAACAGACCGACGTCACCCCCCGCTACCTTCGCGCACTTCGGACTTCCGGAACCCGAGACGCTCAAGGACGGCATGCGCTACGGCCACGTCCGTCCCGGCTCCCCCAAGGCCACGGAGGAACAGGACATCTCCGAGACGTATGGCTTGTCCGACAGGCATTGCGTCAGCGTGTATGTGCACGAGTACACGCCGCAGCGCACCCGCATCCACCTCCGCGACCACTTCGAACCCGGCGTCAGCCCTCTTCCCACGCCGCCCTCGTCGACGCCGACGGGATGAGGATCCCGTCGGTGAGGCGCGGAGGACCGCCGCCTTCGTTCCGGCAGGCCTCAGCCCGGCACCGGAGCACATCGAAGGCTCCGCTCCTCCGAGTGGGCCAGCCCGTTGTCGCGAGTCCATCGCGGACGAACCGCAGGCCCCCTTCGGCGCCGAGGCCTTCACCGGCACCCGCTGGGGCACGGCGCAGGCCAGGGGCCACGCGCACTTCCCGATCCGACGGACGGGCCCCCGGCCGGCGCGACACTCGGTGGGAACGCGCACGACGCGGATCCGGCCGACGTCCTCGGAACACGTGAGCCCCGGCCCTCGAGTTCGAGCGGACCACGAAGAGGGAGGGCGAGGCCGTGCCGGTCCGTCCCGTCCCCGAGGGCGTCGTGCGCGGCCCGGTCAGCGGGCGAGTCCCGTTTCCCAGGCCCAGGCCGCTATCTCGACCCGGTTGCGGGCGCCGAGTTTGCCCTGGATGTTGGTGAGATGGGTCTTCACCGTGCCCGCGCTGATGTGCAGGGCGGCGGCGATCTCCGCGTTGGTGTGCCCACGGGAGACGAGGGCGGTGACCTCGGTCTCGCGCTCGGACAGGGGCGAGGGACGGACCGGGCCGGCAGCGGCGGCGGGGCGGGCGAACCGCTCGAGCAGGCGGACGGTGATGGAGGGGCTGATGAGGGCTTCGCCGGAGGCGGCGGAGCGGACGGCCTCGGCCAGCAGGCGGGGCCCCGCGTCCTTGAGGAGGAAGCCGCAGGCGCCGTGGTGCAGGGACTGGTGGACGTACTCGTCGTCGTCGAAGGTCGTCACCATGACGACCTTCGGGGTGTGCGCGGCCCCGGGACGGCACAGGTGCCGCAGCGCCTCGATGCCGTTCAGCCGCGGCATGCGGATGTCCATGAGGACGACGTCGGGGCGGTGCAGGTCGGCCTGCTGGATCGCGGCGACCCCGTCGGCGGCCTGGGCGACGACCTCGATGTCGTCCTCGGCCGACAGGATCATGGCCATGCCGGTGCGGACGATCGTCTGGTCGTCCGCGAGAAGGACACGGATGGTCATCGGAGCACCTGCCGCAGGGGGAGGGGGAGTTCGAGCGCGACGTGCCAGCCGGCCTCGGGGCCGGGCCCCGCGGTCAGCGTGCCCCCGGCGGCGGCGGTGACCTCGCGCAGGCCGCGCAGTCCGTAGCCGGTGCCGCCGGACGGACGGTGATGTCCGTCATCGGTGATCCGCGCGGTCACCCGGCGCCGGGAGACGTCCAGGCGCACGTGGGCGGTGGTGCAGTCGTGGGCGTGCTTGCGGATGTTCGTCAGCGCCTCCATGACCACGCGTTCCACGAGGTGGGCGGCGTCCGCGGGAAGGCCGTCGGCCGGGCCGGTCTCGGTGAAGCCGACCCGGGCCCCGGGGAGCCGGCAGCCGGCGACGAGGGCGCGGACGGCGTCCGTGCCCGGCGCCCGGGTGTCCGGGACGGCGTCCTCGCGCAGGGCGCCGACCATCCTGCGCATGGCGGTCAGCGCCTCCGCCCCGGTGGCCTCGATCAGTTCCAGGGCGTCGCCCACCGCCTGGGGCTTCCTGGCCGCGACGGCACGGGCGCCCTGCGCCTGGAGCACGATGCCCGAGATGTGGTGGGCGACGAAGTCGTGCAGGTCGCGGGCGAAACCCAGGCGCTGTTCGAGCCTGATCCGCTCCTCGCGCTGCCGACGGGAGGCGGCGACCAGGCGGACGGTGAGACCGGAGGCCAGGGCGCCGCCGGCCACCAGCGTCAGGACGAGCGCGACGACGCTGCTGCCCTCGTCCACCTCGATCACCAGCGGACGCAGGACGACGGCGGCCATCAGCAGCGGCAGAGCGACGGCGGTGCCGGCCGGGGAACCCCGCCGCGCCGTCACGTGCAGCAGCACCATCAGGGCGGTCGGCTCGAACAGGGTGTAGGCGTCGGAGGCCTGGTCCAGGACCGAACCGCCGCTCGCCGCCACGCGCAGTCCGAGCGAGCAGGCCAGCGACACCAGGGCCACGCCGCACGCCGCCCACGCCAGTACCGCGGGGGACGACCTGATCACCACGGCCGGGAAGACGACGGCCGCCGCCGCGGCCGTCGACAGGATCAACGTGACCCCGGCGCCCTGGCCGCGGAGGGTGCCGGCGTCGATGTCGATCAGCAGGGCCGCCCCGAGGAGGCAGAGCAGCAGGGCGCCGACGGCGAACCGGCCGGCGGCCGGCGCGCGCAGTGGTCTGAGCATGGTGAGAACCCTAGCCGCGCGCGACACCGGGCCCCCTCTGCCGAAAGTCGTAGCCGTCCACCGGGGAATGGGTCCTTCGGGAGATCCGCCGAAGCCGGCCCGGAAGGAGGCTGAGGCACGTCAGCACCGCTCACCCCGACCGAAGGATCAGCCCTCATGGACATTCGCTTCCAGGTGGACTCCGCACCCGTTCTCGGCCCCGCGCTCGTCCTGTTCGCGGCCGGCACCGTCATCCGGGTGAGGCGCGGGGTGTGGGACAAACGCCGCGGTCCGCTGGCGCTGGCCGCCGCCGTCTACGTCGCCGCCGTGCTGTCCCTGACGATCTTCCCGCTGAACGTGACGTGGGGCGAGTACGCCAACCAGGCCCCCTGGATCGGCCAGATCAACTTCGTCCCGCTGCTCACCGCGGACATCACCATGGTGCCCAACGTCGTCATGCTGGTGCCGGCCGGCTTCCTGCTGCCCCTGCTGTTCCGCAACGCCACCTCGGCGTCGCGGGTGACCCTGATGACGGCGGCGGTCAGCCTGTCCGTGGAAGCCGCCCAGCTGTTGTCGTACATCGCCTTGAACAACGGCCGCTCCGTGGACGTCAACGACCTCATCGCCAACACGCTCGGCGGACTCGCGGGCTACGCCCTGGTGACCCTCGCCCTGCGCGCGCCGGCCCTGCGCGGGCCCCTGCTCGCGGCGGCGCTGCCCCGCTCCGCGGCGCTGCGGGCCGACCGCCGGCGGACGGCGACCGCCGACGGCGCCCAGGAGGCCCCGATCGCGGGTCCCGTCGTTCGCCCCTGACCCCACCCGCTCCCGCACCCTCCTGGTTCACACGGAGAACGGCGGCTCACGACCACAGGGCCGTGAGCCGACGCCTCGGGCACGCCGAGGTCGGGTGACGTACCGTTCCGCGCCCGCGTCTCACCCCCGGATGTCCGGGAAGTCGGGCGCCGACGTGAGCCGTATGGCGGCGGATCGGGCCGCCGGGGACCACCGGGACCGCCGGGAGCTTCTCCGGCACCAGCACGGGACGCGGGCGGTGACCGGGGCGGGCGGTCCGGAGCGGGTGCGCGTGGTCGAGGACCTGCAGGGCGCCCGGGCGGATCCGCCGGCCCTCCCGCGCCCCGGTCGGGCTCTTGACCTCGGCGATGAACACGTCCGCCCTCGTGACCACCCCGTGTCGAACGCGGGAGCGCCAGGGCCCTGTCGGGACGGTTCGGATCGAACGTGAGGCCCACGGACGGGCGCCGGCCCGGTCCGCGCGCCCGGAGGGGATGCCGAGGACTTCGCTCCGGGCCGGAGCCCGTCGGCGGGTCAGTTCCCGACCGCCGCCGCGAACATGCCCGCCTCGTACGAGCCGCCCTTCCGGTGGGTGATCACCGCGAGGCGGTTGGCCGCGTTGATCAGGGCGACCAGGGTGACCAGGGCGGCGGTCCGGTCGTCGTCGTAGTGCTTGCGGACCAGGGCCCACGTCTCGTCGGAGACGCCCCGGGAGGCGTCGGCGAGCCGGGTGCCCTCCTCGGCGAGGGCCAGGGCGGCCTGCTCGGCCTCGGTGAACACGGTGGATTCGCGCCAGGTGGCGACCAGGTGGAGGCGGACCGCGCTCTCTCCGGCCGCCGCGGCCTCCTTGACGTGCATGTCGACGCAGTGGCCGCAGCCGTTGATCTGGCTGACGCGCAGCGCCACCAGCTCCTGCGTGGACTTCGGCAGCGGGGAGTCGTGGACCACCAGGGCGGCGCCTGCGAACCGCTTGGCGAACCGGGAGGCGATCTCGTTCTCGAACAGGTTGAATCGGGCGTCCATGGTCTCTTCCTCACTCGTGCTCACGCGCGGTGTCGCGCCGGGCTGAACACGAGATGCCGGCCGCCCGCTCCCCGTGACAGGGCGGAAGTGTGACGTGCGCCACCGTCCACGTCGGCACGCCCGGCCGCCTCCCCGCGGACGGCGGTCACCGGCGCCGCGGCGTTCTTCGGCCGTCGCACGGCTATCGCGCACCGGCGCGCCGGTGTACGGTCTCGGGCCGATGGGCTTTGGGAGCGCTCCCATTGCGCTGCATCACGTTGTGTCCGCATCACGCTGTGCTCGCATCGCATGAGGAGGAACGCTGTGAAACGCTTCTTGGCCTTGTTGGCGACCTGTGCGACGGTCCTGGGCCTCACGGCACTGACCGGTCCACAGGCGGCGGCCGCCGCAGGCTGCCGGGTCGACTACACGGTGGCCGGCCAGTGGCAGGGAGGCTTCCAGGCCGGAGTGAGGATCACCAACCTGGGCGCCCCCGTCTCCGGGTGGACGCTCGGGTTCACCATGCCGGACGCCGGACAGAAGATCGTCCAGGGCTGGAACGCCACCTGGTCGCAGTCCGGCGCCACGGTCACCGCCGCCGCCGTCGACTGGAACCGCACACTGGCCACCGGCGCGACCGTCGACCTGGGATTCACCGGCTCCTTCACGGGCGCCAACCCCCGACCCACGGCGTTCACGCTCAACGGGGTCGCCTGCACGGGCTCCGTCGAGGAACCCCCGCCCGCCCCGGACGACGGCACCCCCGTGGACGTCAACGGGCAGCTGCACGTCTGCGGAGTGAACCTGTGCAACCAGTACGACCGCCCCGTACAGCTGCGCGGCATGAGCACCCACGGCCTCCAGTGGTTCAGCCGGTGCTACGACACCGCCTCCCTGGACGCGCTCGCGCAGGACTGGAAGTCGGACCTGCTGCGCATCGCCATGTACGTGCAGGAGGACGGTTACGAGACCGACCCCGCGGGCTTCACCGGCCGCGTGAACAGCCTCGTCGACATGGCCGAGGCCCGCGGCATGTACGCCGTGATCGACTTCCACACCCTCACGCCGGGCGACCCGAACTTCAACCTCGACCGCGCGAAGACGTTCTTCGCCTCCGTGGCCGCCCGCAACGCCGGCAAGAAGAACGTGATCTACGAGATCGCCAATGAGCCCAACGGCGTGAGCTGGGCGGCCGTCAAGAGCTACGCCGAACAGGTCATCCCGGTGATCCGGGCCGCCGACCCGGACGCCGTCGTCATCGTCGGCACCCGCGGCTGGTCCTCGCTGGGGGTCTCGGACGGCTCCAACGAGAACGAGGTCGTCGACAACCCCGTCAACGCCACCAACATCATGTACGCGTTCCACTTCTACGCCGCGAGTCACAAGGACGCCTACCGCGCCACGGTGAGCCGGGCGGCCTCCCGACTGCCGCTGTTCGTCTCCGAGTTCGGCACGGTGAGCGCCACCGGAGGCGGAGCGGTGGACCGGGCGAGCAGCACGGCCTGGCTGGACCTGCTCGATCAGCTGAAGATCAGCTACGCGAACTGGACCTACTCCGACGCCGACGAGGGCAGCGCGGCGTTCAGGCCCGGCACCTGCGGCGGCACCGACTACAGCGGCAGCGGCGTGCTGACCGAGTCCGGCGCGCTGCTCAAGAGCAGGATCAGCACCCCCGACACCTTCCCCACGCGCTGATCCGAGGCGGGGGTCCGGCCG
>NZ_LGCN01000249.1 GCF_001279005.1 Streptomyces caelestis
GGCGCACTTCCACTACGTGGTGTTCGGCACGGTCGTCTTCGCGATGTTCGCCGGCTTCCACTTCTGGTGGCCGAAGTTCACCGGCAAGATGCTCGACGAACGGCTCGGGAAGATCACCTTCTGGACGCTGTTCGTCGGCTTCCACGGCACCTTCCTGGTCCAGCACTGGCTGGGGGCCGAGGGCATGCCGCGCCGGTACGTCGACTACCTCGAGGCCGACGGCTTCACCGCGCTGAACACGGTCTCCACGATCGCCTCGTTCCTGCTCGGCGCGTCGATGCTGCCGTTCTTCTACAACATCTGGAGGACGGCCAAGTACGGCGAGCCGGTCGGCGTCGACGACCCGTGGGGCTACGGCCGCTCGCTGGAGTGGGCGACCTCCTGCCCGCCGCCGCGGCACAACTTCCTCACCCTGCCGAAGGTCCGCAGCGAGTCCCCGGCGTTCGACCTGCACCACCCGGACGTCGCCGCGCTGGACGACAGCGAGAACCGTCCCCAGACCTCCGCGACCGTGGCCCCCGGCGACAAGCAGCGATGAGATCACGGCCCAGGACGTGGAGGAGCGTGTGAACCCCCGTCAGGACAGCGCCCGCGGTCTGAACCAGATCGAGGGCCACCTCCTGTGGGCCGCCGAGGTCGAGGAGGCCCGGCGGCAGGCCGCCCGGTTCGCCGAAGAACTGCCGTGGCTGACGACGGCGCAGCGCGAAGAGGTGGAACGCGTGTACCGGGCCGACCGGATCGCCGTCTCCCGGGCCACGCTGGTGCGGATCTGCGACCGGGCGGCCGAGCTGCGCACCGAGTACGAGGCCCGCTACCGGTGGCTGAGGGCGCGCTGCGTCGCCCTGGCGGCCGTGGCGGTGGTGAGCGGCGCGGGCACGGCGATCGCCGCGGTCCTCACCCGGGGGTGACACCCCGGCTCCGGGGTGGTCTCAGCCCAGTGCGGACACGACGAGCGCGGTCGTCGCCGCCGTCTCCGCGAGTCCGCCGAACACGTCGCCCGTGACCCCGCCGAAACGGCGGACACAGTGCCGCAGCAGCAGCTCGGCCACGGCGACGGCCGCCACCACCGCGAGCACGGCGCGCAGGACGTCGTACGCCCCCAGGAACGCGCCCCCGGCCGCCGCGAGCCCGGCGACCGCGAGCGCGGCGCCCACCGCGCCCGGCACCGGCACCACCCCCGCGACCGCCGCGCCCAGCCCCTGCGGCCGGGCCGGCGGCACACCGGCGCGGGCGGCCAGGGTGAGCGCCAGCCGCGCCACGACCGCCGAGACGACGGCGGCGAACGCGCCCCGCGCCCAGCCCTGGCCGTACGCCTGTGCCAGCGCGGCCACCTGGGCCAGCAGGACCAGGACGAGTGTGAGCACACCGAACGGACCGATGTCCGACTGCTTCATGATCCGCAGCGCGTCCTCGGCGGGCCTGGCGCTGCCGAGCCCGTCCGCGGTGTCGGCGAGCCCGTCGAGGTGCAGACCCCGGGTCAGGGCGGCCGGTACGGCGACGGTGGCGACGGCGGCGAGCAGCGCGCCCGCGCCCAGGAGCAGCAGGAGGAGCCCCGCGGCGGCGGCGAGGGCGCCGACCGCCGACCCGGCCGCCGGGGCGCACAGCATGCCCGCGCGCGCGGCCGGCCGGTCCCAGCGGGTGACCCGGACCGGGAGCGCGGTGAGGGTGCCGAAGGCGAAGCGGAGGCCGTCGGCGGGGGAGGCGGAGGAATCGGGGGAGGGTGCGGGCACCGGCGCAGATTACCCGGCGGTCGCCGGGGCGCCCGCGGCCGCCGTGGATAAAGTGCCCGTATGGGACATTGGCTGGACCGGAACATCATCGAGCCGGGCAAGCTTCCGCTGCTCCTCGCCCTCGCCGCCTTCGTCCTCACCTTCGTGGTCACCCGGACCATCACCCGTCTGATCCGGGCCGGGAAGGGGCCCTTCGGCAACGTCACGGCGGGGGAACTGCACATCCACCACGTCGTGCCCGGGGTCGTCCTCACGGTCGTCGGCGGCTTCGGCGCGGTGGCGAGCGGCGGGGAGGGGCTGGGCCCGGCCCTCGCCGCGGTGCTCTTCGGCATCGGCGCGGGGCTGGTCCTGGACGAGTTCGCGCTCATCCTGCACCTCGACGACGTGTACTGGACCGAGGCCGGCCGCAAGAGCGTCGAGGCGGTCGTGCTCACCGCCGCGCTGGTCGGCCTGCTGCTGGCGGGGTTCGCGCCGTTCGGCGTCAACGACCTGACCCAGGAGGAACTCCAGAACCGCGCGGGCGCCGCCGCGAGCGTGGGGGTGAACTTCCTGTTCGCGCTGATCGCCCTGAGCAAGGGCAAGGCGCGGGTCGCCGTCTTCGGCGTGGTCGTTCCGGTCGTCGCCGTGATCGGCTCGCTGCGGCTGGCCCGGCCGGGGTCGCCGTGGGACCGGCGCTTCTACCGCCGCCGCCCCCGCGCCCGGGCCCGGGCGATCCTGCGCGCCTACCACCACGACCGCCGCTGGTCCGGCCCCCGTCGGGCCCTCGGGAACTGGCTCGGCGGCACACCGGACCCGCCCCGCGCCCCCTGAAGGGGCGCGGGGCGCCCCGGCGGCGGGGTGAGGAGCCCTCCCCCCGCCGCCGGGGCTCACGCCTCTTCCGCGTCCGGGTCCGCTTCCTCTTCGGGGTGGAGGCTCATCGGACCGTAGATCTCCGTGGCGTCCTCCAGCAGCCGCACCTGGTCGGCGCCGCCCTCCGCGAGGGCCTTCCAGTGCTCCCCGATCCAGGACTCGGCGTCCCCCTGCGTGGGGAACTCCTCCGGCGGCACCGCGGGCTCGACCTGCGTCCCGTCGGCCTTCTCGAACCGCCACGTCCATGCCGCCATGTACGCCTCCCAAGAGTGTGATCACACCGGACCCAAAGCCTAGTCGGACGGGCAGCCGCCGTGGGGGCAGGTGAAAATCGGGGCGTGGAACTGACTCTGCTCGGCACCGGTGCCCCGGCGGGCCTGCCCCGCCCCGACTGTCCCTGCGCCGCGTGCGCGACCGCGCTCGGCGCGGACGCGCGGGCGGCCACCTCGCTGCTCGTGGACGGGGCGCTGCTGCTCGACCTCACGCCGGGCACCGTGTTCGCGGCCGCCCGCGCGGGCCGTTCGCTGGGCGACGTGCGCCAGGTGCTGCTGTCGCACCCGCACGACGGCCCCCCGGTCGAGGTGCCGGCCGGGCTGCCGCAGCCGGAACGGGTGCCGGACGGACGGGAGTCGACGCTGCTCACGGGGCATCGGGTGCGGGCGGTGGCGCTGGACGCGCCCGGCACCGGGTACGCGGTGACCGGCCCGGACGGGCAGCGGCTGCTGTACCTGCCGCCGGGCGGGGCGCCGGCCGGTCTCGAGGAGCGGGCCGATCCGTACGCCGTGGTGCTGCTGGACGTCGTGGGGCGGCCGGACGCGCTGGCGCGGCTGCGGGAGGCGGGGGCGGTGGGCCCGGCCACGGACGTCGTCGCCGTCCACCTGGACCACGACGTGCCGCCGGGCGCGGAGTCGCGGCGCCGGCTGGCGGCGGCCGGGGCGCGCGCCGTGCCGGACGGGACCACGCTGGAGGTGGGCGCCCGCGAGGACGTGCCCGAGGTGCCGCGCCGGACGCTGGTGCTGGGCGGGGCGCGCTCGGGCAAGTCGGTGGAGGCCGAGCGGCGGCTGGAGTCGTTCCCGGAGGTGCTGTACGTGGCGACCGGCGGGACGCGGGGCGGGGACACCGAGTGGGCGGCGCGGGTGTCGGCGCACCAGGAGCGGCGGCCGGGGTCGTGGCGGACCGTCGAGACGTGCGACCTGGCGCCGCTGTTGAAGGACGACGGGCCGCCGCTGCTGGTCGACTGCCTGTCGCTGTGGCTGACGGACGCGATGGACGCCGTGGGGGCGTGGGACGACGCGGAGTGGGCGGACGGCGGGGAACGGGCGCTGCGGGACCGGATGCGGGAGCTGACGGACGCGGTGCGCGGGACACGGCGGACGGTGGTCGCCGTGTCCAACGAGGTCGGCTCGGGCATCGTGCCCGCGACCGCGTCCGGCCGCCGGTACCGGGACGAACTCGGGCGGTTGAACGCGGCGTTCGCGCGGGAGTGCGAGCAGGTGCTGCTGGTGGTGGCGGGGCAGGCGGTCGTCCTGCGGGGCTGACCCGGGGCCGGGTCAGCGTTCCGGCTTGCGCGCGATGATCCGGTAGGCGTTGGCGAACGGGGTGCGGCGCACCACGGGGGCGAGGGCCAGGTCCGCGACCGCCGCGGCGACCACCAGCGGGGTGCCCGCGCGGAGCAGCACCGTGCGCAGGTGCTGCTGGAACGGGGTCGGCGGGACGGCACGCCAGGGGGTGTCCGGGGCGGGCAGCGCGTGGGAGAGGGCGAGGGCGGTCAGGCCGGCCAGGTCGTGCGGTACGTGCGCGGTGCGGTGCCCGGCGGTGACGAGGGCGCAGCCGCGCTCCTCGAGCTCCGCGCGGAGGTTGCGCGGGGGCAGCAGGTGCAGCCGGCGGGGCTGGTCGTAGGGCAGCCACCAGCGGCCGAACAGGGCGGCGAAGACGCAGCGCGGGTCCAGGCTCTCGATGAGCAGGTGGCCGCCGGGGCGCAGGGCGTCGAGGGCCGCGCGGAGTTCCGCGCGGGGGTCGGTGGTGTGTTCCAGGTGGTGCAGCAGGCTGACGACGTCGTAGCGGCCGGCCAGCCGGGCCGTGACCCGCGGATCGGTCAGCGGCCCGACGTGGGCCTCCTCGACGCGGCCGAGGTCGCGGGCCCGCTCGACGCGCGGGGTGAGGTCGGTGCCGTCGAAGGCGGTGTACGGGAAGAACTCCCGCGCGGTCAGCGGGAAGCGGCCGAGTCCGGTGCCGACGTCCAGCCAGCTCTCCGGTTCGCCGAAGGGGAGCATCGCGCGGGCCGCGCCCCGGCGGCGGTGCCGGACGGCGTGCAGGGCGAGGACGCGTTCGGTGGCGGGATCGCGGGGGGCGCCGCGCACGGTCCGCCGGTAGAAGGCGAGGCCCTCGGCGGTGAGGCGGGGGTTCTGGAAGGTGTGGCCGCAGTCCCGGCACTCGTCGACGGTGAACAGGCCCGGCCGGTGCCGGCGCAGGTCGCCCGTTCTCAGCCGGTTGCGCAGCCGCGCGGAGCCGCACCAGGGGCAGTCCGCGCGGCGCGGCTCGTGCACCCGGGCGGAGCCCTGGGGAGCGGGGATCGCACGGGCTGGGTCGGTTGCGGACACGGGCGGCTCCCGGCGTGAGGGCGTACGGCACCCGGGTGGCGCGACGTACGGGACGGCTGGGGACGAACGGACGGATGTACGGCGATACATGGCAAAACGTTACGGACGGGAAGGCGTCACGGGGTGGACCGGCACCGGGGCGGCGTGGTGGGGGCCGGCGACTTCTCGTGGGGGAGTGGGCGGGACGTCCGTTCGGCTCGTCCGGGTGAGGGGCCGCTCGTGGGCTCGCGGTGGCTCGAGCCGACTGGGACAGCGTGACCGGCGCGATCCGGGGCGCCGGTCACGGCGTCGGCGCGCGGGACCCCCGTTCCACCGGAGTGATGGTCCCGGGCCTCCCCGTCGCCGCCGGCCGCGGGGGCCTTCCGGGACCGGACCACGCGCGGGACACGTGTCGCCGCCCCGGGGCCGAGTACGCCGGAGACCTGGGGCGGGTCACCCGCGTCCTCGAGGCAGTGGGGGAGCGCCCGGGACCGTTCGGGGCGCGCGGCCGGGCGGACTCGCTTCCGCTCGGTCCGAAGGAACGACGAGGTCCCGCGCGCCCGGCCGACCGGTGCGCCGTCGTGTTCGACCGGGGCCGGTACTGTTCGGCGAATGAGCTCGCTTAATCTCGACGACTTCACCGATCTGATCGAGCGTCCGGACGGCGGGGTGCGCCGCGACGCGGAGGCGCGCCGGGAGCGCCGGATCGTGCCGCCCGGATCGCTGGGCCGCCTGGACGACCTGGGTGAGTGGCTGGCGGCGGCCCAGTCCGCGGTGCCGGTGCGGCCGATCGAACGGCCGCGGGTCGTGCTGTTCGCCGGCGATCACGGGATCGCCGGACTGGGTGTCTCCGCGCGGGCCGCGGGCAGCGCCGCGGAGCTGGTGCGGGACGTCCTGGAGGGCGGCCGTCCGGTGTCCGTGCTCGCCCGCCGGCAGGGGGTGCCGGTGCGGGTGGTCGACATGTCCCTGGACTGCGATCCCGAGACGCTGCCCGAGGACGTCGTACGGCACCGGGTACGGCGGGGCAGCGGGCGCATCGACGTCGAGGACGCGCTGACCCCTCAGGAAGCGGAGGCGGCGTTCCGCGCGGGGACGGCCGTGGCCGACGAGGAGGCCGACTCGGGTACGGATCTGGTGGTGCTCGGTGATGTGAGCGTGGGCGGGACCACGGCGGCGGGCGTGCTGGTGGCCGCGCTGTGCGGGACGGACGCGTCGGTGGTGACCGGGCGCGGGGGGCTGGCGATCGACGACCTGGCGTGGATGCGCAAGTGCGCGGCGATCCGTGACGCGTTGCGGCGGGCGCGGCCGGTGCTGGGCGATCAGCTGCGGCTGCTGGGGACGGTCGGCGGGGCCGATCTCACCGCGATGACGGGTTTCCTGCTGCAGGCGGCGGTGCGGAAGATGCCGGTCGTGCTGGACGGGGTGGTCACGGCGGCGTGTGCGCTGGTGGCGCAGCGGGTGGCGTTCCGGGCGCCGGACTGGTGGGTGGCGGCGCACGACAGCGGGGAGCCGGGGCAGGCGAAGGCGCTGGACCGGATGGCGCTGGATCCCGTGCTGTCGCACGGTGTCACGGTCGGGGAGGGGGTGGGCGGTCTGCTGGCGCTGCCCCTGGTCCAGGCGGCGGCGGCCCTGGCGGCGGAGCTCCCGGAGGCCCCGGCGAAGCCGGAGTGACGAAGCCCCGCCTGCCGTCACGACCCCGCGCCCCCTCAAGGGGCGCGGGGTCGTGACGACACGCGACTCCGTCGCGTGGGCGCGAAGGGGGTCCGGGAGCGGAGCCCCGGGACGGGAAGGGGCGGGGCGGGAAAAGGCCGGGCGCCGGGCCCTCAGCCCCGGACCCCGCACAGGTGCAGCAGCGCCGCCACTCCCCGGTAGGGGTCCGTACGGCCGGCCCGGTCCTCGACCGCGAGCAGGGCGTCGAGGTCGTCCGGAAACACCGCGTCCGCCGCCGCCGTGTCCGTGAAGACCCGCACCCCGTACCACGTGTGCAACGGCGCCCCGATCCCCGCGAGCGTCGACGTCAGCCTCTTCAGCCCGTACGCCGTCGTGCAGAAGCCCGCCAGCGCCCCGGCCCAGTCGCCGGACAGACCGGCCCGCATCGCCGGCGCGTCCCCGTTGCGCACCAGCAGGGACAACAGGCCCCCGGGCGCGAGCATCCGTGCCATCCCCGCCAGCAGCGCGTCCGGCTCCTCGACGTCCATGAGCACGCCATGACACAACACGACGTCGAAGCTGCCCGGCAGGAAGTGCACACCGGTGTCCCCGGCGTGGCCCTCGATGATCCGCATCCGCTCCCGGATGCCCTCCGGCTCCCCGGCGAACGCCTCCCGCGCGGCGGAGATCATCGTCGCGTCCTGCTCGACGCCGGTCACCTGGTGACCGGCCCGGGCCAGCCGCAGCGCCTGCGTCCCTCGGCCCATGCCCACGTCGAGCACCCGCAGGCGCCGCCCGACCGGGAAGCGCCCGACGATCTGCTCCTCCAGCTGGCGGGCCACCAGCTCCTCCCGGACGACGTCGCGCAGACCGCCGGGCCCGCTCGGCAGACCCGGGGCCGCGCCGTCCGTGAACGGCGTGGCGCTCAGGGCCGCTCCCCGCGCTTGACCTGGGGCTTGGGCAGCCGCAGCCGGCGCATCTGGAGCGAGCGCATCAGCGCGTAGGCCACCGCACCGCGCCGGTTGTCGTCGGGGAAGCGCTCCGCCAGCCGCTTCTTCAACCGGAAGCCGGTCACGATCGAGTCGAGGACGATCATCACGATCACCACGAGCCACAGCAGCAGCGCGACGTTCTGCAGCTGCGGCACCTGGATCATGCTCAGCACCAGGATGATCACGGCCATCGGCAGGAAGTACTCCGCGATGTTGAACCGCGAGTCCACGAAATCACGCGCGAACCGGCGCACCGGCCCCTTGTCCCGGGCGGGCAGATAGCGCTCGTCGCCGCTGGCCAGCGCCTGGCGCTGACGCTCCAGCGCGGCACGGCGCTCCTCACGCTGCCGCTTGGCGGCCTCCTTGCGCGTCATCGACGTATGGGCGACGCTGCGACGCTGCGACTGGGCCACGCTCCGCTTGGGCGTGGGGCGGCCCTTCGGGGCCTCCGGATGACGGGTCTGATGGGAGCCGGTCACCGTCGCCTTGTCGGCGAGCGGTGCCTTCTCTTCCTTGGCGCGGCTACGGAACACAAAACCCAAGGGTACGGGGTGCCCGGGGTTGGACCCCAGCCCCCTGGGGAACGATCCGGCAACACCGGACGTCTCCCAAAGGACAGAGGGGACGTCGTACGGGGCTCCGGGTGGTCCGTCCGTCCGGCCGGCCTCGGGGATCACTCTCCTCCCTGCGCCGGAGCGGGAGGATGCCCGGTCGTCCTTGGGGATGAGCGCATCCGTCCCCGAACAGTGCGGTAATGGATGCGGGGCCCGTACTGTGGGTTCTGTCGCAGGTGCTGGAGCCGGATCGGTCAGAAGGGGGCGCGCGAAGCCCATGAGCGGTGTCATGAAGCGTATGGGGATGATCTTCCGCGCGAAGGCGAACAAGGCCCTGGACAGGGCCGAGGACCCGCGCGAGACCCTCGATTACTCGTACCAGAAGCAGCTGGAGCTGCTCCAGAAGGTCCGTCGCGGTGTCGCCGACGTGGCCACCTCGCGCAAGCGCCTGGAGCTCCAGCTCAACCAACTGCAGTCCCAGTGGGGCAAGCTGGAGGACCAGGGCCGCAAGGCGCTCGCGCTGGGCCGTGAGGACCTGGCGCGCGAGGCCCTCTCCCGCCGCGCCGCGCTCCAGCAGCAGGTGACGGACCTGGAGACGCAGCACGCCACGCTGCAGGGCGAGGAGGAGAAGCTCACCCTCGCGGCCCAGCGCCTCCAGGCCAAGGTGGACGCCTTCCGCACCAAGAAGGAGACCATCAAGGCCACCTACACCGCGGCCCAGGCCCAGACCCGGATCGGCGAGGCCTTCTCCGGCATCTCCGAGGAGATGGGCGACGTCGGCCTGGCCATCCAGCGGGCCGAGGACAAGACCGCCCAGCTCCAGGCGAGGGCCGGCGCGATCGACGAACTGCTCGCCTCCGGCGCCCTGGACGACCAGTCCGGCATGCACAAGGACGACATCCAGGCCGAGCTGGACCGGCTCTCCGGTGGTACGGATGTAGAGCTGGAACTGCAGCGCATGAAGGCCGAGCTGGCCGGAGGCCCGTCCGGCGGGCAGCAGGCCATCGAGGGCGGCACCGGTCAGCAGCAGCCCCAGCAGCAGTCGCAGGACACCCCGCGCTTCGACAAGCAGTAGCCCACGCCGAGGAGGGCGACATGATCGTACGGATCATGGGGGAGGGGCAGGTGAGGCTGGCCGAGAGCCGGCTCGCCGAGCTGGACCAGCTGGACGAGGAACTGCTCGCCGAGATGGAGAACGGCGACGGGCCGGGCTTCCGCGCGACCTTGAAGGCGCTGCTGGCCAAGGTCCACGAGCTCGGCGAGCCCCTGCCGGACGACTCCCTGGAGCCCTCCGACCTGATCCTCCCGTCCCCCGACGCGTCGCTCGAGGAGGTCCAGGACCTCCTGAGCGACGACGGCCTGATCCCGGGAACGACATAACCGCGGGCAGTCGTGCCGCAGGGGCGGCACGGGTGGGCGATGGGGGTCCCCCCGCTCGAGCGGAGCCGAGAGTGGGGGAGGCACCCCGCGAACGCCGGGCTGCGCCACCCCACCCGGGCCGGAGCACCCCCGGTCGCCACCCGGGCCGGAGCACCCCCGGCCGCCATCCGCCCGGCCGCCGGCCTCCGGCTACCGTAAACAGCCGTGAGCACCCTGACCCGCGCCCGGTGCCGCGCACGGGCACACCCCTTCGCACTGGACGCGGCCCTGGCCGCAGGCGTCCTCGTGTGCATGGTGGCCGGCTCCTTCGTCGAGCCGCACGGCCCCGAGGGCGTCAGATGGGGGCTGCGCACACCCGACCCGCTCAGCCTCGTCCTCATGGCCCTCGGCGCCACCGCGCTGGTCCTCCGCCGCCGCGCCCCCCGCACCGTGCTCGCCCTCGCCGGCGGCGCCTCCGTCGTGGAGTCCGTCACCGGGGACCCCCGCGCCCCCGTCGCCATGTGCGCCGTGGTCGCGCTCTACACCGTCGCCTCCACCACCGACCGCCCCACCACCTGGCGGATCGGCCTGCTCACCATGACCGTCCTCACCGGCGTGGCGATGGCGGTCGGCCCGCTGCCCTGGTACGCCCAGGAGAACCTGGCGATCTTCGCCTGGACCGGCATCGGCGCCACCGCCGGGGACGCCGTCCGCAGCCGCCGCGCCTTCGTCCAGGCCATCCGGGAGCGCGCCGAACGGGCCGAGCGCACCCGCGAGGAGGAGGCCCGCCGCCGCGTCGCCGAGGAGCGCCTGCGCATCGCCCGCGATCTGCACGACGTGGTCGCCCACCACATCGCCCTGGTCAACGTCCAGGCCGGAGTGGCCGCCCACGTCATGGACAAGCGGCCCGACCAGGCCAAGGAGGCCCTCGCCCACGTCCGCGAGGCCAGCCGCTCCGCGCTGGGCGAGCTGCGGGCCACCGTCGGCCTGCTGCGCCAGTCCGGTGACCCGGAGGCCCCCACCGAACCCGCGCCCGGCCTCGACCGCCTCGACGAACTCGCCGGCACCTTCCGCAGCGCCGGACTGCGCGTCGAGGTCGCCCGCGGCGACGAGGGCGCCGGCCTGCCCGCCGCCGTCGACCTGGCCGCGTACCGGATCGTCCAGGAGGCCCTGACCAACGTGCGGAAGCACGCCGGCGCCGACGCGCGGGCCGAGGTCAGCGTCGTACGCGTCGGACCCCACATCGAGATCACCGTCCTCGACGACGGCGCCGGCGGGGACCTCGACCACGCCCCCGGCGGCGGGCACGGGCTGCTCGGCATGCGCGAGCGCGTCACCGCGCTGCGCGGCACCCTCACCACCGGCCCCCGCTACGGCGGCGGTTTCCGCGTCCATGCGATCCTGCCCGTCGAGCCCCGCACGTCCGCGCCCCAGGACAACAGCCCGTGACCATCGCCCCGTTGGAGTCCGTATGACGATCCGTGTCCTGCTCGCCGACGACCAGGCACTGCTGCGCAGCGCCTTCCGGGTGCTCGTCGACTCCGAGCCGGACATGGAGGTGGTGGGCGAGGCGTCCGACGGCGCGGAGGCGGTCCGGCTGGCCCGGGAGGAGCGCGCCGACGTCGTCCTCATGGACATCCGGATGCCCGGCACCGACGGACTCGCCGCCACCCGCATGATCAGCGCGGACCCGGAACTCGCGGGGGTCCGGGTGGTGATACTGACGACCTTCGAGGTCGACGACTACGTGGTGCAGTCGCTGCGGGCCGGCGCCTCCGGTTTCCTCGGCAAGGGCTCCGAACCGGACGAGATGCTGAACGCCGTCCGGATCGCCGCCGAGGGGGAGGCGCTGCTGTCCCCGGCGGCCACCAAGGGCCTGATCGCCCGTTTCCTCGCCCAGGAGGGCCCGTCCGGAGGGGACCACGACCCGGCCCGCGCCGAGCGACTGGACTCGCTGACCGGGCGCGAGCGCGAGGTGCTGGTCCAGGTGGCCGGCGGGCACTCCAACGACGAGATCGCCGAACGCCTGGAGGTCAGTCCGCTGACCGTGAAGACCCACGTCAACCGGGCCATGGCCAAGCTGGGCGCCCGCGACCGGGCCCAGCTGGTGGTCATCGCCTACGAGTCGGGGCTGGTCCGTCCGAGGGTGGAGTGAGCCCCGCGGGGCGTACTGCGGCGGGAGTAGGCGCCGCATGAGGGATGGGACCTCGGGCCTACGGATCGGCCCCCGTCGATGCCCCAGGGTGTAGAGCGGGCGCCCACTCGCGCGCGTCCGCTCTTCGGACTTCTGCCGATCCACGGAAAAGAGACCCTGACCATGTCCTGGCTGTCCAGATTCAGCCTCGCGCAACGGGCGCTGATCGGACTGATGTCGATCATCGCGCTCGTCTTCGGGGCGATCGCGATACCCCAGCTCAAGCAGCAGCTGCTGCCGACCATCGAACTGCCCATGGTGTCCGTGATCGCCCCCTACCAGGGCGCGTCCCCGGACGTGGTGGAGAAGCAGGTCGTCGAACCCATCGAGGACAGCCTGGAGGCCGTCGACGGCATCTCCGGCGTCACCTCGACGGCGAGCGAGGGCAACGCCGTGATCATGGCGTCCTTCGACTACGGCAACGACACCCAGCAGCTCGTCGCCGACGTCCAGCAGGCCGTCAACCGGGCCGGCGCCTTCCTCCCGGAGGACGTCGACCCGCAGGTCGTCGCCGGCTCCACGGACGACATCCCGGCCGTGGTGCTCGCCGTCACCTCCGGCAAGGACCAGCAGGCGCTCGCCGACCAGCTCGACCGGACCGTGGTGCCCGCGCTGGAGGGCATCGACGGCGTCGGCCAGGTCACCGTGGACGGCGTGCGCGACGTCCAGGTCACCGTCACCCCCGACGACGCGAAGCTGGCGAAGGCCGGGCTCACCGCCCAGTCGCTCTCCGCGGCCCTCCAGGCCGGCGGGGCGACCGTCCCGGCGGGCTCCTTCGACGAGGACGGCGCCAACCGCACCGTCCAGGTCGGCGGCGGCTTCACCTCGCTGAAGCAGATCGAGGACCTGAGGGTCGCCGGCGAGCCGGGCAAGGGGAAGCCGGTCCGCCTCGGGGACGTCGCCACGGTGAAGGAGGAGGAGGCCAGGGCCGACTCCCTCACCCGCACCAACGGCAGGCCCAGCCTCGCGGTGATGGCGACCATGGACCACGACGGCAGCGCGGTCGCCATCTCGGAGGCGGTCGAGGAGAAGCTGCCCGGCCTGCGCCAGGACCTCGGTGAGGGCGCCACCCTCACCGTCGTCAGCGATCAGGGTCCAGCGGTCTCCCAGGCCATCGAGGGCCTGACCACCGAGGGCGCCCTCGGTCTGCTCTTCGCCGTCCTGGTGATCCTGGTCTTCCTGGCGTCGGTCCGCTCGACCCTCGTCACGGCGGTCTCCATCCCGCTGTCCGTGGTCCTCGCCCTGATCGTGCTGTGGACGCGCGACCTGTCGCTGAACATGCTGACGCTGGGCGCGCTGACCATCGCCATCGGCCGGGTCGTGGACGACTCGATCGTGGTCCTGGAGAACATCAAGCGGCACCTCGGCTACGGCGAGGAGCGCCAGTCGGCGATCATGAACGCGGTGCGCGAGGTGGCGGGCGCGGTGACGTCCTCGACGCTCACCACGGTCGCCGTGTTCCTGCCGATCGGCCTGGTCGGCGGCATGGTGGGCGAGCTGTTCGGCTCCTTCAGCCTCACCGTCACGGCGGCGCTGCTGGCGTCCCTGCTGGTGTCGCTGACGGTCGTGCCCGTCCTGTCGTACTGGTTCCTGCGGGCCCCGAAGGGCACCCCGGAGGACGCCGAGGAGGCGCGCAGGATCGCCGAGGAGAAGGAGGCCAGCAGCCGCCTCCAGCGTCTCTACGTCCCCGTGCTGCGCTTCGCCACCCGGCGCAGGCTGACCAGCGTGGCCATCGCGCTCGTCGTCCTGGTCGTCACCTTCGCCATGGCGCCGCTGCTGAAGACCAACTTCTTCGACGCGGGCGAGCAGCAGGTGCTCACCGTCCGGCAGGAGCTGAAGCCCGGCACCGGTCTGGCCGCGACCGACGCCCAGGCGCGGAAGGTCGAGAAGCTGCTCGGCGACACCGAGGGCGTCAAGGACTACCAGGTGACCATCGGCTCGTCCGGCTGGATGGCGGCCTTCGGCGGCGGTACGGACACCAACCAGGCGACGTACCAGGTGATGCTGGAGGACGACGCGTCCTCCGAGGACGTGACGGACAGCCTGGAGAAGGGCCTCGGCGGACTCGACGGCATCGGCACCACCACCATCGCGGCCGGTGACGGCTTCGGCAGCCAGGACCTGAGCGTCGTCGTCAAGGCGGCCGACGCTCAGGCGCTGCGCAAGGCGGCGGACCAGGTCCGGGACGCGGTGGCCTCCCTGGACGACGTCACGGACGTCACCAGCGACCTGGCGCAGAGCGTGCCCCGGGTCTCGGTGAAGGCCGACGACAAGGCCGCCGCGGCCGGTTTCACCGACCAGACCCTCGGCGCGGCCGTCACGCAGGCGGTGAGGGGCACCCCGGCCGCCAAGGCGGTCCTCGACGACACCGAGCGCGACGTCGTCATCCGCTCGGCCCAGCCGGCCACCACCCTGGACGAGCTGAGGAATCTGCGCCTGGGCCCGGTGAAGCTGGGCGACATCGCCACCGTCGAGCTGGTGGACGGCCCCGTCTCCATGACCCGGATCGACGGCCAGCGCTCGGCCACCGTCACCGCGAAGCCGGTCGGTGACGACACCGGCGCCGTGGGCAAGGACCTCCAGAAGAAGATCGACGAGCTGAAGCTGCCCGCGGGCGCGACGGCCGAGATCGGCGGTGTGACCCAGGACCAGGAAGAGGCACAGCTCAACCTGGCCCTGGCGATGCTGGCCGCGATCGCGATCGTCTTCATGCTGCTGGTCGGCACCTTCCGGTCGCTCGTCCAGCCGCTGATCCTGCTGGTGTCCGTCCCGTTCGCGGCGACCGGCGCCATCGGCCTGCTGCTGGTCACGGGCACCCCGATGGGCATCCCGGCGATGATCGGCATGCTGATGCTGATCGGCATCGTGGTCACCAACGCGATCGTGCTGATCGACCTGATCAACCAGTACCGCAGGCAGGGCCACGGCGTCGTCGAGGCCGTGCTGGAGGGCGGCCGCCACCGTCTGCGGCCGATCCTGATGACGGCCCTGGCGACCGTCTTCGCCCTGCTCCCGATGGCGCTGGGCGTCACCGGCGAGGGCGGCTTCATCGCCCAGCCGCTGGCCGTGGTGGTGATCGGCGGTCTGATCACGTCGACCCTGCTCACCCTGCTGCTGGTCCCGACGCTCTACACGATGCTGGAGCTCGGCAAGGAGCGCCGCGCGAAGAAGCGGGCGGCGAGGAAGGACGCGGCGGCGCAGGAGCCGGAGGCTTCGAAGGAGCCCGCCCCGGCGCAGGTCTGACGCCCCTGGGACGACGGAGGCCCCCGCCCGGCACCGGAAGGCGCCGGGCGGGGGCCTCCGCCATGCCGTGCCCCGCGGGGGCGGCCCGTCTACGGAAGGGCCAGCATCCGCTCCAGCGCCAGCTTCGCGAACGCCTCCGTCTCCTTGTCCACCTCGATGCGGTTGACCAGGTTGCCCTCGGCGAGCGATTCCAGCGCCCACACCAGGTGCGGGAGGTCGATGCGGTTCATCGTGGAGCAGAAGCAGACCGTCTTGTCGAGGAAGACGATCTCCTTGCCCTCGGGCGCGAAACGGTTCGCCAGACGCCGTACGAGGTTGAGCTCGGTGCCGATGGCCCACTTGGAGCCGGCCGGGGCCGCCTCCAGCGTCTTGATGATGTACTCCGTCGAGCCGACGTGGTCCGCGGCGGCCACGACCTCGTGCCGGCACTCGGGGTGGACCAGGACGTTCACGCCGGGGATGCGCTCGCGCACGTCATTGACCGAGTCCAGGCTGAACCGGCCGTGCACCGAGCAGTGGCCGCGCCACAGGATCATCTTCGCGGCGCGCAGCTCGTCCGCCGTCAGCCCGCCGTTCGGCTTGTGCGGGTTGTAGACGACGCAGTCCTCCAGGGACATCCCCATGTCCCGCACCGCCGTGTTGCGGCCCAGGTGCTGGTCGGGGAGGAAGAGGACCTTCTCCCCCTGCTCGAAGGCCCAGTCCAGGGCCCGCCTGGCGTTGGAGGAGGTGCAGATGGTGCCGCCGTGCCTGCCCGTGAAGGCCTTGATGTCGGCGGAGGAGTTCATGTACGAGACGGGGACGACCTGCTCGGCCACCCCGGCCTCGGTCAGCACGTCCCAGCACTCGGCCACCTGCTCGGCGGTGGCCATGTCGGCCATGGAGCAGCCGGCCGCGAGGTCGGGCAGGACCACCTTCTGGTCGTCACCGGTGAGGATGTCCGCGGACTCGGCCATGAAGTGCACACCGCAGAAGACGATGTACTCGGCCTGCGGGCGCGCGGCGGCGTCGCGGGCCAGCTTGAAGGAGTCGCCCGTGACGTCGGCGAACTGGATGACCTCGTCGCGCTGGTAGTGGTGGCCGAGCACGAAGACCTTGTCCCCGAGCTTCTCCTTGGCGGCGCGGGCGCGCTCCACCAGGTCCGGGTCGGACGGCGACGGGAGGTCACCGGGACACTCCACACCGCGCTCGCTCCTCGGGTCGGCCTCACGGCCGAGCAGCAGCAGGGCGAGGGGCGTCGGCTGGACGTCGAGCTCCTGGGTCTGGGCGGTGGTCACGACACGCACCCTTTCTGTTCTGGCGACTTCTCGTCGAAATGACGTTATCTATCATAACCGGTTCACGTCACTTTGACGACGGCCATAGCGTCCGTGTGACGTGAATCCCGATGGGCGCCGGTCCCTCCCCGACGAGGCCCCACCGCAGCCGGTTTCCGCTCCGCACGGCGTGTGCGAGCATGAGGAGGGAGGCGAGGAAGACACGCGCCCGGCCCGGAATGAATCCGCGGTCCCGCCGGTTGCAACCGTCGGCAAGCAGTCTCCGTACAACCCGGGAGAGATGTAGATGTCCGTATCGGACGAGACCAGCACCGTCACCGACGGCATCGTCCTGACCGACGCCGCCGCGTCCAAGGTCAAGGCCCTGCTCGACCAGGAAGGCCGTGACGACCTCGCCCTGCGTGTCGCCGTCCAGCCCGGCGGCTGCTCCGGCCTGCGCTACCAGCTCTTCTTCGACGAGCGCTCGCTCGACGGCGACGTGGAGAAGGACTTCGGCGGTGTGAAGGTCGTCACCGACCGCATGAGCGCCCCGTACCTGGGCGGCGCCACCATCGACTTCGTCGACACCATCGAGAAGCAGGGCTTCACGATCGACAACCCCAACGCCACCGGCTCCTGCGCCTGCGGCGACTCCTTCAGCTGAGCCGGGCCCCGTCCCGGGCGGCACATGACGAAGGCGGCGGCCCCCTCCGAGGGGGCCGCCGCCTTCGGGTTTCCCCGCGCCCGGGCTACCGGGTGGGCGGCGCCGGCAGCCGGGCCCCGTCCTTGTGCAGCGGAACCGGCTCGCCGTCCGTGCCCACGACCTCGCGGTCGCCGAGCGGCGCGTCCAGCCGCACCGTCTGCCGGTACTGCCTGGCGATCAGGATGCACACCTCGTCCGGCCAGGGCGTCTCGGTCACCCGTACCGTCACCCGGCCGCCGTCCGCACGCGCCGTCGCCTCGTAGTCGGCGCACACGCCGCCCGTGAAGACCACGGTCAGCTCGGCGCCCTCGGCGGTGTAGCCCTCGACGTCGACCTCGCGGGTGGACGGCGCCGCGGTCGGTTCGTCACCGGGCTTCGTGGGCCGCGGGCTCGCCTCCCCGGCCCCCGTCCGCGGAGCGAGGAACTCCGGGTCGACCGCCGGATACGTCACCGTGAAGGTCTCCTCCGTCCCCCGGGGGCGCACCTCGAACAACCAGGACGGTACGAGGGCCGGCCGCCCGTCCACGGAGTGCGAGGCCAGTCCGAACACCGCGTCGTCGACCGTGACGGTGTCGCCCTTCGGGTCCGTCGCCGGGGCGCACGGCTCCCGCTGCCCGTCCTCCGGCGTCACCGGGCCGGCGCAGCCGCCGGTTCCCGCGCCCGGGCCGGCGCCCGGCGCCGCGTTCATCAGCTCCAGCGCGTCGGCCGCGCTCACCACGGGGTAGACGTCCCCCTTCACGGGCTCCACGAGCCGGCCGTCGCCGCCGACCACCTCGCCCCGGGCGCCGACGACCACGCCGGTCGTCCAGCCGTACGTCGGCAGCCCGCCGACCTCGGGGTCGGCGTTCACCACGCGCCTGCCGCCCATGACCTGGCTCGCGTCGAGCTTCGCGTCGTCCTGGCCCACCGCCTTCAGCACGGGCGCGGCGGCCTTCCTCGCGGCGGACTCGTCCACGACCGGACCGCCCGCGGCCGGAGCCGAACACGTCGCCCCCTTGCAGTTGTCGGTGCCCGGGGTGTTCCGGCTGAACGTCCAGGCGCCGGGAGCCTCCCGGTCCACCCGCAGCGTGGGACCGGAACCGTCCTTGCCGCCGATCCGCCAGGACCCGCCCTCCGCGACCGGCTCGCCCTCCAGTCCCAGGGCCTTCGCCAGCGTGACCACCCGGTCCTCGGTGACCTGCCCCCGGACGCGGTACACCGGCGCCGAACCGGGACCGTCCGGGAGCGGGCCGGCGGCGCGGTAGACGGCGCCGTAGGGGTTGGGCTCGCCGGGGGCGATCCCGTTCGCGGGATCCTCGGAGTGGCCGTCCAGGGCGAGCGGCGGGGGAGAGGCGTCCCCGTTCGCCCCCGGAACCGCACCGCTCCCGGAACCCCCGGAGGCGCCGGCGGCGAGGTAGGCCCCGCCGCCCCCGGCCAGCAGCACGGCGGCGGCGACGGAGGCGATCAGCAGGGGCGGACGCCGCCGCGCCGGCCCGTCGGCGTGTTCCTCCCGGGAGGACGGACCGTCGGCACGGTGTCCCCCGACAACGATCTCCCCCGCGCCGGACTCCGGTTGGTCCTCCGGTGTCTCCCCGGCGCGGGTACCGGTGTCCGCCTCGGGCTTCGAGGCCCCGGTTCCGGAGGCGCCGGCGTCGGGCGCGTCGTCGACCGGCCGTGCCGTGCCCGGCTCGGGTGCGGCGGGCTCCCGCCGCTCCGGGGCACCCGTCTCCCCGTCATGGTCCGAAGCGCCCCCGGTGTCGCGCGTGCCGCCGGGAGCGGGGCGCGCCTCGGCGTCGTCGTTGTCGGGTCGCTCGGTGTTCACCGCATCGCTCCTTCGGCTGCGCAGCTGTCCCGGAAGGACCCTTCCCGGCCGCACCGGGACTGCTCGTGGGTCGTATCCCGCATCCCCTTCACGGGGGACGGCGATGGGACGCAGCGGGGGAGCGCGCGGTTCCCCGGGAGCGCCGGACCGGCCGGCGCCGGCTCAGTCGCCGTACTCCGACATCGCGTCCAGCAGCCGCGCCGACCCGGGCGGCACGGTCACGCCGTGGATCGAGGACGGAGGGACCGGCCGGGCGGCCACCCGGTCGGGGACCGCCCAGTGAGGGCTCATCCGGGCGCAGTCGCCGCGCAGCGACGCCAGGCCGCCTTCGAGGTCTGCCGGGGCGGGGGCGTGGACCCTGAGGTTCGTCATGTCCGCACCGTACGCACGGCGAAGGTCACGAAGAAAGATCTACTATCGGGTAGTTTCACCTGCTTCTGCGGACTCCTCCCAGCGGGTAGCGTGAGGTGTCAACCCGCCTCCCTCAGGAGAATCCACGCCGTGCGCATCGCAGTCACCGGCTCCATCGCCACCGACCATCTCATGACCTTCCCCGGCCGCTTCGCCGACCAGTTCGTCGCGGACCAGCTGCACACGGTCTCGTTGTCCTTCCTGGTCGACAACCTCGACGTGCGCAGGGGCGGCGTGGGCGCGAACATCGCCTTCGGGATGGGCCAGCTCGGCACCCGCCCGATCCTCGTCGGGGCCGCCGGCTTCGACTTCGACGAGTACCGGGCCTGGCTGGACCGGCACGGCGTCGACACCGAGTCCGTCCGCATCTCCGACACCCTGCACACCGCCCGCTTCGTGTGCACCACGGACGCCGACCACAACCAGATCGGCTCCTTCTACACGGGCGCGATGAGCGAGGCCCGCCTCATCGAGCTGAAGACCGTCGCCGACCGGGTGGGCGGCCTCGACCTGGTCTCCATCGGCGCCGACGACCCGGAGGGCATGCTCCGGCACACCGAGGAGTGCCGCTCCCGGGGCATCCCGTTCGCCGCCGACTTCTCCCAGCAGATCGCCCGGATGAACGGCGAGGAGATCCGGATACTGCTGGACGGGGCGACCTACCTCTTCTCCAACGAGTACGAGAAGGGGCTCATCGAGACGAAGACCGGCTGGAGCGACGCGGAGATCCTCGGCCGGGTCGGCCACCGGGTCACCACCCTCGGCGCGCGAGGCGTCCGCATCGAGCAGGCCGGCGGGGAGACGATCGAGGTCGGGTGCCCCGACGAGGAGCGCAAGGCCGATCCGACGGGCGTCGGCGACGCCTTCCGCGCCGGGTTCCTGTCGGGGCTGGCGTGGGGGGTCCCGCTGGAGCGGGCGGCGCAGGTGGGCTGCATGCTGGCGACGCTCGTCATCGAGACGGTCGGCACCCAGGAGTACCAGCTGCGCCGGGGACACTTCATGGAGCGCTTCACGAAGGCGTACGGGGACGAGGCGGCGGAAGAGGTCCGGGAGCACCTGGGCTGAGCCCGCCGGGTGCGGCCGGACGGGGGAGCCGGCCGCACCCGCACGGGGAGCCGCACGGGTGCGCAGCCCCGCACCCCCGGGGCGGGTCAGCCGGTCCGGCGGACCACGTAGGCCGTTCCCCGCTCCGCCGGTTCCTCCCCCACGTACTCCTGACCGCGCATCTCGCACCAGGCCGGGATGTCCAGGCGGGCGGCCTCGTCGTCGGCCAGGACACGGACCGTGCCGCCCGGGGGGACGTCCCCGATGACCTTGGCCAGTTCGATGACCGGGATCGGGCAGCGACGGCCCAGGGCGTCCACCACCAGGACCTCGTCCTTCTCCTCCGTCGGGGCGGGGCCGGCGGCCACCGGCGCGCCGAGCTTCTCCCGCACCCCCGACACCACCTCCGGCAGGACGGACAGGAAGCGCTCGACGTCCTCCGCCCGCGTCCCGGGCGGCAGCGAGAGGCGGATGTTGCCCTCGCTGAGCACGCCCATCGCCCTCAGCACATGACTCGGCGTCAGCGTGCTGCTGGTGCAGGACGACCCGGACGACACGGAGAAACCGGCCCGGTCCAGCTCGTGCAGCAGCGTCTCCCCGTCGACATAGAGACAGGAGAAGGTGACGATCCCGGGCAGCCGCCGCTCCGGGTCCCCGACCACCTCCACGTCCGGCACCAGCCGCGGCACCCGCGCCCGGATCCGCTCCGTCAGTTCCCGCAGCCGTACCGCCTCCTCGGCGGCCTCCGCCCGCACCGCCCGCAGCGAAGCCGCCGCCGCCACGATCGCCGGCAGGTTCTCGAACCCGGCCGCCCGCCCCGACTCCCGTTCGTCCCGCGGCCCCTGGGGCGCGAACCGCACCCCTTTGCGCACGACGAGCAGCCCGGCCCCCGGCGGACCGCCCCACTTGTGGGCGCTCGCCGCGAGCAGCGACCAGTCGCCCTCCACCGGCCCCCACCCCAGCGACTGGGCCGCGTCCACCAGCAGCGGCACCCCCGCCGCCCGGCACACCTCGGCGACGCCGGCCACCGGCTGCACGGTCCCCACCTCGTGGTTGGCCGACTGCAGACAGGCCAGCGCGGTGTCCGGCCGCAGGGCGTCCGCGTACCCGGACGGGCTCACCGCACCCGTACGGTCCACCGCGACCTCGGTGACCGCCCCTCCGCCGGCCTGGTGAACTTCCGCCGCATGGAGTACAGAAGAGTGCTCGACGGCTGACACGATCAGGTGATGGCCCGCGCGCCGCCGCCCGGCCAGCGCCCCCGCGATCCCCGAGTGCACCGCCGAGGTCCCGGACGAGGTGAACACCAACTCGTCCGGCCGGCACCCCACCGCCTCCGCGGCCGCCTCCCGCGCCGCGTCCAGCAGCAGCCGCGCCCGCCGGCCCTCCCGGTACAACCGCGCCGGATCCGCCCACCCCTCGTCGAGAGAGGCCGTCAGGGCCTGCCGGGCGACGGGATGAAGAGGAGCACCGGAAGCTGCATCGAAGTAGGACACACGGCAACGCTAAACCCCCCGGGCGCGGGGCCGTCCTCCCCGCGCGGCTCCGCCGCGCGGGCGCGACCGGCGACGACGGAGCGGCAGCCGCGGGACGGCCCCCACCCCCGGGCGGTGAGGCGCTCGGTGTAACCCGCGGCGCGTACGGCACCCCTCCTCGCGACCCCTCGGAGAGCGTCGGCTAGGGTTTGGTCCGCATAAACATCCAAACCCCTGCCCGACGCAGGGCGGCGACCGACCAGCGAGAAGGCAGGCCGCAGCCAATCCGCGCGGGCGAGACTCTCGGGAAGGCGCTACGTGAGTCCCAACGGCTCCGACCGCTCGCCGCGGCGCCCGATGCGGCGGAAGCTGCTGCAGGCACTGACCGCGGGCCTGGTCCTGGCGACCGCCACCGGTTGCACATGGGAGGACTTCCCCCGCCTTGGTATGCCCACCCCCACCACGGAAGAGGCTCCGCGGATCCTCTCGCTGTGGCAGGGGTCCTGGGCTGCCGCGCTCGCTATCGGCGTGCTGGTGTGGGGCCTGATCCTGTGGAGTGCTTTCTTCCACCGGCGCAGCCGCACCAAGGTGGAGGTCCCTCCGCAGACCCGGTACAACATGCCCATCGAGGCGCTGTACACGGTGGTTCCGCTCATCATCGTCTCGGTGTTCTTCTACTTCACCGCGCGCGACGAATCCGAACTGCTGAAGCTCGAGAAGAAGCCCGACGTCACCGTCAACGTGGTCGGCTTCCAGTGGAGCTGGTGCTTCAACTACGTCGAGAACGTCGAGGGTTCCACGGGCGACGCCAAGACGTCCAAGGAACTCCAGTCGGTCCCGGAACGCTACAAGAGCGCCTTCCCGGCCGACGCCGGCGGTGTCTACGACTGCGGTGTCCCCGGCACCCGGAACCCGCAGACCAACAACCCGGGCCCCACCCTGTGGCTGCCCGAGGGCAAGCGGGTCCGCTTCGTGCTGACCTCGCGCGACGTCATCCACTCCTTCTGGGTGGTGCCGTTCCTGATGAAGCAGGACGTCATCCCGGGCCACCCCAACGCCTTCGAGGTGACCCCCAACCGTGAGGGCACCTTCCTGGGCAAGTGCGCCGAGCTCTGCGGCGTCGACCACTCCCGGATGCTGTTCAACGTGAAGGTCGTCTCCCCCGAGCGTTACGAGCAGCACCTGAAGGACCTCGTGAAGAAGGGGCAGACCGGTTACGTGCCCGCCGGCATCGACCAGACGGAGCACGAGAAGAACCGGGAGGCGAACATCCTGTGAGCATCCTCAACGAATCCCAGGGTGCCGCGGCAGCAGGCTCCCACTACGAGGACGAGCTGCCGGTCAGGCGCCAGAGCCGTGGCAGCCTCGTCATCAAGTGGCTGACGACCACGGACCACAAGACGATCGGCACGCTGTACCTGGTGACGTCGTTCGTCTTCTTCGTCATCGGTGGCGTGATGGCGCTCGTCATGCGCGCCGAGCTGGCCCGGCCGGGTCTGCAGATCGTCTCGAACGAGCAGTTCAACCAGGCGTTCACGATGCACGGCACGATCATGCTGCTGATGTTCGCGACGCCGCTGTTCGCCGGTTTCGCCAACTGGATCATGCCGCTGCAGATCGGCGCGCCCGACGTGGCGTTCCCGCGGCACATGTTCGCCTACTGGCTGTACCTGTTCGGCTCGCTGATCGCGGTGGGCGGTTTCCTCACGCCGGACGGGGCGGCCGACTTCGGCTGGTTCGCCTACTCGCCGCTGTCGGACGCGGTCCGCTCGCCGGGCATCGGCGCCGACATGTGGATCATGGGTCTGGCCTTCTCCGGCTTCGGCACCATCCTCGGCTCGGTCAACTTCATCACCACGATCATCTGTATGCGCGCGCCCGGCATGACGATGTTCCGCATGCCGATCTTCACCTGGAACGTGCTGCTGACCGGTGTGCTGGTCCTGCTGGCCTTCCCGGTGCTGGCGGCGGCGCTGTTCGCCCTGGAGGCGGACCGCAAGTTCGGCAGTCACATCTTCGACTCGGCCAACGGCGGGGCGCTGTTGTGGCAACACCTGTTCTGGTTCTTCGGCCATCCCGAGGTGTACATCATCGCGCTGCCGTTCTTCGGCATCGTCTCCGAGATCATCCCGGTCTTCTCCCGTAAGCCGATGTTCGGCTACATGGGCCTGATCGGCGCGACCATCGCGATCGCGGGTCTGTCGGTGACGGTGTGGGCGCACCACATGTACGTCACGGGCGGTGTGCTGCTGCCGTTCTTCTCCTTCATGACGTTCCTGATCGCGGTGCCCACCGGTGTGAAGTTCTTCAACTGGATCGGCACCATGTGGAAGGGCTCG
>NZ_LGCN01000250.1 GCF_001279005.1 Streptomyces caelestis
CCCCCACCCCCGTTCCACGCACCCACCACCCCACCGCCCGTCCGCCACCCCCTACGCAACTGCGACGGCTGCGACCACGCCTTCCGCGCCCCCGAAACCGAAACCCACTGCCGCGACTGCCGCACCGACCGCAACCACCAGCGGCCCCTCACCGCCCTCGGGCTGACCTGACGAATCCGGACACAAGATCGCTTCTCAAGGCCCTGGCCCCGTAGCGTCTTCTCCGTCACCCGCATGGGTGTCAAGAAACAGGGGGGAATCATCATGAGAAAGACAGTCCTGGCGCGTCGGGCCATGGCCCCAGCGGCCGTGCTCATCGTCGTCTCGGCGCTTTCCGGACCCGCTTTCGCGGATGAGTCGGTTGAGGGGCCCAATCCTTCCGATTGGGCGGTGGGGGTGCCGGCCGACGGAGACTCCTCGGCAGAGGGTGAAGCCGAATCCACCGTTGCTACTGTGGATACCTCACCGACCTTCCATCCTGTTCCCGCGATGAGTGCCGGCCAGCTCGCCGAGGAGAACAAGCTGAACGCGCTGCCGGAGGTTTCCGATGCGGCGGTCGACAGCGAGGGGGTGGAGGGCGAGATCGGTCCCATGGCCTGCGACAATCCTGTGAAGACCTGGTACACCATCACCAGCAAAAAAGCGGTCCACGTGCCGTCGTGGTGGAACGGAACCAGCTTCAAGGACGGCCCCGGCGGCAAGATGATCGTCAAGGTGGAGAAGTCCGGAAAGATCTCCGCAGAGATCGGCACGTCGGGCGAAGCCGAGTTCGACGCCGTCATCGCCAAGGCGAAGGCCACGGTGAGTGTGAAGATCACGGCCGAAGTCGGGATCACGACGGGCCACACCTACGAGCACCTGATACCCGCGAACCGCTACGGGCACCTGCAGTACGGCTCCTGGGGGTACAAGATCGGCTGGACCAAGTACAAGACCAGCGCGGACCGGTGCGGCAAGGTGAAGATCAAGTCGGGCTCAGGCAAGACACCTACGAAGGAGACCGGATGGCGCTGGTGGCACACCGCGACGTGACGGGCGGCACGACTCGGCACGTGATGACGCTCCTCGGAGGCGGCCTCAGTCTCCTGTTGCTCAGCGGCTGCAGCTCAAGCTCAGACGGTGAGCCGGAGTCGCGGCCTTCGGCTTCGACTCCGTCCGCCAGTGCTGCCGGCCGTTCTCCTGAGCTGGAGGAACAGGCGCTGGAAGCGGTCAGCAACGACACGGTGGACGACGCCGATTTCGTTGAGGCCGGCTCGGAGGATCTCGCCGACGGAATCCACGCACGGTCCTCCCTTGACAAGGGAAAGTCGTACCAGCTTGCCGTCGTTTGCATGGGCAAGGGAGAAACGCAGATGGTGGTCAAATACGCCAAGGTCGAAAAGCGCGAAACGCTGACGTGCGACGGGACCGTCTCCTATCTGAGGATATCCGATGCCTCGGATCAGTTGACGCTCGATGTCGACGCCGCCGCGAACAGCACGGGCGCAGCCGCCTGGCGAATCAGCAGAGTGCGCCTTTACTGAGCCTGTCGGCGTGATGTCGCCAAGGTCTGCCTTGGCGACATCACGCTCGACCACTACGAGCGCACCCAGGCCCACCACCGGGACGAGATCCGCCGGCTGAAGACCGCCGCGTTCGCCCACCTGCACTACCCCGACGCCCGCCAGGCCCTCCGACGTCCGCAGCCGCATCACGCACTGCACCGACCCCGACCTCCTCCGCCACTGGCTCGCCCGCGCCGTGACCGCTCCGAAGGCGGAAGAGATCTTCGAGGACCGGTAGGCGCCCCCCTGGTGTGGCCCATGCCACACCAGGGGGCATCACTAATAAAGTTTGACTAGTCATCCCGAGAGGTAAACACTCTTCGTCGACCACTAGGCAAAGTTGACTAGTTATCTCTCCGAAGGAGCCCGTATGACCTACCTCCCCGACACCGGATACACCCCGACCGCGGAGGACCGCGCGAGCCTCGACGCGTGGTTCGCCGAGTACGACGCGGCGAGCGGGAAGCGTGACGTCGAGCGCATGGCGGACCTGGCCGTCTTCCCCCTCAACCTCGTGAGCGACGACTCCGCGGGCGACGGGCGGTCGGCGCAGTGGGACCGGGAGCGGTTCGTCGCGGTCATGACCCAGGTGATGGGCGAGGGAGGTCAGGACATCACCTTCGAGTCCACCCGGACCCCGGTGTTCCTGTCCCCCTCGATGGCCGTGGTCTTCACGGACTCGACCATGACCGCCGACGGCGAGTCCCGGCAGCTCCGCTATGCCGACATCCTGCTCAGGCGGGAGGGGACGTGGGCGTTCCAGACCATGATCCAGGGCGGCTGGGGGGACAACCTGCGGTGACGTCCTACGAGTGCCCCAGCTCCGCCGCCGACGCGTCCTCCGTCGCCGGGACCGAGCCGGAGTCGGGGGACGGGCGGAGGGGGAACGGGTCGACGCGGGTCTCGTCGATGACCGGCGGGGCCGGCTGCGGGGGCTTCGGCATGACCGCGGCCTCGGAGTGGCCGCCGCAGCCGTAGGCCAGGGAGACGACGTGGCCGTCGGCCGGGGAGAACTCGTTGGCGCACACCCCGAACGCCTGGCCCAGCGAGCCGCCGATGGGGGTGAGGAAGCCGCACGACACGCAGGAGGCGGGGGCCGCCTGCGCCATCGGGGTCTTCGCGCCGAACGACTCCTCCCAGCGGTCGGCGGCGGTGTGCAGGCCGTAGCGGGACAGGACCCGGGCGCGGCGCATGCCGAGTTCCTCGGCGACCGCCGCGATCGTGCCGCGGACCGGGGTCAGCGCCAGATGGGCCGGGGTGCCCTCCGTGACCTCGGCGTCCTCCGCCTCCACCAGGTCGGCCATCTCGCCGGACACGGCGGAGCTCGGCGGCGGCTCCTCCCCGCCGGAGAAGCCGGGCTCCAGGCGCAGGTCCTCGGCGTCGGTGGGGAGGAGGTCGCCGGGTCCCATGTCGCCGGGGCGCAGCCGGTCGCTCCACGGCACCCACTCCGGTGCGAGGACCGCGTCGGGGCCGGGCAGCAGCACCGCCTCGTCGACCGTGACGATCTTGGCGCGGGAGGCGCGGGCCACGGTGACGGCCCAGCGCCAGCCGCGGTAGCCGAGCTCGTGGCACCCGAAGAAGTGGGTGACGACGCGGTCGCCCTCGGAGACCAGTCCCTCGTGCTCCCCCACGACCCCGGGCGCGGCGACCTCCTCGGCTGCGGCGCGGGCGAGGTCGACGGCCTCGGCGCACAGGCGGTCGGGGGTGCGGCTTCGCGTTGTCGCTGCGCTCACAGGTATCGCTTCTCTCCTACGCCGTCTCACGAGTGCGCCACTCCCAGCGCGGGGGGCGGACGGAGCGGACCGTGGGACCGCGTCGACGTCCGCGCCGCAACGTGCTCGGGCGCGCCTCCATCCATTCTGCGGGATGGCTGAGATACGCACGCTACCTGTTCCCGTCCCCTGGGCCTACACCGACGGTTGTTCCGGAGTCCCGCGCGCCGGTTTCCGGGGGCCTCCGGCCGCCCCCGGAGACCTGTTCCCGACGGCCTCCGGCGTTCCGCCGTACAGCCGCACCCCGGACGCCGTCCACGGTGATACGGCATTACACACCGCCTTCTCGGGGCACTATGGCGTCGTGGCTACCGCGAGGACACCCCAGGGCGCCACCGGGACCGGTGGGCCGAAAGGGGGCAGGGGCAACGGCCGACGCTTCGGAACGAGCCGGGCGGGCGGCCGTCTCCGCGCGTTCGGGCGTGCCCTGCACCTGCCGGTGACCGGAACCGCGCGGGGCATCCGCCGGGCGACCCACGCGCACGGCGCCGGGGAGTCCGGGCTCGGCAAGCTGATCGAACTGCACGGCGTGAACGGCGCCGGCGACGTCATGATCACGGTCGCGCTGGCGTCCACCGTGTTCTTCTCGGTGCCGACCGACGAGGCGCGCGGGCGGGTCGCCCTCTACCTCGCCATCACCATGGCGCCGTTCACCCTCCTCGCCCCAGTGATCGGCCCGCTCCTGGACCGCATCCCGCACGGCCGCCGCGCCGCCATGGCCGGCGCGATGCTCGCCCGGGCGCTGCTCGCGCTGGTCCTGTCCGGCGCGGTCGTCACCGGCGGACTGGAGCTGTACCCGGCGGCGCTGGGCGTACTGGTCTCGTCCAAGGCGTACGGCGTGGTCAGAAGCGCGGTCGTGCCCCGGCTGCTGCCACCCTCCTTCTCCCTGGTGAAGGCGAACTCGCGGGTGACGCTCGGCGGGCTGCTGGCGACCGGGATCGCCGCGCCGATCGGCGCGGGCCTGCAGCAGATCGGGCCGCGCTGGCCGCTGTACGGGGCGTTCGCGCTCTTCGTGACCGGGATGTTCCTGTCCTTCCGGCTGCCGCCGAAGGTGGACTCCGCGAAGGGCGAGGACGTGGCGCTGCTCGCCGCCGACGAGCGGCACCTGCACGGCCCGCACCGCGCCGCGGAGAAGCGCCCCGGACTGCGCACGGTCGGCCCGGCCGTCACCCACGCGCTCGGCGCCAACGCCTCCATCCGCTGCCTCACCGGCTTCCTGATCTTCTTCCTCGCCTTCCTCCTGCGCGAGCACCCGATGACGGGGCAGAACGCCGCGGTGTCGCTCGGCATCGTGGGCGTGGCGGCGGGCGCGGGCAACGCGCTCGGCACGGCGGTCGGGGCGTGGCTGCGGTCGCGCGCCCCGGAGATCATCATCGTGACGGTGGTGGCGTGCGTGGTGGGCGCGGCGATCCTGGCCGCCGCGTTCTTCGGCACGGTCCTGGTGGCGTGCCTCGCCGCGATCGCCGGGTTCGCGCAGGCGCTGGCCAAGCTGTCGCTGGACGCGCTGATCCAGCGGGACGTGCCCGAGCTGGTGCGGACGTCGGCGTTCGCGCGCTCGGAGACGCTGCTGCAGATGGCGTGGGTACTGGGCGGCGCGATCGGCATCGCGATGCCGCTGATCGGCACACTGGGGCTGGCGGTGGGCGCGGCGATCGTCGCCACGGGCTGGCTGACCACGGTCCGCGGACTGATCCGTTCGGCCCGCCAGGGGGACACGGGGCGGACGCGAGTGGCGTAACGCCGCGGCCACGCCGTACCCCCACGTGGGGAGTGCGGCGGACCCGCCAGATAGCCTTCCGCCCATGACCACGTTGCCCCGCGGCGCAGCCGCTTCGAGTCACCGCGCTGTGCGACGCCGCCGTGCCGTCGCCGCCGTCGGCGCCGTATCCGCCGGACTGCTCGTCCTGGCCGCCTGTGACAAGCCGACGCCGATGGCCACCATCACGGTGGGCGGCGACTCGGTGAGCTCGGAGGCCACCTGCGGTGGCGAGGGCGAGGCCCTGAACACCAAGACGCTCAACGAGTGCCTGAAGGACAAGGGCATCGACGAGATCTCCGTCGACCCCACCGAGACCGTGCGCTTCGGCGTCGACCCGGACATCGCCGACAACGGCTGGACCATCCTGATGAACGGTCAGCCGCTGGTCGACTCCAGCAAGAAGACCTACCAGGCGATCCCGGGCAGCGTGTTCTTCAACGCCCAGTACGGCGCCCAGGGCGACTCGACCCTGGTGACGATCAAGGAGGGCGAGGAGTCGACCACGGGGCTGTGGTCCTTCCGCCTGAAGAAGCAGGACGACTGATCACGTCGCCGTCACGCGTTCTCGTGACCACCGCGGTCCCCGTCGAGCGGGACGCGGTGGCCGGGGCGTTCCCCGGCCCCGTACGGGAGATCCCCCTCCCCGGGGCTGCCCTGCACCGGGTCTCCGGCGGGCCCGACCTGCTCGCCGCCGGGGTCGGCCCGGCGCTCGCCGCCGCGTCCACGGCCGGCGCGCTCACCGCCGCCGCCCTCGACGGCCGGCCCTACGGCCTGGTCGTCTCCGCCGGGATCGCCGGCGGCTTCCCGCCGCACGCGCCCCTCGGCCGTCTCGTCGTCGCCGACGAGATCACCGCGGCCGACCTGGGCGCCGAGACGGCCGACGGTTTCCTGCCGGTCACCGACCTCGGCTTCGGCACCGTCACCCACCGTCCGCCCGCCGCCCTGGTGCGGCGGGCCGCCGCCGCGGCCGGCGCGCTCACCGGGACCGTGCTCACCGTGTCGACGGTGACCGGGACCGCCGACCGCGCCGCCGCGCTCCGCGCCCGTCACCCGCGCGCCCTCGCCGAGGCCATGGAGGGCTTCGGGGTCGCCGAGGCCGCCGCCGCGCACGGCGTGCCCGTGCTGGAGGTGCGGGCGGTGTCGAACCCCGTCGGCCCTCGCGACCGCGCCGCCTGGCGCATCGGCGACGCCCTGACGGCCCTCACCGAGGGCTTCGGGAAGCTCGCGCCCGTCCTCGAGAGTTGGAACCAGCATGACCACCCCTGAGCAGCAGCGGCTGCGGATCGCCTACTCCCCCTGCCCGAACGACACCTTCGTCTTCGACGCCCTCGCCCACGACCGCGTCCCCGGCGCGCCCGCCCTCGACGTGACGTTCGCCGACATCGACCTCACCAACGGCATGGCCGAACGCGGTGAGCTGGACGTGCTGAAGGTGTCGTACGCGGTGCTGCCGTACGTCCTCGACGACTACGCCCTGCTGCCCTGCGGGGGCGCGCTGGGACGGGGCTGCGGGCCGCTGGTGCTGGCGCGGGAGGAGGGGGTGGACCTGACGGGGCGTACGGTCGCCGTGCCGAGCGAGCGGTCGACGGCGTACCTGCTGTTCCGGCTGTGGGCGGCGGAGGTGGTTGGAATCAAGGGGGGCGGGCCCGAAGGGCCCTCGGTTGAGGGCGGTGGTGGGCGACGGGCGGGTGGGGTCGGGGAGATCGTGGTGATGCCGTTCCACGAGATCATGCCCGCCGTGCGGGACGGGAAGGTCGACGCGGGACTCGTCATCCACGAGGCGCGCTTCACGTACCAGGACTACGGACTGCGCCGGCTGGCCGACATGGGCGAGCACTGGGAGCAAACCACCGGGCTGCCGATCCCGCTGGGCGCGATCATCGCGAAGCGGTCGCTGGGCGAGGAGACGCTGACGCGGCTCGCCGACTCCATCCGCACGTCCGTGCGGATGGCCTGGGACGAGCCCGAGGCGTCGCGTCCGTACGTCATGGAGCATGCCCAGGAGATGGACCCGGCCGTCGCCGACCAGCACATCGGGCTGTACGTGAACGAGTTCACGGCCGATCTGGGCGAGTCCGGGTACGCGGCCGTACGGGGGCTGCTCACGCGCGCGGCGGCCGAGGGGCTGGTGCCGCCCCTCGGCCCGGACGCGCTGCGGTTTCCGTAGAGGGCTCCGGGCGTGTCGGACGTGCCGGGCGCCCCGGGCGTCCTAGACGTCCAGCTGGTCGGCGACCGCGCGGAGCAGGCCGGCGATCTTCTTCCCGGCCGCGCGGTCGGGGTAGCGGCCCCGTTCCAGGGGCTGCGTGATGCCCTCCAGCAGGGTCGTCAGGTCCTGGACGATGGAGGCCAGCTCGTCCGGCTTCTTGCGCTGGGCCGCCGCGACCGACGGGGTCGGGTCCAGGACGGTCAGGGAGAGGGCCTGGTCGCCGCGCTGTCCGGCGACCACGCCGAACTCCACGCGTTGGCCCGGCTTGAGGGCCTCGACTCCGGCGGGGAGGACCGAGGAATGCACGAAGACGTCGCCGCCGTCGTCACGGGAGAGAAAGCCGAAGCCCTTCTCACTGTTGAACCACTTGACCTTGCCGGTGGGCACGTCCGTCCTCGTCCTCGTACTCGTAGGGAAAACTGCTTCGGAAATCGGCTCTGGATAGCACGCGGGCGGGCCCGATGACCCGCCGACACCAAGGCTAATGGTCTTCAGGCCGCTGACAAGACGTCACCCGGTTGTTCCTTCGCGCTGGGAACTACCCTGGTCCGGTGCGTGACAAAACCCAAGCGAATTCCCCCGCGCCCGGTGACGGCCTGGTCCGTGCCGGCGGCATCGTCTTCTTCGTCGGCGCCGTGGCCACTCTGGTCACCGTGGCCCCGTTGTTCCTCGGTACGACGCCCTTTCCGACGTACATGTTCGGGCTGAGCATGTTCATGGCCGTCGGATTCCTGATGGCCGGCGCGGGCGTACTGCGTTCGGTCGCGGCGGGGCGCCGTCGGGCGCGGGCCGGACAGGTTTCCGGGCCGGTTTCCGGTCAGTTGTCCGAGCGGTAGTCCGAAAACCACCGGGGGAATTCCGTCAGACCGGTGAGGACGACGTCCGCGCCGGCCTCGCGCAGCGCGTCGGGGCCGTACGGGCCGGTGGCGACCGCGACGGACAGCGCGCCGGCGGTCCGCGCGCCGCGCACGTCGCCCAGGTGGTCGCCGACGTAGACGGTGGCCCCGTGCTCGCGCAGCGCGAGCGCCTTCCGTTCGGCCCACAGGTCGCCGATCACGGCGTCCGGCTCGATCCCGAGGTGGGCCAGGTGCAGCTTGGCGTTGGGCTCGTACTTGGCGGTGACGACGATCGCGCGTCCGCCCGCCTCCCGTACGGCCGCCATCGCCTCCCGGGCGCCGGGCAGGGCGGGCGTGGGCGCGATGGCGTACACCGGGTACATCTCCCGGTACAGGTCCGCCATCTCGTCGACCCGCTCGGCCGGGAACCAGTTGACCAGCTCGTCCACCAGCGGCGGCCCGAGCCGGCTGACCGCGAGGTCGGCGTCGATGTACGTCCCGGTCCGCTCGGCCAGTGCGAGGTAGCAGGCGCGGATGCCGGGGCGGGAGTCGATGAGCGTCATGTCGAGGTCGAAGCCGACGGTGGGCGGGAGGGGGGTGCTGGTGGCCATGCGAGCCATTGTGCCCAACGCCTGCGGCGGGCCACCGCGCCACAGCTGCGGGCAGTCGTGCCGCTGGGGCGAGCCGCCGCGCCACAGCCGCGAGCCGCCGCGCCACAGCCGCGAGCCGCCGCGCCACAGCTGCGGGCAGTCGTGCCTCCCCCAGTGCCTGAACGGCCTGGGAGGTACCCCCAGGGCGATGGGGGTCCCCCCGCTCGAGCGAAGCCGAGAGTGGGGGAGGGTGGGCGCAGCGGCACCTGGCAAGCGCCGTGAGCGCGGTCGGACCCCCGGGTTGGATCGCCCCCGCCGCCCCTTCCCTTCCCGTCCCCCCGGGGGCGCTGCCCCCGGACCCCCGCTCCTCAAACGCCGGAGGGGCTGGATGCAGCCGGAGGAGCTGAGTTCGACCGAGGGGTCGAGTTCGGCCAAGGGGGTTGGAGACAGCCGAGAGGGCTGGATGCAGCCGAGGGAGCCGGACGTGGTCGAGAGAGCCGGACGCAGTCGGCGGCTCAGCGTTGGCGCTGGGAGCGCCAGACCAGGAACAGGGCCGTGGCGAGGGCCGCGGCCCGGATGACCCACGGCCACGTCTCGGAGATCGCCTCGTTCATCCGGCCCTCGGGGACGGGGGCGCCCCAGCGGCCCTCCGTCCTGCCCCAGAGCCAGACGACTCCGCCCGCGAGCGCGAGGCCGGGGAGGACGACCACCGCCCACTTGATCTCCGCCTGGGTCAGGCGGCGGGAGGCGTAGGCGATGAGCCAGCCCAGGATCAGGGCGCGCCAGTCGCCGATCACGGTCCCCGCGACCAGCAGACCGGCGGCGAGCAGGAGCAGGGGGTTGCTCCAGCGGCCGGAGGGGAGGCGCGGGAGGAAGCGGCGGCGGGAGGCGGCGGCGGGCTCCGCCGCGGGGGCGGCGGGGGCCGGGCCGGGCGGCGTCTCCTCCGGCTTCTCCTCCTTCGCCGGGGGCGGCTTGAGGAGTTCGGGGATCTCGACGCCGCCGACGAAGCCCGGCACCTCGTCGCCGACGCCGAACGCGCTGCCGTCCACCCGCCACCAGTCGGGCCGGCCGGCGCTGTCGCCGAGTTCGTCCGTGCCGGCCCGGTGCGGCGGGGACGGCACGCCGACGGGGGCGGGGCCGCCGTCCGGCGTCCCGGTCGGGCGGGGACGGGGCACGATCCGGCGCAGCACGCCCTTCGGGCGGCCCTCGCGGCCCTCGCGGGCCCCGGCGCCGCGTTCCGGCTCCCGCTGCACCGGGACGGCGGCGGGCGGCGCGGGGACGGCGGGGGCGGGGGCGGGGGCGTCCTCGGCCGCCGTGACGACCTCGGTCGGCGTGCCCATGCGGGAGATGATGCGGCGGACCGCGGCGGGCGAATCGACCACGGCCTTCGCCCGGCGCCGGTCGATCTCGTCGCGCAGCTCGGCGACCAGCCGCATGCGGGCCGCCGACGGCAGCTGCCGCTGCTGCGCCACGTCGCCGACGCGGCTCAGATACTCGTAGACGACCTGGTCGCTCTCGATACCCACGAAGTCCCCTCCGGGACGGATGCGTCGGGACACCGTCGCCCGACGGTACCCCGAGTGGGGCCGACCGACCCAACTCCCGGCACTCCACGGACGTACCCACCCGCTAACGTGAGACGGATGAGCACCGAGGAGCATCCCGCGGCGGCCCCCCGATCCCTCGCCGAGGCCCTCCGGGGGCGGGACGACGTCTCCCTGGCCGCGCTGCTGCGCAGCCGGCCGGACCTCATCACGCCCGTGCCCACCGACCTCACCCAGCTCGCCACCCGCGCCGGCACCCGTGCCTCGGTCGTACGGGCGCTGGAGCGGCTGGACCGGTTCACGCTGCAGACGGCGCAGGCGCTGGCCGTGGCGGCGGACCCGGCGTCGTACGAGGAGCTGCTCGGGCTGCTGGCCGGCGACGAGGGCGACCCGGTGGTCGCCGCCGCGCTGCCGCACGCGCTCGGCGGCTTGCGCGAGCAGGCGCTGGTGTGGGGCGGCGACGACCGGCTGCGGCTGGTCCGCACCGCCCGCGAGCTGCTGGCGCCGTCGCCGCAGCACCCGTCGCCGACCGGGCTCGGCCCGACGGTGCGGGAGGCCACGGCGGGGATGTCGCCGGGGCGGATCCAGGAGATCGTGGCGACGGTGGGACTGCCGTCGACGCACGACTCGGTGTCCGCCGTGACCTCCCTGACCGCCCTGTTCGCCGACCCGGCGCGGATGTCCGCGCTGCTCGACGAGGCGCCGGCCGAGTCCGTGGAGGTGCTGGAGCGGCTGGTGTGGGGGCCGCCGTACGGGCAGGTCACCGCCGATCCCGCGCCCCGGCTGCGCTGGCTCCTGGACCGGGGGCTGCTGCTGCCGACGGCGCCCGGGACGGTCGTCCTGCCGCGCGAGGTGGCGCTGCGGCTGCGGGCCGGGCGGGCGCACCGGACGCCGGAGCCGCTGCCTCCGCCCGTCGAGGCCGCCGCCGCGCACCGTCCGCGGATGGTGGACGCGACGGCGGCCGGGCAGGCGTACACGGCGCTGTCGACCGTCGAGGAGCTGCTGAAGGACTGGCACGAGGGCGGCCCGGCGGTGCTGCGGGCCGGCGGGCTGAGCGTGCGGGACCTGAAGCGGACCGCCGTCGCGCTGGACGTGACCGAGCCGGTGGCCGCGTTCTGGGTGGAACTCGCCTACGCGGCCGGGCTGCTGGCCTCCGACGGGGAGGCGGACGAGCGGTACGCGGCGACCCCGGCGTACGACGAGTGGCGCGAGCGGCCCGCCGCGGAGCGGTGGGCGCAGTTGGTCACGGCGTGGCTGGCGGCGACGCGGACGCCGGGGCTGGTCGGCGGGCGGGACGCGAAGGACCGCACGCTGTCGGCCCTGGGCCCGGGCCTGGACCGCTCGGCGGCCCCGGAGGTACGGCACCGGGTCCTGACCCTGCTGGCCGGCCTTCCGGAGGGGGCGGCTCCGGCCCCGGAGTCGGTCCTGGCGCGGCTGCGCTGGGAGCGCCCGCCGCGCGGGGGCGGGCGGGGCCTCGCCGGTGCGGGAGCGGGGGACGGTGAGGATCTGCGGGCGCGGATCGCGCGGTGGACGCTCTCCGAGGCGGAGATGCTCGGGATCACCGGACGCGGCGCCCTGGCCGCGCACGGGAGGGCGCTGATCGGCGCGCCCGCGGCCCGGCGGGCGGAGGCGGAGCCCGCGGGGCCGGGCGACAAGCTGCCCGTGCGTCACAGGAGCGCCCCGGCGCCGGCGCCGCCCTCCTCCGCCGAACAGGCCACGGCCGCCGCTGCCGCCGCCCGGCTGCTCGCGCCGCTGCTGCCCGAACCGCTGGACCACGTGCTCCTCCAGGCCGATCTGACGGCGGTGGCGCCGGGCCCGCTGGAGCGGCCGCTCGCCGACATGCTGGGGGTCCTCGCGGACGTGGAGTCGAAGGGTGGCGCGACCGTCTACCGGTTCACGCCCGGCTCGGTACGGCGTGCCCTGGACGCCGGGCAGACCGCCTCCGACCTGCACGCCTTCCTCACCGCGCACTCCCGTACGCCGGTGCCGCAGCCGCTGGCGTACCTCATCGACGACGTCGCCCGCAGGCACGGGCACCTGCGGGTGGGCGCCGCCTCGGCCTACGTCCGCTGCGACGACGACGCCGTGCTCAGCGAGATCCTCGCCGACAAGCGGGCCGCGGGGCTGGGCCTGCGCCGGCTGGCCCCGACCGTGCTGGCCGCGCAGGCCGGTCCGGCCGGTCTGCTGGAAGGGCTGCGCGCGATGGGGTTCGCGCCGGCCGCCGAGTCGGCGGAGGGCGATGTGGTGATCGCCCGAACCGACGCCCACCGCACCCCGCCGCGCACCCCTCCCGCGCCGGTCCCGGAAGGGCCGCCGGTCCCCGACGACACCCTCCTCACGGCGGCGCTCCGCGCCGTCCGCGCCGGCGACCTCGCCTCCACCGCCCCGCGCAAACCGGCCGCCGGGGGCGACCCGGGCCGCGGGGAGCCGCCCCGTACGACCGCCGCCGAGACCCTCGCCACCGTGCAGGCCGCCGTCCTCACCGGCGAGGCGCTGTGGATCGGCTACGTCGACGCCGAGGGCGGCGCCAGCCGGCGCGTCATCGCCCCGGTCCGGGTCGAGGGCGGCTTCGTCACGGCGTACGACCACACCGCGGACGAGGTGCGTACGTATCCGCTGCACAGGATCACGGGGGTCGCGGAGCTGGCGGACGGCGAGAGCTGACCCGTTCGGGTGTACGGCGGGCTCCATGCACGCCACGCCGGGCCGTTCCCCCCGATGAGCGAGATCGGGGGCCGTCGCGCATCGCGCGGTGGGCCGTCGGGCAGCCACCGGGTGTCCTGAACGGGCCCGGAAGCCACCGCGGTCCGTCCGCACGCGACAGAAAGGAGGTCCCCCGCGTGCCGTTCGTCGCGTTGCCGCAGCGGTCGGGGTCGGCCTCGGCGGAGGCGTGACCTCCCGACACGTTCCGGGTCCCGACACGTCTCGCGTTCCGCGTTCCGTGTTCGATCCGTTCCTCGTTCCGATCCGTTTTCCGTTTCTCGTTCCGATCCGTTTCTCGTTCACGGCGGGCCGGTCCCTCGTTCCCGGGACCGGCCCGTTCCCGTCGGCCGAGGACGAAGGGGGTCCCGTGCCTTCCGCGTTCCGTGCGGCGGCCGCCCGGCTCTCTCCGCTCTCGCGCTCGGCGCGGTGCTCCCCCCGGCCGCCGGGGAAGCCGCTCGCCGCCAAGGGGGGTGACCCTTCGGGGGCCCTGGTGAACAACCTCACGCCGTCCCCGCCGAAGTGACCCGGTCCGCTCGAAACCACCGGCGCGCGCGATCGGGCAGACTGGAGGTTTGGCCGTGCAGTGCCCGTGCCGAGCCCGTCGCAGAAAGGCAGCCGCGCGTGAATGGTCCGCTCATCGTCCAGTCCGACAAAACTCTGCTCCTCGAGGTCGACCACGAGCAGGCCGACGACTGCCGTCGGGTCATCGCGCCGTTCGCCGAGCTGGAGCGGGCGCCCGAGCACATCCACACCTACCGGGTGACCCCGCTCGGCCTGTGGAACGCGCGGGCGGCCGGACACGACGCCGAACAGGTCGTGGACGCGCTGGTGCAGTACAGCCGCTACCCGGTGCCGCACGCGCTGCTCGTCGACATCGCCGACACCATGGACCGCTACGGCCGGCTCAGCCTGGTCAAGCACCCGGCGCACGGCCTCGTCCTGACCAGCACCGACCGGCCGGTCCTGGAGGAGGTGCTGCGCTCCAAGCGGATCGCCCCGCTGGTCGGCGCCCGCATCGACCCCGACACGGTGATCGTGCACCCCTCGGAGCGCGGGCAGATCAAGCAGACGCTGCTGAAGCTGGGCTGGCCGGCCGAGGACCTCGCCGGGTACGTGGACGGCGAGGCGCACCCCATCGAGCTGGTCGAGGACGGGTGGGCGCTGCGCCCGTACCAGAAGCAGGCCGTGGAGAACTTCTGGCACGGCGGCTCCGGTGTGGTCGTCCTGCCCTGCGGCGCGGGCAAGACGCTGGTCGGCGCCGGCTCGATGGCGCAGGCGAAGTCGACCACGCTGATCCTGGTCACCAACACCGTCTCGGCCCGCCAGTGGAAGCACGAGCTGGTGAGGCGCACCTCGCTGACCGAGGACGAGATCGGCGAGTACAGCGGGACGCGGAAGGAGATCCGTCCCGTCACCATCGCCACCTACCAGGTGCTGACGACGAAGCGGAAGGGGATCTACCCCCACCTGGAGCTGTTCGACTCCCGGGACTGGGGCCTGATCCTCTACGACGAGGTGCACCTGCTGCCCGCCCCCGTCTTCAAGTTCACCGCCGACCTCCAGGCCCGGCGGCGGCTCGGCCTGACCGCGACCCTGGTGCGCGAGGACGGCCGCGAGTCGGACGTGTTCTCGCTGATCGGCCCGAAGCGGTTCGACGCGCCGTGGAAGGAGATCGAGGCGCAGGGCTACATCGCCCCGGCCGACTGCGTGGAGGTCCGGGTCAGCCTCACCGACTCCGAGCGGCTGGCGTACGCGACGGCGGAGCAGGAGGAGAAGTACCGGTTCTGCTCGACGACGGCGACCAAGCAGAGGGTGACGGAGGCGATCGTCCGGCGGTTCGCGGGGCAGCAGATCCTCGTCATCGGGCAGTACATCGACCAGCTGGACGAGCTGGGCGAGCACCTGGACGCGCCGGTGATCAAGGGTGAGACGTCGAACGCCCAGCGGGAGAAGCTGTTCGACGCGTTCCGGCAGGGCGAGATCAACGTCCTGGTGGTGTCCAAGGTCGCGAACTTCTCGATCGACCTGCCGGAGGCCACGGTCGCCATCCAGGTGTCGGGCACCTTCGGGTCGCGGCAGGAGGAGGCGCAGCGGCTCGGCCGGGTGCTCCGCCCCAAGGCCGACGGGCACCAGGCCCACTTCTACTCCGTGGTCGCCCGGGACACCATCGACCAGGACTTCGCGGCGCACCGCCAGCGGTTCCTGGCGGAGCAGGGGTACGCGTACCGGATCATGGACGCGGACGAGCTGCTGGCCGAGAGCTGACCGGCGGCCCGCGCACGCGCCCCGGCGGCGGACGGCCCAGAACGCCGGCGGGGCGGCGGACGCCGACGCGGTGCCGGCGTGCGCCGCCCCGGGCGGGACGCGACTCGTTCCCTCATGGGGGCGTGGGGCAGGGGGCTATTTCGGGTCCTTGGCGAACGTGGCGGTCGACCAGAAGTAGCCGAGTACCGCCAGGCCCAGGCACCAGGCCACCGCCAGCCACCCGTGGTGGCCGATCTCCGTGCCGAGCAGCAGTCCGCGCAGGGTCTCGATGGCGGGCGTGAAGGGCTGGTACTCGGCGACCGGCTGGAACCAGCCCGGCATCCCGTCGACCGGGACGAAGGCGCTGGACAGGAGCGGCAGCAGGATCAGCGGCATCGCGTTGTTGCCGGCCGCCTCGGCGTTCGGACTGACCAGGCCCATGCCGACCGCGATCCAGGTGAGCGCCAGGGCGAACAGCACGAGCAGTCCGAACGCGGCCAGCCACTCCAGGGCCGTGGCGTCCGTGGAGCGGAAGCCGATGGCCACGCCCACGGCGCCGACGAGGACCACGCTCGCGACCGACTGCAGCACGCTGCCGACGACGTGCCCGATGAGCACGGAGCCCCGGTGGATGGCCATCGTGCGGAAGCGGGCGACGATGCCCTCGGTCATGTCCATGGAGATGGACACCGCGGTGCCGATCGTGGTGGAGCCGATGGTCATCAGCAGCAGGCCCGGCACGATGTAGGCGATGTAGTCGGAGCGGTCCGCGCCTTCGCCGCCGATGCCCGCGCTCATCACGTCGCCGAAGACGTAGACGAAGAGCAGCAGCAGCATGACCGGCGTGAGCAGCAGGTTCAGGGTGAGCGACGGGTAGCGCCGCGCGTGCAGGAGGTTGCGGCGCAGCATCGTGGACGAGTCGCGCACGGCCAGGGCGAGGGTGCTCATCGGACGGCCTCCTTGGAGGGGGCGGGGACGGCGGCGCCGCCGGTGAGGGCGAAGAACACGTCGTCGAGGTCGGGGGTGTGCACGGTCAGCTCGTCCGCCTCGACGCCGGCGGTGTCGAGCCGGTCGAGGACGGCGCGCAGCTCGCGCTGGCTGCCGCCGCTGGGGATCTGCAGGGCGAGGGCGTCGTCGTCCCGGGAGGCCTCGCGCAGGGCGGAGGCGGCGGCCCGGTAGGCGGCCGGGTCGGTGAAGCGGAGCCGGACGTGTCCGCCGGGGACGAGGCGCTTGAGCTCCCCGGCGCTCCCTTCGGCGGCGATCCTCCCGTCGTGGAGCACGGCGATGCGGTCGGCGAGTTCGTCGGCCTCCTCCAGGTACTGGGTGGTGAGGAAGACGGTGACGCCGCCGGTGACGAGTTCGCGGATGATCTGCCACATGGTGTGGCGGGAGCGCGGGTCGAGGCCGGTGGTCGGCTCGTCGAGGAAGATGATCCGCGGCTCGCCGACCAGGGTCATGGCGATGTCGAGGCGGCGCTTCATGCCGCCGGAGTAGGTGGAGGCGGGCTTCCTCGCCGCCTCGGCGAGGTCGAACCGCTCCAGCAGTTCGGCGGCGACCCGCCGTCCCTGCGCACGGGAGAGGTGGTGCAGGTCCGCCATCAGGAGCATGTTCTCCTCGCCGGTGATCAGCCCGTCCACGGCGGAGAACTGACCGGTGACGCCGATCGCGGCCCGCACGGCCCGGGGGTCGGTGGCGAGGTCGTGGCCGCCGACCCGCAGGTCGCCGGCGTCCGCGGTGACGAGGGTGGAGAGGATCTTGACGGCGGTGGTCTTGCCGGCGCCGTTCGGGCCGAGCAGGGAGAAGATCGTTCCCTCCGGGACGTTCAGGTCGACGCCGTCGAGCACGGTCTTGTCACCGTAGGACTTGCGCAGCCCGTTCGCCGCGATGGCCAAGCCGGTCATGGGGTTTTCTCCTTTACGGGCGGCGGGTGGTCACAGGCTGCGGGCGGTGATGTCGCCGTAGGCGGTGGTCGCGTGGACGGTCAGGCCGGCGGCGGCGCCGTCGGCGTTCCTGAGCGTGTTGTGGACCCGGCCGTAGCCGGTGCCGGCGTCCAGGGAGGCGGAGACCCCGCGGGCGGCGCCGACGCAGATGTCGCCGTGCTCGGTGCGCAGCGTGACCGTGCCGCGCACGGCCTCGGTGACGCGGATGTCGCCCTTTTGGGTGCTGATCTCGGCGGGGCCGCCCAGGCGGCCGACCGAGACGTCGCCGGCGAGGACGGCGAGGCGGGCGCTCGCGGTCTCGTCGAGCTTGACCGGGCCCTGCGCGCCCTCGAAGGTGACGTCGCCGAGCCGTCCGACGCCCCGGAGCTCCGCGGCGGCCGCCTTCGCCTCGACGTGGGAGCCGGCCGGCAACCGGACGGTGACCTCGACGGATCCGGACGGGCCGAGGAGCTGGTTCCTCGCCGGCGGGCCGTCGACCCGCAGGACGCCGTCGCCGTACTCGACCCTGGTCTGCTCCGCCGCCCTCGTGTCGCGGCTCTTCGTGGCGTCCGCGGGCAGGACCTCGACCACGGTGTCGGCCCGGTCGGCGGCGATGAACCGGACGCGGCCTGCGGGGACGTCGAGGGCGACCGAGATGGGGGCGGGGGTGTCGAACTGCATCGTGCGCTCCTTCGGGTTTTCGTTTCTGACATCGGAAACGCTACGTTGCATTCATGATTACGACAACAAGTTTGTTGCATAGGAAGTCAGTTCATGCAGCTCAGAGCCGTAATATCGTTGCAACGGCTTGAGATCTAACGCAACAAACGAACTCGACTCGTTGCAATGAATTGAGAGTGAACGCTATGCTGGAGCCATCACGGACCACGAAGGAGACCGCGTTGCCAGGAGGCAGGCTCACCCAGCAGGAGCGCCAGCAGATCGCGACGGGGCTGGCCGACGGGCTCGCCTACGCGGAGATCGCCAGACGCCTCGACCGCCCCACCTCGACGATCACGCGCGAGGTGATGCGCAACGGCGGACCCACCGCCTACCGCGCGGACCTGGCCCACCGCGCCACCGAACGCCGCGCCCACCGGCGCAGACAGTCCGCGCCCCGGGGGCCGAAGGCGCTCACGGAGGACTACGGACGCGACGCGGAGGCCGTGCGCGCGTACGAGGAGACGCTCACCACCGTCTTCATAGCGTCGGGCACCCCCAAGATGATGGCCCGGGTGATGGCCTGTCTGACCCTCACCGACAGCGGGAGCCTCACCGCCGCCGAACTCGCCCAGCGCCTGCAGGTCAGTCCGGCGTCCGTCTCCAAGGCGATCGCGTTCCTGGAGAGCCAGGACCTCGTCCGCCGGTACCGCGAGGAGGGCCGCCGCGAGCGCTACGGCTTCGACGAGGACATCTGGTACCAGTCGATGATGGCCAGCGCCCGGTCCACCGCCCAGGTCGCCGAGACCTCACGGCAGGGCGTCGCCGTCATGGGGCCCGGCACACCGGCCGCCACGCGTCTGGAGAACGCCGCCCGCTTCCTCGACTTCATCGCCGAGACCATGATCCGCTCCGCCGAGCAGGCCCGCGAGGTCCTGTACGCGAAACCCGGAGCGGCCCCGGGCGGGACCGCCGGACCGGGTCAGGATCACCAGTAGCCGACCGCGCCGCGCTACCTGCGGCAAACGCCCGCCTCCTCGCCGTACTCGCCGAGGACGATCACGTCGACGGCGGCGCCGAGGAACACCTTCACGGCGCGCAGGGCGTCGCCGAGGCGGTGCGGACGACCGCCCTGGAACGAGGCCGCGCCGGTCGGCCGCACCGGCGGTGTGGTGGAGTGGAGGGTCGCTGCGCTCATGTCCCCATGGTTGCCCTCCGGCCCCGGGGCGGGCATCGGCCGGAGGGACCGATCCGCCTGCTCTCCGGGTACGTCTCCAGGGCGACCCGTACCTCCCATGCAGGACGGCCCGCCCCCTAGGGGGCGGGTCAGCGGCCGATCGCGTCGAGCTCGGCGAGGTCCTCCTCGGACAGCGCGAGGCCCGCGCCGGTGATGTTCTCCCGCAGGTGCGCCACCGACGAGGTCCCCGGGATGAGCAGGATGTTGGGCGACCGGTGCAGCAGCCAGGCCAGGGCGACCGACATCGGGCGGGCGCCGAGCCGGGCGGCCACGGCGGAGAGCGCCGACGACTGCAGGGGGCTGAAGCCGCCGAGCGGGAAGAAGGGCACGTAGGCGATGCCCTGTTCGGCGAGCCGGTCGACGAGTGCGTCGTCCTGACGGTGGGCGAGGTTGTAGAGGTTCTGCACGCAGACGAACGGGGCGATGGTCTGCGCCTCGGCGATCTGGGCGGCGGTGGCGTTGCTCAGACCGAGGTGCCGGATCAGGCCCTGCCGCTGGAGTTCGACGAGGGTCCCGTAGGCCTCGGCGAGCGAGCCGGGCTGCGGGCCCTCGGCGTTGCCGAGCCGGAGGTTGACGAGGTCCAGCGTCTCCACGCCGAGGGCCTCGAGGTTGCCGTGGACGGCCCGGCGCAGGTCGTCCGGCTCCCGGGCCGGGGGCCAGCCGCCCTGCGCGTCGCGGACCGCGCCCACCTTGGTCACGATGTGCAACGCCTCGGGGTAGGGGTGCAGCGCTTCGCGGATCAGCCGGTTGGTGACGTGCGGCCCGTAGGCGTCGGCGGTGTCGATGTGGGTGATGCCGAGACGTACGGCCTCGCGCAGCACCGCGAGCGCGCCGTCGCGGTCGGCCGGCGGCCCCATCACGCCGGGGCCGGTCAACTGCATGGCCCCGTAACCGAACCGGGTGACGGTCAGGTCGCCCATCGTCCAGGTGCCGCCGGGGAGGGATGTGGTCGGAGTGCTCATGCCCCCACCGTCCACGCCCCCGGCCGCCCCGCCCAGGTCCCCGCCGATCCTGGGAGTGACAGGGACAGGGACGGACGGCCCCGCGCGCCTAGCATGGGGGCATGCCTGAGGAGAACCTGCTCGGTGACTACCTCCGGGCGCGCCGGGAGCTGGTGACGCCCGAGGACATCGGGCTGCCGGCCCACGGAATACGCCGCGTCCCGGGGCTGCGCCGTGAGGAAGTGGCCATGCTCGCCGGCATCAGCTCCGACTACTACCTGCGGCTCGAGCAGGGCCGCGACCGGAACCCGTCGACGCAGGTCCTCGACGCGCTGGCCCGGGTGCTCCGGCTCGACGACACCGCCACGGGCTACCTCCACCAGCTCGCCGCGCCGCGCCCCCGCACCCGCCGCCGGCCCCGGCGACGGACCGTTCCGCCGGCCACGGCACAGCTGCTCCGGGCGATCGGGCTGCCGGCCTTCGTGACGGACAGGTCCCTCGACGTGATCGCGGCCAACGCGCTCGCCACCGCCCTGGTCCCGGGCCTACGGGTGGGGGAGAACCGGCTCCGGTCGTTCTTCCTCGACCCCGCCGAGCAGGCGCTGCACACGGACTGGGCCCACACCGCGTCCCGGTGCGTCGCCGGCTTCCGCAGGCGCCTCGGGTCCGACGTCGACGACCCGCGGGTCGTCCGGATCGTCGGCGAACTGTCCCTGGCCAGCGAGGAGTTCCGGCGGGTGTGGGCGCGCCACGACGTCCGGCTGCCGGGCGGCGGGCCGATCGGGATGAACCATCCGCAGGTCGGCCGGCTGAACCTCACCATGTCCAAACTGGACGTCGACGGCCCCGACGGGATGGCGCTCGCGCTCTACCACGCCGAGCCGGGGACCGAGGACGCCGAGCGGCTCGCCCTGCTCGCCTCGCTGACCACGGGACCGGGGCGGCGGCCGGTCGACGTGCCCGGCGTGCCCGGCGTACGGGAAGCGGACGGTTCACCCCGTACGAGCTGACCGGCACGGCCACGAGCGTGCCCGCCGTGTCCGTCCCCGTCCGGCGCACAAACCGTTTGGACCGCACCGGCCCCGCGCCCTAGAATCTCCGCTCTTGCCCGCCTCCCCTCACGGAGCGCCGCCGTCCGGACGGAAACCGGCCGGTATTTCGCCGCAGCAACCCCAGCAGCAGGTCCCCCGGAGGCACCTCCTTGTCCGCGTCCACGCCAGTAGACGAACCCGTAGACAGTCCCGCGACCACCCCTGCGGCCACCCCCGCGGACGACCCGCTCGCCCGCGAGCGCGCCCACCTCGCCGCGTCCCGTTCCGCGCTGCGCGCCATGCGCGAGGACGTCGAGGCCCTCGACATCGGCGACGTCACCGCGAACTGGGTCAACGCGACCGTGCTCGAGCGCCAGATCGAGGAGCGCATCAAGGCGCTGGCCGACCTCAGCGACACCCCGCTGTTCTTCGGCCGGCTCGACTACCTGCACTCCCCCGGCGCCGAGCGGGCGGAAGGCGCGGAAGGGGAACGCTTCTACATCGGGCGCCGGCACGTGCACGACGCGGACGGCGACCCGATGGTGATCGACTGGCGTGCGCCGGTGTCGCAGCCGTTCTACCGGGCGTCCAAGAAGGACCCGCACGACATCGCGCTGCGCCGCCGCTTCGGCTACACCGGCGGCGACCTCACCGCCTACGAGGACGAGCACCTCTCCGACCCCACCGCGGCGGACACCGCCGGCAAGCTGCTCCAGCAGGAGATCGAACGCCCGCGCGTCGGCCCGATGCGGGACATCGTCGCCACGATCCAGCCCGAGCAGGACGAGATCGTACGGTCCGGGCTGTCCGGCAGCGTCTGCGTGCAGGGAGGCCCCGGGACCGGGAAGACGGCCGTCGGTCTGCACCGGGTCGCCTACCTCCTCTACGCCCACCGCGAGCGGCTGGCCCGCACCGGCACGCTGGTCGTCGGGCCGAACCGCTCCTTCCTGCACTACATCGAGCAGGTGCTCCCCGCGCTGGGCGAGCTGACGGTCGCGCAGGCCACGGTGGACGACCTGGTGGCGCACGTGGAGGTGCGCGGGACGGACGAGGCGCCGGCGGCGGTGGTCAAGGGCGACGCCCGGATGGCGCGGGTCCTGCGCAGGGCCCTCTACTCCCACGTCACGATGCCCACCGAGCCGGTCGTGGTCGTGCGCGGCTCACGCCGCTGGCGGGTCCCGGCGTACGAACTGGAGGAGATCGTCCGGCAGTTGCTCGACCGGGGCATCCGCTACGGGGCCGCCCGCGACGCCCTCCCGCAGCGCATCGCGCACGCCGTGCTGGTGCAGATGGAGCGGGCGGGCGAGGCGCCGGACGACAGGGTCCAGGACGCGGTGGCCCGCAACGCCGCGGTGAAGGCGGCGGTGAAGACGGTCTGGCCGGCCGTCGACCCGGCGAAGCTGGTGCTCCGGCTGCTGGGCGACGCGGAGTTCCTGGCGGAGCACGCGGAGGGCGTGCTCGACGCGCAGGAGCAGAAGACGATCCTGTGGACGAAGCCCGCGCGCTCGGTGAAGTCGGCGAAGTGGTCGGCGGCGGACGCGGTGCTGATCGACGAGGCGGCCGACCTCATCCAGCGCACGCACTCCCTCGGGCACGTGGTGCTCGACGAGGCGCAGGACCTGTCCCCCATGCAGTACCGGGCGGTGGGCCGCCGCTGCACGACCGGCTCGGCGACCGTCCTGGGCGACCTGGCCCAGGGCACCACCCCGTGGGCGACCCGCAGCTGGGAGGAGGCGCTGACCCACCTGGGCAAGCAGGACGCGGTGATCGAGGAGCTGACGGCCGGTTTCCGCGTCCCGACGGACGTCATCACCTACGCCTCCCGGCTCCTCCCGCACATCGCGCCGGGCCTGACCCCGGTGGCGTCGATCCGCGAGAACCCGGGCCTCTTCGAGGTCCGCCCGGCCGGGGGAACGGACGACGTGGTCTCCGCCTGCCGCGAACTCCTGGGCAACGAGGGCTCGGTGGGCCTGATCGCGGCGGACGTCCGCGTCCCGGAACTGGCCGAGGCGCTGACCGCGGCGGGCATCACGTACGTCGCCCCCGGCGAGGAGACCACCCACGCCACCCGCCTGACCCTGGTCCCGGCCTCCCTGGCGAAGGGCCTGGAGTACGACTACGTGGTCCTGGACGAACCCCGGGCGGTGGTGGACGCCGAACCGGACGAACGCACCGGCCTGCGCCGCCTGTACGTGGCCCTCACCCGAGCGGTCTCGGGCCTCATCGTCACCCACAAGGCCCCGCTGCCGGACCAACTCACGTAACCACCGCCGCCCCCACGGGCAGCCCCACCGCCGCCCCCACGGGCAGCCCCACCGCCGCCCCCACGGGCAGTCGTGCCGCTGGGGCGGCACGGGTGGGCGC
>NZ_LGCN01000251.1 GCF_001279005.1 Streptomyces caelestis
GGCGCACTTCCACTACGTGGTGTTCGGCACGGTCGTCTTCGCGATGTTCGCCGGCTTCCACTTCTGGTGGCCGAAGTTCACCGGCAAGATGCTCGACGAGCGCCTCGGCAAGATCACCTTCTGGACGCTGTTCGTCGGCTTCCACGGCACCTTCCTGGTCCAGCACTGGCTGGGTGTCGAGGGCATGCCGCGCCGGTACGCGGACTACCTCGCGGCCGACGGCTTCACCGCGCTGAACACGGTCTCCACGATCGCCTCGTTCCTGCTCGGCATGTCGATGCTGCCGTTCTTCTACAACATCTGGAAGACGGCCAAGTACGGCAAGCCGGTCACCGTCGACGACCCGTGGGGCTACGGCCGCTCCCTGGAGTGGGCGACCTCCTGCCCGCCGCCGCGGCACAACTTCCTCACCCTGCCGAAGATCCGCAGCGAATCCCCGGCGTTCGACCTGCACCACCCGGAGATCGCCGCGCTCGACGAGCTCGAGAACGCCGGTCACGGTGAGAAGGCCCTCTCCGGCAGCAAGGAGGCCGGCAAGTGAAGATCCAGGGCAAGATGTTCATCTGGCTGAGCTTCTTCTTCCTCCTCATCGCCGTGGTCTACGGCGTGTGGTCGAAGGAGCCGGTCGGCACCACCGCCCTCTTCCTGGCCTTCGGCCTGAGCATCATGATCGGCTTCTACCTGGGCTTCACGGCCCGGCGGGTCGACGTGGGCGCGCAGGACAACAAGGAGGCGGACGTCGCCGACGACGCCGGCGAGGTCGGGTTCTTCAGCCCGCACAGCTGGCAGCCGCTCGCCCTGGCCGTGGGCGGTGCCCTGGCCTTCATGGGCGTCGCGATCGGCTGGTGGCTGATGTACTTCTCGGCGCCGCTGCTCCTGATCGGCCTCTGGGGCTGGGTCTTCGAGTACTACCGCGGTGAGAACCGCACCCAGTAACAAGGGCGTCGCCCCCGAGGGGCCCGGACTCTCCACCAGGAGGGCCCGGGCCCCTCGTCGTCGTCTCACCCGTTCGGACCGTCCGGTGAGCCGGGAAGGGCGCGGGTTCCTAGCGTGAGGCCATGAGACGCATCGAGTCCCCTCGTAGCGCGGGCGCCGGGCGGAGCCGCGTCGTCGGCCGCGCGCTGCTGGTGATCGCCCTCGGCGCGGGCGTCGCGGGCTGTTCCTCCGACGGCGACCCGCTGTCCGCGGAGCCCTACGACGCGGCGGACCGGATCTCCTTCAGCGGGTCCGTGGAGGACGGCGGGAAGGCCGACCCCGACGAACCCCTGGAGATCGTCGCCGAGGACCCCGACGGGCGCATCACGGACGTCACCGCCGTGGACGCCTCGGGACGCCGTGTGACGGGCGAACTGGCCGCCGACGGCAGCCGCTGGCACAGCACCTCCCCGCTGGCCGCCCACGCCCGCTACACGGTCCGGGTGAGCACCGAGGACGAGGACGGGGCGCCCGGCCGCAGGGTCCTCACCTTCACCACCGGCGGACCCGCCGCCACCGCCGCCAAGCGCCTGGCCGTCACCTTCGGCCCCGGGGCGGGCACGTACGGCGTCGGCCAGCCCCTCACCGCCGAGCTGAGCGCACCCGTCAAGGACCGCGCCCAGCGGGCCGTCGTGGAGCGCGCCCTGACGGTCGAGTCCACCCCCGCCGTGTCCGGCGGTTGGCACTGGGTGGACGACAAGAAGCTGCACTACCGCCCCCGGGACTACTGGCCCGCCCACGCCACCGTCAGCGTGCGCAGCGCCCTGGAGGGCGTCAAGGTCAACGACCGGCTGCGGGGCGGCAGGTCCAAGCCCCTGACGATCCGCACCGGCGACCGGGTGATAGCCGTCACCGACGCCGCCGAGCACCGGCTGACGGTCTACAAGAACGACGAGGAGATCAAGCAGATCCCCGTCACCACCGGCAAGCCCGGCTTCGAGACCCGCAACGGCGTCAAGGTCGTGCTCGCCAAGGAACGCCTCGTACGTATGCGCAGCACCACCGTCGGCATCGCCGAGGGCTCGACGGAGTCGTACGACATGGACGTCGAGTTCGCCACCCGGGTGACCTGGAGCGGCGAGTACGTGCACGCCGCCCCCTGGTCCGTCGGCTCCCAGGGCTACGACAACGTCAGCCACGGCTGTGTCGGCATGAGCACCGAGGACGCGCAGTGGTTCTTCGACACCGTCCGCGAGGGCGACGTCGTCACGGTCGAGAACTCGGACGGCGACACGATGGAACCCTTCGGCAACGGCTACGGCGACTGGAACCTCGACTGGGCCGAGTGGCGGGCGGGCAGCGCCCTGGTGGCCGGCAGCACGCCCCGGGGCACCGGCGAGGCCGCACGCCTCCGCCCGACGACCGTGTAGCGCCCCGAAAGGGGCGCGGACCGGCCACGACGGACCCGCGGTCGCCGCGTCACAGGAGGGACCTGGTCCCTAGGCGCTCTGCAGGTGCTTCCGCCGCAGCAGCGAAGCCAGCGCCGAGGCGAACTCCACCGGCTCCACCGGCAGGGTGACCGCCGCCTCCGCCCGGCTCCACGTGGCGAGCCACGCGTCCTGCGGCCGCCCGATCAGCAGGAGCACCGGCGGGCAGTCGAACACCTCGTCCTTGATCTGCCGGCACATCCCCATGCCCCCCATCGGCACGGCCTCGCCGTCCAGCACGCACACGTCGATGCCGCCCCGGTCGAGCTCCGCCAGCACGGCCGCCGGGGTCGCGCACTCCACGAACTCCACGACGGGCACGTCCGGCGCCGGCCGCCGCCCGGTGGCGAGCCGCACCTGCTCCCGGGTGTTGGCGTCGTCGCTGTAGACCAGCACCGTGGCGGTCGCCTGCATTGTTCCTCCACGCGTAAGAGAGAGGGCACGGCTCTGTCGGGAACTTCGGGTACCGATGGCGCGGATGCTACCCCCTCCGACCGTCTGTCAACACTGGTTCGGACGCACCTTCGAAACGGCCCCGTCGCGGCCTCCGGATGGGCCATACGGGCAGTCCAGGAGGGCTGAACACACCGAACGGCACCCCCGGGAGTGAGGGCGGGATAAGCGACCGACATAATGTCGGCGTGGCGACAGCAACGACAGTAGATACCGGGCACGCGCACCCGTCGGTCAACCGACCGAACCTCACCAGCGTCGGAACCATCATCTGGCTGAGTTCCGAGCTGATGTTCTTCGCGGCCCTCTTCGCGATGTACTTCACCCTGCGATCGGTGACGGGACCCGACTTCTGGTCGGAGAAGGCCGACCTGCTGAACTTCCCGTTCTCGGCGACGAACACCACGATCCTGGTGCTCTCCTCCCTCACCTGCCAGCTCGGCGTCTTCGCCGCCGAGCGCGGTGACGTGAAGAAGCTCCGGATGTGGTTCATCGTCACCTTCATCATGGGCGCGGTGTTCATCGGCGGTCAGGTCTTCGAGTACACCGAGCTGGTCAAGCACGAGGGCCTGTCCCTCTCCTCCGACCCGTACGGCTCGGCGTTCTACCTGACCACCGGCTTCCACGGCCTGCACGTGACGGGCGGTCTCATCGCCTTCCTGCTGGTCCTGGGCCGAACCTACGCGGCCAAGAGGTTCACTCACGAGCAGGCGACCGCGGCCATCGTCGTGTCCTACTACTGGCACTTCGTCGATGTCGTCTGGATCGGCCTCTTCGCCACGATCTACATGATCAAGTAGCCGGACCCGCAACCGCGCGCTCCTCGTGGGCGCACCAACCAGAAGCATCGACGCAGAAGATCCTGACACCGGGGTAATCCGTGAAAAAGCTCTCCGCACGACGACGCCATCCGCTGGCGGCGCTCGTCGTCCTACTCCTCGCGCTGGCATGCACCGGGGGGCTCTACGCCGTGTTCGCACCCGCGGACAAGGCGCAGGCCGACGAAACCGCCCAGTCCCTCACCATCGAGGAGGGCAAGAAGCTCTACGCGGTCGGCTGCGCCAGCTGCCACGGCACCGGCGGTCAGGGCACCTCCGACGGCCCGAGCCTGGTGGGCGTGGGCGCCGCCGCCGTCGACTTCCAGGTGAGCACCGGCCGCATGCCGGCCGCCACCTCGCAGGCCGCACAGGCCCCCGTCAAGCCGGCCGTCTACACGCAGGCCGAGATCGACCAGCTGGCGGCGTACATCGCCTCCCTGGGCGCCGGCCCGGCCGTGCCCACCGAGGAGCAGTACGGCCCCCAGGGCGCCGACATCGCCAAGGGCGGCGAACTGTTCCGCAACAACTGCGCGCAGTGCCACAACTTCACCGGCAAGGGCGGTGCGCTCACGCACGGCAAGTACGCCCCCACCCTGGAGGACGTCGCCCCCAAGCACATCTACGAGGCCATGCTCACCGGCCCGCAGAACATGCCCTCCTTCCCCGACAGCACGCTGTCGGAGCAGAACAAGAAGGACATCATCGCGTACCTGGGCGAGGTCAACACCGACCAGTCCGAGAGCCCGGGCGGCATGTCGCTGGGCGGGCTGGGCCCGGTCAGCGAGGGCCTGTTCGGCTGGATCTTCGGTCTCGGCGGACTGATCGCCGTCGCTGTGTGGGTCGCCGCTCGGACCGCAAAGGCCAAGAAGTCATGAGTAGCCAAGACATTCCCGAAGAGAACCTGCCCGCAGCGCAGGACACCGCCCACGGCGCGGTGAAGGTCGCGGACGAGAAGAACCCGTTCGCCGACCCGGGCCTGCCGCCCCATGAGCACCGGATCCAGGACGTCGACGAGCGGGCCGCCAAGCGGTCCGAGCGCGCGGTCGCCCTGCTGTTCACGCTGTCGATGCTGGCCACCGTCGGCTTCATCGCCTCGTTCGTGGCGATCCCGGTGGAGAAGATCGTCTACATCTTCCCGCTGGGTCACATCGGCGCCCTGAACTTCGCGCTCGGCGTGACGCTCGGCATCGCGCTGTTCGCCATCGGCGCGGGCGCGGTCCACTGGGCCCGCACCCTGATGTCCGACGAGGAGCTGACCGACGAGCGGCACGCCATCGAGGCGCCGCAGGAGCTCCGGTCCAAGGTCATGGACGACTTCCGGCAGGGTGCCAAGGAGTCGCAGCTGGGCCGCCGCAAGCTGATCCGCACCACCATGTTCGGCGCGCTCACCCTGGTGCCGCTGTCCGGCGTCGTGCTGCTGCGCGAGCTCGGCCCGCTGCCCGAGACCAAGCTGCGCCACACCCTGTGGGGCAAGGGCAAGCTGCTCGTCAACATGAACACCAACGAGCCGCTGCGGCCGTCCGACCTCATCACCGGTTCGCTGACCTTCGCCAAGCCCGAGGGCCTGGAGGAGGACGAGCACGGTTTCCAGAACGAGATCGCCAAGGCCGCCCTGATGCTGGTCCGGATCAAGCCGGACGACATCAAGGACAAGCGCACGATGGAGTGGGGACACGAGGGGATCCTCGCGTACTCGAAGATCTGCACCCACGTGGGTTGCCCGATCTCCCTGTACGAGCAGCAGACGCACCACGTCCTGTGCCCCTGCCACCAGTCCACCTTCGACCTCGCCGACGGTGCCCGGGTGATCTTCGGTCCCGCCGGCCACGCCCTGCCGCAGCTGCGCATCGGCGTGAACGACGAGGGCTACCTCGAAGCGCTCGGCGACTTCGACGAGCCCGTCGGTCCTGCCTTCTGGGAGCGCGGATGAGTACTACGACGACCCCCGAGTCCCGTTCGCGCGGGAAGGCGCCGGCCGGCGAACGCGTCGCCGACTGGGCCGACGGCCGGCTGGGGATCTACTCCCTGGCCAAGGCCAACATGCGCAAGATCTTCCCGGACCACTGGTCCTTCATGCTGGGCGAGATCTGCCTCTACAGCTTCCTCATCATCATCCTCACGGGTGTGTACCTGACGCTGTTCTTCCACCCGTCGATGAACGAGGTGGAGTACCACGGCAGTTACGTCCCGCTGCAGGGCCAGCTGATGAGCGAGGCCTACAAGTCCACGCTGGACATCAGCTTCGACGTCCGTGGCGGTCTGCTGATCCGGCAGATCCACCACTGGGCCGCGGTCATCTTCCTGGCCGGCATGTTCGTGCACATGATGCGCGTGTTCTTCACCGGCGCGTTCCGCAAGCCGCGTGAGATCAACTGGCTGTTCGGCTTCCTGCTGTTCGTCCTCGGCATGTTCACCGGTTTCACCGGTTACTCGCTGCCGGACGACCTGCTCTCCGGAACCGGTGTCCGCTTCACCCAGGGCGCGATCCTGTCCGTGCCGATCGTCGGCACGTACATCTCGATGTTCCTGTTCGGCGGAGAGTTCCCCGGCACCGACTTCGTCGCGCGGTTCTACTCGATCCACATCCTGCTGCTGCCGGGCATCATGCTCGGCCTGGTGGTCGCCCACCTGATCCTGGTCTTCTACCACAAGCACACGCAGTTCGCGGGTGCCGGACGGACCAACAAGAACGTCGTGGGCATGCCGCTGCTGCCGGTCTACATGGCCAAGGCGGGAGGCTTCTTCTTCCTGGTCTTCGGCTTCACCGCCCTGATCGCCGGCATCGCGACCATCAACCCGATCTGGGTTCTGGGCCCCTACCGGCCGGACATGGTCTCCACGGGCGCCCAGCCCGACTGGTACATGGGCTTCGCCGAGGGCCTGGTCCGCGCCATGCCCGGATGGGAGATCAACTTCTGGGGCCACACCCTGGTCCTGGGCGTCTTCGTCCCGCTGGTGGTCTTCGGCCTCTTCCTGGCGATCATCGCGCTCTACCCGTTCATCGAGTCCTGGATCACCGGGGACAAGCGCGAGCACCACATCCTGGACCGGCCGCGCAACGCCCCGACCCGTACGGCCTTCGGCGTCGCCTGGGTCACGGCGTACATGATCATGCTGATCGGCGGTGGCAACGACATCTTCGCCACCCACTTCAACCTCTCGATCAACGCGGTCACCTGGTTCGTCCGCATCGGCTTCTTCGTGGGCCCGGTCATCGCGTTCGTCGTCACCAAGCGGATCTGCCTCGGCCTCCAGCGCCGGGACAAGGAGAAGGTGCTGCACGGCCGCGAGTCGGGCATCATCAAGCGCCTGCCGCACGGTGAGTTCATCGAGGTGCACGAGCCGCTCAGCCAGGAGCAGATGTACACCCTCACGGCGCACGAGCAGTACAAGCCGGTCGAGATCGGCCCGACGGTCGACGAGAACGGCGTCCGGCGCAAGGTGAAGGCGACCGAGAAGCTGCGCGCCAAGCTGAGCAAGGGCTACTACGGCGAGGAGTCCCAGATTCCGAAGCCGACCGTCGAGGAGTACAAGGAGATCACGAGCGGCCACGGCCACCACTGATCACCTTCCGCGCCTCACCTCAGTCGCCACACGACGGCGAAGGGCCCCCGTCCGTTCTGCGGACGGGGGCCCTTCGCCGTCCCCGGAGCTGGATAGGGTGGAGTCCGGGGCCCCGCCGGGCTCCCGGACCCTTCTTCTTCCGACCATCAGGAGCGGCCATGAGCGCTGTGACCCCCGCTGGAGGCGACACCGCGGCGGGCCGCTCCTGGCCCGCCCTGCTGAACGGACTGCTGGACGGCCGGGACCTGTCCGCCGACGACACCGCCTGGGCGATGGACCTGATCATGCGCGGCGAGGCGACCGACGCGCAGATCGCCGGGTTCGCGGTGTCCCTGCGGGCCAAGGGCGAGACCGTCGAGGAGATCACCGGCTGCGTACGGGCGATGTACGACCACGCCAACGTGATCGAGGTGCCGGGCGCCACCGTCGACATCGTCGGCACCGGCGGGGACGGCGCCAGGACGGTGAACATCTCCACGATGTCCTCGATCGTCGTGGCCGGCACCGGCGCGAAGGTCGTCAAGCACGGCAACCGGGCCGCCTCCTCCGCGTCCGGCGCCTCCGACGTCCTGGAGAAGCTCGGCGTCAACCTGGAACTGACCCCGCGACGGGTCGCCGAGGTCGCCGAGGAGGCCGGGATCACCTTCTGCTTCGCGGTGAAGTTCCACCCGGCGCTGCGCCACGTCGCGGCGGCGCGCGGCCAGCTCGGGGTGCGGACGGTCTTCAACTTCCTGGGCCCGCTGACCAACCCGGCCAAGGTGCGGTCGCAGGCCATCGGCGTGGCCGACGCCCGGATGGCCCCGATCATCGCCGGCGTCTTCGCCGGACGCGGTCACTCCTCGCTGGTGTTCCGCGGCGACGACGGCCTGGACGAGCTGACGACCACCGCCACCTCCCGGGTGTGGGTGGTCCGCGACGGCGAGGTCGAGGAGGAGGCCTTCGACCCGCGTGACGTCGGCATCGAGCTGGTGCCCGTGGAGGCGCTGCGCGGCGCCGACGCCTCCTACAACGCCGAGGTCGCCCGCCGGCTCCTCGACGGCGAACCCGGTCCCGTGCGGGACGCGGTGCTGCTGAACTCGGCGGCGGCGCTGGTGGCCCTGGAGCCGGGCGACGGCACCCTGACGGAGCAGATCCGCGCCGGGATGGCGAAGGCGGCCGAGTCGATCGACTCGGGGGCCGCCAAGCGGGTCCTGGAGCGCTGGGTGGCCGTCAGCAACGCGTAGCCGCGGGACGCGTACGACGTCCCGCGATCCGGACACGGGTTGCGGGACGTCGATCGTTTCCCGTACTTTCCTGTCCAGGTCATGAGTGACAGCCATCAGGCCCCGGCCGGCTGTCCGGCAACCCTCCGTCCGTGGCGGGGTGCCCCGGGTGAAGACCGGGCCGTGAGCAGCAAGGCGCACGGCAAGCGCGGACCCCTCGCACGCCAGGGGTCCTGGTCGTCGAGGAGTCTTCCGTGAGCAAGCGAATGCGCTAGGGCCGCCGAGCCCCGCCTCCGCGCACCCCTTTCACCCTTCCCTCCGCGCTCGAGCGACGCGCGCTCGCGCGGGGGTTCCGCCCGCCTCACCGGGAGCTCCGTCATGTCCGTCTCCACTGCTGCCGCCGCCCCGTCCGTCCGTGCCCCGCTGCCCGTCCTCGGCCAGGACGTCACCGTCCCCCTCGTCACCGGCGGCGAGGTCGCCTACGCCGCCCTCGACTACGCCGCCAGCGCCCCCGCCCTCCAGCGGGTGTGGGACGACGTGGCCGCCTACGCGCCGTACTACGGCAGCGTCCACCGGGGCGCCGGGTACCTCTCCCAGCTCTCCACCGACCTGTTCGAGAACGCCCGCCGGACCGTCGCCGAGTTCCTCGACTGCCGTACCGGCGATCAGGTGGTGTTCACCCGGTCCACCACCGACTCGCTCAACCTGCTCGCCGCGGCGCTCCCCGACGGCTGCGAGGTCTTCGTCTTCGAGACCGAGCACCACGCCTCCCTGCTGCCCTGGGGGTCCCCCCACGCCGCAGGGCGCAGGGGGAGCAACGCGCGGGTCACCTACCTGGACGCCCCGCGCAGCCCCCGGCAGGCCGTGGAGACCTTGGAGCGCGCCCTCGCCGACCGCGACCCGCACGGCCCCGCCCTGGTCTGCGTCACCGGCGCCTCCAACGTCACCGGCGAGCTGTGGCCCGTACGGGAGCTGGCCGCCGCCGCACACGCGCACGGCGCCCGGATCGTGCTGGACGCCGCCCAGCTCGCCCCGCACCACCCGGTGAGCGTGCGGGACCTGGACGTCGACTGGGTCGCCTTCTCCGGGCACAAGCTGTACGCGCCCTTCGGCTCCGGGGTGCTGGCCGGCCGCGCCGACTGGCTCCGGGAGGCCGGGCCCTACCTCGCGGGCGGCGGCGCCAGCCGCACGGTCACCCGGCGCGCGGACGGGGGAGTGGACGTGGAGTGGCACGAGGGCGCCGCCCGCCACGAGGCCGGCTCGCCCAACGTCATCGGCGCCCACGCCGTCGCCTCCGCCTGCAAGGCGCTCACCGAGGCCGGGTTCGACGCCCTGGTCGCCCGCGAGAAGGAGCTGATCCGCGTGGTGCGCGAAGGGCTCGCGGACGTGCCCGAGGTGCGGTTCCTGTCCCTGTTCGGGGACGACGCCCCGCGCGTCGGCGTGCTCTCCTTCGTCGTCGAGGGCTGGAACGGTTCCCACTTCGCCGCCGCGCTCTCCGCCGAGTACGGCATCGGCGTGCGCGACGGACTGTTCTGCGCGCACCCGCTGGTGCGCACGCTGCTCGGCGGCGACCCGGGGACCCGGGGCGAGTGCGGCGCCCCCGGGGCGGCGCCCGGCGGGAAGTCCTTCGACGCCGTCCGGGTCAGCTTCGGCGCGGGCACGCCGGACGAGCACGTGGAGCGCTTCGTGCGCGCGGTGCGCGAACTCGTGCGGGACGGCGCCCGCTGGAGCTACCGCACGGTGGACGGCCGCTGCGTCCCGGACACGTCCGCCTGAGGGATCCTCGCCCCGCCGCCCCTTCCCGTCCCGAACCCGGGGCTCCGCCCCGGACCCCGCTCCTCAACGCCGGAGAGGCTGAGTTTCAGCCTCTCCGGCGTTGAGGAGCGTCAGCTGTCCAGCCCGATGGCGAACGCCGCCTCCAGGTCGTGCTGCGAGTACGTACGGAACGCCACGTGCGTGTCGGTGCCCTCGACGCCCGGGATCTTGCTGATCCGGCCGGGGATGACCTCCGCCAGGTCCTCGTGCTCACGGACCCGCACCATGGCGATCAGGTCGTAGGTGCCGGTGACGGAGAAGACCTCGCTGACGCTGTCCAGCGCGGCGATCCGCTCCGCGATCTCGGGGATCCGGTCCACACTGGTCTTGATGAGGACGATCGCGGTGATCACGGCTGGTTCTCTCCCTCGGGGGCCGGAGCAGGGGCGGTCCTCACTGTAGTCGCCCCGCCGAAACGCCCCCACGCGTAGCCGAAGCCCAGCCCGAACCCGATCAGGTGCGCCAGGTACGCCACCCCGGGCCCCGCGCCCGCCCGCCCCGCCGCCGCCCACTGCAGCGCCGCCCAGAACGGCAGCACCACCCACGCCGGCAGGCGCACCGGCAGGAAGAACAGGAACGGCAGCAGGCTGGTCACCCGGGCCCGGGGGAACAGGAAGAGGAACGCGCCGAGCACCGCCGAGATCGCCCCGGAGGCGCCGACCAGGGACCGCTCGGAGTCCGCGTTGGCGGCGGCGTACCCCAGCAGCGCGAGGTAGCCGCAGCCGGCGTAGCACAGGGTGAACCGCACCCGGCCCATCCGTGCCTCGGCCATCGCTCCGAAGACGTGGAGGAACAGCATGTTGCCGAGCAGGTGCACCCAGCCGCCGTGCACGAACAGCGCCGTGGCAGGGGTGAGGAGGGCACCGGGGGATCCTTCGAACAGGTCTGCGGGGATGACGCCCCAGCGCCGGAAATAGGCCCTCTGCGCGTCCAGCAGCTCCTCACCGGTGCCGTGGGCCGGATGCAGGCCGGAGGCCGGCCCGATCAGGAAGACCAGGCAGCACAGCACGATGAGGGTGTGGGTCACCGGCGCGGAGGTGCCCCGGATCGCCCCGGCGGCCGACGCGCCCCAGTTGCGGATCATGAATACAGAGCATGACGTAACCGGACGCAACCGCACAGACCGCCTCGCCGCCGTGGACGGGCGGGCGGCGGGCGTCCGCCAGGCCGTAGGGTTACGAGCCATACGCACCGGGGAGCCGGTGCGTCACGGACACTGGAAGGAAGGCGAACAGCCACGATGACGGTTCCTCTGCCGACCGCCTCGACGCGGTGGCGCTGCACCCTGTGCGGCAACCTCACCCGCTTCGACGTGACCCGCTCGTCGAAGGTCGTCGAGTACGTGCACCTCGATCTGGCCGGAGAGCCCAGGGTCGAGGAGCGCGAGGTGCTCGATGAGACCATCGAGTCGGTGCGGTGCCGCTGGTGCAACGCCGTGGACCAGGTGGAACTCGTGGACAGGCCGGGCGCCGGCTCCTGAGCGGGAGCAGGCCCCGCTGACGGCGACCCCGCACGGGGCCGCACACAGGCATGGGGGTGTGACGGATGGTGGAGACCACGGGCGGGGGGCCGCAGGACGGCGCCGCCGAGGTGCTCGACCGTCCGCTGCCCGACGGAGTGCGCCGCAAGGTCGTCCAGATCGTCGCCGACGGTTTCGGCGGGCTCACGGTCGTGGAGCTGCCCGCCCAGCTGCGGCAGTACGCGCGCTTCGCCCCGAACCGCCGCGCCAAGTTCGCCGGCAACGCCATGGCCGCGGCCCTGGAGACCGATCCGGTGTTCCGGCAGCGCATCGGGGAGAAACTCAGAGAGGCCCAGCCGGAGCTGACCGGCGCCCTCGACTCCGGCTCCCCGCCCCCGGCCGCGGACCCGCTCGACGTGGCGGCCGCGGCCTATGTGCTCCGCCCGCCCGGCTGGGTCAAGCTGGTGACCGCCGCCGGCGAGGAGGTCCAGCGCGCCGACGCCGAGCGCGCCGACGAGGAGACCAGGGCCGAGCTGGAGCGGCTGCGCGCCGAACTCGACCGGGCCCGTGAGCACACCAGGTCCGAGACCGAGCGGCTGCGCACCGAGCTGGAGGCGGCGAAGAAGGAAGCCGAGTCGCTGCACCGCAAGCTGCGCTCCGCCCTCAGCGACGTCAGGCGCGGCGAGGCCGCCGCGCGCAAGCTGCGGGGCGAGATGGAGACCGTGCGTGCCGAGGGCCAGGCCCAGGTGTCGGCCGCCGAGAGCGAGAGCCGGCGCCTCAAGGCCCGGCTGGGGGAGACCGAGGCCGCGCTGGAGGCCGCCCGCCGGGCCGCCCGGGAGGGCCGCAGCGTGGAGGACATGCGGGTCCGGCTGCTGCTGGACACCGTGCTGGACGCCGCCCAGGGGCTCCGCCGGGAGCTGGCGCTGCCCCCCGTGTCCGTCCGGCCCGCCGAGACCGTGGACGCCGTCGAGCCCGGCCGCATGACCCCGAAGGACATCGCCGCCCGCGCGCTGTCCGAGCACGACCCGGCCATCCTCGACCAGCTGCTGGCGCTGCCGCAGGCGCATCTGGTCGTCGACGGCTACAACGTCACCAAGACCGGCTATCCCCAGATGCCCCTGGAGAAGCAGCGCCTGCGCCTGCTGGGCCAGCTCGCCCAGCTCGCCGCCCAGACCGGCGCCGAGGTGACCTGTGTCTTCGACGGCGCCGAACTGGCCGCGCCGGTGCTGCTCGCCCCGCCGCGCGGCGTGCGGGTGCTGTTCTCCAAGCCGGGCGTCACCGCCGACGAGCTGATCCGCCAGCTGGTGCGCGCCGAGCCGCCGGGCCGGCCCGTCATCGTCGCCTCCACCGACCGTGAGGTCGCCGACGGAGTGGCCCGCGCGGGCGCCCGCCCGGTCGCCTCGGCGGTGCTCCTGAAGCGGCTCGCGTAGCGCTTCCGAAGCGGCGCGCGCGAAACCTCCCTCAAAAGGCTTACCTCACACCTCATTCACATCCGTACCTCGCGCAACGTACAGGGCCTATGACCGAATTGACGGAACCGTCACGCAACGTAGCGTCAAAGAGGCGTCACTGCAGGTGAGTTCGGAGCGAATAAACCCGCTGTGACGGAGATTTCTCGTCCAGGGATTTGAACTGATCACAAGAGAATCACTAAGGTCTCCCTTCGAACCCTCGCTCGCGCGATCACTCTCGAGAAGGAGCTCGTCTCCGTGGCGTCCCACCGTCGTCCCAAGCAGCCGAGCCGCGCACGCGTCACCGTGCTCACCACCGCTGCCGCAGCTGCCGTCGTCATGAGCTCACAGGCCGCCAACGCCGCCCCGAGCGAGAAGCCGAGCAAGGACGAGGTCAAGGCCAAGGTCGACAAGCTCTACGAGCAGGCGGAGCAGGCCACCGAGAAGTACAACGGGGCCAAGGAGAAGCAGGAGAAGCTCCAGAAGGAGATCTCCACCATCCAGGACAACGTCGCCAAGGGCCAGCAGGAGCTCAACGAGCTGCGCGACGGCCTCGGTTCGATGGCCAGCGCCCAGTACCGCAACGGCGGCATCGACCCCTCCGTCCAGCTCTTCCTCTCCGCCGACCCGGACGACTACCTCGACAAGGCGTCCACCCTCGACCAGTTGAGCGCCCAGCAGGTCGACGCGCTGAAGGAGATCCAGGGGAAGCAGCGCGAGCTCGCCCAGCAGCGCTCCGAGGCCTCCGAGAAGCTCGAGGACCTCTCCGCCACCCGCACCGAACTGGGCAAGAAGAAGAAGGAAGTCCAGGGCAAGCTCTCCTCCGCGCAGAAGCTGCTCAACAGCCTCACCGCGGCGGAGAAGGCCGAGATCGCCCAGGAGGAGAGCCGCGCCACCCGCACCAGCGAGCGCGAGGCACTCTCCGTCAACGTCCCGGCCGGCTCCGGCCGCGCCGCCGCCGCCTTCGCCGCCGCCCAGAGCAAGATCGGCACCCCCTACGTCTACGGCGCCACCGGCCCGTCCTCCTTCGACTGCTCCGGCCTGACCTCCTGGGCGTACGCGCAGGCCGGCGTCGGCATCCCGCGCACCTCCGAGGCGCAGACCGGCGCGGGCACCAGGATCTACTCGATGAGCCAGCTCAAGGTCGGCGACCTCGTCTTCTTCTTCAACGACCTGCACCACGTGGGTCTCTACGCGGGCAACGGCCAGGTGCTGCACGCCCCGCGCACCGGCACCGTCGTGCGCTACGAGTCGATGAACACCATCGGCGGCCCGTTCATGTTCGGCGTCCGCGTCTAGCCGCCTCCGTTCGGGGGATTCGCACTCCCGTCGATCTTCCCCACGCCCCGCCTCCGACGCAGGTCACAGGCGGGGCGTCACTGTGCGCGGTCGCCTCGGCCAAGGGTCCGCCCGACGCCGTGACGGCTACTGTCTGCCGCGTTTCCCGTCCGCCAGTGGAAGGAGCGCGGCTTCCCGTGGGGTCCCACCGCCGTACCGCACCGTCGTCCGGATCCGACCGGGGCGCCACCGTCGCCCTCGGTCTGCTGTCCGCGGCGGCCACCGCCCTCGTCGCCGTACCGGCCGCGGCCACGCCGTACGACGTCACCCGGGCCGAGGTGGACCGCCTGTACCGGGAGGCCGAGAAGGCGACCGAGGCGTACAACGAGGCCGACGAGCGCGCCGACGCACTGCGCCGGCGGATCGCCGCCGCGCAGGACGGCATCGCCCGGCAGCAGCAGCGCGTCAACACCATGCGGGAGTCGCTGGGTTCGGTCGCCGGCGCCCAGTACCGCTCCGGCGGCCTCGACCCCGCCCTCGCCCTGCTGCTCTCCGACGACCCGGAGGACTACCTCGAGAAGGCCTCCGTACTGGACCGGATCACCGTTCATCAGGCCGGTGAGCTGAGGAGACTGGGGAGCGCCCTGCGCTCCCTCGCCCAGGACCGGGCGGAGGCGGCCGGGAAGCTGGGCGCGCTGGAGAAGAGCCGCAAGGCCGTCGCCGCGCACAAGCGGACCGTCGAACGCAAGCTCACCGAGGCCCGCCGGCTGCTCGGCTCCCTCCCGGCCGGTGAACGCGCCGCCTGGGACCGCGCGGGCCGCTCCGTACGCGCGGACCTGCTCGGTCCGGGCCCGGCACCCGCCTCGGGCCGTGCGGCGGCCGCCGTCGCGGCGGCCCGCTCCGCCCTCGGCAAGCCCTACGTCTGGGGCGCCGACGGCCCGTCCTCCTTCGACTGCTCCGGACTGACCCAGTGGTCGTACGCCCAGGCCGGGGTCGCGCTGCCGCGCACCTCGCAGGCCCAGCGGTACGCCGGCCGGCAGGTCCCGCTGTCCGAGGCGCGCCCCGGCGACCTGGTCGTCTACCGCTCCGACGCCTCCCACGTCGGGATGTACATGGGCAACGGCCAGGTGATCCACGCGCCCCACCCCGGCGCCCCGGTGCGCTACGACCCGGTCGGCATGATGCCGGTCTCGTCGGTCACCAGGGTCTGACCGCACCGGCCCGGCGCCCGTACCCTCGGAAAGGTGGCTGGTCGAAGGCGGGTGCCGGGTGCGTCGGTGGCGGCGCTGTGTCTGCTGCTCGTCTCCCTGGTGGGGTGCGGCGGGGGGCCGGCCGTCGACGCCGCACGCGCGCAGGTGCAGTCCCTCCTCGACCGCCGCGCGGAGGCCGTCCTCGCCCGGGACGCCGCCGCGTACGCCCGTACCGGCACCCGGGACGGGTTCGACAACCTGCGCGCGATGCCGTTCGCGGACTGGTCCTACCGCGTCACCGCCCTCGACCGCACCGGTGACACCGCCACCGCCTCCGCCGACCTGAGCTACCGCGTCGAGGGCCACGACCGGGCCCCGGTCACCACCGCCCGCTCCCTGCGCCTGAGCAGGGACCGCGACGGCCGCTGGTCCGTCGACTCCGACCGGCCCGCGCGCGAGTCCGGCCAGCAGTTGTGGGACCAGGGCCCCGCACGCGCCGTCCGGGGCGGGCGGAGCCTCGTCCTCGGCGTCGGGCAGCCCGACGGGAAGCTGCGGGACTACGCCGAACTGGCCGACCGCGCGGTGCCCGCGGTGTCCGACGCGTGGGGTCCGCGGTGGAGCCGGAGCGTGGTCGTCCTGGTCCCGGGGAGCCTGGAGGGCATGGCGGGCCTGCTGGGCTCGCCCGCCTCCTCCTACCGGGGGATCGCGGCGGTCACCACCGGCGCCACCGGCGCGGACGGGCGGGCGCCGGCGGACCGGGTCATCGTCAACCCGGACGCCTTCGGACTGCTCGGCGACTCGGGCCGGCAGGTCGTCCTCACCCACGAGACCACCCACGTCGCCACCCGTGCCCACACCTCCGCCGCGACCCCGCTGTGGCTGTCCGAGGGGTTCGCCGACTGGGTCGGCTACCGCGGCGGCGACCGCGTCCCCGCGGAGGTCGCACCGGAGCTCGCCCACGCGGTGGGCCGGGGCGAGGTGCCCGGGGGACTGCCGGACGACGAGGACTTCGGCTTCTCCGGCGACGCGGACCACCTCGCCCGCGCCTACGAGGGCGGCTGGCTGGCCTGCCGCCTCATCGCCGAGCACTGGGGCGAGGAACGCCTCGGCGAGTTCTACCGCGCGGTGGGCGCACACGAGCACCGCGACGGCGCGGTGGAGGACGCGATGCACCGAGTCCTCGACACCACCCGTGAGGACTTCACCGCCCGCTGGCAGAACTACGTGAGGACCGCACTGACCTGAGCAACCGCGCCCCGCGGCCCGCCGCTGGCCGTCTGTCGCCCGCAGCTCGCCGTTGGCCGTCTGTCGCTGGCCGTCCGGCGTCCCCCGCCGTCCGGCGTCCCCCGCCGTCCGGCGCCTGCCGTCTGCCGCTGGCCACAGACCACAGCCCGCCGTCTGTCGCTGGCCGTCCGGCGTCCCCCGCTCGCCGCTGACCGCCGGCCGTCCGGCGGCCGCCGTTCGCGGCGGGCAGTCGTGCCGCAGGGGGGCGCGGGTGGGCGCCGGGGGTACCCCTCCGGGGGGAGGCACCCCGTCGGCGCCGGGCAGCGCGATCCTCCCGGCCCGCACCGGCGCGGGGCACTGTGAGCGCCGGGCTGCGCACCGAGGTCAGGACGAGACCCGCGCCTCGGCGGCACGACTCGGGCCGGGAACCCGGGGAACGGAACGCCGCCGGGGAACCGTCGCACACCACAGCACACGCGCCGCCAGCAGCGCCGCCCCCACCAGCAGCCCGTTGCGCAGCACCAGCAGCGCGATCCCGAGCGCATCACTGGCCACGACATGGGCGAACCACACCGGAAACTCCAGCACCGTCACCAGCGAAGCAACCAGCACCAGCCCCACCGGCACCCCCATCCGGCTCCCGCGGAAGCACAGGCACACCGCCCCGAGCCCGACCAGCCACACCATGTACTGCGGACTGATCACCCGACTCGTCGTGGTGAACATCAGCACCGCCACGAACGCCGCGTCGGCCACGGTCCGCGCCTCGAAACGGACGGCCATCATCCGCCACAGCACCAGCCAGGCCAGCGCGGCCCCGCTGAGGAACAGCGCCCCCGTGCTCACCCAGCTCACGTACGGGCCGAGGAACTCGACCGAGCCGTAGTTGAGCAGCACCTCGCCGTCCCAGCCGTGGTGCCGGGCCACGTGGAAGACGAGCGCCCCCAGCGACTCCACCTCCGTCCCCCGGTCCCGCTGGAAGGACAGGAACGCGAACGCGCCCGGCATCAGCACGGCGAACAGGACGGCCACGCCGACACCGGTCCCCACGGCGCACACCCACGCACCACGCCGCCGCACCGCGAGCAGCAGCAGCGCCGGCCACACCTTCACCAGCGCCCCGAAACCGGCGAGCGCCCCCGCCGTCCGGGGATGCCGGCCGGCCGCCAGCAGCGCGGCCACGGCGACCGCGGTCACCATCACGTCGTAGCGCGCGTACACCGTCGGCCCGAGCAGCGGCACTCCCACCGCCCACACCCAGGCGCCGCGCGGCGACCGCCCGGGACGCCGGCCGGCGTACCCCAGCAGACACAGCGTGACCAGATCGGCGAGACAGGCCAGGACGAAGAACGCCGTGGCGTACTCCAGGAACGGCAGCAGGCCGGGGGAGAGGATCGCCAGGGCCGCGGCGGGCGGGTACTGCCAGGTGACGTCCTCCAGCGGGAACGTCCCGGTGCGCAGGACGTCGTACCAGCCCCGGTAGATGACCGACACGTCGCTGGTGACGTCCGGCCCGGGGAAGACGATCACCTTCAGGACGCACAGCGACAGCGCGGCCCGCGTCAGTGTCCACAGGAGCAGCAGCCAGGCGAGGGACCCCCGTGCGGCCGTCGTCTTCATCTGCTCCCTGCCCGTCCGGTGTGCGGTCGTGAGGGGCCATGATGTCCCGGACACCGGTGTACGTGCCACAGAGCACCGCCGCGGCGGACGGCGCACCCCCGTTCGGTAGGGTCGGCGGCGATGCACAAGACCCTGATCGTGACCAACGACTTCCCGCCCCGCCCCGGCGGCATCCAGGCGTTCCTGCACAACATGGCGCTGCGGCTCGACCCGGAGCGGCTCGTCGTCTACGCCTCCACCTGGAAGCGCTCCCGGGAGGGCGTCGAGGCGACCGCAGCCTTCGACGCCGAGCAGCCCTTCACCGTCGTACGCGACCGTACGACCATGCTGCTGCCCACCCCGGCCGCCACCCGGCGGGCCGTCGGGCTGCTGCGCGAGCACGGCTGCACCTCGGTGTGGTTCGGGGCGGCGGCGCCGCTCGGCCTGATGGCGCCGGCGCTGCGCCGGGCGGGCGCCGAGCGGATCGTGGCCACCACTCACGGCCACGAGGCCGGCTGGGCCCAGCTGCCCGCCGCGCGGCGACTCCTGTGCCGCATCGGGGACTCCACGGACACGATCACCTACCTCGGCGAGTACACGCGCTCCCGGATCGCCTCGGCGCTCACCCCCGGGGCCGCCTCGCGGATGGTGCAACTGCCGCCCGGGGTCGACGAGAAGACCTTCCACCCCGATTCGGGCGGCGCCGAGGTCCGCGCCCGGCTCGGGCTGACCGGCCGGCCGGTGGTCGTGTGCGTCTCCCGGCTGGTGCCGCGCAAGGGGCAGGACACGCTGATCCGGGCGATGCCCGCGATCCTGGCCGCCGAACCGGACGCCGTCCTGCTGATCGTCGGCGGCGGCCCCTACGAGAAGGACCTGCGCCGGCTCGCCAGGGACACGGGCGTCGCCGCCGCCGTCCGCTTCACCGGCTCCGTCCCCTGGTCCGAGCTGCCCGCCCACTACGGCGCCGGGGACGTCTTCGCGATGCCGTGCCGCACCCGGCGCGGGGGCCTGGACGTCGAGGGCCTCGGCATCGTCTACCTGGAGGCCTCCGCGACCGGCCTCCCGGTGGTCGCCGGCGACTCCGGCGGCGCCCCCGACGCGGTCCTCGACGGCGAGACCGGCTGGGTCGTCCCGGGCGACTCGGCCGACCAGACGGCCGACCGCGTCATCACCCTCCTGGGCGACGAGGAACTGCGCCGCAGGATGGGGCAGCGGGGCCGCGAATGGGTCGAGGAGAAGTGGCGCTGGGACCTGTTGGCCGAGCACCTGAAGAAGCTGCTCTGAGAACGCCCTCGGGGGCAGCTCCCCAGGGGCGCGGGGAACTGCGCGACAAGCCACAGACAACCCGCACCCGCCGACGGCGCTCAAGCGGCACCCCGAACTGCGCCCGCCTGCGCCCTACTTGGCGTAAATGGCCTCGATCTCGTGAGCGTAGTCCTTCGCCACGACGTTCCGCTTCAGCTTCAGCGACGGAGTCAAATGCCCCGACTCCTCGGTGAACTGCGCGGGCAGAACACGGAACTTCCGCACCGACTCCGCCTTGGACACCGCCGAGTTGCCGTCGTCGACGGCCGTCTGGATCGCCGCGAGCAGATCGGGATCCTCGCTCAGCGACTCCGCGGTCGACCCCGCCGGCTTCCCGTGCTCGGCGCACCACCGGCCCAGGAACTCCTCGTCGAGGGTGACCAGCGCACCCACGAACGGCCGCCCGTCGCCCACGACCATGCACTCCGCGACCAGCGCGTGCGCCCGGATCCGGTCCTCGATGACCGCCGGGGCGACGTTCTTGCCGCCCGCCGTCACCAGTATCTCCTTCTTGCGGCCGGTGATCCGCAGGTAACCGTCCTCGTCCAGGGTGCCGATGTCCCCCGTGTGGAACCAGCCGTCGGCCAGCGCCTCGGCGGTCGCGCCCGGGTTGTTCCAGTACTCCTTGAACAGGTGCTCGCCGTGCAGCAGCACCTCGCCGTCGTCCGCTATCCGGATCACCGAGCCGGGCAGCGGCTGGCCGACCGTGCCGATCTTCTGCCGGTCCCACGGGTTGAACGCGGTGGCCGCGCACGACTCGGTCAGCCCGTAGCCCTCCAGCACGCTGAAGCCGATGCCGCGGAAGAAGTGACCGAGGCGCTCGCCCAGCGGGGCGCCGCCCGAGATGGCGTACTCGCCGCGCCCGCCCAGCACCGCGCGCAGCTTGCCGTAGACCAGCTTGTCGAACACCTTGTGCTTGATCCTCAGGCCGAGCGACGGCCCGGACGGCGTGTCCAGCGCCCGGCTGTAGGCGATCGCCGCGTCCGCCGCCTTGTCGAAGATCTTCCCCTTGCCGTCGGCCTGCGCCTTGGCCCGCGCCGAGTTGTAGACCTTCTCGAACACCCGCGGCACGCCCAGGATCAGCGTCGGGCGGAACGCGGCCAGCTCGTCGGTGAGGTTCCTGATGTCGGGCACGCAGCCCAGCTTGATCGGCGCCATCATGGGCGCGATCTGCACCAGCCGGCCGAAGACGTGCGCGAGCGGCAGGAACAGCAGCACCGAGCACTCGCCCGTGCGGAACAGCGGACGCAGCCGCTCCACGATGTTGCCGCACTCGGCGAAGAAGCTGCGGTGGGTCAGCACACAGCCCTTGGGACGGCCCGTGGTGCCGGAGGTGTAGACGATGGTCGCCGGGTCGTCCGCCTTCGCGGACGAGCTGCGCTCCTCGACCGTCTCGTCGGTGACGTCCTGACCGAGCCGGTCCAGCTCCTCGATGCCGCCGGACTCGATCTGCCACAGGTTCTTCAGTGCGGGCAGCCGGTCGCGCACCGACTCCACCGTCGCCGCGTGGGCGTCGAGCTCCACGAAGCAGGCGGTGGCGCCGGAGTCGCCGAGGATCCACGCCACCTGCTCCGCCGAGCTGGTCTCGTACACCGGCACGGTCACCGCGCCGGCGCTCCAGATCGCGAAGTCCAGCAGCGTCCACTCGTAGCGGGTGCGGGACATCAGGCCGACCCGGTCGCCGGGCTGCACACCGGCGGCGATCATGCCCTTGGCGGCCGCCCGCACCTCCGCCAGGAAGGCGGTGGCCGTCACGTCCTGCCAGGTGCCGCCCGCCTTGCGGGCGATGACGGCGACGTCGGGGTGCTGCGCGGCGTTTCTGCGGACGATGTCGGTGAGATTTCCGTCCGCGGGGACCTCGTACAAAGCCGGAAGGCTGAACTCGCGCAAGACTGCTGCTCCTCTTAGGGCGCCGGCGCCACGACGTTGTGCGATGCGACGGTGCGGTCCAAGGCTCGGGCGGGTGCTCGCGAATTCACAAGTTGAAATCCCGAGCACGACTGGACTGCCCGGACGTTACCCGCCGGTACGGCGTTGACGACAGGGGGTCCCGGCGAGATGTTCGCTGCGTCACACAGCTTGGTGTTTCATTGCGCACAGTAGTCCACCCCGGAACCGACGAGCCAGTAACCGCAGGTAGGCCCGACATTGTCCCCGTGTGCCCTACACGCTTACGCTTGATCGCCATGTCATCGACACCCGGCGGGACCCCGCGCACACGCGTCCACGTGGTCAGCGACGTGCACGGCAACGCCCGCGACCTGGCCCGGGCCGGCGAGGGCGCCGACGCCCTGATCTGCCTGGGCGACCTGGTGCTCTTCCTCGACTACGCCGACCACTCGCGCGGCATCTTCCCCGACCTGTTCGGCGAGGAGAACGCCGACCGCATCGTGGAGCTGCGCACCGCCCGCCGCTTCGAGGAGGCGCGCGAGTTCCAGCGCCGGCTGTGGGCGGGCATCGGCGCGGACAAGGCCGCCGCGATCGAGAAGGGGGTGCGCAAGCAGTACGCCGAGCTGTTCGCCGCGTTCCCCACGCCGACGTACGCGACGTACGGCAACGTCGACGTGCCGCCCCTGTGGCGGGAGTACGCGGGCCCCGGCACGACCGTGCTGGACGGGCAGCGGGTGGAGATCGGCGGCCGGACCTTCGGCTTCGTCGGCGGCGGCCTGCGCACGCCGATGCGCACGCCGTACGAGATCGACGACGAGGAGTACGCGGCGAAGATCGAGGCCGTGGGCGAGGTCGACGTGCTGTGCACGCACATCCCGCCGGAGGTGCCCGAGCTGGTCTACGACACCGTCGCGCGCCGCTTCGAACGCGGCAGCCGGGCCCTGCTGGACGCCATCCGCCGCACCCGGCCCCGCTACTCCCTGTTCGGACACGTCCACCAGCCGCTGGTGCGGCGGATGCGGATCGGCGCCACCGAGTGCGTGAACGTGGGGCACTTCGCGAGCAGCGGGCGGCCCTGGCGGCTGGAATGGTGACGACGTCCCAGGTCGGGTGAGTTGTGCGGGCCGCACGCGCGGTAGCCTTCCGCTGCACGCGCGTGCGCTGTGCGCCCGGCGCACAGCGACGACTACCGGCCCGCATCTGGAGGAGCCACGGCGATGGCGGAACACACCAGCTCGAGCATCACGATCGAGGCGGCGGCGGCCGACGTCATGGGGGTGATCGCCGACTTCGCCCGCTACCCGGACTGGACCGGTGAGGTGAAGGAGGCGGAGGTCCTCAAGACCGACGGTCAGGGCCGCGCCGAGCAGGTGCGTCTCGTCATGGACGCCGGCGCGATCAAGGACGACCAGACCCTGGCGTACACCTGGACCGGGCAGCACGAGGTCTCGTGGACCCTGGTGAAGTCCCAGATGCTCCGCTCCCTGGACGGCTCCTACCTCCTCGCCCCGGCCGGCCCCGGCGCCACCGAGGTCACCTACCGCCTGACCGTCGACGTCAAGATCCCCATGCTCGGCATGATCAAGCGCAAGGCCGAGAAGGTCATCATCGACCGCGCCCTGGCCGGCCTGAAGAAGCGCGTGGAGTCGGGCCCGAAGTAGCGGAGCCGCGGGCCGTCGTGCCTCCCCCAGCGCCTCGAAGGCCTGGGAGGCGCCCCCGGGGCGACGGGGGAGGCGCCCCGCAGGCGCGGGCGAGCGAAACCCGTCCCCCGCCCGGCGTCCGTTACGGTTCACACCCATGCGCACCCTCCTGATCACGGGCCCCGGCGGCAGCGGCCGCACCACCACCGCCGCCGCCACCGCGCTCACGGCAGCCCGCGAGGGCGCCCGCACCCTGCTGCTGGGCACCGACCGGACGGACACCATCGGCCCCGTCCTGGGCGGCGGTACCGCACCGGGCCTCACGGTGAGGCACATCGACCCCGACGCCGACTTCCGCACCGACCTCGCCGCCCTCCAGAACCGGGCCGCCTCCGCCCTGGACCTCCTCGGCGCCTCCCGACTCGAACCCGAGGAGATCGCCCCGCTCCCCGGCGCCGAGGAACTCGCCACCCTGCGCGCCCTGCGCGACGCCGCGCTGGCGGAGGACGCCTACGACCTCGTCGTCGTGGACCTCCCGCCCACCCCGCGCGCCCTCTCCCTCCTCGCCCTGCCCGAGGAACTCCGCCGCTACCTGCGCCGCCTCCTTCCGCCCGAACGGCAGGCCGCCCGCGCCCTGCGTCCTATGCTCGGCCGCCTCGCCGGCGTCCCCATGCCCGCGGAGTGGCTGTACGAGGCGGCGGCCCGCCTGGACCTCCAGCTGGCCGCCGTGGAGGCCGTGCTCGCCGACCGCGCCACCGTCGTACGCCTGGTCGCCGAGCCGGGACCCGCCGGCGCCGACGCCGTGCGCACCGCGGCCCTCGGACTCGCCCTGCGCGGACTGCGCACCGACGCGCTGGTCGCGACCCGCGTCCTGCCGGAGAGCGAGGCGGACGGCTGGCTGGCCGGGCCCGTGGCCCAGCAGCGCAAGACCCTGGACGAGTGGCAGGAGTCGTACGCCGTCCACCCGGTCGCCCACCTGGGCCGCGACCCGCGCGGCACCGACGACCTCACCGCGCTCGCCGTGCCCGGCGCCGGGACAAAACCGGGCGGCGCCACCCGGTGGCCGGTGGAGGACCGGCTCGCCGACGACGGCGTCCTCGTCTGGCACGTCCCCCTGCCGGGCGCCCGCCGCGACGCACTCGACCTGATCCGGCGCGGCGACGAGATCGTCGTCACCGCCGGACCGTTCCGCCGCGTCGTCCCGCTGCCCTCCGCGCTGCGCCGCTGCACCGTCGCCGGCGCCGCCCTGCGCGAGGGCGAGCTGCGCATCCGCTTCCGGCCGGATCCGGAGCTGTGGCCGCGCACCCGCTGAAGCGCCGACGGCCGTTCGGGTAACGTCGAAGGTGCCATCCGCAGTCAGGAGCCCGTCATGAGCGAACAGCTCCCCCCGCCCGACGACGCCGGGGACGAGACCGTCGACAAGCCGGTGGACGACGTACGGGCCGCCGAGACCCACGCCGACGCCTGGGCGACCGCCGCCGCCGAGGACCTGGAGGCGGAGAGGGCCCGCCGCCGCGACCGGCACGGGCCGCCCCCCGGCTCCGCCGCCGAGGAGCTGAGGAAGTTCGTCGACGCGGTCGCCGACAAGCTCTCCGGTCTGCAGTCCCCGCTGTTCGGCGCCGTAGCCGGACCGGCCGCGCAGCAGGTGGTGCGACAGGTCGTCCAGCAGGCGAAGGCCGCCGTCGAACCCGTCATCGAACGCAACCCCGACGTCTTCGACCACCTCGCCGCCGCCGGCAACGAACTCCTCGCCGCCTACCGCTCCGCCGCACAGGGCCAGGAACGCCGCTGGACGGCCCGCGAGTCCGACCCCCGCGACCTCGATGAGCGCCGGGACCGGGGCGACGACCCCGGCACCGGCCCCGGCGAGCACATCGACCTGGACTGACGCGGGGCCCCGGCGGGGCGCCCATGATCCCCGCCGGACCGCTCACCGTGCGGACGCCGGGCTCCCGAGGGCAGCGCCTCGGGTACCGTTGGCGGTAGCGGGGCTCGACCGGAACTGAGGGATTCATGGGACTCACCATCGGCGTCGACATCGGCGGCACGAAGATCGCGGCCGGCGTGGTCGACGAGGAAGGCAACATCCTCTCGACCCACAAGGTGCCGACCCCGGGCACGCCCGAGGAGATCGTGGACGCCATCGCCTCCGCGGTGGAAGGAGCGCGCACCGGACACGACATCGTCGGCGTGGGCATCGGTGCGGCCGGGTACGTCAACCGCCAGCGCTCGACGGTGTACTTCGCGCCCAACATCGACTGGCGCAACGAGCCGCTCAAGGAGAAGGTCGAGGCCCGCACGGGTCTCCCGGTCGTCGTGGAGAACGACGCCAACGCCGCCGCCTGGGGCGAGTACAAGTTCGGCGCGGGCGCCGGCCACCGCAACGTCATCTGCATCACGCTCGGCACCGGCCTCGGCGGCGGAGTGATCATCGGCAACAAGCTGCGCCGCGGCCACTTCGGCGTGGCCGCCGAGTTCGGTCACATCCGCATGGTGCCGGACGGCCTGCTGTGCGGCTGCGGCTCGCAGGGCTGCTGGGAGCAGTACGCCTCCGGCCGCGCCCTCGTCCGCTACGCCAAGCAGCGTGCCAACGCCACCCCCGAGAACGCCGAGACCCTGCTCTCCCTCGGCGACGGCACCCCCGAGGGCATCGAGGGCAAGCACGTCTCCATGGCCGCCCGTCAGGGCGACCGGGTGGCCGTGGACTCCTACCGGGAGCTGGCCCGCTGGGTCGGCGCCGGCCTCGCCGACCTGGCCTCCCTCTTCGACCCCTCCGCGTTCATCGTCGGCGGCGGCCTCTCCGACGAGGGCGAACTGGTCCTCGGCCCGATCCGAAAGTCCTACAAGCGCTGGCTGGTCGGCGGCAACTGGCGCCCGGTCGCCGACGTCCTCGGCGCGCAGCTGGGCAACAAGGCGGGCCTGGTCGGCGCGGCCGACCTGGCCCGGGAGCCCGACCCGGTCATGTGACACCCCTGCCCGCGCGCACGGCCGCGCCCGCCCGGCCCCTTCGGGGACGGCGGGCGCGGCCGTGTCCGGCGGAGGGCGCGCCCGGTGCGGAGTCGAAAGCCGAAGGAAACCCTGCCGTGAGCAGCATCGTCCGTTTCTTCGTGGCGTCGCCGTCGGACGCGACCGCTTCGCGGGCGCGGGGACCGAACGCATCGCTCCGGTCGGTCACGTACGGGAACTTCGACGCCGAGGAGGCACTGCTGGACTGGGAGTCCCGCCTGACCGGCGGCACCTTCGACCGGCTCCTCGAAGGGGGTGGCCCCGAAGTCGTCGCCGAGGACGAGGGAGGGCCCACCGTGTTCCTGCTGTCCGACGCGCTGCTGGGGGAGCTCGCCTCCCTGTCGGACGTCCGGATCGGTGACACGGCGGCCTGGTGGACGGAGAAGAAGGCGCGGGACGGGTTCCCGATCGACCTGCCCGTCGCTCTGCGGATCCTCCAGGACGTCGTCCGGCTGGTCCGCGAGGAGAGGCCGGCCGGAGAGAACGTCTACTGCTGGACGGGCTGACGGCAGGTGCGGCGGAAGCCGCGGGTTCCCCGGGCGTGTGCGGCGCCGACCCGCGCCGCGTCGTGCCGGTCGGCGTATCTTGATCCGCATGGCGACGACTCCGCTGCTGCCCGACTCCCGGACCGCGTCCGACGGTTCGGCCGTCATCCGGGTGCTGAGCTACAACATCCGTTCGATGCAGGACGACACCGGCGCCCTCGCGCGGGTGATCACCGCCTGTGCCCCCGACCTCGTCCTGCTCCAGGAGGCGCCGCGGTTCTTCCGCTGGCGCAAGAAGCTGGCCCGGCTCGCCTCGGAGACGGGCCTCGTCGTCCTCACCGGGGGCGCCACCGCCGCCGGCCCGGCGATCCTGTGCTCGCTGCGGGCCACCGTCGAGCGCACCGAGGACGTGCTGCTGCCGCTCACACCCGGACGGCACCGGCGCGGGTTCGCCACCGCCGTCGTGCGGTTCGGGGGCGCCCGGCTCGGGGTGCTGAGCTGTCACCTGTCGCTGGAGAAGGACGAGCGGTACGAACAGGGCGGCATGCTCCTCGACCGGCTCGCCGGGATGGGGGTCGAGCACGCGGTCGCGGGCGGGGACCTCAACGAACGGCCGGACGGACGTACCTTCCGGCGGCTCGCCGGGTCGCTCACCGACTGCTGGGCCGCCGCTCCCTGGGGCGGTGAGCACACCTGGGTCCACAGCGGACCCCACCGGCGGATCGACGCCCTCTTCGCCACCAAGGGCGTCGAGGTGCTGGGCTGCGGGGTTCCGCTCGAGCAGCCCGGGGTGGGCGCGGCGGACCTGCGGGCGGCCACGGACCACCTTCCGGTCCTGGCCGCCCTCCGGGTCCCCGCCGTCTGAACGGCCCTCAGACCACCGCGCCCCGCCCCGGATCGTCGTCGTCCTCGTCGTCCGTGCGCATGCGCACCACCAGCGTGGCGAAGCCGCCCAGGAAGCCGCCGATGCACAGGGTGGTCAGCCACCAGGTCATCTCCCAGCCGAGCAGGATCGCCAGCAGGAGGAGGACCGGGCCGCCCAGCACGCCGAGCCAGGCGAACTTCGACGTGACGTCGGCGTCCGGCAGCGGGGGCGGCTCCGGCGGGACGAAGTGGCCCTCGTCGGTCTCGTCGAGATCGTCCTCCGACGGTTCGGCCACGCTGTAGTCGCGCGGGCCGCCGACGCCGGGCGCGAAGGAGACGGAGCCGCCCAGCGGCTTGGCCGGCTTGTCCTCGGTCTTCCGGGGAGTCGCCGCCTCCACCTCGCCCTCGTTCGTCTCGGCCTCCAACAGCGCCAGGTCCTCCACCGACTTGAACGGCTTGGCGCCCGCCGGGTCCGGCGGCTCCTCGCCGTACCCGGCGACGATCGCCTCCCACGCGGCGGCCTCGTCGAAGGGGACCCCCTTCTCCTCCGGCTCGTGGTCCTCGCGGTCCTCGCGGTCCGAGTCGTGCTCAGCCACCTGCGGTCGTCCCTTCCTCGCCGAGAGCGGGCTCCTTGACGGCGCCGGGTGCGAGCCGGCCGATGAACGCGGTGCTCTCCCGGAAGATCCGCTCCGCGTCATGGTCCAACGTCGCCACGTGGTAGCTCTGTTCCAGCAGGATCTCCGTGACGTCCGTCGACGACACCCGGCCGAGGATCCGCGCCGAGTCCGCGGGCGGCACCACGTGGTCCTGCGGGCTGCGCATCAGCAGCAGGGGCTGGGTGACCCGGGGCAGCTCGCCGTCCACGAGCCGGAAGAAGTTCCGCAGCGAGTGCGCCGCGTGCAGCGGCACCCGGTCGTAGCCGAGCTCCCTGCTCAGCGGCTTCGCGATGTCGCTCGCGATGCCCTTCGTCGCGGGGACGAGATGGCGGAGCACCGGAAGGGCGTGCGCGGCCACCCCGTGCACCTTGTTCGCGGGGTTGACGAGTGCGACGCCCTGAACCGCCTCCCCGTGCCGCGCGGCCAGCCGCAGCGCCAGGGCGCCGCCCATCGACAGCCCGGCGACGAAGACCCGCTCGCGGCGGTCCAGCAGCAGCCGCAGCTCGCGCTCCACCTCCGCGTACCAGTCCTGCCAGCCGGTGACCGAGAGGTCCTGCCAGCGGGTGCCGTGCCCGGGCAGCAGCGGCAGTGAGACGGTCAGGTCGCGTGCGGCGAGGTGCTCCGCCCAGGGGCGCAGCGACTGCGGTGAACCGGTGAAGCCGTGGCAGAGGAGGACGGCGGTCTCCCCGCCCTCGTGGCGGAACGGCTCGGCTCCGGTCAGGAGCGGCACCTTCGGCCTCCTGTTCGTAGGAAGGTCACGATGATCGCGGCAGGCGCCGCACACGGGTTGCAGGACCTTCACCGTACGCGACCGCACTGACACCGACCAGGGCCGTCGGGTCCATTGACGGTGCTCCGGGATATGGTCTGACCAACACGCACAGGAGGCACTCGGTTGTTGTACGGCACGATGAAGGTCGCCATCGGAGGGCCGCTGAAGCTCGCCTTCAGGCCCTGGGTGGAGGGCCTGGAGAACATCCCCGCCGAGGGCCCGGCCGTCCTGGCCAGCAACCACCTGTCGTTCTCCGACTCCTTCTTCCTGCCGGCCGTGCTGGACCGCAAGGTCACCTTCATCGCCAAGGCCGAGTACTTCACCACCCCGGGCGTGAAGGGCCGGCTGACGGCCGCCTTCTTCAAGGGCGTGGGCCAGCTCCCGGTGGACCGCTCCGGCGCGCGCGGCGCGGGCGAGGCGGCGATCAGGAGCGGCATCGAGGTGCTGGAGCGCGGCGAGCTGTTCGGCATCTACCCGGAGGGCACCCGCTCGCCCGACGGCCGCCTCTACCGGGGCAAGCCCGGCGGCCTCGCGCGCGTGGCGCTGGCCACCGGGGCGCCCGTCATCCCGGTCGCCATGATCGACACGGAGAAGATCCAGCCGCCCGGACAGGTGATGCCGAAGCTGATGCGGCCCGGCATACGGATCGGCAGACCGCTGGACTTCAGCCGCTACCAGGGCATGGAGCACGACCGCTTCGTGCTCCGCGCGGTGACCGACGAGGTCATGTACGAGATCATGAAGCTGTCCGGCCAGGAGTACGTCGACATGTACGCCACCGCCATGAAGCGGCAGCTCTCGGAGGCGGCCAAGGCCGAGAAGGAGGCGGAGAGGGCGGCGAAGGCCGCGCTCGCCCGCGCGGAGAAGGAACAGGCCGAGAAGCTGAAGGCCGCGATGGAGCAGGCCGACCGGCAGCAGCGGAACGGGCGACGGTCCGGCCCCTAGACGGGGGATCGGGGGAGTGGGGGACATGGCCAGGCGCGAGCGAGTCATGCGCATGTCGGTCGAGCAGCCGCTGTGGCGCGCGCTCACCGGTTACCGGATCCTCGCCCTGGTGTACGCCGTCGGTCTGTTCGCGACCGGCTACGAGGAGTTCCCCCGCCCCTGGCTCGCCGTCGGCTACTTCGCCGTCCTCGCGGTGTGGACCCTGGCCACCCTGCCCAGGACCGCGAGCGAGGCCGCCTGCACCAGGCGCTTCCTCACCGCCGACCTGACCGTCGCGATCGTCGGCATCCTGCTCACGCCCCTCGCCGACGCGCCCGAGCGCATCCACGAGGGCGGCCCGACCCTGCCGTCCATCTGGACCGCCGGATCGGTGCTCGCGTTCGCCGTCAAGGGCGGCTGGCGCTGGGCGGCCCTCGCCTCCACCCTCGTCGCCGTCGCCAACCTGATCGAACGCGGCGCCCCCGTCCGCGACACCGTGCACAACGTGATCCTCGTATGGGTCGCCTCCATCGCCATCGGCTACGTCGTCGAGGTCGCCCGCGCCTCCGAGCGCACCCTCGCCCGCGCCCTGGAGATCGAGGCCGCGACCAGGGAGCGGGAGCGGCTCGCGCGGGACATCCACGACAGCGTGCTCCAGGTGCTGGCCATGGTGCAGCGCCGGGGCGCGGTGATCGGCGGCGAGGCCGCCGAACTGGGCCGGCTGGCCGGGGAGCAGGAGATCGCCCTGCGCACCCTGGTCTCCGGCGGACTCGTCCCCGTCTCCCGGGCCTCGGAGGACGCCGCCGAGGGCGCCGTCGTACGGGCCGTGGACGAGGACGACGCCGAGGACGACGAGCCGGTCGACCTGCGCGCCCTGCTCGCCCCCCACGCCGGATCCCTGGTCAGCCTCGCCGAGCCGGGAGCGCCGGTGCGGCTGGCGCCGGCCGCCGCGCGGGAGGTGGCCGCCGCCGTCGGGGCCGCCCTGGACAACGTCCGCAGGCACGCCGGTCAGGAGGCGCGCGCCTGGATCCTGGTCGAGGACGAACCGGACGAGGTGATCGTCACCGTCCGCGACGACGGCCCCGGCATCCCCGAGGGCCGGCTCGCCGAGGCCGAGGGCGAGGGCCGGCTCGGCGTGGCGCTGTCCATCCGGGGCCGGCTGCGCGACCTCGGCGGCAGCGCGGAACTGATCTCGGTGCCGGGGCAGGGCACGGAGGTCGAACTGAAGGTGCCCAAGGGCGCGAAGGAAGCGGACCACCCGCGGGGGAAGGCGGAACGGCGATGACGGACGGCACCGGGAACCACGAGGACCCGATCAAGGTCATGGTGGTCGACGACCACCCCATGTGGCGCGACGCCGTCGCCCGCGACCTCTCCGAGTCCGGCTTCGAGGTCGTCGCCACCGCCGGCGACGGCGACCAGGCGGTGCGCCGCGCCAAGGCCGTCGCACCCGACGTCCTCGTCCTCGACCTGAACCTGCCCGGCAAGCCGGGCGTCCAGGTCTGCAAGGAGGTCGTCGCCGCGAACCCCGCGGTGCGGGTGCTCGTGCTCTCGGCGAGCGGCGAGCACGCCGACGTCCTGGAGGCGGTGAAGTCCGGCGCCACCGGCTACCTGCTGAAGTCCGCCTCCACCGAGGACCTGCGGGACGCGGTGCGCCGTACGGCCGTCGGCGACCCGGTGTTCACCCCCGGCCTGGCCGGACTGGTCCTCGGCGAGTACCGCCGCCTCGCCTCCGAACCGGCGGGACCCGCCCCCGCCGACGGCGAACCGGGGGCGCCCCGGCTGACCGACCGCGAGACCGAGGTGCTGCGCCTGGTCGCCAAGGGCCTCAGCTACAAGCAGATCGCCGAACGGCTCGTCATCTCCCACCGCACGGTGCAGAACCACGTGCAGAACACCCTCGGCAAGCTCCAGCTGCACAACCGCGTCGAGCTCGTCCGCTACGCCATAGAGCGCGGCCTCGACGACGCGTAGCGCGCCCCCGTGCCTGCCCCGAACGGCTCAGGGGCACCCGTATATTCGCGCATACGGCAACACAACCCCCGGAGGGAACCGTGGAGATCCTGGCGTTCGGAGTGCAGGCCGACGAGAAGCCCCTGGTCGAGCGGGCCTTCGCGGGCCACCACGAGGTGCGCGGCCTCGACGTCTTCCTCAACGCGGACACCGCCCCCATCGCCGCGGGGCACGAGATCATCTCCACCAGCGTCAACTGCGACCTCGGCGCCGAGGTGCTGTCGGACCTCGCGGCCGGCGGCACCCGGATGGTCGCCCAGCGCTCCACCGGCTTCAACAACATCGACCTGGAGGTCGCCGAGCGGCTCGGCATGACGATCGCCCGGGTGTCGTCCTACTCGCCCTACTCGGTCGCCGAGTTCGCCTGGACGCTCGCCATGGCCGTCAACCGCCGGGTCGTCCGCGCCTCCACCCGCACCCGCGACTTCGACTTCCGGCTCGACGGACTGATGGGCCGCGACCTGCACGGCCGCACCGCCGGGATCGTCGGCACCGGGAAGATCGGCGAGGCGTTCGCCCGGATCGCCCACGGCTTCGGCATGCGGCTGCTCGGCTGGGACGTCGCCGAGAACCCCGCCTGCCTGGACCTCGGCATGACCTACGTCCCCAAGGAACAGCTCCTCGCCGAGTCCGACCTGATCAGCCTGCACGTCCCGCTGCTGCCCGCGACCCAGCACCTCATCGACGCCGACGCCCTGAAGGCGATGCGGGACGACGCGATCCTGGTGAACTCCAGCCGGGGCGGCCTCATCGACACCGCGGCCCTCGTCGACGAGCTGCGCGAGGGCCGCTTCACGGGCGTCGGCCTGGACGTGTACGAGGCGGAGGCGGGACTGTTCTTCCTCGACAAGTCCCTGCAGGCCGTCGACGACGACACCCTGGCCCGCCTCGTCACGTTCCCGAACGTCCTCGTCACGTCCCACCAGGCGTACTACACCGTGGACGCCGTCGGGCAGATCGTCGAGACCACGGTGAACAACGTCCTCGACTACACCGCCGGCCGCCGCTCCGAGAACGTCCTGGCGCCCCGCAGCTGACCCACCAGCTCGCGGACGACCGCCGCGCCGTTCAGGGTCAGCACCGACTCGGGGTGGAACTGCACCCCGGCGAAGCCCTCCCCGCGCAGCGCGTGCACCTCGCCGTTCGCGGCGCGGCTCACCTCGACGCCGTGCGCGGCCAGCTCCCGCGCGGCGTCCTCGTCGCAGTGCGCCACGAAGCTGTTGTAGAAGCCGACCGTCTCCGGCCGCCCGAACAGGTCGATCTCCGTCTGCGCCCCCTGGTACGGCACGTCCTTGCGGACGATCTCCAGGCCCAGCTCGGCCGCGATCAGCTCGTGGCCGAGGCAGACCCCGAGGACGCCGTGCCGGTTCCCCCTGATCACCTCGGCGGTCAGCGCGCGCAGGAACCGCATCTTCGGGTCGGCCGTGTCGGACGGGTCGCCCGGCCCGGGACCCAGCACCAGCGGCCCCTCGTGCCCGAGCACCGCCTCCCGCAGCCCGGGCTCGTCGTACCGCCGGACGGTCACGTCCAGGCCGGCGGCGCGCAGCACGTGGGCGAGCATCGCGGTGAAGGCGTCCTCCCCGTCGACGACCAGGGCGTGCCCGGTCAGCGCGTCCGACCGCTCCTGCATCCGCAGCCAGAACGGCGCCAGGGAGGCCCGCCGCCCGTCCAGCGCCGCCCGCACCCGGGGGTCGTCGGCCAGCCCCGGCCGTGCGGACTCCTCGCGCGGGCGCCCGGGGCGCACCCCCAACGCGGCCAGCACCCCGGCCGCCTTGGCGTGGGTCTCCGCGACCTCGCCCGCCGGGTCCGAGCCGCGCACCAGCGTGGCCCCGACCGGCACCCGCAGCCGTCCGGCCGCGTCGATGTCGGCGGTGCGGATCAGGATGGGGGAGTCCAGTGTCTGGGCCCCGCCCTCGTCGCGGCCGACGAGGGCCAGCGCGCCCGCGTAGTAGCGGCGCCCGCCCACCTCGTGCCGTTCGATCACCCGGCAGGCGTTCTGCACCGGCGACCCGGTGACGGTCGCCGCGAACATGGTCTCCTTCAGCACCTCGCGCACGTCCAGCGAGGACCGGCCGCGCAGCTCGTACTCGGTGTGCGCGAGGTGCGCCATCTCCTTCAGCCGGGGCCCGACCACGACCCCGCCCCTGTCGCCGACGGTGCACATCATCTTGAGCTCCTCGTCGACGACCATCGACAGCTCCTCGATCTCCTTGCCGTCGGCGAGGAACTCCAGCAGGTGCTCCGGGGTCGGCCCCCCGTCCGGATAGCGGTAGGTGCCGCTGATCGGGTTCATCACGACCGTCCCGCCGGACGCCCGGACGTGCACCTCGGGGCTGGCCCCGACCAGCGTCCGGTCCCCGGTGTGGACGACGAACGTCCAGTACGCGCCCCGTTCGCCCTCGAGCAGCCGCCGGAACAGCGCGAGCGCGTCGGCCCGTCCGAACCCGGGGATCTCACCCTCGTACGTCCTGCGGATCACGAAGTTGGCGCCCTCGCCCCGTCCGATCTCCTCGTCCAGCACCCGCCCGACGATCCGCGCGTACTCCTCGTCGCCGACGTCGAAGCCGCCGCCCTCCACCCGGACGTCGTGCGCGGGGAGCCGGTCGAGGGCCTCGGCGAGCGGGACCTCGCAGCGCTCCTCGGGCGTCAGCACCAGCAGCGGGGTGCCGTCGTCGCGGACGTCGAAGCCGCGCTCGCGGATCTGCCGGAAGGGGACGACCGCCAGGCACTCGTCGGGCAGGTCGGCCAGGCGGTCACGGGTGCCGACCGGGCCGACCAGCAGCTCGACCACGGTGTGGTCGTGGCCCGGCGTGCGGCGGCGCAGCAGGGCGAAGGGGCGTTCGTCGTGCGGAAGCTGTGCCAGGTCCATGGTGGGTGTCCCTCGTCTCGTCGCTGTCGTGAGCGTGAGGAACGACCCCGGGAAACACCGAAGGCCGCCCCTCGGGCGGCCTTCGCGAAGTCTGTGCGTACGCGCAGTCAGTGGGCCGCCGGAGAAGCGGGCCACCACCAGTTCTGGATCGAGTGCGCGAACATGGCAGGCACGCTACACGATGCGATGCGTGACGTGTGCGGTTCCGTGTCGTTGCCACAGACGATGTTCCCCGCCGACGCGGGGATGGTCCCCGGCCGAAGACCCTGCTTCGGACGGGCGCAGTTCGCTCCCCGCAGCGGCGGAGCGGCTCTCGTCTCATTTGCTGAGCGTCGGGATGGACAGCCGATGCGACCGCGTACTGTGGGGCGTGTGACCGTGAACGCTGATTCTCAAAGCGTCGCCGCTCAGGCGACCTGGCGAAACCTGCCTGCGGCGCAGCAGCCCGAGTACCCGGATGCCGAGGCTCTGCGCGATGTGATCGCCGAGCTCGAAACGTATCCCCCGCTGGTGTTCGCCGGCGAGTGCGACCAGCTGCGCGCGCGCATGGCGGCCGTTGCGCGAGGTGAGGCGTTTCTGCTCCAGGGCGGTGACTGTGCCGAGTCCTTCGACGCGGTGTCCGCCGAGCACATTCGGGCGAAGTTGAAGACCCTCCTTCAGATGGGCGCCGTCCTCACCTACGCCGCCTCCGTGCCGGTCGTGAAGGTCGGGCGGATCGCCGGCCAGTACTCCAAGCCGCGCTCCAAGCCCACCGAGACCCGCGACGGCGTGACGCTGCCCACCTACCGGGGCGACTCCGTCAACGGGTTCGACTTCACCGAAGAGGCCCGGATCCCGGACCCCGAGCGGCTGAAGCGCATGTACCACGCGTCGGCGTCCACGCTGAACCTGGTGCGCGCCTTCACCACCGGCGGCTACGCCGACCTGCGCCAGGTGCACGCCTGGAACCAGGACTTCGTGAAGTCGTCGCCGTCCGGCCAGCGCTACGAGCAGCTCGCCCGGGAGATCGACAACGCGCTGAACTTCATGCGGGCCTGCGGCACCGACCCGGAGGAGTTCAAGACCGTCGAGTTCTTCTCCTCGCACGAGGCGCTGCTGCTCGACTACGAGTCCGCGCTCACCCGTGTCGACTCGCGCACCGGACAGCTCTACGACGTCTCCGGGCACATGGTGTGGATCGGTGAGCGCACCCGGCAGCTGGACCACGCGCACGTCGAGTTCGCCTCGAGGATCCGCAACCCGATCGGCATCAAGCTCGGCCCGGCCACCACGGCCGAGGAGGCGCTGCAGTACATCGAGCGCCTCGACCCCGAGCGCGAGCCCGGCCGGCTCACCTTCATCGTCCGGATGGGCGCGGACAGGATCCGCGACAAGCTGCCCGAGCTGGTCGAGAAGGTCACCGCGTCCGGCGCCACCGTGGCCTGGGTGACCGACCCGATGCACGGCAACACCTTCGAGGCGGCCTCCGGTCACAAGACCCGCCGCTTCGACGACGTGCTCGACGAGGTCAAGGGCTTCTTCGAGGTCCACAAGGGCCTCGGCACGCACCCGGGCGGCATCCACGTGGAGCTCACCGGCGACGACGTCACCGAGTGCGTGGGCGGCGGCGACGAGATCTTCGTCGACGACCTGCACCAGCGCTACGAGACGGCCTGTGACCCGCGGCTCAACCGCAGCCAGTCGCTCGACCTGGCGTTCCTCGTCGCGGAGATGTACCGCGACCAGTAGTCGGTGAGACCGGACAAGGGGTGGGGCGTGTATCACACCGGATCGCGCCCCGCCCCTCTTCTGTGCCCTTCGGGCGGCAGGTAAGGTTAGGTTTGCCTTACCGGCTGAGGGCCGGGACGGCTCGGCCCCGTACCTTCCCGAGAGGTGAACCGCGTGTTCGTCTGCAGTTGCTTCGGTGTGACCGAGGAACAGGTGAGGAGTCACGCGGACGCCGGAGCGTGCACGCCCCGGCAGATCGCCTCCGCCTGCAAGGCCGGCACCGACTGCGGCGGCTGCGTACGGCGCATCCAGGCGCTGCTCGGCCGCGGCTCCCGCCCGCGCCGGCAGCTCGTCGACCAGGGCGGGCGGCCGCTCACGGCGAAGCTCCCGGAAGCCGCCTAGTCCCGTCTCCCGGGATCCTCCTAGCGCGTCGAGAAGCCGCTCGTCCCCGGACCCGATGCATCGGGCTGGGACTGTTCGACGACCGTCGACAGATACAGCGACTCGCCCAGCTTCTCGATCAGGTCCAGCTGGGTGTCCAGGTAGTCGATGTGGTGCTCCTCGTCGGCCAGGATCGCCTCGAAGACGTTGGCCGAGGTGATGTCGCCCTTGGTGCGCATGACCTCCACCCCGCGGCGCAGCCGGTCGATCGCCTCGAGCTCGATCTCCCGGTCGGCCTGGAACATCTCGGTCACGGTCTGCCCGACCCGCACGTGGAACAGTCGCTGGTAGTTCGGCAGGCCGTCGAGCAGCAGGATGCGGTCGGTGAGCACCTCGGCGTGCCGCATCTCGTCGAAGGACTCGGCGCGCGTGTACTCGGCGAGTTTCGTCCAGCCCTTGTGGTCCTGCAGCTTCGAGTGCAGGAAGTACTGGTTGACCGCCGTGAGCTCGGCGGTCAGCTGCTCGTTCAGGAATTCGATGACCTCGGGGTCGCCCTGCATCGCATGGGCTCCTTCCGCGCGGGGGGACTGGCGGGTTGGAGCGCATGATTGCACCGGCGGAGAAGATCGTCCAGTAAGTCATCACTTAGTAAGTAAGTCCGAGCTTGATGGTGTATGTACCTGTTTGACCGAATCTGAGGGGCCCGGTTCAGGGGCATCGCCACCGGTCTGTCAGGATGGAGACATGGGTCAGCCGGCGGAACGCGAATCGGGGGAGCGCGCATCAGGAGGAGCGGCGCGGTTCGATCTCCCGCCGGGTCAGCGACTGCAGAAGGGCTGGCCGGTCACGCACTACGGACCGGTCCCCAAGTTCCGGCCCGAACGCTGGGAGTTCCGGGTCTTCGGCGCCACCGCCGACGGTGAGAAGCACTGCTGGAACCACGAGGAGTTCACGGCCCTGCCGTACACCACGGTCGAGGCCGACCTGCACTGCGTCACCAAGTTCAGCATGGTCGGCGCCGAGTGGGGCGGGATCCCGGCGCGCACCGTGGTGGACATCGCCCCGCCCGCGCCGGACGTCACCCATGTGATGGTCTGGGCGGAGTACGGGTTCAGTTCCAACCTGCGGCTGGCCGACTTCACCTCCGAGCGCGCCCTCTTCGCCACCCACAAGGACGGCGAGCTGCTCACCGCCGAGCACGGCTTCCCGCTGCGGCTGATCGTCCCCCACCTGTACGCCTGGAAGGGCCCCAAATGGGTGCGCGGCGTGGAGTACATGACCGCCGACCGCCGGGGCTTCTGGGAGGAGCGCGGCTACCACAACGTCGGCGACCCCTGGAAGGAGCAGCGCTACTCCTACCAGGAGGAGCCCGGGGAGGGCCCCGAGCTCTGACCGCCGTACGGTCTCAGGAGCTCCGCAGCTTCTTCAGCCGCTCCACGTCCGCGGCGTGCCCCTCCTTGCCGCCGGGCGTCTCGAGGACCAGCGGGACGCCCTCGGTCGCCGGGTGCGTCATCAGCGCCCGGAACGGTTCCTCGCCGATGTGTCCCGCGCCAATGTTCGCGTGCCGGTCCTTGTGGGCGCCGACCACATCCATGGAGTCATTGGCGTGGATCAGCTTCAGTCGGCCCTCGCCCACCGTGTCCACCAGCAGGTCCAGCGTCCGGTGCATCCCGTCGGGCCCGGTCAGGTCGTGGCCGGCCGCGAAGACGTGGCAGGTGTCCAGGCAGACGCCCAGCTTCGGATGGGCGTCCAGCGCCTCGAAGTACGGCCCGAAGTCCCAGGTTCGTGAGCACAGCGAGGAGCCCTGTCCCGCCGTCGACTCCAGCAGCAGGAACGGGTCGTCGTCATGGGTGAGCTCGTCGAGCAGCGGCAGCATGTGCTCCCGCACCTGCCTCAGCGCCACCGGCCGCTCCCGCCCGCCGGTCGCACTGCCGGTGTGCACCACCACGCCCAGCGCGCCGATCTCCCGGCCGCGCCGCAGCGAGTGCCGCAGCGACTCCACGGACCGCTCGACGGTCGCCTCGGTGTGGGAGCCGAAGTTGATCAGATACGGGGCGTGCACGTACGCCGGGATCGACCGTTCCGTACAGGCCGCGCGAAACGCCTCGTCCTGCTTCGGATTGCCGGCCGGGGTGGCCCAGCCGCGCGGATTGGCGACGAAGACCTGCACGGTCTCGGCGCCCAGCTCACGGGCGTAGGACAGGCCGACGGAGTGCAGGCCGCCGGCCACGGGCACATGGCCGCCGACCGGGTTGCGGGCGGGGCCGGACAGGTGACTCTTCACCCGTCAAGGGTGCCACGCGCGCCGGCCCCGTCCGTCAGCGGATCTCGATGGTGATCGTCGAGCCCTTGGGCGCGGTGTCCCCGCCGTCCACGGACTGCCCTCTGACGGTGTCGCCGAACAGTCCGAGCAGTCCGCGGTCCTCGTCCACGTCGAACCCGGCGTCCTTCAGCTTCTCCTTGGCCTCGTCCACGCTGTCGCCGACCACGTCCGGCACCTCGATCATCTCCGGGCCCTTGGACAGGGTCAGCGTCACGGTGTCGCCCTCGGCGACCTGCCGTCCCGCGCCCGGGGTCTGCCGGGCCACCCGGCCGGCGTCGTGCTCGGAGTCGACCCGCTCGGCGGCGATCTTCACCTCGAGACCGGCCTCCTCCAGCCCCGCGCGGGCGTCCTCCGCGTCGTCGCCGGTCACGTCCGGCACGTCCACCGGACTGCCCTTGCTCACGGTCAGCGCCACGGCGGAGCCCGCGCGGACCTCGGTGCCCTTGCCCGGCTTCGTGGAGATCACCGAGCCCCGGGCCACGGTCCCGCTGAACTCCCGGGTCACCATGCCCGGCTCCAGGCCGTCGTCCTCGAGCAGGTCCCGCGCCTTGTCCAGCGGGTAGCCGTCGAGGTCGGGCACCCGCACGGTCCGCGGGCCCTTGGAGAGGGTCAGCGACACCGAGTCGTCGCCGCGGATGCGGGCGCCCGTCTTCGGGTCGGTGCTGATCACCGTGTCCCGCTCCACGGTGTCGCTGTACGCCTCCTCCACCCGGCCGGTGTCCAGCCCGGCGTCCGCCAGCCGCTCCCGGGCCTCCTGCTCGGTCTTCCCCAGGAGCGGCGGGACCTTGGTGAACTGGCCGGAGTTGATGTACCAGATGCCCGTGCCGGCCCCGAGGACCAGCAGCACGGCCACGACGATCGCCATCGGCCCGCGCCGCAGCGCCGTCCGGCGCCGGGGCGGCAGCGGTGCCGGGGACCGGAACCGGCTGGTGCGGTGCACGGGGTCCGCGGCCCCGTCCTCGTCGACGGGCAGCGGGCGGGGGACCGTCAGCGAGCGCGGGATGACGCTCGTACGGTCCTCGGCGTTGTCGTGCTCCGGCGCCAGCGCCTGCGGCGGCACCGCGTCGAACTGCTCGTCGGTGAGCCGGCCGCGCCCCGCGCGGACCTGCGCGAGCAGCGCCACCGCGTCGTGCGGACGGACCTCGGGGTTGCGCGCGGTCGCCGACGCGACCAGCTCGTCCAGCTCGTACGCCATGCCGGGCACGGCGGCCGACGGGGCCGGCACGTCGTCGTGCAGGTGCTTGTAGAGCACGATCGCGGGGGAGTCGCCGTCGTGCGGCTTCTCGCCGGTCAGCATCTCGTACAGCAGGATGCCGCAGGCGTAGACGTCCACACGCGGGTCGGCGGTGCCGTTCTCGATCTGCTCCGGGGCCAGGTACGAGACCGTGCCCAGTACGGTGCCCGTGGTGTTCGTCACCGAGTCCACGGCGCGGACCAGCCCGAAGTCGGCGACCTTGACCCGGCCGTCGTCCCCTATCAGCACGTTCTCGGGCTTCATGTCGCGGTGCACGAACCCGGCCCGGTGCGCGGCGCCGAGCGCGGCCAGCACCGGCTCCAGGATGTCCAGTGCGGCGCGCGGCTGGAGCGCCCCGCGCTCGCGCAGCACGTCGCGCAGGGTGCAGCCGGCGATGTACTCCATGGCCAGGTAGACGTACGCCCCGTCGGTGCCCTGGTCGAAGACCTGCACCACGTTCGGGTGGGCCAGCCGGGCGACCGACTTCGCCTCGCGGATGAACCGCTCGACGAACGAGCCGTCGGCCGCGAGGGAGGGGTGCATCACCTTGAGCGCGAGGACGCGGTCCAGGCGGGTGTCCACGGCCCGGTAGACCGTGGCCATCCCGCCGACCGCGATCCGCGCCTCGACGCGATACCGGCCGTCGAGCACCTGCCCGACCAGAGGGTCCTGAAGGGTCGTGTCCACGCAGCGAGTCTACGAGCCCCCACCGACACCCCCGCCCCGTTCGTCCCCCGTTGAAGCGGACCTGTGACGTGTATCGCGCCACCGCCACCGCGGGCACCCCTGCCGCGCGACTACGGGCGCCGGCTCCGCGTCACCGCGGGCAATCGCGCCTCCTCCAGTGCCTCAAGGGCCTTGGGAGGCACCCCCAGGGCGAGGGGGCCCCTCCGCTCGAGCGAAGTCGAGAGCAGGGGGCGCCCCGCGAGCGCCGGTGGGCGAACCCCACCCCCGCCCGCCCGAAGCCCCGGCGCCGTCAGAACGCCGGCCGCTCCGGATCCAGCACGGCCATGCCCTCCGCAGGAGACGACGCCTCGGCGAACCACCGCCGGGGAATCCGCCCCGCCGACCGCGCCAGCCGCCCCGCCTCCACCGCACACCGCATCGCGGAGGCCATCAGCACCGGCTCCCGCGCCCGGGTGACCGCCGACGCCAGCATCACCCCCGCACACCCCAGCTCCATCGCCAGCGCCACGTCCGACGCGGTTCCCGCCCCGGCGTCCAGGATCACCGGCACACCGGCCCGCTCCACGATCAACTCGAAGTTGTGCGGATTGCGGATCCCCAGCCCCGACCCGATCGGCGACCCCAGCGGCATGATCGCCGCACACCCGGCCTCCTCCAGCTTCCGCGCCAGCACCGGATCGTCGTTCGTGTACGGAAGCACCGTGAACCCGTCGTCGACCAGCGTCTCCGCCGCGTCCAGCAGCTCGATCGGGTCCGGCAGCAGCGTCCGCTCGTCGGCGATGACCTCCAGCTTGACCAGGTCCGTGCCGAGCGCCTCCCGCGCGAGACGCGCGGTGAGCACGGCCTCCCCGGCGGTGAAGCACCCCGCCGTGTTCGGCAGCACCCGGATGCCCAGCTTCTCCAGCACCGACAGCACGGACCCGTGCACCGAGGGGTCCACCCGCCGCATCGCGACGGTCGTCAGCTCCGTCCCGGACGCCACCAGCGCCCGCTCCAGCACATCGAGGCTCGGCGCCCCGCCGGTGCCCATGATCAGACGGGACGTGAAGGACGTACCGCCGAGGAGGAACGGATCGTCGGCCATGGTCAGCCTCCCTGGACGGCGGTCAGGACTTCCACGCGGTCACCCTCGCCGAGGGGCGTGACGGGCCACTGCGCGCGCGGGACGACGGTTTCGTTGAGGGCGGCGGCCACCCCCGAGGGCGCCTCGGTGAGCGACTTCACGACGAGGTCGAGAGCCGTGCCGGGCGCGAACTCCCGGCGCTCCCCGTTGACCGAGATGTTCATGCGGGCTGCTCCGTGCGGACGGCGGCGCCGAAGCGCCGCGGGGTGAAGGGGCGGGCGACCTCCGGCAGGACGCCGGTGGTCAGGACCTCCGCCATGGCGTCGCCGGTGACCGGCGTCAGCAGGACGCCGTTGCGGTGGTGGCCGGTGGCGAGCAGCAGTCCTTCGAGCTCCGTCGGGCCGAGCAGCGGCGCGTTGTCGGGGGAACCGGGGCGCAGTCCGGCCAGGGTCTCGGTCAGCGGCAGCTCGGTGATGCCGGGGACCAGCTCGTGGGCGTCGCGCAGCAGCTCGTACACGCCGCCCGCGGTCACGGTGGTGTCCCAGCCCATCTCCTCGCTGGTCGCCCCGATCACCAGCTCGCCGTTCTCGCGCGGCACCAGGTAGACGTGGCTGCCGCGCACCACGGCCCGCACGGTCCGGCTCAGGAAGGGGCCGTGCCGCGCCGGCATCGTCAGCCGTACCACCTGCCCCTTCACGGGACGCACGGGCGGCAGCACGTCCGCCGGGACGCCCGCGAGCCGCCCGCTGAGGCTGCCCGCGGCGAGCACCACCTGTCCGGCGCCGAGTTCGGCGCCGTCGGCCGTGACGACGCCCGTCGCGCGGCCTCCCGCGACGACGAGCCGCTCGGCCCGCGCACGGTGGACGGTCACGCCCGCGCGCTCACAGGCGGTGAGCAGCGCGGCCGCCAGCCGCCGCGGGTCGATCTGGTGGTCGCCGTCCACCCGCAGGCCGCCGCGCACGCCCGGCGCGAGCATCGGCTCCAGGCGCCGGCACTCCCGCCCGGACAGCCACTGCGAGTCCAGCCCCGACCGCTGCTGCAGGGCGTGCAGTTCCCGCAGGTGGGCGCGGTCGTCGGCGTCCAGCGCCACGGCGAGCGTGCCGCACGCGCGGTAGCCGAGGTCGTGGCCGGTCAGCTCGGTCAGCTCGGCCGCGAAGCCGGGATAGCGCCGCGCGGAGGCGAGGTTCAGACCGAGCAGGGTCTCCTCGCCGTAGTGCAGTTCCGTGACGGCGGCCAGCATCCCGGCGGCCACCCGCGCGGCGCCGCCGCCCGGCTCGGGGTCCACCACGGCCGTGCCGAGACCGCGCTGCGCGGCCCGCCAGGCCGTCACCAGTCCGATGATCCCGCCCCCGACGACGAGGACGTCCGAGGTGCGCGTGGGCGACATGGGCGTCCAGCCTCTCCCTTCGCCGGCATGACCCGGATCAGGTTCGTACGGTCGGAGGCCGCCAGCCTCCCTCTCAGCCCGGTGCGTCCGGGCTCCCGCGTGTGCTTGTACGTTGGCCACCCTAGCAACGCACTTGTAAGGGAGCCCCACCGTGCCCCGCCCTCCCGTCACCCGCCACCACCCTCAACCGAGGGGCTCCGCCCCGCCCCGTAGATCGCTCGACGGACTCGTCCTCGCCCCCGTGGCCGACCAGGCCCCCGGCCAGGTCGGCACCCGCACCCGCTTCGTCTACCACGAGCAGGGCGGCGAGATCTGGGCCGAGTACGAGGGCGGCGACGTCGTGCGCGGGCACCTGGTGGGCACCCGCGCGGGGGACCGGCTGGACTTCCGGTACGTGCAGCTGAAGCGGGACGGCACCACCTCCTCGGGGCACTGCGTGTCGACGGTCGTGGAGCTGCCCGACGGACGGGTGCGGCTGGAGGAGAGCTGGGAGTGGGAGTCGCAGCCGGGCAGCGGGACGAGCGTGGTGGAGCAGCTCGACCGGTGACGCCGGGCCGGGTGTCTAAGGTGATCGGGTGAGCGAGCAGACGCAGGGACCGGGACGGTCCGAGCCGCGGCGGGTGGTGGTGGCGGGCGCGGGCATGGCCGGCGTGCAGACCGCCCTCGCCCTGCGGGAGCAGGGCTTCACCGGCACCGTGACCCTGATCGGCGCGGAACCCCACCAGCCGTACGACAGGCCGCCGTTGTCCAAGGCGGTGCTGCTCGGCAAGGCCGAGGACTCCGCCTTCGACGTCGACTTCGAGGACGCCGGCGTCGAACTGCGGCTCGGCTGCGAGGCGCTCGGTCTGCGCCCCGCCGACCACGAACTGGACACGGAGGCCGGGCCCGTCCCGTACGACGTCCTGGTGGTCGCCACCGGTGCGGAACCGGTCCGGCTGCCGGGCGCGGAGGGCGTCCCCGGCGTCCACCTGCTGCGCACCCTGGACGACGCCGCGCGGCTGCGGCCGGTGCTCGCGCGGCGGCACGACATCGTGGTGGTCGGCGCCGGCTGGATCGGTGCGGAGTTCGCCACGGCGGCCCGCGAGGCGGGCTGCGCGGTCACCGTGGTGGAGGCCGAGGAGCGGCCGCTCGTCGGGGTGCTGCCCGCCGAGGTGGCCGCCCCGATGGCGGCCTGGTACGCCGAGGCGGGCGTCACGTTGCGCACGCGCACGCGCGTGGAGCGCGTCGAGCCCGGCGCCGTGGTCCTGGACGACGGCACGAGGCTGCCCGCGGGCGCCGTGGTCGTCGGCATCGGGGCCCGGCCCGCCACGGCCTGGCTGGCGGGCTCCGGGATCGAGCTCGGGGCGCACGGGGAGGTGGTCGCCGACCGTCGTCTGGCGACCTCCCTGCCGGACGTGTACGCGGTCGGCGACTGCGCCTCCTTCCCGTCCGGGCGCTACGGCGAGCGTCTGCTGGTCCACCACTGGGACAACGCCCTCCAGGGGCCGCGCACGGTCGCCGAGAACATCCTCGGCGCGTCCGCCGGCCGCAGGCCGGCGGTCTACGACCCGGTGCCGTACTTCTGGTCCGAGCAGTTCGGGCGCTTCGTGCAGTACGCGGGGCACCACGCGGACGCCGACCGGATGGTGTGGCGCGGGGACCCCGCCGAGGCCGCGTGGAGCGTCTGCTGGCTGCGGGGGTCCCGCCCGGTCGCGCTGCTCGCGGTGGGGCGGCCCCGGGACCTGGCGCAGGGGCGCAGGCTGATCGAGGCGGGCACGGCGATGGACGCGGAGCTGCTGGCGGACCCGGCGCGGCCCCTGAAGTCGGCGACGGCGTGACGCTCCCGGTCCGGCGCGTCCGCCCGGGCGGGCGGGGCTGACTTCCGACTGTCAGCGGCAGATGGCACGCTTGTCCCGTGACCGAGATTGACGCAAAGATCGATGCTCTCGTCCCCGCCTGGCTCACCCTCCCCGACATCGCCGAGATGTTCGGTGTCGAGGTGACGCGCGTCCGGCAGCTGGTCAAGGAGGGCCAGCTCATCGCCGTGCGCCGGGGGGAGAACCGCGCGCTGCACGTGCCCGCCGCCTTCATCGACGGGGACAAGGTCGTCAAGGGACTGACCGGGACCCTGACGCTCCTGCGGGACGACGGCTTCACGGTCGAAGAGATGCTGGAATGGCTCTTCACCCCCGACCCCACCCTGCCGGGCACGCCCGCGCAGGCACTCAGCGAGAACCGCGGCACGGAGGTGAAGCGCCGGGCCCAGGCACTCGCGGTCTGATCCGGACCCGACCGTCCACCCACCCGAACACCACCGGCCGGGGCGCGGGCCCCGGCCCGGGGACACCCGTGCCGGCGGCATAGGGTCCCCTGCGGCGGGCCCGCCGGGTCCGTACGCCGCCGACATCCCGGGGGGACCCTCGCATGACCGCCACCGCTCGCGCCCGGCTCGCCGGCGCCCTGCTCTACCTGTGCACCGACGCCCGCACGCGCCAGGGCGACCTCCCGGAGTTCCTGGACACGGTCCTGGCCGGCGGGGTCGACATCGTGCAGCTGCGGGACAAGGGCATGGAGGCCGGCGAGGAGCTGGAGCACCTGGCGGTCCTCGCCGACGCCTGCGCCCGGCACGGCAAGCTGCTCGCGGTCAACGACCGCGCGGACGTCGCCCACGCCGCCGGCGCCGACGTCCTCCACCTCGGCCAGGGCGACCTGCCCGTCCCCGCCGCCCGCGCGATCCTCGGCGACGACGTCCTGATCGGCCGCTCCACGCACGCCGAGTCCGAGGCCGCCGCGGCGGCCGTCCAGCCCGGCGTGGACTACTTCTGCACCGGCCCCTGCTGGCCCACCCCCACCAAGCCCGGCCGCCGCGCGCCCGGCCTCGACCTGGTCCGTCACACGGCCGCCCTCGGCACCGACCGCCCCTGGTTCGCCATCGGCGGCATCGACCTCGGCAACCTCGACGAGGTGCTGGACGCCGGCGCCCGCCGGGTCGTCGTCGTACGGGCCCTCACCGAGGCGGACGACCCGGGCGCGGCGGCGGCCGAGTTCGCGAAGCGGCTGCGGCGGGCGGCGCCCTCGGACGCCGGATGACCCCCGCCCGTCTCAGGTGTGTCCAAGGGGTGGACAACAAGTCGGCATTCCAGACAAATATCACCGATCCGGTTGGGGGACCGCCCGCCCCTGGCTAACCTGCCGGTATGGCCCTCGGAACCGCATCCACCAGGACTGATCGCGCGCGCACCGTGCGTGACATGCTCGCCACCGGCAAGACGACGTTCTCGTTCGAGTTCTCGGCACCGAAGACCCCCAAGGGCGAGCGGAACCTGTGGAGCGCGCTGCGCAGGGTCGAGGCGGTCGCGCCGGACTTCGTCTCCGTGACCTACGGCGCGGGCGGCTCCACGCGCGCCGGCACGGTCAAGGAGACCCAGCAGATCGTCGCCGACACCACCCTCACCCCGGTCGCCCACCTCACCGCGGTCGACCACTCCGTCGCCGAGCTGCGCAACATCATCGGCCAGTACGCCGACGCCGGGATCCGCAACATGCTCGCCGTGCGCGGCGATCCGCCCGGCGACCCGATGGGCGACTGGGTGCCGCACCCGCGGGGGCTGACCTACGCCGCCGAACTCGTCCGGCTCATCAAGGAGTCGGGCGACTTCTGCGTCGGCGTCGCCGCCTTCCCGGAGATGCACCCGCGTTCGGCCGACTGGGACACCGACGTCGCCCGCTTCGTCGACAAGTGCCGGTCCGGCGCCGACTACGCGATCACCCAGATGTTCTTCCAGCCCGAGTCCTACCTGCGGCTGCGTGACCGAGTCCACGCGGCGGGCTGCGCGACCCCGGTGATCCCCGAGGTCATGCCGGTGACCAGCGTGAAGATGCTGGAGAGGTTGCCAAAGCTCAGTAACGCCGTGTTCCCGGAGGCCCTCAAAGAGCGGATCCTCGCAGCGAAGGGCGATCCGTCGGCGGTACGCTCCATCGGTATCGAGTTCGCCACGGAGTTCTGTGCCCGGCTGCTGGCCGAGGGAGTGCCCGGACTGCACTTCATCACGCTCAACAACTCCACGGCGACCCTGGAAATCTACGAGAACCTGGGCCTGCACCACCCACCGCGGGCCTAGACCGGTCGCACTGATATACGACACACTGAGTAGCGGCCACTGGGAGAGGGGCGTACATGGGCTGGGCGGTCCTCTACATCGCGTTCGGCGTCGTCGCGCTGTGGTTGCTCGGTGAGGTGCTGCTGCAGTACAAGGCGCGCCTGCGCTGGCGGCTGCTCGCCTTCACCGGCTTCCTCGGGGTCGTGCTCGGCGTGCTGATCCCGTCCGTGATCGTCATCGGGCTGGGCGCCGCCGCCTTCGCGGTCGGCCAGACCTACGTGACGCTGTCCTTCCGCCGCGGCTTCGCGGCCGGCTGGGCGGTCAACGCGCCGCTGCTGGCCGCCGCCAAGGGCCGCCGCGGCGACCGCGGACGCCAGGAGCCGACCCTGGAGGTCTCCGACCCGGAGGCGTCCGGCGCCGGTCACGGCGACGAGGGCGACGACCGCCGCGACCGGGCCGACCGGTACACGGACGACGACTACGACCGCGACGACGTGTTCACCCCCGCCGCCGCCCGTTCCGGCCCGCAGGCGGCGGCCGAGACCACCGCCGTCTACGAGCCGCAGCCCATGCCCGACGACACCGGCTCCTACGGCGTCTACGGCGACACCGGGTACGCGGCCCCGTCCCAGGACCAGTACGCGACGGCCGCCCAGGGCACCGACCCGAACCACGCCTACGACTACTCCGGTTACGGCCAGCAGCAGGGCTACGACACCACGGGCCAGCAGCAGTACGCGGCCTACTCCGACCCGTACATCGGCAACCCGACCTACGGGAACACCTCGTACGACACCGGCTACGCCGACCCGCAGCAGTACCCCCAGCAGGGCTACGGCCAGGACCCGTACGCCCAGCAGGGCCACGGCGGCGAGACCCCGGCCGGCGGCCTGTGGGTCCCGCAGCAGCGCAGCACCGACGACGCGTACGGCGGTGAACTCCCGCCCGAGCAGCCGCAGTACCCGTACCAGGGCGACGGGCAGACGCACGGCGGCGGCACCGGCTACGACGAGCAGTACCGCTACTGAGCCCGCTCACCGCGACCCGCGGAACTCCGGTCCCTCCACGATCAGTCCGGCCACCAGCGCCCCCGACATCCCGGCGTGCGGGAGCCCGCCGCCGGGGTGGGACCAGCCCCCGGCCGTGAACAGCCCCGTCAGACCGGTGGTGTTGGCCGGGTGCAGCAGCCGCCCGCCCGCCGCGGCCAGCGCCGGCGCCGGCACCGCGCCGCCCTCCGCGCCGGTCTCCCCGGCGACGTCGGCCGGGGTGCGCACCTCGTGCCACAGCAACCGGTCGCGCAGGCCGGGCACCGCGCGCTCGGCGACGGCGATCAGCTTCCCGGCGTACGCCTCCCGGTCCCCCTCGGCCCCGGCGGGCACCACCGACGTCACCGTGACCGCCTCGTGGCCGGAGTCCGGCACCAGCGCAGGGTCGTCCGGCCGCAGCACCGTGACCGTGGGCCGCGCGGGCAGGCCCCCGGACGCACCGGACAACGAATCCAGTTCGGCCTCCCGGTCCTCCGTGTGCACGACCGTACGGTGCGGGGTCCCCTCCGGACGCCCGCCCCGCAGCGCCAGCGCCACCGTCACCCGGCTCGCCGTCCCCCGTCGGTCCGGGACCTCGCCGTCACCGCGCACCCGCGTCCCCCGGCTCAGCCGGTCCAGCACCCCGGGAGCCACCCCGGCGACCACGAAGTCCGCCCCCACCGACGAGCCGCCGGCGAGTTCCAGCCCCGCCGCCCGGCCGTCCTCCTCCACCACCCCGGCCACCTCCGCGCCGAAGTGGAACTCCACCCGGCGGGCCACGCACCGCTCGTACACCGCCCGCGCCAGCTCCCGCAGACCGCCCCGCACGTACCACATGCCGAAGGCGTGCTCCATGTACGGCAGCACCGCCGCGCTCGCCGGGGTGGCGCGGGGATCGAGGCCGTACGCCAGCGCGTGGCCCTCCAGCAGCGCGATCAGCCGGGGGTCGCGCAGCTCCCACGCGCCGACCTCCGCGAGCGTGCCCGCCGTACGCGTGCGCAGGAACTTCCTGCGGGGGACCGCCGGGTACGGCTCGCGCTCGGCCAGGACCTGCCAGTCGGGCCACAGCGGCTCCTCCAGCAGCGGCCGGCGCGACCGGTCCCAGGCCTCCCGCGCCCGCACCAGGAAGTCCCCCCAGCGCCGGGCCGCGTCCGCCCCGAGGTTCTCCTCCAGCGCGGAGACGACGCCCGCGCGGGAGGCGTTCGGCAGCGACACGCGCGTGCCGTCCGCGAACACGTGGTGCGACGACGGGTCGACCTGGACCAGCTCGACACACGCCTCCAGCGGCTCCTTGCCGGTCTTCACGAACAGGTCCCGGTAGACCGCCGGCAGCGGGAGCAGCCCGGGACCGGTGTCGAAGGCGAACCCGTCCCGCTCGAGACGGCGCAGCGCGCCGCCGTACGTCTCCGTCCGCTCGTACACCGCCACCCGGTGGCCCGCGACGGCCAGCCGGGCGGCGGCCGCCATCGCGCCCATCCCGGCGCCGATCACCGCAATCCGTGCCATGCCAGGGACTTTATCCGCCGCCGTCGGCAGCCCGTTCCCGCGTACCCGTTCCCGCGTACCCGTGCCCCGGGCGGCGGCACCGGGGTGTGGGCACGCGTGCGCGGCCCTGAGTACCGGTACCCAGCCGCCGATTTGAGTACGCGCGCGGATGGGAGCCGGCCCGTGGGGACGGGAGAGTGGAGGCCACGGAGAGGGGCCCGGCCCCGGAACCGGCGACACGGGGCGCCGGAACGGTACGGGCCCGCGATCCGCTCCTTCCGCCGGCGCCGCCGGTGGGAGCGAGGCACGGGGGAACCCGGGGGACGACCGCACGGGGGTTCCACGGGGGGACGTACGGGGGAGCGGGGAAGGCGCCGGTCCGACGGTGGCCCGCGGGGGACGCGGCCACCGTCGGGGCGGCGCCTTCGTCCGTCCGGGGCTCAGCGGCGGCCGCTGACCCGTCCCTGCAGCAGCCGCGACAGGGCGGAGTGCACGTCGTCCAGGGAGCGCTCCGGCTGGAAGGACTTCCAGTCCAGCGCGGCCACCAGCACCATGCCGACCAGCGCCGCCGCCGTCAGCGGGACGTCGATCTCCTCGCTGAACTCGCCGTTCGCCACGCCCTCGCGCAGCACGCCCTCGACCACCGCCACCGCCTGCTGCCGCACCACCATCAGCGTGGACTGCCAGGCCCGGTTGGTGCGCCACAGCTCGGCCACGTACAGCTGGGTGAAGGCCGGGTAGCGGTCGATGAAGACGAGCCCCGCGCGGACCATCGCGTCCAGGGCGTCGACCTTGCCGCCGCCCTCCCCGGCCGTCCGCTCGGCCGCCTCCCGCAGTGAGGCGGTCAGCAGACCGACCCCGTGCCGCAGCAACTCCTCGAAGAGGACCGACTTGCTCGCGAAGTTGTAGTAGACCGTGCCCTTCGCGACTCCCGCCCGCTCGGCGATCTCGTCCACGGTGGTGGCGGAGAAGCCTTGTTCGGCGATGAGGGTGACGGCCGCCTCGTAGAGCTTCTGCCGGGTGGCCTCGCGGCGGGCACTGCCGCCCGGCGTGGTGCTGCTGCGTTCCATGGCCCTGATTGTCACAGGAACGCCGGTCCGTCCGTTCACGGGGCGGCTCACGGACTCAGCTCGGGGTGCAGCCGGTCCACCGTCCACACCTGGCGGCGGCGGGCCGACAGCGCGGTGAGCGCGAGGGCGCCCGCGGTGAAGGCCGCCAGCACGGCGCACGCCTGCCACACCGGTCCGAGGCCGCCGCCCGTGATGAGCCGCCGCAGCGCGTTGAGGAAGCCGGGGCCGGTCTGCACGGGGTACGTACCGCCCGCCGAGGTCAGCTGGAGCATCAGCAGCGCGAGGACGAGGATCCGGCCGGCCGCGCCGAAGCGCGCGTTCAGCCACTGCACGATCGCCGCGAAGCACGCCGTCACCAGGCACAGGAAGCCCACCGTCCCGGCCGCCCGCGCCATCTGCAGCCCGAGCGCCCAGTGCAGCACCGACATCAGCGCCAGCGTCTGCGGCACCCCGATCGCCACCACCGGCAGCCAGCCCGCCAGCGCGATCCGCCGGGCGGAGGCGCCCGCCGCGAGCGCGCGCCGGCTCATCGACGCGAGCAGCAGGCGGGTGCGGCCCGACCCGGACGGCCCCTCCACCGCGATCAGCGAGCCGGGCTCCGCGTCGGCCGAGATCCCGCGGAAGGCCCACCCCCGCGGCCCCTTCAGGCCGAAGTCGCGGGCCATGACGGCGAGTCCGAGCGGACCGTCCACCGCTTCCCCCTATTTTTGAACTGACTGGTCAGTACAGAAACTGACGCGAACGATCGAGCGGAGCAAAGGCCCAGGTCGGAACGGATTGTCAGTGCCATACCTCACGATGTGTACATACGGCACCTCTTCACAGGGGTGGCGTCACCAAGACGACAGGAGGTTCGTCATGGCCCACTCGTCCGCAGCCGCCGCCCGTCGGCGCCGCGCAACCGGCCCTGCCCCCTCACTGAACGGCCCGGCGAGCGACATCCACCCCGTGCCGCGCCGCGCCACGGCCCCGCCCGCCGCCCTCGACCTGCTCGCCCAGGCCCGTGCCGGACTCGACGAGGCCGCCGTCCTCGACACCCCCAACGAGCGCTACGCGACGGCCCACCTCGCCGCCCTGCGCACCGCCGCCGCCGTGCTCGCCGCCCGCGGCAGGCCCGAGACCTCGCCCCGGGCCCGGGCCCGGATACGCAGCGCTTGGGACGTGCTCCCCGAGATCGCGCCCGAGCTCACCGAGTGGAGCGCGCTGTTCGCCTCCGGGGCCCGGCGCCGCGCACGGGCCGAGGCCGGCATCCGGGGCGCGGCGAGCGACCGGGACGCCGACGACCTGATACGCGACGTGGCGATGTTCCTCCGCCTGGTCGAACGCATGCTGGTCCTCCAGCCGGTCCTGCCCCACCAGGGGCGCGGGGCCGAAGAAACGCGCGGCGGGGGCGAAACACCCCGTACGGCACCGTGAGGGCGCGGACAGGTGCCCGGCCACCACGGCGCAGGCCATAGGGTGGACAGCGCCTGAAGCCCTGCCCGTCAGGGGAGGGAGCCCGATTGCTCCGCCGAGGAAGAGGCGGTGCCGCGCCGAGGAGTCAACTACCGTGTCGGACCCGATGCGGCCCCGTGCCGCCCTCCGTACCGCCGTGGTCTGGGAGGTCCTCCAGGACGCCCTGGAACGCCGGGTCAAGGCGACCGGACGGCAGGCGCTGGACATCCTCGACACCGGCGGCGGCAGCGGCAACTTCGCGGTGCCCCTGGCCCGGCTCGGTCACCGGGTGACCGTCGTCGACCCCAGCCCCAACGCGCTGTTCGCCCTGGAGCGCCGCGCCGCCGAGGCCGACGTCGCCGACCGGGTCCGGGGCGTCCAGGGCGACGCCCTGGGCCTCTTCGACGTGGCCGAGCGCGGCGGCTACGACGTCGTGCTGTGCCACGGCGTCCTGGAGTACGTCGACGACCCCGCCGAGGGCGTCCGCAACGCGGTGGCGGCCCTGCGCCCCGACGGCGTCCTCAGCCTGCTCGCCGCGGGCCTCGGCGGCGCGGTGCTCGCCCGCGCCCTCGCCGGTCACTTCACGGAGGCCAAGCGGGCGCTCGACGACCCGGACGGCCGATGGGGCGCCGGTGACCCCGTGCCGCGCCGCTTCACCGCCGACCGGCTCACCGCGCTCGTGGAGGACGCGGGCCTGACGGTCGGCGCCGTGCACGGCGTGCGGGTCTTCGCCGACCTCGTCCCCGGCGTGCTCGTCGACACCGAGCCCGGGGCCCTGGACGCACTGCTGAAGCTGGAGGCCGCGGCGGCCGAACTCGCCGCCTTCCACTCCGTGGCCACGCAACTTCACGTGCTCGGTGAGAGGCGGGGGACCCCGGGGGCCTGAGCGGTTGCCGGGACGCGCCGCTGATCAGCGGCGCGTCCGGTGGCCCCGCGGTGCATGGAGTGCGCCACAGGCCCCCCGAATGGCGGCTTGGCACCGTATGATCGAGGGAGACCGCTCGGCATGACGGGCCGGACGCCGGGGAATGAGAAGCCTCAGCGGGCCGGGACGGGATGGCGGGTACCGGTTGGCCAATTGGCGCAGAGGGGCGGGTTTCACGGGGGCGATTCCCCGCCTATCCTGAAGGGACCCCCCCCGGGTCGCCCCGGCGACTGCACGATGAGGAGGACTCCGTGCCGCTCTCGGAGCACGAGCAGCGCATGCTCGAGCAAATGGAGCGAGCGCTGTACGCCGAAGATCCCAAGTTCGCGACGGCGCTCGAGGGAAGCGGGCTGCGTACGTACACCCGGCGACGGGTCTACCAGGCGGTCGCGGGCTTCCTCGTGGGTATTGCGCTCCTCATGGCCGGTATGGTCGCCCAGCAGGTCTGGCTCAGCGTCGTCGGGTTCCTCGTGATGCTGGGCTGCGCGGTCCTCGCGGTGACCGGCTGGCGCAAGGCGCCCAAGCCGGGGGAGCAGCCCGCCGGTGCGACGGGTGCGCCGCAGGCGGGGCGTCAGGGCAGACAGCGCCGCTCCGTGATGGACCGCATCGAGGAACGCTGGCAACGCCGCCGCGACGAACAGGGCGGCCGCTAGCCGCCCACCGAAGACAAGCCCAGGGGGCGGCCACCGACACGGTGGCCGCCCCCTCCGGCGTTCCCGCGGACAGCCGCATGCCCCCGTTCCCCCGGTCAGCCGCATCCCCTCGTTCCCGCGGCCCGTCATGCCTCCCCCAGTGCCTGGGACGGCCTGGGGGTACCCCCGGGCCGATGGGGTCCCCTGCTCATGGGGTCCCCCCGCTCGAGCGAAGCCGAGAGCGGGGGAGAAACCGAGAGTGGGGGAGGGCGGACGCCGGGGGCACCCCTTCCGGGGGAGGCACCCCGCAAGCGCCGGGCCGCGCGCCCCACTCCCGGCCGGCCCCCACCCCGGCGTGTCGATCCCGTCCCGCAGGGCCGGCCCCCGTCCCGCAGGGCCCGGCCCTCGTCCCGCGCAACCGAACCGGTGAGGCTCAGCCCCGCTGCCGTGACGGCCGACGCCAGTCCGGCCGCAGCGCGGACAGACGCCCACGCACCCCGGCCCACCACGCCGACACCGCCCACACCACCCGCACACTCGACCGCGGCGCGAACACCGCCCGCGCCCGAGCCCGCCGGTCGGCCGAGGACCGCAGCCCCGCCGCGACGCCCCGCACCTCGTCCGTCAGACCCGTCGTCGGCCGCGGCCGAGGCGCGTACAGGACCTGCTCCACCGCATCGGCCACCCGGTGCACCGACGCCGCCGCACCCGGGCCGAGCCGGCCCAGCCGCACGATCCGGTCCGCCGCCCCGCGCGGGGTCAGCGACTCGTCCGGCGCGATGCCGTAGTCCCACGCCGTGTCGGTCAGTTCGTCCCAGACGGCCAGGACGTACGGCACCGCCTCCGCCTCCGAGCGGCCGTGCCCGCCCAGTCGCGCCGCCCGGGTCCTCGCCCGCCACAGCATCGGCGCCAGCGGCAGCACCAGCACCGCGAAACCGGCCAGCGCCCATCCCAGCAGCGCGTACCACTTCGGTCCGTCGTCGCCGGTGGGCAGGGCCGCCTGCGGCGACTCGCTCTCGCACGCCCCCATCCTCCTGCGCTCCGGCGTGCAGCCCTTGCTCGCCGAGGGCTCCGCCGACGGCTCCGAGGACGCGGTCTGCGAGGGCCGGGCGGGATCGGGCACCGTGCTCTCCTCGGTGTCCTCCACGGTGTACGACGGCGTCGAACCACGGGTCGGGGTCGGCTCGAACCGGGTCCAGCCCACCCCCTCGAAGTACAGCTCCGGCCAGGCGTGCGCGTCCCGCAGCCCGACCGCGACCGTGCCGTCCGCCTGCGGGGTGCCGGGCGCGAAGCCCACCGCGACCCGCGCCGGTATGCCCAGCGAACGGGCCATCGACGCCATCGCGAACGAGAAGTGCACGCAGAAGCCCTGCCTGTCCCGCAGGAAACGGGCGATCGCCTGCGAGTCGCCGCCGACGTCGACCTCGGTGTCGTACTCGAAGCCGCCGGTCAGCGTGAAGTACTCCTGGAGCTTGACCGCCTGGTCGTAGGCGTTGGTCGCGCCCTCGGTGACCTCGCGGGCGGTGCGGGACACCACGGCCGGCAGCGAGTCCGGCAGCTCGGTGTACTCGCGCCGCAGCGCGGGCGCCGGCTCCGGCGCGTCGGCCAGCTGCTCCGCCGTGGGCCGCACATGGAGGCTGCGCACCTCGTAGGTCAGACCGCGCGTGTTCTGCCCGTGGTCGCCGACCAGCGTCATGCCGACGGGTTCGTAGCGCCAGTTGCCCCGGATGCTCACCCCGCTCGGCGGGTACGGCATCGGCAGCCAGTCCTGGGCGTACCAGTCGGCGGTCGAGACCGTCGTGCCGATCTCCGTGCGCTCGGTGTCGGCGCCGAGGCCCGGCGGCGTCGGGAACGAGCCGTCGGGGACGGTGGTGATGGACCGCTTCGACGGCTTCCACGTGGTGCCGTCGAAGTCGTCCAGGGACACGATCCGCAGGTACAGGTCCGACACGTCCGTCAACTCGGAACGCACCGACAGGACCTGGCGGTCCTCGTCCCTGTTCAACGAGTCGCGCAGCGACACCAGCGGGTTCACCGCCGAGATGGTGCCGCCCCCGCCGGCGCCCGAGCCGGCCCCCGCACCGGTGGGATCCAGCAGACCGCCGTTCATCGCGGGCAGGCCGAGCGGCACCACCAGGGCGATGCCCAGCGCGACCGCGCCGATCCGTCGCCCGGTGCGCACCGGTGCGACGGCGCCGGGCGAGTCCCCGCCCGGGCCCGGCGCCCCGCCGAACACGCGCCCCCACTGGGAGAGCCGGTCCCGGCCCTCGGCGAGCAGCAGCATCAGGTAGCCGGCCGCCGCCAGCAGGAACCACAGCCAGTCGATGCCGTCGTCGGACAGCCCCGCGGCCACCGAGTACAGGGCGAGCAGCGGCAGCCCGGCCGGGGCCGCGCCGCGGAAGGTCACCGCGAGGGTGTCCACCAGCAGCCCGATCACCAGGACGCCGCCGACCAGCATCAGCCGGATGCCGTCGGACAGCGGCGCCGGGATCGCGTACCGGCTGACGTCGTTCCCGCCCTGCTCCAGCAGCCCGGCGAAGAAACGCAAGGCGTCCGGCCCGGGTATCAGCCCGGCGAAGGCGTGCTCACGCGCGAACACCAGGGTCAGCAGCGCCAGCGTCACCAGGGCCTGCGCCGCCACCGTCAGCGCACGCGCCAGCGGCACCCGCCGGGCCAGCGCGCCCACGCCCGACTGCACCGCCAGCAGGAACGCCGCCTGGAGGATCCAGCTCGCCCGGTCGACCAACGGCAACAGGGCGCCCGCCGCCATCAGTGTGGCCGCCCACGCGCACAGTGCCAGCCTCGCCCGCCCGCTGATCACGGTCCCTCCCCACCACTCGCCGCGGCCAGGCCCGAGCGCTCCCGGTCCGCCTGCCGCCACAGCTCGTCCAGCGCGGCGCCCCGCGGCACGCCCAGCGCCGTCCAGCCCGCCTCGCGCAGCATCCTCAGCCACTCCCCGCGCCGGTCCGACGCACCGGGCGCATCGGCCGGTTCCCGCAGCCAGGTCCCACTGTCCAGCAGGAAGGCGAGGGCGCCTCCGCTGCGCTGCCGCATCCGGGCGAGCACCGCGGCCTGCTCCTCGTCCAGGTCGCCGAGGAAGGCGACCAGCAGCCCCTCGTTCCCGCCGCGCAGCACGTCGTGCACGCGGGACAGGCCCTCCTCGTCGGAGTGGTCCACCACGGCGAGGGCGTCCATCATCAGCCCGGCCGCGTCCGCCGACTCCTGGTTCGCCCCCGCGAACCCGTCGGACCCCTCGCCCGGCACCGAGGTGCCGGTGTCGGTCAGCAGCCGCACCGAGAAACCGCGCTCCAGCATGTGCACCAGCACGGACGCCGCGCCCGACACCGCCCACTCGAACGCCGAGTCCGGTCCGGCGCCCGCGTAGGCGACGGCCCGGGTGTCCAGCAGGACCGTGCACCGGGCGCGCTGCGGCTGTTCCTCGCGGCGCACCATCAGCTCGCCGTAGCGGGCGGTGGAGCGCCAGTGCACCCGGCGCAGATCGTCGCCGTAGCGGTAGCCGCGCGGGATCGCGTCGTCCTCGCCGGCCAGCGCCAGCGCGCGCTGCCGCCCGTCGCCGTACCCCTTCGCCTCACCGCTCAGCCGCACCGGCGGCAGCGGTTCCACGCGCGGGACCACCGTCAGCGTGTCGTACGTGGAGAAGGACCGGGTCAGCTCGCACATCCCGAACGGGTCGGACAGCCGCAGCTGCAGCGGACCCAGCGGATAACGGCCGCGCAGGTCGGAGCGGACCCGGTAGGACACCTCACGGCGCCCGCCCGCCTCCACCCGGTCCAGGACGAACCGCGGGCGCGGGCCGAGCACGTAGGGCACCCGGTCCTGGAGCATCAGCAGGCCCGTGGGCAGCCGCGAGACGTTCTCCATCCGCAGGTGCACCCGCGCCTCGGAGCCGGCGGGCACCCGCCCGGGGGAGAGCCGACGGCTGCCGGCGACCCGGTAACGGGTGCGGTAGAGCACGGCCGCGCACACCAGCGGAAGCACCGCCAGCAGCAGCCCGACCCGCAGCAGATCGCTCTGTCCGAGCACGTACGCGCAGATCGCGGCGGCCACGCCGGCGGCCAGGAAGGAGCGCCCCCGGGTGGTGAGACCCGCCAGGGCCGTCCTGACCCCGCTCCGGCCGCCCGTGTCGCCGTCCGCGTGGACGGCGCCGGCGGTGGTCATCACCGCCTCCGGGGCGGCTGCTGGCCGAACTCCGGACGGCCGAGGCCGCTTTGCCGCGGGGTGCCCGCGGGCGCCTGGGGGCGGTCCGTGGGCACCGGGGTGCGCTGGAGGATGTCCTGCACCACCTGTTCGGCGGTCCGGCGGTTGAGCTGGGCCTGGGCGGTGGGCAGCAGCCGGTGGGCGAGGACGGCCACGGCGAGTGCCTGCACGTCGTCCGGCAGCGCGTAGTCGCGGCCGCCGAGGGCCGCCGCCGCCTTCGCCGCGCGCAGCAGGTGCAGCGTCGCGCGCGGCGAGGCGCCGAGTCTGAGATCGGGGTGGGTGCGGGTGGCGGCGACCAGGTCCACCGCGTACCGGCGGATCGGCTCGGCCACGTACACGTCGCGCACCGCCTCGATGAGCTTGAGGATCTCGTGCGCGTGCGCCACCGGCTGGAGGTCCTCCAGCGGGGAGACGCCGCTGTGCACGTCCAGCATCCGCAGTTCGGCCTCCGCGCTCGGGTAGCCGACCGAGACGCGGGCCATGAAACGGTCGCGCTGGGCCTCCGGCAGCGGGTAGGTGCCCTCCATCTCGACCGGGTTCTGCGTCGCCACGACCATGAACGGGCTGGGCAGCTCGTAGGTCTTGCCGTCGATGGTGACCTGGCGCTCCTCCATCGACTCCAGCAGCGCGGACTGCGTCTTCGGCGACGCGCGGTTGATCTCGTCGCCGATCACCACCTGCGCGAAGATGGCGCCCGGCTTGAACTCGAAGTCGCGGCGCTGCTGGTCCCAGATGGACACACCCGTGATGTCCGAGGGCAGCAGGTCCGGCGTGAACTGGATCCGCCGCACCGAGCAGTCGATGGACCGCGCCAGGGCCTTGGCCAGCATCGTCTTGCCGACTCCCGGGACATCCTCGATGAGCAGATGTCCCTCGGCGAGCAGTACGGTCAGCGAGAGCCGTACGACCTCTGGCTTTCCCTCGATCACGCCTTCCACCGAACTCCGCACGCGCTCCACCACGGCGGTCAGATCAGTGAGGCTCGCTCGATCGTCATAGGTCGTCACCCGGCCCTCCTCGGCCCTTCCCCGCCCTCCACAAGGAGCGCGGGGACCCCAAATGTCCCGGGCCGACGCCTTGCTGTGCGGCCCGGCCCACCCCGAATCACGGACACCACGCGGGAAAAGTTCCGCGTGGCGCCACTCCCGCATTCTTGCCGCCGTTACCGATTCGTGTCACTCGCCTGTGGACAACTGACAGCGGGACGCCAGGTCCCACGACGTCGAACGGATTCCGGAGTCCGGGTTCCCTCCGGGGCGGGCGGCCCGGTCAGGCGGGGTCGATCTCGCGCAGCAGACCCGTCCTCACGTCGAAGACGAAGCCGCGCACGTCGTCGGTGTGCAGCAGGAACGGCGAGGTGCGCACGCGCTGCATCGACTGCCGTACGTCCTGGTCCACGTCCCGGAAGGCCTCCACGGCCCAGCCGGGACGCTGGCCCACCTCCATCTCCAGGTCGTGCCGGAACTCCTCGGTGATGGACTCCAGACCACAGCCGGTGTGGTGGATGAGGACCACGCTGCGGGTGCCCAGCGCCCGCTGGCTGATGGTCAGCGAGCGGATCACGTCGTCGGTGACGACGCCGCCCGCGTTGCGGATGGTGTGGCAGTCGCCGAGCGCCAGGCCCAGCGCGTCGTGCAGGTCGAGGCGGGCGTCCATACAGGCCACCACGGCGACCTGGAGCACCGGGCGGGCGTCCATCCCGGGGTCGGTGAAGGCGGCCGCGTACTGCTGGTTGGCCTCGACCAGACGGTCGGTGACCGTGCCGTGGCCGGAGGTGGCGTCCTGGGGGCCGGTGGGAACCGATGCGGAAGTCGTCATACCCATGACGGTACTGGTCACAAGGGCGCCAGGCCCGTTGTGAAAGGCGACAAAGAACGTCAGCGAGTCTTGGTGTGAGGTAACCCACAGGGGTGGTGTGAGCGCCTCCCCACGGGTGATGTGTCCGATCCCCCCTTGACCCGCCGCGTGGACCGCGACGCGCAGGCCGGTTGATTGACCGGGCGGGACCGTGGACTAAAGTGACGCGAAGCGGGAGGCGAGAGCGCCCGCTGCACTGATTTCCCCCGGATCCCCCGGCGACGACCGGAGGATCTCCCCGTGTGCGCGGCGCGCACGTACGGCTCGGCCTCCTCCCGCCGCCGCCCGGCCGACGCCCGAGGGCGCCGGCCGCCCCTCACCGGGGGAGGGCGGGGACCCGGCGGTGCGTGAGCGCCGTGCCGGATTTGAGAGGGCCACTTGAGCCAGAGTCGACACGTTCCGGTGATGCTCCAGCGGTGCCTGGACCTGTTGGCGCCCGCCCTGGAGCGGCCCGGAGCGGTGGTGGTCGACTGCACGCTCGGGCTCGGCGGCCACAGCGAGGCCCTGCTCCAGCGGTTCCCCGAGGCCCGGCTCCTCGCCCTGGACCGCGACAAGGAGGCCCTGCGCCTGTCCGGCGAACGGCTCGCGCCCTACGGCGAGCGGGCCACCCTGGTGCACGCCGTCTACGACGAGCTCCCCGACGTCCTCGACCGGCTCGGCGTCCCGCGCGTGCGGGGCGTCCTGTTCGACCTCGGGGTGTCCTCCATGCAGCTCGACGAGGCCGACCGCGGCTTCGCCTACGCCCAGGACGCCCCCCTCGACATGCGCATGGACCAGACGACCGGCGTCAGCGCCGCCGAGGTCCTCAACACCTACCCGCCCGGCGAACTCGTCCGCATCCTGCGCGCCTACGGCGAGGAGAAGCAGGCCAAGCGGATCGTGGCCGCCGTCGTGCGCGAGCGCGAGAAGGAGCCGTTCACGAACAGCGCGCGCCTGGTCGAGCTGATCCGCGACGCGCTGCCGCAGGCCGCCAAGCGCACCGGCGGCAACCCGGCCAAGCGCACCTTCCAGGCCCTGCGGATCGAGGTCAACGGCGAGCTGTCGGTGCTGGAGCGGGCGATCCCGGCGGCCGTGAAGGCCCTCGACGTCGGCGGACGGATCGCCGTGCTCTCGTACCACTCCCTGGAGGACCGGCTCGTCAAGCAGGTGTTCGCGGCCGGCGCCGCCACCACCGCCCCGCCCGGACTCCCGGTCGTCCCCGAGCGGTACCAGCCCCGGCTCAAGCTGCTCACGCGCGGTGCCGAACTTCCCACCGAGGAGGAGATCGCCGAGAACCGGCGCGCGGCCCCCGCGCGGCTGCGCGGCGCCGAGCGGATCCGGGAGGACGTCGATTGAGGCACGGACGGCGTGCGGGGCGGGTGACGGGCGGCCGGGCGCACGGGTGGGAGAAGCGGACTCAGGGGAGCGCGAGTGAGTAGGAAACCCGGACCGAAGGGGCGGCCCGAGCTGAAGGGGAGGGCGGCCCGGCTCGCCCGGCTCCTGCCCACCGGGCGCGCCCAGGCGGCGCGCACCCCCTTCGTCCTCCTCGTCGTCGTCCTCCTCGGCGGCGGTCTGATCGGCCTCCTGGTGCTGAACTCCGCCCTCAGCGAGGGCGCGTTCCAGGTCGACGACATCCAGCGGGAGACCAAGAACCTCACCGACGAGGAACAGGCCCTGCAGCGGGACATCGACGCCTACTCCGCCCCCGACGCCCTCCAGGACCGCGCCCGGGAGCTCGGCATGGTGCCCGGCGGCGACCCCGCCTTCCTCGCCCCCGACGGCACGGTCAAGGGCGTGCCCGGCGCCGCCTCCGCCGTCCGAGCGCCCCTGGTCCTCGCGCCCGGGGCGCAGGCTGCCGCCACGCCCTCCTCCGCATCGAACTCGACCCCCGGCAGGTGACGGAAGTGTCCGACAGGGAACCGCCCCGCCGCCGGGTGCCCGGCCCCGCCAGGCCCGCCCGCCCGGCCGCCGGACAGCGCCCCGGCCCCGGCGCCCGCCCGGCCCGCAGGCCCGCGGGACCCCGCCCCGCGCCCCCGAAGGTCATCCGGCTGGGCAGCCCGCGCCCCCGGCTGCGTCTGGTCGGCGTGACCCTGGCCCTGGTCCTGCTCGCCTTCGTCGTACGCCTGTTCCAGGTGCAGGCCGTCGACGCGAGCACCTACGCCGCCAAGGCCGACCGGAACCGCTACGTCGGCCAGGTGCTGGAGGCCGAGCGCGGCGGGATCACCGACCGCCACGGCGTGGCCCTGGCCACCACCGAGGACGCCTACGACATCACGGCCGACCCCACGATGTTCGCCCCGGGCGAGCTGGAGATCGCCGACGGGCCCGAGCAGGCCGCCGCCCTCCTCGCCCCGATCCTCGGCCAGGACCAGGACGAGCTGGTCGAGAAGCTGCGCCCGGAGAACAAGGCCCTGCGCTACGTCAAACTGGCCGCCCGTCAGACCCCGCAGACCTGGAGGCAGATCAAGGACCTGAAGGCCGCGCTCGCCAAGAAGGCCGGGACCGGCGACTCCACCGCCAACGTCCTGGCCGGCGTCTTCTCCGTGCCCACCAGCAAGCGGGTGTACCCCAACAAGGAGCTCGCGGCCGGGATACTGGGCTGGGTCAACGCCGAGGGCAAGGGCGGCGGCGGCATCGAGCTCCAGCTCGACAAGCGGCTCGCCGGCGAGGACGGCAAGATCCGCTACGCCCAGTCCGGCGGCCGTCTCGTCCCGACCGCGGGCTCCACCGAGACCCCGGCCGTGCCCGGCAGCGACGTCGAGCTCACCATCGACCGCGACATCCAGTGGGCCGCGCAGAACGCCATCGCCGAGCAGGTGAAGGAGTCCGCGGCCGACCGCGGCTACGTCATCGTCCAGGACACCCGCACCGGGGAGGTCCTCGCGATGGCCAACGCGCCCGGCTTCGACCCCAACGACCTGTCCGAGGCCGATCCGGACGCGCTCGGCAACGCGGCCGTCCAGGACGCCTTCGAACCCGGTTCCACCGCCAAGGTGCTCTCCATGGCGGCGGTCCTCGAGGAGAACGCCGCCACCCCCGGAACGCACGTCGTCGTGCCCAACCGGCTGCACCGCGGCGACCGGCTCTTCAAGGACGACATCGACCACCCGACCTGGTACCTGACGCTCAACGGCGTGCTCGCCAAGTCCAGCAACATCGGCACCATCCTCGCCACCGGCCAGCTCGGCGAGACCCAGGCCCAGGCCAACAAGGTCCTCTACCGGTACCTGCGCAAGTTCGGCCTCGGCGGCGAGAGCGGGCTCGGCTTCCCCGGCGAGACCAAGGGCATCCTCGCCCCGCCGGACGAGTGGTCCACTTCGCAGCAGTACACGATTCCTTTCGGCCAGGGCGTCTCCGTCAACGCCATGCAGGCCGCCTCCATCTACTCGACCATCGCCAACGGCGGCGTCCGCGTCGAGCCCACCCTGGTGCGCGGCTCCAAGGGCCCCGACGGACGCTTCACCCCCGCCCCGGAGCCCGGGAGGACCAGGGTCGTCAGCGAGAAGACGGCGAAGACGCTCGCCCGGATGCTGGAGTCGGTCGTCGACGACGAGGAGGGCACCGGAACCAAGGCCCGCATCCCGGGCTACCGGGTCGCGGGGAAGACGGGTACGGCGAACCGGGTGGATCCGGCCACCGGCAAATACCACGGCTACACCTCCTCCTTCGCCGGCTTCGCCCCCGCCGACAAGCCCAGGATCACCGTCTACTGCGCCATCCAGAACGCCACCGAGGGCAGCTACTTCGGCGGCCAGATCTGCGGACCCGTGTACAAGCAGGTCATGGAGTTCGCCCTGAAGACCCTCCAGGTGCCGCCGACCGGCGCCGACCCCGCAGACCTACCGGTCACCTTCAAGCCCTGACCCGTACCGAGCACCGAGCCACCAGGAACCACCCCGTGACGACGATCACCCCCGACCCCGGGAACCAGAACGCCTCCCGCCCCTCACTTGGCCCCCCTACCGGTGCGCCGGGTACGCTCACCGCCGTGCCACACGCTGATCAGTCCCAAACCACCCAGAAGGGCCACCCCGTGACATATCCGGGACCGCCCCGTCCGGTTCAGGTCTCCGCCGCATCCCTCGTGGAACTCGCCGGTCAGCTGGGTGCCCCCACGCCGGAGCGGGCCGCCGAGGTCACGGGCATCACCCACGACTCGCGCGCCGTCCGCCCCGGCGATCTGTACGCCGCCCTCCCGGGCGCCCGCGCCCACGGCGCCGACTTCGTCACCCAGGCCGCCGGCCTCGGCGCGGTCGCCGTGCTGACCGACCCGTCCGGCGCCGAGCGCGTCGCCGCGGCCGGACTGCCGGCGCTGGTGGTCGACGACCCGCGCGCGCGGATGGGTGAACTGGCGGCCACCATCTACGGCCACCCGGGCCGCGATCTGCTCCAGATCGGCATCACCGGCACCTCGGGCAAGACCACCACCGCCTACCTCGTCGAGGGCGGCCTGAAGACGGTCCACAGCACGGGGCTGATCGGCACGGTCGAGATGCGCATCGGCGACGAGCGCATCAAGTCCGAGCGCACCACGCCCGAGGCCACCGATCTCCAGGCCCTGTTCGCCGTCATGCGCGAGCGCGGCACCGACGCGGTCGCCATGGAGGTCTCCAGCCACGCCCTGGTCCTCGGCCGGGTCGACGGCTGCGTCTTCGACATCGCCGTCTTCACCAACCTCAGCCCGGAGCACATGGAGTTCCACTCCGGCATGGAGGACTACTTCCGGGCCAAGGCGCAGCTGTTCACGCCGGAGCGCAGCAGGCTCGGCGTGGTCAACGTGGACGACGAGTACGGCCGCCGGCTCGTCAAGGAGGCCGGCGTCCCGGTCGTCACCTACTCCGCCGAGGGGCACCCCGACGCCGACTGGCGCGCCGAGGACGTCACGGTCGGCCCGATGGACTCGACGTTCACCGTGATCGGCCCCGGGGGTGAGCGGATCGGCGCGAAGTCGCCGCTGCCGGGACCGTTCAACGTGGCCAACACCCTCGCCGCGATCGTCGCCCTCGCCGCCGCCGGGCTCGACCCGCAGGCCGCCGCCGACGGCGTCGCCGCCGTACCGGGCGTGCCGGGCCGGCTGGAGCGCGTGGACGCCGGACAGCCGTATCTCGCGGTGGTGGACTACGCCCACAAGACCGACGCCGTGGAGTCGGTGCTGCGCGCCCTGCGCAAGGTCACCGAGGGCCGGGTGCACGTCGTGCTCGGCTGCGGCGGGGACCGCGACACGACCAAGCGGATGCCCATGGGCGCCGCCGCCGCGCGGCTCGCCGACACCGCCGTACTGACCTCCGACAACCCCCGCTCCGAGGACCCCCTCTCGATCCTCGCCGCCATGCTCCACGGCGCCGCCTCCGTGCCCGCCCACGAGCGCGGCGAGGTCCAGGTCTTCGAGGACCGGGCCGCCGCGATCGCCGCCGCCGTCGCCCGGGCACGGCCCGGTGACACGGTGCTGGTCGCCGGCAAGGGCCACGAGCAGGGGCAGGACATCGCCGGGGTGGTGCGTCCCTTCGACGACCGCCAGGTGCTTCGGGAAGCCATCGAGAAAACCCAGGGATGAACTTGTGATCGCCCTCTCCCTCGCCGAGATCGCAGAAGTCGTCGGCGGGCAGACGCACGACATACCGGACCCGTCCGTCCAGGTCACCGGACCGGTCGTCCGGGACTCGCGGGAGGCGGGACCGGGCAGCCTGTTCGTCGCCTTCGCCGGCGAGCGCGTGGACGGCCACGACTTCGCGGCGCAGGTCGTCGACGCGGGCGCGGTCGCCGTGCTCGCCTCCCGGCCCGTCGGGGTCCCCGCGATCGTCGTGGCGGACGTCCAGGCGGCCCTCGGCGCCCTCGCCCGGCACGTCGTCGGCCGGCTCGGCACCACCCTCGTCGCGCTCACCGGCTCGGCCGGCAAGACCAGCACCAAGGACCTCATCGCGCAGGTCCTGCAGCGCAAGGCGCCGACCGTCTTCACCCCCGGCTCGCTCAACAACGAGATCGGGCTGCCGCTCACCGCGCTCACCGCCACCGAGGAGACGAAGTTCCTCGTACTGGAGATGGGAGCGCGCGGAATCGGCCACATCCGCTACCTCACCGGTCTGACGCCCCCGAGAGTCGGACTGGTCCTGAACGTCGGCTCCGCCCACATCGGCGAGTTCGGCGGCCGGGAGCAGATCGCCCAGGCCAAGGGCGAGTTGGTGGAGGCCCTGCCCCCGGCCGAGGAGGGCGGCGCCGCGATCCTCAACGCGGACGACCCCCTCGTACGGGCCATGGCATCCCGTACGAAGGCGAAGGTGATCCTTTTCGGAGAGTCCGACGAAGCGGACGTTCGGGCCGAGAACGTGCGACTCACGGACAGCGGACAGCCTTCCTTCAGGCTTCACACACCCTCCGGTGCATCCGATGTGACCATGCGCCTGTACGGTGAGCATCACGTGTCGAACGCGCTCGCCGCGGCCGCCGTCGCCCACGAGTTGGGCATGTCCGCAGACGAGATCGCCACCGCGCTCTCCGAGGCGGGCTCCCTCTCCCGCTGGCGGATGGAGGTCACCGAGCGCCCGGACGGCGTGACGGTCGTCAACGACGCCTACAACGCGAACCCCGAGTCCATGAAGGCCGCGCTGCGCGCGCTGGCGGCCATGGGCAAGGGACGCCGTACGTGGGCGGTGCTCGGCAAGATGGCCGAGCTCGGGGACGAGGCGCTCGCCGAGCACGACGCGGTCGGACGGCTTGCCGTCCGGCTCAACGTCAGCAAGCTCGTCGCGGTCGGGGGCAGGGAAGCCGCCTGGCTGCAACTGGGCGCATATAACGAGGGTTCGTGGGGTGAGGAGTCGGTGCACGTGTCCGACGCACAGGCGGCGGTCGACCTGTTGCGCAGCCAATTGCGCCCGGGAGACGTCGTTCTCGTGAAGGCGTCCCGTTCGGTAGGGCTCGAGAGCGTGGCGCAGGCGCTGCTCGAGACCGGTGCCGAGGGTGAGGTCGCAGCCCGATGATGAATCAGATCCTGTTCGCAGGAGTCATTGGCCTCTTCCTGACGCTGATCGGCACCCCGCTGCTGATCAAACTGCTCGCGCGCAAGGGGTACGGGCAGTACATCCGTGACGACGGCCCGCGCGAGCACGCCAGCAAGCGCGGTACGCCGACCATGGGCGGCATCGCCTTCATCCTGGCGACGGTCGCCGCGTACTTCCTCAGCAAGGTGATCAGCGGCGAGCCGCCGAGGTACTCCGGCGTGCTGGTGCTGGGCCTGATGGTCGGCATGGGCCTGGTCGGCTTCCTGGACGACTACATCAAGATCGTCAAGCGGCGCTCGCTGGGTCTGCGGGCCAAGGCGAAGATGGCCGGCCAGCTGATCGTCGGCATCGCCTTCGCGGTGCTCTCGCTGCAGTTCGCGGACTCCCGCGGACAGACCCCGGCCTCCACGAAGCTGTCGTTCATCACGGACTTCGGCTGGACCATCGGCCCGGTGCTGTTCGTCGTCTGGGCGCTGTTCATGATCCTCGCCATGTCGAACGGCGTGAACCTGACCGACGGTCTGGACGGTCTCGCCACCGGCGCCTCCGTGCTCGTCTTCGGCGCCTACACCTTCATCGGCGTCTGGCAGTTCCAGGAGTCCTGCGCCAACGGCGAGACGCTGACCAACCCGGGCGCCTGCTACGAGGTGCGCGACCCGCTGGACCTCGCGGTCGTCGCCTCCGCGCTGATGGGTTCCTGCCTCGGCTTCCTGTGGTGGAACACCTCCCCGGCCAAGATCTTCATGGGCGACACCGGTTCGCTGGCGCTCGGCGGTGTGCTCGCGGGTCTCGCGATCTGCTCCCGCACCGAGCTGCTGCTGGCCATCCTGGGCGGTCTGTTCGTCCTCATCACCATGTCGGTGGTCATCCAGGTCGGCTCGTTCAAGCTCACCGGGAAGCGGGTCTTCCGGATGGCGCCACTCCAGCACCACTTCGAACTCAAGGGCTGGTCCGAAGTCCTTGTGGTGGTCCGCTTCTGGATCATCCAGGGCATCTGCGTGATCGTCGGACTGGGCCTCTTCTACGCGGGATGGGCAGCGGACAAGTGACCGACTGGCAGGGAAAGCACGTCACCGTCGCCGGACTCGGAGTCTCCGGCGTCCCGGCGGCCAAGGTGCTGCACGGGCTCGGCGCGCGGGTCACCGTCGTCAACGACGGGGACGACGCGCGGGCGCGTGAACAGGCCGCCGAACTGGAGGCGCTGGGCGTCACCGTGCGCCTGGGCGACGGCGACACCCTGCCCGAAGGCGCCGAGCTGATCGTCACGGCCCCCGGCTGGAAGCCCGACAAGCCGCTGTTCGCGGCGGCGGGCGCGGCCGGGGTGCCGGTGTGGGGCGACGTCGAACTCGCCTGGCGGCTCAGGAAGCCCGACGCGGCCCCCTGGCTCGCGGTCACCGGCACCAACGGCAAGACCACGACCGTCCAGATGCTCGCCTCCATCCTGGAGGCGGCGGGCCTGCGCACCGCCGCCGTCGGCAACATCGGCGTCTCCCTCCTCGACGCGGTGCTCGGCGAGGAGGAGTACGACGTGCTCGCCGTGGAGCTGTCCAGCTACCAGCTCCACTGGGCGCCCTCCCTGCGCGCCCACTCGGCGGCCGTCCTCAACCTGGCTCCGGACCACCTCGACTGGCACGGCTCCATGGAGGCGTACGCCGCCGACAAGGGCCGGATCTACGAGGGCAACCGCGTCGCCTGCGTCTACAACGTGGCCGACAAGGCCACCGAGGACCTGGTCCGCGAGGCCGACGTCGAGGAGGGCTGCCGCGCGATCGGCTTCACCCTGGGCACGCCGGGGCCCTCCCAACTCGGCGTCGTGGAGGGCATCCTGGTCGACCGCGCCTTCGTCGAGAACCGGCACAAGAACGCCCAGGAACTCGCCGAGGTCTCCGACGTGACGCCCCCGGCCCCGCACAACATCGCCAACGCCCTTGCCGCCGCGGCCCTCGCGCGGGCCTACGGGGTGCCCGCGAGCGCCGTACGGGACGGCCTGCGGGCCTTCACCCCGGACGCCCACCGCATCGCGCACGTCGCCGACGTGGACGGGGTCGCGTACGTCGACGACTCCAAGGCGACCAACACGCATGCCGCGCAAGCCTCGTTGGCGGCCTACGAGTCGATCGTGTGGATCGCGGGCGGGCTCGCCAAGGGCGCCACCTTCGACGAACTGGCCGCCGGCGCGGCCAAGCGGCTGCGCGGCGCCGTGCTGATCGGCCGGGACCGCGCCCTGATCCGCGAAGCCCTCGCGCGACACGCCCCGGAAGTACCCGTCGTCGACCTCGACCGGACCGACACTGGGGCGATGCTCCGGGCCGTCCAGGAGGCGCGGCGGCTCGCCCGGCCCGGCGACACGGTGCTGCTGGCCCCGGCCTGCGCCTCGATGGACATGTTCGCCAACTACAACAAGCGCGGTGACGCGTTCGCACAGGCGGTGCGCGAGCTCGGCGCCTGACCCCGGCCCGCCTGGCGCCGGGCGACCTTGGGAGGGACGCGTGGGACCGTCGACGGCGTACAGCGGAGGCCCGGATGAGCGGTAGCCGTACCGGGCGCCCGCCCGTGCAGCGGGCGGCGCGCCGGCCCGTCGTGTCCGGGCCCGCGCGCGAGAACCCGCTGCGCACCCTGATCGTCCGGGCGCGCAGGGCCTGGGACCGGCCGCTGACCGCGTACTACCTGATCCTCGGCGGCAGCGCGCTGATCACCGTGCTGGGCCTGGTGATGGTCTACTCGGCCTCCCAGATCACGGCGCTGCAGATGTCGCTGCCGGGCTCCTACTTCTTCCGCAAGCAGCTGCTGGCCGCCGCGATCGGCGGCGTACTGCTGCTGGTGGCCTCCAGGATGCCGGTGAAGCTGCACCGGGCCCTGGCCTACCCGATCCTCGCGGGCGCCGTCGTCCTGATGGCCCTGGTGCAGGTGCCGGGGGTGGGGGTCTCGGTCAACGGCAACCAGAACTGGATCGCCGTCGGCGGCTCCTTCCAGATCCAGCCCAGCGAGTTCGGCAAGCTCGCGCTGGTGCTGTGGGGCGCGGATCTGCTCGCCCGCAAGCAGGACAGGCGGCTGCTGTCCCAGTGGAAGCACATGCTGGTGCCGCTCGTCCCGGCCGCCTTCATGCTGCTCGGACTGATCATGCTCGGCGGCGACATGGGCACGGCGATCATCCTGACGGCGGTCCTCTTCGGCCTGCTGTGGCTGGCGGGGGCGCCGACCCGGCTGTTCGTCGGCGTGCTGTCGATCGCCGCGCTGCTCGGCGCGATCCTCATCCGCACCAGCCCCAACCGCATGGCCCGGCTCGCCTGCCTCGGCGCCACCGAACCCCGGACGGGACCGGTCGACTGCTGGCAGGCCGTGCACGGGATCTACGCCCTCGCCTCCGGCGGAATCTTCGGTTCCGGACTCGGTGCGAGCGTGGAGAAATGGGGCCAACTCCCCGAAGCGCACACGGACTTCATCTTCGCCGTCACCGGTGAGGAACTGGGTCTGGCGGGGACGCTGTCGGTACTCGCCCTGTTCGCGGCTCTAGGCTATGCGGGTATCCGCGTGGCCGGACGCACGGAGGACCCCTTCGTCAGGTATGCCGCGGGAGGCGTGACCACCTGGATCACGGCCCAGGCCGTGATCAACATCGGTGCGGTGCTCGGTCTGCTGCCGATCGCCGGAGTCCCGCTCCCGCTGTTCTCCTACGGGGGATCCGCCCTGCTGCCGACCATGTTCGCCATCGGGCTGCTGATCGCCTTCGCGCGTGAGGACCCCGCTGCACGGATGGCGCTTGCCATGCGGCAACCCCGCTTTGGTAAAAAGCGGAACGGGGGTTCACAGCGGCCCCGCAGATGGAACACGATGCGACGGCGTGCCCCGGTGGCGCGTTCGTCCGGAGAGCGGTGAATTTCGGTGCATGTCGTACTCGCCGGCGGAGGAACCGCGGGCCACATCGAGCCCGCGCTCGCCCTCGCGGACGCCCTGCGCAGGCAGGATCCGACCGTGGGCATCACGGCCCTGGGCACGGAGCGAGGCCTGGAGACCCGTCTCGTACCCGAGCGCGGGTACGAGCTGGCGCTGATCCCCGCCGTGCCGCTGCCACGCAAGCCCACCCCCGAGCTGATCACCGTTCCGGGCCGGCTGCGCGGCACCATCAAGGCGGCCGAGCAGGTCCTGGAACGCACCAAGGCGGACGCCGTGGTCGGCTTCGGCGGCTACGTCGCCCTGCCCGGCTACCTCGCGGCCAAGCGGCTCGGCGTGCCGATCGTGATCCACGAGGCCAACGCCCGGCCCGGACTGGCCAACAAGATCGGCTCCCGGTACGCCGCCCAGGTCGCCGTCTCCACGCCCGACAGCAAGCTGCGGGGCGCCCGCTACATCGGCATCCCGCTGCGCCGCGCCATCTCCACCCTCGACCGGGCCGCGGTGCGCCCCGAGGCCCGCGCCGCGTTCGGCCTCGACCCCAATCTGCCCACGCTGCTGGTCTCCGGCGGCTCGCAGGGCGCCCGCCGGCTCAACGAGGTCGTCCAGCAGGTCGCTCCGTGGCTCCAGCAGGCCGGCATCCAGATCCTGCACGCGGTCGGCCCGAAGAACGAACTGCCGCAGGTGCACCAGATGCCGGGTATGCCCCCCTATATCCCGGTAAGTTACCTGGACCGGATGGACCTCGCGTACGCCGCGGCCGACATGATGCTCTGCCGCGCGGGCGCGATGACCGTCGCCGAACTCTCCGCCGTCGGGCTCCCGGCCGCCTACGTCCCGCTGCCCATCGGCAACGGCGAACAGCGGCTCAACGCCCAGCCGGTGGTCAAGGCCGGCGGCGGACTGCTGGTCGACGACGCGGAGCTGACGCCCGAGTGGGTGCAGCAGAACGTCCTGCCCGTGCTCGCCGACCCGCACCGGCTGTACGAGATGTCCCGTGCCGCCGCCGAGTTCGGCCGCCGGGACGCCGACGACCTGCTCGTCGGCATGGTGTACGAGGCGATCGCCGCCCGTGCGCACCGCTAGAGGCGTATGACGGAGGGCAGGCAGCATGGCCGGATCGACCACCGCCGAGCGTGGTGAACGCAAGCGGGAGTCGTCCGGCCCGCTGCCGCGCGTCCGGCGGTTCGGACGACGACAGGTTCGTCGGATCATCATTCTCGCCGTCGCCCTGGTGTTCCTCGGCAGTGGGACGTTCTGGCTGCTGTACGGGTCGGACCTGGTGCGCGTGGAGCGCGTGTCGGTGTCGGGGACCCGGGTCCTGACGCCCGCGGAGGTGCGCGAGGCCGCCGACGTCCCCCTCGGGGAACAGCTGGTCTCCGTCGACACCGACGCGATCGAGGCGCGGCTTTCCTCCGCTTTGCCCCGGATCGACACCGTCGACGTGGTGCGTTCCTGGCCGCACGAAATCACCCTGGAGGTGACGGAACGTACCGCCGTTCTCCTCGTTCACAAGGGCGGGAAGTTCATCGAAGTGGACGAGGAAGGTGTCCGGTTCGCCACGGTTTCCAAGGCTCCCGAAGGCGTGCCCGCGCTGAAGTTGGCCGTCTCCGGGACCGGTTCCGCGGCGGCGAGCCTGCGCCGCTTCGGCGAGGACCGGCTGACCCGGGAGGCGGTGCGGGTGGCCGGCGCGATCCCGGACCCCGTGGCGCACGCCACCCGCAGCGTCAAGGTCCGTTCCTACGACGACATCTCGCTGGAACTGGCGGACGGACGTACGGTCGACTGGGGAAGCGGTGAGAAGGGCGCCGAGAAGGGCCGTGCCCTCACCGCGCTGATGAAAGCCGAGTCCGGTGCGCGGCACTTCGACGTCAGCGTGCCCACGGCCCCGGCGTCAGCAGGGAGTTGACGCACATCGGTGCAGGTCGGCACCCCGGTTGGGCAGCGCTACGGCTGATCACATAGGGTGAAAAGAAAAACGGGAGGTTCGGCGTGTTCGTTGAACGGGCGCCACTTGTCGACTTAGTGTCCTGTTCAGAAGACTCCAGGGAACGGACACACTGGTAACCCTAAACTTCAACGTTAGGGTTCGGGTCGGCGCTACGGACCGTCCCATTCGGCATCAGTCGTCGGGTCGCGGGGGCATCAGTGCTTCAGCGGTCGGGCGACACGTAACTCGAGGCGAGAGGCCTTCGACGTGGCAGCACCGCAGAACTACCTCGCAGTCATCAAAGTCATCGGTGTCGGCGGCGGTGGTGTCAACGCCATCAACCGGATGATCGAGGTCGGTCTCAAGGGCGTCGAGTTCATCGCCATCAACACCGACGCGCAAGCCCTGTTGATGAGCGACGCCGACGTCAAGCTCGACGTCGGCCGTGAACTCACCCGCGGACTCGGCGCCGGAGCCAACCCGGCCGTCGGCCGCAAGGCCGCGGAGGACCACCGCGAGGAGATCGAGGAGGTCCTCAAGGGGGCCGACATGGTCTTCGTGACGGCCGGCGAGGGCGGCGGCACCGGCACCGGCGGCGCGCCCGTCGTGGCCAACATCGCCCGCTCGCTGGGCGCCCTCACCATCGGCGTGGTCACGCGCCCGTTCACCTTCGAGGGGCGGCGTCGCGCGAACCAGGCCGAGGACGGCATCGCCGAGCTCCGCGAAGAGGTCGACACCCTCATCGTGATCCCGAACGACCGCCTGCTGTCCATCTCGGACCGCCAGGTGTCGGTCCTCGACGCCTTCAAGTCGGCGGACCAGGTGCTGCTCTCCGGTGTGCAGGGCATCACCGACCTCATCACCACGCCCGGTCTGATCAACCTGGACTTCGCGGACGTCAAGTCGGTCATGTCCGAGGCCGGATCGGCCCTCATGGGCATCGGCTCGGCCCGCGGCGACGACCGCGCGGTGGCCGCGGCCGAGATGGCCATCTCCTCGCCGCTCCTCGAAGCCTCCATCGACGGCGCCCGCGGCGTGCTGCTCTCCATCTCCGGCGGATCCGACCTCGGTCTGTTCGAGATCAACGAGGCCGCCCAGCTGGTCAGCGAGGCCGCCCACCCCGAGGCCAACATCATCTTCGGCGCGGTGATCGACGACGCCCTCGGCGACGAGGTCCGGGTCACCGTGATCGCGGCCGGCTTCGACGGCGGCCAGCCGCCGGCCAAGCGGGACAACGTCCTCGGCTCGTCCTCGGCCAAGCGCGAGGAGCCCGCCCCGGCGCGGCAGCCGGAGAGCCGCCCGTCCTTCGGTTCGCTCGGCAGCGTCACGCCGAAGGAGGACCCGGAGCCGGTGGCGCCGGAGCCGGTGGACATCCCGGTCGTCCAGCCCCCGGTCCCGCCGTCGCGGACCTACGACAGCGCGGCCGAGGAACTGGACGTACCGGACTTCCTGAAGTGATAGGGCGGCGCGAGAGCGTGAGCGGCGCGCACTTCGCCTTCACCGACCGGTGGGGCGGGGTGAGCGCCGCTCCGTATGAGGAGCTCAACCTCGGCGGGGCCGTCGGCGACGACCCCGGCGCCGTGCGCGCCAACCGCGAACTGGCCGCCGAGTCCCTCGGCCTGGACCCGGCCCGGGTGGTCTGGATGAACCAGGTGCACGGGGCCGACGCGGTCGTGGTCGACGAACCCTGGGGCGGGAACCCGGTCCCCGAGGTCGACGCGATCGTCACCGCGCGGCGCGGACTCGCCCTCGCGGTGCTCACCGCCGACTGCGTGCCGGTGCTGCTCGCCGACCCCGTCGCGGGCGTCGTCGCCGCGGCCCACGCGGGCCGGCCCGGCATGATCGCCGGGATCGTCCCCGCCGCCGTGCGGGCCATGACCGGACTCGGCGCCGACCCCGCGCGGATCGTCGCCCGCACCGGACCCGCCGTCTGCGGCCGGTGCTACGAGGTGCCGGAGGCGATGCGCGACGAGGTGGCCGCCGTCGAGCCGGCGGCGCACGCCGGGACGAGCTGGGGCACGCCGGCGGTCGACGTGGGCGCGGGCGTGCACGCGCAGCTCGAACGGCTCGGGGTGCGCGACCGGGAGCAGTCGTCGGTGTGCACGCTGGAGTCGGCTGATCACTTCTCGTACCGCCGCGACCGCACCACCGGGCGGCTCGCGGGCTACGTGTGGCTGGACTGATGGGACATGACGGACCGTAAGGACGAACTCGCCGCGAACCTGGCGAGAGTGGAGAACCGGATCGCCGCCGCGTGCGCCGCCGCCGGGCGCGGGCGCGACGAGGTGACCCTGATCGTGGTCACCAAGACCTACCCCGCGGACGACGTGCGGATCCTGTCCGGACTCGGGGTGCGCCATGTCGCCGAGAACCGGGACCAGGACGCCGCCCCCAAGGCGGCGGAATGCGCGGATCTGCCCCTTACCTGGCACTTCGTCGGTCAACTTCAGACCAATAAGGTGCGCTCTGTGGTGGGTTACGTCGATTTCGTGCAGTCCGTCGACCGTTCCCGACTGGTGACGTCCCTCTCCAAGGAGGCCGTGCGGGCCGGGCGCGAGATCGGCTGCCTGATCCAGGTGGCGTTCGACGCCGACGACGGCGGCCGGGGCGAGCGCGGGGGCGTGGCGCCCGGCGGGGTCGCGGAGTTGGCCGAGCTGATCGCGCGCTCCGAGGGGCTGCGGCTCGGCGGACTGATGACCGTCGCCCCGCTCACCGGGGAGTACGCGGGACGCGAACGGGCGGCCTTCGAGCGGCTGATGGATGTGTCGGCCGACCTGCGCCGGACCCATCCGGCTGCGAACATGGTCTCGGCGGGGATGAGCGCGGACCTCGAACAGGCCGTGGCCGCCGGAGCGACACATGTGCGCGTCGGCAGTGCGGTGCTCGGAGTCCGCCCCGGCCTCCGGTAACGTCGCCAAGAAGTCGGACCACAGCAGAAAATATGGTCAGTTCCGCCGAACAGCGGACATAAAGACCTAGTGGATCGCGGGCACTTGGCGGTCGTCAGCGGATCCACCACAGAGCGGAGGACTCGGAGCATGGCCGGCGCGATGCGCAAGATGGCGGTCTACCTCGGCCTCGTGGAGGACGATGGGTACGACGGCCGCGGATTCGACCCAGACGACGACTTTGAACCCGAACTCGACCCGGAGCCCGAGCGGGACCACCGGCGGCACGAGCCGTCGCACCAGCCGCACGTGTCACATCAGCCCCAAAGGGACGAAGAGGTACGAGTCGCCCACCCTCCCGCGCCGCGCGAACCGGTCGCCCGATCCGCTTCGCTCCCCGCGGAATCGCCACGCCCGGCGCGGATCGCGCCCGTGGCATCCATCACACAAGAACGCGCAAGCCTGGAGAAGAACGCACCGGTGATCATGCCCAAGGTCGTGTCGGAACGAGAGCCTTACCGGATCACCACGCTTCACCCGCGGACCTACAACGAGGCCCGTACCATCGGGGAACACTTCCGTGAGGGCACGCCGGTGATCATGAATCTGACGGAGATGGACGACACGGACGCGAAGCGACTTGTCGACTTCGCGGCCGGTCTGGTGTTTGGTCTTCACGGCAGTATCGAGCGGGTGACGCAGAAGGTGTTCCTGCTGTCTCCTGCTAACGTCGATGTCACGGCGGAGGACAAGGCCCGCATCGCAGAGGGCGGGTTCTTCAACCAGAGCTGAGACGCGGGACCGGATCAAGAGCGGTACAGGGGAGAGGGAAAAGCAGGCCATGGGCGTGTTCGCGCAGGTGATCTACATCGCGCTGATGGTGTTCCTCATCGTGCTGATCTTCCGTTTGGTCATGGATTACGTGTTCCAGTTCGCCCGCTCGTGGCAACCCGGCAAGGCGATGGTGGTCGTCCTGGAGGCCACCTACACTGTCACCGATCCACCGCTGAAGCTTCTGCGGCGGGTCATCCCGCCGCTGCGTCTCGGGGGCGTGGCGCTCGACCTGTCCTTCTTCGTCCTGATGATCATCGTCTACATCCTGATCTCGATCGTGGGCAATCTCGCGAGGTGACTGTGGACGATACGGTCTTGCCGACTGCCGATGACTACGTTGAGGTGAAGAGATGCCGTTGACCCCCGAGGACGTGCGGAACAAGCAGTTCACGACCGTCCGCCTCCGAGAAGGCTATGACGAGGACGAGGTCGATGCCTTCCTCGACGAGGTCGAAGCCGAACTGACCCGCCTGCTCCGCGAGAACGAGGACCTGCGCGCCAAGCTGGCCGCGGCCACGCGCGCCGCCGCCCAGAACCAGCAGAACATGCGCAAGCCTCCCGAGCAGCAGGACCAGCAGCAACAGCAGGGGCCGCCCCAGGGCATGCCCCAGCAGGGCATGCGAGGTCCCGGCGCTCCGGTGCCCGCCGGCATATCGGGCCCGCCGCAGCAGCAGATGGGTGGCCCCATGGGTGGTCCGCCCCAGCTGCCGAGCGGTGCTCCTCAACTGCCCGCCGGCCCCGGCGGACAGGGCGGCCCGCAGGGCCCCGGCCCCATGGGCCAGGGCGGCCCGATGCAGGGGCAGATGGGTCAGGGCGGCCCGATGGGTCAGGGTGGCCCGATGGGTCAGGGTGGCCCGATGCAGGGGCAGATGGGTCAGGGCGGCCCGATGGGTCAGGGTGGCCCGATGCAGGGGCAGATGGGCCAGGGTGGCCCCATGCAGGGGCAGATGGGCCCCGGCGGCCCCATGGGCGGCCCCGGCATGCCCGGCCAGGGGGGCCCCGGCGGCGACAGTGCCGCGCGCGTCCTGTCGCTGGCCCAGCAGACCGCGGACCAGGCGATCGCGGAGGCCCGTTCCGAGGCCAACAAGATCGTGGGCGAGGCGCGTTCGCGTGCCGAGGGCCTCGAGCGGGACGCCCGCGCCAAGGCGGACGCCCTGGAGCGGGACGCGCAGGAGAAGCACCGCGTCGCGATGGGCTCCCTGGAGTCCGCCCGCGCCACGCTGGAGCGCAAGGTCGAGGACCTGCGCGGCTTCGAGCGCGAGTACCGCACGCGGCTGAAGTCCTACCTGGAGTCGCAGCTGCGTCAGCTGGAGACCCAGGCGGACGACTCGCTCGCCCCGCCGCGTCAGCCCGCGAGCGCCGCGCCGTCGCTGCCGCCGTCCCCGGCGCCCTCGATGGCTCCGGCCGGTGCCGGTGCGCCGTCCTACGGCGGCAACCAGACGATGGGCGGCGGCCCCGGCGGTCAGGGCGGCCCGTCCTACGGCGGCGGTCAGCAGCAGATGCAGCCGGCGATGACCCAGCCGATGGCGCCGGTGCGTCCGCAGGGCCCCTCGCCGATGGGCCAGGCCCCCTCGCCGATGCGCGGCTTCCTGATCGACGAGGACGACAACTGACGGCCCCGTGACCATGAGTACGGCGTAGCGGTCGGCAGCGTTCAGGGCGGGCCCCGGGTTCACGAACCCGGGGCCCGCCCTTTCGCTACGCGTGTTCACGCTGGTTTGCGGTTTTCGTCCGGGCCTGGGTGACATGTCCGACGTATGCAACGCCGAAGGCCGGGGCCCCAAGATTCTTGGTGGGCCCCGGCCTTCGGCGTGCGCGCCTGCCCGTCTGCGGGGGCAGGCGGGCAGGCGCCCGCGGATCGTGTGTGGCTGATCGCGCAGTTCCCCGCGCCCCTCAGGGCGCGGGGCCCACCGGCGCTTTACGCCTTGCGCAGGCGGAACGTCAGGGACAGGCCCTCGTCCGTGAACGCGTTCCCGTACGTGTCGTCCGCCTCGCCCCGGGCGAAGTCCGTGGCGAGGACCTCGTCGGAGATCAGTTCCGCGTGCTCCGTCAGCGCGGCGACCGTCGCGGGCTCCGTCGCCGTCCAGCGCAGGGCGATCCGGTCGGCCACGTCGAGGCCGCTGTTCTTGCGGGCCTCCTGGATCAGTCGGATCGCGTCACGGGCCAGGCCCGCGCGGCGCAGCTCCTCGGTGATCTCCAGGTCGAGGGCGACCGTGGCGCCGGCGTCGGACGCCACCGACCAGCCCTCGCGCGGGGTCTCCGTGATGATCACCTCGTCGGGAGCGAGGGTGATCGTCTCTCCGTCGACCTCCACCGAGGCCGTGCCCTCACGCAGCGCCAGGGACAGCGCGGCGGCGTCCGCGTGCGCGACCGCCTTGGCGACGTCCTGGACGCGCTTGCCGAACCGCTTGCCCAGCGCACGGAAGTTGGCCTTCGCCGTGGTGTCCACCAGCGAGCCGCCCACCTCGGACAGCGACGCCAGCGACTCGACGTTCAGCTCCTCCGTGATCTGCGTGTGCAGTTCGGGGTCGAGGCCGGCGAAGCCGCCCGCCGCGATCAGCGCGCGCTTCAGCGGCTGGCGGGTCTTCACGCCCGACTCCGCGCGCGTGGCCCGGCCCAGCTCCACGAGCCGGCGCACCAGCACCATCTGCTTCGACAGCTCGGGGTCGATCGCGGACAGGTCCGCCTCGGGCCAGGAGGACAGGTGCACCGACTCCGGGGCGCCCGGGGTGACCGGAACGACCAGGTCCTGCCAGACCCGCTCGGTGATGAACGGGGTCAGCGGGGCCATCAGCCGGGTGACCGTCTCCACGACCTCGTGCAGCGTGCGCAGCGCGGCCTTGTCGCCCTGCCAGAAGCGGCGCCGGGAGCGGCGGACGTACCAGTTGGACAGGTCGTCGACGAACGCGGACAGCAGCTTGCCGGCGCGCTGGGTGTCGTACCCCTCCAGCGCCTGGGTCACCTGGTCGGTGAGCGCGTGCAGCTCGGAAAGGAGCCAGCGGTCGAGAACGGGCCTGTCGGCCGGGGCCGGATCGGCCGCCGACGGCGCCCAGTTCGACGTACGGGCGTACAGGGCCTGGAAGGCGACCGTGTTCCAGTACGTCAGCAGCGTCTTGCGGACGACCTCCTGGATGGTGCCGTGGCCCACCCGGCGGGCCGCCCACGGGGAACCGCCGGCCGCCATGAACCAGCGGACCGCGTCGGCGCCGTGCTGGTCCATGAGCGGGATCGGCTGCAGGATGTTGCCCAGGTGCTTGGACATCTTGCGGCCGTCCTCGGCGAGGATGTGACCGAGGCAGACGACGTTCTCGTACGACGACTTGTCGAAGACCAGGGTGCCGATCGCCATCAGCGTGTAGAACCAGCCGCGGGTCTGGTCGATGGCCTCGCTGATGAACTGCGCCGGGTAGCGGGCCTCGAACAGTTCCTTGTTCTTGTACGGGTAGCCCCACTGTGCGAACGGCATCGACCCCGAGTCGTACCAGGCGTCGATGACCTCCGGCACGCGCGTGGCCGTCTTCGCGCACGTCGGGCAGGCGAAGGTGACCTCGTCGATGTACGGGCGGTGCGGGTCGAGCCCCGACTGGTCGGCGCCGGTGAGCCCGGTGAGCTCAGCGCGGGAGCCGACGACCGTGAGGTGGTCGTCCTCGCAGCGCCAGATCGGCAGCGGGGTGCCCCAGTAGCGGTTGCGGGACAGCGCCCAGTCGATGTTGTTGTTCAGCCAGTCGCCGTAGCGGCCGTGCTTGACCGTGTCCGGGAACCAGTTGGTGTTCTCGTTCTCCTGGAGCAGACGGTCCTTGATGGCGGTGGTGCGGATGTACCAGGACGGCTGCGCGTAGTAGAGCAGCGCGGTGTGGCAGCGCCAGCAGTGCGGGTAGCTGTGCTCGTACGGGACGTGCTTGAAGAGCAGGCCGCGCTCGTCGAGGTCCGCGGTGAGCTTCTCGTCGGCCTTCTTGAAGAAGACGCCGCCGACCAGGGGGACGTCCTCCTCGAAGGTCCCGTCGGGGCGGACCGGGTTGACGACGGGCAGGCCGTAGGAGCGGCAGACCTTGAGGTCGTCCTCGCCGAAGGCGGGGGACTGGTGGACCAGACCCGTGCCGTCCTCGGTGGTGACGTACTCGGCGTTCACCACGTAGTGCGCCTCGGCCGGGAACTCGACCAGCTCGAAGGGGCGCCGGTAGGTCCAGCGCTCCATCTCGGCGCCGGTGAAGGACTCCCCGGTGGCCTCCCAGCCCTCGCCGAGCGCCTTGGCGAGCAGCGGCTCGGCGACGACCAGCTTCTCCGTGCCCTCGGGGCCCTTCGTCGCGACGACGTAGGTGACCTCGGGGTGGGCGGCGACCGCGGTGTTGGAGACCAGGGTCCACGGGGTCGTCGTCCAGACGACCAGCGAGGCCTCGCCGGCCAGCGGGCCGGAGGTGAGCGGGAAGCGGACGTAGACGGACGGGTCGACGACCGTCTCGTAGCCCTGCGCCAGCTCGTGGTCGGACAGGCCGGTGCCGCAGCGGGGGCACCAGGGGGCGACGCGGTGGTCCTGGACCAGCAGGCCCTTGTCGAAGATCTCCTTCAGCGACCACCAGACGGACTCGACGTACTCCGGGTCCATGGTGCGGTAGGCGTCGTCGAGGTCGACCCAGTAGCCCATGCGGGTCGTCAGCTCGGTGAAGGCGTCGGTGTGGCGGGTCACCGACTCGCGGCACCTGGCGTTGAACTCGGCGATGCCGTACGCCTCGATGTCCTGCTTGCCGGAGAAGCCGAGCTCCTTCTCCACGGCCAGCTCCACCGGGAGGCCGTGGCAGTCCCAGCCGGCCTTGCGGGCCACGTGGTAGCCGCGCATGGTGCGGAAGCGGGGGAAGACGTCCTTGAAGACGCGGGCCTCGATGTGGTGGGCGCCGGGCATGCCGTTGGCGGTGGGCGGGCCCTCGTAGAACACCCATTCGGGGCGCCCCTCGGACTGCTCCAGGCTCTTGGCGAAGATCTTCTGCTCGCGCCAGAAGTCGAGCACCGCGTGCTCGAGGGCGGGCAGGTCGATCTGGGCGGGTACCTGGCGGTACGTCGGCGTTGTCATCAGCTGGCTTCCTCCGGCGGACTTGCTGCCTTCCGTCCGGAGGGACGAGAGCTGTGTCGATCCCTGCGCCGCCGTCGGCGCGCTCCCGCGGTACCACCCTCCTTGGCCCCCCGGTGCCACGTGTGCTCCGGTGAGCCCCCTCATTGGGGTCGCGATGCCGGTTCTACCGCCCCGCACGGGGTTTCTTCCGGCGGCTCCGGGGTGATCTTCACGTCGCGCTCACCCCCGGGCTCACACCGTCCCCGGGTCGCTCTGGGCTGCGTACGCCGCTACTCGTCCCCATCCACGCTTTTCGCTCCGCCCAGTGTACGGCGCGGCGGGGAGGGCGGCCGACCGGATTTCCGCTCGCCCCGCGACCCGGCCTCCCCCGAATGGCGAAGCGTGCCCGTTCGGATCCGGGGACGTCCGTGTCGGTGGCATACCCGGCGGGGAGCTGGGCACAACGCATGCAGGCTCGCCGCGCGGCGTCCGCGGGGCGGGGGAATCGGGCGGTGCGCCCCGTTGCCGCGGGACTCGAGTCGATTTATCGTCCCAGCACGATTTGCGCGCAAGATCACAATATGTGAAGGGGCCGCGGCCATGGTGGCGAAGAAGACCGCCGTACAGCAGCCGGCACCGTCCGGCAGGCACGGGCTCGCTCATGGCGACGGGGCCGGGGGGCCGGGCGGGCCGGCCGGAGCCACGACGCCACGGACGACGGCGACGAGGCCGTCCGCCGGGAAGGGGACGGCCGGGAAGGCGCCGGTCGCCGCGGAGGAGCCGACGGCGCGCACGGCGCCCGGCGACGGGACGGCGGCGGCGCGGCCGCGGTCCGGGGCGCCCGGGAAGAAGACATCCGCGAAGAAGGCGCCGGCCAGGAGAGCCGCGACCGGAAAGGCGCCCGCGCGGAAGGCCGCGGCGGGGGATGCGCCCGCGCGGAAGGCGGATGCCGAGGAGGCGTCCGCGACGAAGAAGGCCCCTGCGAAGAAAGCCCCTGCCGGGAAGGCGGCGGCCGAGAAGGGGACCGGCGAGGCGGCCGGGCCTGGTGGGGACGGGGCGGGGAAGAAGGTGTCGGGACGGGGGGCCGGCCCGGGGGTGGTTCCCGAGGGGGGCCGAGAGGCCGGATCGCCGGGCTCGGGCGGCGGTGCCGCCGGGACCGGCGGGCCCGTACAGGATGTGGCCGGGCACAGCACGGCCGATGACGCGGGCGCGGTGGATGCCGCGGCGCAGACGGGAGTGACGACGGTGGGTGCGAAGAAGACTCCTGGCACGGCCACGGCGGCGAAGAGCCCCGTACCCAAGGCCCGGATCGGCGCGGCGGAGCCGGGCGACCTCGCGGTACGTCCGGGCGAGGACCCCTGGACCCCGGAGGAGGCCGAGGAGGCGCGGACCGAGCTGACGTCCGAGGTGCTGCGGCTGCGCGAGGAGATCACCTCCTCCGAGCAGTCGCTGGCCGGCCTGATGCGGGACTCCGGCGACGGCGCGGGCGACGACGACGCCGACACCGGCACCAAGAACATCACGCGCGAGCACGAACTCGCGCTCGCCGCGAACGCGCGCGAGATGCTCAGCCAGTTCGAGCGCGCCCTGCAGCGCCTCGACGCCGGTACCTACGGCCTGTGCGAGAACTGCGGCAATCCCATCGGAAAGGCCCGTATGCAGGCCTTTCCCCGGGCCACCCTGTGCGTCGAGTGCAAGCAGAAGCAGGAGCGGCGGTACTGATCGGCGGGCGCGCGGGGCGTGCCGTACCCTCGTCCTCAGTCAGGTACCTAGGCTGAGGGACTCACGTGGCAGAGGCGGAGCGCATCATCGGTACGCCGGACACCCCGGACGCGGACCGGGAGGAGCGGGAACGGGCCGGCGCCGAGGGGACGGCGGCGGAGGCCGGGCGGCCCCGGGGCAAGCGGCGGATCGCCGTGCTGTTCACCGTCGCCGTGTTCGCCTACGCCCTCGACCTGATCAGCAAGATGATCGTGGTGGCCGAGCTGGAGCACCATGAGCCCATCGAGATCGTCGGGGAGTGGCTGAGGTTCGAGGCGATCCGCAACGCGGGCGCGGCCTTCGGCTTCGGCGAGGCCTTCACCGTGATCTTCACGGTGATCGCCGCGTCCGTGATCGTGGTGATCATCCGCCTCGCCCGCAAGCTCTACAGCCTGCCGTGGGCGATCGCGCTGGGCCTGCTGCTCGGCGGCGCCCTCGGCAACCTCACCGACCGGATCTTCCGGTCGCCGGGCGTCTTCGAGGGCGCGGTGGTCGACTTCATCGCGCCCAAGGGGTTCGCCGTGTTCAACCTGGCGGACTCGGCGATCGTGTGCGGCGGCATCCTGATCGTGCTGCTGTCGTTCCGGGGCCTCGACCCGGACGGCACCGTCCACAAGGACTGAACGCGCGTACGGGGTCGTCGGACCCGTCCGGCATACTCGACGGGTGAGCACGATTCCCGAGATCCGTACCCTGCCCGTGCCCGACGGCCTGGAGGGCGAGCGCGTCGACGCCGTCATCTCCCGCATGTTCGGCTTCTCCCGTACCAAGGCGGCCGAGCTCGCCGCCGCGGGGAAGGTCACGGTCGACGGATCGGTGGTCGGCAAGTCCGAGCGGGTCAGTGGCGGCGCCTGGCTCGAGGTGGAGATGCCGCAGGCGCCCACGCCGGTCCAGGTCGTCGCCGAGCCGGTCGAGGGCATGGAGATCGTGCACGACGACGACGACGTGGTCGTGATCGTGAAGCCGGTCGGCGTCGCCGCCCACCCCTCGCCGGGCTGGACCGGCCCGACGGTGATCGGCGGCCTGGCCGCCGCCGGGTACCGCATCTCGACCTCCGGCGCCGCCGAGCGCCAGGGCATCGTGCACCGCCTCGACGTCGGCACCTCCGGCCTGATGGTGGTCGCCAAGTCGGAGCGCGCGTACACGTCGCTGAAGCGCCAGTTCAAGGAGCGCACGGTCGACAAGCGCTACCACACGCTCGTCCAGGGCCACCCCGATCCCACCAGCGGCACCATCGACGCCCCCATCGGCCGCCATCCGCAGCACGACTACAAGTGGGCGGTCACCGCCGACGGCAAGCCGTCCGTCACGCACTACGACCTCATCGAGGCCTTCCGCGCCGCCTCCCTCCTCGACGTCAAGCTGGAGACCGGCCGCACCCACCAGATCCGCGTCCACATGGCCGCCCACCGGCACCCCTGCGTCGGCGACCTGACCTACGGCGCCGACCCCACGCTCGCCAAGCGGCTCCGGCTGACCCGCCAGTGGCTGCACGCCGTGCGCCTCGGCTTCGAGCACCCGGGCGACGGGCAGTGGGCGGAGTTCTCCTGCGACTACCCGGAGGACCTGCAGCAGGCGCTGGACCAGGTCCGCGAGGAGACCTACGCGTGAGCGCCGCCTTCACGGTCCGCGTGGCGGAGGAGCCCGCCGACCGCGAGGCGTGCTTCGCGGTCCGCAAGGAGGTCTTCGTCGCCGAGCAGGGCGTCCCCGAGGACATCGAGTACGACGCCTACGACGCCGGCGCCGTCCATGTGCTGGCGGTCGGGCAGGACGGCACACCGCTCGGCACCGGACGGCTGCTGCACGGCGGGGCCGCCGCGGCGAAGAACGGCGGCGACCCGGCGGTCGGCTCGCTCGGCCGGCTCGCGGTGACGCGCCGGGCCCGGGGCCTCGGGGTCGGGGCGGCGCTGGTGCGGGCCATCGAGGACGCGGCCCGCGCGCAGGGCCTCACCGCCGTCGACCTGCACGCGCAGACCCACGCCCTCGGTTTCTACGAACGGCTGGGCTACGAGGCCTACGGCCCCGAGTTCCCGGACGCCGGGATACCGCACCGCGCCATGCGGCGCGTTCTGCCGGCGGGATTGCGAACGGCCGGGTGAGGGCATCGGCGTGGCAGGGTGGAGATCCACCCGCCGATCGTCGATCCGCCCGGAGCCGTGACCGTGGACCAGTTGACCCTGCTGTTCGCCCTGCTGCTCGGGGCCGTGGTGAGCGTCCCGGTGGGGGAGCGGCTGGGACTGCCCGCGCCGGTGCTGATGACGGTCCTCGGGGCCGTACTGGCCCTGCTGGACTTCGTGCCGAACGTCGACGTCCCGCCTGACCTGATCCTCCCGCTGCTGCTTCCGCCCCTGCTCTACGCCGCCGTACGACGGACCTCCTGGCGGCAGTTCGCGGCGAACGTCAGACCGATCCTGCTGCTCGCGGTGGCGCTGGTCTTCGTCACCACGCTGTGCGTGGCCGTCGTCGCCCACGCGATCGTGCCGGGGCTGCCGCTGGCCGCCGCCGTGGCCCTCGGCGCCCTGGTCGCGCCGCCCGACCCGGTCGCGGCGACCGCCGTCGCCGGGAAGCTGGGGCTGCCGCGCCGGCTGGTGTCGATCCTGGAGGGCGAGGGGCTCTTCAACGACGTCACGGCGATCGTCCTCTACAACGTGGCGATCGCCGCCGCCGTGAGCGGCGGTTTCTCGGCCTGGGAGGCCGGGCTCGACCTGGTGCTGTCGGCCGTGGTGGCGGTGGCGGTCGGGCTCGCGCTGGGCTGGGGCGCCAACAAGCTGATGGACTTCCTCGGGGACGCGACCCTGCAGATCGGGCTGAGCCTGCTCGTGCCGTACGCCGCCTATGTCGCGGCCGAGGAACTGCACGGCTCGGGCGTGCTCGCCGTGCTCACCACCGCGCTGTTCCTGGCGGAGTACGCCACCGACGCCGACGACGTCATGACCCGGCTGGCCGGGCACACCTTCTGGGACATCGTCGACACCCTCGTCACCGGGGTCGCGTTCGGGCTGGTCGGGCTCGAACTGCACAACGCGGTGCGGACCGCGGCCGGTCACTGGGGCGAGCTGCTCACCTGGGCGGCGGTGATCGTGGGCGTGGTCGTCCTGGTCCGGCTGTTGTGGCTGCTGCCGGCGACCTGGCTGACGAAACGGCTGCACGCCGCCCGGGACACCGCCGAGGAGATCCCGGTGAGCTGGCGCGAGACCGTGGTGATGTGGTGGGCCGGGATGCGCGGGGTGGCCTCCGCCGCGCTGGCGCTGGCGATCCCGCTGGAGACCGGCGCCGGAGGCGACTTCCCCGGCCGGGGCGAGATCATCTTCATCGCGTTCGGTGTGATCATGGCGACTCTGCTGGTGCAGGGGCTGAGCCTGCCGTGGCTGGTGGGGCGGCTGGGGGTGCGGGACGACAGCGGGCGGGAGAAGCGGTTCGAGCACGACCTGGCGGTCCGTGCGGCCAAGGCGGCGAAGCGCAGGCTGCGCACGATCGAGGAGGCCGAGGACCTGCCGGAGGAACTGTCCGAGCAGATGCTGCGCAGCGCCTTCGACATCGGGGTGCGGATCAGCCCCGACCTCGCGGACGACGAACGGCGGGAGGCGCACCGGCAGCGGGCGCGGCGGCTGAAGCGGGTGCGGGAGATCCAGCGGGAGATGCTGAGCGCGGCGCGGCACGAGGTGCTGGCCGCGCGGAGCGAGGCGGGGGCGGATCCGGAGGTCGTGGACCGGGTGCTGCGGCAGCTGGATGTGCGCAGCCTGCGGTGAGCTGCGCGGCGCCGGGGGCTGCGTGTTCCTAGGATCGCCTCATGACTCGGAACGTTGTGATCAGCGGAGGCGGTACCGGGATCGGGCTGGCCGCCGCGCAGGTGTTCGCCGCCGACGGGGACCAGGTGCTGCTGCTCGGACGGCGCGGGGACGTACTGGAGCGGGCGAAGGTGCCGGGCGCCCTGACGTACGCCGCCGATCTGGCCGACCCGGAGGCCGTGCGCGGCGTGGCCGGTTTCGTGGGCCGGGAGTTCGGCGCCGTGGACGTGCTGATCCACTGCGCCGGCGGCAACGGACTCCTCGAACCCCCCGTCGGCGGCGACGACCCCCTCGACGCGGTCGCCCGTGACTGGACGGTCAACTTCCGCCTCAATGCGCTGACCGCCGTACTGCTCACCGAGGCCCTGCGGGAACGGCTCGCCGAACCGGGCGGGAGGGTGCTGTTCCTCGGCTCCATCGCCGCCTACCGGGGGTCCGGACGGGGGTCGTACGCGGCGGCCAAGGCGTCGCTGCATCCGTACGCCCACGCCCTGGCCCGGGAACTGGGGCCGCACGGCATCACGGTGAACGTGGTCGCGCCGGGCTACATCGAGGACACCGGGTTCTTCGGCGACGGCATGGACGAGGAGCGGCGGGCCCGGCTGATCGCCGAGACGTCCGACGGACGCGCCGGGACGCCCGGGGACGTCGCCGCGACCCTGCACTGGCTGGCGTCCCCGGGCGCCGCGCACGTCACCTCGCAGATCATCCAGGTCAACGGCGGGGCCGAGCGGGGCCACTGAGGGCCGTCAGCGCTCCCGGGGGTGGCGGTGCGCGCGGCGGGCCGCGGGCACACCGTCGGGGACGCGGTGGCCGTCGGGGACGCGGTACCCGTCGAAGCGGGGCGCGGGCACCGCGTCCGCCGTGTTGACCCGGGGGAGGGCGTAGGGATGCTCGTCCGTCAGCCAGCGGATCATCTGCTCGCGGACCGCGACCCGCACCGTCCAGATGTCGTCGGCGTCCCTGGCCGTCACCAGGGCGCGCACCTCCATGGTGCTGGGGGTGCTGTCCGTCACGGTCAGGTTGAAGGCGCGGCCGTCCCAGGCCGGGCACTCCCGGAGGACGTCACGGAGCTTGTCGCGCATCGCCTCCAGCGGCGCCGAGTGGTCGAGGTGCCAGAAGACGGTGCCGGTCATCTGCGGCGTACCGCGCGACCAGTTCTCGAACGGCTTGGAGGTGAAGTACGACACCGGCATGGTGATCCGGCGCTCGTCCCAGGTGCGCACGGTCAGGAAGGTCAGCGTGATCTCCTCGACCGTGCCCCACTCGCCGTCCACGACCACCGTGTCGCCGATGCGCACCATGTCGCCGAAGGCGATCTGCAGTCCGGCGAACATGTTGCCCAGCGTGGACTGGGCGGCCACACCGGCGACGATGCCGAGGATGCCGGCCGAGGCCAGCAACGAGGCCCCGGCCGCCCGCATCGCGGGGAAGGTCAGCAGCATCGCGGCCACCGCCACCACACCGACGATCGCCGAGACCACCCGCCGGATCAGCGTCACCTGGGTGCGCACCCGGCGGACCCGGGCGGGGTTGCGCTGGCGGTGGGTGCTGGCGTACCGGGCGTACGTGGTCTCGACGACCGCGGCCGCGATCCGGATCGCCAGCCAGGCGGCCGACCCGATCAGCACGAGCGTCAGGATCCGGCCGAGGGCGATCTCGCGGTCCGGCAGCAGCCGTGCCTCGTCGTACGACCCTCTGAGCAGCGCCGCGCAGAGCAGCAGCTGGTAGGGGACCCGGGCGCGGCGCAGCAGGCCCCACAGCGGAGTCTCGTGGTGGCGTTCGTCGGCCTTGCGCAGCAGCAGGTCGGTGGCCCAGCCGAGCAGCAGTGTGAGCACGACCGAGCCGCCGACCACGATCAATGGGCGGAGCACGTCATCCATGCCCCCGAACCTAACCGGCCCGGACGGGCATGAACATGTGACTTCCGCACCATCACGGGTAGTGCCTCGATCCGGCGTCGTCACACCGGGCTGGCACCATGGACCGCATGAACATCATGCTCTTTCACTCGACCCACGGTCTGCGGCCCGCGGTGCACCGGGCCGCGGACCGGCTGCGCGCGGCCGGACACGAGGTGTGGACGCCCGACCTCTTCGAGGGCCGCACGTTCGACACGGTCGAGGAGGGCATGGCGTACCAGGACGCGACCGGCAAGGAGGAGCTGCTGAAGCGGGCCGTGCTGGCCGCCGCGCCCTACTCCGGGCGGGGGCTGGTGTACGCGGGGTTCTCCTTCGGCGCCTCCGTCGCCCAGACGCTGGCCCTCGGCGACGACAAGGCGCGCGGACTGCTGCTCCTGCACGGCACGTCGGACATCGCGGAGAGCGCCTCGGCGGACGGACTGCCGGTACAGCTGCACGTCGCCGAGCCCGACCCGTTCGAGACCGACGACTGGCTCACCGCCTGGTACCTGCGGATGGGCCGGACCGGGGCCGACGTCGAGGTGTACCGGTACGCGGGGGCCGGCCACCTCTACACCGACCCCGATCTGCCGGACTACGACGAGGAGGCCGCCGAGGCCACCTGGCGGGTGGCGCTCGGCTTCCTCGACTCCCTGGAGGACTGACCCGGGCGAGGATCGGACCGGGGCGTGGGCGCGCTCGACCTTCTGCGTGCCGCTGCGGGTGCGGTAGGAGCGGGCCCACTCCGCCGCGGCGTCCGCCGCCGTACGGTCCGACAGCACGTAGCAGTCCATCTGCGCCCGCTCGGCGGTGATGTCCGGCACGCCGTAGCCGTGCCGGTCGGCGTCGACCCAGTGGACGTGCCGGTTGGCGGCCCGGATCAGCGGTGCGGCGAGCCCGGAGACGGTGCCCTCGGAGACCTTCACGATGTCGTCGAGGTTGTCGGAGGTGACCGAGGTGACCGAGGTGACCACGAACTCCGTGGCGGCCGACGCCGACAGCGGACAGGTCCCGGCGTTCACCGGCACGTCGTCGGCCCACGCCATGTGGATGTCGCCGGTGAGGAAGGCCGTGTTGCGGACGGCGTTCGCGCGCAGGTGCGCGAGGAGTTCGCGGCGGTCGTCGGTGTAGCCGTCCCACTGGTCGGTGTTGAGGGCGAGGCCCTCCTGCGGCAGGCCCAGCAGCTTCGCGAGCGGCTTGAGGAGGCTCGCGGGAAGGGAGCCGAGGGCGAACGGCGAGATCATCACCGAGGTGCCGACCAGCCGCCAGGTGGTGTCGGACGCCGTCAGACCGGCCTTCAGCCACTCCAGTGGGGCGCCCCCGGTGAGCGTGCGGTCCGGGGCGTCGACCTCGCCGTCGCCCGGGGAGACCTGCGGGGAGCGGAACGAGCGCAGGTCGAGCAGCGAGAGGTCGGCCGGCTTGCCGAAGCGGAGCCGGCGGTAGGTGGTGCCGGCGATCGCGGGCCGTACCGGCATCCACTCGAAGGAGGCCTGCCGGGCGGCGTCCCGGCGGGCCGCCCAGGCGCCCTCCGCGCCCTCGGTGTGGTTCTCGGCGCCGCCCGACCAGGTGTCGTCGGCGAACTCGTGGGCGTCCCGGATGGCGACGACCGGCGCCTTGGCGTGCAGCGCCTGGAGGTCGGGGGCGGTCTTGTACGTCGCGTGCCGGAGCCGGTGGTCGGCGAGGGTGACGATCTCGTGGGCGGGCGTGTGCGGCCGGACGACCTCGCCGCGGGCGCTGTACTCGCCGGTGCCGTACTCGTAGATGTAGTCGCCCGGGTGCAGCCAGGCGTCCAGGTCGCCGCGGGCCGCGAGGCGGCGGTACGCCGAGAAGTGGCCGGCCTCCCGGTTGGCGCAGGAGACCACGCCGAAGCGCAGCCCGGTCACGGCGGCGTCGGCGGCCAGGGCGGTGCGGGTGCGGGCGACGGGGGAGTCGGCGCCGCCGGCGGAGAAGCGGAACCAGTAGTCGGTGGCCGGCCGCAGGCCGCGGATGTCCGCCTTGACGGTGTGGTCGCAGGCGGCGGTGGCGAGGGTCGAGCCCTTCGCGACGACGTCGGTGAACGCCTTGTCCCGGGCGACGGTCCAGCTCACCTCGGTGTCCGGGCCGAGCCCGGAGCCGGGTATCGCCTCCGGCGCCGGCGTCACCCGGGTCCACAGCAGGACGCCGTCCGGGTGGGGGTCCCCCCACGCCCTTGAGGCAGTGGGGGAGGGGCGCCGGAGGCCACGCCGTGCAGGAAGGCGGGCGCCTGCGCGGTCGCGGCGCGCGCGGGGAGGGCGGCGGCGAGCGGTCCGGCCGGCACCGCGGTGGCGGCTGCCGCCTTGACGGCCGAACGACGGCGCGGGGAAGGGGAGTCGGTGTCCGCGGTGGCGCAGGCGGCGCTCTCGGATGATCTGTGGCGACTGGTCACAGCCGATCAGGTTACTGACAGGTACACGTGAGAGCGGGCGAACCCGTGAAAGTTCGCCCGCTCTTCGGCGCGCCGCCAGCCGGCCGGGGTTCAGGCCTTGAGGGCCGCGTCGATGGCCGTGTTGAACTCGTCCACCGTCATGGGCGCGTTCTGTCCGTCGGAGCCGGTGAGCTTCTTGCCGTCCATCATCAGCGTCGGGGTGCCCCGGACGTCCTCGCTGTCGTCGAACACGTCGGACATCTCCAGCGCCCACTTGTCGTAGGTGCCGTCCTTGACGGCCGACTGGAACTCCTTGTCGTCCTTCAGGGCGTCGACGCTGTTGGCGACCTTGATCAGGTACGCGTCGTCCTTGAACTTGTCGTCCGTCTCCTCGGGGTGGTACTCGGCCGAGTAGAGCGCGCTCTTGTAGGCGAGGAACGCCTCGGGGCTGACGTTCAGCGCGGCGCCCAGGGCGCTCAGGGCGTTCTTGGAGCCCTCGCCGCTCATGCTGCGGTCGAGGAACGAGGCGCCTATGAAGCGGATCTTGTACTTGCCGTCCTCGACGTCCTTCTCGATGGTCTTGCCGACCGTCTGCTCGAAGGAGGCGCAGACCGGGCAGCGCGGGTCCTCGTACAGTTCGAGGGTCTTCTTCGCGTCGGACTCGCCGATGACGACGGTCGTGCCGTTCTCGCCGCTGGTGTTGGCCGGCTTGACGAGCTTGGCGTCCTTCGCCGCCTCCCAGGCGCCCGGCTTGTTGGCCTGGACGACCGCGTAGCCGATGCCGCCGGCCGCGGCCAGCACGCCGACGACCGACAGGGCGACGACGAGCTGCCGCTTGGCCTTCGCCTTCTTCGCCTGGCGCTCGCGCTCCACGCGCAGCCGCTCCCGGGCCGCCGTCTTCGCCGCCTGGCTGTTCCGCTTGCTCATGGTGATGTCTCCACGGGGGGACGCACACGGGTCGTGTGCGGGATGCGTACGGGGGGACTGCTGGTGCTCAGGGGGTTCGCCGGGGCGGGAACGCCTCAGGCGAAGGCGACGGAGCACGGCGGTCCGCGCCGCCCCAGGGAGTGCGCGAGCAGCAGGGTCCGGGCGGCCGCGGTGCGGCGGGCCGGGCGGGCCGGGCGGACGGCCTCCGGGGCCCGGCGCACGGTCACCGCGGCGACCGCGAACAGCAGCGGCCGGAACGTCGTGGCCGCCACCGCGCTCAGCAGCTGGGCCAGCGCCCGCTCGCCGCGGCGCAGCCAGGCGGCGGCGAACAGACCGACCCCGATGTGCGCGCCGAGCAGTGCCCAGGCGGTCGCCGGGTCGGCCTGGGCCAGCAGCGTCGCCAGCCGGTCGCCGTCCTCGGCGGCGTGCCCGGTGGCCCGGGCGAGCGGGGCGCCCACGCTGGCGCCGTCCCCGCACAGCACGTCGAAGCCGACGGAGCGCAGCGGGCCCGCCACGGGCCCGCCCATCCGGCCGTAGCAGACGTGCTGGCCGGTGGTGAAGACGGTGTCGGCGGCCAGTTCCAGCGGGATCAGCAGGGCGGCGATCCGCCCGAAGGAACGCTCCCGCCCCGCCAGGGCGTACGTCAGCACGAACACGGTGGCGGCGATCGCGGCCACCGTGTTCAGCGGCAGCGGGACCCCGGACAGCAGCACGTGCGACGCGGTGCTGAGCGTCACGACGACGGCCGTGAACAGCGCCGCGCGCACGGCTCTGAGCTGGGTTCCGGATATGTCCATGGCGGTGAAGAGTGTGTCACGTGCTCCGGTAAGGGATCCCTAAAGGGTTCCTGTGGACGTCCCGACGGTCACAGACCCGGAATCCTGCCGTTGCGGAACAGGTCCAGGAAGATCTGGTGGTCGCCGCGCGCCCTGGCCCCGTAGTCGTGCGCGAACTCGACCAGGAGGGGGACCAGGGAGTCCTCGTCGGCGGCGATCGCGGCGTCGATGGCGCGCTCGGTGGAGAACGGCACCAGGGACTCGCCGGAGGTGTCGTCCGCCGCCGCGTGCATCGTGGCCGTGGCCCGGCCGAGGTCGGCGACGACCAGGGCGATCTCCTCCGGGTCGTCGATGTCGCCCCAGTCCAGGTCCACGGCGTACGGCGAGACCTCGGCGACCAGCTGGCCCGCACCGTCCAGCTCGGTCCAGCCCAGCCACGGGTCGGCGTGCGCCTGGAGGGCGCGCTGGGAGATCACCGTGCGGTGGCCCTCGTGCCGGAAGTAGTCCCGGATCGCCCGGTCGGTGACGTGCCGGGAGACGGCCGGGGTCTGGGCCTGCTTGATGTAGATCACCACATCGTTCTCCAGGGCGTCGCTGTGCCCCTCCAGGAGGATGTTGTACGACGGCAGCCCGGCCGAGCCGATGCCGATGCCGCGGCGGCCCACGACGTCCTTCACGCGGTAGGAGTCCGGGCGGGCCAGGGAGGCGTCCGGCAGCGTCTCCAGATAGCCGTCGAAGGCGGCGAGCACCTTGTAGCGGGTGGCGGCGTCCAGCTCGACCGCGCCGCCGCCGGGGGCGAAGCGGCGCTCGAAGTCGCGGATCTCCGTCATCGAGTCCAGCAGCCCGAACCGGGTCAGCGAGCGGGCGTCGCGCAGCGCGTCGAGCAGCGGCCCCTGGGCGGTGTCCAGCGTGAACGGCGGCACCTCGTCGCTCTTCGCGCCGGTGGCCAGCGCGTGGACGCGCTCCCGGTAGGCGGCCGCGTAGATCGTGACCAGCTCGGTGATCTGCTCGTCGCTGAGCGCCTTCGCGTAGCCGATCAGCGCCACGGAGGCCGCGAAGCGCTTGAGGTCCCAGGTGAAGGGGCCGACGTAGGCCTCGTCGAAGTCGTTGACGTTGAAGACCAGGCGGCCGTTGGAGTCCATGTACGTGCCGAAGTTCTCCGCGTGGAGATCGCCGTGGATCCACACGCGCGAGGTGCGCTCGTCCAGGTACGGGCCGCCGTATGTCCTCCCGCCGTCCCGCCCGGCGCCCTCCGCCGCGTCCAGGTCGTGGTAGAAGAGGCACGCCGTCCCGCGGTAGAAGGCGAACGCCGAGGCCGCCATCTTCCGGAACTTCACCCGGAACGCGGCCGGGTCGGCGGCCAGGAGCTCGCCGAAGGCGGTGTCGAGGACGGCGAGGATCTCCTCACCGCGGTGCTCGTCGTTGAGCTGCGGGACCGACATCGCTGTGTGCCTCCAGGTGCGGGATGTCTCGGGACGGCTGGTCCGTCCCCTGCCTAACGCGCGACGGGACACGGGAGTGCCCGCGCCACCGCCCGAAGGTACGTCGGGACGCGCTCCTCGTGTCAGTGCCGGGGCATAGACTTCGACGCTGTCCCCCGGACCGTCCGCCCGCCCGTCACAGGCTGTTTTCCTTGGAGGCCGAACCGTGTCGAAGCCGCCGTTCACGCACCTGCACGTCCACACCCAGTACTCGCTGCTGGACGGTGCCGCGCGGCTCAAGGACATGTTCAACGCCTGCAACGAGATGGGCATGACGCACATCGCCATGTCCGACCACGGCAACCTGCACGGGGCGTACGACTTCTTCCACTCCGCGCAGAAGGCCGGGGTCACCCCGATCATCGGGATCGAGGCGTACGTCGCGCCCGAGTCCCGGCGCAACAAGCGCAAGATCCAGTGGGGCCAGCCGCACCAGAAGCGGGACGACGTCTCCGGTTCCGGTGGTTACACCCACAAGACGATGTGGGCGGTGAACAGCACCGGCCTGCACAACCTCTTCCGGCTCTCCTCCGACGCGTACGCCGAGGGCTGGCTGCAGAAGTGGCCCCGGATGGACAAGGAGACCATCGCGCAGTGGTCGGAGGGCATCGTCGCCTCCACCGGCTGCCCCTCCGGCGAGGTGCAGACCCGGCTGCGCCTCGGCCACTTCGACGAGGCCCTCAAGGCCGCCGCCGACTACCAGGACATCTTCGGCAAGGACCGCTACTTCCTGGAGCTGATGGACCACGGCATCGAGATCGAGCACCGGGTCCGCGACGGCCTGCTGGAGATCGGCCGGAAGCTCGGCATCCCGCCCCTGGTCACCAACGACTCGCACTACACGTACGCGCACGAGGCGACCGCCCACGACGCGCTGCTGTGCATCCAGACCGGCAAGAACCTCTCCGACCCCGACCGCTTCAAGTTCGACGGCACCGGCTACTACCTCAAGTCCACCGACGAGATGTACGCCATCGACTCCTCGGACGCCTGGCAGCAGGGCTGCGCCAACACCCGGCTGATCGCCGAGATGGTCGACACCACGGGCATGTTCGTCAAGCGCGACCTGATGCCCAAGTTCGACATCCCGGAGGGGTACACCGAGGTCAGCTGGTTCAAGGAGGAGGTCCGCCGCGGCATGGAGCGCCGCTTCCCCGGCGGCATCCCCGAGGACCGCCAGAAGCAGGCCGACTACGAGATGGACGTCATCATCCAGATGGGGTTCCCGGGGTACTTCCTCGTCGTCGCCGACTTCATCATGTGGGCCAAGAACAACGGCATCGCGGTCGGCCCCGGCCGTGGTTCCGCGGCCGGCTCGATCGTCGCCTACGCCATGGGGATCACCGACCTCGACCCGATCCCGCACGGACTGATCTTCGAGCGGTTCCTCAACCCCGAGCGCGTCTCCATGCCCGACGTCGACATCGACTTCGACGAGCGCCGGCGCGTCGAGGTGATCCGGTACGTGACGGAGAAGTACGGCGCCGACAAGGTCGCCATGATCGGCACGTACGGCAAGATCAAGGCGAAGAACGCCATCAAGGACTCCGCGCGCGTGCTGGGCTACCCGTACGCGATGGGCGACCGCCTCACCAAGGCGATGCCCGCCGACGTCCTCGGCAAGGGCATCGACCTGAACGGCATCACCGACCCCTCGCACCCCCGCTACAGCGAGGCCGGCGAGATCCGCGCGATGTACGAGAACGAGCCGGACGTGAAGAAGGTCATCGACACCGCCAAGGGCGTCGAGGGCCTGGTCCGGCAGATGGGCGTGCACGCCGCCGGAGTGATCATGTCCAGCGAGCCCATCGTCGACCACGCCCCCATCTGGGTGCGGCACACCGACGGCGTGACCATCACGCAGTGGGACTACCCCCAGTGCGAGTCGCTGGGCCTGCTGAAGATGGACTTCCTCGGCCTGCGCAACCTGACCATCATGGACGACGCCGTCAAGATGGTGAAGGCCAACAAGGGCGTCGACCTGGACCTGCTGGGCCTGCCGCTCGACGATCCGAAGACCTTCGAGCTCCTCCAGCGCGGCGACACCCTCGGCGTCTTCCAGTTCGACGGCGGACCGATGCGCTCGCTGCTGCGGCTGATGAAGCCGGACAACTTCGAGGACATCTCCGCCGTCTCCGCGCTCTACCGGCCCGGCCCGATGGGCATGGACTCGCACACCAACTACGCGCTGCGCAAGAACAAGCTCCAGGAGATCACCCCGATCCACAAGGAGCTGGAGGAGCCGCTCGAAGAGGTCCTCGCGGTCACCTACGGCCTGATCGTCTACCAGGAGCAGGTGCAGAAGGCCGCCCAGATCATCGCCGGCTACTCGCTCGGCGAGGCCGACATCCTCCGCCGCGTCATGGGCAAGAAGAAGCCCGAGGAACTGGCGAAGAACTTCACCATCTTCCAGGCCGGCGCCCGCAAGAACGGCTACAGCGACGAAGCCATCCAGGCCCTGTGGGACGTGCTGGTGCCCTTCGCCGGCTACGCCTTCAACAAGGCGCACTCCGCCGCGTACGGACTGGTGTCCTACTGGACCGCCTACCTCAAGGCGAACTACCCGGCCGAGTACATGGCCGCGCTGCTCACCTCGGTGAAGGACGACAAGGACAAGTCGGCGATCTACCTCAACGAGTGCCGCCGCATGGGCATCAAGGTCCTCCCGCCGAACGTCAACGAGTCGGTGCACAACTTCGCCGCCCAGGGCGACGACGTGATCCTCTTCGGTCTGGAGGCCGTGCGCAACGTCGGTACCAACGTGGTCGAGTCGATCATCAAGTGCCGCAAGGCCAAGGGGAAGTACACCTCCTTCCCGGACTACCTCGACAAGGTCGACGCGGTCGTCTGCAACAAGCGGACCACGGAGTCGCTGATCAAGGCCGGCGCCTTCGACGAACTGGGGCACACCCGCAAGGGCCTCACCGCCCACTACGAGCCGATGATCGACAACGTGGTCGCGGTCAAGCGCAAGGAGGCCGAGGGACAGTTCGACCTCTTCGGCGGCATGGGCGAGGAGGAGACCAGCGAGCCCGGCTTCGGCCTCGACGTCACCTTCACCGACGACGAGTGGGACAAGACGTACCTGCTCGCCCAGGAGCGCGAGATGCTCGGGCTCTACGTCTCCGACCACCCGCTGTTCGGCCTGGAGCACGTGCTGTCCGACAAGGCCGACGCGGGCATCTCCCAGCTCACCGGCGGCGACTTCGGCGACGGCGCGGTGGTCACCATCGGCGGCATCATCTCGGGCCTGCAGCGCAAGATGACCAAGCAGGGCAACGCCTGGGCGATCGCCACCGTGGAGGACCTCGCGGGCTCCATCGAGTGCATGTTCTTCCCGGCGACGTACCAGCTCGTCTCGACGCAACTCGTCGAGGACGCCGTGGTGTTCGTCAAGGGCCGGCTCGACAAGCGGGAGGACGTGCCGCGGCTGGTCGCGATGGAGCTGATGGTCCCCGACCTGTCCAACGCGGGCGCCAACGCGCCCGTGGTGCTCACCATCCCGGCCACTCGCGTGACCCCGCCGATGGTCAGCCGGCTCGGGGAGATCCTCACCCACCACAAGGGTGACAGCGAGGTCCGCATCAAGCTCCAGGGGCCGACGAAGACGACGGTGCTGCGCCTGGACCGGCACCGGGTGAAGCCGGACCCGGCCCTGTTCGGCGACCTGAAGGTCCTCCTCGGACCGTCCTGCCTGGCGGGCTGACGACGCCCGTTCGACACGTGTGAGGGGCGCACCCCGCGGTGGGTGCGCCCCTCTTCCTGCGCGTGGAGCTTCCCGTGCCCGGGCCGCGACGGCCCGTCACGCGGAGGTCAGTTGTGGCCGAAGCGCTTCTGCCGGCCCTTGCCCCGGCCGACCTCGCCGGGTACGACCTGTGTGGTGCGCTGCTCGTCCGGCGTCTCCATCGTGGACGACTGGGCCGCCCGCTGGGCGCGTTCGGCCTGCGGCTGCTTACGGTCACGGTTCTTGTTCTTGGCCATGGTGGTGCCTCCTGTGGGGGACTAGGGGCCAGGGCCGGAACCAGATTCACACAGCCCGGTGACGGACGCATGCCGGACAATTACCGTGTGTGACCGGGGTGATCGGAGGAGGAAGTGTGGAAACGCCACGCCGAAGATCGAGTTCGGGCCGTTAACCCCGGCGTGGTCGGGCAGACTCGAAGCAAGCCCGAAGCAAACCTCCCGGAAAGAGGGTGGACCGCGTGGACCGCTGCATCGTCCTGGTGGACGCCGGGTATCTGCTGGGGGCCGCCGCCAGCCTCCTCGCCGGGGAGCCGTCGCGGTCCCGCATCACCGTCGACCACGCCGCCCTCATCCAGGGGCTGCGGGAGCGCGCCGAGTCCGACACGCGTCAGCCGCTGCTGCGCATCTACTGGTTCGACGGCGCCCCCGACCGCGTCCCGCAGCCCGAGCACCGCAGGCTGCGCGTGATGCCCCGGGTCACCGTCCGGCTCGGCGCGCTGACCCGCAGCGACGGCCGCTGGGCGCAGAAGGGCGTCGACGCCGCGATGCACGCCGAGTTGACCGAGCTGGCCCGCAACCGCGCCTGTTCCGACATCGTCCTGGTCACCGGGGACGGCGACCTGCTGCCGGGCATGATGGCCGCCAAGGAACACGGCGTCGCCGTGCACCTGTGGGCCGTGCAGGCCGCCGACGGCGACTACAACCAGTCCGAGGACCTGGTCGCCGAGGCCGACGAGCGCCGGGTGCTGGACCGGGCGTGGATCACCCGGGCCGTACGCGCCAAGGAGCACACCGGGGTGTGCGCCCCGCCGCCCGTGCCGCGGCCCGAGATCGCCGCGATCCTCTCCGCCCCGCTGCCGGAGTCCGCGCTCGGCGCGACGGCCGGGCGGACCGTCCAGGAGCCGCAGCACCCGACCGGCGCCGAGCACAACGGCACCGCCGAGCGGGCCTCCACGGCCAAGGGCGTGCCCACCCCCAAGGACCTGGCCGCACTGCGCGGCCCCGGCCCGCACCCGCCCCAGCAGCCCGCCTCCGCCACCCTGCGCTGGTCCTCCGACAAGGGCTGGGTCGACCGGCCGGCCGCCGAGCCGCCGGACGCGGCCTCCATGCCGACGCTCGCCCAGCTGACCACGGCGGAGCAGCGGTGGGCCGACCGGGAGGAGGACATCACCACCGTCGGCGGGGACCCCTTCGAGGTGGGGCAGGTCTTCGCCCGGCGCTGGGTGGAGCGGCTCGGCGACCAGGGCCACATCCAGAGGCTGTCCGCCATGTACCCCCGCATTCCGCACCGGGTCGACGGCGAGCTGCTGCGTTACGCGGCCCGCTTCGGTCTGCTCGCCCACAAGGACGACCAGATCGACGAGCGTGACCGCTACGCCATCCGGGCGGGGTTCTGGCGCGAACTGGATCTCCGCACCGGTACGGAGAGGGCTCCCGCCGAGGAGTGAGCGAGGGCGCCGCCCCGCCCCTGGACCCCGGCCCGTGCCCGGCCGCCCCGACCCGGTGGGCCGATGGGCGGTTGGGGCGGGTTTGCGGGTGGTGGGGTGACCCGAGGGCGGGGCGGGGCCGTCGACCCCGTAGGCTCGTCCCTTGTGAGTACGCGCGCGGCACAGGGATTCCGGCACGGTGGTGACGTCGTGTGTGCGGTGCGCGGGCTGACCAAGACCTATCCGGCGGTGCGCGGCCGGCGCGGGGCCCCCGCGACGCCCGAGATCCGGGCCACCGACGACGTGGGGCTCGACATCCGGCGCGGTGAGATCTTCGGGCTGCTCGGGCCGAACGGCGCCGGCAAGTCCACCCTCGTGCGCCAGCTGACCGGACTGATGCGGCCCGACCGCGGCAGCGTCGAGATCCTCGGCCACGACATCGTGCGCCACCCCGAGCGCGCCGCCCGCATCCTCGCCTACCTCGGCCAGGAGTCCAGCGCCCTCGACGAGCTGACCGTGTCCCTCGCCGCCGAGACCACCGGGCGGCTGCGCGGACTCGACGCGCGGCGGGCGCGGGCCGAGCGGGACGACGTCCTGGACGAACTGGGGCTCACCCCGATCGCCGGACGCCCGCTGAGGAAGCTGTCCGGCGGCCAGCGCCGGCTGGCCTGCTTCGCCGCCGCGCTGGTGGGGGAGCGGCCCCTGCTCGTCCTGGACGAGCCCACCACCGGCATGGACCCGGTGGCCCGGCGCGCCGTGTGGTCCGCCGTCGACCGGCGCCGCGCCGAGCACGGCACCACCGTGCTGCTGGTCACCCACAACGTCATCGAGGCCGAGACCGTGCTCGACCGGGTCGCCGTGCTCGACCGGGGCCGGGTCATCGCCTGCGACAGCCCGGCCGGGCTCAAGGAGCGGGTGGCCGGCGAGGTACGGGTCGACCTGGTGTGGCGCGAGGCGGCGCCCCTGCACGTGCCCGAGGTCGCCGCACTGCGGGACCGGGTCGTCGAGTCGGGCCGCCGCTGGACCCTGCGGCTCGCGCCCGAGGAGGCGCGTGCGGTCGTCGCCACCGTCACCGGCGGGGCCGCCTTCGCCGCGCTGGACGACTTCACGCTGGCCACGCCCAGCCTGGAGGACGTCTACCTGGCGCTGGGCGGCGCCGTACGACAGGGACTGGTGAAGGCGTGAGCACACGGGCCGCGACACGCGTACGGAACGGGGCCGCAGTGGTTTCGGGCGAACCTCCGAACGAAGGGGAGCAGCACGACGTGAGTGTCGTACCCGCCGATGTCGTGCCGGGCGGCGTCCTGGCCGTGGAGGAGGCCGCGCCGGAAGCAGCCGAACTCGGCCCCCGGGCGCGGCTGTGGCCGTCGCTGGCGGCCGTGTACCGGGCGCAGCTGTCCCGGGCCCGGGTCGCGCGGATACCGCTGCTGTTCGTGGCGACCTTCCAGTCGGTCGGGATCATGGTCCTGATGCGCGGGGTCGTGGACGGCGGAGGCGAGGCGCAGGCCGTGGTCGCCGGCTCGGCGGTCCTGGTCGTCGCCTTCGTCGCGCTGAACCTGCTCGCCCAGTACTTCGGGCAGCTGCGGGCCAGCGGCGGGCTCGACCACTACGCGACGCTGCCGGTGCCGCCGGCCGCGGTGGTGCTGGGCGCGGCGGGCGCGTACGCCTCGTTCACCGTGCCGGGGACCGTGGTGACCGCCGTCTTCGGGTGCGTGCTGTTCGGACTGCCGCTGGCGAACCTGTGGGTGCTGGCCGCCGTGATCCCGCTCGCCGGGGCCGCGCTCGCCGGACTCGGCGCGGCGCTCGGCCTGCTCGCGCCCCGCGCGGAGCTGGCCACACTGCTGGGCCAGCTCGGCATGTCGGCCGCGCTGCTGCTCGGTGTGCTGCCGGCGGAGCGGATGCCGGAGGCGGTGCGTCTCGTCCGGGACCTGCTGCCGTCGACGTACGGCGTCGAGGCCTTCGCGCGGACCTTCGGACCGCACCCCGACTGGGCGCGGGTGCTCGGCGACCTCGCCGTGTGCGGGGGCGTCGGCGTGCTCTCGCTGGCCGTCGCGACCTGGGCGTACCGCAGGGCGGCCGTCCGGTGACGCATCGCACAGCCGGGCCTGGCACGATGGCGGGGTGAGCGCACCTCTGACACCACCGCCGCCTCCGCACGAGCGTTCCTCGCGGGACGTGGGGCGGCCGCCGTCCGACGGGCAGGCGGCCGCCACGACCCCGCACGCGGACGAGGAGGGGCCCGCCGCCGGGCAGCCACGGCACGGCTGGTGGTACGAACAGGACGGTCCCGGGATGAAGGCGGAGATACGGGAGGCCGCCGTGACCGCGGTGGCGGTGGCGCTCGGCGGGGCGCTGCTCGGGGTGCTGTGGTGGTGGCTGGCGCCGCGCGTGCCGTACGTGGGCGACGTGGCCGGTGACGGCTGGGTCGTGTACCTCAAGGACGCAGAGGGCGAGCAGAGCGTCGGGGTCGACGGGACGTTCGCGCTGCTCGCGCTGGGGTTCGGCGCGGTGAGTGCGCTCGCCGTGTTCCTGGTGCGGCGGCGCGGGGGCGTGCCGTTGGTGGTGGCGCTGGCGGTCGGCGGGCTGCTGGGATCGGTGCTGGCGTGGCGGCTGGGGGTGTGGCTGGGGCCGTCGTCGGACCTGATCGCCCGGGCGAGGAGCGCGGGTGACGGGGTCGCGTTCGACGCGCCGTTGAAGCTGGGCGCGAAGGGGGCGCTGTTGGCGTGGCCGTTCGCGGCGCTGGTGCTGCATCTGGGGCTGACGGGGTTGTTCGGGCCGCGGGATCCGGAGCAGTCGCCGCCGGCGGAGCCGTCCGGGGCGCAGCCGGGGGCGTAGGTCTCCGGGTTCCGGCGTTGTCGCTGGTCGAGGGTGGGTCGCGCGGCCCGGCGCTTGCGCGGTGCCTCCCCGGGAAGGGCGCCCCCAGCGCCCACTCTCCCCACTCTCGGCTCCTCCCCCACTCTCGGCTTCGCTCGAACGGGGGCCCCACGAGCGGGAGGCGCTCCATGAGCGGGAGGCGCCCCCAGCGCCCTGGAGGCACTGGGGGAGGCACGACTGCCCGTGGGGACGGCCGGCGGTGCGGCTGCGTCCGCCCGCGGGGACGGCGGGGCGTTACGGGCGGCCGATGGGGGCCAGGGTGGCCGACGTCAGGGCGGTCAGGTCGGTCGGGGAGAGTTCCACCTCCAGGCCGCGGCGGCCCGCCGAGACGCAGATCGTCTCGTGGAGGGTGGCCGACCCGTCCACCACCGTGGGAAGTTTCCTGCGCTGGCCCAGGGGGGAGATGCCACCCCGGACGTAGCCCGTGGTGCGTTCCGCCAGGGCCGGGTCGGCCATCGCGGCCCGCTTGCCGCCGGCCGCCGCCGCGAGGGCCTTCAGGTCCAGCTGTCCCGCCACCGGCACCACCGCCACCGTCAGCGCACCGTCGACGTCCGCCACCAGCGTCTTGAAGACCCGCTCCGGCGAGACCCCCATCGCCTCGGCCGCCTCCTCGCCGTACGACGGGTGGGAGGGGTCGTGGTCGTAGGAGTGCACCGTGAACGGCACCCCGGCCGCGGTGAGCGCCACCGTCGCGGGCGTTCCTCCCGACTGCTGCTGCTTCTTGGACTTCTTCGCCATCCCCGCCTGCACCCCGGTCGATTTCGTACGTCAGTTGAGACTGGTCGGACCGCGCGTCAGCTCCACGGCCGGCAACGACGGCAGATGACGGATGACGGCCGTCTCCGCGCGCAGCAGCTTCAGCTCGTCACGGAGCCGGGACGCGGTGTCCGGCGCCTGGAGCAGCCGCTGCTTCGTCGGCGTGTCCAGCATCATCGCGGCGGCGACCAGGTAGGAGACGACACCCGGCTCGTCCGGCAGGTCCGCGCCGGTCGTCAGCGACCGCTCCCGCGCCCCCGCCAGCCGCTTCTGGTACTGGCGGAAGGACCGCAGCACCCCCTCGGCCAGCGTCCCCGCCTCGTCGCCGGGCTCCTCGGCCAGCGGCTCCGTCTCGGCCGTCAGATACGGCCCCGAGGAGTCGACGGACAGCAGCCGCACCCGGGTCGTACCGGTCGCCAGCACCTCGAAGGTGCCGTCGGCCCGTTCCCGGATCGTGGCCGCGTCGGCGATACAGGCCACCTTGTGGAAGGCGTGCAGCGGATCGGCGCCGAAGCCCGCCGCCGGGCCGCGCGCGGGCGCGGCCGTCGGATCGGGCAGGCCGGGCGCGCTCGGCGCCACCTCGTGCCCGTCGCGGATCGCCACGACGGCGAACCGGCGCGGCTCGTCCTCCGGGGTCTTCAGCAGCTCGCGCATCATGGCGCGATAGCGCTCCTCGAAGACGTTGAGCGGAAGCACGAGCCCCGGGAACAGCACCGTGTTCAGGGGGAAGAGCGGAAGCCGGACGGTCGTCACGAACCAAGAGCCTAATGGTCGCCGAAGCGGAACCGGTCGCCCTGCCCGCTCCTCGGTCGGCCGAGGGCCGGCGCCGGGGAGCCGGACCCCGGCTCCGGACGGCCGGCCGCGACCGCCGCACGCACGCTCTGACGGACTTCCAGGAACCGGCCGAGCGGATCGTCCGCGTCCCGGTCCCAGGGGAAGGACGTGGCGTACGGGCCGGTCAGCCGCAGCTGCTCCAGGGCGTCCCGCCGGCGTTCCAGCCGGACCAGGACGTACGCCAGCAGATTGCGCAGCTCGGCCGGCCAGGGCCGGCCCGCCGGCAGCCGGGCGGACAGGGCCACGGCGCGGTCGGCCGCCGCCTCCAGCCGTTCGCGGGGAACTTCGGGACCACACCGGTCGGTCAGGTAGCCGAACGCCGCCCACAACGGCAGCGACTGGGTGAGCGAGTCCTCCGGCGCGTCCTGCGCGGCCAGGTCCGCGAAGGTGAAGCACTCGCGGTGCGAACCGTGCCACGAGGACGCCAGATAGCGCAGGGCCGCCACATGGCAGCCGTGGTGGTGCGGGGCCCGCCGGACCGCCGCCTCCCACAGCTCCTCGACGTACGTGTGCCCGGCGCGCGCGCCGCGGGCGTGGTCCAGGGCGAGCCGCCAGGGCACCGGGTCGCGGTCGTCCGCCCGGGCGGCGGCCGTGATCAGCGGGCTCACCTCGCGCAGCAGCTCGACCCGCGCCGGTGAGTCCCAGGCGCGGTCCACCGCCCGCTGGGCGTCGACCAGCAGCCCGTCGGGGTCGCGCGGGTGGCGGGTGCGCCAGGTGTCCAGCCACTCGGGGCGCGAACGCGCGAAGGCGGCCAGCCGCCGCACGTACCGGTCGCGGTGCTCCCAGGCGCCGGTGCGCCGGGTGACGGCGAGCAGCCCGGCGACGGGCGTGTGGTCACCGGCCGCGGCCCCGACCAGCGCCGGGCCCAGCAGATCGTCGGGCGCGTCGAGCAGCACCTCGTCGTCGGCGGGCAGCACGACGGGGACGGGGGACGTGGCGCCCGTCGTCTTCTCTCGCACCCGGGACGTACGGGTGAACGCGTGCAGCAGAGCCATGGTGTCGACCATTGAAAGTCCGCAGGTCACAACGGCGCCAGAGGCGACACGGAAGTCATGGAAGGTTGTACGGGGCTCGGTCAAGGCCCGGCAAAGAGCGGAGCGTTCCTCCCCGCGCGCGGGTCTTTCGCGCCCCCCTGGCCCCAGAGGGTCGCGGTGACCGCTACATACGCCGCAGTGTCCGCGTCGCCCCCGCCGCCACCGTCGTCGCCAGGATCCAGCCCAGCAGGACGAACGCGGCCGACAGCCACTGCCAGCCGCCGCGCAGCTGCCAGAAGCCGACCTGGCCGAGGTCGATCACCGGCAGCAGCAGGTCCAGGGCGAACAGGGGCGGGTTCCACGCGGGATGCTCACCGCTCTTGAGGGGCGGATGGTCGGAGCGCGCGAAGGCCAGCGAACCGCACGCCCACAGGACCGCCATCCACACCGCGGCCCGGCCCGGACGGTATCCGTAGGCGACCGTCCAGTCCTGCGCGTACCCCCACAGCTTGGCCGCCAGCGGCAGGCTCTCGCGGCGCCGGCGCTGCTTGGCGAGCAGCACCTCGCGGGCGTCCTCGTCCTCCCCGCCCTCCCGCAGCACGGCGGCCAGCCGCTCGTACGGCTCCGGGTTGTACTCGGCGCTCGCCGCGTCCACCCAGCGCAGCCGCAACGCCAGCGGGAACGGCCCGCGCGGCACCAGGTTCTCGTAGGCGAAGCCGCCCATGTGCAGCCGGCCGGGGCCGGGCCAGCTGTCCGCCCGGTCGATCAGGTTGACCACCCTCGCCCCCGACAGCACGACCTTGCCGCGCACCGGCCGCTCCCCGAGGAAGCGCAGCTCCGGCGTCTGCACCCGGCGCAGCGACAGCTCCTGCTCGTCGGTGAGGACGAACCGGGCCCCCTCGAAATCGACCGCGTCCCCGAACCGCCCGTCGTCCAGCCGCACCCCGCCCCGGCACTCGAAGCGCTGGATCCGCGTCCCGCGCGCCGGCGTCATCCCGCTGCGCGCCTGGGCGCCCACCCCCGCCGGGGTGAGGTACAGCGAGCGCTCCACGGTCAGCTGCGGCGCGTTCAGCGCGAGCCGGGTGTACGGATTGACCAGCCGGGCCCCGCGCAGGCTCAGCGACACGCCGATCGTCGCGCTGCGCAGACTCAGCTCGCCGTGCGACTCCAGCAACTCCGCCTGGAGGTCCTGGCCCACGTTCATCCCGTCGGCCGCTATCGAGCGGCCGCTGCGGTCCCGGTGCACGACCGCCTGGTTGAGCAGCAGATCCGTACCGATCCGGGCGTCGGTGAGCCGTATGCCGCCCGGGAAGCGGCAGCGCGGCAGGTGCAGGTCGCCCTCGGTGTGCAGCCGGGCCGCCTCCAGACGCGGTATCGAGCAGTCCACCATCCGCACGGTCGTGAAGCGGGCCTCCGGCAGCAGCACCTCCCGCTCGAAACGGCAGGCCCGCATCTCCAGGTAGGGCGCCACCGTGCCGCCCGCGAGGTCCAGTGCTCCGCTGATCCGCACCCCGACCAGCTTCAGCGACGAGACCCGGCCGGCCAGGGCGGGCGGCCCGTCCAGCAGCAGCCAGCACACGACGCGCGCCCGGACCGTCCGCTCGGGGCCCCACGGATGCCCTCCGTGCGGATCGTCGACGGTCGTGTCCCCGCTGCTCAGGTCGTACACGCTGCCGTTGCGGAAGGCCTGCCACATGCCGGCCTCCGTGGCGGTCAGATCCTCCGGCGGCTCTCCGCCGCCCGGTCCCACCCCGTGGGTCACGGCACTCCCCTCCTCCCCGCCTACTCGCCGGTTCGTCCCTTCGTACAACCGTTCATGCCCGGTACGGTGACGCGTCGAACACGGAAAGTGAAGAGGATCTCCGGAATGTGCGCGGACCGTCACCGCGGGGTGACGTATCAGCCATTGGAACGGGCGGACGGCCCACCGTGCGGGTCTGAGAGAATTGAGCACGTGATCTCGCGAATCGACCTGCGCGGCGACGCCCTCCCCGAGGGCCCCGCCCTGCGCGACCTGCTGCCCCGAGCCGACTTCGACGTCGCGGCCGCCCTGGAGAAGGTGCGGCCCATCTGCGAGGACGTGCATCATCGGGGTGACGCGGCGCTGATCGACTTCGCCGAGCGCTTCGACGGCGTGAAGCTGGAGCGGGTGCGGGTCCCGGCCGCCGCCATCGAGCGCGCGCTGGAAGAGCTGGACCCGGCCGTGCGCGCGGCCCTGGAGGAGTCCGTCCGGCGCGCCCGGCTCGTCCACCGCGAGCAGCGCCGCACCACCCACACCACCCAGGTCGTGCCCGGCGGCACGGTCACCGAGAAGTGGGTTCCGGTCGACCGCGTGGGGCTGTACGCGCCGGGCGGCCGGGCCGTCTACCCCTCCTCCGTGATCATGAACGTCGTACCCGCCCAGGAAGCCGGCGTCCCCTCCCTCGCGCTCGCCTCCCCGGCCCAGGCCGACTTCGGCGGGCTGCCGCACCCCACCATCCTCGCCGCCTGCGCCCTGCTCGGCGTCGACGAGGTCTACGCGGCCGGCGGCGCCACCGCCGTCGCGATGTTCGCGTACGGCACCGAGTCCTGCCCGCCCGCGAACATGGTCACCGGCCCCGGCAACATCTGGGTCGCCGCCGCCAAGCGCTACTTCACCGGGAAGATCGGCATCGACGCCGAGGCCGGCCCGACCGAGATCGCGATCCTCGCGGACTCCACGGCCGACCCGGTGCACGTGGCCTCCGACCTGATCAGCCAGGCCGAGCACGACCCGCTGGCCGCCGCCGTCCTGGTCACCGACTCCGCCGAGCTCGCGGACGCGGTGGAGAAGGAACTGCGGCCGCAGGTCGAGGCCAGCAAGCACGTCGACGACCGGATCGTCCCGGCCCTGTCCGGCCGCCAGTCCGCGATCGTCCTGGTCGACGGTCTCGACGAGGGCCTGCGGGTCGTCGACGCCTACGGCGCCGAGCACCTGGAGATCCAGACCGCCGACGCCGCGGCGCTCGCCGACCGGGTGCGCAACGCGGGCGCGATCTTCATCGGCCCCTGGTCCCCGGTCTCGCTCGGCGACTACGCGGCCGGCTCCAACCACGTGCTGCCCACCGGCGGCTGCGCCTGCCACTCCTCGGGCCTGTCCGTCCAGTCCTTCCTGCGCGGCATCCACATCGTCGACTACACGAAGGACGCGCTGGCCGAGGTCGCGCACCACGTGGTCACGCTGGCGGAGGCGGAGGACCTGCCCGCGCACGGCGCGGCGATCAAGGCGAGGTTCGTCGGAGACGAACAGATGTCGCGTGGGTGGAAGGTGCCTGAGAACAAGTGAGCTTCGGAATCGACGATCTTCCCGTACGGGACGAGCTGCGGGGCAAGTCCCCCTACGGCGCTCCCCAGCTGGACGTCCCCGTACGGCTGAACACCAACGAGAACCCCTACCCGCTGCCCGAGCCGCTGGTCGAGCGGATCGCCGAGCGGGTCCGCGAGGCCGCCCGGCAGCTCAACCGCTACCCCGACCGGGACGCGGTCGAACTGCGCACCGAGCTGGCCGCATACCTGACGAAGACGGCCGGGCACCCGGTCGCCGTCGAGAACGTGTGGGCCGCCAACGGCTCCAACGAGGTCATCCAGCAGCTGCTGCAGACCTTCGGCGGACCCGGCCGCACCGCCATCGGCTTCGAACCGTCGTACTCGATGCACGGCCTCATCGCGCGCGGCACCGGCACCGGCTGGATCTCCGGGCCCCGCAACGAGGACTTCACCATCGACCTGGCCGCCGCCGAGAAGGCGATCGCCGAGCACCGGCCCGACGTCGTCTTCGTCACGACGCCCAACAACCCCACCGGCAACGCGGTCCCGCCGGAGACGGTCCTCGCGCTGTACGAGGCCGCCCAGGCGGCCAAGCCGTCGATGGTGGTCGTCGACGAGGCGTACGTCGAGTTCAGCCACGGCGACTCGCTGCTCCCACTGCTCGACGGGCGCCCGAACCTGGTGATCTCCCGCACCATGTCGAAGGCGTTCGGCGCGGCGGGCCTGCGCCTCGGCTACCTCGCCGCCCACCCGGCGGTCGTCGACGCCGTCCAGCTGGTCCGGCTGCCGTACCACCTCTCGGCGATCACCCAGGCGACCGCGCTGGCCGCCCTGGAGCACACCGACACGCTGCTCGGCTACGTCGAGCAGCTCAAGGCCGAGCGCGACCGGCTGGTCGCCGAACTGCGCGCCCTCGGCTACGAGGTGACCGAGTCCGACGCGAACTTCGTCCAGTTCGGACGGTTCGAGGACTCCCACGCCACCTGGCGGAAGATCCTCGACCGGGGCGTCCTGGTCCGGGACAACGGCGTGCCCGGATGGCTGCGGGTGACCGCCGGAACCCCCGAAGAGAACGACGCGTTCCTCGACGCGGTACGCGAGTTGAAGAAGGAGCAGAGTTCATGAGCCGCACAGGACGCGTGGAACGCACCACCAAGGAGACGTCCGTCCTCGTCGAGATCGACCTCGACGGCACCGGGAGGACCGAGATCTCCACCGGGGTCGGCTTCTACGACCACATGCTCGACCAGCTCGGCCGGCACGGTCTGTTCGACCTGACCGTGAAGACCGAGGGCGACCTGCACATCGACTCCCACCACACCATCGAGGACACCGCCCTCGCGCTCGGCGCCGCCTTCAGGCAGGCGCTCGGCGACAAGGTGGGCATCTACCGCTTCGGCAACTGCACGGTCCCGCTGGACGAGTCCCTCGCCCAGGTCACCGTCGACCTGTCCGGCCGCCCCTACCTCGTGCACACCGAGCCCGAGAACATGGCGCCGATGATCGGCGAGTACGACGTGACGATGACCCGGCACATCCTGGAGTCCTTCGTCGCCCAGGCCCGGATCGCGCTGCACGTGCACGTGCCCTACGGGCGCAACGCGCACCACATCGTGGAGTGCCAGTTCAAGGCCCTCGCCCGCGCCCTGCGCTACGCCTCCGAGCGCGACCCCCGCGCGGCCGGCATCCTGCCCTCGACGAAGGGCGCGCTGTAAGCCATGAACGGTCTGTCCACCGTCCTGATCGTCGTCGGCCTGTTCTTCGTCGGCGGCATCATCTCCTTCGCCAGGCAGAAGATGCCCACGAGCCTCATCGTGCTGCTCTCCATCGGCGCCGCGATGTGCCTCGTCACGGGTCTTCTGCGACTGGAGGTGTGAACCCTTGAGCACCACCAAGAAGGTCGTGGTCTTCGACTACGGCTTCGGCAACGTCCGTTCCGCCGAGCGTGCCCTCGCCCGCGCGGGAGCCGACGTCGAGATCACCCGCGACTTCGACAGGGCCATGGAGGCCGACGGGCTGCTGGTGCCCGGCGTCGGCGCCTTCGCCTCCTGCATGCGGGGTCTGAAGGAGGCGCGCGGCGACTGGATCGTCGACCGCCGGCTGTCCGGCGGACGCCCGGTGATGGGCATCTGCGTCGGCATGCAGATCCTGTTCGCACGGGGCGTCGAGCACGGCGTGGAGAGCGAGGGCCTCGACGAGTGGCCCGGCTCGGTCGAGCCGCTCCAGGCCGAGATCGTGCCCCACATGGGCTGGAACACCGTGGACGCCCCGGCCGGTTCCGAGCTGTTCGCCGGCCTCGACGCGGACGCCCGCTTCTACTTCGTGCACTCCTACGCCGTCCACGACTGGACGCTTCAGACGACGAACCCGGCGATGCGCGCCCCGCTGGTCACCTGGTCCACCCACGGCAAGCCCTTCGTGGCGGCCGTGGAGAACGGCGCCCTGTGGGCCACCCAGTTCCACCCCGAGAAGTCCGGCGACGCCGGCGCCCAGCTCCTCACCAACTGGATCGGAACCCTGTAGAGACATGGCCAAGCTCGAACTCCTCCCCGCCGTCGACGTCCGCGACGGCCAGGCGGTCCGCCTGGTGCACGGCGAGTCCGGGACGGAAACGTCGTACGGCTCCCCCCTGGAGGCCGCCCTCGCCTGGCAGCGTTCGGGCGCCGAGTGGCTGCACCTGGTCGACCTGGACGCCGCGTTCGGCACCGGCGACAACCGCGCGCTGATCGCCGAGGTCGCCGGGGCGATGGACATCAAGGTGGAGCTGTCCGGGGGCATCCGCGACGACGACACCCTCGCCGCCGCCCTCGCCACCGGCTGCACCCGCGTCAACCTCGGCACCGCCGCCCTGGAGACCTCCGAGTGGGTCGCCCGGGTCATCGCCGAGCACGGCGACAAGATCGCCGTGGGCCTCGACGTGCGCGGCACCACGCTGCGCGGCCGCGGCTGGACCCGTGACGGCGGTGACCTCTACGAGACGCTGGAGCGCCTCGACAAGGAGGGCTGCGCCCGCTACGTCGTCACCGACATCGCCAAGGACGGCACCCTCCAGGGCCCCAACCTGGAGCTGCTGAAGAACGTCTGCGCCGCCACCGACCGTCCGGTGGTCGCCTCGGGCGGCGTCTCCTCCCTCGACGACCTGCGCGCCATCGCCGAGCTCGTCCCGCTCGGTGTCGAGGGCTCCATCGTCGGGAAGGCCCTGTACGCCAAGGCGTTCACCCTGGAAGAGGCTCTGGAGGCCGTGTCCTCATGACGATCGATGCCGTACGGCGCGTGCAGAGCGGAAACCCCTGGGAGGAGACCTTCGGCTTCGCACGTGCCGTGGCGGCGGGCGACCGCGTCCTGGTGGCGGGCACGACCGCGTTCCGGGGCGAGGTGCTGTACGGCGAGGGCGACCCGTACGAGCAGGCCAAGGTGGCCTTCGCCGGCGCGCTGGAGGCGATCGCCGAGTTCGGGCTCGGCATCGAGTCCGTGATCCGCACGCGCGTCCACCTCGCCCACGCGCGGGACGTCGACGCGGCCGGACGCGCCCACAAGGAGCTGTTCGACTCGGTGCGCCCGGTCACCACCCTGCTGGTGGTCGAGGGCTTCGTCGACTCGCGCGTACTGGTCTCAGTGGAACTCGAAGCATTCAGAGGAGCCGTGACTTCATGACCCTGGCGGTCCGAGTCATCCCCTGCCTGGACGTGGACAACGGCCGGGTCGTCAAGGGCGTCAACTTCCAGAACCTGCGCGACGCGGGCGACCCCGTCGAGATGGCCAAGGTGTACGACGCCGAGGGCGCCGACGAGCTGACGTTCCTGGACATCACCGCCTCGTCCGGCAACCGCGAGACGACGTACGACGTGGTGCGCCGCACCGCCGAGCAGGTGTTCATCCCGTTGACGGTGGGCGGCGGCGTCCGCACCACCGAGGACGTGGACAAGCTGCTCCGCGCGGGCGCCGACAAGGTGGGCGTCAACACGGCGGCCATCGCCCGGCCCGAGCTCATCCGCGAGATCGCGGAACGCTTCGGCCGGCAGGTCCTGGTGCTGTCGGTGGACGCCCGCCGTACCGCGTCCGGATCCTTCGAGGTCACCACGCACGGCGGCCGGCGCGGCACCGGCATCGACGCCGTGGAGTGGGCGCACCGCGCCGCCGAGCTGGGCGCGGGCGAGATCCTGCTCAACTCCATGGACGCCGACGGCACCAAGGACGGCTACGACCTGGAGATGATCGCCGCCGTCCGGGGGCACGTCACCGTCCCGGTGATCGCCTCCGGCGGCGCCGGGAAGCCGGCCGACTTCCCGCCCGCCGTCGCCGCCGGCGCGGACGCCGTCCTGGCCGCCTCCGTCTTCCACTTCGGCGACCTGCGCATCGGCCAGGTCAAGGAGACGCTGCGGGAAGCCGGCCACCCGGTGCGGTGAGGTTCAGCCGGTGGGCTGGACCAGCTGGATCAGATTGCCGACCGTGTCGTCCAGCAGGGCGGTGAGCACCGGGCCCTGTTCCCGCGGGTCCTGGACGAAGTGGACGCCCTCACCGCGGAGCCGTTCGAACTCCGCGCGGAGGTCGTCCACGGAGAACACGATGGCGGGCAGACCCGCCTCGCGCACCGCCCTGCGGTACGGCTCGGCGAGGGGGCCCCGCCCCGGCTCCAGCAGCAGCTCCAGGTCCCGCTGGGCGCCCTCCTTCGCGCCCACGGTGACGAACGGGGCGCCCCCGCCCGGATCCACGTGGGTACGGGTCTCGAAGCCGAGGACGTCGGTGTAGAAGGCGTGCGCCTTCGCCACGTCGTCGACGTACACACTGGTCATGGCCACTTTGATCACGAACTGCGCCTTTCGGGTGCGGATCAGATGCCGAGCTGTCCGGTCTCGCGCAGCTTCGCGATCGCGTTCTCGTCGCCGTCCAGCCCGACCGTGGCGGCGCTCTGCCGGCCGTAGGCGAACAGCACCAGCTCGGACGGTTCCCCGGTCACCGTGACCACCGGGGCGCCGCGGTGCGCCACCACCGTCTGGCCGTCCGGACGGCGCAGCACCAGACCCGTCGGCACCCCGCGGCCCATCAGCCGCGCCGAGCGCTCCAGCCGCGACCACAGGACGTCCTGGAACACCGGATCGAGCTCACGCGGCGTCCAGTCGGGCTGGGCACGGCGCACGTCCTCCGCGTGGACGTAGAACTCGACGATGTTCGACAGCTCGTCGACCTGCTTGAGCGAGAAGGGCGAGAAGCGCGGCGGGCCGCTCCGGATGAGCTGGATCAGCTCCTCGTACGGCTTGGCGGCGAACTCCGCCATCACCCGCTCCAGACGCCCCGCGAGCTGCTTGACCAGCATGCCGCCGGCCGCGTCGGGACGGCGCTCGCGCACCACCACGTGGGCGGCGAGGTCCCGGGTCGTCCAGCCCTCGCACAGGGTGGGGGCCTGGGGGCCGGCGGTCTCCAGCAGATCGGCCAGGAGAAGTCGTTCACGCTTGGCATGGGTCGACATGCGAGCCAGCCTACGGCCGGACGCGAAGTCCGCCCAGTGGACACCGTCCGGATCCGGTGGCCGGGGCGCGGCACAATGGTCGGCATGACCAGCACGCCCGCCCGCCGCCCGGCCACCGCCCCTCAGGGAGGCGCTTCGCGCCACAGCGCTCCGATCAGCCGCCTCGACCCGGAGATCGCCGCGCGGCTCAAGCGCAGCCCCGACGGCCTCCTGCCCGCCATCGCCCAGCAGTACGACACCGGAGAGGTGCTGATGCTGGGCTGGATGGACGACGAGGCGCTGCATCGCACGCTGACCACCGGCCGCTGCACCTACTGGTCGCGCAGCCGCCGGGAGTACTGGGTCAAGGGCGACACCTCCGGCCACGTCCAGTGGGTCAGGTCGGTCGCCCTCGACTGCGACGCCGACACCGTGCTGGTCAAGGTCGACCAGGTGGGCGCCGCCTGCCACACCGGCGCCCGCACCTGCTTCGACGCCGACGTCCTGGTGGCGGACGCCTCCGCCGCGGATCAGTAGGGTCTGCCGCCATGGACCTCGAGACGTTCCGCAAGCTCGCCACCGACCGCAGGGTCATCCCGGTCACCCGCAAGCTCCTCGCCGACGGCGACACCCCGGTCGCGCTCTACCGCAAGCTCGCCGCCGAGCGCCCCGGCACCTTCCTGCTGGAGTCCGCCGAGAACGGCCGCTCCTGGTCCCGCTACTCCTTCGTCGGCGTCCGCAGCGCCGCCACGCTCACCGAGCGCGCCGGACGGGCGCACTGGGAGGGGACCCCGCCCGTCGGCGTGCCCGTGGACGGCGACCCGCTCGCCGCGCTGCGCGCGACCCTGCAGGCCCTGCACACCCCGCGCGACCTCGCCCACGACCTGGGCCTGCCGCCCTTCACCGGCGGCATGGTCGGCTACCTCGGCTACGACATCGTGCGCCGCCTGGAGAAGGTCGGCCCCGGCGAGCGGGACGATCTGAGGCTGCCCGAGCTGACCATGCTGCTCACCAGCGACCTCGCCGTCATGGACCACTGGGAGGGCTCGGTCCGGCTGATCGCCAACGCGATCAACCACAACGACCTGGAGACCGGCGTCGACGAGGCGTACGCCGACGCCGTGGCCCGGCTCGACGCCATGGAGGCCGACCTCGCCCGCGCGGTGGCCCAGCCGCCCGCCGTGCTGCCGCCCTCCGAGCTGCCCGAGTACACCGCGCTGTGGGGCGGCCCCGACTTCCAGCGGGCCGTGGAGGACGTCAAGGAACGCATCCGCGCGGGGGAGGCCTTCCAGGTCGTCCCCTCCCAGCGGTTCGAGACGCCGTGCACGGCGAGCGCCCTCGACGTCTACCGGGTGCTGCGGACCACCAATCCGTCCCCGTACATGTACCTGTTCCGCTTCGACGGCTTCGACGTCGTCGGCTCGTCCCCCGAGGCGCTGGTGAAGGTCGAGGACGGGCGGGCCATGGTCCACCCCATCGCCGGCACCCGGCACCGCGGCGCCACCCCGCAGGAGGACCAGGCCCTCGGCGACGAACTGCTCGCCGACCCCAAGGAGCGCGCGGAGCACCTGATGCTCGTCGACCTGGGGCGCAACGACCTCGGGCGGGTCTGCGAACCCGGCTCCGTCGAGGTCGTCGACTTCATGTCCGTCGAGCGGTACTCGCACGTCATGCACATCGTCTCGACGGTCACCGGGCGGGTCAGCGCCGGCCGCACCGCGTTCGACGTGCTCACCGCCTGCTTCCCGGCCGGCACGCTCTCCGGCGCGCCCAAGCCCCGCGCGCTGCGGATCATCGACGAACTCGAACCGTCCCGGCGCGGGCTGTACGGCGGCTGCGTCGGCTACCTCGACTTCGCGGGCGACTCCGACACCGCGATCGCGATCCGTACCGCGCTGCTGCGGGACGGCACCGCGTACGTGCAGGCCGGAGCGGGGATCGTGGCCGACTCCGACCCGGTCGCGGAGGACACCGAGTGCCGTAACAAGGCGGCGGCGGTGCTGCGCGCGGTGCACAGCGCGAACCGGCTGGGAACGGCCTGAGACGAACCCCGGGTGTCGGTTCGCCCGGGGTTCAGGCGATAGTGGATGCCGTGACTGCTGTACCCACCCCTCGTTCCGAGGCCGCCGGCTCCACCCGCGGCGGCCGCCTCAGCCTCGTCGTCGCCCTGCTGTGCGGCGCCCTGGGCGCGGCCGTGGCCCTGCTCGCCACCCGGCAGCAGTGGTCGGAGGGCACCGCCACGGTGGCCGGCGGCGCGTTCCCCCTGACCGCGAAGGGCAGCGACGTCACGGGCGTGCCCGCCGCCCTGGCCGTCGTGGGGCTCGCGGCGCTGGTCGCGGTGTTCGCCGTGCGCCGGGCCGGTCGCCTGGCCGTCGCGGCGCTGCTGGCGCTGTCGGGGGCGGGCACGGTGCTGGCGGCGCTGCTCGGGGCGTCGGACAGCGGGGCGCTCGACGAGAAGGCGGCCCAGGCGTCGGGGGACACGTCCGCGACCGTGGACGCCCTCAGCCACACCGCGTGGCCGTACGTGGCCGCCGCGGGCGGCGTCCTGCTGCTGCTGGCCGGCCTGCTCGCCCTGCGCTACGGCCGTCTCTGGCCGGCCATGTCCGGCCGCTACGAACGCGACGGCGCCCCGCGTGCACGCCGCAGGCCCGCGTCCGTCGACCCCGACCGCCCCGAGGACCTCTGGAAGGCCCTGGACCGAGGCGAGGACCCGACGGGCGCGTAACCGCCCCACGGGGCCGACGCCCCCGCTGCGGGCAGCCGCACCGCTGGGGCGACGCCCGCCCGCCCGCCCGTCCCCGGCTGCGGGCAGTCGTGCCGCTGGGGCGGCACGGGTGGGCGCAGCGGCACCTCGTCGGCGCCGGGCTGCGCACCCGCCCCCGCCCCACTCACGCGGGCGTTCACCCATTCGGCACTCCCCGGGGCAGCCGGACCGGGTGGTGGGCGCGCGGCCCGGCGCCGACGGGGCGCCTCCGGCACCCTCAGCGCCCGCCCTCCCCCGTTCCCGGCCTCGCTCGAGCGAGGGGCCCTCTTCGCCCCGGGGGTACCTCCCAGGCCCTTGAGGCACTGGGGAGGCACGACTGCCCGCGGTGAGCGAGGAGGCACGGCCGCCGGCGATCGCGGCCCCGCGCGTACCCCCGCTCACCCCCGGCGGGCGCGTGCGGGACAATGGGATCGAGCGTCCGCTCAGACACGTACACAGCAACGAGGAGCAAGCAATGGCGGGCAGCAGCCACGGTCACACCCCGGCCGCCTGGACCGGTGTCATCATCGCCTTCATCGGCTTCTGCGCCGGTGGCGCGTTCATGGTGATGGACCAGCCCGTGGGCTTCTGGGCGAGCATGGGCGTCGTACTCCTCGGCGGTGTCGTCGGCGCCGTCATGCGCTCGATGGGCATGGGCCAGCCGAAGAGCAACCACCCCGTGCACCAGGTCACCGGCGACCGCGCGCCGGCCGGCGCCCAGGGCTGAGCACGGCGGAGCACCCCGCACGGGGGCGGGCCCGGCACGGCGCCGGAACCGCCCCCGCGCCATGTCCGGGGCACAATGCACGGCGTGAACGCTCCCACCCCCGGCACGCCCCCCGGCACGCCCCCCGGCACGCCCCCCGGCACGCCTCCCGGCAGGGCGGCCCGACTGGCCGTCCCCGCGGGGCTGCTCGCCGCCGTCGCCGGGGCCTTCGCCTATGTCGGGGTCGTGGACCCCAACGAGCCCGGCCACTACCCCGCCTGCCCGCTGCTGCGCCTCACCGGCCTGTACTGCCCCGGCTGCGGCGGACTGCGCAGCGCGCACGCCGTCGCCCACGGCGACCTCCCGGCCGCCCTCCAGGCCAACGCGCCCGCCGTCCTCGGCTACGCCGTCTGCGCCGTGCTGTGGACCGTCTGGGTGGTCCGCGCGACGCGCGGCGGGCCGCCGCCGCGGATCGATCCGCCGCCGGTGCTCCTGTGGTCCCTCGGAGTGCTGCTGCTGGCCTTCACGGTTGTCCGGAACCTGCCGTTCGGTGGCTGGCTGCATCCTTGATCGACAGACGAAAGTCCAGGTAGGGGGAGTGGCGTCAACCTGGATGCGGGGCATACGCCCCGCTGCGGATACCATCGCAGTGACCAGTGAAGACCGCCCGTCAGGAAGGGGGCCGCTCGCGTGAGTGTGCTCGACGAGATCATCGACGGAGTCCGTGCCGACCTCGCGGAGCGGCAGGCGCGCGTCAGCCTCGACGAGCTCAAGGAGCGCGCGGCGAAGGCTCCCGCGGCCAAGGACGGCGTGGCCGCCCTGCGCGGCGACGGCGTCAAGGTGATCTGCGAGGTCAAGCGCTCCAGCCCGTCCAAGGGCGCGCTCGCCGCGATCGCCGACCCGGCGGGGCTCGCCGCCGACTACGAGGCGGGCGGCGCCGCCGTCATCTCCGTCCTCACCGAACAGCGCCGCTTCGGCGGCTCGCTGGCGGACCTGGAGGCCGTCCGCGCGCGCGTGGACATCCCCGTGCTGCGCAAGGACTTCATCGTCACGTCGTACCAGCTCTGGGAGGCCCGCGCGTACGGCGCCGACCTCGCCCTGCTGATCGTCGCGGCCCTCGACCAGCCGGCCCTGGAGTCGCTGATCGAGCGTGCGGTGTCCATCGGCCTCACCCCGCTCGTCGAGGTGCACGACGAGGACGAGGTCGAGCGCGCGGTCGACGCGGGCGCCAAGGTCATCGGCGTCAACGCCCGCAACCTCAAGACCCTCGAGGTCGACCGGGGCACCTTCGAGCGGGTCGCCCCCGAGATCCCCGACACCCTGGTCAAGGTCGCCGAGTCCGGCGTCCGCGGCCCGCACGACCTCATCGCCTACGCCAACGCCGGCGCCGACGCGGTCCTGGTGGGCGAGTCCCTGGTCACCGGCAAGGACCCCAGGACGGCCGTCTCCGACCTGGTGGCGGCGGGCGAACACCCGGCACTGCGCCACGGCCGCGGCTGACCCACCGGTAGGCTGCCCCCATGACCCTCTCCCGCCTCGCACGTGGCTGTCGGCCCCGAGGCTGCCGTGCCCCCGCCCGCAGGGTGCACGGCCGCAGGGTCCGCTACGTGATCGGCGACGAACCCGGGCAGGTGAACGGCAGGCGATGGCAGCGCGCCCCACAGGGGCGCGGGGCTGACGCGGACATCCGACTCCGTCGCGCGTGCGCGACCGGCCGCACACGGCCTGAAGCCGGCTGACGACCCCCGCCCCACGGCGACACGTGCCCGACACACACTCACCGTGAGGTATACGCATGCCCAGCAACTTCTTCATCCCCGACCCGGAGGGTCAGGTCCCCGGTCCCGAGGGCTACTTCGGCGCCTTCGGCGGCAAGTTCATCCCCGAGGCCCTCGTCGCCGCGGTCGACGAGGTGGCCGTCGAGTACGACAAGGCCAAGCACGACCCCGAGTTCGCCCGGGAACTCGACGACCTCCTGGTCCACTACACCGGCCGCCCGAGCGCCCTCACCGAGGTCCCCCGGTTCGCCGAACACGCCGGCGGGGCCCGGGTCTTCCTCAAGCGCGAGGACCTGAACCACACCGGCTCGCACAAGATCAACAACGTGCTCGGCCAGGCCCTGCTCACCAAGCGGATGGGCAAGACCCGCGTCATCGCCGAGACCGGCGCCGGCCAGCACGGCGTGGCCACCGCCACCGCCTGCGCCCTCTTCGGCCTCGACTGCACGATCTACATGGGCGAGATCGACACGCGGCGCCAGGCCCTCAACGTGGCCCGGATGCGGATGCTCGGCGCCGAGGTCATCGCGGTGAAGTCCGGCAGCCGCACCCTGAAGGACGCCATCAACGAGGCGTTCCGCGACTGGGTCGCCAACGTCGACCGCACCCACTACCTCTTCGGCACCGTCGCGGGACCGCACCCCTTCCCGGCCATGGTCCGCGACTTCCACCGCGTCATCGGCGTCGAGGCCCGCCGCCAGCTCCTGGAGCGCGCCGGGCGCCTGCCCGACGCCGCGATCGCCTGCGTCGGCGGCGGCTCCAACGCCATCGGCCTCTTCCACGCCTTCATCCCGGACGCCGGCGTGCGCCTCATCGGCTGCGAGCCCGCCGGCCACGGCATCGAGAGCGGCGAGCACGCGGCCACCCTCACCGCGGGCGAGCCCGGCATCCTGCACGGCTCCCGGTCGTACGTCCTCCAGGACGACGAGGGCCAGATCACCGAGCCGTACTCGATCTCGGCCGGTCTGGACTACCCGGGCATCGGACCCGAGCACTCCTACCTCAAGGACAGCGGCCGCGGCGAGTACCGCGCGGTGACCGACGACGCCGCCATGCAGGCCCTGCGCCTGCTGTCGCGCACCGAGGGCATCATCCCGGCCATCGAGAGCGCCCACGCCCTCGCCGGCGCCCTGGAGGTCGGCAGGGAGCTGGGCGGGGACGGGCTGATCGTGGTCAACCTGTCCGGGCGCGGCGACAAGGACATGAACACCGCCGCCCGTTACTTCGGGCTGTACGACACCGACGCCGAGGTCGCCGCCGACGAGGCCGGCACCGCCGAGATCGAGGGGGACGCCAAGTGAGCGGGAACGTGCGGCTGCTGGACGACACCCTCGCCGCGGCGAAGGCCGAGGGCCGCTCCGCCCTCATCGCCTACCTCCCGGCCGGGTTCCCGACCGTGGACGGCGGCATCGAGGCGGTCAAGGCCGCCCTGGACGGCGGCGCCGACGTCGTGGAGGTGGGGCTGCCGCACAGCGACCCCGTCCTCGACGGCCCGGTCATCCAGACCGCCGACGACATCGCCCTGCGCGGCGGCGTGAAGATCGCCGACGTGATGCGCACGGTCCGCGAGGCCCACGCGGCCACCGGCAAGCCGATCCTCGTCATGACCTACTGGAACCCCATCGACCGCTACGGCGTCGAGCGGTTCACCGCCGAGCTGGCCGAGGCGGGCGGCGCCGGGTGCATCCTGCCCGACCTGCCGGTCCAGGAGTCGGCGCTCTGGCGGGAGCACGCGCAGAAGCACGGGCTCGCCACGGTCTTCGTGGTCGCGCCCAGCAGCAAGGACGAGCGGCTCGCCGAGATCACCGCGGCGGGCAGCGGCTTCGTCTACGCCGCCTCCCTGATGGGCGTCACCGGCACCCGTGAGTCGGTCGGCGCCCAGGCCGAGGACCTGGTGCGGCGCACCCGCGCCACCACCGACGTCCCGGTCTGCGTCGGCCTCGGCGTCTCCAACGCCGCCCAGGCCGCCGAGGTCGCCGGCTTCGCCGACGGCGTGATCGTCGGTTCCGCCTTCGTCAAGCGGATGCTGGACGCCCCCGACGACGCGGCCGGCGTCGAGGCCGTCCGCGCGCTCGCCGGCGACCTGGCCAAGGGCGTGCGCCGGCAGGTGTGACCGGCCGGGGTGTCCACGGGCAGTCATACGGATCCCTCGTAAGGGTGGTCCTGGGACCGGGGAGGCGCTGTGCGCCTCCCCGGTTCGTTCTGCGGGGTGTGAGCGAGAAGAACCCTGAGGGAAAGCGCACCGCCCGGGAGCGGCTGGCGGTCGAGCGTGAGAAGCAGAAGTCGGCGGAGAAGCGACGCCGTGCCCTGATCGTGGGCGCGAGCGTGCTCTGTGTCCTGGGGCTCGCGGCGGTGGCCGGTGTCATCGCCGCCAACTCCGGCGGGGACGAGGAGAGCGAGGCGGCCGGTCCCGTGGTGGCGCCTTCCGGGGCCCAGGGCAAGGACGGCCTCGCCATCCCGGTCGGCAAGGAGAGCGCCAAGGCCACCCTCGTCGTGTGGGAGGACTTCCGCTGCCCGGCCTGCAAGGTCTTCGAGCAGAACTACAGCCCCACCCTCCACCAGCTGACCGACTCCGGCCAACTGAAGGTGGAATACCACCTGGTCACGCTGATCGACAACGGCATGGGCGGCACCGGCTCCCGCAACGCGGCCAACGCCGCCGCCTGCGCCCAGGACGTCGGGAAGTTCGCCGCGTACCACGACGTGCTGTTCGAGAACCAGCCGATGGAGAGCGACGACGCCTTCGCCGGCGACGGCAGACTGATCGAGCTGGCCGGCAAGGTCGACGGACTCGACACCCCCGCCTTCCGCACCTGCGTCGAGGGCGGCACGCACAACGGCTGGGTCGCCAAGTCCCACGAGGCGTTCCAGAAGAGCGGCTTCAGCGGCACGCCGACGGTGATGTTCGACGGCAAGAACATCATCCAGGACCGCTCGATGACCCCGGAGAAGTTCAAGCGGATGGTCGAGGAGGCCGACAAGGGACAGTGACGCTCCGCACCGACCGTCCGGGGGTCCTGTTATGGAGCCGTAGCCGGGCTGCCCGCCGTGCGGCCGGTCCGGCACGGTAGCGTCGACCCTGCCATGGAACTTGCCTACATTCCCAGCCCGTCGAGCGGGGTGCTGTACCTCGGCCCCGTTCCGCTGCGCGGCTACGCGTTCTGCATCATCATCGGCGTCTTCGTTGCCGTCTGGCTCGGCAACAAGCGCTGGGTCGCCCGGGGCGGGCGGGCCGGCACGGTGGCCGACATCGCTGTCTGGGCCGTGCCCTTCGGTCTGATCGGCGGCCGGCTCTACCACGTGATCACGGACTACCAGCTGTACTTCAGCGAGGGCCGTGACTGGGTGGACTCCTTCAAGATCTGGGAGGGTGGTCTCGGCATCTGGGGCGCGATCGCGCTCGGCGCGCTGGGCGCCTGGATCGGCTGCCGTCGCCGGGGCATCCCGCTGCCCGCCTACGCCGACGCCATCGCGCCGGGCATCGCGCTCGCCCAGGCGATCGGCCGCTGGGGCAACTGGTTCAACCAGGAGCTGTACGGGCGGCCCACCGATCTGCCGTGGGCGCTGGAGATCACGTCCTCCGCCGACGGGCGGGAGCCGGGGACGTACCACCCGACGTTCCTGTACGAGTCGCTGTGGTGCGTCGGTGTGGCGCTGCTGGTGATCTGGGCGGACCGGCGGTTCGAGCTCGGGCACGGGCGGGCGTTCGCGCTGTACGTCGCCGGGTACTGCGCGGGGCGGTTCTGGATCGAGTACATGCGTGTCGACGAGGCGCACCACATCCTCGGGCTGCGGCTGAACAACTGGACGGCCGTCCTGGTGTTCCTGCTCGCGGTGCTGTACATGGTGCTGTCGGCGCGGAAGCGGCCGGGGCGGGAGGACGTGGTGGAGCCGGGGGCCTCCGGCGGTGAGGACGGGTCCGAGGCCGAGGCCGAGGCCGGTTCCGACGGGGCCGAGGCCGCGGAGAAGGACGAGGAGAGCGCTCCCTCCCTGAAGAAGGACTCCTCGGACTCCGGGGGTTCCGAGGGTTCCGAGTCCAAGGACAAGGACGAGGACAAGGACGGGGCCGGGTCGGCGAAGAAGGGCTGACCACCGCCTGTCGTACTGCGCCGAGGGCGTCCGGGGTTCTCCGGGCGCCCTCGGTCCGTGTGGGGCGGGGTCAGGGTCTGGTGGTCAGGGAGAGGGTTCTTCGAGCTGCCAGTACCGCTGCCGTGTCGATGAAGGTGCCGTCGGGGAGGGCCTGGGCGCCCTGGGTCGTGGCCGCCGCCTTGACGATGGTCTCCGCCTGTTCGATCTCCTCCTCCGTGGGGAGGTAGGCGCGCTCGATGACCGGCAGCTGGCGGGGGTGGATCGCGGCGCGGCCCAGGAAGCCCAGGGCGCGGCCGCGCGCGCAGGAGGCGCGCAGGCCGTCCAGGTCGCGGATGTCAGGGTGGACGGACTGGGTGGGCGGGGCGAGGCCCGCCGCCCGCGCGGCGACGACCACCCGGGAGCGGGACCAGTCGAGTCCCGCGTCGTCGCGCACGCCCAGGTCGGCCCGTAGGTCCTCCTCCCCGATGGCGATACCGCGCAGGGACGGGTGGGCGGCGGCCACGGCATGGGCGCGTTCGATGCCGAGGGCCGTCTCCAGGAGGGCGTACAGGGGCAGCGGGCCGCCGCGGGCGGACACGGCGCGTCGGGCGACGCGTACGACGTCGGACGGGGACGACACCTTGGGCAGGCGCAGGCCGGACAGACCGGGGGCGGGCGCGACGGCCGCGAGGTCGGCGCGGGCCCAGGGGCCGGACAGGGCGTTGACGCGGACGTGGACCGGAACCGGCTGCGGGTCGCGCAGCAGCTCGGCGGTGGCGGAGCGGGCGTAGGCCTTGCGGTCGGGGGCGACCGCGTCCTCCAGGTCGATCACCACCACGTCGGCGCCGGAGGCGAGCGCCTTCGCCACCACGGGAGGACGGTGGCCGGGGGCGTACAGCCAGGTCAGCGGGAAGCCCGTCACAGGGCTCCCTCCGCGCGGAGCTCCGCGAGGTCGTCGGGTGTGAGGCCCAGTTCGGTGAGGACCTCCTCGGTGTCCGCGCCGTGCGGGCGGCCCGCCCAGCGGATCGCGCCCGGGGTGGCGGAGAGCCGGAAGAGCACGTTCTGCATGCGCAGCGGGCCCAGCTCCGGATCGTCGACCGTGGTGATCGTGTCCAGCGCCTGGTACTGCGGGTCCGCCATGACGTCCCGTACGTCCTGGACGGGGGCGACGGCCGCCTCCGCCTTCTCGAAGGCCGCCAGGACGTCGGTGCGGGTGTGCCGGGCGATCCAGCCGCCGACCGCCTCGTCCAGGACGTCCGCGTGCCGGGCCCGGTCCTCGCCGGTGGCGAACCAGGGCTCGTCGATCAGGTCCGGCCGGCCCACCAGCACCATCACGCGCTCGGCGACGGACTGGGCCGAGGTGGAGACGGCGACCCAGGTGCCGTCGGCGGTGAGGTAGGTGCCGCGCGGCGCGTTGTTCTGGGAGCGGTTGCCGGTGCGGGGCTGGACGTGGCCCAGCTGGTCGTACCAGGTCGGCTGGGGTCCGAGCGCGGTGAGGATCGGCTCGATCAGCGCCATGTCGACGACCTGGCCCTCTCCCGTGCGGTCCCGTCCGGCCAGCGCGGTCATGACGGCGTACGCCGTGGTCAGGCCCGCGATGGAGTCCGCCAGGCCGAACGGCGGCAGGGTCGGCGGGGCGTCCGGCTCCCCGGTGATCGCGGCGAAGCCGCTCATCGCCTCGGCGAGGGTGCCGAAGCCCGGGCGGTGCGCGTACGGGCCGAACTGGCCGAAGCCGGTGACCCGGGCCAGGACCAGCCGGGGGTTGACGGCGGACAGTTCGGGCCAGCCCAGGTCCCACTTCTCCAGGGTGCCGGGGCGGAAGTTCTCGATGACGACGTCGGCGGTCCCGGCCAGGCGCAGGAGGGTGGCCCGGCCGCCGGGCTTGGACAGGTCGAGGGTGATGGTGCGCTTGTTGCGGCCGAGCACCTTCCACCACAGGCCGACGCCGTCCTTCGACGGGCCGTGGCCGCGGCAGGGGTCCGGTTTCCCCGGATGCTCGACCTTGACGACCTCCGCGCCGAAGTCGCCGAGCAGGGTCGCGGCGAGGGGGCCGGCGAAGAGGGTGGCGAGGTCCAGGACGCGCAGGCCGGTCAGCGGGGGACCGGAGGGGGTGGGCCTGGTCATGGGCGGGTGGCCTCCAGGTGGGTCAGCCGGGCCAGGGTGTCGAAGCCGGTGCCGTGGAAACCGCCGACGGAGGTGGCCAGGCGGTTCTTCAGCGGGGCCGTCCAGCGTTCGGGGAGCGCGCGGGGCGAACCGGCGAGCAGGGCGGCGACGCTGCCGGCCGTCGCGCCGTTGGAGTCGGTGTCCCAGCCGCCGGACACCGCACGGCAGATGGAGCCGGTGAAGTCGCCGTCGGCGTGGGTGAGGGCGGCGGCGATCAGGGCGGTGTTGGGGACGGCGTGCACCCAGTGGTGGGTGGCGGCGTAGGTGTCGTGCAGGACGTCGACGACGGTGTCGAAGTCGGTGTGCTCGTGGGCCAGCCGAACGGCCCGGCGGACGGCCAGGGCCAGCCGGGAGCGGGGCGGCACGACGGTGAGGCCGGTGCGCAGACAGGTGTGGACGTCGTGGTCGCCGGTGGCGGCGGTGGCGATGACGGCCGCCGTGAACATCGCCGCGTAGACGCCGTTGGCGGTATGGGTGAGGGTGGCGTCGCGGTGGGCCTGCTCGGCGGCGGCGGCCGGGTCGCCGGGGTTGGTCCAGCCGTGCACGTCCGCGCGGATCAGGGCGCCGATCCACTCGCGGAAGGGGTTGTGGTGGCGGGCGGTCAGTGGGGGTTCGAGGCCGCTGAGGAGGTTGCGGTAGGCGACGCGTTCGGCGGTGAAGGCGCGGCCGGCGGGGAGTTCGTCGAGCCAGACGCGGGCCACGTCGGTGGAGGTGAAGGCGCGGCCGTGGCGCTGGAGGACGAGGAGGGCGAGGAGGGGGTGGTCGAGGTCGTCGTCCTCGGGCATGCCGTCGATGTTCTCGGCGAGGGAGGTCGCCGCGGAGCGGCGGTTCCAGGGGTACCTGGCCAAGAGGTCCCCGGGGACGCCGCGGGCGGTGAAGTACGTGGTCAGGGGCCAGTTGCCGGTGGCCTGGGCGAGGTGGCGGATGCCGGTCAGGGGGAGCTTCTCCACCGGTTTGCCCAGGAGGCAGCCGACCGCTCTGCCGAGCCAGGCGGCTTCCAGGGCGGTGGGGTGTGCGGCTCGGGGGGAAGGCGCGCGGCCCGGCGCTCGCGGGGTGCCGCCGCGCCCGCCCTCCCCCGCTCCCGGCTCCGTCGGCGGTGCGTTGCCGTCCGCGGTGGCGGGCCAGTGGGGGCACAGGGACTTGATCCGGGGCAGGTCGGTCGGTTCGTCGTCCGACAGGGTGCTGGGGAGGTCGGCCAGTTCGTCGAGGAGGTCGGTGGCCAGGAGGCGGAGGTAGGGGGAGGCGGGGTGGGGGGAGGCGCCCGCGGTGAGGGGCGCCTCGGGGCCGCCCGCCGCGCGCCATCGGGCGGCGACGGCCGAGGGCTCGCGGCCGTCCTGGGCCGCCTGGCGCAGTTCGTGGCCGATCAGGTCCTCCGGCTGGACCCAGGTCAGTCGGAGCATCCGGGGCCTCCCAGCTCCGCGAAGGCCCGCTCGTGGGCGCGGCGGCGCTCCACGTCACGCGCGAAGACCTCGCGGGTCACGGCGGTGAGGACGGCCGCCGGTTCCCACAGGTCGAGACGGCTGGCCTCCGCCACCGTCTTGGCCCAGTCCTCGGGGACCGGCGAGCCGAGCGCGCCGGCCACCGCGCCGGCCATCGTGGCGATGGAGTCGCAGTCGCGGCCGTAGTTCACCGCGCCGAGGACCGCGTGCCGGAAGTCGCCTCCCGCCACCACCAGCATGCCCAGCGCGACCGGGAGTTCCTCGACGGCGTGCAGCCGGGAGGGGCGGCGGGCGCCCAGCGACGGGGAGCGGTAGTCGGGGCCCACGGTGTCGTACGGCGTCACCGCCTTCCGCAGCGGACCCAGCGCCGACTCGAAGTCCGTGTGCCGCGACGCCGCTTCGCAGACCTTCTCGATCGCCTCCCGCGTGCCGTCCTTCGCCGAGGACAGGCACGCGGCGACGACCGAGTCCGCCGTCGCACCCGGCGCGCACGCCGCCGCCACGGCCGCCGCGAGGACGCCGGCCGCCTCCCTGCCGTACGACGACTGGTGCGCGCCCGCGACGTCCAGTGCCTCGGCGTACGCGGCGGCCGGGTGGGCGGCGTTGACCAGGCCGACCGGGGCCATGTACATCGCGGCGCCGCAGTTGACGATGTTGCCGGCGCCGGCCTCGCGCGGGTCGACGTGGCCGTGGTGCAGGCGGGCCACGAGCCATTTCTCGGCGAGGAAGATCCGGTGCAGCGGGAGCGCCTCCGCCTCCAGTTCCGGGATCCAGCGCGGGTTCGTCATCAGGTCCGGGACCAGGTGGTCGGCGACGGCGTAGGCGTCCAGGTGGTCGCGGACCGTCGCGTACACCCGGATCAGCGCGTGGGTCATCAGGGTGTCGTCGGTGACGTGGCCGTCGCCCTTGTGGTATGGCGCGACGGGACGGGCGGTGCGCCACGCGGCGCCGTTCCACGGGCCGACGACACCGTGTACGCGTCCGCCGTGGCGCTCGGCGATCTGCTCGGGGGAGTAGCCCTCGACCGGCCCGCCGAGGGCGTCGCCGACGGCCGCTCCGACGAGGGCGCCGGTGATCCGCTCGTCCAGGGGCAGGCCCCGGCCGCTGTTTTCTTCCTCTTCGCGCGTCATGCCCGAATCATCCCTCCGTCGGGGCCGGTTGTGCGGCTTCCAGGAGCCCGGCGAGTTCCACCAGGTCCGTGCCGGTGAGCCGGGGGAGTACGCAGCCGGAGAGGGTGCGGCAGCTCTCCCGCCACGTCGCCGGGATCGCGGCCCCGCCGCCCAGCGCGCCGGTGAGCGCGCCGGCGAGTGCCGGGGCGGAGTCCGCGACCCGGGACAGACAGGCCGCCGCGGGGACCGCCTCCGCGATCCGGCCGCGGGCGGCGGTGGTGAGGGCGAGGGCGACGGGGACGGTCTCGGCGGCGGCGACGCCGTAGCTGTAGACGTGGTCGACGATCTGGTGCTCCAGCGGCGGTACCAGGGCGAAGGCGCTGTCGGCGTCCGCCGCGAGCTTCAGGGCGTGCCGGGCGTTGCGGCCGATCTCCGTGTCCTCGGGCAGCTCGGCGCAGGCCGCCGCCACGCAGGTGTGCGGGTCCGCACCGGTCAGCGCGAGGGAGACGGCGGCGGCCATGGCACGGGCGCCGTGCACGCCGTCGCCGTCCTGGGTGTAGCGGGCGTCGAACTCGGCGAGGTCGGCGGCGGCCCGTGGGTCGCCGGGGTGGGCCACGGCCAGGACGCAGGCGCGTACGCAGGCGGCGTCGTCGAAGTAGTGCGGGTTGTCGTGGCCGGTGGCGGGCGGACGCAGACCGGTGGCGAGGTTGCCCAGGCCGGCCCGGACGGAGATGCGGGCGCGCAGGGGGAGGACGGCGGACTCGGTCTCGGGGGCCCGTTCGGTGGCGGCGGCGATCTCGGCGGCGACGGAGTTCCAGGTCAGATCGATGGCGGCGCGGGTGCGGCGCTCCCGGCTCAGGTCGCCGAGGGTGGTGTCGTCGCCGGCGCGCAGGACCGCTTCGGCGGCGAACGCGGCCCACTCGGCGTCGTCGGAGGGGCCGAGGCGGAGGGGCTCGGAGGGCTGGTTGAGGGCGATCGGGACGGGGAGGGTGGTGGTGGCGTTCTGTTCCGCGAAGGTGTCGAGTTCCCGGGTGAGGCGTCGTGTCCACTCGGGCATGCGGGCGGCTCTGTGGCGGGCGGCCGGCCAGCCGGCGGCGTCGCCCGCGGCGAGGCCGAGGAGGAGGCCCTCGATTCCCGCCCGCGGCGGGGCGGGACGTTCGGCCCCGGCCTCGCCTCCGGTCCGGACGGTCCCACCCGCACCGTCCGTGCGGCCTTCGCGGTCGGGTGCGGACGGCCCCCGGGGAGCGGACCCGCCGTCGGCGGCCGCGGGCGGGGCGGGGTTCTCCGCGGGGGGTGTCGTGGTGGTCATGCGGGGGTCTCCGGCGTCAGCAGGTCCGCGATGTCCAGGACGTGGTGGCCCGCCATGGCCGGCAGGCAGGTGCCGCGGGCCGGGGTGATGGCGGACGACCAGGCCGGCGGGATCGCCGCGGCGCCCCGGGTCGCGCCCGCGAGGGCGCCGGCCACCGCCGCCGTGGTGTCGGCGTCGCGGCCCATGTTGACGGCGGTCAGGACCGCCTGCTCGAAGTCGCCGTCGGCCGCCGCGTACGCGCCGAAGGCGAGGGCGACCGCCTCGGGGGCCAGGTCGGTCCACGGGTAGCCGCCGATCACCACCGCCGCGCGGACCGCGCGTTCGCCCAGATGGGCCGCGGTGACGGCGCGGCGCAGTGAGCGGGCGGTCCAGGAGTCGTCCGGCACCACCGCCAGGGCCGAGGCCACCACCGCGACCACCGGCGCCCCGGCCATCGCCGCCGCCACGCCCGCCGCGACCGCCTGGCCGCCGTAGATGCCCTCGCCGTCGTGGCTGACCGAGCCGTCGACCGCCGCCAGCCGGGCCGCCTCGTCGGGACGGCCGGCCGCGAACACCCCGTAGGGCGCCGCCCGCATCGCCAGCCCGTCGCTCCAGGCGTGCCGGTGCTGGGCGGAGACCGGCGCCGCCAGTCCCCGGCGCAGGTTCTCCAGCGTGCCGCGCTCGCTGAAGCCGGCGCCCCGGAAGGGCCCCTCCGCACGGTCCGCGATCCACTCGTGCCAGGCCGCCTCGACGTGCGCCGGGGTGAGCGCGGAGCCGTGCCGGGCCAGCAGCAGGCCCGAGAAGATCGCGTACTCGGTGTCGTCCGTGCCCGCCGGACGCTCCGCCACGTATCCCGTGATGCGGCCCCACCGCGCGCGGATCTCGGAGGGCTTCATGTTCTCGGCCGGGGCGCCCAGCGCGTCGCCGACGGCCAGGCCGAGCAGTGCGCCGCGCGCCCGCTCCCGGCGCCCGAGGGCGTCCCCGGGCGCGGGGACGGAGGGGATGCGGGCGGTCGGTGCCATACGCGGCTCTCCTCTCAGGGACGCCCCCGAGAGGCGCGGAGCCCTTTGCGGATCTGTCCCCGGTGCGGGGTCCGGCGCAGCCTTACCGCTCTCAGCGTCACCCGGTCGACATCTGCGCGTCCCTCCACACGAACGAGCGAAATCCGCAAAACCGCAGGTTAGCCCAGCCTTTCCTTGCTGGCGGGAAGGAATGCGGAGACATACATTGAGTGTTGTCGAAGAGTAGAACTTGTCCAAAGAAGACTGTGGGGGACACAGGTATGGCCATCATCGAGACCGAGGCGACGCTGCACGAGGCGCACCGCGACAACCACACGCACCGGGACGTGAACGGCGGCTGGCTGCGCCCCGCCGTGTTCGGCGCGATGGACGGACTGGTCTCCAACCTCGCCCTGATGACCGGTGTCGCGGGCGGAGCGGTCGGTCAGCGGACCATCGTGCTCACCGGCCTCGCCGGCCTGGCCGCCGGCGCCTTCTCCATGGCGGCCGGCGAGTACACCTCCGTCGCCTCCCAGCGTGAGCTGGTCGAGGCCGAGCTCGAGGTCGAGCGGCGTGAGCTGCGCAAGCACCCCAAGGACGAGGAGGCCGAGCTGGCCGCGCTCTACGAGGCCCGCGGCGTCGAGTCCGGACTGGCCCGCGAGGTCGCCCGGCAGCTGTCCAGGGACCCCGAGCAGGCGCTGGAGATCCACGCCCGCGAGGAACTCGGCGTCGACCCCTCCGACCTCCCCTCGCCCACCGTCGCCGCCGTGTCCAGCTTCGGCTCCTTCGCGCTGGGCGCCCTGCTGCCCGTGCTGCCGTACCTGCTCGGTGCGAGCAGCCTGTGGCCCGCCGTGCTGCTGGCGCTGCTCGGCCTCTTCCTGTGCGGCGCGGTGGTCGCCAAGGTGACGGCGCGGAGCTGGTGGTACAGCGGTCTGCGGCAGCTCCTCCTCGGTGGCGCCGCGGCCGGTGTGACGTACGCCCTGGGCGCACTGTTCGGAACGGCCGTAGGATGATGCGGCTCCCACGTATGCGTGGGGCCGCACAAGGAGCCGTTACCAGCTGGTTTCGACCGCATGACCACTGGGCATGAGCCGTAAGCGCTGTGGGCGAAGAGGCCGGTGGCGTGCCCCGCGGGGCGGGCGAAGAAGCCCTTTCCCGCCATCGGACCGACGGACATCGATCTGTTCTCCCCGGTTCCCATGGCTTCCGCCGCCAGGCGCGGAACCCCGCCGCGATCCATGTGGTGTCCGCATGCTGGAACGGAGTGTCCCGGTTCACGAGAACCGCTCCATCATGTAACCTGCACGAAATTTCGCACCACGCAGAGGGCCAACGTCGTCCCTCGGCACTTGCCACATGCCACATGACGACGACGGGAGAGCCGATGCGTACGCCGCGCCAGCCGTCCCAGCACTCCACGAACGACCGCCTGAACTGGTCGTTCATGGATGCTCGCCCTGCTGCGCAGGGTATGTACGACCCCCGCGACGAGCACGACGCCTGCGGCGTCGGTTTCGTCGCCACCCTCACCGGCGAGGCCTCCCACACCCTGGTCGAGCAGGCCCTCACGGTCCTGCGCAACCTCGAACACCGCGGTGCCACCGGCTCCGAGCCGGACTCCGGCGACGGTGCCGGAATCCTCTCCCAGGTCCCCGACACCTTCTTCCGCGAGGTGGCCGGATTCGAACTGCCCGAGGCCGGCGGGTACGCCGTCGGTATCGCCTTCCTGCCGGAGGACGGCGCCGACGCCGCCGTCGCCCGCATCGAGGAGATCGCCGCCGCCGAGGACCTGACCGTCCTCGGCTGGCGCGAGGTGCCGGTCGCGCCCGACCTGCTCGGCGCCACCGCCCGCTCGACGATGCCGGTCTTCCGGCAGATTTTCGTCGCCGCCGGTGAGAGCCGGGGCATCGACCTCGACCGCAAGGCGTTCGTGCTGCGCAAGCGCGCCGAGCGCGAGGTGGGCGTCTACTTCCCGTCGCTGTCCGCGCGGACCATCGTCTACAAGGGCATGCTGACCACCGGTCAGCTCGAGCCCTTCTTCCCGGACCTGTCCGACCGCCGCTTCGGCTCCGCGATCGCGCTGGTGCACTCCCGGTTCTCCACGAACACCTTCCCGTCGTGGCCGCTCGCGCACCCGTACCGCTTCGTCGCGCACAACGGTGAGATCAACACCGTCAAGGGCAACCGCAACTGGATGCGCGCCCGCGAGTCCCAGCTGGTCTCGGACCTGTTCGGGAGCGAGGACAGGAACCTCGAGCGGATCTTCCCGGTCTGCACGCCCGACGCCTCGGACTCCGCCTCCTTCGACGAGGTCCTCGAACTGCTGCACCTGGGCGGGCGTTCGCTGCCGCACTCCGTGCTGATGATGATCCCGGAGGCGTGGGAGAACCACGACTCCATGGACCCGGCCCGGCGCGCCTTCTACCAGTACCACTCCACGATGATGGAGCCCTGGGACGGCCCCGCCTGCGTCACCTTCACCGACGGCACCCAGGTCGGCGCCGTGCTCGACCGCAACGGCCTGCGCCCCGGCCGCTACTGGGTCACCGACGACGGTCTGGTCGTCCTCGGCTCCGAGGTCGGCGTCCTCGACATCGACCCGGCGAAGGTCGTCCGCAAGGGCCGCCTCCAGCCCGGCCGCATGTTCCTCGTGGACACCGCCGAGCACCGCATCATCGAGGACGACGAGATCAAGGACCGGCTCGCCGCAGAGCACCCCTACGCGGAGTGGCTCGAGGCCGGCGAGATCGAGCTGTCCGACCTGCCCGAGCGCGAGCACATCGTGCACACCCACGCCTCGGTCACCCGCCGCCAGCAGACCTTCGGCTACACCGAGGAGGAGCTGCGGGTCCTGATCGCGCCGATGGCCAAGGCCGGCGCCGAGCCGATCGGCTCGATGGGCACCGACTCGCCGATCGCCGCGCTGAGCGAGCGCCCGCGCCTGCTCTTCGACTACTTCACCCAGCTGTTCGCACAGGTCACCAACCCGCCGCTGGACGCGATCCGCGAGGAACTGGTCACCTCCCTGCGCTCCTCGCTCGGCCCGCAGGGCAACCTGCTGGAGCCGACCGCCGCGACGTGCCGCAGCGTCACCCTGCCCTTCCCGGTGATCGACAACGACGAGCTGGCCAAGCTCATCCACGTCAACGCCGACGGCGACATGCCCGGCTTCAAGGCCGCGACCCTGTCCGGCCTGTACCGGGTGTCCGGCGGCGGCGACGCGCTCGCCGCCCGCATCGAGGACATCTGCGCCGAGGCCGACGCCGCCATCGAGAACGGCGCCCGTCTGATCGTCCTGTCGGACCGGCACTCCGACGCCGAGCACGCGCCGATCCCGTCGCTGCTGCTCACCGCGGCCGTCCACCACCACCTCATCCGCACCAAGCAGCGCACCCAGGTGGGCCTGCTGGTCGAGGCCGGTGACGTCCGCGAGGTCCACCACGTCGCCCTGCTCATCGGCTACGGCGCCGCCGCCGTCAACCCGTACCTGGCGATGGAGTCCGTCGAGGACCTGGTCCGCGCGGGCACCTTCCTGCAGGCCGTCGACGGCGGGGCCGAGCAGGCGATCCGCAACCTGATCCACGCCCTCGGCAAGGGCGTCCTGAAGGTCATGTCCAAGATGGGCATCTCCACGGTCGCCTCCTACCGCGGCGCCCAGGTCTTCGAGGCCGTCGGCCTCGAGGACGCCTTCGTGGAGAAGTACTTCAACGGCACCGCCACCAAGATCGGCGGCGTCGGCATCGACGTCGTCGCCAAGGAGGTCGCCGCCCGCCACGCCAAGGCGTACCCCGTCTCGGGCATCGCTCCCGCGCACCGCGCGCTGGAGATCGGCGGCGAGTACCAGTGGCGCCGCGAGGGCGAGCCGCACCTGTTCGACCCGGAGACGGTCTTCCGCCTCCAGCACTCCACGCGCTCCGGCCGCTACGACATCTTCAAGAAGTACACCGAGCGGGTGAACGAGCAGTCCGAGCGGCTCATGACGCTCCGCGGGCTCTTCGGCTTCACGTCCGACCGGCAGCCGATCCCCCTCGACGAGGTCGAGCCGGTCTCCGAGATCGTCAAGCGGTTCTCCACCGGCGCCATGTCGTACGGCTCCATCTCCCGCGAGGCGCACGAGACGCTCGCCATCGCCATGAACCAGCTGGGCGGCAAGTCCAACACCGGTGAGGGCGGCGAGGACCCGGAGCGCCTGTACGACCCGGCCCGCCGCTCCTCCATCAAGCAGGTCGCCTCCGGCCGCTTCGGCGTGACCTCCGAGTACCTGGTCAACTCCGACGACATCCAGATCAAGATGGCCCAGGGCGCCAAGCCCGGCGAGGGCGGCCAGCTGCCCGGCCACAAGGTCTACCCGTGGGTGGCGAAGACCCGTCACTCGACGCCGGGCGTGGGCCTCATCTCCCCGCCGCCACACCACGACATCTACTCCATCGAGGACCTCGCCCAGCTGATCCACGACCTGAAGAACGCCAACCCCCAGGCGCGCATTCACGTCAAGCTGGTCTCCGAGGTCGGCGTCGGCACCGTCGCCGCGGGCGTCTCCAAGGCCCACGCGGACGTCGTGCTGATCTCCGGTCACGACGGCGGCACCGGCGCCTCCCCGCTGACGTCGCTCAAGCACGCCGGCGGCCCCTGGGAGCTCGGCCTCGCCGAGACCCAGCAGACCCTGCTGCTCAACGGCCTGCGCGACCGGATCGTCGTGCAGACCGACGGCCAGCTCAAGACCGGCCGTGACGTGGTCATCGCCGCGCTGCTGGGCGCCGAGGAGTTCGGCTTCGCCACCGCGCCGCTGGTCGTCTCCGGCTGCGTCATGATGCGCGTCTGCCACCTGGACACCTGCCCGGTCGGCATCGCCACCCAGAACCCGGTTCTGCGGGACCGGTTCTCCGGCAAGGCCGAGTACATCGTGAACTTCTTCCGGTTCATCGCCGAGGAGGTCCGCGAGCTCCTCGCCGAGCTGGGCTTCCGCTCCATCGAGGAGGCCGTCGGCCACGCCGAGGTCCTCGACGTGACCCGCGCGGTGGACCACTGGAAGGCGCAGGGCCTGGAGCTGGCCCCGCTGTTCCACGTCCCCGAGCTGCCCGAGGGCGCCGTCCGCCACCAGGCCGTCGCCCAGGACCACGGCCTGGAGAAGGCGCTCGACAACGAGCTGATCAAGCTCGCCGCCGACGCGCTCGCCGCGTCCGGCCCCGAGGACGCCCAGCCGGTGCGCGCCCAGGTCGCCATCCGCAACATCAACCGCACGGTCGGCACCATGCTCGGCCACGAGGTGACGAAGAAGTTCGGCGGTGCGGGCCTGCCCGACGACACCATCGACATCACCTTCACCGGATCCGCCGGCCAGTCCTTCGGCGCCTTCGTCCCGCGCGGTGTCACGCTGCGCCTGGAGGGCGACGCCAACGACTACGTCGGCAAGGGCCTGTCCGGCGGCCGGATCGTCGTCCGCCCGGACCGCGCGGCCGACCACCTCGCCGAGTACTCGACCATCGCGGGCAACACGATCGCGTACGGTGCGACCGGCGGCGAGCTGTTCCTGCGCGGTCGTACGGGCGAGCGGTTCTGCGTCCGCAACTCCGGCGCGCTGGTCGTCTCCGAGGGCGTGGGCGACCACGGCTGCGAGTACATGACCGGCGGTCACGCGGTCGTCCTCGGCGAGACCGGGCGCAACTTCGCGGCCGGCATGTCCGGCGGCATCGCCTACGTCATCGACCTGAACCGGGACGACGTCAACGCCGGCAACCTGGACGCCGTCCAGGAGCTGGACGACGCCGACCGGCAGTGGCTGCACGACGTGGTCCGCCGCCACCAGGAGGAGACGGGCTCCACCGTCGCCGGGAAGCTGCTCGCCGAGTGGGACACCGCCGTGCGGCGCTTCAGCAAGATCATCCCCAGTACGTACAAGGCAGTGCTCGCCGCCAAGGACGCCGCCGAGCGAGCCGGTCTGTCCGAGACCGAGATCACCGAGAAGATGATGGAGGCGGCGATCAATGGCTGATCCGAAGGGCTTTCTGAACCACGGCCGCGAGGTCGCCAGGTCCCGTCCGGTCGAGGAGCGCACGAAGGACTGGAACGAGGTCTACGTCCCCGGCTCCCTGCTGCCGATCATCAGCAAGCAGGCCAGCCGCTGCATGGACTGCGGCATCCCGTTCTGCCACAACGGCTGTCCGCTGGGGAACCTCATCCCCGAGTGGAACGACTACGCCTACCGCGAGGACTGGGGCGCCGCCTCCGAGCGGCTGCACGCCACCAACAACTTCCCGGAGTTCACCGGCCGCCTGTGCCCCGCTCCGTGCGAGTCGGCGTGCGTGCTCGGCATCAACCAGCCGCCGGTCACCATCAAGAACGTCGAGGTCTCGATCATCGACAAGGCGTGGGAGGCCGGCGACGTCGCCCCGCAGATCCCCGAGCGCCTGTCCGGCAAGACCGTCGCGGTCGTCGGCTCGGGCCCCGCGGGCCTGGCCGCCGCCCAGCAGCTGACCCGGGCCGGCCACACGGTCGCGGTGTACGAGCGCGCGGACCGCATCGGCGGCCTGCTGCGCTACGGCATCCCCGAGTTCAAGATGGAGAAGCGGCACATCAACCGCCGCATCGAGCAGATGCGCGCGGAGGGCACCAAGTTCCGCACCGGCATCGAGATCGGCCGCGACATGCCGGCCACCGCGCTGCGCAAGCGGTACGACGCCGTGGTCCTCGCCGTCGGCGCCACGACCGCGCGCGACCTGCCGGTGCCCGGCCGCGACCTCAAGGGCGTCTACCAGGCCATGGAGTACCTGCCGCTGGCCAACAAGGTGCAGGAGGGCGACTACGTCTCCCCGCCCGTCTCGGCCGAGGGCAAGCACGTCGTGGTGATCGGCGGCGGTGACACCGGCGCCGACTGCGTGGGCACCGCCCACCGCCAGGGCGCGGCCTCCGTCACCCAGCTGGAGATCATGCCCCGCCCGGGCGAGGAGCGGAACCCGGTCTCCCAGCCGTGGCCGACGTTCCCGATGCTCTACAAGGTCACGTCCGCCCACGAGGAGGGCGGTGAGCGGGTCTACTCCGTCTCCACCACCCACTTCGAGGGCGACGAGGACGGCAACGTCCAGTGGCTGCACCTGAGCGAGGTCGAGTTCGTCGACGGCAAGCTGACCTCGAAGCCGGGCACCGAGCGCAAGATCCCGGCCCAGCTGGTCACCCTCGCCATGGGCTTCACCGGCACCGACCGGGACAACGGCCTGGTCGAGCAGTTCGGCCTGGAGCTCGACGAGCGCGGTAACATAGCCCGCGACGCCGACTTCCAGACCAACGTGCCGGGCGTGTTCGTCGCCGGCGACGCCGGCCGCGGCCAGTCGCTCATCGTGTGGGCGATCGCGGAGGGCCGCTCGGCCGCCCGCGGCTGCGACCGCCTCCTCACCGGGGCGAGCGAGCTGCCGGCCCCGATCCGCCCGACGGACCGCGCGCTGACGGTCTGACGGAGCGGCTCACCAGGTGACCTGACGGTCCCTCACACGTCCCGTACAACGGCGTACGGAACACAGGCGGCGCCTGCCCGCCAGTCCCCGACCGGACGACTGGGCAGGCGCCTCCGCATGCTCAGGGAAGCCTGTAGTGGTCCCCGTACATCTCCCACGCCAGCGGGGTGTCCAGGTCCAGGTTCCCGGCCTTCAGGAACCGGCGCTGGGCCGTGTCGACGCGGGAGGCGTCGTGCTCCGGGTACCGGGTCAGCATGGCTTCGCGGCGGACGTCGAGGAAGGTGTTCAGGTACGTCTCCTCGGGCCCCCCGGCGGCGGGCGTCTTCGCCTGCTTCAGCGCGCGCTCGCGCAGGGCGTAGAAGCCGTCCGCGTCGGTGTCGGGGCCGTGGAAGACCATCGCGTCGAAGTAGACGAACTGGCCCAGCGTGCCGAGGCCGTCCAGCTTGGCGAGCCGGACGGCCGGCTCGAAGTAGACGCGGTCGCGCTCCGCCTCCTGCGCCTCGCGGAAGGCGGGCACCTGCGCCTCCGCCTCCCAGGCGGCCGGGAAGCCGGGGTCCAGGCCCTCGTGGGAGTCCGAGCCGTCGACCTTCCGCAGGGCGGGCAGATAGGACGCCAGACCGTTGTCCGGGTGCTCCTCGGTGTAGCGCTCGACCAGCACGAGCAGGTCGTGGGTGCCGGTGCAGAAGCCGATGATGCCCGCCGTGTACCCGCAGCCGTCGCCCTCGTCCTCGACGGCCCCGTAGGTGGCGCGCCAGTCGGTGGTCGAGTGCTCGGCGCTCGCCACCAGCCGCTGGGCCAGCTCCTTCTTCGCGGGGGCGGCCAGTCCCGGCGGCATGTCGGCGACGACCGAGTCGTCCTTCTCCCGCTCCCGCTCGTGCTCCTGCTCGGCCCGGTCCTTGGCGTCCTCACGGGCCGACTGGGCGGTGACCGAGGGAGGTGCGGCCGGCGGGGCGTCCGCCGAGTCCGTCGGCATCACGAAGTACACCCCCGTGGCGATCACGGGGACGGCCGCGAGGAGCAGCACACCGGCACGTTTCACTGGGGGATACCTCCGCCTGTCAGTTCGGACACCTTGACCGCCGCCGCCGCCCCCAGCACCACCACCAGCGCCACGCACGCACCCACCTGCACCACCGTCCGCCGCCCGTTCCTGGGGGCGTACGCGAACGCCAGCGCCACCGTGCCGCCCGCCAGCAGCCCGCCGAGGTGCCCCTCCCAGGACGTGACGAGCGCGGAGACCACCAGCCACAGCAGCAGCCCTCCCATGAACCGGTTGACCTGGCCCATGTCGGCCCCGACGCGCCGGGCCAGCACGTAGTACGCGGCCCCCACCCCGAAGATCGCGCCGGACGCGCCGACCACGGAGTCCCCGGGCGCGATCAGCAGCACCAGCACCGAACCGCCCAGCGCCGACAGCAGGTACAGGGCGAGGTAGTGCACCCGGCCCAGCATCGGCTCGACGAGCCGGCCCAGATTCCACAGCGCCAGCATGTTCATCACGATGTGGGCGATCCCGAACGTGCCCTCGGTGGGCGGCAGGTGCAGGAACGCGCCGGTCAGCAGCCGGTACCACTCCCCGCCCACCAGACCCTCCGGGCTGAAGCCCTCGGGGTACGGGTCGGTCCACAGGAAGTGCCCGCCGTCCGGCCCGACCAGCCCCGCGCCCACCATCGAGAACCGGTCCACGACCTCCGGCCGCGCCAGCTCCGCCAGGTACACCAGCACGTTGAGGACGATCAGCGCGTACGTCACGACGGGCACCGCCGAGACCCGGCCGCCCACCAGGGTGCGGGCCTGCCGTACCGACCGCGCGCCCTCCTTGACGCACTCGGGGCACTGGTGGCCCACGGCCGCCTCGCGCATGCAGTCCGGGCAGATGTACCGCTCGCAGCGGGTGCAGCGGACGTGGCACTCCACCTTCGGGTGGCGGTAGCAGGTGGTGACGGTGGACTCGGAATCCACGGGCCGGCTCCTCGGGAGGGACGGGACGGAAATGAGCCGGTGGGGACGGCGGCGAACAAAATATCGAACGCCTGTGGAATGAGCGAATGGTGGGTGACGTGTGCCGTACCCTCGGGGCCAGTTCCACAACCGAGGGGGAGTCGTATGGCCGCGATCGGTCTCGGCACGATCGAGGAGACGGCGCCCGCGCTGGTCAGCCTCTACAAGACCGCCGGGGTGTCCCTCGCCAAGCACGGTCTGGACGGGCTGCGCGCCGCGGTCTACCTGGTGGTCGACTACTCCGGCTCGATGAAGCCGTACTACAAGGACGGCAGCGTGCAGGCGCTCGCCGACCGGGTACTGGGCCTGTCGGCGCACCTCGACGACGACGGCACCGTGCCGGTCGTCTTCTTCTCCACCGACGTCGACGCCGTCACCGACATCGCCCTCGCCGATCACCGGGGCCGCGTCGAACGGATCGTGTCGGGCCTCGGCCACATGGGCAGGACCAGCTACCACCTGGCGATGGACGCGGTCATCGACCACTACCTGGACAGCGGCTCCACGGCCCCCGCCCTGGTGGTCTTCCAGACCGACGGCGGCCCCGTCAACAAACTCGCCGCCGAGAAGTACCTCTGCAAGGCCGCCCGCCTCCCGATGTTCTGGCAGTTCGTCGGCTTCGGCGACCCGAACAGCAAACAGTTCGACTACCTGCGCAAACTGGACGACCTGGCGGTCCCGACGAAGCGCGCGGTGGACAACGCGGGCTTCTTCCACGCGGGCGAGGACCCGCGCGAGGTCCCGGACGCCGACCTGTACGACCGCCTGGTGGGCGAGTTCCCGAAGTGGCTGGCGGCAGCACGGGCACAGGGGATCGTGGGGGAGGAGTAGCGCCCCACAGCGGCGCGGGGCCGCACCGGTGTGCGGCTTTGCCGCGCGGGCGCGGTCAACCACGACGCACCCGCACCCGGCACCGCTAGGTGTCGCATTCCAGCACCGTCCGGCACAGCCCGCACCGCGCGCGCACGCGCCCCCGCACCGGCACGCGGATCCGCTGGTGACAGGTGGGACAGGGGAACGACACCCACAAGGCCCCCCGATCGCCCGCGGTGAAGCCGTACGGCGCCCCCTGCCCCGCCCCGGCCGCGGCCGTGTGCTCCCGCGCCTGGCGCCGTTCCCGCGCGTACCGCCGCCGGCCGGCCCACCCGGCGGCGGTGAGCGGCGGCTGCTGCTCGTCCCGGCGTGCCAACGCCACCCCCTTCGTGTACGCCGTGTACGCCTGCGCGCTGGTGAACCACACCGACGGATCCTCCCCGAACACCAGCGACCGCTTCGCCAGCACGTACCCGAACTCCTCCGGCGTGAGGTACCCCAGCTTCTGCGACGACACCCCGTCCTCCCGGAACGCGTCCAGCAGCAGCCACCCCGCGCCCAGGTACGTCGCCGTCGTGTCCGTCAGGATCTCGTTCTCCCGCGTCCCCGGGAACGACAGGTCCAGCCGGTGCAGGTACACGTGCGCCACCTCGTGCGCCAGGGCCGCCCCGATGTCCCGCCGATGCGTCCGGAACCGGTCGTTCAGCTCGACGAAGTACTCCGGACCGGCCGCCAGCTCCACGTTCGCCGCGTGCGTCATCTCCCGGAACCCGACGATCAGCCGCGCGTCCGGCAGCCGGTAGTGCCGCACCAGCTCGCGGGCCACCCGCTGCGCCCCCAGATGGAGGTCGTCCGTGTCGCAGAACGCCACGTCGGCGGGCGCCACGCTCACCGAGAACGTGCGGACCGTGTCGTACGACAGACGCCGGTACAGCGCGGTGACGGCCGCCCGCACCGTCTCCAGATGCGGATAACCGTGCTCGACCGGTCCGCCGTTCGCCACGCCTCACCCCCGGACGCCCTGAACCCGGTTCCACTGTACGGGCCCGCCCCGGCCCACGCCCGCCCCGTAAGGTGACCCACCATGACCACCAGCGACACCACCACCGATGAGGCCGGCCCCGCCGTCCGCGAGGAGCTCGCCCGGCTGCGCGACAGCATCGACAACATCGACGCGGCCGTCGTCCACATGCTCGCCGAACGCTTCAAGTGCACCCAGCAGGTCGGCCGGCTCAAGGCCGCCCACCAGCTGCCGCCCGCCGACCCGGGCCGGGAGGCCCGCCAGATCGCCCGGCTGCGCGCCCTCGCCGAGAACGCCAAGCTCGACCCGGCCTTCGCGGAGAAGTTCCTGAACTTCATCATCGCGGAGGTGATCCGCCACCACGAGCGCATCGCCGAGGACACCCTGGGCGGCGCCACGCCCTCGGCGAACCCCGCCACGAGGTCCTCCCCCGGGGAGTGACAGAGCCGCCCGCGCGGAGCATGCTGCGCTGTGCACTCCTTGTCGGCCTGCGGGCACCGCCCGTCGGCCCCCGGACAGCCATCCGGTCCCTTGCGAGGAGGGACGCGCGCATGCCGCCGAACGCCCGGATCCTCATCGTCGACGACCACGAGGACACCCTGTACGCCCTGGAGAGCGCCCTGGCCCCGCTGGGCCACCTGCTGGGCCGGGCCACCAGCGGCGACGAGGCCCTCAAACAACTGCTGCGCGGAAACGTCGGCCTGCTGCTCCTCGACGTCCGGCAGCCCGGCGCCGGCGGACTCGACGTCGTCCGCTACATGCGGCGCCTGGAGCAGACCCAGCTCATCCCCGTCGTCCTGCTCACCGGCTTCGCCCGCGACCCGCAGCTCGGCGCCGCCGCGTACGCCCTCGGCGTAGCCGACCTCGTCACCGAACCGGTCGACCCGTGGGCGCTGCGCACCAAGGTCCGTCACCTCTACGACGCGCACCAGCGCCACCTCGCCCTGCAACGCGAGCTCCGCGCCCTGCGCGCCCGGCTCGAGGAACGCAACCCCGCCCCCGGACATCCCGCCCTGCCCCACCCGCACGCGCACACGCCGCCCGCACAGCCCGCCGGGGCGCACACCGGGGAGCTCGAACGAGACCGGACATAGGGCGCGTACCCGATCCGCCCCTGTGGTTCGGCGACCGCATCAGGCAGCATGGCCCGCATGTCCGTACTGACGCGCGACGAAGCGCAGAACCGAGCACAGCTCCTCGACGTCCACCGCTACACGATCGAACTCGACCTGACCGGTGGCGACGAGACGTTCGACTCCCACACCCTGATCAGGTTCAGCGCCCGCACGGACGCGGACACCTTCGTCGAGCTCAAGCCCGCCGAGCTGCGCTCCGCCACCCTCGACGGGCAGCCCCTGGACACCGGCGCCCTCGACGGCGGCCGGCTGCCGCTGAGGAACCTCACCGCCGGCGAGCACGAGCTGCGCGTCGACGCGAGCATGCGCTACTCCCGCACCGGCGAGGGCATGCACCGCTTCACCGACCCCACCGACGGCGAGACCTACGTCTACACCCAGCTCTTCCTCGACGACGTGCAGCGCGTCTTCGCCGCCTTCGACCAGCCCGACCTCAAGGCCGTCTTCGAGCTGACCGTCACCGCCCCGCGGCACTGGACCGTCCTCGCCAACGGCGTCACCGAGCACACCGGCGAAGGCGTGTGGCGGGCCGCGCCCACCCCGCCGATCTCCACCTACCTCGTCGCCGTCGCCGCCGGACCCTGGCACTCCGTGCGCACCGAGCACCGCGGCCTGCCCTTCGGCATCCACTGCCGCCGCTCGCTCGCCCCCCACCTGGACGCGGACGCCGACGAGCTCCTCGACATCACCCGGGCCTGCTTCGACCGCTACCACGAGAAGTTCGAGGAGCCCTACCCCTTCGACTCCTACGACCAGGCCTTCGTCCCCGAGTTCAACGCGGGCGCCATGGAGAACCCCGGCCTTGTCACCTTCCGCGACGAGTTCGTCTACCGCTCCGCCGTCACCGACACCGAGCGCCAGACCCGCGCCATGGTCGTCGCCCACGAGATGGCCCACATGTGGTTCGGCGACCTCGTCACCCTGACGTGGTGGGACGACATCTGGCTGAACGAGTCCTTCGCCGAGTACATGGGCTACCAGACCCTCACCGAGGCGACCCGCTTCAGCGACACCTGGACCGACTTCGGCGTCACCCGCAAGCCCTGGGGCTACGACGCCGACCAGCGGCCCTCCACCCACCCCGTGGCCCCCGAGAACGTCGAGGACACCGCCTCCGCCCTCCTCAACTTCGACGGCATCTCCTATGCCAAGGGCGCCTCCGCGCTGCGCCAGCTCGTCGCCTGGCTCGGCGAGAAGGACTTCCTCGCCGGCATCAACACCCACTTCGCCCGGCACCGGTTCGGCAACGCCGGCCTCGCCGACTTCATCGACTCCCTCGCCACCGCCACCGAACGCGACGTCCACGCCTGGGCCGACGCCTGGCTGCGCACCACCGGCGTCGACACCCTCACCCCCGAACCGAGGAGCGGCGACAACGGCCACTGGCACCTCGGCATCGGGCACGACGGCAGCCCCGGGGCCCGGCCCGGGCCCGACCCCGACGAGAACGTCCCCGGCCCGGCCGGCGCCGGCGGCACGCGCCCGCACCGCATCACCATCGGCGTCTACGACCACGACCTGCACGAAGCCGGCCGGCTCACCCTGCGCGACCGCTTCGAGGCGGACGTCCCCGCCCACGAGGACATCGCCCTCGCCACCGGCGGCACCCGCCCCGCCCTCGTCGTCCTCAACGACGGCGACCTCACCTACGCCAAGATCCGCTTCGACGCCGAGTCCCTGGAGACCCTGCGCGCCCACCTGTCCGGCCTGCCCGAACCCCTCACCCGCGCGGTGGTGTGGAACGCGCTCAGGGACGCCGTCCGCGACGGCGACCTGCCCGCCACCGACTACCTGGACGTCGCCCGCGCCCACCTCCCGCACGAGACGGACCTCGCCCTCGTCCAGGGCGTCCTCGCCTTCGCCTCCGGCCACATCGCAGACCGCTACCTCGCCCCCGACCGGCGGCCGGCCGCGCTCACCACCCTCACCCACCTGTGCCGCGACTTCATCCGCCGCACCGAGGACGGCGACAACCCCGGCCTGCGCCTCATCGCCGTACGCCAGTTCATCGACGTCGCCGCCCACCCCGACACCATCGCCGCCTGGCTCGCCGACGGCACCGTCCCCGGCGGCCCCGAACTCGACCCCGAACTGCGCTGGCGCGTCCTCGCCCGCCTCGCCGTGCTCGGCGCCACCGACGAGGCCGCCATCGCCGAGGAGTCGCGGCGCGACCCCAGCGCCACCGGCCAGGAGGGCGCCGCCCGCTGCCGCGCCGCCCTGCCCGACGAGGAGGCCAAGGCCCGCGCCTGGGACGCCATGTTCGGCTCCGACGACCGGACCGACCTGTCCAACTACCTGTTCACCGCCACCGCCCAGGGCTTCTGGCAGCCCGAACAGGCCGACCTCGTACGGCCCTACGTGTCCCGCTACTTCAAGGACGCCGTCGCCGTCGCCGCCCGCCGCGGCCCCGCCATCGCCGAGGCCGCCGGACGCTGGGCCTTCCCCGCCCACGCCGTCGACGCCGAGACCCTGAAGCTCGGCCAGAAGTGCCTGCGCAAGGCCGACCCGATCCCCGCCCTGCGCCGCAAGCTCGTCGACCAGCTCGACGACCTGGCCCGAGCCCTGCGCGTCCAGCAGGCGTGACCCGACACCCGGCGCACACCCCTCCGAGGAGGACTTACCCCCTTCGAGGGGTGTTCGCCGGGCTTTTCGGACGTAGCCGCACACTCCCGTCCAAGCTGGACCCTCCCGCGCACCGCGCCCCGGAGGACAGTCCATGAGCACCCCGCCCCACGACCTCGTCGGCGTCGGCATCGGCCCCTTCAACCTCTCCCTCGCCGCCCTCGCCCACCCCCTCCCCGGACTCCGCACCGCCTTCTACGACCAAAACCCCCACTTCACCTGGCACCCCGGCCTGCTCCTCGACGACGCCACCGTTCAGGTGCCCTTCCTCGCCGACCTCGTCACCCTCGCCGACCCCACCAGCCCCTGGACCTTCCTCAACCACCTCAGAGCCCGCGAACGCCTCTACCCGTTCTACTTCGCCGAGCACTTCCACATCCGCCGCACCGAGTACGACGCCTACTGCCGCTGGGTCGCCGAGCACCTCCCCGCACTCCACTTCGGCCACCACGTCGACACCGTCCGCTGGAACCCCGAACGCGCCCTGTTCGAGGCCGACCTCACCCGGCTCGACCCGGACGGGCGGACCGCCCCCGCGGGCCGCGTCCACGCACGCCACCTCGTCCTCGGCGTCGGCACCGAACCCTGGGTGCCCGAGCCGCTGCGACCCCTCGCCGACGCCCCCGACGTCCCCGTCGTCCACTCCGACGACTACCTCGCCCACCGCGACACCCTCCTCGCCGCGGGCCACGTCACCGTCGTCGGCACCGGACAGTCCGGCGCGGAGGTCTTCCTCGACCTGCTGCGCCACCGGCCCGTGGGCCGAGAACGCCTCCACTGGATCGGCCGCACCGAGGCCTTCGCCCCCATGGAGTACTCCAGACTCGGCCTGGAGCACTTCACCCCCGACCACACCCGCTACTTCCACGCCCTGCCCGGGCCCGTCCGCGACCGGCTCGTCCCGGCCCAGTGGCAGCTCCACAAGGCCATCGACGCCGGCACCCTCGCCGCCGTCCACGACGAGCTCTACCGGCGCACCCTGCACGGCGGCTGGCCCGACACCGTCCTCACCCCCGCCGTCCACGTCCACGCCGCCGGCCGCTTCGGCCCCGCCCGCATCGAACTCCACCTCGAACACACCGCGCAGCACACCCGCACCCGCCTCACCACCGACGCCGTCGTCCTCGCCACCGGCCACCGCGGGCGCCCCCTCGACGACCTCCTCGCGCCCCTCGCCCCCCGGCTGCGCCGCGACCACGCCGGCCGGCCCCGCGTCGACGCGCACTTCCGCCTCGACCTGGACCCCTCGATCACCGGCAGCGTCTACGTCCAGAACGCCGAACTCCACACCCACGGAGTCGGCGCCCCCGACCTCGGTCTCGCCGCCTGGCGCAGCGCCACGATCCTCAACCACCTCACCGGCCGCCGGGCCTACCCCCAGCCCACCCGCACCGCCTTCACCACCTTCGGCCTCCACCCCCGCACGCCACAGGTCCCGCCCGCCCGGCGAGCCGCACGACTCACCCCACCGGCGGACGGAACCTGAGGATCACCCGTACGGAGGAACGCCGATCAGAACACCGGCGTGCCGTTCCGGGTCAGCCTCCAGCCGGCGGACGCGAAGTCCTTCGGGTTCAGCACGCCCTTCGCGGTCACCCATTCGGCGATCCGGGTCCGGATCTCCGTCGACTCCGCCCACAGCTCCTTCGCCGACGCCACGTGCGGGAACGCGCCGCCGCCGTTCGCCCGGTAGTTGTTCACCGCGAACACGAACCGCGCCGCGTCGTCCAGCGGGGCGCCGTCGAACGTGACGTTCCCGATGCGCGAACCCGCCGGCCGCGCGATGTCGATGTCGTAGGCGAGCCCCGACACGTAGTCGTAGTTGTAGTCCGGACGGCCGCCCGCGTTCGTCAGCTTCGCCACGTCCACCGGCGCACCCGCCGCCGTCTGCACGAAGTACTCCGCCGAGTACTCCAGGTACGCCCGGACCTGCGCGCCCGTCATCAGCTTCGCCACCAGCGTGTTGTCGTACACGTACAGGCTCGACAGGTCCCGGATCGTCACCTCGCCCGCCGGGATCTGGGAGGTCCTCGAGAACGGCGACGCCTGCGACAGCACCGGCAGCGACGCGTACTCGGTGCCCGCGAGGGCCGCCCTGACCACGTCCTCCTGCACCTTGGCGATGAGGTCGATGATCGGCGCGTCCTTGTAGCGCGCCTCCACCGTGGTCAGGGTCTCCGTCGCCGTGCCGACCACCTGATTGACGTACGCCACGACCACCGCGTGCTCGTCCGACAGCAGCTCGGTGATCGCCGGGTCGTCCTCCACCGTCGCCGCGTCCCGCAGCGACGCCCTCACCGACTCCACCCGCCACCGGCCCCGCTCGAAGGCCAGCTCGAAGTCGAACAGGGTCAGCCGCTCCGCGTAGCACAGCGGCTCCGACAGCACGACCTCCCTGCCGGTCTCCTCGTTGACGACCCGCAGCTCCGCGATCTCCTGGTGCGCGTGCCCGACCAGGATCGCATCGATCCCCGGCACCTGCCGCGCCACGTTCGCCGCCGCGTTCTCCACGTACGGCAGCTGGTCACCGTACGAGGACGTGCCCGACGACCCCGAGTGCGCCGACACCACCACCACGTCCGCGCCCATCGACCGCAGCTTCGGCACCCACTTCGCCGCCTGCTCCTCCAGACCCGGGAACGTCAGCTTCCCCTGTACGTACGCCTTGTCCCAGATCGCGATACCGGGGTTGGTCAGCCCCAGCACCGCCACCTTCACCGGGGGAGCGCCCTTGACCCGGAACGTCTTGACGAAATACGGCGGGAAGGCCGGCTTCAGCGTCCTCGCGTCCAGCGCGTTCGCGCCCAGCAGCGGGAAGTCGCACTGCTCCTCGAACTTCCGCAGCGTCTCGATGCCGTAGTTGAACTCGTGGTTGCCGAGCGCCACCGCGTCGTACCCGATGGCGTTCATCGCCTGCGCCATCGGGTGCACCGGACCGCCCGCGGCGGTGATCGGGTCCACCTTCGCGAAGTAGTACGTCAGCGGGGTGCCCTGGATGGTGTCGCCCGCGTCCAGCAGCAGTGTGTTGCCCCGGCCCTTCTCCTCGCGCACCTGGTCCACCAGCGTCGACACCCGCGCCAGACCCTGCGCGTTGCCGGCCGCGTCCGCGTACTCCGCGTCCTTGAAGTAGTCCCAGTTGAAGACGTGACCGTGCAGGTCGGTCGTGCCCATCACCGTCAGCGCGTACCGCTTCACCGGCTTCCTCCCCCGCCCCGCCCCGGCCGCCTCGGCCGCGGGGACCGCCGCCGTGCCCGTCAGCGCCACCCCCGCCCCCGTCACGGCGGACCTCTTCAGAAACTTCCGGCGGTTCAACGGCATGTCAGGCTCTCCTCGGACAACAACGGAACAACGCGCGTAGATTCGCCCGATGATTCTGACCTGAACACGCCCATCCGGAACAGCCCCCACAGGTTGCGATCCGATGTCCGGGAGACGCCCCGCGCCCGCACGACCGGTGACACAGTGGGACGTATGACCACCCCTCACCCGTACGGCACCCCCGGCGCACCCCACCTCGCCGTCCGCGGCGAGGCCCACCTCGAAACCGCCCCCGACCTCGCCCGCATCGCCGTCACCCTCACCGCCCGCGGCCGCGACCGGCGCACCACCCTCGACGACCTCACCCGCCGCAACGCGCACGCCCTCGACCTGCTCAAGTCCTACGGCGACGCCGTCGAGCACCTCGAAACCGGCGCCCTCACCGTCACCCCGGAACTCAGCCCCCACGGCCGCGGCGAGCGGATCCGCGCCCACCACGGCACCGCCCACCTCACCGCCGACCTGGGCGACTTCACCGCCCTCGGCGCACTCGTCACCCGCCTGGCCGATCTCGACCTCACCCGTGTCGACGGCCCCCTGTGGATCCTCCGCCCGGATTCCCCCGCCCACCGTGAGGCGCGACGGCAGGCGGTCCACGACGCCCTCCGGCGCGCCCGCGAATACGCCGAGGCGCTCGGCACCACCCTCACCGCCCTCATCGAACTCACCGACACCGGAACGGGAACCGGGCACCCCGACCCCTTCGCCCGCACCCGCTCCACGGCGTTCGCCGTGGCCACCGAGGACGCCCCGCCCCCGCCCCTCGACCTCGAACCCCGGCGGCAGCACGTCCACGCCGAGGTCGACGCCCGCTTCACCCTCCAGCCGCCCCGTCTGTAGAACCGACGTTCGAACGCTCGCCGGAGTGGCCTGGTCCACCCTTCGGCACTTGCCAACAACCCTTCACCCGCAAGCCGTTGAGCCGTCATGTGCCACCGGATCACTACCGGCGGGTAAGCCCTAGGCTCGATCCATGCGCCGAGCGAAAATCGTCTGCACACTGGGCCCCGCCACCGACTCGTACGACCGGATCAAAGCCCTGGTCGACGCCGGAATGGACGTCGCCCGACTCAACCTCAGTCACGGCGAACACGCCGAGCACGAGGAGCGCTACCGACGGGTGCGCAAGGCCGCCGACGAAACAGGCCGCAGCGTCGGCCTCCTCGCCGACCTCCAAGGCCCGAAGATCCGCCTCGGCCGCTTCACCGAAGGCCCCGTCCTCCTCGAACGCGGGGACACCTTCACCATCACCGTCGAAGAGGGCGCCGAGGGCGACCGCGACCTCTGCGGCACCACCCACGCCGGCCTCACCGACGACGTCACCCCCGGCGAACGCATCCTCGTCGACGACGGCAGGGTCACCCTCGAAGTCACCGCCGTCGACGGCCCCCACGTCCGCACCACCGTCCTCGAAGGCGGCATGGTCTCCGACCACAAGGGCCTCAACCTCCCCGGCGTCGCCGTCTCCGTCCCCGCCCTCTCCAAGAAGGACGAGGACGACCTGCGCTGGGCGCTGCGCACCGGCTTCGACGTCGTCGCCCTCTCCTTCGTCCGCAGCGGACGCGACATCAAGGACGTCCACCGCATCATGGACGAGGAGGGCCGCCGCCTCCCCGTCATCGCCAAGATCGAAAAGCCCCAGGCCGTCGAGAACATCGACGACATCGTCGCCGCCTTCGACGGCATCATGGTCGCCCGCGGCGACCTCGGCGTCGAAATGCCCCTCGAACAGGTGCCCATCGTCCAGAAACGCGCGATCACCCTCGCCAAGCGCAACGCCAAACCGGTCATCGTCGCCACCCAGATGCTCGACTCGATGATCGACAACGCCCGCCCCACCCGCGCGGAGGCCTCCGACGTCGCCAACGCCGTCATCGACGGCACCGACGCCGTCATGCTCTCCGGCGAGACCAGCGTCGGCAAGCACGCCGTCGAGACGGTGCGCACCATGGCCCGCATCGTGGAGGCCGCCGAGGAGGACATCCTCGCCAAGGGCCTCCCGCCCCTCACCGAACGCAACAAGCCCCGCACCCAGGGCGGCGCGGTCGCCCGTGCCGCGGCGGAGATGGGCGACTTCCTCGGCGCCCGCTTCCTGGTCGCCTTCACCCAGTCCGGCGACACCGCCCGCCGCCTCTCCCGCTACCGCAGCCCCATCCCCCTCCTCGCCTTCACCCCCGACCCGGCCACCCGCTCCCTGCTCAGCCTCACCTGGGGCGTCGAGACCTTCCTCGGCCCCCACGTGGACACGACGGACGCGATGGTCGCCCAGGTCGACGAGCTGCTCCTGAAGTACGCCCGCTGCGAGAAGGGCGACACGGTGGTGATCACGGCGGGCTCCCCGCCGGGGGTCTCCGGCTCGACGAACATGGTCCGCGTCCACCACATCGGCGAGGACGACAGCCCCAGGTAGCCGGGCGGCCGGGGCGCGCAAGCGGGACGGGCGGAAAAGGCGGATGTTCACCGGAAAGGCGGACATCCGCCCTCAAATGGCGACCTTGGATATCAAGGAAAAGTACCCCGGGTCGGATTCGAACCGACGCTGGATGGTGTTTGAGACCATTGCCTCTACCGCTGGGCTACCGGGGCGCCCTGTAAAACAAAGGTCGACGGTCACCCGCCGTGCCCCCACCTTATCGCAGCTGGGTACGCTCTTGTCAGCAGTACCGGCCTGCCCCGAACGAGGAGCCCACGTGACCGCCCCCGAGTCGCCCCAGCCCGCAGACGTGCCCGACGACGACAAGTCGCACGTGCCTCCGATGACGACCCGTGTCGTGATCGCCGAGGACGAGGCGCTGATCCGGCTCGATCTCAAAGAGATGCTGGAGGAGGAGGGGTACTCCGTCGTCGGTGAGGCCGGTGACGGTGAGCAGGCCGTGGAGCTGGCGCGCGAGCACCGGCCCGACCTGGTGATCCTCGATGTGAAGATGCCGAAGCTGGACGGTATCTCCGCGGCGGAGAAGATCGCGGAGGAGAGCATCGCCCCGGTGCTGATGCTGACCGCGTTCTCGCAGCGCGACCTGGTGGAGCGGGCGCGGGACGCGGGTGCGATGGCGTACCTGGTGAAGCCGTTCAGCAAGAGCGACGTGGTGCCCGCGATCGAGATGGCGGTGTCGCGGTTCACGGAGCTGAAGGAGCTGGAGCGCGAGGTCGCGGACCTGAGCCTGCGGCTGGAGACGCGGAAGCTGGTGGACCGGGCGAAGTCGGTGCTGCAGACGCAGTACGGGCTGACGGAGCCGGCGGCGTTCCGGTGGATCCAGAAGACGTCGATGGACCGGCGGATGTCGATGCAGCAGGTGGCGCAGGCGGTCATCGACGACGCCGAGGAGAAGAAGGCGTCGAAGGGCTAGTTCCCGCCCGGCGGACGGCGAGAGGCCCGCGCCCCCTGCACGGCAGGGGGCGCGGGCCTCGTCATGCGGCTCAGTCCTCGCCGAGGTAGGCCTTGCGGACGGACTCGTCGTGGAGGAGGTCCCGTCCGGTGCCGGAGAGGACGATCTTGCCGACCTCCATGACGTGACCGTGGTCGGCCAGGGAGAGGGCGGCCTGGGCGTTCTGCTCGATGAGCAGGATGGTGGTGCCCTGGGACTTCAGTTCGGCGATGGTCGCCATGATCTTCTGCATCATGATCGGTGAGAGGCCCATGGAGGGTTCGTCGAGCATGAGCAGTTTGGGCCGGGACATCAGGGCCCTTCCCATGGCGAGCATCTGCTGCTCGCCGCCGGAGAGGGTGCCCGCGGCCTGCTTGCTGCGTTCCCCGAGGATGGGGAAGAGGTCGTAGGCGCGTTTGATGTCCTTCTCGATGCCTTCCTTGTCGCTGCGGAGGTAGGCGCCGAGGCGGAGGTTGTCCTCGATGGTCATGCGGGGGAAGATGTGCCGCCCCTCGGGGGAGTGGGCGAGTCCCAGGGACACGATCTTGTGCGCCGGGATCTTCTTCAGCGACTGGCCGTCGAAGGTGATCCGGCCGGAGAGCGGCTGGAGCAGCCCGGACAGGGTCCGGAGCGTGGTGGTCTTGCCGGCGCCGTTGGTGCCGATGAGGGTGACGACCTCGCCCGCGTCGACCTTGAACGAGATGCCCTTGACGGCCTCGATCTTGCCGTAGGCGACCCTGAGGTCCTCGACCTCCAGCAGTGCGGTCACTTGTCGTCCCCTTCTGTGGTGCTGTGCGCCTCGGCGGCTTCGACCTCGGCGGCTTCCTCCTGGCCGGGGGCGCCTTCGAAGGGGGTGCCGAGGTAGGCGGCGATGACGCGTTCGTCGGCCTGGACCACTTCGGCGGGTCCTTCGACGATCTTCTCGCCCTGGACGAGGACGGCCACCCGGTCGCAGAGGTTCATGATGAACCGGATGTCGTGCTCGATGACGAGTACGGCGATGCCCTGGTCGCGGATGGCGAAGATGAGCTCTTCGGCCGCGCGGGTCTCCTGCGGGTTCATGCCCGCGGTGGGCTCGTCCAGGAGGAGCAGGCCCGGTTCGCTGGCGAGGGCGCGGGCGATTTCGAGCTTGCGCTGTTCGCCGTAGGGCAGGTTGCGGGCGAGGTGGTCGGCCTTGGCGGCGAGGCCGGTGAACTCCAGGAGTTCCATGGCCCGTTCGCGGGAGGCTTCTTCGGCCTTCTTGAAGCCGGGCAGGCGCAGCAGGGCGGACCAGAGGCCCTCCTTGGTGCGGGTGTGCCGGCCGACGAGCACGTTCTCCAGGACGGTCATGTTGGCGAAGAGCCGGATGTTCTGGAAGGTGCGCGCGATGCCGGCCTGGGTGACCAGGTGCGGCTTGGGCGGCAGGACGGTGCCCTTGTAGGAGACCTTGCCCTCGGTGGGGACGTACAGGCCGGTGAGGCAGTTGAAGAAGGTGGTCTTGCCGGCGCCGTTGGGTCCGATGAGGCCGACGATCTCGCCGCTGTTGACGGTGAGGTCGACGGAGCGCACCGCGGTGAGGCCGCCGAAGCGCATGGTGACGTCGGTGGCGTCGAGGACGGTCGTGGTGGTGGGTGCGGTGGTGGTCATGGTGGTCACGCCCCTGCCTTCGCGACGCCGGTCGCGCCGTCGGGGAGCGGCTTGTCGTCCGGTACGTCGAGCTGTCCGGTGTCGTGGAACTCGAGCTGCTTCCTGCGGTCGGCGACCAGCCCTTCGGGGCGGAAGCGCATGAGGAGCATGAGCGCGATGCCGAAGAGGAGCAGCTGGTACTCCGCCATGAACTGGAGCTTGGCCGGGATCAGGTAGAGCAGTGCGGCGCCGATGAGGGGACCGCTGATGGTGCCCATGCCGCCGAGGATCACGGCGGCGAGGAGGAAGGCCGAGTTCGGCGGCACGGAGCCAGCGAACTGGTACTGCTCGGGGGTGACGCTGTAGGACACGTGGGCCTGGACGGTGCCGGCGAGGCCGGCCAGGCAGGCGCCGAGGGCGAAGGCGAGGAGCTTGAGGCGGAAGCCGTTGATGCCCATGGCGGTGGCGGCGGTCTCGTCCTCGCGGATGGCGACCCAGGCGCGGCCGATGCGGGATTCCGCGGAGCGGCGGAAGACCATGACGACGACGGCCGTGAACAGCAGCATCAGCAGGTAGTAGTTGCCGGAGCGGGTGAGCTCGTGGCCGAGGACGTCGTGCGGCAATCCCAGGTTGAATCCGAAGATCTCCAGGTCGGGGATGTTCGGGATGCCGTTGGAGCCGTTGGTGACGTCGGGTCCGCTGTTGCCGTTGAGGTTGTTCATGGTGATGCGGAAGATCTCGCCGAAGCCGAGCGTCACGATGGCGAGGTAGTCGCCGCGCAGTCGCAGGGTCGGTGCGCCGATCACCACGCCGAAGATCAGCGAGGCGATGGCGCCGGTGAGGACGGCCGCCCAGAACGGGAAGTGCACGCCGATGCTCGACTGGGGGGAGCCGGAGACCAGGGCGGCGGCGTAGGCGCCGACGCCGAGGAAGGCGACGTATCCGAGGTCGAGGAGGCCGGCGAGGCCGACGACGACGTTGAGGCCCAGGGCGACCGTGGCGAAGATCAGGATGTTCGCGCCGATGAGGGCGAATTGGTCGTTGCTCTGGGTGAAGGGGAAGCAGATCGCGGCGGCGAAAGCGGCCGCGAGGGTGACGTTGCGGTGCTTGGCGGTGAGCGCCGAGAGCCGCTTGAGGAGCCCCGCGCGGATGACGGCCGTGAAGCCGAACGCGGCGATGATCAGGAAGCCGATGAACAGTTCGGAGTACTCGGTGCCGATGCCGTACGCGAAGACGTACAGACCGGCGCCGAAGCCGGCGGCGATGACGAGGATCTCGGCCCAGGAGGGCAGGTCCTTGGCGCGGCCGGGCTCGGGGGCGGTGAGGGAGTGGCGGATCCGGCCCCACAGGCCCGGGTGCGGTTCATCGGCGTCGTACGGCTGGTCGGCGGGGAGGCCGAGGGCGCCGATGACGACGACGAGGGCGCCGATGCCGGAGACCCAGGCGCCGGGTTCGAGGTTGACGAGGCCGCCGAGCTCCTGGCTGATGGCGCCCATGGCGTAGCCGGTGGTGCCGAGGACGCCGAGGGCGCTCAGCAGGACGGGGCTGTTGGTGCCGCCGGGGGTGAGCCAGCCCAGTCCGCGGATGCCGTAGCCGGACAGGGCGAACAGCAGGGTGAGGAGAGAGCCGACGAGGGTGAGGACCTGCAGGCCGCCGGGGTAGCCGGTGACGGTGAGGTCGCCGGGGAACTCGTCGGTCCAGGTCCAGGCGAGGAAGGTGCCGACGAAGGCGACGGCGGAGCCGGCGACGGTGATCGCGCGCGCCGCGGTGGGCGGCAGCGGGACGACCGGGGCGGCCGGTGCCGTGGCCGCCGTGGTGGTGGCGGTGGTGGGAGTCTTCGTGGTCATGGGTATCACGCCCGATCCGCGACGCGTTCGCCGAGCAGGCCTTGTGGCCGGAAGAGCAGGACGAGGATGAGCAGGGCGAAGGCCCAGACGTCCTTCCAGGCGCCGCCGCCGAAGAGGTCCATGCCGGGGACGTTGGCGATGTAGCCGGTGGCGAGGGCCTCGGCGACGCCGAGGACGATGCCGCCGAGCATGGCGCCGTAGATGTTGCCGATGCCGCCGAGGACGGCGGCGGTGAAGGCCTTGAGGCCCATCAGGAAGCCCATCCGGAAGCCGACCTGGCCGTTCTTGAGGCCGTAGGCGACGGCGGCGATCGCGGCGAACGCGGCGCCGATGGCGAACGCCATCACGATGATGCGGTCGGTGTTGACGCCCATCAGCTTGGCGGTGTCGGGGTCCTGGGCGGTGGCCTGCATGCCGCGCCCGGAGCGGGTCTTCGACACGAAGAGGCCGAGGGCGATCATGCACAGTGGGGCGGCGATGATGACGAAGAGGTCACCGCGCTGGATCGTGGCGCCGAAGACGTCGAAGGGGGCGCCGTCGAACTGCGGGAAGGACCGGTCCTTCTTCGCCTCCGGGTACCACATCCACACGATCTGCTGGAGGACGATGGACAGGCCGATGGCGGTGATCAGTGGGGCCAGTCGTGGTGCGCCGCGCAGGGGCCGGTAGGCGAAGCGTTCCGCTGCGGTGGCGAAGGCGACCGAGACGATGACGCCGCCGAGGATCATGAGCGGGATGGCTGCGCCGAGGGCGAAGCCGTCGGGGAGTATGAGGAACACGGTGAGGGCCCCGAAGCCCCCGACCATGAAGATCTCGCCGTGGGCGAAGTTGATGAGCTGGACGATGCCGTAGACCATCGTGTAGCCGATCGCGATGAGTCCGTACATCGCGCCGAGGATGAGTCCATTGGCCAGCTGTTGCGGCAGTTCGTTCACCGCAGGGCCTCCGTGGAGTGGTTCGGATATGGCGCCGCGCGGGAGCGCTGGTGGGCGCTCCCGCGCGGCCTGGGGTCAATGTGTGAGGGGAATGTCCTCCGGTGTGGGTCCCCTCGCTCAGTCCACCTTGGGCGAGGCGCTGTACTCGGGCGCCCACGCGTTGCCCTTGACCTTGTAGGCGGTCATCAGGGTGTTGGTGGTGTCACCGAACTCGTCGAAGGAGATGGTGCCGGTGACGCCGTCGAACTTGACCTTGCTCATGGAGTCCAGGACGACCTTGCGGGCGTCGGTCGGGACCTTGCCGTCGTTGCCGTCGACGGCCAGCTTGATGGCCTCGATGATCGACCAGGTGGCGTCGTAGGTGAGGCCGCCGTAGGCCTCGTACGTGTCCTCGAAGTTCTCGGCCTCGTAGTTCGCGATGAACTCCTTGGCGGAGGGGAGCTTTTCGACCGGCTTGCCCACGGAGGTGGCGAGGTCGCCCTCGGCCTTCTTGTTGAGCTTCGGGAACTCGCCGGAGTAGATGCCGTCGCCGCCCATCAGCGGGATGTTCTGGCCGCTGTCCTTGAGCTGCTGGCTCAGCGGGGCGGCGGCCGGGTACTCGCCGCCGTAGTAGAGGGCCTCGGCACCGGTCCTCTTGATCTTGGCGACGACGGCGTTGAAGTCGCGGTCCTCGGGGTTGATGTGGTCGGCGCCGACGATCTTGCCACCGAGCTTGGTGAAGTTCGTCCTGAAGGAGGCGGCCAGGCCCGCCCCGTAGGTCTTCTGGTCGTCGATCAGGTAGACCTTCTTCTTGCCGGCCTTGGTGTAGAGGTACTCGGCGGCGAAGGCACCCTGGATCTCGTCCGTGGTGGCGGTGCGGAAGAAGGTCTTGAACTGGCGGACCGAGTCGCCGGTCTTCCAGCCGTCGCCCTGGGTCAGCTCGGTGCCGGTGTTGGCCGGGGAGACCTGGACCAGGCCGGCGTCGTTGAACGGCTTCTGCATCTGCTGGGAGACGCTGGAGTTCAGCGGGCCCACGACGCCGAGGACGTCCTTGTTGCTGATGAACTTCTGGGCGTTCTGCTGGCCGACGGAGGGCTGCGCCTGGTCGTCGAGGGGCTCGAGCTCGAACTCGACTCCCTTGACGTACCCCTCCTTGTTGGCCGTCTTCACGGCGAGCTCGGCGGAGTTGCGCATGCCGAGTCCGAGGGCCGACAGGTCGCCGGTCAGCGGGGCGTCGATGCCGATCACGACAGTGGTCTTGTCGCCGCCGCCACTGCCGTTGCTGCTGTCGTCGTCGCGCGACCCACATGCGGTGAGGGTGAGCGATCCCGCCGCGAGTGCGGCGGTGAGGGCGATGAGCGAACGTTGACGCACGATCCAGTCCTTTCCCCTGACGGCCGCTCCCTGATGGAAATGGCCGAGTCGAGCGCTGGGCCGACGTGACAATCGGGCTGGCGCGGTGACTGGCGGTGACTCTAAGCGCGTGGGGGGAATGTGGAGGAGGGTCTGGCCAAGGCTGTGACTCTCTTGTTATGACACGACGTATTGCAGAGCGGTACTTCCTGGGGGGAACGGCGGAATTCTCGCCGTTTTGCCCTGTCCGGATGGTGAGAAACCGCAGGACCTGGCGCGGTGTGTTCAGGTGTATCGAGGGTTTTGGTAATGACTCGAACTCGTCGCTGGAGGCGGCTTGCGGGGCCCGTGGGGAGGGGTCCCGCCCCTGTGGTCCACAGGGGCGGGGCGGGGGCCGTATTGCGCGCGTATTACACAGAGTTACGCCGAGGAAAGGAGTTCCGGCGTTTCGGTGCTTTCTCTCATTTCGCCGCGGATGGGGTGACGGGAGGGGGCGCGTGAGGTATGGGGGGCGGAGGATGAATTCCGTGCAATGGCCACCTAGAGAGGGGATTCCATGCCGGCCCGGATGGTGAATCTGAAGTTCCGCATTTTCCGTTCATGGGCGCTGGCCTGCGCGTTTTCATCAACCGCCGGGTGGAATCACGGTTACTGTGACGACCCGTCGGCCTGTCCGTCGGTCGGCCCGTCGCCGTAGCGTCGGCCGATGAGTCCCCAGGGTGTCCAACGGTCAGTCGGCTTCCGTGCTTCTCGGGCGCCCTGACGCTTCTTGACGGGACGTGCGACGTTCGTGGCGGTGCACGGAACGTCGTACCGTCGGTCGGCCGTCGCGAGGCACGTCACGAGCGCCGCCAGGAGGCGCGTCGGAGGGGCCCCTGCCGTTCCGCGCCCGCACGGCAGGGCGGCCCGCGCCCCTACGGCGACGGGGGTGCGGGGCGGACGCTCCTGGCACCCCCGACGGCCGTCAGCCCGCCGCCCGTTCCCCGTCGCCGGGCCGGACGTCCCGCAGCAGGCAGGTCAGCCGCGCGGTGCACACCCGCTTGTCCGCCTCGTCGGTGATGACGATCTCGTACGTCGCCGTGGACCGCCCCCGGTGCACCGGGGTGGCGACCCCGGTGACCAGGCCGGAGCGGACGCCGCGGTGATGCGTGCAGTTGAGGTCGACGCCGACGGCGATCCTGGAGCTGCCGCCGTGCAGCATCGACCCCACCGACCCCAGCGTCTCGGCCAGCACGGCGGAGGCGCCGCCGTGCAGCAGCCCGTACGGCTGGGTGTTGCCCTCCACCGGCATCGTCCCGACGACCCGCTCCGCCGACGCCTCCAGGATCTGCACGCCCATCCGCGTGCCCAGGTGACCCGCCGAGAACAGCGCCGGCAGGTCCACACCGAGCGCGGCGTACTCGTCGACGACCTCCTGCGGGAACGTCACCTGCTGCTGCTCTCCCATGGGCCCGGCTCCTTCGTCGTGCGTCGGTACGGCTGTCTGCTGAGCGAACGCTCAGTCGGTCGCCGATTGTTCCAGACGCACCACGACGGACTTGCCGGCCGGGGTGTTGCTGGTGTCCGCGGTGGCGTCCAGCGGCACCAGGACGTTCGTCTCCGGGTAGTACGCCGCCGCACAGCCCCGCGCCGTCGGATAGCGCACGACGCGGAACCCGGGCGCCCTGCGCTCCACACCGTCCTTCCACTCGCCGACCAGATCGACGTAATCGCCGTCCGCGAGCCGCAGCTCCCGTGCGTCCTCGGGGTTGACCAGCACCACGCGGCGGCCGTTCCTGATGCCCCGGTAACGGTCGTCGAGACCGTAGATCGTGGTGTTGTACTGGTCGTGCGAGCGCAGCGTCTGCAGCAGCAGCCGCCCCTTCGGCAGCTCGGGGTACTCCACCGGCGCGGCGGTGAAGTTGGCCTTGCCGGTGGCGGTGGGGAAGCGACGCTCGTCGCGCGGGGCGTGGGGGAGGGCGAAGCCCCCGGGGCGGGCCACGCGCGCGTTGAAGTCCTCGAAGCCGGGGACCACCCGCGCGATGCGGTCGCGGATCGTCGCGTAGTCCTTCTCGAACTCCTCCCACGGCACCGTGTCGTCCTCGCCGAGGACGCGGCGGGCCAGCCGGCACACGATGGCCGGCTCCGACAGCAGCTGCCCGCTCGCCGGTTCCAGGCGCCCGCGCGAGGCGTGCACCATGCCCATGGAGTCCTCGACCGTCACGAACTGCTCGCCGCCGTCCTGCAGATCGCGCTCCGTGCGGCCGAGCGTCGGCAGGATCAGGGCGCGTGCGCCCGTGACGGTGTGCGAGCGGTTCAGCTTGGTCGACACGTGCACCGTCAGCCGGGCCCGGCGCATCGCGGCCTCGGTGACCTCCGTGTCGGGGGAGGCGGAGACGAAGTTGCCGCCCATGGCGAAGAAGACCTTCGCCTTCCCGTCGCGCAGGGCGCGGATGGCCCGTACGACGTCGAAGCCGTGCTCGCGCGGGGGCGCGAAGCCGAACTCCTTCCCCAGGGCGTCCAGGAACGCGGGCGCGGGCCGCTCGAAGATGCCCATGGTGCGGTCGCCCTGCACGTTGGAGTGACCGCGCACCGGGCACACGCCCGCACCGGGACGGCCGATGTCGCCGCGCAGCAGGAGGAAGTTGACGATCTCGCGGATCATGGGCACGGAGTGCTTGTGCTGGGTGAGCCCCATCGCCCAGCACACGATGGTGCGCTTCGACGCGAGGACCATCCGCAGACACCGCTCGATGTCCCCGCGCGTGAGGCCGGTCGCGGTGAGCGTCTCGTCCCAGTCGGCGGCGCGCGCGGCCTCGGCGAACTCCTCGTAGCCGTGCGTGTGGTCGCGTACGAACTCCTCGTCGACCGCGCCGGGGGTGTCGAGGATCAGCTTGTTGAGGAGGCGGAAAAGGGCCTGGTCGCCGCCGAGGCGGATCTGCAGGAACAGATCGGTCAGGGCGGTGCCGGTGGTGAGTCCCTTGGCGGTCTGCGGGTTCTTGAAGCGCTCCAGGCCCGCCTCCGGCAGCGGGTTGACGCTGATGATCCGCGCACCGTTCGCCTTGGCCTTCTCCAGGGCGGACAGCATGCGCGGATGGTTGGTGCCGGGGTTCTGGCCGGCGACGATGATCAGGTCGGCCTGGTACAGGTCCTCCAGCAGGACGCTGCCCTTGCCGACGCCGATCGTCTCCGACAGGGCCGAGCCGGACGACTCGTGGCACATGTTGGAGCAGTCGGGCAGGTTGTTGGTGCCCAGCCGGCGGGCGAACAGCTGGTAGAGGAAGGCGGCCTCGTTGCTGGTGCGCCCGGAGGTGTAGAAGACGGCCTCGTCCGGGGAGGAGAGGGCGGCGATCTCCTCGGCGACGATGCCGAAGGCCCGCTCCCAGGTGACCGGCTCGTAGTGCTCGCCGCCCTCGGGCAGGTACATGGGGTGCGTCAGCCGGCCCTGCTGCCCCAGCCAGTAACCGCTGCGGTCGGACAGGTCGGCGACGGAGTGCGCGGCGAAGAACTCCGGGGTGACCCGGCGCAGGGTGGCCTCCTCGGCCACGGCCTTCGCCCCGTTCTCGCAGAACTCCGCGCGGTGCGGGTGCTCCGGCTCCGGCCAGGCGCACCCCGGGCAGTCGAAGCCGTTCTTCTGGTTCACGCCGAGCAGCGTCAGCGCCGTCCGCTTCACGCCCATCTGCCGCTGGGCCATGCGCAGGGTGTGCCCGACCGCCGGCAGCCCCGCGGCCGCGTGCTGCACCCCGCCGACCTGCGGCGCGTCCTGAACCGGATCCCCCTTGGGCGGTTTCGCTGCCATCGCGCACTCCTGTTCCACATACACGTATGAGGTGGGCCCCCGATCCTGCCACGCCCTCACAGCCCGTCCGGCGTTCGAGGACGAGGCCCGTTCAGGGCCGAAAGGGGGGTCCGGGGGCGCAGCCCCCAGGAACGGGAAGGGACGGGGCGGAGGGGGCGAATCGACCCCGCGACCCGCGCCCGCCCTCCACTGTCGGTGCCACGTGGCAGGATCGGACACGTGGCAGACACAGCATCGAAGAAGACCGACCAGTCCCCCGCCGGCCCCCGCCCCCGCCTGATGCTCATGGACGGGCACTCCCTGGCGTACCGCGCGTTCTTCGCGCTGCCCGCGGAGAACTTCACCACCGCGACGGGCCAGCCGACGAACGCGATCTACGGCTTCGCGTCGATGCTGGCCAACACCCTCCGTGACGAGGCGCCCACCCACTTCGCCGTCGCCTTCGACGTCTCCCGCAAGACGTGGCGCTCGGAGGAGTTCACCGAGTACAAGGCGAACCGCTCCAAGACCCCGGACGAGTTCAAGGGGCAGGTGGAGCTGATCGGCGAGTTGCTCGACGCGATGCACGCCGACCGCTTCGCCGTCGAGGGGTTCGAGGCGGACGACGTCATCGCCACCCTCGCCACCCGGGCCGAGGCCGAGGGCTTCGAGGTGCTGATCGTCACCGGCGACCGGGACTCCTTCCAGCTGGTCTCCGAACACACCACGGTGCTGTACCCGACGAAGGGCGTCTCCGAGCTGACCCGGTTCACCCCGGAGAAGGTCGTCGAGAAGTACGGTCTCACCCCCGCGCAGTACCCCGACTTCGCGGCGCTGCGCGGCGACCCGTCGGACAACCTGCCCGGCATCCCCGGCGTCGGCGAGAAGACGGCCGCGAAGTGGATCAACCAGTTCGGTTCCTTCGCCGAGCTGGTCGAGCGCGTCGACGAGGTCAAGGGCAAGGCCGGGCAGAACCTGCGCGACCACCTGGAGGCGGTCAAGCTCAACCGCCGCCTCACCGAGCTGGAGCGTGCGGTCGAGCTGCCCAAGGGCGTCCTCGACCTGGAGCGGACCGCCTACGACCGCAAGGCCGTGACGATGATCCTGGACACCCTGGAGATCAGGAACCCGTCGCTGCGGGAACGGCTGTTCGCCGTCGACCCGGGCGCGGAGGAGGCCGAGGCCGCTCCGGTCGTCGCGGCCGGCGTGGAGCTGGACGGCACGGTGCTGGGCACCGGCGAGCTGACCGGCTGGCTCACCGAGCACGGCGCCGGCCCGCTCGGCGTCGCCACGGTCGACACCTGGGCCCTGGGCGCCGGCTCGGTCGCCGAGGTCGCGCTGGCCACGTCCGCCGGGCCGGCCGCCTGGTTCGACCCGTCCGAGCTGGACGAGGCCGACGAGCGGGCGCTCACGGCCTGGCTCGCCGACGCGGACCGGCCCAAGGTGTTCCACAACGCCAAGGGCGCGATGCGGGTCTTCGCCGAGCACGGCTGGACCATCGAGGGCGTCACCATGGACACCGCGCTCGCCGCGTACCTGGTGAAGCCGGGCCGCCGCTCCTTCGACCTGGACGCGCTGTCCCTGGAGTACCTGCACCGCGAGCCGGCGCCCGCCGCCGCACCCGACGGCCAGCTGGCCTTCGGCGCGGACGAGGGCGCCCAGGCCGAGGCGCTGATGATGCAGGCCCGCGCCGTCCTCGACCTGGGCGAGGCCTTCGAAGGCCGCCTGGCGGAGGTGGGCGCGGCGGACCTGCTCCGCGACATGGAGCTGCCCACGTCCGCGTTGCTCGCCCGCATGGAGCGGCACGGCATCGCGGCCGACCGGGAGCACCTCCAGGAGATGGAGCGGATGTTCGCGGGCGCCGTGCAGCAGGCGGTGAAGGAGGCGCACGCGGCGGCGGGGCACGAGTTCAACCTGGGTTCGCCCAAGCAGCTCCAGGAGGTCCTCTTCGGCGAGCTGGCCCTGCCGAAGACGAAGCGGACGAAGACCGGTTACACCACGGACGCCGACGCCCTGGCCTGGCTCGCCACGCAGACCGACAACGAACTGCCGGTGATCATGCTCCGCCACCGTGAGCAGGCGAAGCTGCGCGTGACCGTCGAGGGACTGATCAAGACCATCGCCGCGGACGGCCGCATCCACACCACGTTCAACCAGACCGTCGCCGCGACGGGCCGGCTGTCCTCGACGGACCCCAACCTGCAGAACATCCCGGTCCGCACGGACGAGGGCCGCGCGATCCGCCGCGGCTTCGTGGTCGGCGAGGGCTTCGAGTCGCTCCTCACCGCCGACTACAGCCAGATCGAACTGCGCGTGATGGCCCACCTCTCCGAGGACGCCGGCCTGATCGAGGCGTTCACCTCGGGCGAGGACCTGCACACCACGGCGGCGGCACAGGTGTTCTCGGTCGAGCGGTCCGCGGTGGACGCGGAGATGCGCCGCAAGATCAAGGCGATGTCGTACGGGCTGGCGTACGGGCTGTCGGCCTTCGGCCTCTCCCAGCAGCTGAACATCGAGGCGGCGGAGGCACGCGCCCTGATGGACGCGTACTTCGAGCGCTTCGGAGGCGTACGGGACTATCTGCGCCGGGTCGTCGACGAGGCCCGGGCGACCGGCTACACGGCGACGCTCTTCGGCCGCCGCCGTTACCTGCCCGACCTCAACAGCGACAACCGCCAGCGTCGCGAGGCGGCGGAGCGCATGGCGCTGAACGCGCCGATCCAGGGCACGGCGGCGGACATCGTCAAGATCGCCATGCTGAACGTGGACCGGGCGCTGCGCGAGGCGGACCTGCGCTCCCGCATGCTCCTCCAGGTCCACGACGAAATCGTCCTGGAGCTGGCCCCCGGCGAACGCGCCGCGGTGGAGGAACTGGTCCGCCGGGAGATGTCCACCGCGGTCCGGCTCCGAGTCCCCCTGGGCGTCTCGGTGGGCGCGGGCCCCGACTGGGAGTCGGCGGCGCACTGACCCGCCGGAGGTGAGGAGCGGGGCCGGGACGCCCGGCCCCGCCCACCTCGCGACGGGACCCCGCCCCCTGCTCCCGCCGCGGCGGCGAGCACCACGACGGCACGGTCCGGCGGCGCCGGGCGTGCCCGTCCCCCTCGGGGCGCCGCGCACGCCCGCCGCGGCCCCGGAGGGAGCGTTCACTCGCGTGGCCCCCGCGGGAAAGCCGCCGTGCTGCTCGCCCGACAGGATGCGACGCATGGGCATACGCGTGCTTCACCGCAGAGCGGCACCCCCGCGTCCCGGCGGACACACGGTGTTCCCGCCGGTTCCGGTCTTCGCGGCCGCCGCAAGTACCGCCCGCGCCCCCGCCACCCTCGCGACCGCGCTGCGCGGCGCCATGGCGGACCTCGGCCGCCGTATCGCCGACGGCCGCCGGAGAGCCACCCGCACCCCCACCGCCGCAGGCCCCGCGGGCGGGCCGCCGCCGTGGCGGCTGTGGGCCGAGCTGGCCCGCGCCCGCCTCGCCCTCGCGCTCACCCTGCGGCCCCGCACCCGCCCGGTCCGCACCGTCACCGTGTTCGTCGCGGCGAGCGACCCCCTCAGCGTGCGCCCGTACGGCTCGGCCGCCGCGTACCGCCGCCCGCCGGAACCTCCGCGGCCGGACGCCACGCCCTGACGGCCGCCGCGTACAGCGGCAGCGCGAGGACCAGCCCCGCGCCCGCACCGAAGCACACCGTCGGAATCAGTTCCCAGGGCCTCGCGGTCACGTCCCCGTGGGCCCACCACCGCGCGGCCCGCTGCACCGCCCCCGCCACCGCGCCCCCGCCGAGCAGCGCGACGGCCCACCACCGGTCCCCGACGGACAGCGGGGGAACCCCCGAGGGCCCGGCGTCGCCCGGCGCCCGCCGCAGCGCCCGCAGCACGAACAGCGCGACGACGACCGCGGCCACCGCCGAACCGCCGTACTGCAGGTACCAGTACAGCGGCGACCCCGCCACCTCCTCGCCCAGCACGGGAAACACCCGCGTCCCCCACCGGTCGAGGTGCGTGAACGCGTCCCAGACCACATGCGTCGACGCCCCCACCACGGCGGAGACGTACCAGCGCGCCACCAGCGCCGGCCGCGGCCGCGCACGCGGCGCCCCGCAGCGCAGCAGCGCCGCCGCCCGCCCCCGCCGGGCCCGCGGCAACAGCGCCACCAGCGGTTCGCGCACCAGCAGCCACAGTCCCACCAGCGCCCAGGCGATGAGCACGTCGACCGTGAACACGCCCCGGAACGCGTGGGTGACGTCGCCGAACTCCATCGCCCCCGACAGGACACTCGCCGCGTAATAGGTCATGTCGGGAGCGAAGCTGCCCGCGACCAGCACGGCGGGAACCAGAGGGCCCCGCCCGCTCCCGTCCGTGCGCACGGCGGGCAGCACCGCCGCCGCATGGCTCAGCGTGAACGGCAACGCGGCTCCTCATGACAGGGGTTGACCGGCCCGCGGGCCCACCCGACCGGCGGACCCCAAGTATGCGGGACGCCCCGTGCCGGCCTCCCGCCGCACGGGAACGTGGCCAAGCGGTGAATATCGGGCATGAACGGGTGTCCGGGCAAAGGAAGTTGTCGTAGGGTCGCGAGGGCCGTCGTGCCGGATGCCCACAGGAGGGCAACCAGTGGGGCGGGCGGATCGTCACACCAGGGCGAACACGACACAGGCTGACGGACGTCACGGCGTTCACGGGAGGGGTTCACTCTATGGCGGCGCAATTCGGCAGGAGGCTGTGCAAGGGAGTGACGACCACCGCCGTCGCCGCGGCGGCGGTCGCGGCCCTGGCCGCCTCCCAGGCTCCGGGCGTGACCACCGACGACCAGGGCAGACGGACCACCTCGGACGCCACGCCCTCGCCCGAGGAGACCGCCGACGCCGCCGGCGCGACCGGCAACTCGCCGTACTACACGGACCTGCCGCCGCTCAACAGCCCCCGCCCCGCCCCGTCCGCGAGCACCGGAACGGACGTGTCCGGCGTGACCGAGGCCGGCATACCCGCGACCGTCCTCGACGCCTACAAGAAGGCCGAGGCCGCGCTGCGCGAGAAGAGGCCCGGCTGCAACCTGCCCTGGCAACTGCTCGCCGCCATCGGCAAGGTGGAGTCAGGCCAGGCCCGCGGCGGACGCGTCGACGCCGACGGCACCACCCTCTCGCCCATCCTGGGCCCCCAGCTCGACGGCAACGGCTTCGCCCTCATCAAGGACACCGACAACGGCGCCTACGACGGCAACAGCTCCTACGACCAGGCCGTCGGCCCCATGCAGTTCATCCCCTCCACCTGGGAGTGGGCGGGCCGCGACGGCAACGGCGACGGCCGTGAGGACCCCAACAACATCTACGACGCCGCCCTCGCCGCCGGCCACTACCTGTGCCGCTTCGACTGGGACCTGTCCGACCAGCGCGACCTCGACAAGGCGATCCTCAGCTACAACAACTCGACGGAGTACCTGAACACCGTCATGACGTGGCTGGAGTACTACCGCAGGGGCACCCACGAGATCCCGGACGGCACCGGCACGCTGCCCGCGGACCGCAGCGACAGCGGCAGCGGCAGCGGCACGGTGTGGCCCTCCCCGGCGACGCCGAGCACGTCGCCCTCGCCGAAGCCCAGCACGAAACCGGCCAAGCCGGCCAAGCCGGGCAAGCCGTCCGGCTCCGCCCCGAGCCCCAAGCCGCCGGCCGACTCCGGCAGCCCGAGCACGCCGCCCGGCACCCCGCCGCCCACCCCCACCGACACGGTGGACCACCTGGAGGACGCGGGCACCGCGACGCTCACCGCGATGGCGGGCGACACGTTCACCGAGCGGATGAGCGCCCGCGCGGAGACGGAGACCGGCAAGGCCGTGGCCAAGGTGCGGATCCGGTTCACCGTCCTCGGCGACACCGACACCACCTTCACCGGCGGCGAGCGCGTGGCCACCGTGGTCACCAACGGCTCGGGCGTCGCCGTGGCCCCCGCGCTCCGGGCGGGCGAGAAGACCGGCCCCGTCGTCGTCCAGGCCACGGTGGTCGGCCGTACGGTCAAGGGCGTCGCCTACAGGGCGACGGTCACCGAGCGCGTCGCCGACACCCTCGTCCGCACCGGCGGCAAGGCGCTCACCTGCACGCCGGGCGGCGAGTTCGCGGACGCGGTCGAGCTGAGGGCCACGTACGAGGGCGCCGCCGCCGACAAGGTGGCCGCCACCGCCACCCTGGTCACGTCGGCCGACGACCCGGCCGCGAACGACAAGGGCCCCTACTTCAAGGGCGCCGACGGCAAGGCCGTCCGCGCCCTGAGCGGCCTGACGACGGACGCGGACGGCCTGCTGAGACTGCCTCAGCTGTACGCGGACGACACCACCGGCACGTTCCTGCTCCGCGTCACCACCGCGGGCGGGGCGACCGCCACGGTCGAACTGACCGTGGCGGCGGCCGAGACGGAGTCCCCGGCCCCGGCCCCGTCCACGCCCGCGTCCCCGGCCCCGTCCGCCGACCCGGCGGCGGGCCCCGCCGCCTGACGGCACGCGGTACCGGTCACCGCCGGAGCCGGGCGTTGGTGTGCCGGGTCGGCTCGGCGGTGGCCGGATCCTCCGGCCACGGGTGCTTGGGGTAGCGCCCGCGCAGTTCGGCCCGTACGCCCCGGTAGCCGTCCCGCCAGAACGAGGCGAGGTCGGCGGTCACGGCGGCGGGGCGTCCGGCCGGGGACAGCAGGTGCACCAGCAGCGGCGCCCCGGCCACCCGCGGCGACTCCTGGAGCCCGAACATCTCCTGCAGCTTCACGGCGAGCACCGGCCGCTCCGGGTCGGAGTAGTCGATCCGGATCGCGGACCCACTGGGTACGGTGATCCGCTCGGGGGCGAGTTCGTCGAGCCGCAGGGCCTCGCCGGAGGCCCACGGCAGCAGCCGCGCGAGCGCCTGCCCGGCGTCGATCCGCGCGAGATCGGCCCGCCGCCGGGCACGGCTCAGCTCCGGCTCCAGCCACTCCTCCACGCGCGCGTGCAGCGCCTCGTCGGAGACGTCGGGCCACGGCTCACCGAGCCGGCCGCGCAGGAAGGCCAGCCGCTGCCGCAGTGCGGCCGCCCCGGCCGGCCACCGCAGCAGCCCGAACCCCTCCCGCCGCAACCCGTCCAGCAGCGCGGCCCGTACGAGCGAGGGGGCGGCGCCGGGGTACGGCCGTACGGCCACCTCCACCGCCCCGAGCCGTTCGACCCGCCGCGCGACGACGTCCCCGTCGCTCCAGCCCACTTCGTCCCGGTGCTCCAGCAACGCCCCCGCCGCGATCCGCGCGACCTCCTCGTCGACCACGCCCCCGAGCCGTACGCGCGCGTGCCCCCGCCCCACGGGCCGGTCGGCCACGGCGACGGCGATCCACTCGGCCCCCCGCAACGGGGACGCCGCCTCCGCCTCGGCCCGCGTCCCACCCGCCATCAGGTGTGAACCGCCCTCCGCGCGGGCCACCCGCTCGGGAAAGGCCAGCGCGGCGACGAACCCGACCCGCCGCTCCTCCCCGCCCTCGATCACGGGCCGGGAGTCCGGCAGGGGCGCACGGGCCCCGGCTCCCTTTGCCCGCGGAAGCCGGGAACCCCCGGACGTCCGCGACGCCACCGACCCGTCGTCCCCGTCGGCCGACGCCCCGGGCGAGACCGGTGCGGGTGCGTCCGGGGCGCCGTCCGGGGCGCCCGGCGCCCGGGACGACGTGTCCAGGGCGGGCACGGCCCGGGCGCCGGACCGGTCCGGCACCGGCGGGGAGGTCCGCGAGGGCTCACCCGCGGACTCGGACGCGAGCCCGCGGAGGCGGCCGGCCTCCTTGCGCCAGCGGGCGGCGTACGCGTCGCCGCCGTGCCGGGCGGCCCGCAGCGCGACGGCGAGGTCGTCGCCGTACTCGCGCGGCGGCTCCTCGGAGATCAGGGCGACCACCTCGGCCGCGAGGTCCGGGCCCACCACCGGCGCCGCGTCCAGCAGGGCGCGGCCCAGCCGCGGGTGCAGACCCAGGCGGGCCAGCCGCGCCCCGCGCTCGCCGGCCCGTCCGTCGGGGCCCACCGCCCCGATCGCCGTCAGGACGGAGCGGGCCGCCGCCATCGCCCCGGTGGGCGGGGGGTCCAGCAGCGCCAGCCCCGAGGCGTCCGGATCGCCCCAGCAGGCCGCCTGGAGCGCGAACGCCGTCAGGTCGGCCACCTTGATCTCGGGGGAGGGGAACCGCGGCAGCCGCGCGTCCTCGGCCTCCGTCCAGCACCGGTACACCGTCCCCGGCGCCTCGCGCCCGGCCCGCCCCGCCCGCTGCCGCCCCGCCGCGCGGGAGGCCCGCACGGTCGTCAGCGCGCTGAGCCCCCGGGCGTGGTCCACGCGCGGCTCCCGCGCCAGCCCGCAGTCCACGACCACCCGCACCCCCGGAACCGTCAACGACGACTCCGCGACCGAGGTCGCCAGCACCACCCGGCGCCGCTCCCCGACGGACAGCACCGCGTCCTGCACGGCGGCCGGCGCCCGCCCGTGCACCTGGAGCACGTCGACACCGCCGAGGTCCCCGAGCCGTCCGGCCACGCGGGCGATCTCGCCGACCCCCGGCAGGAACGCCAGCACGTCCCCGTCCCGCTCCGCCAGCGCCCGCCGCACCACCGACGCCACGTGCGTCAGCAGCGCCGGATCGACCCGCGTGCCGTGCGGCGGCCGCACCGCACGCGGGGGAGGCGCCCACACCACGTCCACCGGGAACGCGGCGCCGCGCGCCTGAACCACCGGCGCGCCCCCCAGCAGCCGGGCCCAGCCCTCCGCGTCCGTCGTCGCCGACGCGGCCACCAGCCGCAGCTCCGGGCGCAGCGCCTCGCGCACGTCCCACAGGAACGCCGCCGCCGTGTCCGCGTCCAGATGCCGCTCGTGGCACTCGTCGAGCACCACCACGTCCACCCCGGAGAGCTCCTGGTCGCGCTGGAGGCGCTGGAGGAGCACACCGGTCGTGACGACCTCCACGCGCGTGCGCCGCCCCACCGCCCGCTCCCCGCGCACGGTGAAACCGACCGACCCGCCGACCCGCTCGCCCAGCAGCCACGCCATCCGCCGTGCCGCCGCGCGGGCCGCGATCCGCCGCGGCTCGGCGACCACCACCCGCCGCGCGGGCCCGCCTTCGAGCAGTCCCGCCAGCGCCAGGGGCACCAGGGTCGTCTTGCCGGTGCCGGGCGGCGCCACCAGCACGGCGGTGCCGTGCCGGTCGAGCGCGCCGGTCAGCCCCGGCAGGGCCTCGCGTACGGGAAGGGCGTCCAGGGCGTCGTCACGGATCACGTACTCAGTCCCGTACGCACACGAAGACCGCCGTCCCCGGGATCAGGTTCCCGCGCAGCGGCGACCAGCCGCCCCACTCGGAGGTGTTCCAGGCCGGCCACTCCGGCTCCACCAGGTCCACCAGCCGGAACCCCGAGGCGACGACGTCACGGACGCGGTCCCCGAGCGTCCTGTGGTGCTCCACGTACACCGCGCGGCCCTCGTCGTCCTGCTCGACGTAGGGAGTGCGGTCGAAGTACGACGCGGACACGCTCAGCCCCTCCGGGCCCGGCTCGTCCGGGAACGCCCAGCGGATCGGGTGCGTGACCGAGAAGACCAGCCGGCCGCCGGGCCGCAGCACCCGCCGCACCTCGCGCAGCACCAGCCGCGGATCGGCGACGAAGGGCAGCGCCCCGTAAGCCGAGCAGGCCAGGTCGAAGGAGCCGTCCGCGAACGGCAGCGCGCCCGCGTCGGCGCACACCAGCGGGAACGGCCCGCCGATCCGCAGCGCGTGCTGCAACTGCCGGTGCGAGATGTCCAGCGCCACCGGCCGCGCCCCCTGCGCGGCCAGCCAGCGCGAGCACTGCGCCGCGCCGGCGCCCAGCTCCAGGACGTCCCGTCCCGTCAGCTCCTCCGGCGGACCGAGCAGCTCGGCCTCCACCTCGTCCAGGCCCTCGGGCCCCCACACGAAGCGGTCGTCGCCGAGGAACGTGCCGTGCTCGACCTGGTACTCGTCCGCGTTGCGGTCCCACCAGCCCCGGTTGGCTCGGGAGCTCTCCGCGACGCCGGCCTGCCGCCGGGTCGCCTCCGGTTCGGGCGCTTCGGGCTCTTGGATGATGGGCTCCCTCGTCGTACTCTTCCGTCCAGCCGGACCCCGGCGTGTCGCCGAAGGGTGTTCCTGGCCCCTGCGCGGCCTCGGATGACGGGAATTGTGCCGGTTATACGGCGATCCGCCCCGGGTGGGCGGCTTCGCGCATTGACCCTGCCCGGCTGCCCCCGTATGCTACAAGTTGCGCTGCGAGCCTGCGCACCTCAGACGTAGCAGGCTGCGCTCGCATCTGTTGTATGTCCCCTCGGTTGTCGAGGCGTCATCACCGTTTTCCCTGGTGAGCGCTTCCTTGGCTGTCCGGCTTCTGCAGAGCGAAACGGGCTCCGGCGTAGCAGTACCTACGACTTCAATGTCCGTACCGGAGCCCTTTCCCACATGACGAGCAGCACCGAGACCACCGCCACCACCCCGCAGGTAGCGGTCAACGACATCGGTAACGAGGAAGCCTTCCTCGCCGCGATCGACGAGACGATCAAGTACTTCAACGACGGCGACATCGTCGACGGCGTCATCGTGAAGGTCGACCGGGACGAGGTCCTGCTCGACATCGGTTACAAGACCGAAGGCGTCATCCCGAGCCGCGAGCTCTCGATCAAGCACGACGTCGACCCCAACGAGGTCGTCGCCGTCGGTGACGAGATCGAAGCCCTTGTTCTCCAGAAGGAGGACAAGGAAGGCCGCCTGATCCTCTCGAAGAAGCGCGCCCAGTACGAGCGTGCCTGGGGCACCATCGAGAAGATCAAGGAAGAGGACGGGATCGTCACCGGTACCGTCATCGAGGTCGTCAAGGGTGGTCTCATCCTCGACATCGGCCTCCGTGGCTTCCTCCCGGCCTCCCTGGTCGAGATGCGCCGCGTCCGCGACCTCCAGCCCTACGTGGGCAAGGAGCTCGAGGCCAAGATCATCGAGCTGGACAAGAACCGCAACAACGTGGTCCTGTCCCGCCGTGCCTGGCTGGAGCAGACCCAGTCCGAGGTCCGCCAGACGTTCCTCACCACCCTCCAGAAGGGTCAGGTCCGTTCCGGCGTCGTCTCCTCGATCGTCAACTTCGGCGCCTTCGTGGACCTGGGTGGCGTCGACGGCCTGGTCCACGTCTCCGAGCTGTCCTGGAAGCACATCGACCACCCCTCCGAGGTCGTCGAGGTCGGCCAGGAGGTCACCGTCGAGGTCCTCGACGTCGACATGGACCGCGAGCGCGTCTCCCTGTCGCTGAAGGCGACCCAGGAAGACCCGTGGCAGCAGTTCGCCCGCACCCACCAGATCGGCCAGGTCGTGCCCGGCAAGGTCACGAAGCTGGTTCCGTTCGGTGCGTTCGTCCGCGTGGACGAGGGCATCGAGGGTCTGGTCCACATCTCCGAGCTGGCCGAGCGCCACGTGGAGATCCCGGAGCAGGTCGTCCAGGTCAACGACGAGATCTTCGTCAAGGTCATCGACATCGACCTCGAGCGCCGTCGCATCAGCCTCTCGCTGAAGCAGGCCAACGAGGCCTTCGGCGCCGACCCGTCGGCGGTCGAGTTCGACCCGACCCTGTACGGCATGGCCGCGTCCTACGACGACCAGGGCAACTACATCTACCCCGAGGGCTTCGACCCCGAGACCAACGACTGGCTCGAGGGCTACGAGGCTCAGCGCGAGGCGTGGGAGACCCAGTACGCCGAGGCGCAGCAGCGCTTCGAGCAGCACCAGGCGCAGGTCATCAAGTCCCGCGAGGCGGACGAGAAGGCCGCTGCCGAGGGTGGCGAGGACGTCGCCCCGGCCGCGTCCGGCGGCGGTTCGTACTCCTCCGAGGGCGGCGACCAGTCCGGTGCGCTGGCTTCGGACGAGGCGCTGGCCGCGCTGCGGGAGAAGCTGGCGGGCGGGCAGAGCTGAACGCTCTCCGCTGACGCCTAGCCGTTGACTGAGGGGCCGTACCTTCCGGGGTACGGCCCCTCAGTGCTGCGTTCCGGGGGCGCGGGCCGGGGGGCCCGTGCCCACGCGGCGCGGCCGCACGCCGGCACCGCCCCGCGCCCCCGGGATCCGTCCTCACCGGGGAATGTCAGTGGCGCGTGCCACGTTGTGCAGTACGAACACGAGGAGGAGCGGTCACTGTGCTTGATCCGCAGGGTTTGTACGCATGGGAGCCGAAGGGACTCGGCGTCGTCGACATGGCGCTGGCCCAGGAGTCGGCCGGACTTGTCATGCTCTACCACTTCGACGGATACATCGACGCGGGGGAGACCGGGGACCAGATCGTCGACCGGCTGCTCGACTCGCTGCCCCACCAGGTCGTCGCCCGGTTCGACCACGACCGGCTCGTCGACTACCGCGCCCGGCGCCCGCTGCTGACCTTCACCCGCGACCGGTGGAGCGACTACGAGGTGCCCACGCTCGAGGTGCGCCTCGTCCAGGACGCCACGGGAGCGCCCTTCCTGCTGCTCTCCGGGCCCGAGCCGGACGTGGAGTGGGAGCGCTTCGCCGCCGCCGTCCAGCAGATCGTGGAGCGGCTCGGCGTACGCCTGTCGGTGAACTTCCACGGCATCCCCATGGGCGTCCCGCACACCCGGCCCGTCGGCATCACCCCGCACGGCAACCGCGTCGACCTCGTCCCCGTGGCCGGCAGCGCCTTCGACGAGGCGCAGGTGCCCGGCAGCGCCGAGGCGCTCGTCGAGTACCGGCTCATGCAGGCCGGGCACGACGTCCTGGGCGTCGCCGCGCACGTGCCGCACTACATCGCCCGCTCCCCGTACCCGGACGCGGCGCTGACCGCCCTGGAGACCATCACGGCCGCGACGGGACTGGTCCTGCCCGGCGTCGCGCACGCGCTGCGCACCGACGCCCACCGCACCCAGACCGAGATCGACCGCCAGATCCGGGAGGGCGACGAGGAGCTGACCGCCCTCGTCCAGGGCCTGGAGCACCAGTACGACGCCGCCGCTGGCGCGGAGACCCGGGGCAACATGCTCGCCGAGCCGGTGGAGATCCCGTCTGCGGACGAGATCGGCCGCGAGTTCGAACGCTTCCTGGCGGAGCGGGAGGGCGACAACTGAGGCCCTCCCGGCACCCCCTAGGCTGCCTCTCATGCTGAAAGTGGGCCTGACCGGCGGGATCGGCGCCGGCAAGAGCGAGGTGTCGCGGCTGCTCGTCGAGCACGGGGCCGTGCTGATCGACGCGGACCGCATCGCGCGCGAGGTCGTGGAACCGGGGACGCCCGGTCTGGCGGCGGTCGTGGACGCGTTCGGCGCGGAGGTCCTCACCGCGGACGGCAGGCTCGACCGGCCCAAGCTGGGGTCCGTCGTCTTCGCCGACCCGGAGAGACTGGCCGTCCTCAACGCGATCGTCCACCCCTTGGTGGGCGCCCGCTCCCGCGAGCTGGAGGAGGCCGCCGCCGAGGACGCCGTCGTGGTCCACGACGTCCCCCTCCTCACGGAGAACGGCCTGGCCCCCCTCTACGACCTCGTGATCGTCGTCGACGCGAGCCCCGGGACCCAGCTCGACCGGCTCGTGGGCCGGCGCGGCATGACGGCGGAGGACGCACGCGCGAGGATGGCCGCCCAGGCGACCCGCGAGCAGCGCCGGGCGATCGCCGACATCGTCATCGACAACGACGTCCCCCTGGACGAGCTGGAACAGCGCGTCCGGGACGTGTGGTCCGAGCTCGTCCGCCGGTCGCGGACCACCCGCGTGGAATAGCGGGTGCCGGACGGGGCGTTGAACCCGTCCAGTGAGGGAAGGATTCCGCCGTGCCCGAGACCAGCGGTTCGACCGGACGTACGCCGGAAACGCACGTCATCGACTTCCGTGCCGCCGAGCACCTGCTCGCCTCCCGGGACCCGAGGGGCGCGGTGAAGCTGCTCGACGGCGTCATAGACGTCCACCCGGAGAACACCGCCGCGCGGCTGCTGCGCGCCCGCGCCTTCTTCGCGGCGGCCCAGCTGCGCCCCGCCGAGCTGGAGTTCTCCCTCGTCCTGGAGCGCGAGCCGGACAACGCCTTCGCCCACTTCGCCCTCGCCCGCACCTACCAGCGGCAGGGCCGCCCGCACCCGGCCAAGCGCCACTTCCGGCTGGCGGCCGCGCTGGACCCGAACCCGGAGTACCTGAAGGCGGCCCGCTTCGACACGTGACGGTGCGCTACGGGCGGCTCCCCGGCGGCCGGTACGGAGGCACGTCGCGTCCCGGCTGGTAGTGCGGGCCCTGGCGGATGTGCCGCAGGACGACCACCAGGTCGACCGTGACGACCAGCCACAGCAGCCCGCAGACGAGGGCCCAGCCGGGGTGCCCCGCGAGCGCGAACGCCACCGTGCCGGACACTGTCCAGACCACGCCCCACACGCTCAGCCAGAACCGCATCCGCAGAGCACTGCGCGCGGTCGTCGGCTCACTGCCCGTACGCATCGCGATCACCGCCCCGTCCGCGCCGGTCTCCCGGCACCGGGTGCCCGGAATCGTCTCCAGACCCACGTGTCACTCGGTCGGGTGAACCGGTGCGAAGGGGGAACGGGCGTGCGGACACGAACCGTTTGACGGGCATGGAACGGAGAATGCGTGAGGGCCATGAGGGGACGGGCCCGGGGGCGATCACCCCGGACGGCTGCGCGGTGGAGCTGTACGCGCGGCTGCCCGTCGGGGACGAGCCGGACGTCATCGCCGCCGCGGTGCCGGCGCGGGCGCGGATCCTGGAGCTGGGCAGCGGCGTCGGGCGGATGACCCACGCGCTGCTGGAGCGCGGCTTCGAGGTGACGGCGGTGGACGAGTCCGCCGGGATGCTGGAGCGGGTGCGCGGGGCGCGGACGATATGCGGCCCCGTGGAGCGCCTCGACCTCGGCGAGACGTTCGACGTGGTGCTGCTCGCGTCGTTCCTGGTGCACGCGGGGGACGTCGAGGTGCGGCGGGGCATGCTGCGCACCTGCGTGCGGCATCTGGCGAAGGGCGGGTGCGTGCTGATCCAGCGGGAGGGCGAGGACTACCACACCGATGTGCCGCGCGAGCGGGTGGACCCGGCCGGCTTCACCGTGCGGATCGTGTCGGCGGAGCCGGTCGGCGACGGCGTCGACTCGGTGCACGCGGAGTACGTGTTCCCGGACGCGACCTGGACCCAGACGTTCCGCGCCCGCCCGCTGACGAGGGAGCAGTTCGAGGAGGCGCTGGCGGAGGCGGGCCTGACGGTGGAGCGGTACCTGACGGAGGACCGGACGTGGGTGAGGGCGGTGCCGGTGTCCGCCACCTGAGCGCGCGGCCCGCGTTCAGGGCCGGGCCGCACCACCGGCCCCCTTGTCCCGGGTCCTGCGCCCGCCCCCGGCTGTCCCGCGTCCGGCGGACCCGCCACGCCTGCCGGTTTCGCCGGACGCGGCGCCCGGGTCGCCGCCGCCCGGTCCGCCCGGTCCCGCGTGCCCACCGAACGGGCCGGGTCCGCCCAGCGCCCGCAGCCGTTCCAGCTCCCGGCGGTCACGCTTGGTCGGGCGGCCCGTGCCGCGGTCGCGGACGCCGGCCGGGGCGACGGCCTCGCGGGGCGGGGGCGGCGGGGAGTTGTCGACGTAGCACTGGACGGCCACCGGGGCGCCGACCCGCTTGCGGATCAGCCGCTTGACGACGACGATCCGCTCCCGGGTCTCGGCCCGCAGCCGCACCTCGTCACCGACGCGGAGGGAGTGCGAGGGCTTCACGCGCTCGCCGTTCACCCGGACGTGCCCGCCCTTGCAGGCGGCGGCGCCGAGCGACCGCGTCTTGACCAGCCGCACCGACCAGATCCAGCTGTCGATCCGTACGGACTCACCGCTGCCCGGACCGGCCGCCTCGGCGGCGGCCACGGCGGCGGCGACCTTGGGGTCCTCGGCACTCTCAGAAGCCATGGTCCCGACCTTAACGCCCGGACCCGGCCGGTGGTGCGGGGGTTTTCGCCCGCCCCGAGCACCTACCGTGGAGCCATGGACCCCCATGGCCTCGACCGGCTCGACCGGCGCATCGCCGGCTGCCGCGCCTGTCCCCGGCTGGTCGACTGGCGCGAGGAGGTCGCCCGCACCAGAAGGGCCGCGTTCGCGGACTGGACGTACTGGGGGAGGCCGGTGCCCGGATTCGGGCCGGCGGACGCCCGGCTGCTGATCGTCGGCCTGGCGCCCGCGGCCCACGGCGGCAACCGCACCGGCCGGATGTTCACCGGGGACCGTTCCGGGGACGTGCTGTACCAGGCGCTGTACGACGTGGGGCTCGCCTCGCAGCCGGGCTCCACCCACGCCGGGGACGGTCTGGAGCTGTACGGCGTGCGCGTCACCTCGCCCGTGCACTGCGCCCCGCCCGCCAACAAGCCCACCCCCGAGGAGCGGGACACCTGCCGGCCCTGGCTGGTGCGGGAACTGCGCCTGCTGCGGCCGACGGTACGGGCCGCGCTCGTCCTCGGCGCCTTCGGCTGGCAGGCCGCGCTGCCCGCGTTCGCCGAGGCCGGCTGGACCGTGCCCCGGCCCCGGCCCGCCTTCGCGCACGGCGCCCACGTCACCCTGGACGCTCCCGACGGGCCCGGCCTCCACCTGCTCGGCTGCTTCCACGTCAGCCAGCGCAACACCTTCACCGGCCGGCTCACCCCCGAGATGCTCCGCGAGGTGCTGCGCACGGCCGCCGGGGCGGCGGGCCTGCCCGCGCGGAAATGAGATGAGCCGCCCCGCCGACGGCACTACGGTGTCCCGATGGCCAGGTACCCGAAGATCGAACCGTACGACCACGGCATGCTCGACGTCGGCGACGGCAACCGCGTGTACTGGGAGACCAGCGGCAATCCGCGGGGCAAGCCCGCGGTGGTGCTGCACGGCGGACCGGGCTCCGGCGCCGGCCCGAACCTCCGGCGCTACTTCGACCCCGACGCCTACCGCATCGTGCTGCTCGACCAGCGCGGCGCCGGCCGTTCGACACCGCCCGCGAGCGACCCCGCCACCGACATGGGCGTCAACACGACCGCCCACCTCATGGCGGACCTGGAGCGGCTGCGCACCCACCTCGGCATCGAGCGGTGGCTGGTGTGGGGCGCGTCGTGGGGCTCGGTGCTCGGACTGCGGTACGCGCAGACCCATCCCGGGGTCGTGTCCGAACTCGTGCTGACCGCGGTCGCCACCGGTTCCCGGGCCGAAGTGGCCCTGCTGACCCGCGGACTGGGGCAGTTCTTCCCCGAGGCCCACGCACGCTTCCTCGCCGCCCTGCCCGCCGGCGAGCGCGACGGCAACCTGGCCGCCGCCTGCAACAGGCTGCTGGAGTCACCCGACCCGCAGGTCAGGGAACGGGCCGCGAAGGCGTGGACCGACTGGGAGACGGCGAGCATCCCGGCGCCCCCGGGCTCGGTCGCACGTTTCCAGGATCCGGTGTTCCGCATGGGCTTCGCCCGTACCGTCACCCACTACTGGGGCAACGACCACTTCCTCGGCGGCGAGGACGGAGGCGAGGGGGCCGTCCTGCGCGACGCCCACCTCCTCAGGGGCGTTCCCGGCACCCTCGTCCAGGGCAGCCTCGACTTCGGCAACCTCCTGGGCATCGTCTGGCGCCTCCATCACGCCTGGCCGGACAGCGAGTTGACGATCGTGGACGAGGCAGGCCACGACGCGGGCGACATGGGTGACGACGCACTGGTGGCGGCGACGGACCGGTACGCGCGCCGCGGCGCATGAACGCCGCCCTTGCTCCAGAAGAGGGAAATCCGGCTCTCCGCAGGCATGGTCCGCGCGGTCGGCATACGCTTCCGACGAGGGGAGGGAAACACGGAATTCCAGCCGAGGAGGGCCGGTGGCCGAACGCATCGCGAAACGACGAGGCTATCGAGACGATGTCCTCGGCGATATGCTCGCCGAATTCCTGGGCACGTTCGTCCTGATTCTGCTGGGTGTCGGGTCCGTGGCCGTGGCTGTGGCCGGACTGCCCGGTTCGGGCCGGCAGACGGTGGATTTCGGGCCAGCCAACTGGCTCATCATCTCCTGGGGCTGGGGCCTCGCCGTCGTGTTCGGCGTCTATGTGGCCGGCGGCATCAGCGGCGCCCACCTCAATCCCGCGGTGACCCTGGCCTTCGCCGTCCGGCGGGACTTCCCCTGGCGGAAGGTGCTGCCCTACTGGCTCGCGCAGGTCCTGGGGGCCTTCGTCGCCGCCGCGCTCGTCTACGCCTGCTACCGGTGGGCGATCGACGCGGCCAACGCCAAGGAGGGAATCACCCGGGAGGAATCGCTGGGCACCTATTCCATCTTCGCCACGTTCCCCGCCGAATACTTCGGGAATTCCTGGTGGGGTCCCCTGCTCGACCAGATCGTCGGCACCGGAATCCTCCTCCTGCTGATCTGCGCGCTCATCGACACCCGCAACACGGCTCCGATGTCGAATCTCCACCCGTTCCTCATCGGTCTGGTGGTCGTCGCCATCGGCCTGACGTTCGGCACCAACGCCGGATACGCGATCAACCCCGCACGCGATTTCGGCCCCCGGCTGTTCACGTTCTTCGAGGGCTGGGGATCGATCGCCCTGCCCGGATCGTTCGGATGGTTCAGCGGTTACTGGTGGATCCCCATCGTCGGCCCGCTCATCGGCGGCGTCCTCGGAGCGCTCGTGTACGACCTGTTCATCGGCCCGGTGCTCAAGGCGAGGGCGGGAGCGGCCGAAGAGGGCCCGGCCACCGAAGAATCCTAGGCACACCAGGAGGTGGCAGCGATGCCCGAATTCGTCGGCGCCGTGGACCAGGGGACCACCAGCACCCGTTTCATGATCTTCGACCACTCCGGCAACGAGGTGGCCAAGCACCAGCTCGAACACCAGCAGATCCTCCCGCGGTCGGGATGGGTCGAACACGACCCGGTCGAGATCTGGGAGCGCACCAACACGGTGATCCAGAACGGCCTCCGTGACGGAGGGCTGTCGGCCGACGACCTGGCGGCCATCGGCATCACCAACCAGCGCGAGACGACCGTCGTCTGGGACCCGCGCACCGGCCGCCCCTACTACAACGCCATCGTCTGGCAGGACACCCGCACCGACAGCATCGCCGCCGCCCTCGAACGCGACGGCCACGGCGACGTCATCCGCCACAAGGCCGGTCTGCCGCCGGCCACCTACTTCTCCGGCGGCAAGATCAAGTGGCTGCTGGAGAACGTGGACGGACTGCGCGAGGCCGCCGAGGCGGGCCACGCCCTGTTCGGCAACACCGACGCCTGGGTGCTGTGGAACCTCACCGGCGGACCGAACGGCGGGGTGCACGCCACCGACGTGACCAACGCCAGCCGCACCATGCTGATGAACCTGGAGACCCTGGACTGGGACGACGAGCTCCTGGACGTCTTCGGCGTCCCCCGCGCGATGCTGCCGGTGATCCACCCCTCGTCCGACCGCGAGGCGTACGGCACGGCCCGCACCTCCCGGCCGCTGGGCGGCGCCGTCCCGATCACCGGCGTACTGGGCGACCAGCACGCGGCGACCGTCGGCCAGGTCTGCTTCTCGCCCGGCGAGGCCAAGAACACCTACGGCACCGGAAACTTCCTGGTCCTCAACACCGGCACCGAACTCGTGCGCTCGGAGCACGGACTGCTCACGACGGTGGCGTACCAGTTCGCGGGCAGCCCCGCGGTGTACGCGCTGGAGGGTTCCATCGCCGTCACCGGCGCCGCCGTGCAGTGGCTGCGCGACCAGCTGAAGATCATCAGGAGCGCCCCGGAGAGCGAGCAGCTGGCCCGCCAGGTGGAGGACAACGGCGGGATGTTCTTCGTCCCGGCCTTCTCCGGCCTGTTCGCCCCGTACTGGCGCTCCGACGCCCGGGGCGCCATGGTCGGGCTGGCCCGCTACAACACGGGCGCGCACATCGCGCGGGCCACGCTGGAGGCCATCTGCTACCAGAGCCGTGACGTGGTCGAGGCCATGGAGCAGGACTCGGGCGTCCACCTGGACGTGCTCAAGGTCGACGGCGGCGTCACCGCGAACGACCTGTGCATGCAGATCCAGGCCGACGTCCTGGGCGTCCCGGTGAGCCGTCCCGTGGTCGCCGAGACCACCGCGCTGGGCGCCGCCTACGCCGCCGGGCTCGCCGTCGGCTTCTGGCGCGACACCGACGAGCTGCGCTCCCACTGGCAGGAGTCGAAACGCTGGGACCCGCAGTGGAGCGAGGAGCGGCGCCAAGGCGGCTACCAGGACTGGAAGCGCGCCGTGGAACGCACCCTGGACTGGGTCAAGGTCACCTGACCCGCCCTCCGCACCCGTGCGTCAGCGGTCGGCGAGGTCCTCGCGGAGGCCGTCGGAGAACTCCCACCACGACAACGCGAGCCAGTCGCCGTCGACGAAGGCGTCGACGGACGAACCGCGGCCACGCACCGTCACGGTCGTTCCCGGTGGGTACACGGTGCCGGAGAGCCCCGGCACCGGGACGAGCAGGGTTCCCAGCCTCTGTGCTGCCATTTCCCGCCTCTTTCCGTTCTCGGCGCGGCATCGGACACGTATGACCCCTGTCGTCGGACATTACCGGTTTGCCCGACCGTGCAGGCGGCGGAACCATGAGAGAAGAGTCACGCGCGGAACGGAGGTCGCAGTCATGAAGGCCGTTGTGTACAAGGGACCGTTCAGTGTCGCGGTCGAGGACGTCGACAAGCCGAGCATCCAGCATCCGAACGATGTGATCGTGAAGGTCAGCTCCACCGCGATATGCGGGTCCGACCTGCACATGTACGAGGGCCGCACCGCGGCCGAGCCCGGCATCGTCTTCGGCCACGAGAACATGGGGATCATCGAGGAGGTCGGCCAGGGCGTCACCTCGCTGAAGGAGGGCGACCGCGTGGTCATGCCCTTCAACGTCGCCTGCGGATTCTGCCGCAACTGCGCCGAGGGGTTCACCGGGTACTGCACGACCGTCAATCCAGGTTTCCCGGGCGGCGCCTACGGCTACGTCGCCATGGGCCCCTGGAAGGGTGGCCAGGCCGAGTACCTGCGCGTGCCCTACGCCGACTTCAACTGCCTGAGGCTGCCGCCGGGACAGGAGCACGAGACCGACTTCGTCCTGCTCGCCGACATCTTCCCCACCGGCTACCACGGCTGCGAACTCGCCCAGGTCCGCCCGGGCGAGAGCGTCGCGGTGTACGGCGCGGGACCGGTCGGGCTCATGGCCGCCTACTCGGCCCTGCTGCGCGGCGCGAAGAAGGTGTTCGTCGTGGACCGGGTCGCCGAGCGGCTGCAGAAGGCCGAGGAGATCGGCGCGGTCCCGGTCAACTTCGCCGAGGGCGACCCGGCCGAGCAGATCAAGGACCAGACCGAGGGCATCGGCACGGACAAGGGTGTCGACGCCGTCGGCTACCAGGCGACGAAGGGCGGCACGGACCGCGAGGAGCCGGCGACGGTCCTGAACTCCCTCGTCAACACGGTCCGCGCCACCGGAGCGCTCGGCGTGCCCGGCCTCTACGTCCCCTCCGACCCCGGAGCCCCGGACGAGCAGGCCAAGCAGGGCATGCTCCTCGTCGCGATCGGCAAGCTCTTCGAGAAGGGCCTGCGGGTGGGGACGGGGCAGTGCAACGTGAAGCGCTACAACCGGCAGCTGCGCGACATGATCATCGAGGGCAGGGCGAAGCCCAGCTTCGTGGTCTCCCACGAGCTGCCCCTGGGCGAGGCGGCGTCGGCCTACGACAAGTTCGACAAGCGGATCGAGGGCTACACCAAGGTCGTCCTGCACCCGTAGTCCGGCCGCCTACGGCCGCCACACGTACCGGACGTCCGGCTCCCGCTCCTCGTTGCGGGAGCCGTCCGTCCGCTCCACGGCCGTGAAGCCGTGCCGTTCGTAGAAGCGGTGCGCGGGCGTGTTGACCTGGAAGGTCCACAGGGAGAGCCCTCCGGGGCGGCGCTCCTTGGCCAGGGCGACGAACTGGTCGCCGATCCCGCGCCCGCGCCACTCGGGGGCGAGGTACAGCTGGTCCAGCTCCTCGCCCTCCAGCACCATCACACCGACCACGTCCCCGCCCGCCGCCTGGGCGACCCACGTCTCCCGCGCCGGTACGAGCACCCGACGGAAGTGGTCCCGCACCTCGTCGTCGGACCGCGGCCGGACCACGCCGGGCAGCGCGGCGGCGAAGGACCGCAGCCAGACACCGGCCGCGGCCTCGGCGTCGGAGGGCAGCGCCCGGCGCAGGCGCACCGTCCGGTCACCGGTCGTCATGAGTTCCCCGCATCCGGCACGACCGCCGTCGCCGTGATCTCCACCAGCTGCCCGGTGTACCCGAGGCAGGCCACGCCGATCAGGGTCGACGCGTGCGGGCCCGCGCTCAGCCCGGACGCCTCGACCACCTCCCACACGGCGGAGAGCACCGCGGGCTCACCGCTCACGACGTACACGTCCGTCGCGACGACGTGGCCCAGGTCGGAGCCCACCGCCCGCACCTGCTCCTCCAGGTTGGCGATCACCTGCCGGGCCTGACGCACCGGATCCCCCTCGCCCACGAGCTTCCCGCCGGCGTCCAGCGGGACCGACCCGGCGAGGAAGGCCAGCCGGGTCCCCGCCTCGACGACGGAGGCGTGCGCGTAGGCGGGCGGCGGGAAGAGCGTGGGGACGGTGACGCGGCGGATCACGCGTACTCCGATCTGAGAGGTGGACAACCCCCGATCCTGCGTGAGACGGCACGTCACCGCATCCGTATTTCGTGCGGCCCTCCTCGACCGGGCCTTCCTCGGCCCTCGGGACCGGGTCAGTGCCGGGCGAACTGGACGCGGGTCGGCTGGACGGCGTCCGGGCGTACGGCGATGCCGTCGACGGTCAGTCGCTCACCGTAGATGTCGGTGAGCCGCAACGCGCCGCCGCAGCCGGTGCCGTTGGGGGAGAGGAAGTAGTTGTACTCGGTGCGGGTCAGCCGCTGCCACCCGGAGCCGGTGGCGACCTCGAGCCGGGCGAGCGGGTTGCGGTGACCGATCGCCTGGATGCCGCACCAGTGGCTGCTGGAGCCGGTCTTGTAGCGGATCGAGAGGGTGTCGGACGTGCCGGGGCTGAGCAGGCTCCAGGTGATCGGGATCCTCCCGGCGGAGAGGCCGGCGAGCTCGGCGAAGGCCTCCCTGCTCAGGTCGAGCTGCCCGGGGGCGCAGGGCGCGGGGCACTCGTTGGTGATCCGGACCGTCACGGAGGCGCCGCCGGCCGCGCGGACCAGGACGTACGCCCCGCACGCCCGGGACGTCTCGTAGTCGGCGGTGTTCATCGCCGCGGTCATGCGGTCGGCGCTCGGACCGTACAGGCAGGCGCCGTCGCCGTCCCCGGCGTCGTAGTGGGTGGCGACTCCGCGGTAGGTGATCCCGGGCGCGATCCGCCCCGCCAGGGGCGCCCCGCCGGAGGCCGGGCGCGGGGCGGCCGCGCTCGTGGGGGCGCCGCCGCGCGACGGCCGGGCCGACGCGGTCGTCGCGGAGGGTTTAGGGGCGGCGGGGGACGCGGTGGACGGCGTCGCCTCCGGTGTCCGCCCGGTCGCCGTGGGCGAGGCGCTCGGCCGGACGGCGGCGTCAGCACCGACGGCGGACGTGGCCGTGTCCGTGGCCCGCACGGTGTCGGATCCGCCGTCGCGGGTGAGGGCGACGACCAGCGACATGAGGAGCCCGACGGCGGCCACGGCGACGGCCGGGACCAGGAGGCCGCGCCGCTTGCCGCGCGGACGGCGATGGGAGGGGGATGCCACGGATGAGTCCTTACATGGTGCGAGAGAACACACGCTTCCGACCCATCGGTCGTCGCAGCCGCCCAAAAGGTTGCCGGGCTTTCGGGCACGACCGGTCACGGGCTGCCCGGCGCCCGTCCGGTCCTGGGCAGCAGGCGGCCCAGCCGCCGGCCCAGGGGCCGGGGGCTGCTCGGAGGCGCGTCCGGATACAGCAGCGGTGGGTCCGGGTGGGCGAGCAGCGGAACGTCGAGATCCAGGTGATGCCCCTCTCCCGCAAGGAACACGCAGGACTGGCCGGCCCGTTCACCTTGATGGAGACGAAGGATGAGCGGAGGATCGCCTACACAGAGGTGCAAGGCGATAGCCACGTCCACACCGAGCGCGGGAAGGTCCGGGAGCTTGAGGCTGTGTACGGGAGCCTCCGAGCGCAGGCACTCACACCGGCTGAAACGCTCTCGTTGATCGAGAAGCTGTTGGGAGAGGAATGAGCGACGACCTGGCTTGGTCCAAGAGCAGTTACAGCGCCGGGGACGGCGGCGAGTGTGTCGAGGTGGCCGCCGGGAATGGTGGCGTGTACGTACGTGACTCGAAGGACAAGGCGGGACCGGTGGTCGATCTTGCGCCGAGGGCGTGGGCGGAGTTCATCGGGTTCGCCGCCGGGCACGCCGCGTAGAGCGAAAAACACCGCAGTGCCTCGTGACCACTGACGTGGTCACGAGGCACTGGCGTGCTCAGAGGGCCGACCCGGCCGACGTCCGCGCCGCTCTCGGTGTACTGCTGGAGCGGCGACTGAGCGTCGCGGACGGTACGCACCCGCGCCCCACGGAGGCGGGGCGCGAGCCGACCGCCGCCGTCGGCGCGGAGAGCGCCCCCGTCACCGCCCGCGTCCGGGGCGGGACACCCGCCGAGGACCTGGCCGCCGCGGGCCGCGCCCTCGCCCTGGTCACCGAGCGCGCCGACGCGGAACCGGCGGCGCTGACCGCGTGACCGTCCGAGCGCGGTCCGGCGAACCGGCGGCCGCGCTCGCCGTTCACGCGGCACGCGTCTTCCACCGGCATCGTCACCTCCCGGAAACACGGTCGTTCACCTCCTTCCGAGCATGCCGACTACCGTGGAGGGAACGTTTCCCCCTGCCCGGTCACCGTCGCCCGTGAGCCCGTTCCGTTTCCGATGCGACCGACGGGAGCCCCGTGACCCGTGCCGTACCCCCGTGGCTGGCCCACGCCCTGCGCGCCCAGCGCGGACCGGTGCAGTGGAGCGCCGTCGCGCGCGGCGCGCTGGGCGGCGGGCCGCTGCTGCTCGCGGCCGTCCTCGCCGGGCGGCCCACGCTCGGGGTCGTCGCCGCCATCGGCGCGATGTTCGCCGGGATCAACGACCGGCCGGGCAGCCGTCGCGCCTCCGTCGGGCGCGTCGGCGGGCCCGCGCTCGCCGGGGCGGCCGGACTGGTCGTCGGCACCCACGCCGGGGACCACGTCTCCGCCGTCCTGCTCACCCTGCTGCTGACCGGGCTCGGCCTGGCCGCCGGCGCGGTCAGCGCGCTCGGGCCCGTCGGGTCCTCCGTCGGGACGCAACTGCTGGTCGGCGCCGCCGTCGGCGCCGGGATGCCGCTGCCCGAACCGGGCTGGCAGCGGGCGCTCGCCTTCCTCGCCGGCGCGGGCTGGCTGCTCCTGCTGCGGCTCGCGCTGCCCACGCCCGGCGCGCTCGCCGGCGGCTTCCGGTTCGACGGGGAGCGGAACGCCGTGGCCGGGGTGTACGACGCCGTCGCCGGCCTGCTCGACGCCACCGGGTCGGACACCGCCACCGCACGGCGGGCCGCGCTCACCGCCGCGCTCGACCACGCGCAGGACGCCCTCGCCGGGCCCCGGCTGCGGCGGTACGCCTCCTCCGCCGCCGAACGCCGGCTGCACGCCCAGTACGCCGCCGCCCTCCCGCTCGCCGAGGCCGCCACCGCGCTGGCCTGGGCCGGGGAGCCCGTACCGGCCCGTACCGCCGAAGGGCCCCGGCGCCTCGCCGCCGCCGTGCGCGGCAGCACCCCCACCGGCCCGCTGCCCGCCCCCTCCCGGACCGTCCCCGCGCTGCGCGCCCTCGACGACGCCCTCCTGCGCGCCGCCGAGGCCTTCGACCGGGGCGACGGCGGTGACCTGCACGGCCGCAGGCGCTCGCGGGCCGCGGGGGTGCGGACCGTCCTCGGCGCCCGGGGGCGGGAGTACGGGCTGCGGGTCGCCCTCTGCTTCGGGGTGAGCGCCGCCCTCGCCCAGGCCCTGCACCACGCCCGCTGGTACGGGCAGCACGACCACTGGTACTGGCTGCCCGCCACCGCCGTCTTCCTCGTCAAACCCGACCTCGGACCGCTCGCCTCCCGCGTGCTGTCCCGGGCCGCCGGGACCGTCCTCGGGGCGCTCCTGTTCGCCGGGTTCGCCGCCGTGCTGCCCCGCCCGGAAGGGCTCGTCGCGCTGGTCGCGGTCAGCGGCGCGCTGATCCCCGTCGCAGCCCGGCACTTCGCCGCGCAGACCGCCGTCGTCACCGTGCTCGTCCTCGCCCTGGTGATGGCCGGCGGGGAACCCCAGGCCTCCCTCGGCCGCATCGGCGAGACCCTGCTGGCCTGCGCCGTCGTCCTCGTCGTGGGACACATCCCGATGCCGGGACAGCGCGGCGGCGACGCCATCCGCGCCCGGCTCGCCGAAGCGGCGGGCGCCGCCCAGGCGTACCTCGACCACGTGCTCGGCGGGTCCGAGGACCGTGCCGGCCGCTGGGCGCTGCGCCGCGAGGCCTACCGCACCCTCGCCGAGGCCCGCGCCGCCCTCGCCCTCGCCTCCGCCGAACTTCCCCCGCTCGCCCGGCACGCCGACGGCGCCGACGAAACCGCCGCCACTCTCGAACTGCTGGTCGACACCGTCACCGCCTGCGCCGTCCACCTCGACGACACCGGCCGCCTCGACCCCCGGCACGTCCGGCGGCTGGCCGAGCTCGCGGACCGCGTACGGGCGCGAGGGGACGTCGCGGTCCGGCTCACGGCCGGATTCCGACGCACGGCCGGAGCCGGTGGCACGACACCCGACACGGACGGTGCGGAGTTCGGCACGGAGCGTGGCCGATTGGTGTGATCGGCCGAGAGTCCGCTCACACTTGGCGGTGAACGGGTGTCAACTACGTCTCAGTACCGTCACCGAGCGAGGTGTCCGCCCCATGGTTGGCGTTTAACTCTTACGAGTACAACGCAGCATGGAGGTGGCAGGGTGAACGGGCGAACGGTGCTCGAACGCTTTCCCGCAGGTGGACCGCGTGGTTCCTGGCCGGCGGAGGAGTTCGCCCACGCGCGCCGCCTGGAGGGCCTGCCCGCCGAGGTCGTCATGGACCTCGCGACCGACACGTTCCTGGTGATCGTCCGGGGGGACGGCGGCGGGGGTGACGTCACGGCGTGAGCGGGTGCCGCCCCGGCGGCTCGGCCCGCCTTCGGGGGAGGCATCTTTTCGGCCGGGGGCGGAGGGTGCGTGCGGGCGCACGGCCTGGGGAGTCGGCCGAGGCGGGGCGCCGGGGCCGGGAGCGCGGAGGGAAGGACGTGCGCCCGGCCGGGCGGGGCGCGGGGCGGCCGGGCGGACCGGTGTGTCCTATGCGGTGACCGGCCGGGACCAGGTGGGGGGCGTGTCCGTCAGGCGGCACAGGGCGAGGTAGAGCGGTATCGGCGGCGTGTAGGGGAGCGTGCCGTCGGGGCGGTGGATCAGACCGGGGAGGTCCGGGGCGCCGGGGGCGTCCGAAGGGCAGGGGAGGACCGCGCCGGTGACGTAGTGGGCGGGGGCCGGCCACTCCAGGGCGTAATCGGAATCGGACGGGACCAGCCACCACCAGTGCGCGCCATCGGCGTACACGCAGCCCACGCGGGGCAGCCGGGGCAGTACCAGCGGGCCGAAGCGCGCCGGTACCGCCACGGCGTCGCAGCCCATGGGCGCGGTCATGCCGTCGGGGACGGGGAGCCGCCGGGGGGCGGCCGGGGTGTGCCGCCCGCGCTGGACCCGTACCAGCGAGTCCAGGCTCAGCACGCGGGCGCCGGGTGCGCCCGTCACGCCTGACCCCGGGGGCGGGGGGTGCGCTGGTGCGGGGGGAGCGGCGGGCGGGCCGCCCGGGGGCGCGGCAACTCCTTTGTCGGGGCGTGGGACTGGTCCGGCTCGTCGCCGGTGTCGTCGTCCGGGGCGCCGGGCGGGCCCGGCTTCGGGCGGGCGCCCCAGCCCAGGTCGTCGGTGGGCTCCGCGGGCCCCTCGTGTCCGGTGCCCGCCGTGCGGGGGAGGTCGGCCCAGACCAGCAGTCCGGGGCCGTTCTCGTGCGCGCCCCACGAGTGACACAGGGCGTCGACGAGAAGCAGTCCCCTCCCGTGCTCGTCGTCCGGCTGCCGCCGGGTGTTCGCCCGCGGCCGGCCCGGCGCGCACCCCTCGTCGCGCACGGCTATGCGCACCAGCTCGCCGCCGTCGTGCAGCTCGCAGACCACATGGCTGCTCGCCGTGTGCACGATGGCGTTGGTGACCAGTTCGGAGACGACCAGGGCCGCCGTGTCGCAGGTGTCCTCGCACACCGACCAGCCGGTCAGCCGTGCCCTCGTCAGGCGTCTGGCCTGAGCCGGGGAACCCGGATGAGCGGCCAGTTCGAAGCGGAACCGGCGCTCGGCAGCGGGCCCCGAGGGGGCGGCTTCCGAGGCGGCGCCGAGGCCGATGGACCTTGCGGCGGCGTCTGTTCCTAAGGGCGCGGACGGAATCACGCTTGCCACTATCGCCCCGCCGTGAACACTTGGCAAGTGTCACTCTGAAAAATGCAGAGTGCGGTGTGACGGTCTGGACGGGCGTGGCACACTGCTCGCAACAGCATCTCGCGCGGCGCCAGTTGAGATCACCGAAGATTTGTTCGAATACGAGTTCGGGCGAGACGGATCTTCGGACGGGTCATCGAGTGGCGCCGCCGGGCTGTCGGCTTTTGTTCGAGGGAGGTGGAGTGTGAGCGAACCCCGGTCCGCGCCGACGGTGGGACAGGTCGTCCTCGGCCGGCGCCTGCTGGACCTGCGGGAAGGCGCGGGACTCAAGCGTGAGGAAGCGGCCCGCATCCTCCGTGTCGCGCCCGCCACCGTCCGCCGCATGGAGATGGCCGAGGTCGCGCTCAAGATCCCGTACCTCCAGCTCCTGCTGAAGGCGTACGGCGTCTCCGACGAGGAGGCCGAGGCCTTCGTGCAGCTGGCGGAGGACGCCAACCGGCCCGGCTGGTGGCAGCGCTTCCACGACATCCTGCCCGGCTGGTTCTCGATGTACGTCAGCCTGGAGGGCGCGGCCTCCCTCATCCGCAGCTACGAACCCCACTTCGTCCCCGGGCTGCTCCAGACCGAGGACTACGCGCGCGGCGTGCTGCGCTCCGGAGCCGTCGGGCAGACCCGGCCCGAGGACATAGAGCGCCACGTCGACCTGCGCATGCGACGGCAGGAACTGCTCACCCGCGAGGACGCGCCCCGGGTGTGGGTCGTGATGGACGAGACCGTGCTCCGCCGCCCGGTCGGCGGCCCGGAGGTGATGCGTGCGCAGATCGACAAGTTGCTCGAGGCCACGAAGCTGCCCCATGTGACGCTGCAGATCGCGCCGTTCGCCGGAGGGCCCCATCCCGGCACGTACGGGCCGTTCGTGCTGTTCCGATTCGCCATGCCCGAACTGCCGGACATGGTCTACAGCGAGTACCTGACCGGCGCCGTCTACCTGGACGCGCGCACCGAGGTGGCGACCCACCTCGAGGTCATGGACCGCATGGCGGCGCAGGCCGCTACGGCACATCGCACGAAGGAGATCCTCCGGGATCTCCGCAAGGAGCTGTAAATGGAACTCATGAAGCCCCTGAAGTCCCTGCCCCGCCCGCGGGTGCGCACCGGAAGGATCTACAACGGCATGCCCGCGCGGGAACTGGGCAGCGAGGGCTGGCACAAGCCGTGGAGCGGCGGCAACGGAGGGAACTGCCTGGAGGCGATGAAGCTCGAGGACGGCCGGATCGCCGTGCGCCAGTCCACCGACCCGGACGGGCCGGCGCTCATCTACACCTCCGCCGAGATGACGGCCTTCATCGAGGGAGCGAAGGCGGGAGAGGCGGATTTCCTGCTGTCCTGAACCCTGTTGACCGCTCTACCTTTGTGTTTTTCCTTCTGAACTTGGCACCGTCTTGATCACTAACAGTTGCAGAGACTTATGGAGTCCGTCATGACCGGGCAGCACCCCGTGGAGATCGACACGAGCAGGCCGCATCCCGCGCGGATGTACGACTGGTACCTCGGAGGCAAGGACAACTACCCGGTCGACGAGGCCATGGGGCGGCAGATGCTGGCCCTCGACCCCCGGGTTCCGGTGATGGCGCGGGTGAACCGCGCGTTCATGCAGCGGGCCACGCGCTGGCTGGCCGGACAGGGCATACGGCAGTTCCTCGACGTCGGCACCGGCATCCCGACCGAGCCCAACCTGCACCAGGTGGCACAGGAGGTCACGCCCGACGCCCGCGTCGTGTACTGCGACAACGACCCCATCGTGCTGGCCCACGCGGCGGCCCTGCTGCGCGGTACGGACGAAGGGGTGACCGAGTACCTCCAGGCCGACGTGCGGGAACCGGACGCCATCCTGGAGGGCGCGCGGAAGATCCTCGACTTCGACGAGCCGATCGCGCTGTCGCTCATCGCGCTGCTGCACTTCGTCTCCGACGGGGACGGGGCGCACGAACTGGTCGGACGGCTGCTGGACGCGCTGCCGTCGGGCAGCCACCTGGTCGTCACCCACGCGACCTCCGACTTCACTCCGGAGGAGTCGAAGGCGGCCACGGAGAAGCTCAAGGCGGCGGGGGTCACCCTGGCGCTCCGCTCCCGTGAGGAGTTCACCCGCTTCTTCGACGGCCTGGACCTCGTCGAACCGGGCGTCCAGGTCCCCCACCACTGGCGCCCGGAACTGGGCGCCCCGGTCCCGGGCCAGGACGACGACGTCATCCCGGGCTACGGCGCGGTGGCCCGCAAGCCGTAACCCGTCCGGAGCGGGACCCGCCCCCACCGCAGGCCGCCATGGGAGCGCCTGCGGCCGGTGGCGGGTCGGGGCCGCACCAGCTCACCGCCACGTGCCTTCGCCCCCGTGGACGCGCCGCCCACGGCCCGCGTGCCTCCGCTCCCGCGGGCGGTCGTGCCTTCCCCAGTGCCTCGAAGGCCTGGGAGACGTCCCCAGGGCGATGGGGGCGCCTCCCGCTCATGGGGGTGTTCCCCGCTCACTCATGGGGGTGTTCCCCGCTCATGGGGGTCCCCCCGCTCGAGCGAAGCCGGGAGCGGGGGAGGAGCCGGGAGCGGGGGAGGGCGGGCGCCGGGGGCGCCCTTCCGGGGGAGGCGCCCCGTGAGCGCCGGGCCGCGCGAACACCACCCGGCGCACATCGACGCGGGGCCTCCCGCAAGCGCCGGGACACGCCCCGCGACACCGCCGGTTCACACCGTCATCGGCCGGTCGTCCGGAGTGATCGGCGCCGGCAGGCGACCGGCCGCACCGGTCAGGTACCGGTCGACCGCCGCCGCCACCGCCCGCCCCTCGGCGATGGCCCACACGATCAGCGACTGGCCCCGAGCGGCGTCCCCGGCGGCGAACACACCCGGCACGTTCGTCGCGAAGCCCGCATCCCGCGCGAGCGTCCCACGAGGCGACAGCGCCACCCCCAGCCGGGCGACGAGCCCGTCCTCCCGATCCGGCCCGGAGAACCCGAGCGCCAGCAGAACGAGATCCGCCGGCAGCACCCGCTCGGTGCCCGGCACGGCCCGCCGCCCGGAGTCCACCTCGACCAGGTGCAGCGCACCCACCCGCCCCTCCCCGTCACCGCTGAAGCGCAGCGTCGACGCGGCGAACAGCCGCGCGTCCGCGTCCGCCGCCGGCGCCGTCCGCAACGCGCCGGCCTCCTCGTGCGCCGCGGACAGCCGGTACACCTTCGGGTACGTCGGCCACGGCTCGGCGTCCTCGTCGCGCTCGGGGCCCGGCCGGGCGTAGATGTCGAGCTGGGTGACCGACGCGGCCCCCTCCCGCACCGCCGTCCCCAGACAGTCCGCCCCCGTGTCACCGCCCCCGACGATGACGACGTGCCGGCCCGCGGCCGACAGCGGCGACGACTCCAGATCCCCCTCGCACACCCGGTTCGCGAGCGGCAGATACTCCATCGCCTGGTGGATTCCCGCCAGTTCACGCCCCGGAACGGCAAGCTCCCGCCACGCCGTCGCCCCCGTCGCGAGCACCACCGCGTCATACCGCGTCCGCAGCTCCGCCGCGTCCACGTCCCGCCCGACCGTCGTGGACGTACGGAACTTCGTCCCCTCGGCCCGCATCTGCTCCACCCGCCGTTCCAGATGCCGCTTCTCCATCTTGAACTCGGGGATGCCGTACCGCATCAGCCCGCCGATCCGGTCGTCCCGCTCGTACACGGCGACCGTGTGCCCCGCACGGGTCAGCTGCTGGGCCGCGGCCAGCCCGGCCGGGCCCGAGCCGATGACCGCGACCGTCCGCCCGGAGAGCCGCTCCGGCGGCGCCGGCGGGGCGAAACCCTCCTCCCAGGCCCGGTCGGCGATGGCGCACTCGACGTTCTTGATGGTGACCGCCGGCTGGTTGATGGCGAGCACACAGCCGGCCTCGCAGGGCGCCGGACACAACCGGCCGGTGAATTCGGGGAAGTTGTTGGTGGCGTGCAACCGCTCCGCCGCGGCCCGCCAGTCCTCCCGCGCGACCAGGTCGTTCCACTCGGGGATGAGATTGCCGAGCGGGCAGGCCTGGTGGCAGAACGGCACACCGCAGTCCATGCAGCGATCCGCCTGCGGACCGACGATGGGCAGCAACGCCCCCGGGACGTACACCTCGTTCCAGTCGCGGACCCGTTCCCCGACGGGCCGGCGCGGCCACTCCTCGCGGGGCGTGGTCAGGAAACCCTTGGGATCGGCCATGGCCGTGTTCCTTGCGTGCGCGGATGACGGGCCGTGCCTCGCCGGGCGGCACTCCTCCGGCCACGATACGTCCGCTCACCCGCCCCCGCAGAGGGCCGGGACAGCGCTTTCCGGGAGCCGGCCGGGCCCCTCAGACGAGGGCCAGGAGGTACGCCACCGCCGCCCCGGCCGAGGCGAGCGCGCGGACGTGGTTCCACACCGTCCACTCGCGGACGTAGACCGGCCAGTACGCGACCGCCTCCGGGCCTCCCGGTTCGAGCCGGGCCAGCGCCTCGTTGCGCGGTATGTGCGCGACCACGGTCAGCCCGAACGAGCCGACCAGGTACAAGGCACCGCCCACCAGCAGCTCGACCGTCCCCTCGTCCGGCCACAGCACGAACGTCACCACCGTGACCACCGCGCACAGCATCGCCGTACCGAGGAACAGCAGCATGAAGGCCGGACGCACCGCCGCCACGTTGACCGCCTGCATCGCGGCCACCCCCTGCGCCGGCGGCAGTGCCGCGAGCCCTCTCATCACGAACGTCGAGAAGGCGCAGAAGACCCCGGCCGTCAGCCCGGTCCCGAGCACCCCCAGCACCGTCAGCACGAAGTACGGTCCGTCGATCATGTCGTCACCCCTCGTTCGCGGCCGGGGCCTCCCCTGCCGCCTCCGTCCCCCTCACCATCAGTGCGCACGCCTCTCGGCATCCCCGGCCACGGCCCAGGAGCGCGGGCGCATGCGCGCACGTCCAGGGACGTCGACCGCTCCGGACGCCACCCGGTTCCGCCGGACGCCGGACCCGTGCCGCCGGGGGAGCCGCGCGGTCGGACCCGCTGTCGGCGCATCATGGCCGTGTGCGACTCGAAGCGATCACCTGGGACCGGCTCGGCGACCTCCTCGCCGAGCGCCTGCTGGAGCTGAAGACGGCCGACGGCGGCCCCTGGCCGCGGGTCGCCCTCGACGGAGCCCCCGCCGCGCGTCCGGGAGACCTCGCCGAGCGGGTCGCCGAGGCGCTGCGGATACGCGGCCGGCCCTCCCTGGCCGTCGGCGCCGAGGGCTTCCTGCGACCCGCCTCCGTCCGGCTCGAGTACGGCCACCAGGACCTGGAGTCCTACTACGGCGGCTGGTACGACACCGGCGCCCTCTGGCGCGAGGTGTTCGGCCCCCTCGAGCCCGGCGGGAGCGGACGCGTCCTGCCCGACCTGTGGGACCCCGTCACCGACCGCGCCACCCGCAGCCCTTATGTCCAACTCCCTCCCAGCGGCGTTCTGTTGCTGCACGGCCCCCTCCTCCTGCGCCACTGGTTCCCCTTCGACCTGAGCGTCCACGTCCTGCTCTCCCCGGGCGCCCTGCGCCGTCGTACCGCCGAGGCCGAGCACTGGACCCTCCCCGCCTTCGAGCGCTACGCGCGGGAGGCCGACCCCGCCGGCACGGCCGACGTACTGGTACGGGCCGACGACCCCCGTCATCCGGCCTGGAGCGGCTGACCCCGCCTCGTTCCCCGGAGCGGGAACGTCCGTGTCGGGGCGGCCTCTCCGCAAAGGGGCGATCCCGGAGCCGACGGCTGCGCCGGAACGCCCGGTACAGCATTCTGCCCGTCCTGGACGAGTCGTGTGCGGGCCTGTGGACAGGGGGCATTCCGCTTTGTTCCCGCCTGTGGACGAAGGGAGTTGACCCGTCGTGAGGCCCGTTCGTCAGGCGGGCGCCGGCGGGCGGCCCCCTATGTGTTCCACCGCCTGCGCGCCCGCCCGGCAGCCCTCCCTCGTCGCCTGCTCCGGGCCGGCGCCCGCGAGCAGGGCCGCGAGGAACGCGCCCGTGAACGCGTCACCGGCACCCGTGGTGTCCCGGGGCGCCGCCGATACGGCCGGGACACGGGCGTACACCTCCCCGGACCGGGCGAGCAACGCGCCCTCGGCACCCTGCTTGGCCACCACCAGCGGAACGCGCAGGCTCAGCCGCGCCGCGGCGTCCGCGGCATCGGACGCCCCCGTGAGCAGGCACGCCTCGTCACGGCTGGGCAGCAGGACGTCCACGTCCTCGACCAGCGACAGGAACCGGTCGGCGCCCAGCCGCACGAGGAACCCCCTCGACGCCGGATCCAGGCTCACCGGCACCCCACGGGCCCGCGCCGCCCTCGACGCCACCGCGACCAAGGCCCTGCTCGGCTCGGTGAACAGCAGATAGCCCGACAGGTGCAGCCGCGCCACCCCGTCCAGCAGCGCGTCCGACCAGTCGCCGGGTCCCAGCCGCAGCGACGCGCCGCTGTCGGTGAGGAACGTCCGCTCGGCCGCCGCGCCCCCGTCGACCAGGCAGATCACCGTCCCCGTCGGCGCCTGCCCGTCCACGACCAGCAGCGGACGGACCCCGCAGGCGGCCAGCTCCCGCTCGTGCCAGGCCGCCGCGTCCTCGCCCACCCGACCGAGGAGCCGCACCTCCGTGCCATCCCGGCGCGCCGCCCAGCAGGCCACATTGGCGCCCGCGCCGCCCGGCACCGTCCGGATCGCCGCCGCCGTGTCCGTCCCCGGCGCGAGCGGCCCCCGGTGCCGGGCGACCACATCCGTGATCACGTCGCCGACGACCAGCAGCGCCCCGCCCCGCACGGCGTCCGTCACTCCCCGACGGCCCAGGCCGCCGCGACCCGCGCGGCCAGACGGACGTTGCCCCGGACCGCCGCCAGGTTCGCGGCGAGGGAGGCGCCGTCGGTGTGGCGGACCAGATGGTCGAGCAGGAACGGCGTGACCGCCTGGCCGGTGACCCCCTCCGCCCCGCACGCGCGCAGTGCCTCGTCGAGGACGCGCGCGTGCAGTTCGGGGTCCAACTGCTCCGCCTCGGGAACGGGGTTGGCCACGATCAGCGCCGACTCGTCCCCGCCCAGCGCGTCCTGCGCCCGCATGACCTCCGCTACCTGCGCCGGAGTGTCCAGCCGCCAGTCCACGGGGTGCCCGGAGTCGGAGAGATAGAAGCCGGGGAAGCGGTCCGTGCCGTACCCGGCGACCGCCACCCCCAGTGTCTCCAGCCGTTGCAGGGTCGCGGGCACGTCCAGGATCGACTTCACGCCCGCGCACACCACGGTGATCCGCGTCCGCGCCAGCAGGCCGAGATCGGCCGACTCGTCCTGGGTCACCGTCCACTCCCGGTGCACGCCGCCGAGCCCTCCGGTGGCGAACACCCGTATGCCCGCGAGCGCCGCCAGCCGGGCGGTGGCCGACACCGTGGTCGCCCCGCTCGTCCCGGCGGCCACCGCGAGCGGCAGATCACGATGGCCCAGCTTGCGGATGCCGTCCTCGCCCGCGACCCGTTCCACCTGCTCCTTGTCCAGACCGACCCGGGGCCGCCCGTCCAGCACGGCGATCGTCGCCGGTACCGCACCCTCCTGCCGTACGGCCGCCTCCAGCTCCAGCGCCACCCGGAGATTGCGCGGCCGGGGCAGACCGTGGGCGATGATCGTGGACTCCAGGGCCACCACCGGGCGGCCCTCGGCGATCGCCTCCCGTACCTCTTCGGACACCATGAGCACCATGCGTCTGCCTCCTGTCTGCCGGTTCTCCCTCATCTCTGGCGGACCGGGCACCGGGGCAAACCTCTTGCGCGCCGTCACGGGCGTCGCGGAGGCTGGAAGCCATGACGGACAACACGACTCGCCTCGATCACATCGTCCTGTGGGTGGACGATCCCCTCGCCGCCGCCGGTTTCTACGAGAAGACCGTGGGCCTGGAGCCCGTCAGGCTCACCGAATACTCCGCCGGTGAGGCGCCGTTTCCCTCGGTGCGGGTGAACGAGGAGACGATCCTCGATCTCATGCCGCGGGCGAAGGCGGAACGCATGGGCATGGTTCCCGGCGCCGCGGAGAGCTCGGGGCATCCCGTGAACCATGTCTGTCTGTCGCTGGCGGCCTCGGACTTCGACGCTCTGCGCAGTCGGCTGGAGGAGGGCTCCGTACCGGTGTCGGACGTCTCGCGTGATTCCTTCGGGGCGCGGGGGTCGGCCCGGCGCAGCTTCTACTTCCGGGATCCGGACGGCAACGTGTTCGAGGCGCGGCACTACGACTGACCGGAGGCTCTCCGCTTCCCGCGCCGGTGCCGACCGGGGCGCCTCACAGCCCGGTGCTCGCGGGGACGCCCCGCGTCGGTGGGCCGGGGGGTGTGCGCGGCCCGGCGCTCGCAGGGTGCCTCCCCCACTCTCGGCTCCTCCCCCCACTCTCGGCTTCGCTCGAGCGGGGGGACCCCCATGAGCGGGGGCCCTATGGGCGGGAGGTGTCCCCATCGCCCCGGGGGCGCCTCCCAGGCCGTTCAGGCGCTGGGGGAGGCACGACTGCCGGCGGGTACGCCGGCAGGCGACTGCCCGCGGTGGGCGGGAGGGTCAGAACAACGGCTCGGGGAGGACGCCCTCCAGGGCGAGGAGGCGGCGTTTGGCTTCCAGGCCGCCGCCGAAGCCGCCGATGCCCCCGTCGCTCTCCACCACCCGGTGGCACGGCACGACCACCGGCAACGGATTCGCGCCCATCGCCATGCCCACGGCCTGGGCCGCGCCGGGCTGGCCGACCCGCCGGGCCAGATCGCCGTACCCGACGACCGAGCCGAACGGCACCCCGGTGGCCAGCTCCCGCAGCACCTCGCGGTGGAAGCCCGAGATCAGCGACCAGTCCAGCGGCAGCTCGAAGTCCCGCCGCTCGCCCGCGAAGTACGCCTCGACCTGGCGTATCGCCTCGGCCAGCAACGGGGAGCCGGGCTCCTCGACGGGCTCGGCGCCGAGCCGCGACGCCAGCCGCTCCAGCGCGCTGCCGCGCACCTCGCCGGTGGCGTGGAACACGACGTTGACCAGACCCTCACAGGTCGCGGCCAGCAGCAGTGGGCCGATGCCGGTGCCGACGACGGCCCACACCACCCGCTGCCCGTACCGCCCATGGCTGTCCATGCGCACCACCGTACGGCCCGCCACCGACAACGCCCCGAAGCGCGGGCGGACGCCTCAGCCGCGCACCGCGTCCCGCACCACGTCGGGAGCGTTGGTGATGATCCCGTCGACTCCGAACCCGGCGACCCGCCGGGCGGCGGCCGCGTCGTTCACGGTCCAGGTGCACACCTCCAGCGGCTTGCCGTGCACCCCCTTGAAGGCGTGCACGGCGGCGACGTAACCGGCGGTGAGGGAACCGTACGAGGGATTGATCTGGTCGGTGAAGGCCGCGTACGCGGGCAGGTCCGCCACGGGCGGCGTCCCGAGGAAGCCCGTCTTCACCGCGGGCCGCAGATCGTGGACCGTCCGTACGCTGTCCGCGCTGAAGCTCTGCACGATCAGCCGGTCCCGCACGTGCCGGCGGTCCAGCCAGCCCTCGTCGCCCAGCACCTTGACGATCTGCCGCTCGATGCCGGGATACAGCCGAGGGTTCTTGATCTCCAGCAGCAGCTTCTGACGGTGCCGCTCGACGCGGTGCACGAACTGCTCCAGCGTCGGCACACGCGCGCCCGCGTACGCGGGGCCGAACCAGCTGCCCGCGTCCAGCCGGGCGATCTCCGCGGCGGTGAAGTCCTTCACCTTCCACGGGGCCCGGTCGGGGAAGACCTCCTCGACGTCGGTGGTCCGCTGGAGGCTGTCGTCGTGCAGGACGACGAGTTCACCGTCCCTGGTGCGCTGGACGTCGTTCTCCACCCAGTCGACGCCGAGCGCGGCGGCCCGGTCGACGGCCGCCAGGGTGTTCTCGGGCGCGTACGCGGACGCGCCCCGGTGGGCCATCACCAGGGGCCGCGCGGAGTCCTCCGCGGCCCGCGCGGGGGAGAGCGGGAGCAGGAGGGCGGCGGCGCCCAGGAGCGCGGTGGCCGAGACGGTGACAGAGCGTGCGGACATGCGTACCCCTCGCGTCGAGCGATCACGGTCGGCTCAACTCTGACAGCGGAGGGTCGACACGAGGCGAGTGCGGGATGACCGTGGATTGAACGGTGTCGGCCGGACTCCGCACACTGGTGCCACACACCTGGGGCGAGGGCGTGTTTCTTTGCCGGAAAGTCGTTCGTCCGTTCCGGCGGGGGTCATACTCTCTGCGTCGTTCCTGGCCGCCTCCGCGGCGCCGGGAGGGGGGATGTCAGGGCGTTGCGGGACACACGGGTCGGAAAGGGCAACCGCGCATGCACAGCACGGTCGACGGATTCAGCTACGGCCTGGTCACACCGCTGGTGGCCTTCCTCATGGCCTGTCTCGGCGGCGCCCTGGGCCTGCGCTGCACCGCCAGGGCCATCAGGGTGGCCCGCTCCTGGCGCCCCGGCTGGCTCGCCCTGGGGGCCGCGACCATCGGCTCCGGCATCTGGACGATGCACTTCGTCGCGATGACGGGCTTCACCGTCGAGGGCACGCCGATCCACTACGACCGGCTGATCACGTTCGCCAGTCTGGCCGTCGCCGTCGTCATGGTGGGCATCGGGATCTTCATCGTCGGTTACAAGGGCGCCTCCGGAACGGCCCTGTTCACCGGGGGCACCATCACCGGCCTCGGCATCGCCTCGATGCACTACCTCGGCATGGCGGGGATGAACCTCGACGGATACCTGGAGTACGACGTCCCCACGGTCGCCGCGTCCGTCGCCATCGCCATGGCCGCCGCCAGCGCCGCCCTGTGGGCGGCCGGGCAGGTGCGGGGCTTCCTGTGGGGCCTGGGCGCCAGCGTCGTCATGGGGCTCGCGGTCACCGGGATGCACTACACGGGCATGGCCGCGCTCGAGGTGCACGTCCACGGAACGGCCGACCCCGTCGCGGGGGAGCCGGCGGCCACCCTGCTCGGGCCGATGATGGTCGGACCGCTCGCCTTCCTCGTCCTGGCGGGCGTCGTGGTGCTCTTCGATCCGCTGATGGTCGCCGGCGGGTCCGCCCCGCCCCCCGCCGAGCGAAAGCCCGGCGTCCCCGCCCACTCCCCGGCCCACCACACCCCGGCACGCTCGCGGCTGCGGGCCCGCGGCCCCGTGGAACACCGCTCCCGGACCCCGCAACGCCGCTGATCCCGGACCCATTGTCAGTGGGTGGCCGTACGGTGGATGACATGCGGCCCGTTTCCCAGATCGAACGCACGGTGGCGCCCTTCGAGGTCGTCAGCCCCTACCAGCCGAGCGGCGACCAGCCGACGGCCATCGCCGACCTCGCCCGGCGCATCGAAGCAGGTGAGAAGGATGTCGTCCTGCTCGGCGCGACCGGCACCGGCAAGTCCGCCACCACCGCGTGGATGATCGAGAAGCTCCAGCGCCCCACCCTGGTCATGGCGCCGAACAAGACCCTGGCGGCCCAGCTGGCCAACGAGTTCCGCGAGCTGCTGCCGAACAACGCGGTCGAATACTTCGTCTCGTACTACGACTACTACCAGCCCGAGGCGTACGTCCCGCAGTCGGACACCTACATCGAGAAGGACTCCTCGATCAACGAGGAGGTCGAGCGGCTGCGCCACTCCGCGACCAACTCGCTGCTCACCCGCCGCGACGTCGTCGTGGTCGCCTCCGTCTCCTGCATCTACGGCCTGGGCACCCCGCAGGAGTACGTGGACCGCATGGTCCCCCTGCGCGTCGGCGACGAGCACGACCGCGACGAGCTGCTGCGCCGCTTCGTCGACATCCAGTACACACGCAACGACATGGCCTTCACCCGCGGCACCTTCCGCGTCCGCGGCGACACCATCGAGATCTTCCCGGTCTACGAGGAGCTCGCCGTCCGCATCGAGATGTTCGGCGACGAGATCGAGGCGCTGTCCACGCTCCACCCGCTCACCGGCGAGATCATCAGCGACGACCAGCAGCTGTACGTCTTCCCGGCCTCCCACTACGTCGCGGGCCCCGAGCGGCTGGAGCGCGCGGTCAACGACATCGAGAAGGAGCTCGGCGAGCGCCTGACCGAGCTGGAGAGGCAGGGCAGGCTCCTGGAGGCCCAGCGCCTGCGTATGCGCACCACGTACGACATCGAGATGCTCCGCCAGATCGGCTCCTGCTCCGGCGTGGAGAACTACTCGATGCACTTCGACGGCCGCTCTCCCGGCTCCCCGCCGAACACCCTGCTGGACTACTTCCCGGACGACTTCCTCCTCGTCATCGACGAGTCGCACGTCACCGTCCCGCAGATCGGCGCCATGTACGAGGGCGACGCCTCCCGTAAGCGCACCCTCGTCGACCACGGTTTCCGGCTCCCCTCCGCCCTGGACAACCGGCCGCTGAAGTGGGAGGAGTTCCAGGGGCGCGTCGGCCAGACCGTCTACCTGTCGGCCACCCCCGGACAGTACGAGCTCTCCCGCTCGGACGGCTTCGTCGAGCAGATCATCCGTCCCACCGGCCTCGTCGACCCCGAGGTCGTGGTCAAGCCCACCGAGGGCCAGATCGACGACCTGGTGCACGAGATCCGCACCCGTGTGGAGAAGGACGAACGCGTCCTGGTCACCACGCTCACCAAGAAGATGGCCGAGGACCTCACCGACTACTTCCTGGAACTCGGCATCCAGGTGCGCTACCTGCACAGCGACGTCGACACCCTGCGCCGGGTCGAGCTGCTGCGGGAGCTGCGCAGCGGCGAGTACGACGTCCTCGTCGGCATCAACCTGCTGCGCGAGGGCCTCGACCTGCCCGAGGTGTCCCTGGTGGCCATCCTCGACGCCGACAAGGAGGGCTTCCTGCGCTCGGGCACCTCCCTGATCCAGACCATCGGCCGCGCGGCGCGCAACGTCTCCGGTCAGGTCCACATGTACGCGGACAAGATCACCCCGGCGATGGAGAAGGCCATCGACGAGACCAACCGCCGCCGGGAGAAGCAGATCGCGTACAACCGGGCGCACGGCATCGACCCGCAGCCCCTGCGCAAGAAGATCAACGACATCGTCGCCCAGATCGCCCGCGAGGACATCGACACCGAGCAGCTGCTCGGCTCGGGCTACCGCCAGGCCAAGAAGGACGGCGGCGCCAAGGCGCCCGTGCCCTCCCTGGGCGCCAAGGCGGCCAAGGGCGCGAAGAGCGCCAAGGGCGCCCGGGGCAAGGCCGCCGAGACCGTGCCGACCGACCGTCCCGCCGCCGAGCTCGCCGAGCAGATCGAGGAACTCACCACGCGGATGCGGGCCGCCGCGGCGGACCTGCAGTTCGAGATCGCGGCCCGGCTGCGCGACGAGGTGTCCGAGATGAAGAAGGAGCTGCGGCAGATGCAGGAGGCCGGCCTGTCCTGACGGCCGGGTACGCGATGTGTTGCAAGAACGACACAAAGCACGGACCGGGGTACGTCGCCGTCAGTGCCCCTGCGTAGGGTTCTGAGCAACCGCGATCGCGCGGTAACAGGGGAAGTCCGAGAGGGGAATCAGCGCGTGACCGTCAACATGACCAAGGGTCAGGCCATCAGTCTGCAGAAGAACGACGGCGGCAGCCTGACCGCGGTGCGCATGGGTCTCGGCTGGCAGGCGGCTCCCCGTCGCGGCCTGTTCGGCTCGCGCACCCGGGAGATCGACCTGGACGCCTCGGCCGTCCTGTTCGCGGACAAGCAGCCGGTCGACGTCGTCTTCTTCCGCCACCTGGTGAGCGACGACGGCTCGGTGCGTCACACCGGTGACAACCTCGTCGGCGGTGTCGGCCAGGGCGGCGACGACGAGGCCATCCTCGTCGACCTCTCGCGCGTCCCGGTCCACATCGACCAGATCGTCTTCACCGTGAACTCCTTCACGGGCCAGACCTTCCAGGAGGTGCAGAACGCGTTCTGCCGCCTCGTCGACGAGACCAACGGCCAGGAGCTCGCCCGCTACACGCTGGCCGGCGGCGGCGCCTACACGGCCCAGATCATGGCGAAGGTGCACCGCTCCGGTACCGGCTGGACGATGACGGCCCTGGGCAACCCGGCCAACGGCCGCACCTTCCAGGACCTGATGCCGGCGATCCTGCCGGTCCTCTAGCCACCGCGCCCGAAGCCGGGCCGGGGCACGCCGGACGACACATCACACGCGACACGGGGGGACGAAGGCGATGACTGCCGAGCTGGTGCGGGGGCAGAACCACCCGCTCTCCCAGTCCCGTCTGGAGATCCGGGTCTCGGCCGGCGCACCGGTCGTGGCCGCGGCCGCGCTCGGCGACGAGAACGGCCGGATCCACGGAGTGGAGTGGGTGGCCCACCCGGGCGCGCCCACCCGGCCCGGTCTGGAGGTGTCGCGTCAGGCGGCCGCCGACCACCGTCTCGCGGTGGACCTGGACGCCATGACGGAGGCGGTTCACCGCGTCAGTGTGCTGCTCGCCCTGCCCGCCCCGGGCAGCGGTCCGGGCCCCGCCCGGTTCGGCGCCGTGGCGGCCCCCTTCGTCGCCGTCACCGGCCTGGACGGCAGCGAGATCGCCGGCTACACCATCACGGGCCTGGAGACGGAGTCGGCCGTCGTCGCGCTGGAGCTCTACCGGCGGCAGGGCGCCTGGAAGGTGCGTGCCGTCGGCCAGGGCTACGCGGGCGGCCTGGCCGACCTCCTCACCGACCAGGGCCTGCCCGAGGCCGTACAGCTCGCGGGCGCCGTCGACGAGGCGGTCACGCGGGGCCTCGCCCGCTCCGTGCAGGCGCCCCCGTCCCGCCCGGCCGACGGCGACCGCTCCCGTCAGCCGGCCGCCCCCGCGGTCGGCCCCGAGCAAGGTGGCACCGCACCGCAGGGCGCCCCCGGCTCCGTACCGCCGTCGTACGGCGGGCAGCCGGCCGGCGGGCCGGGGCAGGCCGGACCGCAGTCGGCGTACGGCGGAACCGGTGCCGCGGACCCGTCCGCGACCGCCGGCGGCCCGATCGACTACAGCCACCCCGGCCGGCGGAACTCCGCACCGCCGCCCCCGCCCACCGCGCCGCCGGCGCCGCCCGGACAGCCCGCGCGGCCCGTCGCGGGGGACGCGACCGGCTGGTCCATGGAGGAGCGGCTCTACAACCAGGTCTGGGGCATGTTCGAGGACCTGGCCCGCACCGCCGCCGCCTACCGCAGCGCCGTCGACTTCGCCGAGTCCCGCATGGACAAGGAGCTGGAGCAGGCCCTGTCCGACCCGCGCAGCCGGATCGGCGGCCAGAGCGACGCCGTGCGCGAGGCCGCCCGGGCCCGGCACGCACAGCTCGTCGGCCAGGCGCGAGAAGTCCTCGACCGGGACCTCGCCCAGCTCGCCGCCGAGGCCGACGTCGTCGAACCCGCACTGCCCCCGGCCTTCGCCCGCTGGGACAACCCCGCCTGGCACGCCTACCGGGTGCCGATGGAGATACCCATGGCGCTGCGTCTGGGCGATCTGCGGCTGCCGGAGGCCGACCGGATCCGCATCCCGATGCTGCTCCGGCTGCCGCTGGAGCGCGGCCTGTGGATCGACAGCGGACGGGCCGACCCGGTCGACGGGTCGTTCACCGACTCCCACGACATGCGGCGCCTCGCCATGGAGACGGCGGTGGCGCACGCGGCGCGACTGCTCGCCGTGTACCCGGCGGGCGAGTTCACCGTGCACGTCATCGACCCGGCCGGATCGGGCGAGCAGCCGCTGGCACCGCTGACGCGGACCGGTGTGCCGGCGGCTCCGCCCGCCCGGGGCGCCGCGGGCGTGGCGGAGGTGCTGGGCCGGCTCACACAGCGGGTCGACCTGGTGCAGATGGCGCTGCGCGGAGGCGCCCCGGACGCGCTGCCGCCCGGCTTCGACACCTCCCAGCAGCTGCTGATCGTCAATGACTTCCCGCACGGCTTCGACGACCGGGCCGTGAACCAGTTGCGCTACCTCGCCGACGAGGGCCCGTCCGTCGGGGTCCATCTGATGATGGTCGCCGACCGCGAGGAGTCCGCGGGCTACGGCCCGCTCCTCGACCCGCTGTGGCGTTCGCTGCTGCGACTGACCCCCGTGCCCGACGACCACCTGGCCGACCCGTGGGTCGGACACGCCTGGACCTACGAGCCGCCGCTCGTGCCGCCGGGCAGTCAGATCCTCCACCAGGTGCTCACCCAGGTCGCGGCGGCCCGCCGCTCATGGAGCAGGTGACGCCCCCCACCCCCTTGATCAAGGCCGAGTAAAGCGCCGCCATCTGCGGCTTTGTATCTTTCTTTACTTCCCCCTTTACCAACTCTTGGTGATTGGGTACTGTTGACCGCACGGAGGGGAGTACTCCCTGTCTGTGCGGCGACCCCGTCAATACGGATCAGGCCAGATCCCGGGGCGTCGGCCCGAAGGAACGTCCGGACGCAGCCGAGCGCCGGAGGCCCGGGTGGAAGAGACCTCCGGCAGCGACGACGCTGACATTTGCCGTGTGACGTATCTGCCGGAGGCGCAGTGGATGTTTCCCCGACCCTATGGGTCCTGACGATCGCGGGCCTGTGTGCCCTCATCGCCGTCGACTTCTTCATCGGTCGCAAACCGCATGACGTATCCATCAAGGAAGCCGGGATCTGGACCGTCGTCTGGATCGTCCTGGCCGCGCTCTTCGGGCTGGGCCTGCTGATCTGGGGTGGAGGGCAGGCCGGAGGCGAGTTCTTCGCCGGCTACATCACCGAGAAGTCGCTGAGCGTCGACAACCTCTTCGTCTTCGTCCTGATCATGGCGAAGTTCGCGGTGCCGACGCAGTACCAGCAGCGGGTGCTCCTCGTCGGCGTCCTCATCGCCCTGGTGCTGCGCGCGATATTCATCGCCGCCGGCGCGGCGATCCTCGCCAGCTTCTCCTGGGTGTTCTACCTCTTCGGCGCCTTCCTGATCTGGACCGCCTGGAAGCTCATCCAGGAGGCCCGGGCCGACGAGGAGGACGAGGAGTACGAGGAGAACAAGCTGCTCAAGGCGGCCGAGCGCCGCTTCGGCGTGGCCGACCGGTACCACGGCACCAAGCTGTGGATCGAGCAGAACGGCAAGCGGGTCATGACCCCGATGCTCGTCGTCATGCTCGCCATCGGCACCACGGACATCCTGTTCGCGCTCGACTCGATCCCCGCGATCTTCGGCCTGACGCAGGACCCGTACATCGTGTTCACGGCGAACGCGTTCGCGCTGATGGGCCTCAGGCAGCTGTACTTCCTGATCGGCGGCCTGCTGAGGAAGCTGGTCCACCTGTCCTACGGCCTGTCGATCATCCTCGGCTTCATCGGTGTGAAGCTGGTGCTGCACGCACTGCACGAGTCCGGGGTACATGTACCCGAGATCAGCATCCCGGTCTCGCTGGGCGTGATCTGCGCGGTCCTGGTCGTCACCACGATCACCAGCCTGCGGGCCTCCCGCAAGCAGGCGGAGGCCGAGGCGACAGCGGACCGGGGCGAGATCCCCGTGAAGAACGACATCGACGTCTGACCCTGTCGGACACCGGAACGCCGGTACCGGGAGCGGAGGTCAGCACCTCGCCGACCACCGCTCCCGGTCCCGTCTGTTCCCACCCCGCGCCGCCCGCAGGCGCCGACCGAACACGACTCGTACGAGGAGGCCATGCGTGACCATGATGACCCCGAGACGATCAGGATCGCGGAGCGGAGGGGTACGCCGTGCGGCGGTGGCGCCCCCCGTGCCCCCTGCGGTCGGCCGGTGGTCGGAGGGCCGCGGTGAGGTGCGCCGCCCGTTCACGTCTGCGACGATCGCCCCATGACCGCTCGGCTCAGGTCACCCGCGGCACAGTGGACGACCCTCGTGCCGGTGCTCGCCGTGGTTCTGCTGGCCCTGACCTGGGGACGGGAACTGCCCGGCTGGGTCGTCGTACTGGTGACCGCGATCCTCGCGGGGTCCGTGCTGGCGGCCGTGCACCACGCCGAGGTGGTCGCGCACCGGGTCGGTGAGCCCTTCGGCTCCCTGGTCCTCGCGGTCGCCGTCACCGTCATCGAGGTGGCACTGATCGTCACGCTGATGCTCGACGGCGGGGACAAGAGCGCGACGCTCGCCAGGGACACCGTGTTCGCGGCCGTGATGATCACCGTCAATGGAATCCTCGGACTGAGTCTGCTGGTGGGCTCACTGCGCCACGGCACGGCGGTGTTCAATTCGGAAGGCACCGGCGCGGCCCTCGCCACGGTCGCGACGCTGGCGACCCTCAGCCTCGTGCTGCCGACGTTCACCACGAGCAAGCCCGGCCCGGAGTTCTCCACCGTGCAGCTCACGTTCGCGGCGGTCTCCTCGCTGATCCTCTACGCCTTGTTCGTGGCGACCCAGACCATCAGACATCGCGACTACTTCCTGCCGATAGTCAAGCAGAACGAGCCGGCCTCCCCCGAGCAGGAGCACGCCGAGGCCCCCTCCACGCGCACCGCCCTGATCAGTCTCGGGCTGCTGGGCCTGGCCCTGGTCGGAGTGGTCGGGCTGGCCAAAGGGGTCTCGCCCACGATCGAGTCCGGGGTGGACGCCGCCGGGCTGCCCCACTCCGTCGTCGGCGTGATCATCGCCCTGCTGGTCCTGCTCCCGGAGACCATCGCCGCGGTGCGGGCCTCGCGCCGCAACCAGGTGCAGACGAGCATGAACCTCGCGCTCGGCTCGGCGATGGCCAGTATCGGTCTGACCATCCCCGCCGTCGCGCTGGCCTCCCTGTGGCTCCCCGGTCCGCTCGTCCTCGGCCTCGGCAACACCCATATGGTGCTGCTCGCCCTGACCATGGTGGTGGGCGCGCTGACCGTGGTCCCCGGGCGGGCCACACCGCTCCAGGGAGGCGTGCACCTGGTGCTGCTCGCGGCCTATCTGGAGCTGGCGCTCAACCCCTAGCGGAAGGGCCGGCGGTACACGGCAGCACGCTGCGCGGCGGCGTGGGCCGCGACCCTCCCGTGGTTCGGGGGCCGCCCGAGGACCCAGCTCCTCGGGCGGCCCCCGAGCAGTGCCGGGCAGCGGCCGGATCACGGCCGCGCGGTTACCCGGCGCGGGCTCGGTCAGGACTCAACGGCCGTGCGCCGCACCGTGATAAACCGGGTCCGAGCAGCGGTTCCGGCGAGGACCGCCCCACCCCGACGGACCGGAGGAACCGTGCCCCGCAACCTGGCCAACGCCCCCATCATGATCCTCAACGGCCCCAACCTGAACCTGCTGGGACAGCGCCAGCCTGAGATCTACGGCTCCGACACGCTCGCCGACGTGGAGGCGATGTGCGCCGAGGCGGCGGCGGCACGGGGCGGCACGGTGGATCTGCGCCAGTCCAACCACGAGGGCCGGCTGGTGGACTGGATCCACGAGGCGCGGCTGAACCACTGCGGGATCGTCATCAACCCCGGCGCCTACTCGCACACCTCCGTCGCCATCCTGGACGCCCTCAACGCCTGCGACGGCCTGCCCGTGCTGGAGGTGCACATCTCCAACATCCACCGGCGCGAGTCCTTCCGCCACCACTCCTACGTCTCCCTGCGCGCCGACGGGGTCATCGCGGGATGCGGGGTGCAGGGGTACGTGTTCGCGGTGGAACGGATCGCGGCGCTGGCCGGCCCGGGAGCGGCCGAGGCGTGAGCCCCGCTCGCCGGAACCCGGGCAGGGAGGGCGGGGCTCACAGGGGCCGCGCTCACCAGCCCCGCGCGTGCCACTCCGGCAGATGCGGGCGTTCCGCGCCCAGGGTGGTGTCGTCGCCGTGGCCGGGGTAGACCCAGGTCTCGTCCGGGAGGACATCGAAGATCTTGGTCTCGACGTCGTGGATCAGACGGGCGAACGCCTTCGGGTCCTTGTGGGTGTTGCCCACACCGCCCGGAAACAGACAGTCCCCGGTGAACACATGCGGATGCCCGTGGGGGTCGTCGTAGACGAGGGCGATCGAGCCGGGCGTGTGCCCGACCAGATGGCGGGCGGTGAGCTCCACCCGGCCCACGCGGATGGTGTCGCCGTCGTCGACCGGCACGTCCGTCGGCACGGGGATGCCCTCGGCGTCCTCCCGGCCCGCGTGGGTGCGGGCGCCGGTGGCCGCGACGACCTCGGCCAGCGCCTGCCAGTGGTCGCCGTGCCGGTGGGTGGTGACGACGGACGCGATGCCGTCGTCACCGATCGTCCCCAGCAGGGTCTTCGCGTCGTTGGCCGCGTCGATCAGCAACTGCTCGTCGGTGGCCCGGCAACGCAGCAGGTAGGCGTTGTTGTCCATGGGGCCGACCGCGACCTTGGTGATCATCAGGTCCTTGAGTTCGTGCACGTCGGCTGGGCCGCCGACCGTCACCCGACCGCTGTACGTCATGACCGTCAGCCTATAGCGGGAACCCGTGCGGGACAGGCGCTACAGCGGGGGCAGCGACGGGAGGTCACCGCCCTTGACCGTCAGGGCGGCGCCGTCCCGGCGGCCGGCCAGCCAGCCGAGCAGGTCGGCGGCCGTCCCCTCGACCGCGACCGGGCCGCCGTCCGCCCCGCCGCCGGTCGTCCGGATCCCGCCGTCCACGGTGGCCAGGGCGGTCGACGGCACGTCCCGGTGACCGGCGAACCGCGCCGCGAGGAAGTCGATCTCCCGCTCCGTGAACTCCGCCGGCAGGTCCTCCAGCTCGTAACCGATCCCGAGGTCCACGTGGTGCAGCTCCACCTCGACCCACCGGCGGAACGGCAACCGCTCCGCCCGGTCCGTGACCCCGTTGCGCAGCTCCACCGTGCGCGACCAGTCCGCCGGTGCCGCGCCCGCCGCGCGGAAGCGCTCCGCGCTCTCGCGCACGTCGGTGAGGTGCGCGTCGAGGGGGCGCGGCGCGTCCCGCTCGATGTCGGCGTCCCGGGCCTCGCCGGACACGTACATGGGGCGGCCCTCGAGGACGTTCACCAGGGCGTCGGCGTTGCGGGCCAGATGGGCCAGGACGTGGCCGCGGGTCCAGCCGGGCAGCCGTGACGACTGGGTCACAGCCGCGTCGTCCAGCGCGGCGACCGCGGTGAGCAGCCGCTCGGTCGCCGCTTGTACAGACGCCAGGTCATCAGCGTGATCAATCATGGTGCTGACCCTAGTCCCGTCACACCATCGGGTGAAGGTGGCGAAGCCGCACCCTTAATCGAATGTACGTGCTATATGGTCGTGTTCGGCGTCGGGCATGCTGGAGAGCCGGGGTTTGTTGACAACCCGTGAAACCGAACCGGCGTTGTCAGTGGCTCCCCCTAGTCTGAGGAAGGCGGGGGCTTCGCCCCTGTCACTTCCCTCAAGAAAGGTGCGGACCGGCGTGGCCGACCGTCTCATCGTTCGTGGAGCGCGCGAGCACAACCTCAAGAACGTCTCGCTCGATCTCCCGCGCGACTCGCTCATCGTCTTCACGGGCCTGTCGGGGTCGGGCAAGTCCTCGCTGGCCTTCGACACGATCTTCGCCGAGGGGCAGCGGCGCTACGTGGAGTCGCTCTCCTCGTACGCCCGGCAGTTCCTCGGCCAGATGGACAAGCCGGACGTCGACTTCATCGAGGGCCTCTCCCCGGCGGTCTCCATCGACCAGAAGTCGACCTCCCGCAACCCGCGCTCCACGGTCGGCACGATCACCGAGGTCTACGACTACCTGCGCCTGCTCTTCGCGCGCATCGGCAAGCCGCACTGCCCCGAGTGCTCCCGGCCGATCTCGCGCCAGTCGCCGCAGGCCATCGTCGACAAGGTCCTGGAGCTGCCCGAGGGCAGCCGCTTCCAGGTGCTCTCCCCGCTGGTGCGCGAGCGCAAGGGCGAGTTCGTCGACCTCTTCTCCGACCTCCAGACCAAGGGCTACTCCCGCGCGCGGGTGGACGGCGAGACGATCCAGCTCTCCAACCCGCCCACGCTGAAGAAGCAGGAGAAGCACACCGTCGAGGTGGTCGTCGACCGCCTCACGGTCAAGGACGGCGCCAAGCGCCGCCTCACCGACTCCGTCGAGACCGCCCTCGGCCTGTCCGGCGGCATGGTCGTGCTCGACTTCGTCGACCTCCCCGAGGACGACCCCGAGCGCGAGCGCATGTACTCCGAGCACCTGTACTGCCCGTACGACGACCTGTCCTTCGAGGAGCTCGAGCCGCGCTCCTTCTCCTTCAACTCGCCCTTCGGCGCCTGCCCCGAGTGCACCGGCATCGGCACGCGCATGGAGGTCGACCCCGAGCTGATCGTCCCCGACCCGGACAAGAGCCTCGACGAGGGCGCCATCCACCCGTGGTCGCACGGCCAGACCAAGGACTACTTCGCCCGTCTGATCGGCGCCCTCGCGGACGCGCTGGGCTTCCGCACCGACATCCCGTTCGCGGGTCTGCCGCAGCGCGCCAGGAAGGCGCTGCTGCACGGCCACAAGACCCAGGTCGAGGTCCGCTACCGCAACCGCTACGGTCGCGAGCGCCGGTACACCACGGCCTTCGAGGGCGCCGTCCCCTTCGTCAAGCGCCGGCACAGCGAGGCCGAGAGCGACGCCAGCCGCGAGCGCTTCGAGGGCTACATGCGCGAGGTGCCCTGCCCCACCTGTGAGGGCACCCGGCTCAAGCCGGTCGTCCTCGCCGTCACGGTCATGGGCAAGTCCATCGCCGAGGTCTCCGGGATGTCCATCAGCGACTGCGCGGACTTCCTGGGCGAGCTCAAGCTCACCGCCCGCGACAAGAAGATCGCCGAGCGCGTGCTCAAGGAGGTCAACGAGCGGCTGCGGTTCCTGGTCGACGTCGGCCTGGACTACCTCTCGCTCAACCGCGCGGCGGGCACGCTCTCCGGCGGCGAGGCCCAGCGCATCCGCCTGGCCACCCAGATCGGCTCCGGACTCGTCGGCGTGCTCTACGTCCTCGACGAGCCCTCCATCGGCCTGCACCAGCGCGACAACCACCGGCTGATCGAGACCCTGGTCCGGCTGCGCGACATGGGCAACACGCTCATCGTGGTGGAGCACGACGAGGACACCATCAAGGTCGCCGACTGGATCGTCGACATCGGTCCCGGCGCCGGCGAGCACGGCGGCAAGGTCGTGCACAGCGGCTCCCTGAAGGAGCTGCTCGCCAACGCCGAGTCGCAGACCGGCCAGTACCTGTCCGGCAAGAAGGCCATCCCGCTGCCCGACGTCCGCCGCCCGCACGACCCGTCGCGCCGGCTCACGGTGCACGGCGCCCGCGAGAACAACCTCCAGGACATCGACGTGTCCTTCCCGCTGGGCGTCTTCACCGCGGTCACCGGTGTGTCCGGCTCCGGCAAGTCCACGCTGGTCAACGACATCCTGTACACCCACCTCGCCCGCGAGCTGAACGGCGCCCGCAGCGTCCCCGGCCGGCACACGCGCGTGGACGGCGACGACCTCGTCGACAAGGTCGTCCACGTCGACCAGTCGCCCATCGGCCGCACCCCGCGCTCCAACCCGGCGACGTACACGGGTGTCTTCGACCACGTCCGCAAGCTGTTCGCCGAGACCACCGAGGCGAAGGTCCGCGGCTACCTGCCCGGCCGCTTCTCCTTCAACGTCAAGGGCGGCCGCTGCGAGAACTGCGCGGGCGACGGCACCATCAAGATCGAGATGAACTTCCTCCCGGACGTGTACGTCCCGTGCGAGGTCTGCCACGGCGCCCGGTACAACCGGGAGACCCTGGAGGTCCACTACAAGGGCAAGTCCATCGCCGACGTCCTGAACATGCCGATCGAAGAGGCCATGCACTTCTTCGAGGCCGTCCCGGCCATCGCCCGCCACCTGAGGACGCTCAACGACGTCGGTCTCGGCTACGTCCGGCTCGGCCAGTCCGCGACCACCCTGTCCGGCGGCGAGGCACAGCGCGTGAAGCTCGCCAGCGAGCTGCAGAAGCGCTCCACCGGCCGCACGGTCTACGTGCTGGACGAGCCGACCACCGGTCTGCACTTCGAGGACATCAGCAAGCTGCTGAAGGTCCTGTCCGGCCTGGTCGACAAGGGCAACACGGTCATCGTCATCGAGCACAACCTCGATGTGATCAAGACCGCCGACTGGGTCGTCGACATGGGGCCCGAGGGCGGTTCCGGCGGCGGCCTGGTCGTCGCGGAGGGCACCCCGGAGCAGGTCGCCGGCGTTCCGGCCAGCCACACCGGCAAGTTCCTGCGGGACATCCTGGGAGCGGAGCGGATCAGCGACGCCGCGCACGCGCCGGCCCCGCGCAAGGCGGCGGCGAGGAAGACGGTCGCCGCCAGGGCCACCACCAGGAAGACGGCCACCAGGACGGTCGACGGCACGGCGGCCAAGAAGACGGCCACCAAGGCCGCCGCGAAGAAGACGACGCGGGCGGCCAAGGGCTGACCGGCCCGCACCGGCACGCGCCGTGCCGCACGGAGACCCCGTGCGGCACGGCGCGTACGTGCGTCAGGCGGTCTCCGGCTCCAGTTCACGGGCGTACGGCGGCTCCGCGCCCGCGCGTGAGCAGGTGATCGCCGCAGCCCGCGCCGCGAAGCCGAGCAGGTCCGTCCAGCCCTCACCGCCCAGCGCGGCCACGCCCGCGTCACTGAGCGCGTCCCGCACGGCGAGGCCGTGCAGCAGCGCCGCGTTCACCGTGTCACCGGCACCGATCGTGTCCACCACCTCGACCCGCTCACCCGGCACGGCGTACTCGCCGCCCTCGCGGGTGAACACGGTCAGTCCGTCGCCGCCCCGGGTGACCACGACCGCCGCCGGGCCGGCCGCCAGCCACTCCTTCGGGGACCCGCCGAGCCACTCGGCGTCCTCCGCGGACAGCTTCAGCAGCGACACCGACGGCAGCCAGCTCCGGAACCGGGCCCGGTAGGCGTCCGGGTCGGGGATGAGACCCGGACGGATGTTGGGGTCCAGCGCGGTGAAGACGCCCCGTGCGGAGGCGGCGCGCATCAGCTCCTCGTACGCGCTCGCGCCCGGCTCCAGCACCAGCGAGCAGGTCCCGAAGGACACCGCGCGGGTCCCGGCCGGCAACGCGTCGGGGGCCGTGAACAGCCGGTCCGCGGTCCCCTCCACGTAGAAGGAGTACGCCGCCGAGCCGTCCGTGCCGACCGTGGCGACGGCCAGCGTCGTCGGCTCGTCGCCGCGCTGCACCGACGACACGTCCACACCGGTCTCCCGCAGCCGGTCCAGCAGCGCCGCACCGAAGGCGTCCCGCGACACCCGCGAGCAGAACGCGGCGGGGGAGCCGAGGCGGCCCAGCGCCACCGCCGTGTTGAACGGTCCGCCGCCGAGCGCCGGCGTCAGCGCCGCGAGCGCACCCGCACCGCGCGGTACCAGGTCGATCAGTGCCTCACCGGCTACGACGATCACGAGGGGGTTCCTTCCGTCGGGAGATCGGGACTCTTGGGCTGTTCGGTCCGCTCCGGTCCGTCCGGGCAGCCGCAGGAGGCGCGGTGCACGAAGGCGCACGGGAGCCGTTCGGTCCGCGCGGGACGGTCCGGCTCGGCGAGGCGGTCCAGGAGGACGCGCACGGCCCGGGCGCCGAGGTCCCTGCTGGGCTGCGCGATCGCCGTGAGGCGGGGGGTGAACAGATCCGCCCACGCGAAGTCGTCGAAACAGCACAGCGCGATGTCCCCGGGCACGGACAGGCCGTGCGCCCGCAGGGCACGCAGCGCCCCGATCGTCATGGCGTTGTTGGCGGTGACCAGCGCGGTGGGACGCGAACCGAGGGACAGCAGAGCGGTGGTGGCCCGCTCCGCGCCCGCCGACTCCGAATGGCCGTGCACCAGCAGCCGTTCGTCGTACGGCAGTCCGGAGGCGGCGAGTCCGTGCCGGTACCCGGTGATCCGCTCGGCGGTCGTGCTGAGCCCCGGCCGCCCCGCGACCAGGGCGATGCGGCGGTGGCCCAGACCGGAGAGGTGCGTGACCAGCCGGGCCGTCGGTTCCGTGCTCTCGGCGCACACCTGGTCGAAGCGGGGCCCCGCGTCGTCCTCCGGCATGTCGACCAGCCGGTCCAGGAAGACGGCCGGCACCCGGTGACGCCCGAGATAGGCGAGCAACGCGCGCGGCTGCGCGGAGGGCGCGACGATCATGCCCTCCACACGGCGCTCGTGCAGCAGTTGGACGACCTTGCGCTCGTGCGCCGGGTCGTCGTGCGGATCGGCGATGAGGAGGCTGTAGCCGTGCTCCAGGGCGGCGGCCTCGACGCCCTGGAGGATCTCCGTGAAGTACGGATTGCTGATCGCGGACACCGCCAGCCCGATCGAGCGGGTGCGGGACGTCACCAGGGAGCGGGCCAGGGTGTTGGGGGTGTAGCCGAGTTCCTCGACGGCGTCGAGGACGGCCCGGCGGGTGTGGGGGAGCACCGGGCGGGTGTCGTTCAGGACGTGGGAGACGGTCGCCACGGAGACGCCCGCGCTGCGTGCCACGTCCGCCATGGTCGCCATGGGGGGTCTCCTTCGACGCCGGTGCGCATCACGTACTGGGGTGGGACCGTATCCCATGCGGGGGGTGGGCGTAAACGCTTGCGCAATCGTTTGCGCAAGCGTTTGCGCCCGCGCGTCGGTGCGGGCCGGGGGAGGTCGCGCAGCCCGGCGCCGACGGGGTGCCGGCGCGCCCGCCCTCCCGACTTCGCTCGAGCGGTGGGACCCCCATGAGCGGGGACCCCCGTCGCCCCCGGGGGCACCTCCCGGACCCTCAGGGCGCTGGGGGAGGCACGACCGCCCGCGGGGGCGGGGCGGCTGTGAGGTCACCACCCGCCCGCGATCGGGGTGGTCAGCCCCGGTATCGTCCCCGGTGTCCAGACCCGCACCGCCGTCCCACCCGTGGAGCCCGCATGTCCGCCCGCCCCGCCGCGAGCCGCCGTACCGTCCTGCGGGGCGCGGCCCTCACCCCCGTCGCCGCACTGGGCCTCACCGCGTGCGGAAGGACCGAGGAGGGCCCCGCGCGGCTTACCGGCCCCACCGAGCTGGGCCCCGAGAGCGAGGTCGCCGAGAACGGCGCGAAGCTGTACCGGGACCACAACGTCGTGGTCAGCCGGAGCGCGGACGGCACCCTCAAGGCGTACGACACCGTCTGCACCCACGCGGGATGCCCCGTCAACAAGCTCGAGGGCACCAGGCTGATCTGCCCCTGCCACGGCAGCGAGTTCGACGCCACCACCGGAAAGGTGCTGCGCGAGCCGGCGGTGGCCCCCCTGAAGGCGATGGCCGTCGAGGTGAGGAACGGCACGCTGGTCGCCAAGCCGCAGACCTGACCGGGCTGACCGGCCGGACCGCGGTCAGTCCCAGTCCCAGGCGATCCCCACATGACCCGACCGCACGCGCGGTTCCACCAGGTGCACCGAGCGGTGCCGTTCGCTGAGCGCCAGCTCCTGGTGGCCGCCGCGCGGCGCCGCCGCCGAATGCTGGGTGAACCGGTGGCAGCGCACCGGGAGCACCCCGGAGTCGAAGCACACCTGGAGCGCGTACTGGCCGCCGGGGGACTCCGCCCCGCGCACGTACTCGCGCGAGACGCCCGCCGTGCCGTCCTCGACGGCGTAGCGGAAGAGGAAGGTGTCACCGGTCCGCAACCGGGTGTCGAAGAGCAGCTCGGCCGCGAGCACCCCGGTGTCGTGGTGCCAACGGACGCGTCCGGTACGGCAGTTCTCCAGGGCGTGCACGGTCATCCGTTCCGGCGTGGCCCCGGGGTCGCCGTGGTGGACGGCCACGTAGCGGTCGACGCCGTCCCGGTACGCGCGCACGATGTGGTGCGACTCGCGCTCCGCCAGTTCGCGGCCCGCCCCGATCCGTATCCGCTCGTGGTGCCCCAGGGTGCGCAGTCCGCCGTCGCGCGGGACGCCGAGTTGGGCCAGCAGCCGTTCCCGTACGCCCGAGGCCTCGACGAGGGAGCGGTGGGACCGCCCGGCGGAGTGCCGGGCCGGCGCGTGCTCGTCCGGCTCGGCGAGCAGTCGGATCAGCGACTCCTCCGGCAGTCGCAGGATCTCCTCCAGCGCCCGCACGGCGCGCAGCGACTCCGGACGCTGCGGGCGGCGTGCCCCCTGCTGCCAGTAACTCAAACTGGTGACGCCGACCTTCACGCCGTGGCGCGACAGATGGTGCTGCACCCGCTGCAACGGCAGTCCCCGCGCGGCGATCGCCGCCCGCAGGGCGACGTGGAAGGGGCCGCCGCGCAGGACCGAGTCCAGTTCCGCGGTGACGAGGTCCGCGTGCGGTGTGGCGTGCGGCATGCAGGGGCCTTTCTGTGAAGTCCGCGACGGCTGGTCGGGCCGTCGCGCGGGCACCCCGGAGCCGCCCCCCGCCGGCGCGGCGGAGTCTTCACATCCGTACGCCGTCGTCCAGGGCCCGGAGTTCCCCCGCATTGAAGCGTGTTGACCAAGTCCCGACAACACCTGACGCCCCACGGCGGGCCCCGCGGAAGCGGCCCGGGCCGCCGCTCGTGGTGAAGCCGCCCTGCCAGTGGCGTCGGACCTCCGCGGGGACGAGGTCCCGGGAAGCGCCCGCGATGTCTCCCGTGCGGAAGGACGGGGCCCGGGTCACCACGGCGTCGCCGGCGCGCCGCGCGCCCGGCTCGATCCCGAAGCCGTCGACGAACAGGTCGCCCCCCGGGCTGTACCGGAGTCCCGTGTCGTGCTCGACCGCGTACGCCTCCACCTCCCGGGCGAGCTCCGAGGGCACGCGGCCGGTCAGGCGGATTCCCCCAGGGGTGACCTGCGGCCCGAGCAGCCCGTCGACCAGCACGCAGGTCGGGCCGGCGCCTTCGGCGAAGGAGCGCTTCACCGCCGGCCGGCTCCGCCGCGGGCCGGCCCGCGGAACGCGACCCGCCACCGAGCGCGGCCGGTCGAGTGCCAAGCCCCCAGGGGGCGGTGCTCCGCGGTGAAGCCGTGTCCCGCCATGACGGTGACGGCCCGGCCCCGGCCCGTTCCGAAAGCCGGTGCTCCGACCGTCCGCCGGGGGCGCACCCCCACTGCTCCCGCTCGGAGTCCGCGGGCACCGTCCAGTGGTCCGTGCCCACGACCCGGTGACCGTCCGCACGGTCCGCCCGGCGCCGCCCGGCCGGGAGGGCCGAAAGAGGGGCGCCGGCCCTACGACGCGCCGCCCCCGTCCCGGCCCTCCCACCGCGACCGCAGGCGCTTCGCGCGCACGATGTCGGGATCGCGCGGGTCGAGGGAGCCGGCGGGACCGGACGTCTCGTCCGCGTACCGGCGGGTCCGGGCCGGCCGTCGTGGTTTCTCGATCCGCGTCTGTCGCATCCGACCAGCCCTCCGACTCGTGACCGTCCGCCGATCACCCGAGGGACGGACCCCCCACCTTCCCGTTTCCCGCACCCCGTAACCCATCCGGGCCCCTCCCGGCCCCCGCGTCCACAGGCCCGTCGCGGTGTCGGTCCCCGCCAGTAGGGTGTGAGACATGGCCGACCCCTCCAGCTACCGCCCCAAACCGGGTGAGATCCCCGACTCGCCGGGGGTCTACCGTTTCCGCGACGAACACCGCAGGGTGATCTACGTCGGAAAGGCGAAGAGCCTGCGCCAGCGCCTGGCGAACTACTTCCAGGACCTGGCCGGGCTGCACCCGCGCACCCGCTCCATGGTCACCACGGCCGCGTCCGTGGAGTGGACGGTGGTGTCCACGGAGGTCGAGGCGCTCCAGCTGGAGTACTCCTGGATCAAGGAGTACGACCCCCGGTTCAACGTCAAGTACCGCGACGACAAGAGCTACCCGTACCTCGCGGTGACGATGAACGAGGAGTTCCCGCGCGTGCAGGTGATGCGCGGTCACAAGAAGAAGGGCGTCCGGTACTTCGGCCCGTACACGCACGCGTGGGCGATCCGGGACACCGTGGACCTGCTGCTGCGGGTCTTCCCGGTGCGCACCTGCTCGGCCGGGGTCTTCAAGAACGCCGCCCGCACCGGCCGCCCCTGTCTGCTCGGCTACATCGACAAGTGCTCGGCGCCGTGCGTGGACCGCATCTCCGCCGAGGACCACCGCGGACTGGCCGAGGAGTTCTCCGACTTCATGACCGGCCGCACGGGCGCCTACCTGCGTCGCCTGGAGCGGCGGATGGCACAGGCGGCCGAGGAGATGGAGTACGAGCGGGCCGCCCGGCTGCGCGACGACATCGCGGCCCTGAAGAAGGCCATGGAGAAGAGCGCGGTCGTGCTCGCCGACGCCACCGACGCCGACCTGATCGCGGTCGCCGAGGACGAACTGGAGGCGGCCGTCCAGATCTTCCACGTGCGCGGCGGACGCGTGCGCGGCCAGCGCGGCTGGGTCACCGACAAGGTCGAGGAGATCACCACCGGCGCCCTCGTCGAGCACGCGCTGCAGCAGCTCTACGGCGAGGAGACCGGCGACGCGGTCCCCCGGGAGGTCCTGGTCCCCGCCCTGCCCGACCCGGTGGAGCCGGTCCAGCAGTGGCTGACCGGGCGGCGCGGCTCCGGCGTCTCCCTGCGGATCCCGCAGCGCGGGGACAAGAGGGCCCTGATGGAGACCGTGGAGCGCAACGCCCAGCAGGCGCTCGTGCTGCACAAGACCAAGCGCGCCTCCGACCTGACCACGCGCTCGCGCGCGCTGGAGGAGATCACCGACGCCCTGGAGCTGGACAGTGCCCCGCTGAGGATCGAGTGCTACGACATCTCGCACCTCCAGGGCGACGACGTGGTGGCCTCCATGGTCGTCTTCGAGGACGGTCTGGCCCGCAGGAGCGAGTACCGCCGCTTCCAGATCAAGGGCTTCGCGGGACAGGACGACGTCCGCTCCATGCACGAGGTGATCACCCGCCGCTTCCGGCGCTACCTCGCGGAGAAGGAGCGGACGGGGGAGTGGGCCGACGGCGGGGAGCCCGGCGCGGAGGACTCCTCCGCGGGCCTCGCCGAGCCGCCCGTGACCACCCTCACGGAGGACGAGGGCCGCCCCAGGCGCTTCGCCTACCCGCCGCAGCTGGTCGTCGTCGACGGCGGCGCGCCCCAGGTCGCGGCGGCCCAGCGGGCGCTGGACGAGCTGGGCATCGACGACATCGCGGTGTGCGGCCTCGCCAAGCGGCTAGAGGAGGTCTGGCTGCCGGGCGAGACCGACCCGGTGGTGCTGCCGCGCACCAGCGAGGGCCTCTACCTGCTCCAGCGGGTCCGCGACGAGGCCCACCGGTTCGCGATCACCTACCAGCGCGCCAAGCGCGCCAAGCGCTTCCGGGCCGGCCCGCTGGACGAGGTGCCCGGCCTCGGCGAGACCCGCAAGCAGGCGCTGATCAAGCACTTCGGTTCGGTGAAGAGGCTGCGATCGGCGACAATCGACCAGATCTGCGAGGTTCCGGGCATAGGCCGCAAGACGGCCGAGACGATCGTCGCGGCCCTCGACCGGGCGGCACCCGCCGCCCCCGCCGTCAACACGGCGACGGGCGAGATCATGGATGACACGGAAGAACCCGGGCAGACGACGGGTTCTCCCGGGGAGCCCGTCTCCACGGGCGCCCCGGACGAACGACGGGGGCAGGATCGATGACCGAGCACGAGACGGGACCCGCGCCGGAGCGGGACCGGACCCAGCAGGAGACGGGCGGGAGCGGGGCCGGCCGGACCGCCGCCCGCCAGGACGACGGAGCACAGGTGAGTACGGGCAAGGAAAAGGCCGGGGTGCCGGAGGCGGCCATCCCCGAGCTGGTGATCATCTCCGGCATGTCCGGGGCCGGCCGTTCGACGGCCGCGAAGTGTCTGGAGGACCTCGGCTGGTTCGTCGTGGACAACCTGCCGCCCGCGCTGATCCCCACCATGGTGGAGCTCGGCGCGCGTTCCCAGGGCAACGTGGCGCGGATCGCGGTCGTCGTCGACGTCCGCGGCCGGCGCTTCTTCGACAACCTCCGCGAGTCCCTCGCCGACCTCGACGCGCGGGGCGTCACCCGGCGGACCGTCTTCCTGGAGTCCTCCGACGACGCCCTGGTGCGCCGCTTCGAGTCGGTGCGCCGCCCGCACCCCCTGCAGGGCGACGGCCGGATCGTCGACGGCATCGCCGCCGAACGGGAGCTGCTGCGCGAGCTGCGCGGCGACGCCGACCTGGTGATCGACACCTCCAGCCTCAACGTGCACGAGCTGCGCGCCAAGATGGACGCCCAGTTCGCCGGCGAGGAGGAGCCCGAGCTGCGGGCCACCGTCATGTCCTTCGGCTTCAAGTACGGCCTCCCGGTCGACGCCGACCTGGTCGTGGACATGCGGTTCCTGCCCAACCCGCACTGGGTCCCCGAGCTGCGCCCGTACACCGGCCTCAACGAGGAGGTGGCGTCGTACGTCCTCAGCCAGCCCGGCGCCAAGGAGTTCCTCGACCAGTACGCGGAGATGCTGCGGCTGGTCGCCGCGGGCTACCGTCGTGAGGGCAAGCGTTACGTGACCATCGCCGTCGGCTGCACCGGGGGCAAGCACCGGTCGGTCGCCATGTCGGAGAAGCTCGCCGCCCGGCTCGCCGCCGAGGGTGTGGAGACGGTGGTGGTCCACCGGGACATGGGACGGGAATGACACCACGTACTCCGCGGCTGAGCCGGCTGCGCAGAGCGGTCCCCGAGGGGCGCGTGAGCCGGCCGGCCGAGACCCGTGGCGCGAGGCCGCGCCGCCGGGGCGCCCAGCCCAAGGTCGTCGCCCTCGGCGGCGGCATGGGCCTGTCCGCCTCGCTCGCCGCGCTGCGCCGGATCACCGGCGACCTCACCGCCGTCGTCACCGTGGCGGACGACGGCGGCTCCAGCGGGCGCCTGCGCGACGAGCTGGGCGTGCTGCCGCCCGGTGACCTGCGCAAGGCCCTGGCCGCGCTGTGCGGCGACGACGACTGGGGCCAGACCTGGGCCCGCGTCATCCAGCACCGCTTCCAGTCCCAGGGCGATCTGCACGAGCACGCGGTCGGCAATCTGCTGATCGTCGCCCTGTGGGAACAGCTCGGCGACCACGTCCAGGCGCTGGACCTGGTGGGCCGGCTGCTCGGCGCGCACGGGCGCGTGCTGCCCATGTCCGCCGTGCCGCTGGAGCTCCAGGCCCTGGTCAAGGGGCACGACCCCGAGCGGCCCGGCGAGACCGGCACCGTCCGCGGCCAGGCCACCGTCGCCCTCACCCCGGGCGAGGTGCAGTCCGTGCACCTCGTGCCGAACGACCCGCCCGCCGTCCCCGAGGCGGTCGCGGCGGTCCTCGACGCCGACTGGGTGGTGCTCGGCCCCGGCTCCTGGTTCTCCTCGGTCATCCCGCACCTGCTCGTGCCGGAACTGCTGGACGCCCTCATCGAGACCAAGGCGCGCCGGGTACTCTCCCTTAACCTCGCCCCGCAGCCAGGAGAAACCGAGGGCTTCTCCCCGCAGCGTCATATGGAGGTTTTGGGACGACACGCCCCTAAACTCGCCCTGGACGTGGTGCTGGCCGACGAGGCCGCCGTGCCCGACCGTGATGCGCTGACCGCCGCCGCCGAGCGGTTCGGCGCCACGGTCGAGCTGGCCCCGGTGGCCAGGCCCGACGGAAGCCCCCGGCACGACCCGGAGCTGTTGGCCGCCGCGTACGACCGTATTTTTCGGATGCATGGAAGGATCGGCCCATGGCGATGACGGCAGCGGTGAAGGACGAGATCTCCCGGCTCCCCGTCACCCGGACCTGCTGCAGGAAGGCGGAGGTCTCCGCCATTCTGCGGTTCGCCGGCGGCCTCCACCTGGTGAGCGGGCGCATCGTGATCGAGGCGGAGCTGGACACCGCGATGGCGGCCCGCCGCCTCAAGCGGGACATCCTGGAGATCTTCGGCCACAGCTCCGAACTGATCGTGATGGCGCCGGGCGGGCTGCGGCGCGGCTCGCGCTACGTCGTCCGGGTGGTCGCGGGCGGCGACCAGCTGGCCCGCCAGACGGGTCTGGTGGACGGCCGCGGCCGTCCGATCCGGGGCCTGCCGCCGCAGGTGGTCTCCGGGGCCACCTGTGACGCCGAGGCGGCCTGGCGCGGCGCCTTCCTGGCCCACGGCTCCCTCACCGAGCCCGGCCGCTCCTCCTCCCTGGAGGTGACCTGCCCCGGCCCCGAGGCCGCGCTCGCCCTGGTCGGCGCCGCCCGTCGGCTGTCGATCGCCGCCAAGGCGCGCGAGGTGCGCGGCGTGGACCGGGTCGTGGTCCGCGACGGCGACGCGATCGGCGCGCTGCTCACCCGGCTCGGCGCGCACGAGTCGGTGCTGGCCTGGGAGGAGCGCCGGATGCGCCGCGAGGTGCGCGCCACGGCGAACCGGCTGGCCAACTTCGACGACGCCAACCTCCGCCGCTCCGCCCGCGCGGCCGTCGCCGCCGGCGCCCGCGTCCAGCGCGCCCTGGAGATCCTCGCCGACGACGTCCCCGAGCACCTCGCCGCGGCCGGCCGGCTGCGGATGGAGCACAAGCAGGCCTCCCTGGAGGAGCTGGGGGCGCTCGCCGACCCGCCGCTCACCAAGGACGCCGTGGCCGGCCGGATCCGCCGGCTGCTGGCGATGGCCGACAAGCGCGCCGCCGACCTGGGCATCCCGGGCACGGAGGCCAACATCGGCGAGGAGCTGGACGACAAGCTGATGGTCTGACAGGCCGTCAGGAAGCCGGCGTCGACGCCCACTCGGGTGACCGGCGCCGGTTTTCCGTGTCGCGACGGCGCCCTTGACTCGATCATGTTGTGTCATGAGCCTGGCATCTGTTCGCCGCCGTGGCGGACCACTCCCAGGGGGGCACATGAGACACAGAGCGAGATCGATCCTCGCTGTCGGCACGCTCCTGCTCGGCGGAGCGGGCTTCGCGCCCATCGCCCAGGCACGACCCGCGGGCCCCGCGGCCTCGGACACCGACGAGGTCAAGGTCTTCCGCGCCGACGTCACCAAGGCGCAGGTGTCCCTGCTCCTCGCGGCGGGGCAGGACGGCCACGAACTCGGTGAGCGGGTGCCCGACCGGGGCACGGCCACCGTGGAGGTCTACCTCACCGACGGACAGGCCGAGAAGCTGGAAGAACAGGGCGTCGAGCTCACCGAGCACGCGCTCTCCGCCCGGGCGGAGACCCGCGTCCAGGACGCCGCCGAAGGCGTGTTCCGCCCGTACAGCGGAGCGGGCGGTCTGCGGGAGGAGATCCTGCGCACCGCGCGGGAGAACCCCGACCTCACCAAGGTCGTCTCCATCGGCAGGACGGTCAGGGGCCAGGACATCCTTGCCCTGAAGCTCACCAAGAAGGCCGGGAAGACGAAGGACGGCGCCAAACCGGCCGTCCTCTACATGTCCAACCAGCACGCGCGCGAGTGGATCACGCCGGAGATGACCCGGCGGCTGATGCACCACTACCTGGACGCGTACCGGACGGACAAGCGGATCAAGAAGATCGTCGACACCACGGAACTGTGGTTCGTCCTCTCCGCCAACCCCGACGGCTACGACCACACCTTCGCCGACGACGCCAACCGCCTCTGGCGCAAGAACCTGCGGGACGTCAACGGCGACGGCGCCATCGGCACCGGCGACGGCGTCGACCTCAACCGCAACTTCCCCTACAAGTGGGGCTACGACGACGAGGGCTCGTCGCCCAACCCCACCAGCCAGACCTACCGCGGCGCCGCCCCGGGCTCCGAGCCCGAGACCAGGGCCATCGACGCCTTCCAGAAGCGCATCGGCTTCACCTACGGCATCAACTACCACTCCGCGGCCGAACTCCTCCTCTACGGAGTCGGCTGGCAGGTGGCCACGCCGACCCCCGACGACGTCCTCTACGAGGCCCTCGCCGGCACGCCCGGCAACTCGGCGATCCCCGGCTACCACCCGCAGCTCTCCTCCGAGCTGTACACCACCAACGGCGAGGCCGACGGCCACGCGGCCAACGTCAACGGCATGGCGATGTTCACCCCGGAGATGTCGACCTGCCAGACCGTCTCCGAGGCCGACCCCGACGACGAGTGGAACGCGAGCGACTGCCGCTCGGGCTTCAACTTCCCCGACGACGAGAAGCTGATCCAGCAGGAGTTCGCGAAGAACGTCCCGTTCGCGCTCTCCGTCGCCGAGACCGCCTCCCACCCCGACCGGCCGTCCTCGTCCGTCGGCCTGGAGGCCGCGGACTTCACCCCGTCGGCCTTCGGCACGTCGTACGCGCGCGGCGCCGACCAGGAGGTCTCCGTCGTCGTCCGCAAGGCCGTGCGCGACAAGGAGCTGAAGTACCGCGTCAACGGCGGCCGTACGCACGACGTGGACCTCAGGCCCTGGAAGGGCGGCGAGCGCTACGGCGGTGAGGACAACCTCCACTTCGACGAGTACCGGGCGAAGGTGAGGCACGGCGAGCCCGGCGACAAGGTCGAGGTCTGGTTCACCGGCGAGGCCCGCCGCGGCGGGAGGGTCTCCAGCGAGCACTTCACCTACACCGTGGCCGAACGCCCCCGCGCGGACGTCCTGGTCGTCTCCGAGGAGGGCGCGAAGGCCGCGCAGACGCAGAAGTACGTCGACGCGCTGAAGGCCGACGGCCGCCGCGCGGCGGTCTGGGACGTCGCCGAGCGGGGGGCCCCGGACGCGCTCGGCGTGCTGAGCCACTTCGACACGGTCGTCCACCACACCGGCGCCGGCGCCCCGGGCATCGCCACCCAGCTCCAGCTGCGGGCCTTCCTCAACGAGGGCGGCCGGCTGGTCGAGGCGGGCGAACAGGCCGGCGGCAGCGTCGACCTCGGCGGCGGCGCCCTGTCCGACGACTTCGGCCAGTACTACCTGGGCGCCTACTCCCGCACCTCCACCTCCGGGGCCACGGCGTTCACCGGCTCCGGAAGCCTGGGCGGCTTCACCGGCCCGCTCGGCGACACGCCCGGCAACCCGCTGGACGGGGCCGGCACCTACGGCGTCACCTCCGACGAACTGCCCGCCGAGCGGTACCCGCGGTTCGCGAGCGCCGGCGCCGGGCAGTTCCCCGGCACGGTCAACCCGTACGGGCCCTACGCCGGCTCCTCCATGGCCGCCGCCGTGCACACCGACGACGGCTACAAGCGCCTCACCCGCACCATCGATCTCACCGGCACCACCGCGGCCGACGAGCCCGCCCTGCGCACCCAGTTGCTGTGGGACACCGAGCCGGGCTACGACCACGTCGTCGTCGAGGCGCACACCACCGGCGCCGACGACTGGACGACCCTGCCCGAGGCGGGCGGCGCGAGCCGCACCACCGTGCCGGCCGAGTGCGCGGCCGGGTTCTACATCGGCGAGCACCCCTGGCTGGAGCACTACCTGACCCTGGGCGACGACGGCTGCGCCGCGACCGGCACCACCGGCGCCTGGAACAGCCTGACCGGGTCCTCCGGCGGCTGGCAGCGGGTGGAGTTCGACCTGAGCGCCTACGCCGGGAAGACGGTCGAGGTCTCCCTCGCCTACGTCACCGACCCGGGCAGCGGCGGCCACGGCGTCCTCGCCGACGAGACCTCGCTGGTGACCGGGGCGACCGCGGCCGACACCGAGGGCTTCGAGAGCTCGCTCGGCGCCTGGACGGTCTCCGGACCGCCCGCGGGCAGCCCGGCCGTCCTGAAGGACTGGACGCGCACCGGAGAGCTGTTCCGGACCTACGCGGCGGTCACCACCGGCGACACCGTGCTGCTGGGCTTCGGCCTGGAGCACCTCACCTCCGCGGCCGAGCGGACCGCACTGCTGAGGAAGGCGCTGGCCGCCCTGGACGGGTGACACCTCGCGTCAAGGCGCGCTGACGGTCCGTGACGAGATCGGGTGACGACGGACCGCCGGCCCGGGCGGTCCGTACCCTACTGACGGGTACGGGCCGCCTCGCCGGGTATGGGCTACTCGATGTCACGACCGGGGCCCCGGAGAGGTAGGGTCGACAGTGGTCGGGGACATCCCAAATACAGCTCGCCGGCACATCGGGCCGGCGTACCAACGAGGAGATCGGTTCGTGACGATCCGCGTAGGCATCAACGGCTTTGGCCGCATCGGTCGCAACTACTTCCGCGCGCTGCTGGAGCAGGGCGCGGACATCGAGATCGTGGCTGTCAACGACCTGGGTGACACCGCGACCACCGCCCACCTGCTGAAGTACGACACGATCCTGGGCCGCCTCAAGCAGGAGGTCTCGCACACCGCCGACACGATCACCGTCGACGGCAGGACGATCAAGGTGCTCTCCGAGCGCAACCCCGCCGACATCCCGTGGGGCGAGCTGGGCGTCGACATCGTCATCGAGTCGACCGGCATCTTCACCAAGAAGGAAGACGCCGAGAAGCACATCGCCGGCGGCGCCAAGAAGGTCATCATCTCCGCCCCGGCGAAGAACGAGGACATCACCCTCGTCATGGGCGTCAACCACGAGCAGTACGACGCGGCCAACCACCACGTCATCTCCAACGCCTCCTGCACCACCAACTGCGTGGCGCCGATGGCGAAGGTCCTCGACGAGAACTTCGGCATCGTCAAGGGTCTGATGACCACGGTGCACGCGTACACGAACGACCAGCGCATCCTGGACTTCCCGCACAAGGACCTGCGCCGCGCGCGTGCCGCCGCCGAGAACATCATCCCGACCACCACCGGTGCCGCCAAGGCCACCGCCCTGGTGCTCCCGCAGCTCAAGGGCAAGCTGGACGGCATGGCCATGCGCGTCCCGGTGCCCACCGGCTCGGTCACCGACCTGGTCGTGGAGCTCTCCCGCGAGGTCACCAAGGAAGAGGTCAACGCCGCCTTCCAGAAGGCCGCCGAGGGCGAGCTCAAGGGCTACCTCGAGTACACCGAGGACGCGATCGTCTCCTCCGACATCGTCAACGCCCCGGCGTCCTGCACCTTCGACTCGTCCCTGACCATGGTCCAGGACGGCAAGAGCGTGAAGGTCATCGGCTGGTACGACAACGAGTGGGGCTACAGCAACCGCCTCGTCGACCTGACGGTCTTCGTGGGCAACCAGCTCTGATCGCGGAGCGGGCAGCCTGATATGAGTGCAGGGCTCGGCCGGTGCGGTGACGCGCCGGCCGAGCCCTGACGCACGTATCGGAACAGCCGCCCTCTTTCGATCACGAGCGATCACGAGCGATCACGTCGCTGAACACGTTGCTCTAGCCAGGGAGTCCCCATGAAGACGATCGACGAACTCCTCTCCGAAGGCGTCGCGGGCAAGCGGGTCTTCGTCCGCGCCGACCTCAACGTGCCGCTGGACGGCACCACCATCACCGACGACGGCCGCATCCGCGCCGTGCTGCCCACCGTCGAGGCCCTCGCCGAGGCGGGCGCCCGCGTGGTCGTCGCCTCTCACCTGGGCCGCCCCAAGGGCGCCCCGGACCCCGCCTTCTCGCTCGCCCCGGCCGCCACGCGCCTCGGTGAACTCCTCGGCGCCGACGTCGCGTTCGCGACCGACACCGTCGGCGAGTCCGCCGGCGCCACCGTCGCCGGCCTGGCCGACGGACAGGTCGCGGTCATCGAGAACCTGCGCTTCAACGCCGGCGAGACCAGCAAGGACGACGCCGAGCGCGGCGAGTTCGCCGACCGGCTCGCCGCCCTCGCCGACGTGTACGTGGGCGACGGCTTCGGCGCGGTGCACCGCAAGCACGCCTCGGTCTTCGACCTCCCGGCGCGGCTGCCGCACTACGCCGGTCACCTCATCGCCACCGAGGTCGGCGTCCTGAAGAAGCTCACCGACGAGGTCCAGCGGCCCTACGTCGTCGCCCTCGGCGGCGCCAAGGTCTCCGACAAGCTCGCCGTCATCGACGAGCTGCTCGGCAAGGCCGACCGCATCCTCATCGGCGGCGGCATGGCGTACACCTTCCTCAAGGCCCAGGGCCACGAGGTCGGCACGTCCCTCCTGCAGGAGGACCAGATCCCGGCCGTCCGGGAGTACCTGGAGCGCGCCGAGAAGAACGGCGTCGAGCTGGTGCTGCCGGTCGACACGCTGGTCGCCGCGGAGTTCCCCGACATGAAGACCAAGGCGCCGTCCCACCCCGCCAACGTCGCCGCGGACGCCGTCCCGGCCGGCCACATGGGTCTGGACATCGGTCCGCAGACCCGCAAGCTGTACGCCTCGAAGCTCGCCGACGCCGCCACCGTCTTCTGGAACGGCCCCATGGGCGTCTTCGAGCACCCCGATTACGCCGAGGGCACCAAGGCGGTCGCCCAGGCCCTCATCGACTCCCCGGGCTTCACCGTGGTCGGCGGCGGCGACTCCGCCGCGGCCGTCCGCATCCTGGGCTTCGACGAGCAGGCATTCGGCCACATCTCGACCGGCGGCGGCGCCTCCCTCGAATACCTCGAGGGCAAGACGCTCCCCGGCCTCGCCGCACTGGAGGACTGACCTCAATGACCACCCGCACGCCGCTGATGGCGGGCAACTGGAAGATGAACCTCAACCACCTCGAGGCCATCGCCCACGTCCAGAAGCTCGCCTTCGCCCTCGCCGACAAGGACTACGAGGCCGTCGAGGTCGCCGTCCTGCCGCCCTTCACCGACCTGCGCTCCGTGCAGACCCTGGTCGACGGCGACAAGCTGAAGATCAAGTACGGCGCCCAGGACATCTCCGCGCACGACGGCGGCGCCTACACCGGAGAGATCTCCGGTCCGATGCTGGCCAAGCTGAAGTGCGCCTACGTCGCCGTCGGGCACTCGGAGCGGCGCCAGTACCACGCCGAGACCGACGAGATCGTGAACGCCAAGGTGAAGGCCGCCTACAAGCACGGCATCACCCCCATCCTCTGCGTCGGCGAGGAGCTGGAGGTCCGCGAGGCGGGCAACCACGTCGTCCACACCCTCGCCCAGGTCGAGGGCGGTCTGAAGGACCTTCCGGCCGAGCAGGCCGCGACGGTCGTGATCGCCTACGAGCCGGTGTGGGCCATCGGCACCGGCAAGGTCTGCGGCGCCGAGGACGCGCAGGAGGTCTGCGCGGCCGTCCGCGGCAAGCTCGCCGAGCTGTACGACCAGGAGCTGGCCGACAAGGTCCGCATCCAGTACGGCGGGTCGGTCAAGTCCGGCAACGTCGCCGAGATCATGGCGCAGGCCGACATCGACGGCGCCCTGGTCGGCGGCGCCTCGCTGGACGCCGACGAGTTCGTCAAGATCGTTCGTTTCCGCGACCAGTGAGCCGCAGGGGCCCGACACCGGCCGGGAGCGCCCCGGAGGCGAACCGACGGGCCGGGAGTAGGCCGTAGCGACGATCCGTCGTACCCTTGCGGGGTCCAGCAGCATGCTGGGCCCCGCGTCGTCCATCCGCATCCGAGGAAGTTGGTCCAGCCGTGGTTCTGGGGTTCTCCATCGCCCTGATCGTCTTCAGCCTGCTGCTGATGCTGCTGGTGCTGATGCACAAGGGGAAGGGCGGCGGCCTCTCCGACATGTTCGGTGGTGGCATGCAGTCCTCCGTCGGCGGCTCCTCGGTCGCCGAGCGCAACCTCGACCGGATCACCCTCGTGGTCGGTCTGCTCTGGTTCGCGTGCATCGTCGTGCTCGGCATCACCATGAAGATGAACAACTGATCCGAGGGCGCGCCACGCACCCATTTCCCAAGCATTCCGCACGTAAGGCCCCATGTTCGGTACGCGCCGCTGAGCGCGGCCTATCATGGGGCCTGCGTCTGGATACGGGGGCGGTAACTCCCCACACTGGACGTGCGTTGGGCCTTACGTAGACTGAGGCGCTCGCAGCGAAGCGGAACGCCGACTCGCTTCGCGGCACCATCACGCAGGGAGTTACGACCGTGGCAAGTGGCAACGCGATCCGGGGAAGCCGGGTCGGGGCGGGCCCGATGGGCGAGGCCGAGCGCGGCGAGTCCGCGCCCCGGTTGCGCATCTCCTTCTGGTGCTCCAACGGGCACGAGACACAGCCGAGCTTCGCGAGCGACGCGCAGGTGCCCGATACCTGGGACTGCCCCCGCTGCGGATTCCCGGCCGGGCAGGACCGCGACAACCCGCCGGACCCGCCGCGCACCGAGCCCTACAAGACGCACCTCGCCTATGTGCGGGAGCGGCGCAGCGACGCGGACGGCGAGGCGATCCTCGCCGAGGCGCTCGCCAAACTGCGGGGCGAGATCTAGACCGGTCCGCTTCGGATTCCCTCGGTCTTCTTCTTCCGTCCTGTTCACCGCTGATCAATTAGGTTGGGGACAGCGGGGCCACCCAAGGAAGAAGGCTGAAGTCCGAGATGAACGCAGACGGTCGTACCAGGCTCAATCAGACGCCCGAGTGGACCGCACTGGCCAAGCACCGCGAGGAGCTCGGCGAGGTGCGGTTGCGCGAGCTGTTCGCCGCCGACCCCGGCCGCGGCACCGGGTACACCCTCCGGGTCGGTGACCTGTACGTCGACTACTCCAAGCACCTGATCACCGACGAGACGCTGCGGCTGCTGCGGGAGTTGGCCGCCGCCACCGACGTGTCCGGACTGCGTGACGCCATGTTCCGCGGCGAGCGGATCAACACCACCGAGGACCGGGCCGTCCTGCACACCGCGCTGAGGGCCCCGCGGGACGCGGTGATCGAGGTCGACGGGGGGAACGTCGTCCCGGCCGTGCACGCCGTCCTCGACAAGATGGCCGACTTCGCCGGCCGCGTCCGCTCCGGCGAGTGGACCGGCCACACCGGCAAGCGCATACGCAACGTCGTCAACGTCGGCATCGGCGGCTCCGACCTCGGCCCCGCCATGGCGTACGAGGTGCTGCGCGCCTTCACCGACCGCGACCTCACCGTCCGCTTCGTGTCGAACGTGGACGGCGCCGACCTGCACGAGGCCACCCGGGACCTGGACCCGGCCGAGACGCTGTTCGTCATCGCGTCCAAGACCTTCACCACCATCGAGACGGTCACCAACGCCACCTCCGCGCGGACCTGGCTGCTGAACGCCCTCGGCGGGGGAGAGGAGGCGGTCGCCAAGCACTTCGTCGCCCTGTCGACGAACGCCGAGAAGGTCGCCGAGTTCGGCATCGACACGGCGAACATGTTCGAGTTCTGGGACTGGGTCGGCGGCCGCTACTCCTACGACTCCGCGATCGGCCTGTCGCTGATGATCGCCATCGGCCCGGACCGCTTCCGGGAGATGCTCGACGGCTTCCGCCTCGTCGACGAGCACTTCCGCACCGCCCCCGCCGAGTCCAACGTGCCGCTGCTGCTGGGTCTGCTCGGCGTCTGGTACGGCAACTTCCACGACGCGCAGTCGCACGCGGTACTGCCGTACTCGCACTACCTGTCGAAGTTCACCGCCTACCTCCAGCAGCTCGACATGGAGTCCAACGGCAAGTACGTCGGCCGGGACGGGCGCGAGGTCGAGTGGCAGACGGGGCCGGTGGTGTGGGGCACACCCGGCACCAACGGGCAGCACGCCTACTACCAGTTGATCCACCAGGGGACGAAGCTGATCCCGGCGGACTTCATCGGCTTCGCCGAGCCCGTCGCCGAGCTGAGCGACGAACTCAAGTCCCAGCACGACCTGTTGATGGCCAACTTCTTCGCCCAGACCCAGGCCCTCGCCTTCGGCAAGACCCCGGACGAGGTGCGCGGCGAAGGGGTGCCGGAGGAACTGGTCCCGCACAGGACGTTCAAGGGCGACCACCCCACGACCACCATCCTCGCGCGGGAGCTGACGCCGTCCGTGCTCGGCCAGCTCGTCGCGCTCTACGAGCACAAGGTGTTCGTGCAGGGCGCGATCTGGAACATCGACTCCTTCGACCAGTGGGGCGTCGAACTCGGCAAGGTCCTCGCCAAGCGCGTCGAGCCCGCCCTCACCGAAGGAGCCGACGTGCCGGGCCTGGACGCCTCCACCCGGGCCCTCGTCGCCACCTACCGGGAGCTGCGCGGCCGGCGGTGAGCACGGCGCGGGGAAGCGGGCGGCCGGGCGCCGTCCGCTTCCCGTAGAATCCCCCGCGATCATCGCGGCGAGCGCTCGGGGGAGTACGAAGTGGCACGTGCGTCCGGAAGGTGGACCGGCGGAACGCTGAGGGCCCGGACCTTCCTGAAACCCCATCACGTCGCGAGGGCGGTGTTCCACCCCGCGTGGATCCCGCAGCCGCTCGACCCGTCCATCGAGCGGCTCAAGCGCTTCAGGGTCATCGCCGGAGCGGTCGCCTCCATCGGCGTCTACACCGTCCTGGAGGGCGGCTTCGACGTCACGGAGCTGCTGGAGAACGCGCTGACCGCCTCGGCGGTGCTGCTGCTCCTCACCCCGCTGACGGTCGGCGTGATGCTCTTCGTCTGGCGGCGCACCGGCACCGTGCGCCGGCTGCGGGCACCGCTGCTCGACTCCCTGAAGCTGCTCCTGCTGTTCATCGGCTGCGTGGTCGCGCTGGTGCTGCTGGTGCAGACGACGAGCGGGTCGGGCAGCATGCTCGTGACCCTGGGCGGCGGCCTGACGATGATGTGGATGATCGTCTTCGTGATCTCCGGAGCCGTACGGGTGAGCGGCAACTTCTTCGGCACGGCCGCCGTGCACCGCTGCCTGCCGGCCCTGCTCGCCACGGTGACCAGCTGGCTGATGGCGATCCCCGACCTCGTCACCGGCGATCTGCACGGGCTCGGCCTCACCATGGGCGTCGTCTTCGTCCTGGGCGCCCCGGTGACCGTCACGGCGATCGCCCTGGCGGAGGCGGGCCGGCTGAAGCGGCGCTACGGCATCCGGCTGGGCGCCCACCCGGCCGGCCCGCCGCCGGTGCCGGGCCCCGTCCCGCCGGTACCGCCGGCGGGACTGCCCCACGTACCGCCGCAGGGGAACCCGTACGCTCCGCACCCGCGGCACCCGTACGTCCCCGGCGCGGGCGGCAATCCCTACGCGCCCGGCACGGGCGGGAACCCGTACGCCGGGTCTCCGCAGCCGCCGTCCCACCCGCAGCGTCCGCACGGCCTCCACGGCGGCTGACGGGACCCCGGCGCAGGGCGCTCGGCCACCGCGCTCAGCGTGTCCGCGCGGATGGACCAGGGGAGGGAGCGAGTGCGGGACCCCCCACCCGGTCGGTGGCGCCGGCGGTCGTGTTCTTCGCGTTCCAGCGGCAC
>NZ_LGCN01000252.1 GCF_001279005.1 Streptomyces caelestis
CCACCGGCACCACCGCGCCCCGCACGGTCCCGGGAGGACCCGCACCCACCGCTCACCCCGCCCAGGGCCGCCCGGCCGCCACCGCGCCCGGCACAGCCGCGGGAAGCACCACGTTCCGCCCTTCCCCCGACCAGGGCCGCCCGTCCCCCACGGGCACCGCCCCACCCCGGGTCCCCACCGGCAGGGCCCTCTCCGCCCCCTCTCCCGGCGGGCGCCGGCCGGCCGCCGCGGTCCTCCCGACCCGGCCGGCCGACAACCGTCCGCCGGCCGGCGCCCGCCCGCGGGTCACCGGCCGGCCTCCCCGCCGTCCCGTCGTCCTCCGGCCCGGGCCCACCGACCACTTCGCCGAGTTGCTGCTCGCCGTCCTCAGCGGGCAGCGTCCCGTGCACGCGATGCTGCGGCACACCGCCGGGCGGGCCTACGACGAGTTGGTGCGGCTCGCCGAGCGCGGGCCGCTGCGCACCCGGGGCGCCCGTCCCGTCGTGCGCGACATCGGCTGGTTCGAGCCCCGCGAGGGCGCCCTCGAGGTGTTCGCCCGGATCGGGGCCGGGGACAGGCTGCGCGCCATGGCCTTCCGGCTGGAACAGGGCCGGGACCTGCGCTGGCGCTGCACCGCCGTGGAACTGGGCGGTCCGCGGGCGCACCGCCCGGACCCCCGCTGAGCGCACGCGCGAAGGCCGAGGGCCGGGCACCCTGGGGTGCCCGGCCCTCGGCCTGCTCATCACCGCTCACTTCTTGCGGCGACGCCCGCCCCGCGCCTGCTTGCGGCGCTCCGCGCGGGTGAGGCCGTCCGCCTCGGAGCGCACCGGCTCGTCGTCGGTGGCGAAGTCACCCTCGATGGTGCCGCCCTCGCCGTCCACCGTCGGCGCGGAGAAGTGCAGGTTCCGCCGCTGCGGGGCGTCGAGCCCCTTGGCCCGGATCTCGGGGCGCGGTCCCGCCTGCGCGGGCACCGCGTCCTGCTTCTCCAGGTCGGCCACCGGCTTGACCTCCTCGACCGGGACCTCCTCGACCTGCTGCTCGACCTGGACCTCCAGGTTGAACAGGTAGCCGACGGACTCCTCCTTGATGCCGTCCATCATGGCCTGGAACATGTCGAAGCCCTCGCGCTGGTACTCGACCAGCGGGTCCTTCTGCGCCATCGCGCGCAGGCCGATGCCCTCCTGGAGGTAGTCCATCTCGTAGAGGTGCTCGCGCCACTTGCGGTCCAGGACCGACAGCACGACCCGGCGCTCCAGCTCGCGCATGATCTCGGAACCGAGCTGCGTCTCACGGGCCTCGTACTGGGCGCGGATGTCGTCCTTGATGGACTCGGAGATGAACTCGGCCGTCAGCCCGGCCCGGTCGCCGGCCTCCTCCTCGATCTCCTCGACGGTGACGCTCACCGGGTACAGCTGCTTGAACGCGCCCCACAGCCGGTCCAGGTCCCAGTCCTCGGGGAAGCCCTCGGCGGTCTCCGCCTGGACGTAGGCGTCGATGGTGTCGTCCATGAAGTGCTGGATCTGCTCCTGCAGGTCCTCGCCCTCCAGGACACGGCGCCGCTCGCCGTAGATGACCTCACGCTGCCGGTTGAGGACCTCGTCGTACTTCAGGACGTTCTTGCGCGTCTCGAAGTTCTGCGTCTCCACCTGCGACTGGGCGGACGCGATCGCGCGCGTGACCATCTTGTTCTCGATCGGCACGTCGTCCGGCACGTTCGCCATGGACATCACGCGCTCCACCATCTGGGCCTTGAACAGCCGCATCAGGTCGTCACCGAGCGAGAGGTAGAAGCGGGACTCGCCGGGGTCGCCCTGACGGCCGGAACGACCGCGCAGCTGGTTGTCGATGCGCCGCGACTCGTGCCGCTCGGTGCCCAGGACGTAGAGGCCGCCGATCTTCTCGACCTCCTCCTTCTCGGCCTTGACCGCCTCCTCGGCGCGCTCGAGCGCCTCGGGCAGGGCGTGCGCCCACTCCTCGATGTGCTCCTCGGGGTCGAGGCCGCGCTGGCGCAGCTCCGCCTCGGCGAGGTCCTCGGGGTTGCCGCCGAGCTTGATGTCCGTACCACGGCCGGCCATGTTGGTGGCCACGGTGACGCTGCCCTTGCGGCCGGCCTGGGCGACGATCGACGCCTCCCGATCGTGCTGCTTGGCGTTCAGCACCTCGTGCTGGATGCCGCGCTTGCTGAGCTGCTGCGAGAGGTACTCCGACTTCTCCACCGACGTCGTGCCGACGAGGATCGGCTGGCCCTTGCGGTGCTTCTCCTCGATGTCGTCGACGACCGCCTCGAACTTGGCGACCTCGGTGCGGTAGATCAGGTCGGACTGGTCCTTGCGCACCATCGGCCGGTTGGTCGGGATGGGCACCACGCCGAGCTTGTAGATCTGGTGGAACTCGGCGGCCTCGGTCATCGCCGTACCGGTCATGCCGGACAGGCCGGGGACTTCCTTGCCGTCGTGGTCGCGGCGCTTGTAGAGGCGGAAGAAGTTCTGCAGCGTGATCGTGGCGAGGGTCTGGTTCTCGTCCTTGATCGGCACCGCTTCCTTGGCCTCGATGGCCTGGTGCATGCCCTCGTTGTAACGGCGGCCGGCGAGGATACGGCCGGTGTGCTCGTCCACGATCATGACTTCGTCATCGATGATGACGTAGTCCTTGTCCTTCTTGAAGAGCTCCTTGGCCTTGATGGCGTTGTTCAGGTAGCCCACGAGCGGGGTGTTCACCGACTCGTACAGGTTGTCGATGCCCAGCCAGTCCTCGACCTTGGCGACACCGGACTCGTGGATGGCGACCGTGCGCTTCTTCTCGTCGACCTCGTAGTCGCCGGTCTCCTCGATGCCCTTGAGCGGGTTGCCGGGCTCGCCGCGCTTGAGGCGCTTGACCAGCTTGGCGAAGTCGCCGTACCACTTGGTGGCCTGGTCGGCCGGGCCGGAGATGATCAGCGGCGTACGGGCCTCGTCGATGAGGATGGAGTCGACCTCGTCGACGATGGCGAAGTTGTGCCCGCGCTGGACGAGCTCGTCCTTGGACCACGCCATGTTGTCGCGCAGGTAGTCGAAGCCGAACTCGTTGTTCGTGCCGTAGGTGATGTCGCAGGCGTACTGCTCGCGGCGCTGGGCCGGCGTCATGTTGGCGAGGATGCAGCCGACGCTCAGACCGAGGAAGCGGTGGACGCGGCCCATCATCTCGGAGTCGCGCTCGGCCAGGTAGTCGTTGACCGTGATGATGTGGACGCCCTCACCGGACAGGGCGTTCAGGTACGCGGGCAGGGTGCCGACGAGGGTCTTGCCCTCACCGGTCTTCATCTCGGCCACGTACCCCATGTGCAGGGCGGCGCCGCCCATGATCTGGACGTCGTAGTGCCGCTGGCCCAGGACGCGCCTGGCGGCCTCACGGACGGTGGCGAAGGCCTCGGGGAGCAGGTCGTCCAGGCTCTCACCGTCGGCGTACCGCTGCTTGTACTCATCGGTGAGGGCCCGCAGCTCGGCGTCGGAGAGGCCTTCGAAGTCCTCTTCGATGGAGTTGACCTGGTCCGCGATGCGGTGCAGCTTGCGCAGGATCTTGCCTTCGCCTGCACGCATGATCTTCGAGAGGACGGACACGGGGGTTGGTCTCCTTGCCGGTCGGGCCTGGGACGGTCGGTTTCCATTTCACTGACTGGGCAACGGCCATCGTATGCGAGGACCCCGCCACGCCGGGAGGCCCGCCGCGGGGGCGACCGTCGGCTGCTTCCCATCCGTTTCACGGCTGCCTCGAAAGGACAACGTCCGGGCCCCCCGGATGGTGCCGCCCCGGACCGGCGAATTGCGCGAAGGGTGATCACCGGCTCACGCACCGCGATGGGGATGGCGCCGTTCACCCCCGCGTGAGCAGAATCGGCCGATGGAACCCGTCACGCTCACCACCGACCGCCTCCTGCTGCGCACGGTCGGCCCGCAGGAGACCGACGCCGTGTACGCGATCTGCCAGGACCCGGACATCCAGCGCTGGACCACGATCCCCTCCCCGTACCTCCCGGAGCACGCGCGGGGTTTCACGGAGCAGATCGCCCCCGACGGGTGGGCGGACGGTTCGATGTTCACCTTCGGCGTCTTCCTGCCCACCGGGGAGCTCACGGGCATGCTCAGCCTCACCATGCGCTCCCTCGGGACGGCCGAGATCGGCTTCTGGGGCGCGAGGGAGCACCGCGGCAACGGCTACATCACCGAGGCCGTCCTGGCCGCCTCCCGCTGGGCCTTCACCCGGATGTCGGTCGACCGCGTGGAGTGGCGCGCGGAGGTGGGCAACGTCGCCTCCCGCGCGGTGGCGGAGCGCGCGGGCTTCACCGTCGAGGGCGTCCTGCGTTCCTCGCTCAGCAACAAGGGAGTGCTGCGGGACGGCTGGGTGGGCTCCCTGCTCCCGTCCGACCTGGGACTTCCCTCCACGACGCCCTACGTTCCCGCACGGGGGTGACCCCGGGCCCTCCGCCGTTGTCAGTGCCGCCCCCTATCGTGCGGACGTATGACGACCCTTCCGCGTCCGACCACGGAACTGACGGCAGACGAGGCCCGCCGCATCGCCCTGCGGGCCCAGGGCTTCCTCGGCGCCCCGGACCGCCGCTCGGGCGTCCGGGGCGTCCTCCGCCATCTGGGCGCGGTGCAGCTCGACACCATCTCCGTCCTCGCCCGCTCCCACGAGCTCATCCCGTACGCCCGTCTGGGCGCCGTGGGGCGCCGGACCGTCGAGGAGGCGTACTGGAAGCAGGGGGACCGGCCGCCGCACGCGTTCGAGTACTGGTCGCACGCCGCGTGCATCCTCCCCGTCGAGGAGTGGCCCCACTTCGCCTTCCGCCGCCGCGCCTACCGCGCCCGCCCGCACTGGCACCACGACCTCCCCGACGGCGCCTACGAGCAGGTGATCAAGCAGCTCCGCGCGGAGGGCCCCCTGACGGCCACGGAGTTGGGCGGCGCCAAGCGCACCAGCGAGTGGTGGGACTGGTCCGGCACCAAGGTCGCCGTCGAGCGCGCCCTGATGTACGGCGAGGTGGTGTGCGTCGAACGCCGCGGCTGGAAGCGGGTCTACGACCTCGCCGAGCGGGCGATCCCCGCCCAGCTGCTGCACGACGAGCTGGACGACGCCGAGTGCCTGCGCCGTCTGGTCCGCCTGGCCGGCCGGTCCCTCGGCGTGGGCACGCGCGCGGACATCGCCGACTACCACCGTCTCAAGGGGGAGCAGGTCGACGCGGTGATCGACGGCTCGGGCCTGGTCCCGGTCACGGTGGAGGGCTGGTCCAAGCCGGCCTGGGCCGATCCGGCGGCACTGGAGACACCGCCGCGCGGCCGGCACCGTACGACACTGCTGTCCCCGTTCGACTCCCTGGTCTGGGAACGGGCGCGCACGGAGCGGATCTTCGGCTTCACCCACCGCCTGGAGGCCTACGTCCCCAAGCCCAAGCGGGTGCACGGCTACTTCGCGATGCCCGTCCTCGCGGGCGGCCGGCTCGTCGGCCGGGTCGACCCGGCCCGTGAGGGCCGCACGCTGGTGGCCAAGCAGGTCACGCTGGAGGGCCGCAAGGCGGTCCCCGCCGTGGCCCGGGCCCTGGTGGAGGCCGCGGGCTGGGTGGACTGCACGGACGTGCGCGTGGAGCGGGTCGACGCACCGGAGCTGCGCGAGGCCCTCACCCTGGAACTCGCCCGGGCCCTCGCCTGACGCGGGGCGCCGTCACCGGATCTCGAGGATCTTCTCCCGCATCGCGTAGACCACCGCCTCCATCCTGGAGTGCAGCTGGAGCTTCTCCAGGATGTTGCGCACGTGGTTCTTCACGGTGTTCTCGGAGATGAACAGTTCCTTGGCGATGTCGCGGTTGTTCATTCCCGTGGCCACCAGCTTGAGGACCTCGAGTTCACGGTCCGTCAGCCGGGGCGCGGGCACCAGCCGGCGCTCGTCGGTGCGCTGGATCATCGACTTGAACTCGGTGAGCAGTTTCGACGCCATGGACGGGCTGATCTGCGACTGTCCGTCGGCCACCGCGCGAATGGCGGTGGCCACCTCGTCCGTGGAGATCTCCTTGAGGAGATAACCGGTCGCGCCCGCTTTGATGGCGTCGTAGAGGTCGGCTTCCTCGTCGCTGATCGTCAGCATGATGATCTTCGCGCTGGGAGCGACCTCCTTGATGGAGGTGCACGCCTCGATCCCGCCCCGCTTGGGCATCCGCACGTCCATCAGGATGATGTCGGGCAGCAGGTCGGCCGCCTTCTCCACCGCCTCGGCGCCGTCCCCCGCCTCGCCGATGACCTGGATGTCCTCCTCGGCCTTGAGGACGATCTCCAGTCCGCGGCGGAACAGCGCGTGGTCGTCCACCACAAGGACCCTGATCGGCTCCTTGCGTGGTGTGTCCGCGTCCGGGCCCATGCCGACGACGCCGTCGTCGGCGCCCTCGTCACGCATCGGTCCGAAGCTGTCCGCCATCGTTCCTCCCCCTGAAGGCTGTGGCCTGTGGTCCTGACCATCGCCAACCCAAGGCAACGGCCCACCGGTTGGGCCGCTGCGACCATGATTCCATGCCTCGCCGACACCGGGGTGCCGGTGTGCGCGCCGAGTGGTCGCACACCGGTGCCCCTGGGGGCGCACACGCGCACCAGGGGCACCGGATCGGCCGTCACGCGGCGGGTCAGCCGCCGAGCGTCCCGCCCGCCTCGGGGGACTGTGTCTGGGTGACCATCGTGTCCGTACTGAGGTGGATCACGCCGTAGTCGTAGGCGTGCCGCCGGTAGACGACGCTGGGTTCCTTGGTCTCGGAGTCGATGAACAGATAGAAGTCGTGCCCGACCAGCTCCATCTCGTAGAGAGCCTGGTCGAGGGTCATGGGCGCTGCCACGTGGGTCTTCTCACGGACGACCAGGGGGCCGTCCCCCTGGACCTCCAGGGAGCCGATCTTCTTGGTGGGGACGGCTCCTTCTTCCTCCGCCGCGGACATCGCGCCGGCCCCGTTGAGCGTCGCCGCGCCCGGGACGTGGTCGGGGACCTCGGCGGCCGGGATCCTGCGCGCACCACGTCGTGAGAAACGCTTGTCGTGCTGCTTGCGCAGCCGTGCGTCCAGCTTCTCCGCCGCCATGTCGAGCGCCGCGTACGGGTCGCTCGCCGCCGCCTCCGCCCGGATCACCGGACCGCGGGAGCGGAGCGTGATCTCCACCCGGTCGCAGCGGTCGGCCTGTCGGGGGTTGGGCTCCTTGGACACCTCGACGTCGAGGCTGATCACCTTGCCGTCGAGCTTCTGGATCTTCTCCAGGTTCAGCTTCTCGGCCACGTGCTTCCGGAACCGCTCGGGCACCTCGGTCTTGCGGCCCTTGACGACGATGTCCACGCAGAACTCCGTTCCCGGATCACTCCGCCTCGCTGCGGAGCGTCTCCCTTTTGCACCAGATTCCGGTGACGCCCGGAACCTCGGACTCGGTGACGTCCACCTCCTCCCCCACGGACGAGATCTCCACTCCACCGGCACGGGTGAAAACGAAAAACCCGCAGCACGGTAATCGGATTCGAGAGGTGTGGCCTGCGGCTTTCCCTCACAACCGAACATATCTCGCCCGGACGGATGTCGTCACCCTCTACCGCGCTTTCCCTCCATTCTGCTGAATTGACCTTGTCATTGCCTTCAACGATGCACGTTCTCAGTCAGTTCCGGCTTATTTCGAAAGCGTCCGGAGACGCCGCGACGACGGCCGCGCACATCCCGTCGACGACGCCGTCGGCACTGTCCGCGCCCGCCGTGACCGGCGGCCGTCCGGACCGCCGACCCGCCCACTGTTGAGCTGGTCCGTTCCGCTGTTCTCCTCTCCTTTCCCGCGTCTCTCCCCCGTACACGGACGCGGGCCCCGAAATACTCGATCCGGCGCCCCGGACCGGCGAGTCGGCCCACGACCGGGCCCGTACGGCACGCGCCGCCTCGGCCAGCGACGCCCCGGTCGTCATCAGGTCGTCGACCAGGACGACCCGGCCCGCCGAGAGCAGCCGGCCGCAGCCCGGGGCCACGGTCAGCGCGCCCGCGAGATTGGCCAGCCGCTGCCGGGCGTCGAGTTCCGACTGGTCGGCCACGTCCCGTCGCTGCCGCAGCGCGGGAAGCACGTGTGCGGGTACCCCCGCCCGCCGCAGCTCACCCGCCGCCGCGTACGCGATCCGCCGGACGGGATCATGCCCCCGCGCCCGCACCGCCCGCCGCGCGGAGGGGACGGGGACGAGCAGCACCGAGCCGCCGCCCGCGCCCGGCGCGCGGACCGTTGCCAGTCCCGCCCGCACCGCTCCCGACAGCGCCTCGCCGAGCGGTCCGGAGAGGGCCAGGGCACCCCGTTCCTTGTGGGCCAGCAACGTGGCGCGCACCTCGTCCGCGTACCGGGCCGCCGCGTGCACCGGCGGCAGCCCGGCCGGCTCGGGCGCCGGCCGCACCCGGCACGGCCCGGTGCCGCCCAGCGCCGCGCGGCACCGGGCGCAGAGCACCGTACGAGGTCTGCCGCAGCCACCGCACTCGGCCGGGAGCACCAGGTCGGTGAGGTCCCGCCACCAGTCCCGCATGGGACCACTGTGCCAACGCCCGCCGTGCCCGGCCATCCCTGTGGATAACTCGGGGGACGGGCCCGGCTCACCCCGGATAGACCGGCGCGGTCCCCTCCTCCGTCACCTTCTGCCACTGCGCCCCCGAGGGCAGCCGTACGATCCCGTCCACCGAGTAGGCGGTCAGCGGCGCCTGCTCGTCCTCGGAGGCGGTGACGGCCTCGACGCCGGTCAGGGCGGCGGGCGCCGGCACGTCCGGCGTGGAGCCGTCGACCTCGACGTACTTCATCTGCTCCACGCCTCCCTGCTCGCGACCGACCACCACGAGCCGGCTGTCCCCGGCCCAGGACATGGCCGTGACCTGCTCCAGCTCCGGAGTCGCGGAGCGCGGGTCCAGCACGGTGACCGTCGGCCGCTCGCCCGTCCCGCCGTTCCGGTCGATCCGCCCGATCACCAGAGAACTCCGGCCGTCCTTCTCCACGACGAGCGCGATCCGCACCCCGTCGGCGGCCACCCGGACCGCCCGCACACGGCCGTCCAGCCCCGGTGTCCGTACCTGGACCGGCTCCCCCTCGCCGTCCTCCAGGAGGTACAGCCGCGGGTCGGTGGGGTCGCTGTCGGCCACCCACAGCCCGCCCTGCGCGTCCCAGCTGGGCGTGGTCAGCCTGTCCTCCTCGGTCTCGCCCGTGCTGCGCAGCACGGGCTCCTCGGAGGAACTCCCCGACGCCAGCGAGGCGACGAACAGCGACTTGCCGTCGATGGCGACCCCGGCCGCGGTCCGCTCGTCCCGGGCGACCGCCACCGACCGCAGCGCCTTCTCGCCCTCGCCCAGCGCCCCGGGCACCGGCGCGGGCTCGGTGTCGCCGCTTCCCGCGGTGATCCGCACGAGCCGGCCCTCGCCGTCGACGAAGTACAGGTAGTCGGGCCGGCCCAGCGCGCCCCGGGTGGCCACGGTCTCGGCGCCCTCCTGGGCGAGCGAGCACAGCTGCCCGCCGCCGGCCCGCAGCTCGACCTCGTCCACCGCGGGGCTGAGCGTGCGCAGCGTGAACAGCAGCTGGGCCGCCATCTCCTCGCACCGGCCGGTGCCGATCTCGGCCGCCTTGTCGTTGAGCGGCACGGTCAGCCTGCCCCGGTCGTCCGGGGTCAGCGGGCTGGCGCCCTTCCGCAACGCCGTCCCCTCGGGGAAGCCGGTCCTGACGGCGGGGTCCAGCCAGGCCGTGGGCCCTTCGATGAGGGAGCGCACCATCTGGGTCGTGGGGTCCACGTGACTGCGCACATAGACGGGGTCGGCGACCGTCATCGGCGGCGATCCCGCGTCGTCCGCGGCGAAGTAGTACTTGTTGACGGACATGTAGTTGCGCTGGAAGTCCGACTTGCCCATGACGACGCCCTGCGGCACCGCGTCGATGCGCCACTGCTCGCTCTTGGCGTCCCTCGTGAGATGCACCAGCTCGTCGTAGGAACCGGAGGCCGGCGTGTACGACTGCTGCGCGTCCACCGTGGCGACCTTGGTCCCGGTCAGCGTGTAGGACAGGGAGCCCGTGTCCTGCCGGTCCGGACGGTCGGCCTGGGCGCCCGGCCCGTCCGACAGCACGGTGGTGGACAGCTCCGGCCTCCAGGTCCTCGCCGCCTCACGGGTCAGGTACTGGCGCGCGGTCTTGTAGTCGGGGTCGTCACTGGTCAGCGCCTCCAGGAAGCCCTGCACGATCTGCGTGGGGGTGGCGTCCTCGCTGGGCGGCATGGCGAACACCCGCACCTGTGCGTCCTGCCGCGGCGTCGACTCGACGCCCCGCAGATCCCCGTTGTCGGGCATCGAGGCGCACCCGGCCAGCAGAACGATCCCACTGGCCGCGTACGCCACCGTCCGCACCGGCGCCCCCCGGCCGCGCTCACCGCCGCCCACGTGAAGCCTCCCCGTCCGTGTCCGCATCCCGCGTCCCGCTCCGACCGCCCTCGCCACCGGCCGCCCCGGCCCCGCGCTCCGGACCCCGGTCACGGTCGTCGTCCGCCCCCGGCCCCGCACCGTCGACGGCCTCCGGCACCCCGTCGGCGTCGTCCGCGTTCCCGCTCTGCGTCCCGGACGCCGTCCGCGTACCGCCCGTTCGTGCCGGCGGGGCGGGCCGGGCCACCACGCGTGCCCCGTTGCCGGGCAGCGCGGTGGGGTCGGCCGTCGGGGTGACGGTCGCCGGCCTCAGCGCGAACGGATCCCGCGTCGCACCGTCGGCGCCCGCCTGCCGCGCCGACACCGTCGCGCGCTTCTCGCCGTCCCCGCCACCGCGCGGCAGGCCGGCGTCGTCCGGCCCCCGGTCGCGCCGCGAGTCCTTGGGCTCCAGCGGTATCGGCGACCCCCTCAGCGGCTCGTCCGCGGTCCTGGGCAGCGTCAGCCGGAACTGCGAGCCGCCGCCCGGCTCGCCCCACGCCTGGAGCCAGCCGCCGTGCAGCCGCGCGTCCTCCAGGGCGATGGACAGCCCCAGCCCCGTACCGCCGGTGGTACGCGCGCGTGCCGGGTCGGCCCGCCAGAAGCGGCTGAAGACCCGGGTCGCCTCACCGGGCTTGAGCCCGACGCCGTAGTCGCGCACCGCCACCGCGACCGCCCCGCCGGCCGCGGCGAGCTTGACGACGACGTCCTTGCCCTCGCCGTGCTCCACCGCGTTGACGACCAGGTTCCGCAGCACGCGCTCCACGCGCCGCGCGTCGGCCTCGGCGACGACGGGCTGCTGGTCGCCGACGACCCTGATCCTCGTGCCCTTGCGCTCGGCGAGCGGCTCCGCCCCGCTGACCACCCGCCGCACGACCTCGCGCAGGTCTATCGGCTCCGCCTCCAGCGCCGCCGCGCCCGCGTCGAAACGGCTGATCTCCAGCAGGTCCGCGAGCAGCGACTCGAACCGGTCCAGCTGGTCGGCGAGCAGCTCCGCCGACCGCGCGGTCACCGGGTCGAAGTCCTCCCGCGCCTCGTGGATGACGTCCGCGGCCATCCGCACCGTCGTCAGCGGCGTGCGCAGCTCGTGCGACACGTCCGACACGAACCGGCGCTGCATCCGCGACAGGTCCTCGAGCTGGTTGATCTTCAGCTGGAGGTTCTGCGCCATCTTGTTGAAGGCCTCGCCGAGCCGCGCGATGTCGTCCTCGCCGGTGACCTTCATCCGTTCCTGCAGCCGCCCCGCGGACAGCCGCTCGGCGATCCCGGCCGCCATCCGCACCGGCGTGACGACCTGGCGCACCACGAGCCAGGCGATCGCCCCGAGGAGGACGACGACGAACAGCCCGGCGGTCGCCAGGGTGCCCTTGACCAGGCTCAGCGACTTCTCCTCCTGGGTGAGCGGGAAGAGGTAGTACAGCTGGTACGGGTCCCTGTTGGGGTCGTTGACCTGCTTGCCGATGACCAGGCCGGGCTGGGAGTCCTTCTTGGTGTCGTAGACGATGCGCGTGTAGCTCTGGGCCGCCGACCCGCTGGCGTCGATCCTCTCCCGCAGCGCAGCCGGCACACTCGCCGTCGGATTGACCTGACCGGAGGCGCGCGGTCCGCGCCCGCTGCCGCTCTCGTCGCCCGCGGGCAGCGTCACCACGTCGAAGGCGCCCTGTCCGCCGCTGGAAAGCGATTCCACGAGATCGCTCATCCACTGGATGACGCTCTGCGAGGGACGGCCGTCCGCCGCGGCGCCGTCGTCGCCCGTGACGCTCACGGCCTCCTCGGCCTGCTGTTTGGCCACCGCGAACCCGCCGGTGGCCTGGCTCTGCGACGCCTTCACCTTGGCGTCCAGCAGACCGTTGCGCACCTGGCCGATGACGACGAAGCCCAGCAGCAGGACCACGCCCAGCGACATCAGCAGCGTGGTGACGACGACCTTGAGCTGGATGTTGCGCCGCCACAGCCGCATGACGGGCAGCAGCGGCCGGCGCACCCAGCGCACGAACAGCCGGATCACCGGGCTGCCCTGGACCCCGCCCTGCAGCAGCCCGCCGTCGAGCAGGCGCCCCCAGCGGGAGCCCCGGGTCTTCCGGCCGACAGGCCGCCCCGGACGCCCTCCGGACCGGCCGGACGCCGAAGCGGCACTGTCCCCGGACATGTCAGCTCGGTCCTGCCTTGTAGCCGACCCCACGGACGGTCACCACGATCTCCGGCTTCTCCGGGTCCTTCTCGACCTTGGAGCGCAGCCGCTGCACGTGCACGTTCACCAGCCGGGTGTCCGCCGCGTGGCGGTAGCCCCAGACCTGCTCCAGCAGCACCTCACGCGTGAACACCTGCCACGGCTTGCGGGCGAGCGCGACCAGCAGGTCGAACTCCAGCGGCGTCAGCGCGATCGACTGCCCGTCCCGCTTCACGGAGTGCCCGGCCACGTCGATCACCAGGTCGCCGATGGCGAGCTGCTCCGGCGCCGGCTCCTCCGACCTGCGCAGCCGCGCCCGGATACGGGCCACCAGCTCCTTCGGCTTGAACGGCTTGACGATGTAGTCGTCGGCCCCGGACTCCAGGCCCACCACGACATCGACGGTGTCGCTCTTCGCCGTCAGCATCACGATCGGCACCCCGGACTCCGCCCTGATCAGGCGGCACACCTCGATGCCGTCCCGGCCGGGCAGCATCAGGTCCAGGAGTACCAGATCGGGCTTGGCCTCACGGAAAGCGGCCAGCGCCTTGTCGCCGTCGGCTACGAAAGACGGCTCAAAACCTTCACCGCGCAACACGATGCCGAGCATCTCGGCCAGTGCGCTGTCGTCGTCGACGACAAGGACTCGTCCCTTCATAAACGACATCATCCCATTAGCTCATCGTGACCTGGCGTGACCTGGCACACAGCGTGGCCAGGGCCTCGGTCGTCACGGGCGAAACGACACCTTCTTCGGTGACGATCGCCGTCACCAGCTCCGGCGGTGTCACGTCGAACGCCGGGTTGTACGCCTGGGTCCCCAGGGGCGCCACCGGGATCCCCCCTCCTGCTTCCGTTCCGGCCACCGGCGCCTGCGGTGCCGTGACCTCCGTCACCTCATGCCCGGGACGCTGCTCCACCTCGATGGACGCCCCGTCCGGCGTCCGGAGATCCACCGTCGTCACCGGTGCCACCACGATGAACGGCACATGGTGGTACCGCGCGAGCACCGCGAGCGGATAGCTCCCCACCTTGTTCGCCACCGAGCCGTCGGCCGCGATGCGGTCCGCGCCGACGAGCACCGCGTCCACCTCGCCCGCCGCGAACAGCGATCCCGCCGCGTTGTCGGTGAGCAGGGTGTACGCCATGCCGGTGCGTGCCGCCTCGTATGCCGTCAGGCGAGCACCTTGCAGCAACGGACGCGTTTCGTCCACCCACAGACGCCTGAGCCGCCCCACCCGGTGCGCCGCCAGCGCCACCGCGAACGCCGTCCCCTCGCCGCCCGACACCAGCGAACCGGTGTTGCAGTGCGTGAGGATCCGGTGCCCGCCGCCGGGCAGCAGTTCGTCGAGGAGCGCCAGCCCGTGCCCGGCCATCCGGGCACTGGCCTCGGCGTCCTCACGGTGCAGCTGCCGTGCCGCGGCCAGCGCGGCCCCGGCCGCCTGCCGGGTGTCCCCGCCGCGGGCGAGGACGGCCTGGTGGGCGGAGTGCGCCCGGCGTACGCCGACGGCGAGGTTCACCGCGGTGGGCCGGGCGCTCTCCAGCGCCGCCGCCGCGTCGTCCACGTCGTAGCCCCGTACGGCGGCGAGCGCGACACCGTAGGCTCCCGCGATGCCCAGCAGAGGGGCGCCGCGCACGGCGAGCGAGCGGATCGCCTCCACCAGCGCCGGCGCATCCGTACAGACGAGTTCGACCTCCTCGGCCGGCAGCCTCGTCTGGTCGAGCAGGGTCAGGACGGGGCCTTCGGGGGGCTCTTCCCAGCGCAGCGCGGGGATCTCGGTCGGCCGGTTGTTGTCGCCGCTGTGCGCGTACTGATCAGCCATGCAGCCAGTCTGCCCCCTGTCGCGCGGACAATTGAAGGTACGCAGCCCTCACCTCGGCAGGTCGGTCGACGACCACCCCATGGCACGATGGCTGCCAAGCCGCCGCCGCGACCGCGGACGGGCGCCGTGAAGGAGCGACGATGAACGACACTCCGGGCTGGGCCTCGCCCGGATCCGCCCCGTCCGAGGGGCAGGGACCGGGCGCGTCCGGCCCTGCCGAGCCCGCCGGCCGTCCAGGCCCCCAGCACCCCGCAGACCAGCCCCAGCAGCCGGGCCAGGCCCCCCAGGACCCGGGCGTGAAGTGGTCGAAGGAACAGCCGCCGCCCGGCCAGTGGTCCGCACCCACCGGCCCGCCCGGCCCCGCGGGCCCCGGCCGGACTCCCCCGCCCCCGCCGCCCGGCCCGGGCTGGGGCGCCCCGCCGCCCGGCGGCCCCGGCGGTTACGGCGGCGGGCACGGAGGGCACGGCGGACACGGCGGCTGGGGAGGCAACTGGGGCGGCGGCTGGGGAGGCCCCCCGCCCGCGGCCAAGCCCGGCGTCATCCCGCTCCGCCCGCTCGGCGTGGGCGAGATCCTCGACGGCGCCGTCTCCACCATGCGCACCTACTGGCGCACGGTCCTCGGCATCTCGCTGGCCGTCGCCGTCCTCACCGAGATCGTCGTCGTGCTGCTCCAGGGCCTCGCCCTGGACTCCTCCAGCACCGCGGTGCTCAACGACCCCAGCGCCACCCTCGACGAACTGACCGACGCCATGGGCGACTCGCTGCTCAACTCCGGCGTGGTCTTCCTGGTCACCCTGGTCGGCACCGTCGCCGCCACCGCCCTGCTCACGACCGTCACCAGCCGCGCGGTGCTCGGCAGGTCGGTCACCACCGGCGAGGCCTGGCGCGACGCCCGCCCCCAGGTCGTCAAGCTGTTCGGCCTGATCTGTCTGCTGCTGCTGATCACCGTCGGCATCATGGCCGTCGGCGCGCTGCCCGGATTCCTCGTCGCCCTCACCGCGGGCGGCGGAGCGGGCGTCGCCCTCACCGTCCTGGGCCTGATCGGCGCCGTCGTCGTCACCGTGTGGCTCATGGTCCGCCTGTCGCTGGCCTCGCCCACCCTGATGCTGGAGAAGCAGGGCATCCTGAAGGCGATGAGCCGCTCCGCCAAACTGGTCCGCGGCTCCTGGTGGCGCGTCTTCGGCATCCAGCTGCTCGCGACGATCATCGCGAACGTCGTCGCGTCGATCATCGTCATCCCCTTCACCTTCCTCGCCGCGGCCGTCGGCGGCGACGGCGTCTCCGGCTTCCTCAACAGCGCCGGCGGCGACATGGGCTGGACGTTCCTCATCGTCAGCGGCATCGGCTCGGTCATCGGCGCCATGATCACGTTCCCGATCACGGCCGGCGTCACCGTGCTCCTCTACGTCGACCAGCGCATCCGCCGCGAGGCCCTCGACCTCGAACTGGCCCGCGTCGCCGGCGTCCAGGGCCACGGCCCCGGCGCCACCCCGGGGAGCTGATGGCGTGACCGCCACGGGGGGAGTTCTCACATCCGTACAGGCGCTGCCCGCAGCCGCCGACACGGCCGTACGCCTGCTGCTGCGCGGCGACGACGAGCCGCCCGTCACCCTCCCGCGCGACCCCGCGCGGGAGGCGGCACGGCGCGAACTGTCCAAGGGCGTGTACCACGAGAACGACCCCAGCTGGTTCCAGCAGGCCCTCGACGCCTTCTGGGAATGGGTCGGCAAGCTGTTCGGCGCCGCCTCCACCGCCGCCCCCGGCGGCACACTCGGCCTGCTCGTCATCGTCGCGGCCGTGATCGCCGTCCTGGGCGCCCTGTGGTGGCGCCTGGGCACCCCGCGCCGCCGGCCGACCTCGGCCCCCGCCCTGTTCGACGACCGTCCCCGCAGCGCCGCCGAACACCGCTCGGCCGCCGAGGCGCACGCCGCCCAGGGCCACTGGAGCCAGGCCGTCCAGGAACGCATGCGGGCCGTCGTGCGCGCCCTGGAGGAACGCGCCCTGCTCGACCTCCGTCCCGGCCGCACCGCCGACGAGGCCGCCGCGGAGGCCGGCCGCGCCCTGCCCGCCCACACCGCCCGGCTGCACACCGCCGCCCGCGCCTTCGACGACGTCACATACGGCGGCCGGGCCGCCACGGAGCAGTCGTACCGGCAGCTCGCCGAACTCGACCGCGACCTGGAACGCGCCACACCACGCCTCGCGGCCGACGACAGCGACACCCCCAGGACGAAGGCCGACGCCCGCCAGGGAGCCGCCGGATGACGACCGAGGTCACACCCCCGCCCACCTCGGCCTCGCCCACCGCCCGCCAGGTGTGGTCCCGCGCGCGAGGCATCGCCCTGGCACTGGTGCTGCTGATCGCGGCGGCCGTCGCCATCGCCGTGGTCCGCTCCGACACCCGGCACGGCGAACTCGACCCGCGCTCCGCCGACCCCTACGGCAGCCGCGCCGTCGCCGAACTCCTCGCCGACCGCGGTGTGGACACGCGCGTGGTCACCACCCTCGACCAGGCCACCGCCGCGGCCGGCCCCGACACGACCCTCCTGGTCGCCGTCCCCGACCTCCTGACCGGGCCCCAGCAGTCCCGTCTGCACTCCGCCGTCACCGGCTCCGGCGGCCGCACCGTCCTGGTCTCCGCCGGCAGCGCCTCCGTGGAACGGCTCGTCCCCGGCGTCACCGCCGACCCGGCCACCAGCCTCGACTCCACCCTCTCCCCCGGCTGCGACCTGCCCGCCGCCCGCCGCGCGGGCACCGCCGACCTGGGCGGCATCCGCTATACCACCCACCTCACCGCCGACGAGTGCTACCCCAGCGAGCGCCTCGCCACCCTGCTGCGCATCCCGGACCCCTCCGGAGGAGACAGCGACGGCGACACCGTCCTCCTCGGCGCCCCCGACATCCTCCTCAACGACCGCCTCGACGAGCACGGCAACGCCTCGCTCGCCCTCCAGCTCCTCGGCTCCCGCCCCCATCTGGTCTGGTACCTCCCCTCGCTCGCCGACGCCTCCGCCGCCTCCGAGGAGGGCGAGCGAGGCTTCTTCGACCTGCTCCCCTCCGGCTGGCTGTGGGGCACCCTGCAACTCTTCGTCGCGGCGGCCCTGGCCGCCCTGTGGCGGGCACGCCGACTCGGCCCCCTGGTGCCCGAGAAACTCCCCGTGGCGATCCGCGCCTCCGAAACCGCCGAAGGCCGCGCCCGCCTCTACCGCAAGGCGAACGCCCGCGACCGCGCGGCCGGCGCTCTTCGCTCCGCCACCCGCACGCGCCTCGCCCCCCTCGTGGGCGTCCCCGTGTCCCAGGCGCACGCGCCCGAGGCCCTGCTCCCCGCGCTGTCCGCCCACCTCCAGGGCGACGGACAGTCCCCGCACACCCTCCTCTTCGGCCCGCCCCCGGGCGACGACGCAGCACTCATCCAGCTCGCCGACCACCTCGACGCCCTCGAAAGAGAGGTACGCCGTCCATGATGGACCCGACCACTGACAACGCCGCGCACACCGGGGACCCGGCCGCCGCCCGGGCCTCCCTGGAAGCCCTGCGCGCCGAGATCGCCAAGGCCGTGGTCGGCCAGGACCCCGCGGTGACCGGCCTCGTCGTCGCCCTGCTCTGCCGCGGCCACGTCCTCCTGGAGGGCGTCCCCGGCGTCGCCAAGACCCTCCTCGTCCGCGCCCTCGCGGCCACCCTGGAGCTCGACACCAAGCGCGTCCAGTTCACCCCCGACCTGATGCCGAGCGACGTCACCGGCTCCCTGGTCTACGACGCCCGCACCGCCGAGTTCTCCTTCCAGCCCGGCCCGGTCTTCACCAACCTCCTCCTCGCGGACGAGATCAACCGCACGCCCCCGAAGACCCAGTCCTCCCTCCTGGAGGCCATGGAGGAACGCCAGGTCACCGTCGACGGCACCCCCCGCCCGCTGCCCGACCCCTTCCTGGTCGCCGCGACCCAGAACCCGGTCGAGTACGAGGGCACCTACCCCCTCCCCGAGGCCCAGCTGGACCGTTTCCTCCTCAAGCTGACCATCCCCCTGCCCTCCCGCCAGGACGAGATCGACGTCCTCACCCGCCACGCCGAGGGCTTCGACCCGCGCGACCTGCGCGCCGCCGGCGTGCGTCCCGTCGCGAACGCCGCCGACCTGGAGGCCGCCCGCCGCGCGGTCGCCGAGACCACGATCTCCCCCGAGATCACCGCCTACGTCGTGGACATCTGCCGCGCCACCCGCGAGTCGCCGTCCCTCACCCTCGGCGTCTCCCCGCGAGGCGCCACCGCGCTCCTGGCCACCGCCCGCGCGTGGGCCTGGCTAACCGGCCGCGACTACGTCATCCCCGACGACGTGAAGGCCCTCGCCCTGCCCACGCTCCGCCATCGCGTCCAGCTCCGCCCGGAGGCCGAGATGGAAGGCGTCACGGCCGACTCGGTCATCAACGCGATCCTCGCCCACGTCCCCGTTCCCCGCTGATGGCACTCACCGGACGCGCCGCCCTGCTCGCGGCCCTCGGCTCCCTCCCCGTCGGCATCTGGGAACCCGGCTGGACCGGCATCCTCGCCGTCAACGCCCCCCTGGCGGTGGCCTGCGCCTGCGACTTCGCCCTGGCCGCCCCCGTACGCGGTCTCGGCCTGACCCGCTCCGGCGACACCTCGGTACGCCTGGGCGACACCGCCGACGTCACTCTGACGATCACCAACCCGTCCAACCGGCCGCTGCGCGCCCGCATCCGCGACGCCTGGCCCCCCAGCAGCTGGCAGCCCGGCACGGAGGTGGCGGCCTCCCGCCACCGCCTGACGATCCCCCCGCGTGAACGCCGGCGCCTCACGACCCGTCTGCGCCCCACCCGCCGCGGCGACCGCCACGCCGACCGCGTCACCATCCGCTCCTACGGCCCCCTCGGTCTCTTCGCCCGCCAGGGCGCCCACAAGATTCCGTGGACGGTACGCGTCCTCCCGCCCTTCACCAGCCGCAAGCACCTGCCGTCCAAACTGGCCCGGCTGCGCGAACTGGACGGCCGCACCAGCGTGCTGACCCGGGGCGAGGGAACGGAGTTCGACAGCCTGCGGGAGTACGTCCCCGGCGACGACACCCGCTCCATCGACTGGCGGGCCACCGCCCGCCAGTCCGCGGTCGCGGTACGCACCTGGCGTCCCGAGCGCGACCGCCATATCCTGCTGGTCCTCGACACCGGCCGCACTTCCGCGGGCCGTGTCGGCGACGCTCCCCGCCTGGACGCCTCCATGGACGCGGCGCTGCTCCTCGGGGCCCTCGCCTCACGCGCCGGCGACCGGGTCGACCTCCTGGCCTACGACCGCCGCCTGCGCGCCCTCGTCCAGGGCCGTACGGCGGGCGACGTCCTTCCGTCCCTCGTCAACGCCATGGCCACGCTCGAACCCGAGCTCGTCGAAACCGACGCCCGCGGTCTGACGGCGACGGCACTCCGCAGGGCGCCCCGCCGGTCGCTGATCGTCCTGCTCACGACGCTCGACGCCGCCCCCGTCGAGGAGGGCCTGTTGCCCGTCCTCCCCCAGCTGACCCAGCGCCACACGGTTCTCCTCGCCTCGGTGGCGGACCCGCACATCGCCAGGATGGCCCAGGCGCGCGGAAACACCGACGCGGTGTACGAGGCAGCGGCGGCGGCCCAGGCCCGCACGGAACGCGACCGCACCGCGGAACAACTCCGCCGCCATGGCGTCACGGTCGTGGACGCGCCCCCGGAGGAACTGGCGCCGGCACTCGCGGACGCGTATCTGGCTTTGAAGGCGGCTGGACGTCTGTAACTCGCGGGGGGCGGCGGGCTGAAATCCCGAAAGCCGCCGCCCCTGAAACGCAGAAAACCCCGCACCATACGGTGCGGGGTTTTCTACACTAATTGTTCGGCGGCGTCCTACTCTCCCACAGGGTCCCCCCTGCAGTACCA
>NZ_LGCN01000253.1 GCF_001279005.1 Streptomyces caelestis
GGGCGGGGGAACGCTTTCCCGGGGCGTGGGGCGGCGCCTTTCACGGCCCGGTGGCCGGCGGTGCCGTCACCGGGCGATGACCGTCACCCGTTCGCTCTCCACCCGCTTGTCCAGGGCGTCGCCCCCGAGGCGGTCCAGGTTCCGGCACAGCACCACGGAGCCGCCGGTCGCCAGCGGTCCGTACAGGCCCGTGTTCAGGCCCTCCCACGTGTCGTACGGCCGCCCCGACAGGATCCGCGAGCCCGGTCCGGTCAGGCCGAGCTCCGGCGCCTCGGCCCGGGCCCGCTCGACCACCTCCGCCCCGGTGAACTCCCGGCCCGCCACGATCAGCGCCGGCTCCTCGGGGTCGACCGGCGCGTACGGCACGAAGCGGTCGCCCTGCCCCGGCACCTCGACGGCGTAGTCGGCGAAGCCCTCCGGCGGCTGCGGGAAGCGCCCGCCGAGCGGCCTGAGCGCCAGCGCGATCCTGGGCCCCGAGCAGGCCCGCGCGGCCTCCAGGGACTCCGGCTCCGGACCGCTGACGGCCACGTCGGCCGCCGCCGGGTCCCCGGCCACGTCCGCGATCGCGCCCACCGACGCGCACGCCAGCAGCCAGACCGCCGTCTGCCAGTGCGCGGGCAGCAGCAGGGCCACCCGGTCACCGGGTTCGACGGACAGTTCGTCCTGGAGGAGGTTGGCGGTCTTGGCCACCCAATTGGCGAAGGTGGCCACGGACAATTCGACGCGTTCGCCCGTGGCGTCGTCGTAGAAGGTCACCAGGGGGCGTCCCGGGTCCGCGGTGAGCGCGGAACCCAGCAGGTCGGCAGGGGTGCGGTCGGTGGCGTTCACCCGCGCAAGCGTACGCGGACCCGTCCGCGCGCACCGCCCGCCGGGGGCACCGGTTCGGGGGAACGGGTTCCGACAGGCCGTCAACTTCCCGATGGACAGATTTGTCTGACTATGTCCAAGCTCAGGGGCATGCGTGGAATTCTTGCTTCCTCAATCGGTGTCACCTGCGCCGCCGCCCTCGCCCTCCCGCTCGCCCCGCCCGCCACCGCGGCGGACGCGGAACCGGCGCCGACGGCAGAAGCGGCCACGCGCGCAGCGGTGACGGCCCGGCCCGACGTACCCGGCAGCACCCGGTCGCTGCCCCTGAGACCCCTCGCCCGTGACCGTGCCTCCGGCGCCGCCGTCCTCGGTCTGGCCCCGCGGGCCGTACGGCCCTTCTCCCTGCTCGGCGTCGTCTGGGACGACCCCGCCACCGAACTCCACGGCCGCGTCCGGGTCCGCACCCGGGCGACAGGCACCGGCGCCTGGTCCGGCTGGCGGGACGTCGAGACGCACTACGCCGACCACGGGGCCGACCCGGGCGGCGCGGAGGGCGCCGCGGACGGGGTCCGCGGCGCCACGGCGCCGCTGTGGGTGGGGGAGTCGGACGGGGTGGAGATCCGGGTTCTGCCGGAGCCCGGTGAGGACGTGGGCGAGGGCGAGGAGGAGGGGTCCGGGGGCGGTGCGTTCGGGCTCGACGAGTCGGGAGACGGCGAGTCCGGGCTCGGCGAGTCCGGACTCGGTGAGCCGGGAGTCGTCGAGCCGGAGGCCGACGAGCCCGAGGACGGCGACCACGCGGGGGTGCCCTCCGGGCTGCGGCTCGAACTCGTCGACCCCGGGGAGGAAACCCCGGACGGCCCGCGCACCGGCGCCATGAGCGCCGAGGCGACCGCCGCCTCCGCGGCCAACTCCGCACTCGCGCCGCTCGGCGCCCTGGAGCTCCCCGCGCTGAACGACGAACGGACCCGGCGGGAGTACCTCGCCCTGCGCGGGGCCGAACTGACCGGGCGGCAGCGGGCCGAGCCGTACATCGGGCCGCGCCCCGCCATCGTCACCCGGCGCGGCTGGGGGGCCGACGAGAGCCTGCGGGAGAAGCGGTTCGTGTACACCGGCAAGGTCAAGGCGGCCTTCGTGCACCACACCGCCTCCGGCAACACCTACACGTGCGCGCAGGCCCCTTCGCTCGTCCGCGGGTTCTACCGCTACCACGTGCGGAGCCTGGGCTGGCGGGACATCGGCTACAACTTCCTCGTCGACAAGTGCGGCAGGATCTACGAGGGCCGGGCCGGGGGAGTGGCGAAGCCGGTCAAGGGGGCCCACACCCTCGGGTTCAACACCAACACCACGGGCATCGCGGTGATCGGCTCCTACGGCTCCAAGAAGCCGTCCTCCTCCGCCGTGAAGGCCGTCGCCCGGCTCACCGCGTGGAAACTCGGGCTGCACGGGATGAATCCGCGCGCCAAGACATATCTGAAGTCCGCCGGTGGCAATCTCTACCGCAAAGGCAAGAAGGTGCGACTGAACGTGATCTCCGGTCACCGGGACGGGTTCAACACCTCGTGCCCAGGGGGGAAGCTGTACAAGAAGCTCGGCACCGCGCGCTCCACGGCGGCTCGTTACCAGGGCCGCTGATACGGGCCGGGCGCTCCTTCCTGCTGGAGACGGTCTGCATACACTGGCCGGCCGAAAGACAGTTCGGCCGGTCCCGGCAGGAAGCAGAGACGACAGGTGACAGAAGCGATCCTCCTGGTCGGCGGCAAGGGCACGCGGCTGCGACCGCTCACGGTGCACACGCCCAAGCCCATGGTCCCGGCGGCCGGGGTGCCCTTCCTCACGCACCAGCTGGCGAGAGCGAGGGCGGCGGGCGTCGAGCACATCGTCCTGGCCACGTCCTACCTGGCGGAGGTCTTCGAGCCGTACTTCGGCGACGGGGCGGCCCTCGGGCTGCACATCGAGTACGTGACGGAGGAGGAGCCGCTCGGTACGGGCGGCGCCATCCGGAACGTCGCGTCCCGGCTGCACTCGGGGCCGGACGAGCCGGTGCTGATCTTCAACGGGGACATCCTGACGGGGCTGGACATCCGGGCGCTGGTGCGCACCCACGAGACGACCGGCGCGGACGTCTCGCTGCACCTGACGAAGGTGACGGATCCGCGGGCCTACGGGCTGGTGCCGACGGACGACACGGGGAGGGTGCTCGCCTTCCTGGAGAAGCCGCAGACGCCGGAGGAGATCGTCACCGACCAGATCAACGCGGGGGCGTACGTCTTCCGCCGGTCGGTGATCGACACGATCCCGGCGGGGCGGGTGGTGTCGGTGGAGCGGGAGACGTTCCCGGGGCTGCTGACGGCGGGGGCGCATCTGCAGGGGATGGTCGACTCCACGTACTGGCTGGACCTGGGGACCCCGGCGGCCTTCGTGCGGGGCTCGGCGGACCTGGTGCTGGGCCGTGCGCCGTCGCCGGCGGTGCCCGGGCGCTGCGGGGACCGGCTGGTGCTCCCCACGGCGACCGTGGCGCCGGACGCGAAGCTGGCGGGCGGGACGGTGGTGGGCGAGGGCGCGTTCGTGGCGGAGGGCGCGCGCGTCTTCGGCAGCACGATCCTGCCGGGGGCGGTGATCGAACCGGGCGCGGTCATCACCGACTCGCTGATCGGTACGCGGGCACGGGTGGGCGAACACACGGTCCTCACCGGCACGGTCATAGGCGACGGAGCGGTCGTCGGCCCCCGCAACGAACTCCGCGAGGGCGCCCGCGTCTGGTGCGACGCGACCATCCCGGCGGGCGCCCTCCGCTTCTCCTCGGACCAGTGACCGTCCGGTCCGGTGAGGGCTTGGGCAGCGCCTGATGCCGGTGGGTGGGCCGGGGCCGCGTCGGGGGTGTCCGTCCTCGGACCGGCGCGGATCACGCCTGCCGGAGGGGGCGCGGGGCGCGGACACGCCGGCCGCTGCGGGCGGCCACCCCCGCCCCGACCCCTCCACGCCGTACGCGACCACCCGCCGCGTCAGCCGCGTCAGTCGCGGGCAGTGGTGCCTCCCCCAGTGCCTTAAGGGCCTGGGAGGTACCCCCAGGGCGGCACGGGTGGGCGCGACGGCGCCTCGCGAGCGCCGGGCTGCGCGAGTACCCCCCGGTCCGCGCCGACGCCGTGCACCCGCGAACCCCGGCCCGGCCGAACCTCAGAGCCGCCCAATGTCCCCGTACGGCATCCGCGGCGCCCGCCGCCCCGGCACCCTCCCGCTCAGCAGGATCAACCGCGCGGCCCGGTGCCGCTGCCCCGCGTACGGCTCCAACAGCGACAACATCACCGCGTCATCCGCGTACCGGTCCCCCGCCAGCGCCCACCCCACGATCCCCGGCAGATGCAGATCCCCCACGGTCACCGCGTCCACCGCCCCGTGACTCCGCTGCACCGTCTCCGCCGACGTCCACGGCCCGATCCCCGGCACCAGCTCCAACCGCGCCTGCGCCTCGGCAGGAGGCATCCCCACCGCCTCCTCCAGCCGCGCAGCGACCCGCACCGCCCGCAGAACCGTCGACGCCCGCTTGTCGTCGACCCCGGCCCGATGCCACTCCCAGGAGGGAATCAGCGCCCACGTCCGGGGTGCCGGCATCACCGACATCCGTTCCGGCGCGGGCCCGGGCGCCGGCTCCCCGTACTTCCGTACCAGCAGCCGCCAGGCCCGGTACGCCTCACCCGTCGTGACCTTCTGCTCCAGAATCGACGGGATCAGCGACTCCAGCACCAGCCCGGTCCGCGTCAGCCGCAGTCCCGGACGCCGGTGCCGGGTCAGCGCCAGCAGCCTGTGCCGGGGCACGAAGGCGGACGGATCGTCGGCGGCGCCGAGCATCTCCGGCAGCTTGTCCAGGAGCCAGTCGGCGCCCGGCCCCCACGCCTCGCCCCGGATCCCGTCCGGACGCCCCGTCACCCGCAGCGTCCCCGGCCCCGCCGGAGTCAGGCTGGCCCGCCACACGGAACCGTCCGGCAGCGCCCGGAACGTCGGGTCCCCCGGCCCCCGTCGCAGCGGCCCGAGAACCAGTCCGAGGTCCAGGGGTCCCTCCGGCGCCCACGTCCGTACGCGGGCGGGGACAGGTGCCCGGCGGGGGGTTCCCACGGGCACGGCGACCTGGCCGCCGCGCACGTCCGTACGTGCCGGGCGGGGTGCGAAACGTCCTGCCACGAGAGATCCCAGGGGTGGAAGTGGAGCGGGGCCCCTGTGAGGGGGCCCTATGAGGGTAGGCGCACGCTCACCGCACCTCGATGAAACCGCCCGCGTCCCGCTCCGGCCGCGGGCGCGGGTCCTGTGCCGGGTGGCCGATCGCCACCGCGCCCATCGGGTCCCAGTCCGCGGGCAGGTCCAGGACCTCGCGGACCACCTCGCGGCAGAACATCGTCGACGACACCCACGCCGAGCCCAGCCGCTCCCCGGCCAGGGCGACCAGGAAGTTCTGCACGCCGGCGCCCGTGGCGACCACGAACATCTCCCGCTCCGCGCCGTCCCGCCGCGCGTCCCCGTAGGTGTGCGAGCCGTCCATGACGAGGCAGGGGACGGCCAGGTACGGCGCGTTGCGCAGGACGTCGCCGCGGCGGACGCGCCGGGCGATCGACTCCTCGGTCCTGCCGTCGCGGCGCAGGTCGGCGATCCAGGCCTCGCGCATGGCGTCCAGGAGACGGGTGCGGGAACCGGGCGACTCCAGCAGCACGAACCGCCACGGCGTGGTGTGGTGCGGGGCCGGCGCCGTGACCGCCGCGGCCACCGCGCGGCGTACGGCTCCGGGGTCGACCGGTTCGTCCGTGAAGGCCCGCACCGTACGGCGCTGGGCCACCGCCTGGCGCACCGCCTCGGACGTGCCGAGGCGGAACATGTCGTCGCGCGCGCCGCGGACCATCGCCCGCGCGCCCTCGCCGTCGTCGGCCGCCACCACGTGCGGCAGTCCGCGGACCACGGCCACCGGGAGGCCGGACGCCTTGCCCTTGACCAGGTCGCCCGCCGCGGCGAGCTCGTCGGCCGTGGCGACGACCGTGGCGCCGAGCGGATTGCCGTGCGCGTCGGTGCCGCCGCGCAGGTCGTCCAGCACCCGGACGCCCGCCGCGCCGATCGCGACATCGGTCAGCCCCGCACGCCAGGGCCGGCCGAAGGTGTCGGTGACGAGCACGCCGACCTCGACGCCGAGGGCCTCGCGCAGGCCCTGGCGGATCGTGCGCGCGGAGGCGTCCGGATCCTCGGGCAGCAGCAGGACCGTACCGGCGGGGGTGTTGGAGGCGTCGACCCCGGCCGCGGCCATGACCAGGCCCTGCCGGTTCTCCACGATGCGCAGCGCGCCGCGCCGGGCCACCACGCGCACCGTCTCCGCGTCGATCGCGGCCTCCCGGTCCGTCGCCTCGACGATCCGGCCCTCCGCCTTGGAGACGATCTTCGAGGTGACGAGGAGGACGTCGCCGTCGGACAGGTCCGGTGCGGCGGCCGCGATCAGCTTGGCCAGGTCGTCGCCCTCGCGGATCTCGGGCAGGCCCGCCACGGGCCAGACCCGGTAGCCCGTGCCGCTCATACCGCCCGGACCTCCTCCGCCAGCGCCAGCGCCTCCCGCGCCATCCGCGCGGCCGCGTCGACGTCGGTCATCATCAGCGGTACGGCCCGGCAGCGGATCCCGGCCGCCTCGACGCGCTCCACGCAGCCCGCGTCGACCGTGTCGACCAGCCAGCCGTCCAGCAGGCCCGAGCCGTAGTGCTCGGCCACCGCCGGGGCCGTGGACTCCACGCCGACGGCCGCCAGCACCTTGTCGGCCATGCCGCGCACGGGCGCGTCCCCGACGATCGGCGACAGGCCGATCACCGGCACGCCCGCGTTCGCGATCGCCTCCCGGATGCCGGGGACGGCGAGGATGGTGCCGACGGAGACCACGGGGTTGGACGGCGGGAAGAGGATCACGTCGGCCTCGGCGATCGCCTCCAGGACGCCCGGCGCCGGCTTCGCCTGCTCCGCGCCGACCGGCACGACCGCCTCGGCCGGCACCGAGGCCCGCAGCCGCACCCAGTACTCCTGGAAGTGGACCGCCTTGCGCTCGCCGGACCCCGCGGCGGAGCCGCTGTCGGGCAACGTGACCGCCACATGGGTCTCCACGCGGTCGTCGGTCATCGGGATGAGGCGCACGCCGGGCTCCCAGCGGTCGCAGAGCGCCTCCGTCACCGCGCTGAGCGGAAAGCCGGCGCCGAGCATCTGCGTCCGCACGATGTGCGTGGCGAAGTCCCGGTCGCCGAGCCCGAACCACTCCGGGCCGACGCCGTACGCCGCGAGCTCCTCCTTGAGGTGGAAGGTCTCGTCGGTCCGCCCCCAGCCCTGCTCCTCGTTGATGCCGCCGCCGAGCGTGTACATCACCGTGTCGAGGTCCGGGCAGACCTTCAGCCCGAAGAGGTGGATGTCGTCCCCGGTGTTGCCGATGACCGTGATGTCCGCGTCCGGCACGGCCCGCTTCAGACCGCGCAGGAAACGGGCACCGCCGATGCCGCCTGCCAGAACCACAATGCGCATGGGGCCATCCTCGCAGGCCGCCACGGCATCGCGTCAGGCAGTCACCGGGCCGGGCGCCGTGCGGCTCTCGCAGTGGGGGGAGGCGTGCATCGGCATCTCGGTCAGGCCCGGGTGGTAGATGTGCAGGCTGACCGCGGGTTCCAGCGCGTCGTTGACGACCTCGTGCACGTAACCCGGCGCGAACACGCGCTGCGCACCGGCCGTCAACGTGCGCGTACCGCGCTCCGTGCGCTCGGTCAGGCTGCCGTCCAGGACGGTGAGCACGCCGGAGGAGCGGCCGTGGCCGTGCGGTCCGCTGCCCTGGCCGGGCACCCAGGACAGCAGCCACACCTCGTAGCCGGGGCCGGTGCGCAGCCGGTGGTACCAGCGGCTGGTGGCGTCGTACCGGACGAGGTGCTCCCACCGGGAGCGGTCGGCGGCGAGGGAACGGGCCAGGCCGGCGAACTCGGCGACGGTGGCCGGGTGCTCGCGCGGGGGCTGGAGCAGGTGCGGGACTTCGAGGATGTCGCCGGCGATCTGGAGGTCGCTGTCGCTGTTCATGGATGCGGAGGTTCCTTGGCGGAGGAGCGGTGGGGGTGAGGGTGTCGCGTCGCGTGCGCCCGGATCGCGGACGGCGGCGAGGAGCGCCCTGGTGGGGAGCGAAGGAAACAGCGGCCGGGGCTGTGGTCCGGCGGGGGCTGGAGCTACGGGAGAGGGCTCAACAGCCGGAACGGCGACAGCTACAGCGAGCGCGGGCAGCACCGAGGAACCCGACGGAGCGGGTCGAGGTGAGTGCCGAATTCGCGAGCATGCCCACTAGGACAGCGGTTCACTCCTCCACTGTCAACTCGGCACCCGGTATGTGGGACATGGTTCACCTCATCCGGTCCATCTCGAAGGCGAAAGGTTTGCTCAGTCGTTTCCCGGGACACATGGTGCCCACGACCGGGCGCCCCGCGCGTCGTTGCGATCCCGTGATCCGACTGTGATCCGGTTCGCTTCGGTGCGGGTGTCGCAACGAGATCGGCCCTCCGGGCGTCCTCCCCGAGGGGACCCCGCGTGGAGTGGGAGGTCCATGCGGGTCCCGTATGCGTGTCAAGGTTTAGGACGATTTGAACACTTTCGGCTTGGCCTTGGTTCCGCAGAGTGAATAAGGGGCCCAATAGCAGATCTCGGCTTGACTCGCCCGGAGCAGCACACTTGTAATTTCACTCGTGTCGTTCAGCCGGGATCGGTAACGGCTGGATCACGGGGACGCGAAGGACGGACGAGGGGCGCACATGACCGAGCTGGTGCAGCAACTGCTGGTCGACGACGCGGACGAGGAGCTCGGCTGGCAGGAGCGCGCGCTGTGCGCCCAGACCGACCCCGAGTCCTTCTTCCCCGAGAAGGGCGGCTCGACCCGGGAGGCGAAGAAGGTCTGCCTCGCCTGCGAGGTCCGCTCCGAGTGCCTCGAGTACGCCCTCGCCAACGACGAGCGCTTCGGCATCTGGGGCGGCCTGTCCGAGCGGGAGCGCCGCCGGCTGAAGAAGGCCGCCGTCTGACGGGCCGGCACATCACCGCCGTGCGCGCGGCGCGCATGCCAAGTCGTACATACGTCACTTAAGGCCCGTCGCGGGTGGGTTGTCCACAGGCGGCGGGCCGCTCCGGTGCCCAGCCGATAGTGTGGTCGCTCGTCCGAGACGCCTCGTCGCCCCCATCGGGCACAGGCGTTCCCCCCAGACCACCGAACCGGGGCCCGTACCTCGATGTCCGTGCACAGCCACACGGCAGCCCGGCAAGACCTCGCTGCCCTCCCTGAGTTCCCGCGTCACGTGGTGACGGCGGTCCTCGTCTCCCACGACGGCGCCCGCTGGCTGCCCGACGCGCTCGCCGGGCTGCTCGGCCAGGAGCGCCCCGTCCAGTTCGCCATGGGCGCCGACACCGGCAGCGCGGACGACTCCGCCCGACTGGTCGCCGAGGCCCTCGGCGACGAGCGCGTGCTGCACCTCGCCCGGCGCACCGGCTTCGGCCAGGCGGTCGAGGAGTGCAACCGCAGCGCCCCGCACCTCACGCCGGACGACCTGCCGTACCTGAAGCGGCCGAGCGGCTGGGACCCGGTCACCCGCAGCTGGCGCGACGACGCCTACGACCTGCCGGATCTCCCGCACGGGGAGCCGGTCCAGTGGCTGTGGCTGCTGCACGACGACTGCGCGCCCGAACCCGACGCGCTGGCCCAGATGCTGCGCGTCGTGGAGAACGAGTACGAACTCGGCCGTGACGACGTGGCCGTCGTCGGCCCCAAGCTCCGCGGCTGGTACGACCGCAGGCAGCTCCTCGAGGTCGGCGTCTCCATCGCCAACTCCGGCCGCCGCTGGACCGGCCTGGACCGCCGCGAGCAGGACCAGGGCCAGCACGACCACGTACGGCCCGTGCTGTCGGTGTCCACCGCCGGCATGCTGATCCGCCGTGACGTCTTCGACCGGCTCGGCGGATTCGACCGGCACCTGCCCCTCATGCGCGACGACGTCGACCTGTGCTGGCGCGCCCACTCCGCGGGACACCGGGTTCTGGTCGCCCCCGAGGCGGTCGTCCGGCACGCCGAGGCCGCCTCCCGGGAGCGCCGCACCGTCGACTGCGTGGGCCGCACCTCCGCCTCCCCGCACAAGGTGGACAAGGCGGGCGCCGTCTACACCCTGCTCGTCAACGCCCGCACGGCCGCCCTGCCCTGGGTGCTGCTGCGCGTCGTCCTGGGCACCCTGCTCCGCACCCTCGCCTACCTCGTCGGCAAGGTCCCCGGACAGGCCGTCGACGAGATCCGCGGTCTCGTGGGCACCCTGCTCCGGCCCGAACGGATCCTCGCCGGACGGCGCCACCGCGGCAGCCCGCAGACCGACAAGGGCGAGATGCGGCCGCTGTTCCCGCCGCCCGGCGCGACCGTCCGCGTCACCGTGGAACAGGTCGCGGGCAGCCTCGTCGGCCGCTCCGACCCCGAGGCCGCCTCCGGCGCCGGACGTCACGGCGGCGTCATCGAGTCCGGACCCGGCGGCGACGACGCCGACTTCCTGGAGGTCGAGCAGTTCGCCCGCCTCAAGCGCGTCGCCCGCAAGCCCGGCCCGGTGCTCTTCCTGGTGCTGCTGCTGGTCTCCCTCGCGGCCTGCCGCGGACTCCTCGGCGGCGGCGCGCTCTCGGGCGGCGCCCTGCTCCCCGCGCCCGCCGGCGCCGGTGAGCTGTGGGCCCGTTACACCGACGCCTGGCACACCGTGGGCACCGGCGGCACCGGATCCGCACCGCCCTACCTGGCGATCGTCGCGGTCCTCGCCTCCCTCCTGCTCGGTTCCACCGGCCTCGCCGTCACGATCCTCCTGGTCTGCTCGGTACCGCTGGCCGGTCTCACCGCGTACTTCGCCTCCCGCCCGCTCGTCGAGTCCCGGCTGCTGCGCGCGTGGGCGGCCGTCGCCTACGCCTTCCTGCCCGCCGCGACCGGCGCCCTGGCCGGCGGCCGCATCGGCACCGCCGTACTCGCCGTGCTGCTGCCGCTGGCCGCCCGCGCGGGCGTCGCCGCGAGCGGCCTCACGAACCCCGAGGGCACCCGCGGCAGCTGGCGCGCCACCTGGGCGTACACCCTGCTGCTGACGATCACCACGGCGTTCACCCCGATCGTGTGGCCCGTCGCGCTGGTCCTCGGCGTCGGCGTCCTGGCCCTGCGCAGAACCGAGATCCCGACCTACGGCCTGCGCTTCCTGGCCCAGCTGGGCGCCCCCCTGCTGGTCCTCGCCCCGTGGTCGCTCTCCCTCCTCCCGTTCGGCTTCTTCCGGGAGGCGGGCCTGGAGTACGGCCCCTCCGCCGCCTCCGCGCTCGACCTGCTCGGCGCGAGCCCGGGCGGCCCCGGCACCGTCGGCGGCCTGCTGCTCCTCGGCCTGGTGCTCGCCGCGCTCGCGGCCCTGCTCCGCTCCGAACGCCGGACGGCGGTCCTCACCGCGTGGACGGCCGCCCTGGTGGGCCTCGTCTTCGCGGTCCTGTCCAACAACTCCGCATGGGCGGGCCCCGCCACCCTCGTCTACGGCATCGCCGTCCTGGCCGCCGCCGTGCTCGGCGCCGACGGGGCACGCGCGCGCGTCGCCGAGCAGAGCTTCGGCTGGCGTCAGCCGGTCGCCGCGCTGATCGCCCTCGCCTGCGCGATCGGCCCGCTGGTCGCCGTCGCCGGCTGGATGATCCGCGGCGCCGACGGACCGGTCGAGCGGCGCCACCCCGTCCAGGTGCCGGCGTTCGTCGCCGAGGAGAGCGGCACCCGCGACCAGGCCCGCACCCTCGTCCTCGACAGCGACTCCACCGCCCGGGTCGGCTACGTCCTGGTCCGCGGCTCCGGCGTCCGCATGGGCGACGCGGAGATCGCCGCGGTGAACGGCGAGAACACCGCGCTCGACAAGGCCGTCGCCAACCTCGTCGCCGGCTCCGGCGCCGACCAGGCCGACCAGCTCGGCGGCTTCGCCGTCCGCTACGTCCTCGTCCACCCGGGCACACCGCGCCAGGTCGCCCGCGTCCTGGACGCCACGCCCGGCCTGTCCCGGCTCAGCCAGAAGGCGGGCGGCGCGCTGTGGCGGGTGGACCGGCAGGTCGCGCGCGCGAGCATCGTCCCCGCCGGCGACGACGCGCCCGTGCCCGTCGCCGCCGGACCGGTCGACATCCACACCAAGATCCCGAGCGGCGCGGAGGGCCGCGTCCTGCGCCTCGCCGACACCGCCGCCGAGGGCTGGACCGCCACCCTCGACGGCGAGCCGCTGACCCGCACCACGGTTGACGGCTGGGCCCAGGGCTTCGAACTGCCCGCCTCCGGCGGCACGCTGGACGTCACCTACGACGAACCGATCACCCACACCGCCTGGCTGTGGGCCCAGGGCCTGCTCGCCGTCGTGCTCGTCGTCATGGCCCTGCCCGGCCGCCGCCGCGACATCGACGACGACCTGCCCGAGGAGCCGGCCGTCCCCGCCGAGGCCATGGCCGGCGAGGGCCGCCGCGCCCGCCGCCTGCGCGCCCAGGCCGAGGCGGAGGTGGAGGCGGAGGCCGCCGCCGGGGAACCGGGCGTCGGGGAACCGGGCGCCGAGGCCACGGACGCGGACTTCCCCGCCCCGCCCGAGCAGCCTCCCGCCTCCGTCCCGCACCAGCCCGACCACGGCGACTGGGACGCGGCGGCGCAGTACCCGAACGCCTACCCGGACGAGCAGTACCGGCAGTACCCGGTGGACGCCTACGGCCGGCCCTACCAGGCGGAGGCCTACCCCCAGGGCGGCGGCGAGTACGACCCGTACGCCTACGGCGACCGGCAGACGCCGTACGACCAGACCTACACACAGGGCTACGACCAGAACTACGACCAGAACTACGCGCAGGGCTACGACACGTCGTACGACCCCCACGGCACGGGCAGCGAGCGTCCCGACGGGAGCCAGCAGTGAACCGCACCACCCTGTCCCTGATCGCGGGCGTGACCGCGCTCGCCGCCGTCACCGGCTTCGCCGCGGTGTCCTCACCGGGCGCCGAGGCCAAGGACGGGGCGGCGAAGGCGGCGGCCCGCCTCCCCGTGGAACGCACGAGCCTGGTGTGCCCCCCGCCCAGCACCTCCGACCTGGCCGAGACGACGTACACGTCCTTCACGCCGGTCACGAAGGGCACCGAGAACGAGGGCAAGGCCGAGCTCCGGGCGGCCACGGAGCAGAAGCCGGACGAGTCGAAGTCCGAGGACGACCGGGACGCCGAGGACGACAAGTCCGAGGAGTCCGAGAAGCCCGTGCTGGAGCCCGGGGACCCCGGCAAGCCGGTCACCGGGGAGGCGACCGGCGACGAGTCCTCCGCCCTCCTCGGCACCGCCGAGGGCCGCTTCGCGCCGGGCTGGACCGTGCAGGAGACGTCGACGGTCACCGCGGGCACGGGCCGGGGCATGCACGGCGTCGCCTGCACGGCCCCGGACACGGAGTTCTGGTTCCCCGGCACGAGCACCGACGGCGACCGCACCGACTACGTCCACCTGACCAACCCCGACGACGCGGCGGCGGTCGTGGACATCGAGCTCTACGGCAAGGACGGCGCCCTCGAGACGACGGTGGGGGAGGGCATCACGGTCCAGCCGCACTCCGCCGAGCCGGTCCTGCTCTCGACGCTCACCGACGAGAAGCAGACCGATGTGACCGTGCACGTGGTGGTCCGCAGCGGCCGGATCGGCGCCGCCGTACAGGCCCTGGACGCCGAGCTGGGCGGCGACTGGCTGCCCGCGTCGACCGACCCGGCCGGCCGCCTGGTTCTGCCCGGCATCCCGAAGGACGCCACCGCCGTACGCCTGGTCGCCTTCACCTCCGGCGGCGCCGACGTCGACCTGAAGGTGCGCCTGGCCTCCCCCTCCGGCCTGATCACCCCGGCCGGCCACGACACCCTCCACGTGAAGGGCGGCATGACGGCGGCCGTCGACCTGGGCGACGTCACGCGCGGCGAGGCGGGCTCCCTGGTCCTGACGGCGGCGGACGACTCCGTCCCGGTCGTGGCGGCGGTACGGGTGCTGCGCGGCAAGGGCGACGACCAGGAGTCGGCCTTCATCCCGGCCGCACGACCGGTCGGCACGCGTGCCACGGCCGTGGAGAACACGGCCAAGGGCACGACGCTCTCGGTGACGGCCCCCGAGGGCACGGCGGAGATCAAGGTCACGGCCTCGGCGGGCACCGAGGGCGGTACGGAGGCCTCGAAGACGTACACGATCAAGTCGGGCACCACGCAGGACATCGAGGCGCCGGTGCCCGCCGGGGTGAAGGGCACCTACGCCCTCACGGTGGAACCCCGGTCGGACACGCCGGTCTACGCGTCCCGGACGCTGACGACGACGGAGAACGGCGTCCCGTTCTTCACGGTCCAGCCCCTCCCGGACGACCGGGGAACGGTAGCGGTACCGGAGTCGAACGAGGACCTGTCGATCGTGCAGTGACCGTTCCCGGTCGGTGAGCGGCGGTGGGTCCTGGACCCACCGCCGCTCGCTGCGGACATCCCGAACGGTGTGGGGGCCCTGGTCGCCCGCGTTCGCTCCGCGTCCGGCGGCACGGATCGTGTCCGTGGTCCGGGAAGACGGAGGGCGGGGCCCCTCACGCCCGGGAGCATCCGGTCCGGCCTGGAGGGCCCGGGCACGGGCGGACGCCGGGGGCACCCCCTTCGGGGGAGAGGCGCCCCGCAGGCGCCGGGCCGTGCGCACACCCCCTCCGGCCCACAGCAACGCGGGACGCCCCCGCAAGCACCAGGGTGCGCGGACCCGCCCCCCGGGTCGGCACCATGCGACGCACCCGCGGGCGCGGGCCGCACCGACCCCGTCAATCCTCCCCGTACCGGGGATCCACCGTCTCCGGCGTCAGCCCCAACAGCTCCGCCACCTGCTCGACCACGACCTCGTGCACGAGGGCCGCCCGCTCGTCCCGCCCCTTGGTGCGGATCTCCACCGGCCGCCGGTAGATCACCACCCGCGCCGGCCGCCCCTCACGAGCGGCCACGGTCCCGCCCAGCGGCACCGCCTCATCGCTCCAGGCCCGCCCGTCCAGCCGCGGCACGTCCAGCACCAGGAAATCGATGTCGGCCAGCTGCGGCCACCGCCGCTCCAGCCGCTCCACGGAGTCCTGCACGAGATCCGCGAACGTCTCCGCACGGCTCGCGGCGAGCGGCACCTGCGGAGGCGCGATCGGGCCGCGCATGCCCCGGCCGTGGCGGTCACGGCGTCGGGGTCCGGGGCCTGGGCCGGGTCCGGCGGCACGGGGCGTCACAGAGCTGTCCATCACCGTGAAGCGTAGCCGTCACGCCGTCGCCCCGCCCGGCCCCCGTACGCCTTCCGGCCGACCCGCACGGCATGTCACAACATGACCATTCCAGCCAAGGTTGGGCTCGATTCCGTATCTCTCCGAGACCGATGACCTCAAGCCAATTGACGGTGTTTGTACCGACTGATGACCGGAATCAGTGCCGACCGGCCCCTCGAACCCTCACGTCGCCCCAGGTCAGCAAGGTGTGCCCAAAGGGGCATGTGGGGTGTTTCCCACCACGACACGGTGGAGTGACCTGGTGGAGAGTCGTCGCGGCCCGCTCAAGAGTGCGGTACCGTCCAACATCGTGAGCCCTGTACGTCGCTGTTCGCGCACCGCCTGCGGCCGTCCCGCCGTCGCGACGCTGACGTACGTCTACGCCGACTCGACCGCGGTCCTCGGCCCGCTCGCCACCTACGCCGAACCCCACTGCTACGACCTGTGCGCGGAGCACTCCGAGCGCCTCACCGCGCCGCGCGGCTGGGAGGTCGTCCGCCTGCTCGACGGTTCGGCCCCGGCCCAGCCCAGCGGGGACGACCTGGAAGCGCTTGCGAACGCGGTGCGCGAGGCCGCCCGCCCCCAGGAGCGCGCGGCGGGAGGAGCCGGCGGTCCCCGCGCGGCCGATCCCATGGAGGTCGCGCGCCGCGGCCACCTGCGCGTACTCCGTTCCCCGGACAACTGACCGGGGCGCGCCTCCCTCCCCGCGCCTCGAGCGCCCCATGAACCCCCGTACCCCCATGGACGCCTGCCTGTCGCGGACACGAGCATTTCCTGGAGCGCGGTGAGAAACCGCTTTCGCGTGGCGGAATCCGGGAGGCGCCCTCGTCCTGTTCGCCGCAGTGCTCACGGCGGCGGTGAACGGGGTGTACGCGCCGTGTGGCGGTCGGGGAGCGGCCGGCGACGGTCCACGGACCCCGGTTCGCCCTCCTCACGGTGGTGTCCGTCCTGGCCCTCGCCTACGTCATGAACCTGGCGGGCCGGGCGGCGACGAACGGCCACTTCGTGGCCGCGGCCGGGACCGGCCTCGCCTTCCCGTCCCCGGTCCTCGGCCGGTTCGGGGTCGTCGTCTCCGGCTCGGACACCTCCTCCGACGCCCTCTTCGGCGCCCTCCAGGCGACCGCCGCCCAGCAGCCCGGACTGTCGTCCGACCCGCTCGCCGCCGCCGACGGCTCCGGCGGCGTCCTCGGCAGGACGATCCCGCCGCAGAACCCCACCATCGCCTGCGCGGCCGTCGAACCGGCGGGCCGCGAGGGCGGCCTGCCACGCAAGGTGCTGCCCCGAGCCCGCCTGACGCCCGAGGACCCGTTCGGTGGCCCCGGCAGGAGCGTCACCTCCTACGGGTAGTTTGTGGTGACCGACAGGACTTCCGGAAGGGCTGGCCGTGGCTGCTGATCTGTCGCAGATCGTGAAGGCGTACGACGTGCGCGGAGTCGTCCCCGACCAGTGGGACGAGTTCCTCGCCGAGCTCTTCGGCGCCGCCTTCGTCCGGGTGACCGGCGCGACCGCCGTCGTCACCGGGCACGACATGCGGCCGTCGTCCCCCGGCCTGTCGGGCGCCTTCGCGCGCGGGGCGGCGGCCCGGGGCGCCGACGTCACCGAGATCGGCCTGTGCTCCACGGACCAGCTCTACTACGCCTCGGGCGCCCTGGACCTCCCCGGCGCGATGTTCACGGCCTCGCACAACCCGGCGCGCTACAACGGCATCAAGCTGTGCCGCGCGGGCGCCGCCCCCGTCGGCCAGGACACCGGGCTGGCAGAGATCCGGCAGCTCGTCGAGCAGTGGAGCGGGACGGGCGCCCCGGAGCCGGCCGGCGCCCGGGGAACGATCACCCGGCGCGACACCCTGGACGACTACGCGGCACACCTGCGCTCGCTCGTCGACCTGACCTCCGTCCGCCCCCTGAAGGTCGTCGTCGACGCGGGCAACGGCATGGGCGGGCACACGGTCCCGACGGTCTTCGCCGGCCTGCCGCTCACCCTCGTCCCGATGTACTTCGAACTCGACGGCACCTTCCCCAACCACGAGGCCAACCCCCTCGACCCGGCCAACCTCGTCGACCTGCGGAAGCGGGTCCGCGAGGAGGGCGCCGACCTCGGCCTCGCCTTCGACGGCGACGCCGACCGCTGCTTCGTCGTCGACGAGCGGGGCGAGCCGGTCTCCCCGTCCGCGATCACCGCCCTGGTCGCCTCCCGCGAGCTGGCGCGCAACGGCGGCAAGGGCACGGTCATCCACAACCTGATCACGTCCTGGTCGGTCCCCGAGGTCGTACGGGAGAACGGCGGCACCCCCGAGCGCACCCGCGTGGGCCACTCCTTCATCAAGGCCGAGATGGCCAGGACCGGCGCGATCTTCGGCGGCGAGCACTCCGCGCACTACTACTTCCGCGACTTCTGGAACGCCGACACGGGCATGCTGGCCGCCCTGCACGTCCTCGCCGCCCTCGGCGGCCAGCAGGGCACGCTGTCGGCCCTGGTCGCCCAGTACGACCGGTACGCGGGCTCCGGCGAGATCAACTCCACGGTCGACGACCAGGCCGCCCGCATCGCCGCGATCCGGGCCGCGTACGAGGGCCGCGACGGCATCACCCTCGACGACCTGGACGGCCTCACCGTCACCTCTCCCGACTGGTGGTTCAACGTCCGCCCCTCCAACACGGAACCCCTCCTCCGCCTGAACGCGGAGGCCCGGGACGAGGCGACGATGACCAGAATCCGCGACGAGGCCCTGAAGATCATCCGGTCATAGCCGCGTCAGCCGCGGGCAGTCGTGCCTCCCCCGCTCGAGCGAGGCCGAGAGTGGGGGAGGAGCCGAGAGCGGGGGAGGGCGGG
>NZ_LGCN01000254.1 GCF_001279005.1 Streptomyces caelestis
CCCCCGCCCCGACTCCGGGCACACCCGCCCCGCAACCCACGGCCGCACTCCCGGGCGGCGCCCCCGGCACGGGTTCGCGACCCACCCCCATCCCGGCTCCGGGCACACTCGCCCCAGCCCCGGGCGCGCCCGTGCCGAGCTTCCCGGGCGCGGCCTCCGAGGGCGCCCGTAGCGGGCCGGCCCTCGTCGGTCCCCGCGCAGCACTCGTCACCGGCACGCCGGAACGCGACGCACCCCGCCCCGGCGTCACCGGGCGCGCCCGGCGCCGGGCCCCGAGGACCCCCGCCCCCGGTGGCACCCCCTCGCTGCGGCGGCTGATCGGCGAGGACCTCCGGGCCGTCCTCGACCGCGATCCGTCCTGCTCCGGCCGGCTGGAGGCGCTGCTGCACGCCGGCTGGCAGGGCCTGGCCCTGCACCGGCTGGCCCACCGCCACTACGCGAACGGACGCCGGCTGCGGGCCGCCGTCCTCACCCGCCTGGCCCGGCTGCTGACCGGCATGGAGATCCACGCCGGCGCCCGCATCGGCCGGCGCGCCTTCATCGACCACGGGTTCGGCGTCGTCATCGGCGAGACCGCGGTCGTCGGCGACGACGTGACGCTGTACCACGGCGTCACCCTCGGCTCGCGCGGCTGGCTGCGCGACAGCGACAGCGGCCGGCGCCGCCACCCCGTGGTGGGCGACGGGGTCCTCATCGGCACGGGCGCCTCCGTCCTGGGCCCGGTCACCGTCGGCGACGGCCGCAGCATCGCCGCCCACTCCCTGGTCCTGCGCGACCTGCCCGCGACGCCCCGCCCCAAATCCGGTCACGCAGCGCGGAGATGACGAACTCCGTTTCGATTTCTCCGTACCCCCGCCGCCCTCGGGGATGCTGCACCTGAACCGCACACCCGCACACCCGCACACTGCCCGACCGGACGCAACGGAGAGTGACCCACGTGCTCAGCAGACGCTCCCTCATACGGGCCTCGGCCGGTTCCACCGCGGCGGTCGCCCTCACCGCCACCACCGGCGGCTTCGTCCTCGCCGCCGGCGCCGCGGTGCCCTGGAGCACTCTGCGGGACGGTCTCGCCGGCCGTCTCGTCCTGCCCGACGACGCCGGCTACGACACCGCCCGGCAGCTCCAGCTCGCCCAGTTCGACGCCGTCCACCCGCAGGCCGTCGCCTACTGCGCCACCGACGCCGACGTCGCCGCCTGCGTCCGCTTCGCCCAGGACAACGGCCTGGCCACCGCCGTCCGCAGCGGCGGCCACAGCGCCGCCGGCTACTCCACGAGCCCCGGCCTGGTCATCGACGTCTCCCGCCTCGACGGCGTCCGCGTCGGCGGCTCCACCGTCCACCTCGGCGCCGGCAGCCAGGGCGTCGACGTCGTCAACGCCCTCTCCCCGTACGGCATCCAGGTCGCCGGCGGCACCTGCCCCACCGTCGCCATGGGCGGCTGGATCCAGGGCGGCGGCCTGGGCTACACCTCCCGCGCGTACGGCATGGGCTCCGACCGCCTCGTCTCCGCCCGCGTCGTCCTCGCCGACGGCCGCACCGTACGCGCCTCCGCCACCTCTCACCCCGACCTGTTCTGGGCGCTGCGCGGGGGCGGCGGCGGCAACTTCGGCATCGTCACCGCCTACGAGGTACGGCCCGTGCGGATCCCGGTCCTGACCCTCTTCAACCTCAACTTCCGCTACTCCGACGCCGTCCAGGTGATCCTCGCCTGGCAGGACTGGATGGCGTCCGCACCCCGCGAACTCGCCTGCGAACTGATGTTCCTGCACTCCACCGACGCCCCCGCCGGCACGGAGCCCAACGTCGTCCTCACCGGCGGCTACCACGGCGCCAAGAGCGACTGCGACCGCCTCCTGGACCGGCTCACCACCGCGGTCGGCCACCCCGGCACCAACCGCACCAGCAGCGAACTCCCCTACACCCAGGCGATGATGCAGGTGTACGGCTGCGGCGACACGACCGTCGACGCGTGCCACCGCGTCGGCTTCACCCCCGAGGCCCAGCTCCCCCGCGACTCCCACACCACCCAGCGCAACCTGTTCTTCGACCGGCCCTGGACCCCCGCCACCGCCCAGGCCGCCCTGGACGCCTTCATCGCGGACCCCGCCCCCGGCCAGTTCCGCTTCCTCGGCCTGTTCCCCTACGGCGGCCGCATCAACGAGGTGTCCCCCACCGCCACCGCGTTCGTCCACCGCGACGCGGTGCTCAACGCCGGCTACGCCGTCACCCTGCCCACCGCCGACCCCGCCGCGGGCGACCGCGACCGGGCCCAGGCCTGGGTGGACAAGGCCCACACCACCCTGGACCCCCAGTCCAACCACCGCTCGTACCAGAACTACATGGACCCGGCCCTCACCACCTGGCGCCAGGCCTACTACGGCGACAACTACGCCCGCCTGCGGACCGTCAAGCGGGCCTACGACCCCGACCGCTTCTTCCGCTTCGCCCAAGCCGTCGACTGACCCGCCCCGCCACGGCCCGCCTCCGACCGAAGGACCCACCGTGACCAGCACCGGCGACCGCGTACGCGACGTCATCATCATCGGCTCCGGCCCCGCCGGCTACACCGCAGCCCTCTACACCGCCCGCGCCCAACTGACCCCGCTGGTCTTCGCCGGCTCCCTCCTCGTCGGCGGCGCCCTCACCACCACCACGGAGGTGGAGAACTTCCCCGGCTTCCCCGAGGGGGTCATGGGCCCCGACCTGATGGACCGCATGCGCGAACAGGCCGAACGGTTCGGCGCCGAGATCGTCGACGACGACATCACCGCGGTGGACCTCACCGGTGACATCAAGACCGTCACCGACTCCACCGGCGCCGAGCACCACGCCCGCACCGTGATCGTCGCCACCGGCTCGCAGCACCGCAAGCTGGGACTGCCCCGCGAGGACGCGCTCTCCGGCCGCGGCGTCTCCTCCTGCGCCACCTGCGACGGCTTCTTCTTCAAGGACCGGGACATCGCGGTCGTGGGCGGCGGCGACACCGCGATGGAGGAGGCCACCTTCCTCACCCGCTTCGCCGCGTCCGTGACGGTCGTCCACCGGCGCGACGCCCTGCGCGCCTCCAAGGTCATGCAGGAACGTGCCTTCGGCAACCCGAAGATATCCTTCGCCTGGAACAGCGAGGTCGCCGAGATCCACGGCGAGGACCGCCTCACCTCCCTGACCCTGCGCGACACCGTCACCGGCGAGGAGCGCCCCCTCCCGGTCACGGGCCTCTTCGTGGCCATCGGCCACGACCCCCGCACCGACCTGTTCAAGGGCCAGCTGGCCCTCGACGACGCCGGCTACATCGAGGTCGCCTCCCCCACCACCCGCACCGGCGTCCCCGGCGTCTTCGCCGCGGGCGACGCGGTCGACCACACCTACCGCCAGGCCGTCACGGCCGCCGCCACGGGCTGCGCGGCGGCCCTGGACGCGGAACGCCACCTCGCGGACAACCCCAGGATCGGACTCTGCTGAGGACCCGCGGCCGACCCGTGATCCGCCGTGCACCGTGGCGTGCCGTCGGACCGCCCGGCCTCACCTCGGGTGCCGGTCCAGGAACCGGCAGCCGTCCTCCGGCCCGAACCACGGGGTGCCGGTGCGCCCGCCCGGATCGGCGTGCGGCGTCCTCGGCCCCGACCTGAGGCCGGGCCGGGCCGAGGGCCTGCTCGTCGTTCGTTCTCACGGCGGCGGACCGGTCCCCGGTCCCGCGGCGCGGGCGTAGCGGGCGGCGAGGTCCGCGAACGCCGTGGCCAGTTGCGGTGGGCCGACGACTTCGATGTCGGTGTCGAAGTGGCCGAGGGCGGTGGCGAGTCCGGTCCAGGACCAGGAGCCGAGGGTGAGCCGGCAGTGGTGGGGGCCGAGCTCCTCGACGATTCCGTCCCGGGCGAAGGGGGCGACGTCGGCGGCCGGAAGGTGGAGGACGACCTCGCCTCGGCAGGGCCAGTCGGTGGTCGTGCCGTCGTTGCCGCGGAACCGGCCGGTGATGAACGTGGAGACGTCGCCGCCGGGCAGTTCGCGCGGGGTGAAGCGAGGGCCGGCGGGTGTGCGGAGCCGGATGCGGTCGACGCGGAAGGTGCGCCAGTCCTCGCGGTCGAGGTCCCAGGCCACGAGGTACCAGCGATGGCGCCAGGTGACCAGGTGGTGGGGTTGTACGCGGCGGGGGGCGCCGGCCGAGGTGCCCGGGCCCGGAGTGTGGTCGAGACGCAGTTCCTGGCGGGCGTGGAGGACGCGACTGAGCTCCATCAGGACCTGAGGGTCCACCTCGGGAGTGTCGCCGGCCTCGGGCGGCCGGACGGCGGTGACGCGCAACAGGTCGATGCGGTGGCGCAGATGGGGTGGCATGACTTGGCGGAGGGTGGCCAGGGCCCGGGCGGCGTCCTCGGCGACGGCGGTGCCGGTGGCCGCGGTCCGCAGCGCGACGGCCAGGGCGACGGCCTGGCCGTCGTCGAACAGGAGAGGTGGCATACGGGTGCCGGCCTCCAGCCGGTAACCGCCGGCCGGCCCTTTGACGGTGGTGATCGGGTAACCGAGGTCGCGCAGCCGGTCGATGTCGCGGCGCACGGTGCGCGAGGTGACGTCCAGACGCCCGGCGAGATCCTCGCCGGACCAGTCACGGTGGGTCTGGAGCAGCGAGAGGAGCGCGAGCAGCCGGGAGGACGTCTTCTGCATGGGATCCATGATCCCCGCAGTAGAGGACACATCCTGTCCGGTACTCCTGACACGGTGGCGTACAAGCCGCTCAGGAGACATCACCCCTGGTCACGGCGGTCGCCACCCGGACCGGCCGGGACGGCGGCGCATGCGTCACATCGAGGCAAGGAGCAAGCCCGTGTCCGTCACGACCACCACTCACCTGAACTTCCGGGGCGCCGCACGCGAGGCGCTGGACTTCTACCGGTCCGTCTTCGGCGGACGCACCGTCGCGGTCACCTACAAGGACGCGGGCGCCGTGCAGAACGAGAGCGAGGCGGACTGGGTGATGTGGGGCGAGGTGGCCGGCGACAACGGCTTCCACGTCATGGCCTACGACGTGCCCTCGCAGCTGCCCTGGAACCAGGGCGAGAACCCGTTCTTCGTCTCCGTACGCGGTGACGACGCCGAGGAGATCGGCGCCCTGTGGGGCAGGCTCGCCGAGGGCTCGGCCGTCGTGCGTCCGCTGGAGCCCGCACCGTGGGCGCCGCTGTACGGCATGCTCACCGACCGCTTCGGCGTCACCTGGGTCCTGGACGTCACCGCCCCGTACAACGGCTGAACCGGACGTCCCGACAGGAACCGCACCGTCCGGGCCACCGCGGCGACACGCGCGGCCCGGACGGCGCGGGCACCGAACACGTACGACAACGGAAGGAAACAGGTCACCGTGCGCATGCGGAAGCCGGAACGGACCGGCACCGACGCCCGCCCTCCGGACGCCTCCTGCCCACCCCTCTCCCCCACCCGCACGCACCTGCGCCGACGCCCGCCCCACGACCGAGCCGCAGCCTGAGCACGCCATGACCATCCTCGACAACCGCGCCCTCAACCGCGCCACCCTCGCCCGCCAGCACCTGCTCACGCGCACCGACACCCCCGTGCCCGAGGCGGTGGCCCACCTGTGCGGCCTGCAGGCGCAGGAACCCCAGGAGCCCTTCATCGGCCTGTGGTCCCGGCTGGCCGGCTTCGAACCCGGACGACTGGACGACGCGCTGACCGGCCGCACGGTGGTGCGCACCCACCTGATGCGCCGCACCGTCCACCTCGTCACCGCGGGCGACGCGCTCGCCTGGCGGGCCCGCCACGACACCATGCTCCGGCAACGCGTACGCGGCACCTACCGAAACGAACTGGCCGGCATCGACATGGACGAGGTCGCCGCCGCAGGCCGCGCGGTGACGGCCGACCGGCAACCCCGCACCATGCGCGAACTCGTGCAGGCCCTCGAAGACCGCTGGCCCGGCCCACCACGCCGCGTCCTGGGCGAGCTGCTCGTCGCAGCCCTCGTCCCCATGGCCCAACTCCCGCCCCGCGGCCTGTGGCAGCAGCGGGCAGGCGTGCGCAACCTGCCGTTGGCCATCTGGCTGGAACGGGACATCGACCCCCTGCCCACCGGGGACGGCGATCCCGTCGGGCAGCGGCTGCTGCGCCGCTACCTCGCCGCCTACGGGCCCGCCGCCGGCGCGGACCTGCGCGCCTGGTGCGGCCTCACCGGTCTTCCCGCCGCCGTCAAGGCCTGCCGGGAAGAACTCGTCGTCTTCCGCGACGAACGCGGCCGCGAACTGCTCGACCTGCCCGACGCACCCCGCCCCCACCCCGACACCCCGGCCCCCGTCCGGTTCCTCCCGGCCTTCGACAACGCCGTCCTCGGCTACCACGACCGCAGCCGCATCATCGACGCCCCCCACCTCGGTCTGTCCGTGGCAGGCCACCGTACGGTCCTCGTCGACGGACGCGTCACCGCCACCTGGACCGTGCGCGACCACCGGCTTCACATCAGCCCCCTCCGCCCCCTCACCGCCCCGGAACAGGAAGCCGTCCACGCCGAAGCCCAGGACCTGGCCACCTTCCTGGACGAAGGCATCGAGGACGTCCGGCTCGGCACCGAGGACTGACGCTCGCGCCGCCCGGTCCCCGACGCGACGGGACCGTCCGCGAAGGAACCGGGACGCGGCGGTCGCGGCCGGGCCACAGGGCCTGGGTCTCCTCGACGCGCAGGCAGTCGGGCTCCGGCCCTCCCCTCCTCCGGCGCCTCCGGCCAGGGCCCGGACCACCGCCCACACCGCACGCCGTCCGCCGTCACCGGGCCGGTTCCGACATCCGCGCGCACCTGGGGCACACCTCGCCCTCCGCCGCCACGGGCACCCCGCACATCCCCCGGTCCCCCTGGCACTCGTACGCGCGGCGGATCACGGGGTCCGCACCGGCGACGTGCCGCCGCGGGGCCGGCGGCGCCTCCCGGGCGTCCTCCCACGCGCGGCGGGGACCGGGCACCGGAGAGACCAGGGCGTCACTCAGCCGCTTCGCGAGGACGGCGCTCACGTCCTTCCGCAGCGGCGTGGGGAGCGGGCGGGCCAGCAGCTCCCACAGGACCTCGTCCTTCCAGCCGAGACGGAACAGTTCGTCGACGACCAGGCCCTGGTCGCGCAGTGGCTTGCCGGTGAGCATCAACGTCGGGTGGGCGTCGCCGAGCGACTGGAGGAACCGCACGCCCTCGGTCAACGCGATCACCACCTCGGGCGGCTTCTTCCCGTCCGTCCTTCCCTCCTTCCGAGGCTCGGGGCGGGAACCTACGGAGGGACGGACGGTTCCCTGAGGTTTCTCTGGTGGGTCACTGACGGTTAGTGGCTCATCTTGACCCGAGGTCGGGCTCAAGTTGAACCCGACCTCGGGCTCATCTTGAACCGGGGTCGGGCTCAAGTTGAGCCCAGGGTCGGGCTCATCTTGAGCCATCAGCTGGTCAGAGGGGGTGCCGGGGTTATCCACAGGGTCGGGCTCATCTTGAGCCGTCAGCTGGTCGGCGCCCTGCACGGCACCCTTCGCCGTCTTCTTCCTCCCGCGCCGTCCTCGACCTCTAGTCCCACGGCCGTCACCCGCCCCCCGGCCGGGGGGCGTCGTCGCGTCCGGGCCGACAGGGGGTCTCCGGTACGGTCCGGGCACCGGTTGCGGGAAGCCCTTCGAACGAGGGCAGCCCGATGCCCGAGAGCACCAGGGTCACCTCGGCGAACCGCCGCTGTTCGGCCGAGCACTCCGCGCACCGTCCGAGATGCTCCGAGATGCCGGCGTCCGGCCGGCCGTGCCGGTCCCCGGCGAGGGCCAGGACGGCCAGTTCTTCCCTGGTCTGTTCGCAGTTCACCCTGTCTCCTTCGGACCGTGCTGCGGCTGCCACGGTTGGGAACGTCCTCACCACCGCACCGGTTCACCCGCCGCTCCCGGTCCGCGTCACCGCCCCGGCCGTCGTGGTCGGTGTCCGGCGCGCGGATGGGTCCGGAGGTCCGGACGACACCTGCCGGAAAATCTCCGCGCGGTGTGAACGGACCCCCGCCTGGCAGCGTTCTCGAGGTGAGTGCACCGGACTGCCCCGGGGCAGCTCTCCCCACGCCCGCCCCGAGACCCCCTGGCGGCACGGGCACTCCCCGCGCCGGGAACCGGGCGGGGCCGACCGCACGGCGGGTCTCCGCCGCCGGGGTCCCCTTCGCGTCGCGCCGCCGGTGTCGGGCGGCAACGGTCACCGGGCCAGCAGGACCGCAGCGAGCGCCAGTACTCCGGGGAGTGCCTGCGCCGCCAGGATGCGCCGGTTGGCGGTGAGACCGCCGTACACGCCGGCGACGACCACGCAGACGAGGAAGAAGACCTGAACCCGGAACCCGGTCGGATCCCCCGCGGTCGTTCCCCAGACCAGGCCCGCCGCCAGGAAACCGTTGTAGAGGCCCTGGTTGGCGGCCAGCGGCGCGGTGGCCCGGGCCAGGGACGTGTCGAAGCCGGAGAGCGCGCGGCCCGGCTTCCTCTCCCACAGGAACATCTCCAGGACCAGGAAGTAGACGTGCAGCGCGGCCACCAGGCCGGTCAGCACGTTCGCGGTCGTCTCCATCGGTGTGCGTACTCCTCGGAGTGCGTGGGCGGGGGCCGGGCCGTTCTTCGATCGCCGTGCGCCGGGACGGGACGGCCCCGGCGCACGGCGATCGATCCGGATCCGGCGGGTCAGTGGATCAGTGGATCTGCAGGACGTACAGCGGGACGTCGAGGTTCTCGATGTCGCGGATCGAGGACCACTTGCCCATGGCCCTGATCTCGTTGCCCAGCCACACGTGGATGTTGTTGTTGCCGGACGTGATGCGCTCGACGTCGGCGAGGGCGGGGGTGATGGTGCCCGCGTTGGCGAAGCACTTGGTGTCGGCGCCGCCGTTGTACCAGACCTTCACGAAGTCCGTCCGGTCACCGCAGTCGGTCTGGTTGATCGCGGCCGCCGGGGAGGCGGGCAGCAGGAGCGTCATCGCCGCCGCGGTGGCAGCGGTGAGCGAGAGGCGCTGAATGAAACGCTTCTTCATGAGTGGGAGAACTTTCCTTCTGTGAGATGCCGTGCCGTGGGAGCGGGGCGTGCGGCCGGGAGAGCCGCAGCCGTCACCGCTCGGGCCGGCCGGACGCGTGTGCGTCCCACTGGGCCTACGACGAGCGGAGATCTCCGGTTCACCGTGCGGGCGATCTCGGCCGCGTTGCAGGGAATGGACCTGTCAACCTCCCCTCGGCGCGCGGGAATCGGACGACGGTGTCCTCACCGCTCCGCACACCTGCGCCGTCCACCCCGCCCAGGGGATCGCGCACCGCCTTCCCGACGGGCGGCTCTTCGTCGACCTGTACGGCTTCCACCCGGTCCGCGGACGGCGACCGCTCTCCCCCATGGCGCGGACAAGGCGCGGCGGCCACCCGCGACAAGGAGACGACAAGGTTTGGCCAAGGCCTTCCGGAGAGTGTGGCCCCATGCTGCCGCCCTCGGGCGGCAGCCACGCCACAGCACCACCGGAAGAAGATTGGTCACCCCCATGAACGGGACTTCGGAGGCGGGAACCGCCGCCCCCGCCCCGGGCCGGACCCCCACCCGGCACCCCCTGTCGGACGTCGACCACGACACCTTCGTCCGCACGGTCTACGACCGGTACGGCCCCCTGCTCCTGCGGTATGCGGCACGGCTGCTGGACGGGGACTGGCACAAGGCGGAGGACGTCCTCCAGGAGACGACGGCCCGGGCCTGGAAGCACGCCCCCTACCTGGGCACGCGCGACGAACTCGTCCGGCCGTGGCTCTTCACCGTGGTCAGGAACCTCGTCATCGACCACCACCGCTCCCGGCGGCTCCGGCCGCTGGAACTGATGCCGGTCGAGGAGCTCGACACCCCCCGGGAGACCTCGGAGAACCTGCTCACCCTCCATGTGGTGCTGGAGGCGCTGCAGGAGCTGACGGAGCAGCAGCGGACCGTCATCAGGCTGATGTACTACCTGGAGTGCAGTGTGGCCCAGACGGCCGAGCACCTCGGCATCCCTCCCGGCACCGTCAAGAGCCGCGCCTTCTACGCCCTCCGGGCACTGCGCAAGGCGTTGGAGGAGCGGGGAGTGGTCGGCAGGTGACGGCATGGTGCCGGATCCGCCGTCACCGCACCGTCCGTGTCGCGGGGCGTCCCGGCACACCGTCACGCGCGGGCCGTTCCCGCGCCCGTCCGTCACCGGTGCTCGTGAACCGGTGCGCGAGGCTTCTCGCAGGGAAGCGGTGACGTCAAGGTGCACAAGGGACCTTGACCGCCCGTCAGCCCCGCTGGAGGGTGGCGGCGGCAGCCGGCAGGGCGGCCGGACCGGGCCGCTGCTCCGCCGGCCGCGTCTTCGCCCGGGCGACCGCCGTCCGGGCGGTGTGGGCACGGGACGGGGGCATGTCGGCGAGCAGTGCGCCGCGGACGAGTTCGCAGGAGAAGGCGTACGCGTCCGACAGCGACGGGCCGCCGGCCCGCTCCCAGGTCATCAGCCCGGCGTCGGCGGCGTCCTCCAGTGCCCGCAGGACGACGGTGAAGGGCAACGCGCAGGCGCGTGCCAGGAACCGCGCCTCGACCGGGCCGGACAGGACCGCCGCCTCCACGACGCGCCGGGCGTCGGGCGACAGCGCGGCCAGCCGCGCGCGGACCTCGCAGCGGACCGCGTGCGGCACGCGTACCGGGGTGCCGGCGGGGAGGCCGTCCGACGCCCCGATGACCTCGGTCAGGTAGAAGGCGTTGCCCCCGGTCAGGGCATGCAGCCCGGCCGCCTCGGCGGACGGCGGGAAGAAGCCGTGGGGCGGGTGCGAGCCGCTCGGGCGCCACATGTGCGCCGCACCCGGCCCGTCGCCCGGGCCGGCTCCTCCGTCCACGTCCACGGCGCCGCCGGTTCGCGGACTCCCCGCCCGGTCCGTGTCCCTCGCCCGCAGCAGCTCCTCGACGTCGGCGATGTCGAGCGGCCCCACCTCGATGAGCCCGGCCCCGCTCCGGGCCAGTCGAGCCTGGAACGCGGCGACCGCGGGGTCGCGGACCTCCGTGACCGCGCACACCACCATGAGCGGGACCTCGCCCGGCAGGTCCGCGTGGACCGCCAGCGCCTCCAGGTCCTCGGGCGGTGCGTTCTGGACGCCGTCGACGAGGCACAGGACGGGCTCCGTGTGCCGGGCCGCCCCGCCCGGTACGGCCCATGGCTCCCGCAGGAGGCGCAGGGCCGCGCCGCCGCCGTACCCGGCCGCGCCCTGCGGCGCCGTGCGCCGCGGGTACCGGTCGTGCACCACGACCGATCCACGGGCGCGCGCCCTGCGGCCGAACTCCCGCAGCAGCCACGTCTTCCCGGTGCCGGTGGCGCCGTGCAGCACGGCCCATACCGTACGGCCCGTTCCCGCCCTGGCGAACAGTTCCCCCAGGGCGGAGAGCTGGCGGCCCCGGCTGGTCGGAACCGGGGCAGGGGCAGGAGCAGGGACAGCGAGGCGCCGGACCGTGCCGGGCGTGCCGTCGGCCGGCTCCTGGCGCAGCAACGCCAGATGGGTCCGCCGCAGCAGGGGCCCGGGATCGGCTCCGAGGGTGTCCGCCAAGGTGCGGCGCACCGTCTCGTACCGCTGGAGCGCCTCCGCGGTACGGCCGTCCGCCTGCAGGGCCCGCAGCAGCGTCACCCAGGACGTCTCGCGCAGCGGGTTCTCGCCGACGAGTTCCATACAGGTCGATATCGCCTGTTCGAGGCGGCCCTCGCCGAGCAGCAGCCGGGCCCGCAGGTCCCGGGCCGACCAGTGCAGTTCGGTCAGCCGGTCGGCTTCCTGCCGGGCGAAGGAGTGCGCCTGTGCGTCGGCGTAGGGCTGCCCCCGCCACCGTGCCAGGGCCCGTTCGACCGTCCGGAGCGCACGGTCGGTACGGCCTTCATCGGCCAGGCGGTGACCGTGCTCGACGGCCTCCTCGAACAGGACGGCGTCCCGGCGGTCGGGGGCGGCCCGCAGGACGTATCCGGCGGAGGTGCTGGCCAGGAGCGGCGACGTCCGCCCCGCGGTGGGCTCCTCCAGCACGGACCGAAGCCGGCTGATGTGCGCGTGCACCGAGGAGGCGGCTGAGGCGGGCGGTCTGCCGTTCCACAGGTCGTCGCAGATGCGCCCCACGCTCACGGGACGGCAGTCCTCCATGAGTAGCCGCAGCAGCAGGGCCCGGCGCTGCGGCGGGCCGAGGTCGATGTGCCCGCGGTCGCCCCGCACCTCCAGCGGGCCGAGCACGCCGAAGAACGGGGCGGACGGGCCCCCGTCGTCGCACCGGGGCCCGTCGTGGCGGACGGCGGCGAAGGCGAGGGGCTCGGCGGTACGGGACACGGCAGACTCCTTCCGGCGGGGTGACGGCTCAAGGCGGTGGCGGAGACGGCGTCGACACCGGCGGGAAGGAGGGGGCCGCCGGCCGCACCGGGAATCCGCTCCGGCCGTGCGGGCCGCTCCTCCCCGTCCCAGGCGCCCCGGTGCCGGACCGAGCCGGTTCCGGGGCCTGGTGACGGGTCAGCGGGTGACGTCGAACGTGGCGGCGCGGGGCAGGAACGTGGTGTCGCCGTCCTTGGCCGTCGCGAGCACCGACACGTGCCAGGTGCCTTCCGCGAGGTCGGCGGCGTCCTGCCGGGTCACCTTCAGGGTGTAGGCGCAGCGGGACGTCCGGTCCGAGGTGCTGCGGCAGTCGGCCTTGTCCACGTACCGCATCTCCGGCTCGGTGGGGTCGAGTGCGGAGCTCGCCGGCCAGGCGATGACCCTGGTCTCGCGGATGCCGGAGTCGTCGCTCACGTCCGCGGTGTAGGAGAGCGTGCCCGCCTTCAGCTGGGAGGGGGCGAGATAGCGGGCGGAGCCGTTCTCCACGGTCGGCCGTACGGCGGTGGAGGCCATGGCGTAGCCGCCGACGGCGAGGGCGCCGAGGGCGCCGAGGGCGATGACGGACGGGACGAGAACGCGCTTGGACATGAGGGTTCCCCCTGTGGGTGAGTGGAGTGTCGAGGTGCGGGAGAGCGAGGAGAACCGGTGGTCGACCGGCCGCTTTCCCGATGTGATCGAGCCTATGGCCGGGAACAGGGGGTGATCCTCACGCCGCGGAAGGATCATCGTGTGGAACCGCGGGTGCAGCGTCTGCACCCCAGGTAAGAGAACGGGGTCCACCTCGAGCCCGAGGACAGCCCCTCACCCGCGGCCCTCGCCCCCCTTTCCCACGAAGCCGGACACGACGTCCTGGCCACGGAAAACGCTCGGGGCGGCCGGACAACTCCGGCCGCCCCGAGCTCGAACTCCGCTTGCCCCTAGGCGGCCGGAGCGATGATCACAGCCGTTCCGTAGGCGCAGACCTCGGTACCGACGTCCTGGGCCGTCGTGACGTCGAAACGCGTGGCGAGCACGGCGTTCGCACCGCGGGCCCTGGCGGCCTCGACCAGCCGTTCCGTCGCCTCGTTCCGGGTCTGCACCAGCGTCTTGGTCAGGCCCTTCAGCTCACCGCCGATCACCGACTTCAGTCCCGCGCCGAGCTGGGAGCCCAGGTTGCGGGAACGGACCGTCAGCCCGAACACCTCCCCGATGACCTGCTTCACCTCGTGCCCGGGCACTTCATTGGTGGTCACGACCAGAACGTCCGAGCCCTGCGCCGTGCCCCCGGTGTAGTCGTCAATGAGCATGGATCCGCCTTTGTGAGAGAAAGAAATGAACGATCGGACATCTGTCATCCGTCATCCGTCCCAACGACGTCGGCACGGTGCCGGTTCACCACTCCCCCGCCGGACCCGCGTGTCCACGCGGCCCGGTGGGAAGGGCGGCGACTACTTCCCGAGCCGCTCGTACACCGTGGAGGCCGTCATCAGGTGGCCGACGGCGTTGGGGTGGGCGGAGCCGGGCGTCCGCGGCAGCAGCGGGTTGATCCACTGCCCCGACGAAGGGCTGCACATGTCCCTGCCCCGGAACGCCGAAGAGGTGTCGACGTACTCGGCCTGCTTCGTGAGGGCCGCCAACTGCAGCATGATGTTCAGCCGGTTCGTGGTCCGGTGGAGCCAGGCGACGTCCCCCTCGGCCAGGGGCACGGAGGAACCGCAGGCGCTCCCGTCGGCGGGGAACGGGTTGGGGTATCCGACCACGACGACACGCGCGTCGGGGCTGCGCCGCTTGATGTCGGTGAGCATGTCGGGCAGACGTGTGTTCAGCTTGGCGAAGCCCGCGTCCACGTCCTTGGCCGCCTTGTCCCGGCAGGGAGTCCCCTCCCGGGTGGTGAGCCCGGCCAGGACGCACGTGGTGAGCACGTCGGAGAAGCCGAGGTCGTTGCCGCCGAGGGTGACGGTCACCAGGTCGGTGTCCCTGGTGAGGGCATTCACCTGCGGGGCGGCGGAGCCCTCCTGGTTCCACAGCGAGCGGGTGGTCGCGCCACTGCAGGTGACGTCCTTGAACACGGCCGGCTTGTACGTCTCGGCGATCCACCACGGGTAGCTGCCGACAGAACGACCGCACGCCGCGTTCGTCTGCTGGGCCAGACCGGTGCCGGCGGCGTAGGAGTCACCCAGGGCGACGTAGTTCTTGACGGATCCCTGTCCTGAGGCGCCGACCGCGATGGCCGGCGCGGCCCCGGCGGTCAGCAGTGAGGCGGTGGCCGCGGTGAGGGCGGCGGCCGTCGCCGCCCCCTTGCGGGCCCTGAAGAACGGGCGGGATCGGACCATGAAGTCCCCTTGATGTGGAAGAAACCGTACGGATCAGCGGTGTGCCCTTCCGCGCGTGGCGCGTGGGCCCACCGTTCGCCTGAACGACGGCGGAACCGACCCGGTTCACCTCGGCTCCCCACCCTGGAGACGTGGTGACTCACCGTGTGAGGCGAGCCGGTCCGTCGGGGTCCTCGAAAAGAGGGCAGCGTGGCTGAGACCGGGACGGGGCTGCGGGAGACATACGCGCGCCCGGTCGTTCGGGCGCCTGCACCGTCGTGGCTGACTTTCTGTGGTGCGGGTTCCTTCAGGGCAGGGAGTGCTCCAGGCCCGGATCGAGGCGACTGCGTGGAGGGGCGAAGCGCCCTGGCGCCACAGTCGCTCACCCACAGGGTCGTTGATGACGACGTCGAACAGATGACTCTCGAGATCAGCCACAGGAAGCGCAAGCAGACATGGACCCGCACTTATAGAGAAGAGAGAGGATCACATTTCCGCAGGTCAGAGGGTGTGACGGGGCCTCAGGACATGACTCCGAAGTCATGTTCGACGCGCGCAACGCGCAGACGGGTCGCGTCGTTGCCATCCCCTTGTGATCCGGGCTTGGGCACCTGCCGGGGGAGTGACCACCGAATCCGGATACCGCGAACCACGACCACAGACGGCCTGCGGTACCTGCTCGGCGCCTTCCAACTGCCCTCCCTGTACGACCTCAGCCCCGACCAGTCCGCCACGACGGTGGCCAGGCCGACATGCCAGGCGCGCGTGTGCCACCTCAGCCACAGATCACTCCAGCCACGCTTCCTGTCGTTGCCTTCGCCCGGCCACCCCTGACCCGTACGGGGAAGACGGCAGGCAGTCGACACGCCCGAGGACCAGCGCTTGCGCCGGCCCGCAGGGCCTGCTGGAGACTCGCGAGCCCGACGTCCTTCATGCATGAAGAACTCGCAGCCTTCAACGCGGCCCTGACCTGCAAAAACACTCACAATGATCCGACTGGGGAAGCGGCATACCCGATCCTGGGATCGTCTTTGACGACTCACGGATCGGGTTGACCCGATCCTGGGAGCGGGATGACCCGATCCCCGAAGCGGATCGATCCGACTCGGGGATCGGATCAGGTACCTATGAGCACACTGCTCGTGTGGCACACCGATCCGACTCTGCAGCGGGATCACTTAGCAATGTGGTAATGCTCTTCCTGGTAAGTGATCTGTTTCCCGAGCCTGATCGCTTACCGGCCCCATACCGACTTGCAGGGACGGCCCTCACATGGCAGAACAGGCGCGAAAGATCCTCGCCCTGGTCGATCAGGACACAGGCGAGTTCGAAGAGGTGTACCGCGCCAACTACGCCTTCGACGGGGCTCACATCAACGTGGGCATCCGCAAGGGCCGGGAGCTGGCTTCGGCCGCCTCAGGCCTGACCGACCGGGAGTTCCGGGTTCTCGTCTGGTACTGGTTCGCCACGGAGACGAGCGAGGAAGCCATCATGCGTACGGGTGCGGATATCGCGGCAGAACTCGGCATGAGCCCGGATGCTCTGTCGAGAGTGGTGAAGGTCCTCAAGCAGGCTCGGCTGCTGGTCGAGGCTGGCGGGCTCGGGCGGACCACCTTCTACAGGTGCACGCCCTACCTCGCCTTCATCGGTACTGGCTTCGCCCACCGTGAAGCCGTGAAGGACTGGAACCCGCCAGAGACCAGGGTGCGCGAGCCCCGTGACCGCCGGCGTCGGAAGAAGGGCGAGGCCTGATGAGGATTCACGACGCGGAAGACGTCCAGTACCTGCTCAGGAAGACCGGGCGCGTCCTCAGTCCCAACCAGCGGATCGTCGTCATGCTCTACGCATCCTCGGAGCAGCGGCCCGACGGAACGGTGATGATCAAGGCCAGCGAGCTGGCCGCCACCGTAGGGATGACACCGCCGGTGCTCTCTCGCACCCGCAAGGAGCTGCTTGAGGCCGGCTGGCTGGAGATCACCGGCAGCGTGGGAAGCGTCAAGCACTATCGGCTCGCCCCGGCCCTGTTCGAGGACCGCGGCCCGGCCGGACGCCACCTGCGGGCTGTCGGCAGCTGAAGGGTGGTGCAGCGCGGTGAAGCGACCCGACTCCAGAGTCGGGTCGCTTCACGGTGGGGGAACATATGAGCTGCGACTGCGGATCCCGTACGCCCAGGTGTGCAGTGGCCGGCCTTCGACGTTCCCGCTCTCCCTCACCCGGGATCCACCTCTCAATGCTCCAGTCCGGTTTCGCGGTCTGTTCGGCGGGTTCGTCGGTGGATCGTCGCCGGTAGTGGCTGTGCCGGGTTGTTGCCTGGTGGTGTCTGCGCCGGGTGGACCAGTGCGGCAGCCCGGTCGCTGACAGGGCCGGCGGGGTGAAGACGGCGGGGAGGGCGGTCAGGAAGGTCAGGGCGAGCATGGCGAGGGTGATGTGCCGGCACCACGGAAGACCTTGACACCCGCGTCATACCGCCGCCTTCGCGCCGGACGACCGGCACCGCACCGCCTGCGGGAGGACGCGACGGCGTCGGCGATTATCACGGCGTGATAATCCGGCCCGTGACATCGCCCCGGTGATTCCGCCCAGGGGGGCGGCAGAGGGAGACCGTTGGCTGAGGCGCCGCTGCCCGGGCGAGGTGCGGGTGGCCCGTCGTGGAGACGCCGTCGGGCAGGCCGCCCACCGCGGGGCGAGCAGCCCCGATCCGCGAGAGTGCGTCAGGCCACCACGCCGGCGGTTCCCGAGCGTCTGCTGGGGACGCCGACGATCGTCATCACGATCCGCTCGCGGACGTCCTCGCCGAGTACGCCGACCAGCAACGCGCGATCGCCGCTCGGCCCGCGCCCCGGCGCATCGGTGTGGCGCAAGGCACTGGCTCCCCTGCCACCGGATCAGCGGCGGATGCTCGTCGACACGCTGCTCGCGTACGAAGTCGCAGTCGGTGGAGGGGAACAGGACGGAGGCGAACCCCGCCCGAGGGAACGCACGGTCAGGGCACCGCATGCTCGCGGAACCCGGCGTCAGCGTGCGAACTTCTCCCTGGCCGCCGGGGTGACGGGGGTGAAGAAGTTGACGAGGTTGCCGTCGGGGTCACGGAACAGCAGCGACCGGTTGC
>NZ_LGCN01000255.1 GCF_001279005.1 Streptomyces caelestis
CCAGAAAAGCAAAGCCCCCGCCCCCCCCCGCCCCCCACAACCCCCCCGCCGTACGGGAAACGGGGCCCCGGGGCGCCCGCCCCGCCCGTACAGCATCCGGCGACGACATCCGCGCACGGTACGGCGCTCGCGCCCCCTCCCACGGTCCAGGACGCGACACCGCACGGCACGCCCCCGGCGCCTCCCCCGGGCCCGGGCACAACCCCCCAGGGCCCGCCCGCGCCGCACGACGCCCTCATGGCACACGGCGCCCCCACCGGGCCTCCCGCGGCCCCGGCCCCGACGCCCCCCGGCGCACCCGCACCCCACGGCACTCCCCCCGCGTCCGTCATCCCCGCGCAAGCGCATCCGGACAGCCGGACGCCCCCGGTCCAGGACGCCCCGGCCGCCGACCCCTGGGGCCGCTACGACCCCTGGGCGGCGGCCGCCTCCGCCGCGCCCCTGCAACAGACCGGGCAGTCCGTGACCGGCCGGAAGCGGCGGCGCGGCCGGGTGCTCGTCGGGGCAGCCCTGCTGCTCGCGCTCGTGTCCGGCGGCATCGGCGGGATCGTCGGCACGTATCTGGAGCGCAACGGCGGCGTGGGCACCGTGGAGCTGCCGCAGGCCGGTGAGGAGGCGCCGGAACGCGACCCCGGCAGCGTCGCCGGAATCGCCGCACGGGCCCTGCCCAGCGTCGTCACCCTGCACGTCAGCGGCGCCGGCGAGGCCGGCACCGGTACCGGCTTCGTGCTCGACGAGCGCGGCCACATCCTCACCAACGACCACGTCGTCGGACCCGCCGGGGACGACGGCGAGATCACCGTCACCTTCCACAGCGGCGACACCGCCGAAGCCACCGTCGTGGGCCGGGACGGCGGCTACGACCTCGCCGTCGTGAAGGTGAAGGGCGTCAGCGGACTCACCCCCCTGCCCCTCGGCAACTCCGACAACGTGCGGGTCGGCGACCCCGTCGTCGCCATCGGCGCCCCCTTCGACCTGGCCGGCACCGTCACCTCCGGCATCATCAGCGCCCGGGAGCGGCCCATTACCGCCGGCGGTGGGAAGGGTGACGGCAGCGACGTGTCGTACGTCGACGCCCTGCAGACCGACGCGCCGATCAACCCCGGCAACTCCGGTGGCCCCCTGCTCGACGCCCGGGCCCGGGTGATCGGCATCAACTCGGCCATCCGCTCCGCCGACGGCGGCGCCGACCCGGACGCGGGGCAGGCCGGCTCCATAGGACTCGGCTTCGCCATCCCCGTCAACCAGGGCAGACGCGTCGCCGAGGAGCTGATCAACACCGGGAAGGCCACCCACCCGGTGATCGGCGTCACCCTCGACATGCAGTACGGCGGCGACGGCGCCCGCGTCGCCGCCAAGGGCAGCGACGGCGGACCCCCGGTCAGCACCGGCGGCCCCGGCGCCCGGGCCGGGATCAGGGCCGGCGACGTCATCACCGAGGTCGACGGCCGGCGCGTCCACTCCGGCGAGGAACTCATCGTCAAGACCCGTGCGCACCGCCCCGGCGACCGCCTCGAGCTCACCCTCGAGCGGGACGGCGAGGAGCGGACGGTCACCCTGACGCTCGGCTCCTCGGAGGGCGGCTGAGGCGGATGAGGCCCGGGACGGTACCGGTCGCACGGGATGGCCGGGTACCGTGGACCCGGCCCGGACCACGGAAGACCGCAGACCGCCCCGAGGGCCGAGGACCGAAGGCATCGCGAGGAGCTTCAGGTGTTCAATGACATAGGACCGCTCGAGCTGGTGACGCTCATCGTCCTCGCCGTGCTCGTCTTCGGTCCGGACAAGCTCCCCAAGGTCATCCAGGACGTGACGCGCACGATCCGGAAGATCCGTGACTTCTCGGAGAGCGCCAAGCAGGACATCCGGCAGGAGCTCGGCCCGGAGTTCAAGGACTTCGAGTTCGAGGACCTCAACCCCAAGACGTTCATCCGCAAGCAGCTGGACAACGACGACCTGGGGCTCAAGGAGATCCGTAACGGCTTCGACCTGAAGAAGGAGATGGCCGAGGTCACGGACGCCGTCCACGGCCGCGACACCGACTCCCCGTCGACGCCCTCCGCCGCTTCCACCGGTGGCCGCGTGGACATGACCAAGAAGCCCGAGACGCCGGCGGCCGACACCCGCCCGCCCTTCGACGCGGACGCCACCTGAGCCGGAGGCGCCCGAGCGCACACCCCCGGGTACGTGACGCGTCTCATACTCCACCCGGGCCGTTCACGGCCTGATCAGGGCGTCCGTACGGCCCGTGCGCCCGGCGGTTTCCCAGCCTGTGGCGTCAAGGTGACTATGCTGCCGAGTTGTTGTGCGGAACGGACGAGTACGCCTGAAGGGGGGCGGGCCGCCCGGTCCGACGAGAGCGAGGAGGCGTCCGGGTAATGGAGACGACGAGTCGGGCAGTCGCGCAGGCGTCGGCCGCGGAGGACGGAAGACCCGTCCCCTCCGCCGGGCCTGCGGTCGACGGCTACCTGCGTGCGCCCTTCCCCTGGTACGGCCTCGACGAGGCCTTCACGGGACCGCGCTGGTTGATGCAGGTCGCACTGGCGGCCGACGGAGCCGTCGCGCACGGATCGGTCGGGCACGGCGACGAGCCCTCGGTGCGCAGCGAGTACACGGCCGGGACCGACCAGGAGACCAAGGAGAGGTTCGCGGTCGTGGTGACCGTGGCCGCCAACCCGGTGCGCCGCAGCGCCGACGGCACCGGACTGCTGGAGGCCACCTCGGTCTCCTCCGCCGCCTGGCTCGCCGGGGTGGGACTGCTGTCCTTCACCTGGCCCGGCCAGATGGACCACTCCCTGCGCGACGACTGGCTGGAGCAGCAGACCGAGACGGCCTGGGTCCTCGCGGACGACCTGGAGGGCGAGGACTGGTCGACGCTGTCCCTGCCCGTGGACGGGGTGCCGACGCCGTTCCACTACCGGGAGTCCGAGTTCGGCTGGGTGCTCGCCGGTTCCACGCGGGAGGGCGTGCACGTGGGCGCGTACGGCAGGGGCATGAGCGCGTACGGCCTCGGCTTCGCCGTGGTGAAGGACATCGCCGCGTACGACGCCTGAGCGGGGACGCGCGGACACCCGAGCGGGTACGCGGAAGGGCGCCGTCCACCGGACGGCGCCCTTGCGCGTGGGAGACCTCAGAACTTGTTGCGCGGGGTGATCCCCAGGGACATGCCCGACAGGCCCCGCTGCCGCCCGCCCAGCTTGCCGGCGATGGAGCGGAGCGCCGAGCCGGCCGGGGAGTCCGGGTCGGACAGCACCACGGGCCTGCCCTCGTCGCCGCCCTCGCGCAGCCGGACGTCGATCGGAATGGCGCCGAGCACCGGCACGTTCGCACCGGTGGTGCGGGTCAGGCCGTCGGCGACCGTCTGCCCGCCGCCCGTGCCGAAGACGTCGACCATCTCGCCGCAGTGCGGGCAGGGCAGCCCGGACATGTTCTCGACCACGCCGACGATCTTCTGGTGCGTCTGCACGGCGATGGAGCCCGCCCGCTCGGCCACCTCGGCCGCCGCCTGCTGGGGCGTGGTGACGACGAGGATCTCGGCGTTCGGCACCAGCTGGGCGACGGAGATCGCGATGTCGCCCGTGCCGGGCGGCAGGTCGAGCAGCAGCACGTCCAGGTCGCCCCAGTACACGTCCGCCAGGAACTGCTGGAGCGCGCGGTGCAGCATCGGGCCGCGCCACACCACCGGGGCGTTGCCCGGGGTGAACATGCCGATGGAGATGACCTTCACGCCGTGCGCCGACGGCGGCATGATCATGTTCTCGACCTGGGTGGGACGCCCGTCCGCGCCCAGCATGCGCGGCACCGAGTGGCCGTAGATGTCGGCGTCCACGACACCGACCTTCAGGCCGTCGGCCGCCATCGCCGCCGCCAGGTTCACCGTCACCGACGACTTGCCGACGCCGCCCTTGCCGGACGCCACCGCGTAGACCCGGGTCAGGCTGCCCGGCTTGGCGAAGGGCACCTCGCGCTCGGTCTGGCCGCCGCGCAGGGCGCTCGCCAGCTCCTTGCGCTGCTCGTCGCTCATCACGTCCAGCGTCACGTCGACCCGGGTGACGCCCTCGACCCGGGAGACCGCGTCCGTCACGCGCTGCGTGATGGTGTCCCGCATGGGGCAGCCGGAAACCGTCAGGTACACGGTGACCGCGACCGCACCGTCCGCACCGATCTCCACCGATTTGACCATCCCGAGCTCGGTGATGGGCCGGTTGATCTCGGGGTCGTTCACCGTCGCCAGTGCCTCGCGCACCGCGTCTTCCGTAGCCATGGGAACGATGGTACGGCTCCGGGCACACCCGCCGGTAAGGACGTCAGTGGTCGTCTGCGTCACGTCCCGGCGGGTGTTCCGCCCGCATCGCCGGGAACGCTCCCTGATGGTCCTTGTGCCCGTTCTGCCGCCCCTCCAGCTCCTTGGCCATGTCCTGGAGCTCCGAGCGGATCCAGTCCCGGGTGGCGACCTCCCCGAGCCCGATCCGCAGGGCGGCGATCTCCCGGGTCAGGTACTCGGTGTCCGCGATCGACCGCTCGTTCTGCTTGCGGTCCTGCTCCAGGTTGACCCGGTCCCGGTCGTCCTGCCTGTTCTGCGCGAGCAGGATCAGCGGAGCCGCGTAGGAGGCCTGCAGGGACAGCATCAGGGTCAGGAAGATGAACGGGTACTCGTCGAAGCGCAGCTCCTTCGGCGCGAACACGTTCCACACCACCCACAGGATGATGACGAACGTCATCCAGACGATGAACCGCCCGGTGCCCAGGAACCGCGCGACGCTCTCCGAGAGCCGCCCGAAGGCCTCCGGGTCCCACTCGGGCAGCAGGCGGCGCCGGGGAGGCCGCGGCTGGTCCAGACGGGGCGTGCGCGGCCGTCCGGCGGCCGTGGCGCCCGCCGGCATGCGCTCGCGTCCGCCGTCGCGCTCAGGAGCCATCGGTCACCACCCCCTCGTCCTCGTCCCCGTCGAGGTGGAACTCGGTCTCCCGCCAGTCGTCGGGCAGCATGTGGTCCAGTACGTCGTCCACCGTCACCGCGCCCAGCAGCGACCCCGCCTCGTCGACCACGGGCGCCGCCACCATGTCGTACGTGGCGAAGAACCCGGCGACCACGGGCAGCGCCGCGTCCGGGTCCAGGGGCTGGAGGTCGTCGTCCAGGATCGAGCCGACCAGCGTGTACGGGGGGTCGCGCAGCAGTCGCTGGAAGTGGACCGTGCCCAGGTACTTGCCGGTGGGCGTCTCCTCGGGCGGGCGGCAGACGTAGACCTGCGCGGCGTGCGCGGGGGAGAGGTCCGGTTCGCGGATCCGGGCGAGGGCGTCCGCGACGGTCGCGTCGGGCCGCAGCACGATCGGCTCGGTCGTCATCAGACCGCCCGCCGTGTGCTCCTCGTACGACATCAGGCGCCGCATGTCGGCCGCGTCGGCGGGCTTCATCAGGCTCAGCAGCCGCTCCTTGTCCTCCTCTGGCAGCTCGCCGAGCAGGTCGGCCGCGTCGTCGGGGTCCATGGCCTCCAGGACGTCGGCGGCGCGCTCCTCCTTCAGCTTGCCGAGGATCTCGATCTGGTCGTCCTCGGGCAGCTCCTCCAGCACGTCGGCGAGCCGGTCGTCGTCGAGCGCGGCGGCCACCTCCGCGCGCCGCTTGGGGGAGAGATGGTGCAGCACGTTGGCGAGGTCGGCGGGGCGCAGCTGCTCGAAGGTGGCGAGCAGGTTCTCGGCGCCCTGCCCCTGCTCCTCCAGGGAGAACCCGGTGACCGCGGACCACTCGACGGTCAGCGCCTCGCCCTTGCCGCGCCGGAACGCGCCGCCCTTCCTGCCCTTGCGGACGAACACGCGGTCGATCTCCCACTCGCGGCGGTTCTGCAGCTGATGCACCGACAGATCGAGGACGGTGACCTCCTCGCCGCTCTCCACGAGCGTCACCCGCCGGTCGAGCAGCTCGCCGAAGACGAGCCGTTCGGTGGGCCGCTGCTCGAAGCGCCGCACGTTGAGCACCCCGGTGGTGATGACCTGGCCGGACTGCACGGCGGTCACCCGGGTCATGGGCAGGAAGATGCGGCGGCGGGTGGAGAGTTCGACCACCAGGCCGAGCAGTCGCGGCGGACGCCGGCCGGGCCGCAGGATGACGACCAGATCGCGCACGCGCCCCACCTGGTCGCCGGCCGGATCGAAGACGGCGACACCGGAGACGTGCGAGACGAAGAACCGGGGGGCGCCCCCTGCCATGGCCGCCACTCCTTTCCGTGCGGGTGTTCTCGTCGCGGGTACCGCCTGCCGCACTCGGTTTCCGAATTGCCCGCTCGGACGGGCTTCAGGCTAGCCCGTAACGATCAGCCGTGCGTCGGCGGCCGGTCCGGACGGACTGGCTCCGCCCGGCCCACCCGGTCCCGGTACCCTGCGGTACGCCGTTCAGGTCCCCCGTCAGAGAGGCAGCCCACCTGTGATTCCGATCTACCGGGGCCGTTCCCGCAGGGCCGTGCTGGTCGGCGCCGTGTGCGCGCTGCTCGTGACGGGGACGGCGCTCACGGGATGTTCCGAGGACCCGAACGAGGGCACCAACGGTGTCGGCAGACTGTCCGCCGACCGGATCCAGAGCAGGGCCCAGAAGGCCGCCGAGTCGGTCGGCGCCGTACGGCTGCACGGCACCGTGGTCACCAGCGGGCGCACGTACACGCTGGACATGCGGCTGAAGGAGCAGGGCGGCATCGGCTCGGTCACCACCGAGGGGGAGACGTTTCGCCTGCTGCGGGTCGACGACGAGCTGTACCTGAAGGCCGGTGCCGAGTTCTGGGGTCACGAGGACGGCGAGAAGGGCGGAGAGGCGGACGCGGCGGCGGCCGGCAAGCTCGCCGAGAAGTACGTGAAGGTGCCGCAGGGCGATCCGTCGTACAAGAAGTTCGTCGGCTTCACGGACAAGGACGTCCTCCTCGGCGGCCTGCTGACCCTGCACGGCGAGCTGGCCACGGACGGCCACCACGAGCAGTCGGGCGTGCGCACCATCCGCGTCACCGGCGACGAGGGCGCCGGCGGCACCCTGGACGTCTCGCTGGAGGGCGAGCCGTACCCGGTACGGCTGGTGCGGGCCGGGAAGGCGGGCACCCTCACGTTCTCCTCCTGGGGCGCCGACTTCGAGCTGGAGGAACCGGCCGAGGACGAGACCCTCGACTACGGCAAGCAGCTCCCGACGTCCTGAGGGATGCCGTCCGGACCGGGCCGGCGCCGAGGAGCGGCGCCGTGCGACCGACGACGCGGCGGTGGGGCCTCCCGCGTGAGCGGGGCCGAGCCCGGGGGAACGGCGCCGGGGCCCGCGCCCCCGGCAGGATCCGCACGGCGCCGCCTAGGCCCGCCGCCCCCTCTTCTTCAGCAGCAGCCGGGGCAGCCCCGCCGGGACGGGGCGCCGGGTCGTCACCGGCGTCGGCAGGGGGGCCTCGGCCAGGGAGCTCTCGGGGAGCGGGGCCGTCGCCCCGGTCGGCTCCAGGCGCAGGACGCGGCACTCGCGAGCCCAGCGCCCGGTCATCGCCTCGCCGTCGGGCGCGTTGAGCCGCTTGCCCTTGAGCTCGCCGACCGCCGCCGCCCACTCCTCGGAGTCCGAGGGCAGTTCCACGACCGCCGCCGTCCAGGAGACCAGTCGGCCGCCCTTGTCCTTGCTGCGGACCGTCACCTCGGCGGACACGCCGTCGGCCAGCCCCGGCAGCGGCTGCTCCCCGGGCCCGTCACCGACCACGTACGCGGCGCCCTCGTGCCACACGTGCCACAGCGCGCGGGCCGCGGCGCCGGGCCCCTTGACCCAGACGAGGCCGGACTTCTTCGTGGCCTCCTCGATGAGGGCCCGGTCGAGCAGCGCGCGTGTCATGGGCCCAGCCTAGCCGGGCGCCCTCACAGCCAGCCGTTGCGCTTCAGCGACCGGTGGATGCCCAGGCAGATGGCCACCGTGACACCGAGGACCACCGGGTAGCCGTACTTCCAGTGGGTCTCCGGCATGTAGTCGAAGTTCATCCCGTACACCCCGCACACCATCGTCGGCACGGCGATGATCGCGGCCCACGAGGTGATCTTCCGCATGTCCTCGTTCTGTGCCACGGACGCCTGGGCGAGATTGGCCTGGAGGATGGAGTTCAGCAGTTCGTCGAAGCCGATGACCTGCTCCTGCACCCGGGCCAGATGGTCGGCCACGTCCCGGAAGTACTTCTGGATGTCCGGGTCCACCAGCCGCATCGGCCGCTCGCTCAGCAGCTGCATCGGCCGCAGCAGCGGCGACACGGCCCGCTTGAACTCCAGCACCTCGCGCTTGAGTTGGTAGATCCGTCCGGCGTCGGTGCCGCGCGGGGCGCCCTTGCGGCCCGGCGAGAAGACCTCCGTCTCGACCTCGTCGATGTCGTCCTGCACCGCGTCGGCCACCGCGATGTAGCCGTCCACCACGTGGTCGGCGATGGCGTGCAGCACCGCCGAGGGCCCTTTGGCCAGCAGCTCGGGGTCGTCCTGGAGCCGGTGTCGCAGGGCCCGCAGGGAGCCCTGCCCGCCGTGCCGGACCGTGATGAAGAAGTCCCGGCCGGTGAAGCACATCACCTCACCGGTCTCGACGACCTCGCTGTTGGCGGAGAGCTCGTCGTGGTCGAGGTAGTGGACGGTCTTGAAGACCGTGAACAGCGAGTCGTCGTAGCGCTCCAGCTTGGGCCGCTGATGGGCCTGGACGGCGTCCTCCACGGCCAGCGGGTGCAACCCGAACTCCCGTGCGATCCCGGCGAATTCGGCCTCGTTCGGCTCGTGCAGGCCGATCCACACGAAGCCTCCGTCGCGGCGCACCAGCCGCATCGCCTCGTGCGGGGTGAGCGGGCCGCCCTCGGTCTCCAGGCGGCGGCCGTCGCGGTAGACGGCGCAGTCGACGACGGCGGTGGTCGTCGCGGGGTCACGGGTGGCGTCGTACGGGCCGCTCTCCTTGCGCAGCGAGACACGGGAGGGACGGACCACGGCGCGCAGGTCGCGGATCATCGACATGGCGGGCTCCTTCGCACACGTGCAACGAAAGGCGCCGCAACGACGGGTGGAACAACCCGGAATGAGGACGTCCTGGACTGCGGATGTTTGGCACGTCCACAAAGCGGGGAGCACCGCACCGTCGCGGTGGCGAGCTTCGTCGCTGATACAGCTACTGGGGCAGATCAGACAGAACGAAACGAAGTGCTCTTCCGATGAAGACGTGCGGGTGAAAGGCGGGAGCCAGACAGGAGCAGCTACATCAGCGGGCGGAAGAGCGGGTGCTACTGCACGGTCGACTTCGGTCCATGCCAGCCCCACCTCCTCCGGCCGGTCCCCCGTAGGGGACGGTCCACGATCCCCTCGGGGGATCCCCCTCTGAACGGGGAGTGTCACACAGGCGTTCGGGACGATCGGACTCTCTCGGAGCCCTGAAGGCGTGGGCGGTAGCCCCACTGCGTGCTGCCCGAAACACCGGCCAAGCGTATCAGCCGACTGGCGTGTCAAGGCTCTGCTTTGCCCGGTGCTGACGAGTTCTATGCTCGCCGCATGGCTGATGTTCTTCCTCTGGTCGAAGCCCGGTTGCGTACGGCGCTGGGCGAACCGGACGCCCGCGCGGCGGTCACCTTCCTGGGCACGGACCGCATCGAGGTGCTGCGCTTCCACGAGGGCGACATCGTGCGCTACGCCACCCTCGGCATGTCCGCGCAGCCCATGACCGACCCCGCGGCGGTGATCGCGGACCCGGTCGAGGGCCCGCGTGTCGAGCTGGTGCTGTCCGTCCGCGGTGGCGTCGCCGACACCGACAAGGTGCTCCGTCCGCTCGCCGTACTGGCCGCGTCCCCGCAGGTCGAGGGTGTGGTCGTGGCCCCCGGCGCCTCGCTCGACGTGGGCGAACCGCTGTGGCCCGGCGCCCCGTTCACCTCGGTGCTGGTCGCCGAGCCGGGCGGCCTGGTGGAGGACCTGGAGCTCGACGGGCCCCTGGACCCCGTGCGGTTCCTGCCGCTGCTGCCGATGACCCCGAACGAGGCCGCCTGGAAGCGGGTGCACGGCGCCCAGGCCCTCCAGGAGCGCTGGCTGGACCAGGGCACGGACCTGCGGGATCCGTCCCGCGGGTCCGTGCCGCTGGAGTGAGCGAGGTCACCGACGCCCGTCGGGCGCCGCTCAGTTGGCGAAGGCGGTGGCGCCGTCCTCGGCGGCGTGGCGCGGCTGCCGCGCCACCGCCGCCTCATGGCTGAGCGCCCGGCGCCGTACGACGACCACCAGCGCGCCCAGCGCCGCCGTGACCGCCGCGACCACGAACGGGACGTGGACGTCGGTCCACTCCTCGATCTTCGGCGCGAAGAAGGGCGCGGCGGCCGCCGCGAACCAGCGCACGAAGTTGTAGCCGGCGCTCGCCACCGGACGCGGCGCGTCCGACACGCCGAGCGCCAGTTCCGTGTACACCGTGTTGTTCACGCCGATGAGGGCGCCGGACAACACGGTGCAGAGGACGGCCGTGGTGTGGTCGCCGTAGCCGAGGACGAGCACGTCCACCGCGAGCAGCACCAGCGAGCCGCCCAGCACCTTCGGTGAGCCGAACCGCTTCTGCAGCCGGGGCGCCACGAGCACCGAGAAGACGGCGAGCAGCACGCCCCAGGCGAAGAACACCGCGCCGGACCGGTACGGGGACATGTCCAGCACGAACGGCGTGAAGGCCAGCACGGTGAAGAACGTGTAGTTGTAGAAGAACGCCGAGATCGCCACCGACGCCAGTCCGCCGTGCCCGAGCGCCCTGAGCGGGTCGAGCGGCGAGGTCTTGCGGGCCGGCTTCGGCTGCTCCCCCAGGAACGCGGCGATGCACAGGAAGCCGACCGCCATCAGGGCGGCCGTGCCGAAGAACGGGTAGCGCCAGCTCGCGTCGCCGAGCAGCGCGCCCGCCAGCGGCCCGCAGGCCATGCCGAGGCCGAGTGCGGACTCGTACAGCAGGATGGCCGCCGCGCTGCCGCCGGCCGCCGCGCCGACGATGACCGCGAGGGCCGTGGAGACGAACAGCGCGTTGCCGAGTCCCCAGCCGGCCCGGAAGCCGACCAGTTCGCCGACCGAGCCCGAGGTTCCGGACAGTCCGGCGAAGACCACGACGAGCGCGAGCCCGAGCAGCAGGGTCTTCCGGCCGCCGATGCGGCTGGAGACGAAGCCGGTCACCAGCATCGCGAGCGCGGTGATGAGGAAGTACGAGGTGAAGAGCAGGGAGACCTGCCCGGCGGTGGCGTCGAGGCCCTTGGCGATGGAGGGCAGGATCGGGTCGACGAGCCCGATCCCCATGAAGGCGACGACGGACGCGCCGGCCGTCGCCCACACGGACTTCGGCTGGCGGAGGATGCCGCCCGATCCCGTGTCGAAGGGGTTGTTGGGGTTGTCCATGGGTGCTCCCGTCCCGGGACATCGGTCGGTTGGTCGGCGTGTGCGCCCAGTATCTTAGCCAGGCTAATTAATGCAGTCTACATCTAATTTTCGCGTGGCCGGTTCCGCCCGTACGGGTGATCGTCCTTGACGTGGCGCGGTCGGGGTAGGACCGTGGGGCTCTATGAGGGGCGAACCCAGTTGCCCGAAGTGCGGTGGCCGGGTCAGGGCTCCCGGCCTCTTCTCGGATGCCTGGCAGTGCGATGTGCACGGCACCGTGCACCCGCTGCAGCCCGTGATACCGCCGAGCGTCGAGGCCCTCGAAGTCGTCGTGCACCGCACGAAGGTGCCGGTGTGGATGCCGTGGCCGTTGCCGGTGGGCTGGCTGTTCACGGGCGTGGCCAGCGCGGGCGACGACCGCGGTGGGGGCCGGGCGACCGCCGTCGCGTGCACCGGGCCGGGACCGCTCGGCGGCATGGGCGAGCTCATCCTGGTCGCCGAGGAGCTGGGCGTGGGCCTCGGGGCGCGGTACGCGGGCATCGACGGCCCGGACCCGGGACCGTACATGAACGTCGAGAAGCCGCCCCAGGCCAAGGTGCTGGCGGCCGGCCGCCCGACCCCGCTCTGGCACGTCGCGAAGACGCCGGACGACCGCGCCGTCTTCGCGGGCGAGGCGCTCGGGATGTGGCTGTGGGCGGTGGTGTGGCCGGAGCAGTCCGGGATGCTGATGTACGACGAACTGGTCCTCGCCGACCTGCGGGAGGCGGGGGCCGAGGTGGAGCTGGTGCCCTGCGGCGCGCTGTCGCCGCGCCTGCTGGAGGTGTAGACGCCGCACAGCGAACCGGTGGAGGGCGCACGGCGGACCGGTAGGGGGCGCACGGCGGTTTCGGGTGTGACAGGGGCGTATGAGAATCCGGTTATCCTGGAGCGTCCCCGTCCGCCCGTCACCGCTTGGAGTCATGCGTCGTGCGTATCGACCTGCACACCCACTCCACGGCGTCCGACGGTACGGACACGCCGGCCGAGCTGGTCCGCGAGGCGTCCGCCGCCGGTCTCGACGTCATCGCGCTGACCGACCACGACACCACCCGCGGACACGCCGAGGCGCTCTCCGCGCTCCCGGCGGGACTCACGCTGGTCCCCGGAGCGGAACTCTCCTGCCGGCTCGACGGCATCAGCATGCACATGCTGGCCTACCTCTTCGATCCCGAGGAGCCCGCGCTGCTCGCCGAGCGCGAGCTGGTCCGGGACGACCGGGTGCCGCGGGCCCAGGGCATGATCGCGAAGCTGAACGCGCTGGGCGTGCCGGTCACCTGGGAGCAGGTGGCACGGATCGCCGGCGACGGCTCGGTGGGCCGCCCGCACGTGGCCAGCGCACTCGTCGAGCTGGGCGTCGTGCCCACCGTGAGCGACGCCTTCACCCAGGACTGGCTGGCCGACGGCGGCCGGGCCTTCATGGAGAAGCACGAGACCGACCCCTTCGAGGTCCTGCGGCTGGTCAAGAACGCGGGCGGGGTCGCCGTCTTCGCGCACCCCGCCGCCAGTAAGCGGGGCAGGACCGTGCCGGAGTCCGCGATCGCCGAGCTGGCCGGGGCCGGCCTCGACGGCATCGAGGTCGACCACATGGACCACGATCCCAAGACCCGGGCGCGGCTGCGCGGCCTCGCCAAGGAACTGGGACTCCTGGTGACCGGGTCCAGTGACTACCACGGCAGCCGGAAGACCTGCGTCCTCGGCGAGTTCACGACGGACCCCGAGGTGTACGGCGAGATCACGCGGCGCGCGACCGGGGCGTTCCCGGTGCCGGGAGCCGGCGGAGCCTGAGACTCCGGCTCCTTCCCGCACCTCATCTCTCTTCGTTTCGTTCCCCAGCAAGGCTGTCATGCTCGACGTCGCCGTCTTCGGCTCTCTTTTCCTGACCCTTTTTGTCATCATGGATCCCCCTGGGATCACCCCGATCTTCCTCGCCCTGACCGCCGGCCGGCCCGCGAAGATGCAGAAGCGGATGGCCTTCCAGGCCGTCTGCGTGGCCGGTGGCGTGATCACCGTGTTCGGGCTGCTCGGCCATCGGATCCTCGACTACCTGCATGTGTCGGTGCCCGCGCTGATGATCGCGGGCGGGCTGCTGCTCCTGCTGATCGCGCTGGACCTGCTCACCGGCAAGACCGACGAGCCCCAGCAGACCAAGGACGTCAACGTCGCGCTGGTCCCGCTGGGCATGCCGCTGCTGGCGGGGCCCGGTGCGATCGTGTCGGTCATCCTCGCCGTGCAGAAGGCCGACGGCGTCACCGGGCAGGTCTCGGTGTGGTCGGCGATCCTCGCCATCCACGTCGTGCTGTGGCTGGTGATGCGGTACTCGCTGCTGATCATCCGGGTCATCAAGGACGGCGGCGTGGTGCTGGTGACGCGCCTGGCCGGCATGATGCTCTCCGCGATCGCCGTGCAGCAGATCATCAACGGCGTCACCCAGGTGATCCGGGGCGGCTGACCCCGGCGCCGGACGCCCGGGCGCCCCCGCACCGATGGCGGTACGGGGGCGCCCGGGCGTACGTGGGCGAGGGTCCGGCCCGTGTGGCCGGTGTCCCGCGTGTGGCGCGTTATGAGGCCGGTGTGTCGGCCGGGCGGATCCACAGGCGCTGCCCGATGGCGGCGGCCTGCTGGACGATGCGGTTGACGGAGGCGGCGTCCACGACGGTGGTGTCCACGGGTGTGCCGTCGACGTCGTCGAGTCGCATGATTTCGAAGCGCAAGGGGCTTCTCCCTTCGTCTGGTCATCCTCCTGAAGGAGAACTACTCGGTGGGGGCCCACGGGCCGACTGGGCCCGCGTTCCATGAAGGGTTCAACGGGATGCGCGGGACAAACATTCCCTATGCTAAGGAAATTTTTCGGTTGGCTAAATACTGACCGGTAAGGGTTTCGCATGAGACCGACCGGGACCGGTTGTGTTCGTAGCGTGACCACCGGGACAATGGAGGCGATGAACGAAGACCTCGCGGCTCTGCACGCCCGTATCGACCGCACCAACGAGCTGCTCCAGCGCATGCTCGCCGAGGTGGCGAAGACGCCCTCGACCCACGCCATCTTCGTCGACGCGGGCTACCTGTACGCCGCCGCGGGGCGGCTCGTGGCCGGGACGGAGGACCGCCGGGCCTTCGACCTCGACGCCGAGGGACTCATCGACGCGCTCATCGACCGCGCCCGCACCATCTTCGCGGACAGCAGGCTGCTGCGGGTCTACTGGTACGACGGCGCCAGACGCCGCATCCACACCGCGGAGCAGCAGTCCATCGCCGAACTCCCGGACGTCAAGGTCCGCCTCGGCAACCTCAACGCCAACAACCAGCAGAAGGGCGTCGACTCCCTGATCCGCAGCGACCTGGAGTCACTGGCCCGGCACCGCGCCATCAGCGACGCGGCCCTGCTCGGCGGCGACGAGGACCTCGTCTCGGCGGTCGAGGCGGCCCAGGGGTACGGCGCCCGGGTCCACCTCTGGGGCATCGAGGCGCCCGAGGGCCGCAACCAGGCCGAGCCGCTGCTCTGGGAGGTCGACAGCCAGCGCACCCTCGACCTGGACTTCTTCAAGCCGTACGTCTCCCGGCGCACGGCGCCGCCGTACGAGCCCGCGACGGGCCGGCCCGCCCGCGAGGACGTCCGGTTCGTCGGCGCGCAGATCGCCGCGAAGTGGCTGGCCGCGCGGGGCCGGGACACGCTGATGGAACTGCTTCCCGGCCACCCCTACCTGCCCGGATCCGTCGACCAGGACCTGCTGGTGGAGGCGGAGGGGCTGCTGCAGTACTCCCTGCGCGGCCAGGCGGACCTGCGGCGCGCCCTGCGCGACGGTTTCTGGGACCACTTGCAGGCGCAGTACTGAGCGGTCCTAAGGGGTGACCGCGAGCCCGTCCCAGAAGTCGGCGAGGGCGCGGGCGGTCGGTGCGGGCCGGTCGACGGCGGGTGAGTGTTCGGCCCCGTCGACGACGGTGCGGTGCGCCCCGAGACGGAGGGCCATCGCGTCGAGGTCCGGAACCGGCCAGGTGTCGTCGCGCGCCCCCGACAGGACGTGAAACGGCAGGGGCGCGGCGGCCAGCTCGGCGACCCGGTCCGGCTCCATGCACAACTGCCTGCCCGTGGAGAGCAGTTGTGCGGGCCTGGTGCCCAGCCAGCGGCGCCGCAGGTACTCCTGACCGCCGGGCCCGCGCGCCGGACCGCCCACCTCCTCGGGCGGGCCCATGGCCAGGATCGCCTCCCAGCACTCCGCCATCGACATCACCGCGAGCGCGTCCCGCAGCAGCTTCACGCGCTGCTCCTGGGAGACGGAGATCCGCGCGGGGCCGGAGGAGACCAGTGTGAGCGAGCGGAAGGGGGAGTGGTCGAGGAGGACGGCGGCACGGGCGATCTGTCCGCCGAGCGAGTGCCCGACGAGATGCACGGGCGTACCGACCGCGTTCGCCTGCGCGAGGACGTCCCGCGCCAACTCGTCCTGTGCGTAAGCGGTTTCGTCGACCGAGGGCCCGTCCGACTCGTACTGGCCCCGCCCGTCCACGGCGACGGTGCGGTAGCCGCGTGCGGCGAGCGGCTCCTGCACCGGCGCGAAGTCCTCCTTGCTGCCGGTGTATCCGGGGAGCAGCAACGCGGTCCCCCGCGCCGTGGCCCCGGCGGCCGGTGGCACGTCCACGACGGCGAACTCCCCGCGCGAGGTGCGGAGTCGGTGGGCGGCGCGGGCGCCGGGGAGGGAGGCGGAGGGGGAGTGGCTGGTCACGGGGTGAGGGTAGCGGGTGCGGACACGCCGACGGCCCGGCCCCACGGGTGGGGCCGGGCCGTCGGTTCGCCGCGTCAGCCCTCCGCGGACTCCGCGGCGACTGCCGTCTTCCGGGTCCGCCGGGGCTTGGTCTCCGGCTCCGGCTCGGCCGCGGCCGCCGCCTTGCGGGTGCGACGGACCTTGGGCTTCGCCTCGTCCGCGGCCTGCGCCGGAATCCCGGCGACCTTGCGGGTACGCCGCTGGGGCTTGGCCTCGACGGCTTCCGCGGTGTCGGCGGCGGCCTCGGCCTTCTCGGCCGCGGTCTTCCGCGTACGGCGCGGCTTGGGCTCCGCCGCCTCGGCCTCCGGAACCGTCTGCGCCGGAATCCCGGCGGCGACGGCCGGCTCCGGCTCGGCGGCCTTGCGGGTACGCCGCTGGGGCTTGGCCTCGACGGCTTCCGCGGTGTCGGCGGCGGCCTCGGCCTTCTCGGCCGCGGTCTTGCGGGTGCGGCGCGGCTTGGTCTCGGTCGCCTCGGCCGGCTCGGTACCGCCGTCAGCGGTGTCGGTCACGGCCTCGGCCTTCTTGGCCGCGGTCTTGCGGGTACGACGAGGCTTGGTCGCCTCGGCCGGCTCGGCGCCGCCCTCGACCGTGTCGACCACGGCCTCGGCCTTCTTGGCGGCGGTCTTGCGGGTGCGGCGGGGCTTGGTCTCCGTCGCCTCGGCCGGCTCGGTGGTCCCCTCGGCGGTGTCCACCGCGGTTTCGGCCTTGGCCACCGCCTTGCGGGTGCGGCGGGGCTTGGTCTCCGTCGCCTCGGCCGGCTCGGGGGCCGCCTCCGCGGTGTCCACCGCCGTGGTGTCCGCGGTCTTGCGGGTGCGGGTGCGGCGGCGCGGTTCGGTGGCCGGAGCCTCGGGCTCCGTGGCGACCGGGGCCTCCGTGGCGACCGGAGTCGCCACGGTCACCGTGGTCTCCTCGGCCACCGGGGTGACGGCGGCCGTCGCCGTGTCCGCCGCGCCCCGGCGCGTCCGGCGGCGGCGCGGCTTCGTGGGAGCCTCGACGGCCTCCACCACCGTGCCCTCCGCCGTGTCGACGGCGGACTCCGCCGCCTCCACCGCGGTCGTCGCCCCG
>NZ_LGCN01000256.1 GCF_001279005.1 Streptomyces caelestis
CACCGTGCCCTCCGCCGTGTCGACGGCGGACTCCGCCGCCTCCACCGCGGTCGTCGCCCCGGCCGGGGCTCCGCCGCGCATACGGCGACGGCGGCGCGGGGTGCGGGCGGCCGTGTCGGCCTCCGCCGCGCCGGCGCCCTCGGCGGCCGGACCCACGGGCTGCTGCGCCGCCTCGTCCAGCACCGCACCGCCACGCGTACGGCGACGGCGCCGCGGCGTACGGGCCGGGGTCTCGCGCTCCGCGAAACGGGAGCCGTCGCGCCCGTCCCGGCCGCCGCGCCCGCGCGGTCCACGCCCGCCCGGCTCGCCCAGGTCCTCCAGCTCCTCCGCGTCCAGCCCGGCGCGCGTACGCTCCGAGCGCGGCAGGACGCCCTTGGTGCCCTCGGGAATACCGAGGTCGGAGAACAGGTGCGGAGAGGTGGAGTACGTCTCCGGCGGGTCGCCGAAGCCCAGGTCCAGCGCCTTGTTGATCAGCTGCCAGCGCGGGATGTCGTCCCAGTCGACCAGCGTGATCGCCGTGCCCTTCGCCCCCGCGCGGCCGGTGCGGCCGATGCGGTGCAGGTACGTCTTCTCGTCCTCGGGGGACTGGTAGTTGATGACGTGCGTCACGCCCTCGACGTCGATGCCGCGGGCGGCGACGTCGGTGCAGACGAGCACGTCCACCTTGCCGTTGCGGAACGCGCGCAGCGCCTGCTCACGGGCGCCCTGGCCGAGGTCGCCGTGGACCGCGCCGGAGGCGAAGCCCCGCTGCTTGAGCTGGTCGGCGAGGTCGGCGGCGGTGCGCTTGGTGCGGCAGAAGACCATGACCAGGCCCCGGCCGTCGGCCTGCAGTATCCGCGCGACCATCTCGGGCTTGTCCATGTTGTGCGCGCGGTAGACGAACTGCGTGGTGTTCGCGACCGTCGCGCCCGCGTCGTCCGGGGACGTGGCGTTGATGTGCGTCGGCTGCGACATGTAACGCCGGGCCAGACTGATCACCGCGCCCGGCATGGTGGCCGAGAACAGCATGGTCTGACGCTTGACCGGAAGGAAGCCGATGATCTTCTCGACGTCGGGCAGGAAGCCCAGGTCGAGCATCTCGTCGGCCTCGTCGAGGACGAGGGCCTTCACGTGCTTGAGGTCGAGCTTCTTCTGCCCGGCGAGGTCGAGCAGCCGGCCCGGGGTGCCGACGACCACGTCGACGCCCTTCTTCAGCGCCTCGACCTGCGGCTCGTAGGCCCGGCCGCCGTAGATCGCGGTGACGCGCACGTTGCGCACCTTGCCGGCGGTGAGCAGGTCATTGGTGACCTGCGTGCACAGCTCGCGCGTGGGGACGACGATCAGCGCCTGCGGCGCGTCGGTGAGGTCCTCGGGCTTCGCGCGCCCGGCCTCGACGTCCGCGGGGACGGTGACGCGCTCGAGGAGCGGAAGGCCGAAGCCGAGCGTCTTTCCGGTGCCGGTCTTGGCCTGGCCGATGACGTCCGTGCCCGACAGGGCCACGGGGAGCGTCATCTCCTGGATGGGGAAGGGGCTGATGATGCCGACGGCCTCCAGGGCCTCGGCGGTCTCGGGGAGGATCCCGAGCTCTCGGAACGTCGTAGTCAGGGTGCTGCCTCTTCTGTGTGCGCGGTGCGAGGCGAGCGCGGGGGTCGTGTAGGGACCGTGCCGGGGACGTCGGCCGCCTTACGGGCGATGCCGTAGGACACGGGACCACTGCCGACGCTCGAGCGCTCGTACCGCTGAGGGTCCCCCTCCGGAATCCGCACGCAGTGTGGCGTGTGGCAAGGAGGGCTGTCGGGTCGGAGCCGATCGGGCCTCCGACCGGGCATCCTCATACATGCGGCCCGTCGAGTACGTCAGAGTGCTCAGCAGGCGCATTACCACCATACCCCGGATTCGCGCACATGCCATGGCCGTTTTGGTCACGTAGTCGTCGTCACACCGATCGGCCAGGACCTTCCGGACGCGGCGAGCGGGCTATTGTGCGCTTCATGACGAGCTCTGACAAGCCTGACAACGCCGCGGACACCCCCGACACCTCCGCCGGACCCACCGGCGTCGCCGCCATGGACTGGGCGGCCGCCTCCGCCGACCCCCAGTACCGGGCCGCTGTCGTGGATCTGCTCGGCGCGCTCGCGTACGGCGAGCTGGCGGCGTTCGAGCGGCTCGCGGAGGACGCCAAGCTGGCGCCCACGCTGGCGGACAAGGCGGAGCTGGCGAAGATGGCGTCGGCCGAGTTCCACCACTTCGAGCGGCTGCGCGACCGGCTCGCCGGGATCGGTGAGGAGCCGACGCTCGCGATGGAGCCGTTCGTCGCCGCGTACGACGGTTTCCACAAGCAGACGGCGCCCTCCGACTGGCTGGAGGGGCTGGTCAAGGCGTACGTCGGCGACTCCATCGCCAGTGACTTCTACCGCGAGGTCGCGGCCCGCCTGGACTCCGACACCCGCGCCCTGGTGCTGGCCGTGCTGGACGACACCGGCCACGGCGGCTTCGCCGTCGAGAAGGTGCGCGCCGCGATCGACGCGGACCCGCGCGTGGGCGGACGGCTCGCCCTGTGGGCGCGGCGGCTGATGGGCGAGGCGCTGTCGCAGTCCCAGCGGGTCGTCGCCGACCGGGACGCGCTGTCGACCATGCTCGTGGGCGGCGTCGCGGACGGGTTCGACCTCGCCGAGGTCGGCAGGATGTTCTCCCGGATCACCGAGGCGCACACCAAGCGGATGGCGGCACTGGGGCTGGCGGCCTGAGGACGGCCGGGTCCCGCCCGGCGCGCCGCGTCGGAGGGGACCGACGGCACCGGGCCGGCACCCCTCCGGCGTCCGCGGCGTGATCCGCCGGACGGGTGGCCGGGTGGCCGGAAGCCGGTTCACGACCGGCGCCGCCATCGGCGGCCGGTCACGCGGTCGCCGACCGGCGGCGCAGTCTTCCCGCCGGGCGCAGCAGCAGCGACAGGGACGCCACGGACACGATCGCCGCGCCGAACAGGATCGTCAGCAGGTTGCCGGCGTCCAGCGCGGTGTTCATGAGGAAGGCGCCGAACAGCGCTCCGGCCACGCCGGTCGGCAGGACGAGGGCGCGGGCGGGAAGGCGATGCGACAGGCGGCGGGCGGCCGCCCACGCCAGAGCCAGGCCAAGGATCGCGGAGCTGAGCGCTTCCAAGAGCATGTCGGGGTCCCTCCCACATGGCCGGCCTGCTCACATCGGTCCTAGCCCGTCTTACCCCTGACCTGCGAAATTCAATCCTCCTCCGCGGAGGATCCGTCTCCGCGGAGGATCCGTGCACCGTCCGTGAACGCGCGGAGGGCCCGGCGGTTCGAGACCGCCGGGCCCTCCGCGTGACCGCTCGACTGCCGGTCGCGCCTACAGCGCGCCGAAGCCCACCTTGCGCGGGGCCGGCTCGCCGATCTCGACGTAGGCGAGACGGTCGGCCGGGACCAGGATCTTACGGCCGTGCTCGTCCACGAGGCTCAGCAGCTGCGACTTCCCGGCCAGCGCCTCGGCCACCACGCGCTCGACCTCCTCGGCGCTCTGACCGCTCTCCAGAACGATCTCGCGGGGCGCGTGCTGCACGCCGATCTTGACCTCCACGGCTATGTCCCTCCGACGGTCAGTGAAGTGCGCGACCTTCCGCGCCGTACCAGCACACATTAGCCCGGTGAGGGGACGTACACGCTGCGCCCGGCAACGCCAGGAGCGAACAGCCGACGGGAACAAACAGCCGCCGGCGCCCGCCCGTCTCCTCAGTGGTGCTGCTCGTTGCCGTGCAGCGGGAATCCCGCGATGCCCCGCCAGGCCAGCGAGGCCAGTAGCTGCACCGCCTGGTCGCGCGGCACGCTGCGGTCGCTGTGCAGCCAGGACCGCGCCACCACCTGGGCGAGACCGCCGAGTCCCGAGGCGAGCAGCATCGACTCCGCCCGCGACAGCCCGGTGTCCTCGGCGATCACGTCGCAGATCGCCTCCGCGCACTCGTTGGTCACCTTGTCGACGCGCTCGCGCACGGCGGGCTCGTTCGTCAGGTCCGACTCGAAGACCAGGCGGAACGCGCCGCCGTCGTCCTCGACGTACGCGAAGTAGGCGTCCATGGTCGCCCGCACGCGCTGCTTGTTGTCCGAGGTCGACGCCAGCGCGTGGCGCACCGACTGGATCAGGGCCTCGCAGTGCTGGTCCAGCAGGGCCAGGTACAGATCGAGCTTGCCCGGGAAGTGCTGGTAGAGCACCGGCTTGCTGACGCCCGCGCGCTCGGCGATGTCGTCCATCGCGGCCGCGTGGTAGCCCTGCGCGACGAAGACCTCCTGGGCGGCGCCCAGCAGCTGGTTCCGTCGGGCACGGCGCGGCAGGCGTGTACCCCTCGGGCGTACCGCGTCTGTCTGCTCGATGGCTGTCACGCCGCCTCCCATTGTCGTCCACGTGCGGTGTGAGCCGCGCCGCCATCGTACTTTTCGGTAACCGTGGTGTGCGCGGTGAGGACGCAGAATTTCACGGACCGGACGGCGGTGAAAGCCGTACGGACGGTTTCAAAAGCTGTCAGAGCGGGCAAGAAGTTTCCTCCTCACTGCTCGGCGACGGTCCTCGCCGGCGCGCTCGTCACCGGTAGTCGTCCTCGTCGAGCGAGACGATCCGGGCCTGCTCCACCAGGTCCGCCTCGTTGGCGCGGTCGGGATCGACGCCGGTCAACGGGTCGTCGCGGTCCGGCCTCACCTCCGCCTGCTGCTCGGCCGCGTCGACCTCGGGCGCCTCGACGTCGAACTCCTCGTCCTCGTGGACCTCCTCGTCCTCCACGAACGTCTCGGGGTCGGTCGGATCTACGGCCATGCCGGGCTCCCTTCCTGCGAACGTCTGCTGCCCACATCCCTGAAGACTGCGGGGGCGGTATGCGGGTGCCCTGCCTCCGAGCCTAGGAGACACCCGATTCGGACGCCATGCGATCCGCGACCGGAACGTGACAGAGAGCGCACGGCGGAACCCGTCCTCGGCGGCGGCTCGGGACCAGCTCCTCGGGGCGCCCCCTCGGGGCGGTCTGTGACGGCGAACACGTGAACCACTACGTGATCGTCTCGTAACATTGCCGCATGTCTTCGACCGAGCTGCCGTCCGTGCCGCCCGCAAACGTGCTTCCCAAGGTGGCGCCGGTCAGGATCGCGGAGGGCGAGCGGCTCGGCTCGGTGGAGCTGCCCGGGATCACGCTGTCGGTGCGGTCGCGGCCGCCCGCGCGGGAGGGGCTGCCGTCCGCCCTCTACATCCACGGACTCGGCGGCTCCTCCCTCAACTGGTCGGCCCTCATGCCGCTGCTGGACGACGTCGTCGACAGCGAGGCCGTCGACCTGCCGGGCTTCGGCGACTCCCCGCCCCCGGACGACGGCGACTACTCCGTCACCGCGCACGCACGCGTGGTGATCCGTTATCTCGACGCGACCGGCCGCGGCCCGGTGCACCTCTTCGGCAACTCGCTCGGCGGCGCGGTCGCGACCCGTGTCGCCGCCGTACGCCCCGACCTCGTCCGCACCCTCACGCTCGTGTCACCGGCCCTGCCGGAACTGCGGGTGCAGCGCACCGCCGTCCCCACGGGGCTGCTGGCGGTGCCCGGGGTCGCACCGCTGTTCACCCGGATCACCCGCGCGTGGACGGCGGAACAGCGCGTCCGGGGCGTGATGCAGCTCTGCTACGGCGATCCCGCGCGGGTGTCGCCGGAAGGGTTCCGCAACGCCGTGCAGGAGATGGAGCGGCGGCTGCGGCTGCCGTACTTCTGGGACGCGATGGCGCGCTCCGCGCGGGGGATCGTCAGCGCCTACCTGCTGGGCGGCCAGCACGGACTGTGGCGCCAGGCCGAGCGGGTGCTCGCGCCGACCCTGCTCGTCTACGGCGGCCGGGACCAGCTCGTCGGCTTCCGCATGGCCCAGCGGTCGGCGCGCGCCTTCCGGGACCGCCGGCTGGTGACGATTCCGGACGCGGGGCACGTCGCGATGATGGAGTACCCCGAGACGGTGGCCCTCGCCTTCCGTGAACTCCTCGCGGATACAACGGATTCGGCGGATCAGGGTGATACTGGTGAGCCGGACGCGCAGGGCGCTCCGGGTTCACCCGCCGGCACCGGTGGGGGAACCACCGCCGAGAACATGAGGGGCTGAGGCGCGACGTGGGACGCCACAGCCGCCGTGGACCCGCCCGGAAGGGCGACGCCGCGGACAGGAGCGCCGTACGGGACGACAGCGCGGCGCCGGGCGGTTCGTCCGGGACCGGGCAGGCGGGCGGGGCGCGGGCGTCCGGCCCGCGCCGGACACCCCCGCCGCAGCAGGGGCCCGCGGGGGGACTCCAGGGGTACGGGACGGCTCCGGCGTACGGAACGGCGGGATACGGGACACCGGCCGGCGGCGTGCCGCGCCTGCCGGACGGGACGCCCGCGCACGGGATGCCGCGCCTGCCGGACGGATGGCTCCCCGACGGGACGCCCGCGCACGGTTTCCCCGGGCTGCCGGACGGGACGCCCGCGCACGGGGTGCCGCGCCTGCCGGACGGGACTCCGGCGCACGGTTTCCCCGGGCTGCCGGACGGGACGCCCGCCCATGGCGTTCCCCGGGCCCGTGGTGGGCATCCCGAGCAGCGGGAACCCGGCGGCGGCTGGGGAACGTTGGACGGCCGTACGCCGGCCGGCGCCGGCACGCCCTTCCCGCGACAGCGGCGGACGCCTCCCGGAGGACCGCGCCAGGACTACCTCGACGCCTTCGGCGAGAACACCGACCGCTTCTCCCCGCCCGCCTCCGCCCCCGCGCCTCGCCCACCGGGCCCCGCGGGCCACTGCGCGGCCGTCACCGACCGGAGCGCCGCCCCGGCCACCGGCGTCCCCGCCGCCCTCGATGACGACGACGCGCCGTCGGCCGGAAAGCCCACGCCGGCCAGGGGCGGCAAGGGCCGGGCGTTCACCGGGATCGCGGCCGCCGCCGTCACGACCGTGCTGGCCGTCGTCGTGGCCGGGCAGGTCGCCGACGAACGCGACGGCACCGGTGTACAGGCGCAGGCCGCCGAAGAGCAGGCGCGCGACGCCCGGGACCCCGCGTCGCGCGGGGACGAGCGGGAGACGCCCTCCGTGCCCGGCGTCGTACCGCTGACGTACGAACAGAAGATGGGCAAGAGGTACCCGCTGAGCGCCGCGCGCGGGGGCACGGGGAAGTTCACCGCGATCCCCGGCATCGACAAGGCTCCGGGCAAGGGGCAGAAGTTCACCTACCGCGTGGACGTCGAGCAGGGGCTCGGCCTGGACGGCGAACTCTTCGCCGAGGCGGTCCAGAAGACGCTCAACGACGACCGCAGCTGGGCGCACAACGGCGCGCGCGCCTTCGAGCGCATCCACTCGGGCGAGGCCGATTTCGTGATCACCCTCGCCAGTCCGGACACGACCGCCGACTGGTGCGCCAAGTCCGGGCTGGACACCACCGTGGACAACGTCTCCTGCGACTCGGCGGCCACCGAGCGAGTGATGATCAACGCGGACCGCTGGGCGCGGGGAGCGGACACCTACGGCGACGAGATCCACGCCTACCGCCAGATGCTGATCAACCACGAGATCGGCCACCGCCTGGGCTTCAACCACGTCACCTGTGACAAGGACGGCGACCTGGCCCCGGTCATGCAGCAGCAGACCAAGTTCCTCGACCACGACGGAATCCGCTGCCGCCCGAACGCATGGCCGTACCCGAAGAGCTGATCGCCTAGCGCGGCGAAACGCGCCCCACGCGGGAAAGTTACGCCCGTTCACCCCTTTTGGTGGCGTGATGGACAACCGTCCATCACGCCACCTCCTTGTCCGCATACGTTCGTCCCGCTGTGAGCCGCCGGACCAACGGCGGCTCCCCACGCGGGAGATCGGGGGTGCACACATGCGCATCGGACTGCTTACGGAGGGTGGTTATCCGTATGTGGGCGGTGAGGGCGGGCTCTGGTGCGACCGCTTGGTGCGCGGGCTCGACCGGCACGAGTTCGACGTCTACGCGTTCAGCACGGACGAAGCCCAGGAGGACGCGGGCTGGGTCCCGCTGCCACCCCGGATCGGCCGGGTCCGCACCGCACCGCTGTGGGCGGCCGAGGACGACGGTGTGGTGTACGGCCGCCGCGCGCGCCGGCGCTTCTCGGAGCACTACGGCGAACTGGCCGCCGTCCTCTGCGCCGCGACGGACCCCGCCGCCCCCGGCCCGCAGCCCGTGCCGCCCGAGGCGGACCGTTTCGCCACCGCTCTCCGGGGCCTCGCCGAACTCGCCCGCGACGAAGGCGGTCTGGTGGCCGCACTCCGCTCCGAGACGGCGGTACGCGCCCTGGAACGCGCCTGTCGCGCGCCCGGCGCCCTGCGCACGGCGCGTGAGGCCCGCGTCCCCGATCTGCTGGCCGTCGCCGCCCACCTGGAGCGGGCCCTGCGCCCCCTCTCGCTCGACTGGTACGAGGAGGACGGGCTGGGCGCGGTGGACCTGTGCCACGCCGCCGCCGGCGGGGTGACGGCCCTTCCCGGCCTGCTCGCCCACCACTTCTTCGACATCCCCCTCCTCGTCACCGAGTACGGCGTGCGCCTGCGGACGCACTACCTCACCCGCCCGGACGCCCCACCCGCGGTCCGCTCCCTGCTCGCCGCCTTCCACGGCAGGCTCGCCGCCGAGACCTACCGCCGGGCGGCGTTCATCACACCCGGCAACACGCACGCCCGCCGCTGGCAGGAGCGCTGCGGCGCCGACCGGGCGAAGATCCGCACGGTGTACCCCGGCATGGACGCCGCGCCCTTCGCCGAGGCGGGGGAGTCACCGGAGCGCGCGGACCCGTACACCCTCGTCTGGGTCGGCCGCGTGGAGCCCGCCAAGGACCTGGTCTCGCTGCTGCACGCCTTCGCGGAGATCCGCGAGGAGGAACCGAGGGCCCGGCTGCGGATCATCGGCGGTCCGTCGGGCCCGGAGGGCGCCGCCTACCTCGGCCACTGCGAGGCACTGGCCGCGCACCTCTTCCCGGACGAGGCCGAGGGCCCGCACTCCGCGGGCGCCGGCCCGGTGTCCTTCGAGGAGATCGGCGGCCCGGGCCCGGCCACCCCCGCCGACGCGTACGCCTCGGGCGCCGTGGTCGTGCTCTCCAGCGTCGTCGAGGGCTTCCCGGCCGGCCTCGTCGAGGCGATGCTCTGCGGGCGCGCGACGGTCTCCACGGACGTCGGCGCGGTCGTGGAGGCCATCGGCGGCACCGGTCTCGTCGTACCGCCGCGCAACCCGCGGGCGTTCGCCGAGGCGTGCGTCTCCCTGCTGCGCGACCCCGAGCGCCGCGTACGCCTCGGTGCCGCCGCGCGCGCCCGCGCACTCGAGTTGTTCACCGTCGACCAGAACATCTCGGCCTTCCACGGCATCTACCTGGAGATCGTCGCGCACACACCGGTCCGCCGTCTCCTCCTGGACGACACCGGCGACCCCCTGCCCTTCGCCGCCCCCGCAGAGTCCCACGTCCCCGGCCACTGGACCGACCCCGCCTCCCGTGCCGCCCCCACGTGGGCCATGGACACCCCGGTACCCGCGACGGAGACAACCCGATGACCGACCTCGGCGAACTGGACCGCAGCACCCCGCCCGGCGCGGCCGACCCGGTCAAGGCGCTGCTGCACCGCCACCGCGACCTGTGCGAACAGGCGGTGGACCCCCTGGAGATCGCGGCGGGCCTGGAGGCCCACGGCATCACCGACCGAACCGCCGCCCGCTTCCGCCACCGCGACGTCTTCTCCCTCGCGGAGGAGCTCTACGCCAGGGTCCCCCGCGACGACGCGCCGCCTCGGCCCGCCCCGGCCACCACGAGTCCGAGGGCACGCGGCGGCTGGACCGTCCTCACCCTGCTCCCCGGAGCCCTGTGCGTGGCGACGGTGGCCGCCCTGCGCCTCACCCACGGCCAGACCCGCCTCTACGCGGCGGCCGCCGGCGTCCTGGCCGTCGCCCTCGCCCTGCGCGCGGCACTGCGCCGGGGCCCGCTGAGCGCCCGGACCGACATCCCGCCCCGCGCCGCCACGGCGTCCTGGAGCTGCTGGCTCCTCGGCTACGCCCTCCTGGGCGACGGCCTGCTCGGTACGGCGGTCACCGGCGGCCCCGACGGTCTGCCCGACGGCACGGCGGAAGGGGACTGGCCGCTCACCGTCGCCCCGGTCGTGGCGCTCGCCCTGGCCTGCGCGCCCGCCGCCTGGGCGGCCCACCTCCTCGCCGCCCGTGTTGGCCGCAGGCTGGCGTCGAGCCGTGGTCTGGAGGACTTCTCGGCTTCCGTACGGCCTGTGCTCATCGGTGTGTACGTCCTGTTCCTGGGCGCGGTGGCCGCTCTGCTCACGGCGACGTCCGCGCTCCTCGGCGAACCCCCCGCCCTGCCCTCGACACTGGCCCTGGGCGGTCTTCTCTTCCTGGCCCGCCTCCTCACGATCCACGGCTTCACCCACGCGCCGAGGGTGATCCTCGCGGTCACGGCCATCGCCCAGACGACGGCCCTGGCGACGCTCTTCGCCGCCCGCCTTCCCGGCTGCGACGCCCTGGCCACACCGGTCCAGACCCTGACCACGGCCTGGAGCCCCGCCGCCCTCCCCACCCTCACCTGCGGGACAGCGGCGCTGATCCTTCTGATCCACGCCTCCCGCACACTCGCCCGGGCCTCGGCGCACATCCGTCCGGAGCGACCGCGGTGACGACGCGAGCACCGCTCACGGGCCGCGCGGCCCCGGCTCCCACGGAACGCCGCGTGCCGGTGCGGGCCGGGGGCGTCTGCGCAGCCCGGAGCCTGCGGGGTCGCCGTCGCGTACGACGCGGTGCGCGCGTACGGCCGCGGGGCACGGGCGAGTACGGCGCGGGCGAGTACGGCGCGGAGGGGGCGGGGCCGGGGGCGGCAGCCCGCAGCGGCCGACGCGTCCGCACCCCGCGCCCCCGCCGGACGACGTGATCCGCGCCGGTCCGACGACGGGCGTCCCGACGCGCCCCCGATCCACCCACCGACATCAGGCGCTCGCGCCACGACCACCCCACTCGAAGGAGAACCCCATATGACCACCCCGGACGCCGAAGGAGCCGCCCGATGAGAGTCCTCCTGATCGGAGCCAACGGCTACCTCGGCCGCTTCGTGGCCGACCGCCTCCTCGCCGACCCCGCCGTCCAGCTCACCGTCCTCGGCCGCGGCGACGACGCCGACGTCCGTTTCGACCTCGCCACCGGCAGCCCCGGCGCCCTCACCCGCTTCCTCGACGCCGTCCACCCCGGCGTGGTCGTCAACTGCGCCGGCACCACGAGAGGCGGCGCCCGCGAACTCACCCGGCACAACACCGTCGCCGTGGCCACCGTCTGCGAGGCCCTCCGCCGCAGCGGCTGCGGCGCGCGGCTCGTCCAGCTCGGCTGCGGCTCGGAGTACGGCCCCAGCCAGCCCGGCTCGTCCACGGCGGAGGACGCCGTCCCCCGTCCCGGCGGCCCCTACGGCGTCAGCAAACTCGCCGCCACCGAGCTGGTCCTCGGCTCCGGCCTGGACGCCGTGGTCCTCCGGGTCTTCTCACCCGTGGGTCCCGGCACCCCCGCCGGTTCCCCCCTCGGGCGCCTCGCCGAGGCGATGCGCCGCGCCATGCAGTCCGGCGACAGCGAGCTGAAGCTCGGCGGCCTCGGCGCACAACGGGACTTCGTCGACGTCCGCGACGTGGCCCGCGCCGTCCACGCCGCCTCCCTCTCGGCCGCGCAGGGCGTCATCAACATCGGCTCGGGCCGCGCCGTCCGCCTCCGCGACGCCGCCGGAATCCTCGCCAGGGTGGCCGGCTACGGCGGCGCCCTCAACGAACTGGACACCCCCCCGGGCCTGCACCCACCCCACGCGCCCCACCCGGCTCCCGCCATCCGCACCCCGGTCGGCCACCCC
>NZ_LGCN01000257.1 GCF_001279005.1 Streptomyces caelestis
GGGGGCGGTGGGGGGTTCGAGGGCTTTTCGGGTGGCCGGGGCGGCGGGGAGGGCGGGGCTGTGAACAGTGCCCGTGGTGTTCACACGTGAGCCGTTCACGTCACCGAACCGTGGTGCGAGCACCTGCTCCAGCGCTGCGGGGAGCATCGCGGCGAGCCGCTCGTCGGAGCCGGAGCTCACCTCCAGCCAGACCGGGGAGCGGTCGTGGATGAGGAGCAGGGCGCAGCCGGCGTGGGTGAGGGCGGTGACCGGTCCGCCGGGGTGGCCGGCGAGCCGCTGCCAGACGCGTTCCCTCAACGGGATCCCGGCGAGCCTGCCGTGCCTGCGCAGCCAGCCCTCGACCTCGGCCAGCGCGAAAGATGGACTGGTCTCGGTGCCGCCGACCGGGCCGGGGAAGTCGGTGTGCCGCCGGCGCCAGTTGCTGACGGCGGCGCGGCCGACACCGGCCAGTCGTGCGATCCCGGCGGCGGTCACTTCCGTCGCGTTGTCCTGCATGCCCGGCACCCCGCCCCGCTTCCCTCTGTCCCGTGTGTGGCGATGAGCATACCCATATGCGCGGGAGCGAGGATTCACATGCGTATACAGAGTAAACAGAATAATCGTTGTTGACATCACTCACAGAGCTTGCTCTCATTGAACCCGCGAACGAGCGACCGCCGGCAGGTGGCGGTGGCCGCATGGGGAGGAACACAGTCATGGGCATGAAGAGCAAGATCGCGCTGGGCGCCGTCGCGGGGATCGTCGTCATCGGCGTCGCCTCGGCGAACTCCGGCGACGCGGAAGGTGGTTCCGGCGACAGGGGCACGACGGCGTCCGCGGAGCAGCGGTCCGGCGGTACGACGCCGGACAGCGGGGCGGACGCGAAGCCCGCCGGGGACAAGGGCACCGAAAAGGCGTCCCAGGCCGAGCGGTTCAAGGCGTTCGTGCAGGAGAACGGGACACCGCAAGAGAAGGAGGCGCTCTCGCACGTCACCAAGGTGCAGGGCGCGGACGAGCAGAACGACATCCTCGACGCCGCCGACGTCTACACCGACTTCACCGGCGGGATCATGGGCGAGGGCACGGGCCCCGCCAAGCTCGTCGCCTCCGCCTTCGCCGACTGGAAGCAGAGCGACAACGGCCTCGTCACCGTGTACGACGCCGACGGCGAGATCATCGGCAACGGCAGCTTCTAGTCCTCCCGGGGAGCCCGCCGTGCGCCGCGGTCACGCGTGGGGCCCGAAGCCCGCGGAGTACGGGCGCCGCCCCGCGCCGCGAACGGTCCGCGCGCCCGGCCCGCTCAGCCGCCGCACTGCTCCAGCATCATGCGCTTGTCGGCCGGCGTCACCGGCATCTCGTACTTGACGGCGACCTGGGCGAAGCGGACCGCGTACGCGCACCGGATCCGCTTGTCGGGCGGCAGCCAGGTCGCGGGCCCGGAATCACCCTTGGCCGAGTTGGCCCGGCCCTGGACCGGTATCAGGTTGAGGGTGTCGTTCGCCAGCCGCTCCCGCTTGGCCTCGGGCCAGCGGGAGGCGCCCATCTGCCAGCTGTAGGAGAGCGGCACGACGTGGTCGATCTGCACCTCGGCGGCCTCCTGCTTGCGCCACTCGATGGTCGTGCCGGTGTACGGGTCGTCCAGCGTCATGGCGACCACCACGCAGTCGGACCCGGACCGGAAGCGCACTTCCTGGCCGTCGCGCTGCAGCAGATCGTTGCGGGTGTCGCAGCCGTTCCTCGCCAGCGGCACGCCGTCCGCCGTGTCCATCCACGCGTAGCCGAACTCGTCCCGGTCGTAGCCCGTCTTCGGTCCGCGGCCCTTGGTCGCCACCTTCGTGATGAGGTCGACGGCCTCGGCCCGGTCCGACTCGCCGGTCACGGACGCGAGGCCCGGTCCGGTGCCGTCGGGGTTGTCCAGCGGGCTGACGGCGCGCCCGTCGGAGGCGGCGCCCCCGCTTTCGTCACCGGCCGGGGATCCCGCGCCCTGGACGCCCTCGCAGCCGGCGAGGAGAGCCACCGCGGCGATCACCACAGGTCCCGCGCTCCGGGCCCGTATGCCCCATCCCTTGTTCCGCGTCACCGCGCCCCTCCTTCGTTCATCCGACTTCTGCCCCGGCGGGGGCGGACCGATCCGGACCTCACCGTATCGAGTGAGAGGTCCAGACCAATTCGGTGCCATACGGGCATTCACCGCACAGCGCGCGTATCGTCGGTTCCGAGTCACCTCCGGAAGGAGTTCCCGCATGGGCATCCTCGACAAGTTCAAGAGCAACAGGTCGGCGCGCGACAAGGCCGGCAAGGCCTCGGACGCCGCGGAGCGGAAGATGAACGAGAGGACCGGCGGCAAGCACAGGCGGCAGAGCGACACCGGGCAGCAGCATGGCGAACACCGGTTCGGCATGCACCGCGGCCGTCCCGGCCGGCCGTAAGGCCACGCACACCCGTCAGGGCCGTCCACGGCGACCTCGCGCCGTGGACGGCTCCTCATGTGCGGGTCAGGACCCCAGGACCGACGTCAGGAACTCCCCGACCCAGCCCAGCAGCTCCCGCCCGACCAGCGGCTTGCCGCCCACCTTCGCGGTCTTCGGGCGTGGGACCAGCACCTGGTGCGCGGTCGCCTTGATGACCGTGCCGGGGTACAGGCGCTTCAGGCGCAGTTCCTGGGACTCGCGCAACTCCACCGGCGCGAAGCGGATGTTGTTGCCCTGGAGCACGATCTCGCCGACCCCGCACGCGCGGGCCAGCATCCGCAGGCCCGCCACCAGCAGCAGGTTCTCCACCGGCTCCGGCAACTTGCCGTAGCGGTCGACGAGCTCCTCGCGCACGGCCTTGACGTCCTCCTCCGAGTTCGCGGAGGCGATCGCCCGGTACGCCTGGAGGCGCAGCCGCTCACCGGGCGCGTAGTCGTGCGGGACGTGCGCGTCGACGGGCAGCTCGATCTTCACCTCGAGCGGCGGCTCCTCCTCGATCTCCCCCGTCTCCAGCTGGCGCCGGTAGTCCGCGACCGCCTCGCCCACCATCCGCACGTACAGGTCGAAGCCGACGCCCGCGATGTGACCGGACTGCTCGCCGCCGAGGAGGTTGCCGGCGCCGCGGATCTCCAGGTCCTTCATCGCCACGTACATGCCCGCGCCCATCTCGGTGTGCTGGGCGATGGTGGCGAGACGCTCGTGCGCGGTCTCCGTCAGCGGCTTCTCCGGCGGGTACAGGAAGTACGCGTACCCGCGCTCCCGGCCTCGCCCGACCCGGCCGCGCAACTGGTGCAGCTGGCTGAGGCCGAAGTTGTCGCCGCGCTCGACGATCAGGGTGTTGGCGTTGGAGATGTCGATGCCGGACTCGACGATCGTCGTCGACACCAGCACGTCGAACTTCTTCTCCCAGAAGTCGACGACGACCTTCTCCAGCGCCGACTCCGACATCTGGCCGTGGGCGGTGGCGATGCGCGCCTCGGGCACGATCTCCCGCAGCCGGGCCGCCGCGCGGTCGATGGACTCCACCCGGTTGTGGATGTAGAAGACCTGGCCCTCGCGCAGCAGCTCGCGGCGGATCGCGGCGCCGATCTGCTTCTGCTCGTACGGCCCGACGAACGTGAGCACCGGGTGCCGTTCCTCCGGCGGGGTGGTGATCGTCGACATCTCGCGGATGCCGGTGACCGCCATCTCCAGGGTGCGCGGGATCGGCGTGGCGGACATGGTCAGCACGTCGACGTTGGCGCGCAGCTTCTTCAGCTGCTCCTTGTGCTCGACGCCGAAGCGCTGCTCCTCGTCGACGATGACCAGGCCCAGGTCCTTGAACCTGGTCTCCGAGGAGAACAGGCGGTGGGTGCCGATGACGACGTCCACCGAGCCCTCCCGCAGCCCTTCCAGGACCGCCTTGGCCTCGGTGTCGGTCTGGAAGCGGGACAGCGCCTTCACGACCACCGGGAACTGCGCGTACCGCTCGCTGAACGTCCCGAAGTGCTGCTGCACCAGCAGCGTGGTCGGGACGAGCACGGCGACCTGCTTGCCGTCCTGTACGGCCTTGAAGGCGGCCCGCACCGCGATCTCGGTCTTGCCGTAGCCGACGTCGCCGCAGATCAGCCGGTCCATGGGGACCGACTTCTCCATGTCCTCCTTGACCTCGGCGATGGTGGTGAGCTGGTCGGGGGTCTCCGCGTACGGGAAGGCGTCCTCCAGCTCGCGCTGCCAGGGCGAGTCGGCGCCGAAGGCGTGGCCGGGGGCGGCCATGCGGGCGCTGTACAGCTTGATCAGGTCGGCGGCGATCTCCTTGACGGCCTTCTTGGCGCGCGCCTTGGTCTTGGTCCAGTCGGCGCCGCCCAGGCGGTGCAGGGTGGGGGCCTCGCCGCCGACGTACTTGGTGATCTGCTCCAGCTGGTCGGTGGGGATGTAGAGCCGGTCGCCGGGCTGGCCGCGCTTGGCGGGGGCGTACTCCACGACCAGGTACTCGCGGGTGGCGCCCTGCACGGTGCGCTGCACCATCTCGATGTAGCGGCCCACGCCGTGCTGCTCGTGGACGATGTGGTCGCCCGCCTCCAGGGTGAGCGGGTCGATGGTCTTGCGGCGCCGGGCCGGCATCCGGGCGCCCTCGCGGCCGGAGGCCTTCTGGCCGGTCAGGTCGGTCTCGGTGAGCACGGCGAGCTTGAGCGCCGGGTCGACGAAGCCGTGGTCGATGCAGCCGCAGGCGACGTGCACGACGGACGGGGTGATCTCGCCGAGGTCCGCGTCGAGGCGGGCGGCGACGCCCTCGCCGCCGAGCACCTCGACCGTACGGGCGGCCGGGCCGTGGCCCTCGGTGACGAACACCGTGCGCCAGCCGTCGGCGAGCCAGCCCTTGGTGTCGGCGAGTGCCCGCGCGGTGTCGCCGCGGTAGGTCTCCGGGGCGTGCATGCCGAGCTTGAGGGTGTCGCCCGCCGCGTCGGCGGCATACGTCTCCGTCAGCTCCTCGTCGGCGGCGAACGGCGACACCGACCACCACATCATGTCCAGCTCGCGGGCCCGGTCGCGGACGTCCGCGAGGGACCACAGGGAGGCCGCGCCGACGTCGATGGGCGCCTCTCCCCCGCCGGCCGTCGCCGCCCAGGACGCCTGCAGGAACTCCTGGCTCGTGGCCACCAGGTCGGCGGCCCGGGTCCGCACCCGCTCCGGGTCGCAGACGACGGCCATGGCGCTCTTGGGCAGCACGTCCAGCAGCAGCTCCATGTCGTCGACGAGGACGGGGGCCAGGGACTCCATGCCCTCCACCGCGATCCCCTCGGCGATCCTGCCGAGCAGTTCGCCCAGCTCCGGGTGGGCCTCGGCGAGGACCCGGGCACGTTCCCGCACGTCCTCGGTGAGCAGCAGCTCGCGGCACGGCGGGGCCCACAGGCCGTGTTCGGCGACCTCCAGGGAGCGCTGGTCGGCGACCTTGAAGTAGCGGATCTCCTCGACGTCGTCGCCCCAGAACTCCACGCGCAGGGGGTGTTCCTCGGTGGGCGGGAACACGTCGAGGATGCCGCCGCGCACGGCGAACTCGCCGCGCTTCTCCACCAGCTCCACCCGCGCGTACGCGGCGGCGGCGAGGGCTTCGACGGTCTCGTTCAGGTCGGCGCTGGAGCCGGTGCGCAGGGACACCGGCTCCAGGTCGCCCAGGCCCTTGACCTGCGGTTGGAGCACCGAGCGCACGGGCGCGACGACGACGGAGACCGGGCCGGTCTCGGGGTCGTCCGGGCGGGGGTGGGCCAGGCGGCGCAGTACGGCGAGACGGCGGCCGACGGTGTCGCTGCGGGGGCTGAGCCGCTCGTGCGGCAGCGTCTCCCAGGACGGGTACTCCACGACCCCCTCGGGCGGGAGCAGGGAACGCAGGGCCGCCGCCAGGTCCTCCGCCTCGCGTCCCGTCGCCGTCACCGCCAGCACGGGACGGCCGGTGTCGCGGGCCAGGGCGGCGACCGCGAGGGGGCGGGCCGCGGGCGGGCCGACCAGGTCGACGTGCATGCGGTTGCCGTCGGCGGCCGCGGCGATCGCTTCGGCGAGGGCGGTGTCCTTGACGACGGCGTCGAGCAGACCGTGCAGGCTCATTCGGGGCGCTTTCCGTCCGGGGGTGTGCAACACGTCGGGCCCGACGCGCGCGGCGGGCCGGGGGTGTCCAGCGTACGTCGCCGCGCGGGCGGGCGCCGGGGCTGTGGACAACGTCCGTCGACGGGTGGGCGGCGCCGGCGCCCGGCCTTCCAGGGGCCCCGCCCCCTGGCCCCCGTCCGGCCCCGGACGGGCCTCGTCCTCGCACGCCGGACGGGCCGGTCGTACGCACCCGGCGCCGGAAAGCCCTGGGAGGGCTTTCCGGCGCCGGGTGCGTCTCCCCCGCAACCCCCGTGTGCGGTGGCTAGTCGGTGGCGATGGCGTTCAGGACGTTCATGCGGCCGGCGCGGAAGGCCGGGACCAGGGCGGCGAACAGGCCCACGAAGGCCGAACCGATGAACACACCGATGATCGTCGGCCACGGGATGTCGAGGACCTTCAGCCCCTCCAGGGCGAGCAGCTGCTGCGCGGTGGCGCCCCAGCCCATGCCGAGACCCAGGCCCAGCAGGGCGCCGAAGAGGGCGATCACGACCGACTCCATGCGGATCATGCGGCGCAGCTGCCGGCGCGAGAGGCCGATGGCCCGCATCAGGCCGATCTCCCGGGTGCGCTCCACCACCGACAGGGCCAGGGTGTTCACCACGCCGAGGACCGCGACGACGATCGCCAGGGCCAGCAGACCGTAGATCATGTTCAGCAGCTGGCCGATCTGGTCCTTCAGCGCCTCCTTGTAGTCGGTCTGGTCGCGCACCGTGTACTGCGGGAAGTCGTGCAGCGCGTCCTTCAGCGCCGTGTACGCGGCGTCGGTCCGCCCGTCCTTCGCCGAGGCGAAGAGCAGGGTGTCCAGCGGCATCCTGTCGGCCGGGACGTACGCGGCGAGGGTGTCGATGGACGTGTACATCGCGCCCGCGTCGACGACGGCCTCGCTGCTGGTGATCGCCCGGACCGTCAGCGTGCCCGTCTCACCGTCCTTGAACGCGACCTCGATCTTCGAGCCGAGCGTGATGCCGTGGTCCTTCGCGAAGTCCTCGTGGACGGACATCGCGCCGGGCCCGTAGGCGTCGCCGAGCTCCCCCGCGACCGTCTCGACCCGCAGGTCGGTCGCGTACGTCGGGTCGGCCGCCGTGATCGCCGTGTCCTTCGACGTCTTGCCGTCGGGCGTGGTGAAGTCGGCCTCGGTCCACTTGTACTCGGTGACCCGGTCCACCCCGGGCGCCTTCTTCACGGCTTCGACGGCCTGCGGGGTGATCAGCTGGCCGGTGTCGGACTGGACGATGAAGTCCGTGCCGACGGTCTTGTCGAGCTCGTCGGTGGCGGACGCCACCATCGAGGAGCCGACCACGGACAGGCACGCCACCAGCGCCAGACCGATCATCAGCGCGGCGCCCGTCGCGCCGGTGCGGCGCGGGTTGCGCAGGGCGTTGCGCTCGGCCATGCGGCCCACGGGGCCGAAGGCCCGCAGCAGGATCGCGCCGAGGACGCGCACCACACCGCTCGCCAGCACCGGGCCGACGACGACGAAGCCGATCAGGGACAGCACCACGCCCAGGCCCAGCCACATCGAGCCGTCCGTCGCCTTGTCCGCGCTGCCCGCCAGGTACAGGGAGAAGCCGCCGGCGCCGGTGAGGGCCAGGCCGATCCCGCCGCGTATCCAGCCGGCCCTGGCGTCCGCCGGGGTGCCGGCGTCGCGCAGCGCGGCCATCGGGGAGATCTTCCCGGCCCGCCGGGCGGGCAGGTAGGCGGCGAGCACCGTGACGACCACACCGAGGAGCAGTCCGAGCGCCGGGGTCGTCCAGGCCACCGTGAGGTCGTCCGTGGACAGCTCCATGTCCATCATGCCCATGAGCTTCATCAGGCCGACCGCGAGACCGACGCCCGCGCCGACGCCGAGGACGGAGCCGAAGACGCCGAGCAGCAGCGCCTCCACCAGCACCGAGCGGTTGACCTGCTTGCGGGACGAGCCGATCGCCCGCATCAGGCCGATCTCCCGGGTGCGCTGGGCGACCAGCATGGAGAAGGTGTTGATGATCAGGAAGATGCCGACGAGGAAGGCGATCCCGGCGAAGCCGAGCATCGCGTACTTCATGACGTTCATGAAGTCCCCGACGCTCTTCTGGTTGGCCTCGGCGGTCTCCTCCGCGGTCAGCACCTTGTAGCCGCCGCCGATTTCGGCCGCGACGTTCTTCTTCAGCTGCGCGTCGCTGACGCCGGCCGCGGCGGTGACGTTGACGTTGGTGTAGACGCCGCTCTCGCCGACCAGGGTCTGCTGCGCGGTTTTGACGTCCAGGAAGAACAGCGCGGCGCCGGGGTTGGTGACGGTGAAGTCGGCGATGCCGGAGATCTTCGCGGTGTGCGTGCCGACCACGGTGATCACGCCGATCTCGTCACCGAGCTTCAGGTCGTGCTTGTCGGCGGTGTCGGCGTCGACCATGACCTGGCCGGCGCCCTCGGGCACGGCGCCGGAGGTGATCTCCATGGTGCGGGCGTCGTTGTCGTTCCAGCTGCCGACGATGGTCGGCCCGCCGCTGGTGGGCGAGAGGCTGTCCTTGTCGCCGTCGACGACGGTCACCGAGGTGGAGAACACCGTGCCCTCGGCCGACTTCACGCCGTCCGCGCCCTTGACCTCGTCGAGCACGGAGGCCGGTATCACCGGCGGCCTGCCGTTGTCGGAGGTCGTCTCGCCGCTGTCGGAGGCGTCCTTGGCGCTGACCGTGACGTCCGAGGAGGTGGCCGCGAACAGCTTGTCGAACGTCGTGTTCATGGTGTCCGTGAACACCAGCGTCCCGCACACGAACGCCACGGACAGCAGCACCGCCACCGCGGACAGCGCCATCCGCCCCTTGTGCGCGAGGAAGTTGCGCAGGGAGGTCTTCAGGACGGTCATGACGTGCGCCCCCGGGCGTCGAAGTCCTTCATGCGGTCCAGGACCTGCTCGGCGGTCGGCTGGTGCATCTCGTCGACGATGCGGCCGTCGGCGAGGTACAGCACCCGGTCGGCGTAGGAGGCGGCCACGGGGTCGTGGGTGACCATCACGATGGTCTGGCCCAGTTCGTCCACCGAGCGGCGCAGGAAGCCGAGCACCTCGGCGCCGGCGCGGGAGTCGAGGTTCCCGGTCGGCTCGTCACCGAAGATGATCTCCGGCCGGGCCGCCAGGGCCCGCGCCACCGCGACCCGCTGCTGCTGACCGCCGGACAGCTGCGTCGGCCGGTGCTTCAGCCGCTCCGCGAGGCCCACGGTCTCCACCACCCGGTCCAGCCACGCCGTGTCGGGCTTGCGGCCGGCGATGTCCATGGGCAGCGTGATGTTCTCGATCGCGTTCAGCGTCGGCAGCAGGTTGAACGCCTGGAAGATGAAGCCGATCCGGTCCCGGCGCAGTCGCGTGAGCTTCTTGTCCTTCAGACCGGTGATCTCGGTCTCGTCCAGGTAGATCTGACCGGACGACACGGTGTCGAGCCCGGCGAGGCAGTGCATCAGCGTGGACTTGCCGGACCCCGAGGGGCCCATGATCGCGGTGAAACGACCGCGGGCGATGTCCACGTCGACGTGGTCGAGGGCGACGACACGGGTCTCGCCCGACCCGTACGCCTTCACGACCTGCCGCGCCCGCGCGGCAACGGCCGTACTCTCTCCAGTGCCCCCGTGCCTGGGAATGGTCACAGCCGATGTCACGGTAAGTCTCCTATGTCGGTCAGCAGATGAAAGCGGTGTTCCGGCGCCCGCCCGTCGTGCCCGGCGGCCGCTTCGTGCGTGTTCGTGCGACGTGGTTCAGTCTGGCGTCCGGCAGGGGTCCCGCGCCCTGGTGTTCAGCGCAGTCCTGTCCTGGGGAAAACCCCACCCCCGCCGGTGCACCACGCCACCCCCCAGCGGCGTAAAACCAGGTTAAGGACGACCCCCGCCCCGTCTCGTCCTCCGCCGGTACGAACCCTCCCCGATCCGTAGTACGGAGGTACCCCTAGGGGCTCTCCTCCGGCAGGTGGACACCGTCTCGGGGTCGCTCCACCCGTCGGCCGATCAGGGCTCCGCCCTCCCGCGGCGCGAGGGCCGGGTGCGCAGCCGTGCCGCGGCAGAAAGGTGCAAGGGGCACTCGACCGCGAGGAGGGAAACCCGGGTGAACGGCGCCGGACCGGCGACACGCGACAGCGGGCGACCCGCCGCGACCGGACGGCGCGGCGCCGTCGCCGCCGCGCCGATGCTCGCGACGGCCCTGGCGGCACTCGACTCCACCGCCGTGTCCACCGCCGTCCCGCGGACCGCCGGCGACCCCGGCGGCTCCTCCTCCTTCTCCCGGCTCCCCTCCGGCTGCCTGCCGGCCGTGCCGGTCGCCCTCTCCGTCCACGGCAGGCCCTGCGACGCCTTCGGCCGCGCACCGGTCCTCGTCACGGGCCCCTTTCCGGTCCTCAAGGACCGAACCGGCTCCCACTCCCCGAACGGCCCCTCCCCCGCCGGCCGCGGCACAGGGCCGCGCCCGAAGCCGGGTCACTCCACGGCCCGGCCCGTCAGCGCGCTGAGACCGGCGCACACCTGGTCCAGCTGCGCCTGCACCTCCTCCCGCCTCCCGGCGTGCTCGCGCAGCACCCGCTCGGTCTCCCGCGCGACGCCCTCCGCGCGGGCGCGCGCCTCGGCCAGCAGCTCCGCCGCCCGCTCCCGCGCCTCCTCCGCGTGGCGCCGCGCCGACTCCTCCGCGTCGGCGAACACCTGCCGCGCCTCGGCCAGCGCACGCTCGGCACGCTCCTCCGCCTCCGCGTGCCGGGCGTCCAGCACGGCCACCCGGGCGGCCTCCTCCCGGGCCACCGCGTCCAGCCGCTCCGCCTGCTCCCCGGCCGCCTCGGCGAGCATCCCGGAGGTGCGCTCCCGCATCTCCCGCAGCACCGCCAGCGTCCGCGCGCGCCGCTCCTTCACCTCGGCCCGGGCCTCGACCCGGATCCGGTCGGCCGCCGCGCGGGCCGCCGACAGCACCTCCCCGGCGCCCTCGTCGGCATCGGCGCGCACGGCCTCGGCGTGCGCCTGTGCGGCCTCCCGCGCGCCGGCCGCGTCGTTCGCCGCCAGGTCCGTCACGTCCTGCGCGTACTGCCGCGCCGACTCCCGCACGGCCGCCGCCTCCTCCTCGGCCAGCGCGAACAGCCGCCGCGCGCTCTCCCCGAGCGACTCGTACGTCTGCGGCGCCAGCCCCGCCACCCGCACCCGCAGCAGCGCCAGCTCCTCCTCCATCTCCCGGGCGAGGACGGTGAGCCGCGCGGCCCGCTCCCAGGCGGCGTCACGACGACTCGAGAGGGCCTCGACGTACGCGATCACCTGCAAGGGACGGTAACCACGCCCCCGTACGACCTCGAAGCCCTGCGACGACACCGATGCGCTGCTCACCCTGGAACCCCTCTCCACCGACGGACCCGAAGCCCAGCACGAAAGACCGAGCACGAAATGGGATGAATCGCGCACATCTTGGTGGATGACACGGAAGTGTTCATAACGCGACACTCCGCGAGGAGGGCACGCAAAAGCCGGGCCCGGTCGTCAGGACGACCGGGCCCGGCTCCTCGCGTCACACGGGGTTCAACCGCGACGGGTCACAACAACCCGTCCCACATCTCCTCCAGCAACACCGACCACCAGCTCTCCGGCGACCCCAGCGCCGCCGGATCCAACGCCGCCAACTGCGCCTGGAAGTCCACCGTCCAGCGGCCCGCCTGCTCCTGGTTCAGCCCGAACCGCAGCCGCCACATCCGGCCCAGCAGCGCCAGACAGCGCGCGAACTCCGGCAGACCGGTGTTCACGAACTGCGGCGCGGCCGGCACACCGCCCGGCCCGGGCTCCACCGGCACCGCGACGATGTTCGCCGTGCCGTACTGCACACAGATCGCCTTGCCGAAGTCACTGCCCATCACCAGGTACGAACCCGCGTCCGAAGCCGGCTGCACACCCCGCTCCGCCGCCAGCTCCGCCAGCGTCGGCACCGGCCGGCCCGGCTGCGCCTGCGCCCAGAAGAACGGACCCATGTCCAGCGGCAGCCCCGCCACCACCAGGGTGTGCGCCACGACCGGCGGCACACCCTGCCGGGACACCGCCGCCTGCTCGAAGCGGAACACGCCCGGCCCGAACGCCCCCGCCAGCTCCTGCGCGACGGCCTCCGGCGGAACCGGCGGCGCGGGCTGCACCGGAGGAATCGGCGCACGCACCGGCGCGGGACGCGCCGGACCGTCCGCCACCTGGTGCAGCTCACCCTGATGGGCGAGCAGCTGCCGCATGCCCTGCTGCCGGCTCGCGTGGTCCGTGCCGTACGGGGCGATGGACGTGATCCGCGCCTGCGGCCACTGCTCACGGATCATCCGCGCGCAGTACGCGCCCGGCAGCTCGCACGACTCCAGCTCGGTGTGCAGCTCCAGCACCTGGTCCGGCGGCACGTTCATGGCGCGCAGCTCGTGGAAGATCTGCCACTCCGGATGCGGCGTACCCGGCGCCGAACGCCGGATCAGCTGCTGCTCACTGCCGTCCTGCGCGCGGTAGCGCAACACGGCCTGGTAGCCCGGGCCGACGGTCGGCTGCCCGGCGGGCGGCTGCGGATAGCCGTACGCCGGCGGCTGCCCCGGCACGGGAACACCGGGCGGAGGCGTACCGGGCGGCACACCCGGCGGCGGAGGCGGCAAAGGCACACCGGGCCCGGCCGCCGGCGGCGCGGCCAGCACCGTCTCCGCATGATGCACGGGCCCGCGCCCCCCGGCGCCGGGAGCACCCGGCCCCCCAGGAGGGCCGGGAGGCTGAGGCACACCGGGAGCACCCGGAGGCGGAACCGGAGCCTGCGGAGCGCCAGGGACACCGGGAGCGCCGGGAGGCGGAACCGGCGGCTGCGGCGCACCGGGGCCGCCCGGGTCGGCGAGCATCGTCGCCGCGTGATGGACACCACCGGGCGGCGCGGGCGGAACCGGCGTCCCCGGCGGCGGAGTCGAACCACCCGGCGCCCCCGGCCCGTCGGGACCGAGCGACGACACCATCTGCGTCGGCACGTACCCGCCCGCCGGACGCGCGCCCGGGGCACCGGGGGCGCCCGGCGGGGGCGGAGGCGGGGGCGTCGCACCCGAGCCGCGCCGCGCGGGCGAAGTCGCCTTGCTGGTCGCGGCGTCCGCGATGTCCCCGGCGTTCGGCGCGAGCGGCCGCGCCGGCGCCCCCGGACCGGTCGGCAAAGGCGTGGGCGCACCACCGGACACATGCGGCGGAGGAGGCGTGGGCGCACCACCCCCCGTGGGCTGCGGCGTGTCCGGCGCCCCCTGCGGCGCACCGGAATCCCGGACCGCCGGCGCGACAGCCGTCGGCGGAAGCCCGCTGCCACCCGACAGCAGCGCCGTCTTCGCCTCCGGCAAAGCCGCGGGCGGCGGAACGTCGTCGCCGGACTCGCTCAACTGCGACGCGAACACGGTCTCCGGCAACGGCACCGAACGGTCCTCACCGGCATCGGCGTTGGTGTCCGTACCCGCCCACGGAGTCGCCCCGGCCTCCGCCTGCGCACCACTCCCCCCGGCAGCGGGCCACGCGGCACCACTCCCCCCACCGGCGCCCGCCCCCGAAGAACCCGCGGACGAACCGGAACCCGCAACCGACCCCGACCCATCGGACGCATCCGCGCCCGAAGCCACACCGGCAGCAGACCCCACGGACGAGCCCGAACCCTCACCCCGCCGATCCGGGATCCCCAGCCGGTCCGCCGCCTCCTGCAACCACTCCGGCGGACTCAACAAGAACGACGTCTGATTCAGATCCACCCGCGCCGCAGCAGCCGGCACCGGCTCCGGCACCACGTCACCACGGCCGTACTCCTCCTCGTACCGGCGGACCACCTCACCCACCGGCAACGCCGGCCACAGCGTCGCCTCACCACTGTCCCGGGCGATCACCAACCGCTGCGCGCCCCCGTCCGAACGCGGCCCGTCCGCACGGTCCTCCGCCCACACCACGAACCCGAGGTCGAACTCCCGCACCCGCACCTCACGGTGCTGGTACGACGGCACGTCCCCGTTGACCCACTCCTCCGCACGCTCCTGCGCCTGCGCGAACGTCACCATCGCCGAAGCTCACTCCCCCGCGGAAGAAACCGGAACGGCACGCGCGAACCCACCGTCCACCATCAGATTCGCCACCGTCTCCAGCTCCGGCGGAGACCCCGCCAGCCGGGACAGGAACACATCGAAATCATCCCCGCACGACAACAACAGCCGCTCCACCCGCTCGGCCGGCGGCCACGACGGATCCACGTCCCGCGCGTCGTCGTACGCACAGAACCACACCGAACCCTGCCGCTCACCCCGCACCTTCACCGCCAGCAGACCACCCTGCACGAACGCCACACACAGATAGTCCTTGGTCAGGTGATCACGCAGACACTTGTTCACATACACGAGATCATTGACCGCCGCCTCGTCCCGCACCGTGAAGAACGGCTGGTCCACCAACAACCCCAGCTCCGCGTCCAACGCCGTCCCCACCGGCGCACACCCACCCGCCGCCTTCAAGAACGACCGGTACGCACCCGGCAACCGGTACCCGAGATCCTCCTCGACCCCCAGCACCTGCGACTCCGTCACCGCCACACCCGACTTCGGCAACCCGAAATGCGCCGGACGCGTCTCCTGCAACGGCCGCGTCCCCCGCTTCCCATGATCCACCGCCGACGTCGCCACCCCACCGTGATGCCGCAGCAACGCCTTCACCTCGACCGGCACCAACTCCAGCCGCCGCGACCCCACCACGTGATGCCACGTCCAGCCGTGCGGCGTCGCCACCGCCGGCACCGTGTCCCACAACGCATGACCACTCGCCGCCAGCGCCGCGTTCGCCGACACGAAATCCGTCAGCCGCAACTCGTCCACACCGAAACCCTCCGGCGGCTCCGCCACCTCCGCCGCCGCCCGCGCGTAGGGCGAGAAATCCGGGTAACCACGCTCGTCCACCCGCACCCCCCGCGGATGACGCGCCGCCCGCACCGGATCCGGGAAGTGCACGACCTGCCCGGCATAAGCCGCGTTCGGCGGCACGGCCTTCTGCCCGAGCCGACCTGTCGTCATGGCGGTTGCCCCCTGCGGCACTCTGTACGCCCCGCACCGCCCACCTCCGGGCCACCACGGAACGTATGCGACTTTCACGTCTGTCTCGACTGCTTACCGCCACGACCCCCACGGCGCCCACACACACCAGCGCGCAGAACACCGCACGGATCGCGGTGCCGACAGCCTATGCGGTACACCCCCACCGGTCACCGGCACCGGTCACCCGCCCCTCCGCTTCCGTGACCAGCCGTCACCCTCCCGTGACAGCCCGCCCAAACCCGGGCGTGTCGCCCCGCCCCAGCTTCCACATCAGCCACCCCATTTGGCACCCTGTGACCACCGGGGAGACGCTCGGGAGGGGAAGACGATCATGAACATGACGCAGACCGGGCCGCACACCGGCCCATCCGGCGACCCCCGCTCCGGCGACCCCCGCATCAACTGGAGCACCACCGAAACCCCCCACACCCCCACCCTCCACCCCCTCGTCCAGGACTTCCTCGACACCCTCACCAGCGACCAACGCGACCGCTTCACCGGCCGCTGCGCCGAAACCATCCTCATCTCCCGACACCTCACCACCGCCGACGCCGCCCGCAGCAAACGCGCCGCACGCAAACCCATGACCAACGGCGAAGCCCGCAGAGCCCTCAAACACGCCAAACTCACCACCCGCCGCATCCGCGAGGACGGCGACCCCCTCCACGGCGCCTACGCCACCCCCTGCCGCGCCTGCACCGCCCTCACCGCCCACTTCGGCATCCGCCTGGTCGACCCCGCCACCACCGGCTGACCCCAGCCCCCACCCCCACAACCCACGACCCAGACGAGCCAAGGGCAGATGCACACCGACCGCACCTCCACCACCCGCTTCGCCGTCCCCGTCGACGCCGCCCTGCGCACCGCCGGCTGGCAACCCGGACGCTGGGACATCAAACAAGCAGAAATCTGGGCCGACACCCTCCGCGACCACACCTCACCCGCCGGACACCGCCACACCGTCTTCCCCGCCGCCGTCGAAGCCTGGGCCGAATTCGGCACACTCCTCATC
>NZ_LGCN01000258.1 GCF_001279005.1 Streptomyces caelestis
GGGCGCTGCTGGCCGGCGTGATCGGGTTCGTCTACTTCTGGAAGGCTGAGGAGAGGTACGGCCGTGGCTGACACCACCGACGAGAAGATCCCCACGGTCATCGCCGACGACCTGCACATCGTCTACCGCGTCAACGGCGCGAGGACCGGCAAGGGCAGTGCCACGGCGGCGCTCAGCCGCATCGTCAAGCGGGGCGAGGAGCGGGGCGTGCGCAAGGTGCACGCCGTGCGCGGAGTCTCCTTCGTCGCCTACCGGGGCGAGGCCATCGGGCTGATCGGTTCCAACGGCTCCGGGAAGTCGACCCTGCTGCGGGCCATCGCCGGACTGCTGCCCGCCGAGCGGGGCAAGGTCTACACCGACGGCCAGCCCTCCCTGCTCGGCGTCAACGCCGCCCTGATGAACGACCTGACGGGCGAACGGAACGTCATATTGGGCGGGCTCGCCATGGGCATGTCCCGCGAACAGATCAAGGCCCGCTACCAGGAGATCGTCGACTTCTCCGGCATCAACGAGAAGGGCGACTTCATCACCCTGCCGATGCGCACCTACTCCTCCGGCATGGCGGCCCGGCTGCGCTTCTCCACGACGTCCTGATGATCGACGAGGCGCTGGCCACCGGCGACCGCAAGTTCCAGAAGCGCTCCGAGGCCCGCATCCGGGAGCTGCGCAAGCAGGCCGGCACGGTGTTCCTGGTCAGCCACAACAACAAGTCGATCCGCGACACCTGCGACCGCGTGCTCTGGCTGGAACGCGGTGAGCTGCGCATGGACGGACCCACCGACGAGGTGCTCAGGGAGTACGAGAAGTTCACGGGGAAATAGCCCGCTGCGAGCCGGGCCCCGCCGGAACTTTCCGGCGGGGCCCGGCGTCTGCGAAGGAGACGTCAACTCCGGCCGCCAAGCGGAATCTTGACGCCGATCGGTGCGTTGTCGTGTAGTGCGGAGACCCCCGCAGTCACGCGCCGTGTCGTACCACGTAAGCTGTACCGGTCCCGAAAGGCGGCAATCAGGGCCATAATGCCCGACACCATCCAGCGATGCCGCGGGGCGGAAGCCTGGGCGGCGTGTCCGAAATAGTGTGCATTGGGTCGGCAGTGTAGAACGGGAGATGTGACGGCAATGGCTACGGAGACTCCCCGGCTGAACGCAGCGTGTGCCGTCCCCGCCCATGGCAGTCCGCGATGACGCCCGTGGCCGCGGCGCATGCCGTCGACCCCGAGCGCGCCACCCTCGACAAGGCCGCCGCCGAGAACTTCCCCGTGGCCCCCTTCTTCCTGCCCCGGCCCTGGCGCGACGACCTCATGGCGGTGTACGGGTTCGCCCGTCTGGTCGACGACATCGGCGACGGTGACCTGGCCCCCGGCGGCGCCGACGCCCGCCTCCTCGGGGTGTCCGAGGAGGCGGCCGAGGACCGGCTGACCCTGCTGGACGCCTTCGAGGCGGACCTGAACCGGGTGTTCGATCCGGCCGGCCCCGAGCCGCGCCACCCGCTGCTGCGCCGGCTCCGGCCGACGGTCCGCCGCCACGCTCTCACCCCCGCGCCCTTCCTCGGCCTGATCGCCGCCAACCGCCAGGACCAGCTCGTCAAGCGCTACGAGACCTACGACGACCTGCTCGCCTACTGCGAGCTGTCGGCCAACCCCGTCGGCCGCCTCGTCCTCGCCGTCACCGGCACCTCGACGCCCGAGCGCGTCCGCCGCTCCGACGCGGTCTGCACCGCCCTCCAGATCGTCGAGCACCTCCAGGACGTCGCAGAGGACCTCGACCGCGACCGCGTCTACCTGCCCGCCACGGACATGAAGCGCTTCCACGTCCGGGAGGCGGACCTCGCCGTACCCACCGCCGGCGCGTCGGTGCGCGCGCTGGTCGCGTACCAGGCGCGACGCGCCCGGGACCTGCTGGACGAGGGAGCTCCCCTCGTGGGCAGCGTCCGGGGCAGGCTCCGGCTGCTGCTCGCGGGCTTCGTGGCGGGAGGAAGGGCGGCCCTTCACGCGATCGCCGCCGCCGAATACGACGTACTTCCCGGCCCGCCCAAGCCCGGCAAGGTCCAGTTGCTGCGCGAGGCGGGCGCGACTCTGCGAGGAAAGGGGTGATCCGGACCGTGGAGTCGCAACCACCCGCGTCCGCACCGGTACTCGCCGCCTACAGCTACTGCGAGGCCGTCACCGGACAGCAGGCGCGCAACTTCGCCTACGGCATCCGGCTGCTGCCGACGCCCAAGCGGCGCGCGATGTCGGCGCTGTACGCGTTCTCCCGGCGGGTCGACGACATCGGCGACGGCCCGCTGGCGAACGACGTCAAGGTGGCCCGGCTGGAGGACACCCGGGCGCTGCTCACCCGGGTCCGCGACGGCGCGGTCCACGAGGACGACACCGACCCGGTCGCGGTCGCCCTCGCCCACGCCGCCGAGCACTTCCCGATCCCGCTCGGCGGCCTGGACGAACTCATCGACGGCGTCCAGATGGACGTACGCGGCGAGACCTACGAGACCTGGGACGACCTCAAGGTCTACTGCCGTTGTGTCGCGGGCGCCATCGGGCGGCTCTCGCTCGGCGTGTTCGGCACCGAACCGGGCGCGCGCGGAGCCGAACGCGCGTCCGAGTACGCCGACACCCTCGGCCTCGCCCTCCAGCTCACCAACATCCTCCGCGACGTCCGCGAGGACGCCGAGGGCGGACGCACCTACCTGCCCGCCGACGACCTCGCCAAGTTCGGCTGCTCGGCCGGGTTCGGCGGGCCGACACCGCCGGAGGGCTCCGACTTCGCCGGCCTGGTGCACTTCGAAGTGCGCAGGGCCCGCGCCCTCTTCGCCGAGGGCTACCGGCTGCTCCCCCTGCTCGACCGGCGCAGCGGCGCCTGCGTCGCCGCCATGGCCGGCATCTACCGCCGGCTCCTGGACCGCATCGAGCGCGACCCCGGGGCGGTGCTGCGCGGCCGGGTCTCCCTGCCCGGACGCGAGAAGGCCTACGTCGCGGTGCGCGGCCTGTCCGGCCTGGACACCCGGCACCTGACCCGGCGCACCGTCAGGAGGCGCGCCTGATGGACATCCCGCACTCCGGCGCGAAGCGGCGGGCAACCCTCCGCCGCGCCGCCGCGTCCCAGACCGAGACGGCCGCTCCCACACCGTTCGAGCGGAGCGCCGGCCGGGCAGGGGAGGGCGCATGAGCCACGGCACACGCTCCGGGGGGCCGCTCACGGACGGCTCCGTTCCGGCGGGACGGCACGCCGTCGTCGTCGGCGGCGGGCTGGCCGGCGTCACCGCCGCGCTGGCGCTCGCCGACGCCGGGGTGGGCGTCACCCTGCTCGAAGGCCGACCGCGCCTGGGCGGGCTCGCCTTCTCCTTCCGGCGCGGCGACCTGACCGTCGACAACGGCCAGCACGTGTACCTGCGCTGCTGCACCGCCTACCGCTGGTTCCTCGAGCGGATCGACGCGGCGGCGCTGGCACCGCTGCAGGACCGCCTCGACGTGCCCGTGCTCGACGTCGCGCGCCCCGAGGGACGGCGGCTCGGCAGACTGCGGCGCGACGCGCTGCCGGTGCCCCTGCACCTGGGGCGCAGCCTCGCCACGTATCCGCACCTGTCGCTCGCCGACCGGGCCAGGACGGTCCGGGCCGCGCTCGCGCTGAAGGGACTCGACCTCACCGATCCCGCCCTGGACACCCAGGACTTCGGCAGCTGGCTGACCGCGCACGGCCAGTCGGCGCGCGCCGTCGAGGCCCTGTGGGACCTGGTCGGGGTCGCCACCCTCAACGCGGTCGCGGACGACACGTCCCTGTCGCTCGCCGCGATGGTGTTCAAGACCGGTCTGCTGTCCGACCCCGCGGCGGCCGACATCGGCTGGGCCCGGGTGCCGCTGGGCGAACTGCACGACCGGCTCGCCCGCGAGGCGCTCGACTCCGCGGGCGTGCGCACCGAGCTCCGCACACGGGTCGCCTCCGTCTTTGCGGACGGGAACGGGGGATGGAGCGTCCGGGTTCCCGGCGAGACGATCCACGCCGACACGGTCGTCCTCGCCGTACCGCAGCGCGAGGCGTACGACCTGCTGCCCGCGGGCGCGCTCGACGCCCCCGAACGGCTGCTCGCCATCGGCACCGCCCCGATCCTCAACGTGCACGTCGTCTACGACCGCAAGGTGCTCGCCCGGCCCTTCCTCGCCGCCCTCGGCACCCCCGTGCAGTGGGTCTTCGACCGCACCGAGGCCTCCGGTCTGAAGCGCGGCCAGTACCTGGCGCTGTCCCAGTCGGTCGCCCAGGACGACATCGACGAGCCGGTCGCCGCGCTGCGCGAGCGCTACCTGCCCGAACTGGAGCGGCTGCTGCCGCGCACCCGCGACGCCCGGGTCGAGGACTTCTTCGTCACCCGGGAGCGCACCGCCACGTTCGCTCCCGCCCCCGGCGTCGGACGCCTCAGGCCCGGCGCCCGCACCAAGGCCCCCGGCCTGTACCTGGCCGGAGCGTGGACCGCCACCGGGTGGCCCGCGACCATGGAGAGTGCGGTCCGCAGCGGCGTCGGCGCGGCGGACGCCGCGCTGAGCGCCCTCGGCCGGCCCCGCCCCCGCCGTCCCTTCGCCCTGGAGGAGGCGGCGCACTCCGCCTTCCCGGGGGACACCTCCCGGACCTTCGGCCACCATCCGGAGGAGACCGGTGTCGCACTGCGAGGTGGGCCCGGTGAGGGTTGACGAACGCGGCGCGGAGGACCTCCGCACTTCCGGTACCGCAACAAGAGGAGAGACTGTGCCCACTGTGCCCCCGGCCTCGCAGGCCGCTCGAAGGACCGCGGTGGACGTGTCCGCGCTCCTGGAGCGCGGGCGGACCCTGGCCACGCCGGTACTGAGGGCGGCCGTCGACCGCCTGGCGCCTCCCATGGACACGGTCGCCGCCTACCACTTCGGCTGGATCGACGCCCACGGCCGGCCCGCGGACGGCGACGGCGGCAAGGCCGTGCGCCCCGCCCTCGCCGTGCTGTCCGCCGAGGTCACCGGGGCCGCCCCGGAGACCGGCGTGCCCGGCGCGGTCGCCGTCGAACTGGTCCACAACTTCTCCCTCCTGCACGACGACCTGATGGACGGCGACGAACAGCGCCGGCACCGCGACACCGTCTGGAAGGTGCACGGCCCCGCCCAGGCCATCCTGGTCGGCGACGCCCTGTTCGCCCTGGCCAACGAGGTGCTGCTGGAACTCGGCACCGTCGAGGCGGGCCGCGCCGCACGCCGGCTGACCACCGCCAGCCGCTCGCTCATCGACGGCCAGGCCCAGGACATCTCCTACGAGCACCGCGACCGCGTGAGCGTCGAGGAGTGCCTGGAGATGGAGGGCAACAAGACCGGCGCCCTGCTCGCCTGCGCCAGCTCCATCGGCGCGGTGCTCGGCGGCGCCGACGACCGCACCGCCGACGCGCTGGAGACGTACGGCTACCACCTCGGCCTGGCGTTCCAGGCCGTCGACGACCTCCTCGGCATCTGGGGCGACCCGGAGGCCACCGGCAAGCAGACCTGGAGCGACCTGCGCCAGCGCAAGAAGTCCCTCCCGGTCGTGGCCGCGCTCGCGGCGGGCGGCCCCGCCTCCGAGCGGCTCGGCGAGATCCTCGCCGCCGACGCCAAGAGCAGCGACTTCGCGAACTTCTCCGAGGAGGAGTTCGCGGCCCGTGCCGCCCTCATCGAGGAGGCCGGCGGCCGCGACTGGACCGCCGAAGAGGCACGCCGTCAGCACACCATCGCCATCGAGGCCCTGCACGCCGTGGACATGCCCGACCCGGTGCGGGAACAATTCACGGCGCTCGCGGACTTCGTCGTCGTACGAAAGAGATGATCACTATCGGTCGAATAGCCCTCGCGTAGTCGCCGGCCGGCGCCCAGGGGAGAACGGCACCGGCCGACGGCGGACCCACAGCAGACACCACTCGCAGGACTGCACGAAGGGGAAGCCATGACAGCGACGACCGACGGAAGCACCGGGGCGGCCCTGCCGCCCGCGGTGGCCGCGGCCAGCGAAAACGACACCGACATCCCCGAGGCGGCCGGGGTTCCCGACATCGCCGCCCGCGCCATGAGGCGCGCCACCGACTTCCTGCTGTCCCGGCAGGACGACCAGGGCTGGTGGAAGGGCGACCTCGAGACCAACGTCACGATGGACGCCGAGGACCTGCTGCTGCGCCAGTTCCTCGGCATCCGCGACGAGGACACCACCCGCGCCGCCGCCCTGTTCGTCCGCGGCGAGCAGCGCGAGGACGGCACCTGGGCCACCTTCCACGGCGGCCCCGGCGACCTCTCCGCCACCATCGAGGCGTACGTCGCGCTGCGGCTGGCCGGCGATCCGCCCGACGCCCCGCACATGGCGAAGGCCTCCGCCTGGGTCCGCGAGCGGGGCGGGATCGCCGCCTCCCGCGTCTTCACCCGGATCTGGCTGGCCCTGTTCGGCTGGTGGAAGTGGGAGGACCTGCCCGAACTCCCGCCCGAACTGATCTGGTTCCCGTCCTGGGCGCCGCTCAACATCTACGACTTCGGCTGCTGGGCCCGGCAGACCATCGTGCCGCTGACCATCGTCTCCGCCGAGCGGCCGGTGCGTCCCGCCCCGTTCCCGCTGGACGAGCTGCACACCGACCCGCGCCACCCCAACCCTCCCCGGCCGCTCGCACCGCCGACCAGCTGGGACGGCGCCTTCCAGCGGCTGGACAGGGCCCTGCACACGCTGCGCAGAGCCGTCCCGCGCCGGCTGCGCAGGGCGGCCATGAACACCGCCGCCCGCTGGATCATCGAACGGCAGGAGAACGACGGCTGCTGGGGCGGCATCCAGCCCCCGGCCGTGTACTCGGTCATCGCGCTGCACCTGCTCGGCTACGACCTGAACCACCCGGTGATGCGCGCGGGCCTGGATTCGCTGGACCGGTTCGCCGTGTGGCGCGAGGACGGGGCCCGCATGATCGAGGCCTGCCAGTCCCCGGTGTGGGACACCTGCCTCGCCACCATCGCGCTGGCCGACGCGGGCCTGCCCGCCGACCACCCGCAACTGGTCAAGGCCGCCGACTGGATGCTCGGCGAGCAGATCGTGCGGCCCGGCGACTGGTCCGTGCGCCGGCCCCATCTGCCGCCCGGAGGCTGGGCGTTCGAGTTCCACAACGACAACTACCCCGACATCGACGACACCGCCGAGGTGGTCCTCGCGCTGCGCCGGGTCAAGCACCACGACCCCGAGCGGCTGGACAACGCCATCGGACGCGGGGTGCGCTGGAACCTCGGCATGCAGTCGAGGAACGGGGCCTGGGGCGCCTTCGACGTCGACAACACCAGCCCGTTCCCCAACCGGCTGCCGTTCTGCGACTTCGGCGAGGTCATCGACCCGCCGTCGGCCGACGTCACCGCGCACGTCGTGGAGATGCTCGCCGTGGAGGGCCTCGCCCACGACCCGCGCACCCGGCGCGGCATCCAGTGGCTGCTCGCCGAACAGGAGCCGGACGGCTCCTGGTTCGGTCGCTGGGGCGTCAACTACATCTACGGCACCGGCTCGGTCGTCCCCGCGCTGACCGCGGCCGGGTTCCCCGTCTCGCACCCGGCGATCCGGCGGGCCGTGGCCTGGCTGGAGAAGGTGCAGAACGACGACGGCGGCTGGGGCGAGGACCTGCGCTCCTACCAGGGCGCCGCCCAGTGGGCCGGCCGCGGCGCCTCCACCGCCTCGCAGACCGCCTGGGCGCTCATGGCCCTGCTGGCGGCGGGGGAGCGGGACTCCAGGGCCGTCGAACGCGGCATCGAGTGGCTGGCGGCCACCCAGCGCGAGGACGGCTCCTGGGACGAGCCGTACTTCACCGGCACCGGCTTCCCCTGGGACTTCTCCATCAACTACCACCTCTACCGGCAGGTCTTCCCGCTCACCGCGCTCGGCCGGTACGTGCACGGGGAGCCGTTCGGCGAGAGACCGGCCGGGGCGAGGAGCGGGCCGGGGCAGCCGCTCGCCGAGGCGAAGGGAAGCTGATGAGCCCCCGGCCCGCCCCGGTCCCGCTGCTGATCGCCTGCGCGCTCGGCATCGAGCAGTTCGCCCTGCGCAGGCGTGAACGGGGCGCTCCGGGCGGGCCGGTCACCGTCCTGCGCACGGGCATGGGGCCGGCGGCGGCCGAGCGCTCCGTCACCCGGATGCTCGCCGACCCGGACCTGGACCGGGCGGCCGTCCTCGCCACGGGCTTCTGCGCCGGGCTCGCCCCCGGGATGCACCCCGGCGACCTGGTCGTCGCCGAGGAGACCCGGGACCCGCGCGGCAGCGTCCCGTGCGTGGGGACCGAACTGCTGGTGAAGGAGCTGGGACGGGCGGCGCCCGGGCGCACCGTCCACACCGGTCCGCTCACCGGCTCCGACCACGTCGTCCGCGGCCACGAGCGGTCCGATCTGCTCGCGACCGGGGCGATCGCGGTCGACATGGAATCCGCCGCCACGCTTCTGAGCGCCGTCCGGGTGGGCGAGCGCCCGGTTGCGGCCGTCCGGGTGGTCGTGGACGCTCCTGAGCACGAGCTCGTCCGGATCGGCACGGTGCGCGGTGGAATATCGGCTTTCCGCGTTCTCCGGTCCGTACTCCCGGCTTTCCATGAATGGCACCGTTCCTTGCTGCTCCCCAGGAGGTGAGCCAGATGGCCATGCCGCTGCGTCAGTCCGTCAAGGTCGCTACATACTTGGCCGAACAGAAGCTCCGCAGGCGGGACAAGTTCCCGCTGATCGTCGAACTGGAACCGCTCTTCGCCTGCAATCTCAAGTGCGAGGGGTGCGGCAAGATCCAGCACCCGGCCGGGGTGCTCAAGCAGCGGATGCCCGTCGCCCAGGCCGTCGGCGCGGTCCTGGAGTCCGGGGCGCCCATGGTGTCGATCGCCGGCGGCGAGCCCCTGATGCACCCGCAGATCGACGAGATCGTGCGCCAGCTGGTGGCCAGGCGCAAGTACGTCTTCCTGTGCACCAACGCCATGCTGCTGCGCAAGAAGATGGACAGGTTCACCCCCTCGCCCTACTTCGCGTTCGCCGTGCACATCGACGGGCTGCGCGAGCGCCACGACGAGTCGGTGGCGAAGGAGGGCGTGTTCGACGAGGCCGTGGCGGCCATCAAGGAGGCCAAGCGGCGCGGTTTCCGGGTCACCACCAACTCGACCTTCTTCAACACCGACACCCCGCAGACGATCGTCGAGGTGCTCGACTACCTCAACGACGACCTCGAGGTCGACGAGATGATGATCTCGCCCGCCTACGCCTACGAGAAGGCCCCCGACCAGGAGCACTTCCTGGGCGTGGAGCAGACCCGGGAGCTGTTCAGGAAGGCCTTCGCGGGCGGCAACCGGCGCCGCTGGCGGCTGAACCACTCCCCGCTCTTCCTGGACTTCCTCGAGGGCAAGGTCGACTTCCCGTGCACCGCGTGGGCGATCCCGAACTACTCGCTCTTCGGCTGGCAGCGCCCCTGCTACCTGATGAGCGACGGCTACGTGCCGACGTACCGGGAGCTGATCGAGGACACCGACTGGGACCGGTACGGCCGCGGCAAGGACCCGCGCTGCGCCAACTGCATGGCGCACTGCGGCTACGAGCCCACCGCCGTCCTCGCCACCATGGGGTCCCTGAAGGAGTCGCTGCGCGCCCTGCGCGAGACGGTCTCCGGGAAGGGGGAGTGAGGCCGTGACCGCTGTCCCGCTCGGAATCCCCGAGGTGCCCGCGCCGCCGCTCGCCGAGCGGCGCGCGTCGCGCCGCATCCAGGTCGGCCCGGTGGCGGTCGGCGGCGGCGCCCCGGTGTCCGTGCAGTCGATGACGACGACGCGCACGTCCGACGTCGGCGCGACCCTCCAGCAGATCGCCGAGCTCACCGCGTCCGGCTGCCAGATCGTGCGCGTGGCCTGTCCCACGCAGGACGACGCCGACGCCCTCCCGGAGCAGTTCGACGACAAGGTCAAGGAGATCGCCAAGGCGGCCAGGGACCACGGCACCCCGATCCGCATCGGTGTCAACGCCGGCTCGCTGGACCGGCGGCTGCTCCAGAAGTACGGCAGGGCGACACCGGAGGCGCTCGTCGAGTCCGCCCTGTGGGAGGCGTCCCTCTTCGAGGAGCACGGCTTCCGGGACATCAAGATCTCCGTCAAGCACAACGACCCGGTGGTGATGATCAACGCCTACCGGCTGCTCGCCGAGCGGTGCGACTACCCCCTCCACCTCGGCGTCACCGAGGCCGGCCCCGCCTTCCAGGGCACCGTCAAGTCGGCCGTCGCCTTCGGCGCGCTGCTCTCCCGGGGCATCGGCGACACCATCCGCGTCTCGCTGTCGGCCCCGCCGGTGGAGGAGGTCAAGGTCGGCATCCAGATCCTCCAGTCGCTGGGGCTCAGGGAGCGGCGGCTGGAGATCGTGTCCTGTCCGTCCTGCGGGCGTGCCCAGGTCGACGTCTACAAGCTGGCCGACGAGGTCACCGCGGGCCTGGAGGGCATGGAGGTGCCGCTGCGCGTGGCCGTCATGGGCTGTGTGGTCAACGGCCCCGGCGAGGCCCGCGAGGCCGACCTCGGCGTCGCCTCCGGCAACGGCAAGGGCCAGATCTTCGTGAAGGGCGATGAAGATCGCCGAGCAGATGGAGAAGGACGGCACCGCGACGGGGGAGCCGGCCGTCACCGTGAGCTGAACAGCACGGAATCCGAAGGGGGACCGAGCGTGACGATCCTGGAGAACATCCGGCAACCGCGTGACCTGAAGGCGCTGTCCGAGGCGGAACTCGGCGAACTGTCCCACGAGATCAGGGAGTTCCTGGTGCACGCGGTCGCCAGGACCGGCGGGCACCTCGGCCCCAACCTCGGGGTGGTGGAACTCACCGTCGCCCTGCACCGGGTCTTCGAGTCGCCCGTGGACCGCATCCTGTGGGACACCGGCCACCAGAGCTACGTCCACAAGCTCCTGACCGGGCGTCAGGACTTCTCCAAGCTGCGCGGCAAGGGCGGCCTGTCCGGCTATCCCTCCCGCGAGGAGTCCGAGCACGACGTCATCGAGAACAGCCACGCCTCCACGGCCCTCGGCTGGGCCGACGGGCTCGCCAAGGCCCGCCAGGTGCGGGGGGAGGAGGGCCATGTCGTCGCGGTGGTCGGCGACGGCGCCCTCACCGGCGGCATGGCCTGGGAGGCGCTGAACAACATCGCCGCCGCCAAGGACCGGCCGCTGATCGTCGTCGTCAACGACAACGAACGCTCCTACGCCCCCACCATCGGCGGGCTCGCCAACCACCTCGCCGCCCTGCGCACCACCGACGGCTACGAACGGGTGCTGGCCTGGGGCAAGGGCGTGCTCCAGCGCACCCCCGTGATCGGAGCCCCCCTCTACGAGGCGCTGCACGGCGCGAAGAAGGGCTTCAAGGACGCCTTCGCCCCGCAGGGCCTCTTCGAGGACCTGGGCCTGAAGTACCTCGGCCCGATCGACGGCCACGACGTCAGGGCCGTGGAGTCCGCGCTGCGCCGCGCCAAACGCTTCCACGGGCCCGTCCTGGTCCACTGCCTCACCGAGAAGGGGCGCGGCTGCGAACCCGCCCTCGCCCATGAGGAGGACCGCTTCCACACCGTCGGCGTGATGGACCCGCTCACCTGCGCGCCCCTCGCCCCGGCCGGCGACCCGTCCTGGACCTCCGTCTTCGGCGAGGAGATCGTCCGGATCGGCGAGGAACGCGAGGACGTGGTGGCGATCACCGCCGCCATGCTGCACCCGGTCGGCCTCGGCGCCTTCGCCGAGCGGTTCCCGGACCGGGTGTGGGACGTCGGCATCGCCGAGCAGCACGCGGCCGTGTCCGCGGCGGGCCTGGCGACCGGCGGCCTGCACCCGGTCGTCGCCGTCTACGCCACCTTCCTCAACCGCGCCTTCGACCAGCTGCTGATGGACGTGGCGCTGCACCGCTGCCCGGTGACCTTCGTCCTGGACCGGGCCGGCGTCACCGGCGCCGACGGACCCTCGCACAACGGCATGTGGGACCTGTCCGTCCTCCAGGTCGTCCCCGGCCTGCGCATCGCCGCCCCCCGCGACGCCGACCAGCTCCGCGCCCAGCTGCGCGAGGCGGTCGCCGTCGACGACGCGCCCACCCTGCTCAGGTTCCCCAAGGAGTCCGTGGGCCCGGCGGTCCCCGCGCTGGACCGCGTCGGCGGCATGGACGTGCTCCACCGGGCGGACGCCCCCGAGGTGCTCCTCGTGGCCGTCGGCGTGATGGCGCCCGTCTGCCTGAAGGCCGCCGAACTGCTCGAAGCCCGCGGCATCGGCTGCACCGTGGTCGACCCCCGCTGGGTCAAGCCCGTCGACCCGGCCCTCCCGCGCCTGGCCGCCGGGCACCGCATGGTGGCCGTCGTGGAGGACAACAGCCGTGCGGCCGGGGTCGGTTCGGCGGTGGCGCTGGCGCTGGGCGACGCCGGGACCGACGTGCCCGTACGGCGGTTCGGCATCCCGGAACAGTTCCTCGCCCACGCCAAACGCGGTGAGGTGCTCGCCGACATCGGCCTCACCCCGGTCGAGATCGCCGGCCGGATCAGCGCGGGCCTCGCCGCCGGCGAAGAGCCGGCGAAACAGTCACCGGACCCACAGGAGCCCCAGGCATGACCACCGCGGAGTCCTCGCAGACCGGGAAGTTCGACCTCGGCGCGCTGCTGGCCGAGCGCGGAGCCGAGCGCTACGAGCTGCACACCCGGTACCTCAACCACCAGCTCCCGCGCATGCTGCGCACCATCGGCTTCGACAAGGTCTACGAGCGCGCCGAGGGGGCGCACTTCTTCGACGCGGACGGCAACGACTACCTGGACATGCTCGCGGGCTTCGGGGTGATGGGCCTGGGCCGCCACCACCCCGTGGTCCGCAAGGCGCTGCACGACGTCCTGGACGCCTCCCTCGCCGACCTCACCCGCTTCGACTGCCAGCCGCTGCCCGGCCTGCTGGCCGAGAAGCTGCTCGCGCACAGCCCTCACCTGGACCGGGTGTTCTTCGGCAACAGCGGCACGGAGGCCGTGGAGAGCGCCCTGAAGTTCGCCCGGTACGCGACCGGCCGACCGCGCGTCCTGTACTGCGAGCACGCCTTCCACGGCCTGACCACCGGCTCGCTCTCCGTCAACGGCGAGTCCGGCTTCCGGGACGGCTTCGCCCCGCTGCTGCCCGACACGGCCGTACCACTCGGCGACCTCGCCGCGCTGGCGCGGGAGCTGCGCAAGGGAGACGTGGCCGCCCTGATCGTGGAGCCGATCCAGGGCAAGGGCGTGCACGAGGCCCCGCCCGGCTACCTGCGGGCCGCGCAGGAGCTGCTGCACCGGCACAAGGCGCTGCTGATCGCCGACGAGGTGCAGACCGGGCTGGGCCGGACCGGCGACTTCTACGCCTACCAGCACGAGGCGGGGGTCGAACCGGACCTGGTGTGCGTGGCCAAGGCGCTCTCCGGCGGCTACGTACCGGTGGGCGCCACGATCGGCAAGGACTGGATCTTCAAGAAGGTCTACTCGTCGATGGACCGGGTGCTGGTCCACTCGGCCAGCTTCGGGGCCAACGCCCAGGCCATGGCGGCGGGCCTCGCGGTGCTGTCGGTCATGGAGGACGAGAGGATCGTCGACCGCGTCCGGAGCACCGGCGAGCTGCTGCGGACCCGGCTGGCCGCACTGACCGGGAAGTACGAGCTGCTCGCCGACGTCCGCGGCCGGGGCCTGATGATCGGCATCGAGTTCGGCCGCCCCCGGTCGCTGGGACTGCGCTCGCGCTGGACCGTGCTCCAGGCCGCCCGCAAGGGACTCTTCGCGCAGATGGTGGTCGTTCCGCTGCTGCGGCGGCACCGCATCCTCACCCAGGTCTCCGGCGACCACCTGGAGGTGATCAAACTGATCCCGCCGCTCGTCATCGACGAGCGGGACGTGCACCGGTTCGTGGACGCCTTCGCCGCGGTGATGGACGACGCGCACGACGGCGGCCTGGTGTGGGAGTTCGGCAGGACGCTGGTGAGACAGGCCGTCGCCGACCGCTGACCCCGCACCCGCGCCGGATTTGCCTCAGAGGCAAGAAAATTGCCCCTGAGGCAAATGCGGGGCTCAATGGAGGTATGAGCTCCTCCGAGACCGGGCCGCCGGCCGAACCGGCCGACGCGCTCCCCGCGGTCGCGCCGCAGCTGCGCGCCCTGCGGCGACGGGCCTCCCTCACCCTCGAGGCCGCCGCCCGTGACGCGGGCCTGTCGCCCGCCCACCTCTCCCGGCTGGAGACCGGACAGCGCCAGCCCTCGCTGCCGGTGCTGCTCTCCCTCGCCCGCACCTACGGTACGACGGTCTCCGAGCTGCTCGGCGAGTCGGCCGCCGACCGGGACGCCGTGGTGCGCGCCGGCGACATGGAGTCCACGGCGGCGGGCGGCTGGACGTACTGGCAGGCCGGCGCCGCCGGGCGCGGCATGCAGGCCCTACGGGTCCAGGTGCCGTACGGCTCCCAGGGCGACATCGTGCGCGTCCACCCCGGCGAGGAGTGGCTGTACGTCCTCAGGGGGCGGCTGCGGCTGCGCCTCGGGGACATCCTGCACCGGCTCGCCCCGGGCGACAGCGCGCACTTCGACTCGCTGACCCCGCACCGCATCGCCGCTTTCGACCCCGACGGGGTCGAGCTGCTGTTCGTCCACACCCTGTTGCAGAGTCCCACGGCCGCGCTGTGCCTGGGCCCGATCCACGGAGAAGCGACATGACCGGCAAAGACATGGAAGAGAAGCTCCCCCGGGCCCTGTGGGTGCGGCTGTTCGTCTACGTGGTGGTGGGACACCTCTTCGCGGCCTTCGTCTACTTCCTCTTCGAGATGGCTCCGAAGAAGTAGACGCCCGGCGGAAGCAGACGCCCGGCTCAGTCGAGCAGGCGCTCGCGCAGCCGCTCCCGGTCCTCGGGGGTGAGCCCGAGCGCCTGCTCCAGGTACGGGTCCACACCGCCCCAGGTCTCCTCGACGGTCTCGAAGGCCGCCGACAGGTACTCCGCGCGCGCGTCGAACAGCGGGCTGAGCAGCTCCATGACCTCGGGGGAGTAGGCCGAGGCTGAGCTGCCGCTGCGACGCACCTTGTAACGGCGGTGCTTGGCGTTGGACTTCAGGTAGTCGTCGAAGATCGCGTCGCGCTCGACGCCCACCGCGAGCAGCGTCACCGCCACCGACAGTCCCGCGCGGTCCTTGCCCGCCGCGCAGTGCATCAGCGCCGGAACGCTGTCCTCGACGAGTGAGCGCAGCACCCGGGCGTGTTCGGCGGTGCGCTCCTTGACGGTCAGCCGGTAGGAGGTGATCATCCGGTCCGCGCCCTTGCCGTCCGCGAGGATCGAACGCAGTTGCTCCAGATCGCCGTCACGGACCATCTTCCAGAACTCGGCGCCGTCCGCCGGGTCGCTGAGCGGCAGGTTCACATTGCGCACGCCCGGCAGCGCGACGTCCGGGCCCTCCAGCCTCTGGTCGGCCGCGTTGCGGAAGTCGAAGACCGTGTGCAGTCCGAGCGAGGACAGGAAGGCGGTGTCCTCCGCGGTCGCGTGGGCGAGATGGCCGCTGCGGAACAGCACCCCGTGGCGTACCCGCCGGCCGTCGACGGTCGGCAGTCCGCCCACGTCGCGGAAGTTGCGCACTCCGGCCAGCTCGGGTTCGGTCGACGGCACCTGCTGCGTCACGAAGGACTCCTCCCACTCGGCGCCGCCGGCGGGACTCGTCGACGGGCGCCACTCGACGATACGACATGCCTGCCTGGGGCAATGAGTTCTCCACAGGCATTGCCAGGCCGCCTCCGCCCCCCTGATGATGTTCGTGTCTGATCGCATCTGTTCGGGTCTGTTGGAGGTTCGGTGGTACAGGTTTCCCAAGACGGTCGTACGTGGCTTCTGTCGGGGCCGGCCAGCGGCTACGCGCTCCACGTCACCGAGCGCGACGAGCTGGTGCACCTGCACTGGGGCCCGGGCATCGCGCTCGCCGACGCGGAGGCCCTCGCCGCGCGCCCGCTGCCGGACGACTGGTCGTCGTTCGATTCCCGCCTGGACGGGCGCGAGGAGTACCCGGTCGAGGGCGGCCCCCGCTTCGTCCGGCCCGCCCTGTCCGTACGCGCCGCCGACGGACGGCGCGGCACCGAGTGGACCTTCGAGGGCCACGAGACCGACGCCGGAGAACTCCGCCTCCGCTTCCGCGACGGCCACCTGACCGTGGTCCTGCACTACCGGATGCGCGACGACGTGGTCGAACGCTGGGTGACCCTGCACAACCGGGGGCCCGCGGTCGAGCTGCTGCGCGCCGACTCCGCCACCTGGACCCTGCCCGAGCGCGAGCACTGGCGGCTGTCCCAGCTGCACGGCCGCTGGGCCGCCGAGTCCCGGCTGACCCGTGCCCCGATCGACTACGGCGAGAAGGTCATCGGCAGTCGCCGCGGCCACACCGGGCACCAGCACCTGCCCTGGGTCGCGCTCGACACCGACGCGACCGAGGAGCGCGGCGAGGTCTACGGCTGCGCCCTCGGCTGGTCCGGGTCCTGGCGCATCTGTGTCGCCCAGCTCCCCGACGCACGGGTGCAGATCACCGGCGGTGCGGGACACGACGACTCCGGCCTGCTGATGCTGGGCACGCAGGAGACGTACGTCACGCCGGTCTTCGCCGGTCTGTGGAGCGACGGCGGCTTCGGCGGCGCCAGCCGCGCCTGGCACGCCTACCAGCGGGCGTACGTCGTCCCGGACGCGGACCGGGACCGGCCCGTGCTGTTCAACTCCTGGGAGGCCACCTGGTTCGACATCTCGGAGGAGCAGCAGCGAGGGCTCGCGGAGCGGGCCGCCGCGATGGGCGTGGAGCTGTTCGTGGTCGACGACGGCTGGTTCGGGGCGCGTACGAGCGACCGGTCCGGGCTCGGCGACTGGAAGCCCAACCCCGACCGCTTCCCCGGCGGACTGAAGCCCCTCGCCGACCACGTGCACGGGCTCGGGATGCAGTTCGGCGTGTGGGTCGAGCCGGAGATGGTCAACCCGGACAGCGACCTGTACCGCGCGCACCCCGACTGGGTGCAGTTCCAGCCGGGGCGCCGGCGCACGGAGTTCCGCAACCAGCTGGTGCTCAACCTCGCGCGCGACGACGTCCGGGAGTACCTCTGGGAGCGGCTGGACGGGCTGCTCTCCGAAGCCCCCGTCGACTACGTGAAGTGGGACTTCAACCGCTCCTTCAGCGACGCCGGCTGGCCGGACGACCCGTATCCGCAGCGGTTGTGGACCGACCACGTGCGCGGTCTGTACGCCCTGCTGGACCGGTTGCGGGCGGCCCACCCGGGCGTGGCCTTCGAGTCCTGCTCGGGCGGCGGCGGGCGGATCGACCTGGGGATCCTCTCCCGCACCGACCAGGTGTGGACCTCGGACAACACCGACCCGCTCGACCGGCTCGCCCTCCAGCACGGCTTCAGCCAGATCCATCCGGCCCGGGTGATGGCCGCCTGGGTCACCGACAGTCCGAACGCGATGCTCAACGGGCGGGTCAGTTCGCTGCGCTTCCGGTTCGTCAGCGCCATGGCCGGGGTGCTCGGCGTCGGCGGCGACCTCGCGCGGTGGACCGAGGAGGAGCTCGCCGAGGCGCGGGAGTGGGTCGCGCTCTACAAGGAGATCCGGCCCGTCGTCCAGCGCGGCGACCTGTACCGGCTGCGCCCCCCGGAGGGCGGGCTGAGCGCGGTGCAGTACGTCCTCGGTGACGAGGCCGTCGTGCTCGCCTGCCTCCAGGCGCAACACCACGGAGAGCCCGCCCCGGCCCTCCGGCTGCGCGGCCTCGACCCGGAGGCGTCCTACGAATGCCTCGAAACGGGCGAAACGCACCGAGGCGCCGTCCTGCTGCACCACGGGCTGCGCACCGGTCTGCGGGGAGATCTGGACGCCGCGGTGTTCCGGCTCCGCCGCCGGTGATCGCATGATGGGAGCGTTCTGTCCGATTGGTCTGTTTCGGCACAACATGCCATGAAATAAGGGAGGGTGGGGGAGGGGTGCGTGAGCATCGTCATATCCGTGACGATGCGTTGTCGCCATGCTCACGTAATTCCGTGGAACGGCAAGGGAATTCGAAAGGGAAAGGGAATCCCGGCTGACGCTCGGTGACGTCTTTTCCGCATGTCGATCACGAAAAAGCGTGTTCGCGGTGAACCTCGCGCTTGTCCCACCGCGTCCGGGTCGCTTACGTTCGCCACCGATCCGGACGGACGCCTAATCCTGCCGCCGCCCGGAGCCCGCACACACTGACCCGTCCACGGCAGGAACGGGGGACCCACAGGCACGACCGCCTGTTCCGGTTCCCGGAACGGCTCGGGGTTAAGCCGCGCGACAGCGCGGCCGGGCATCTCCAGCCCGCACCCGACAGCTCACCTCGTAGGCGCCGGAGAGGAATTCGACATGCCCGCGAAGGGTAAGCACCGCCGTACCAAGGTCCAGCGTTTCACCCGCTCCATCGCCGTCGCCGGAACCGGTGGCGCCGCACTCGCCCTGCCGCTCCTCGGCGCCACCGGCGCGCACGCCGCCACGCCGCAGACCGCCCCCGAAAAGGCCGTCCAGTCCCTTTCCGCCGGTCAGAAGACCGTCGCGGAAAAGGGCGACGAGGTCCGCACGTACACCGTGAAGGCCGGCGACTACCTCGCGAAGATCGCCGACGCGGAGAACGTCGACGGCGGCTGGAAGAAGCTCTACGCGGACAACCGCGAGGCCATCGGTGACGACCCGTCACTCATCCACCCCGGTCTGAAGCTCTCCGTCGACGGCGAGGCCGCCACGGGCGCGCCGCAGAAGCCGTCCTCCGCCAAGGCCCCGCAGGCCTCGGAGCGGAAGGCCGAGCAGCCCGCCGAGCAGTCCTCCTCGGACGCCTCCGCCCGGACCGCGAACACCGACCAGGCCGCGAGCGCCTCCGGTTACAGCTCCCCGGTGCCCGGCGCCGGCGGCCTCGGCACCGCCTACAAGGTGGCCGGCAGCATGTGGTCCAGCGGCTACCACACCGGTGTCGACTTCAGCGTCCCGACCGGTACCTCCCTGAAGGCCGTCGGCGCCGGCACCGTCGTCTCCGCCGGCTGGGGCGGCGCGTACGGCAACCAGGTCGTCCTCAAGCTCGAGGACGGCTACTACGCCCAGTACGCCCACCTCTCCTCGCTCTCCGTCTCGGCCGGCCAGACCGTCACCGCCGGCCAGCAGGTCGGCCTCTCCGGCGCGACCGGCAACGTGACCGGCCCGCACCTGCACTTCGAGATCCGCACCACCCCGAACTACGGCTCGGACGTGGACCCGGTCTCCTACCTCCGCTCGAAGGGCGTCGCCATCGGCTGACCCCCGGCGACCTTCCTGACACGCGCGCCGAAGGCCGGACCCCGATCCCCGGGTCCGGCCTCCGGCGTATTCCGGAATTGGCCAACATTTTGAGAGTGTCTTATCTCACCGCACGTCAACCCTTCCTTACGGTCGCGTAGGTCACATTCGAAGGTGAATCATGAGCGGTTGTGGCAGACGATTCGAAGAATGACAGCAGAGCAGTGATCGGGTCGTACGTGGCGGTGGGGGACAGCTTCACCGAGGGCGTCGGCGACCCCGGCCCCGACGGGGCGTTCGTCGGCTGGGCCGACCGGTTCGCCGTACTTCTCGCGGACCTCCGGCCCGAGGGCGACTTCGAGTACACCAATCTCGCCGTGCGCGGAAAGCTGCTGGACCAGATCGTGGCGGACCAGCTGCCGAGGGCGGTCGCACTCGCCCCCGACCTGGTCTCGTTCTGCGCGGGCGGCAACGACATCCTCCGCCCGGGCAGCGATCCGGACGAGGTGGCCGAGCGGTTCGAGCGGGCGATCGCCGCGCTCACGGCCGTGTCCGGCACGGTGATGGTGACGACCGGGGTCGACACCCGTGGCATCCCCCTGCTGAAGCACCTGCGCGGCAAGATCGCCACGTACAACGGGCACGTACGGGCCGTCGCCGACCGCTACGGCTGCCCGGTGCTCGACCTGTGGTCCCTCAGGAGCGTCCAGGACCGCAGGGCCTGGGACGCCGACCGGCTGCACCTGTCGCCGGAGGGGCACACCCGTGTCGCGCTCCGCGCCGGGCAGGCACTCGGCCTGGAGATCCCCGCCGATCCCGAACAGCCCTGGCCGCCCCTGCCGCCCCGCGGCGCGCTCGAGATCCGACGGGACGACGTCCAGTGGGCCCGCGAGTACCTGGTGCCGTGGATCGGCCGCCGGCTGCGCGGGGAGTCGTCGGGCGACCAGGTGATCGCCAAGGGGTCGCTGTCGCCGGACGACATCAAGGTACGGATCGCCGCGGTGGCGTGAGGGCCGTTTCGCCGGTCGCGGTCGTCCCCGGCACCGCGGTGCCGGGGACGACCGCACATAATGGAATGTCTGACCGACTCCACTTGGAGGCACCGTGGCCGGTTCCCGTTCCCAGAGCTCCGGGCCGCGCGCCCTGCGACCCGTGGCCTTCGGCGCGGACCCGAGCGGCGAGCGCATGGCACGCATCCGCAACTCCCCGCACTTCAGGGACGGCGTGTTCCAGAATCCCGGGGGCGCCGCCCGGATCCGTCCGTCGGGGTCGACGCGGGACCTGGCGAAGACCTACTTCGACAAGGACTCCCGCTCCCGCCGCGCCCCGAAGGGCGCCGTCCCGGTGCACCCGACCACCCTGGCCGACATCTCCCGTCCGCCGGCCACCGGGCTGCGCCTGACCTGGATGGGCCACTCCGGCGTGCTCGCGGAGATCGACGGACACCGGGTCCTGTTCGACCCCGTGTGGGGTGAGCGCTGCTCGCCGTTCCCCTTCGCCGGGCCCAGGCGACTGCACCCCGTGCCGCTGCCGCTGGCCGCGCTCGGCCCGGTCGACGTCGTCGTGATCTCCCACGACCACTACGACCACCTGGACCTGCCCACGATCAGGGCGCTGGCCGGCACGGACACCCTGTTCGCCGTGCCCCTCGGCGTCGGCGCCCACCTGGAGCGCTGGGGCGTGTCCGCCGGGCGGCTGCGCGAGCTGGACTGGCACGAGACGACGGAGGTCGGCGGCCTCACCCTCACCGCCACCCCGGCCCGCCACTTCTGCGGCCGGGGCCTGCGCAACACCCAGCACACCCTGTGGGCCTCCTGGGCGGTCGCGGGCGGGGAGCACCGGATCTACCACAGCGGTGACACCGGCTACTTCGAGGGCTTCAAGGACATCGGCGCCGGCCACGGCCCGTTCGACGCCACGATGATCCAGGTCGGCGCGTACTCGGACTTCTGGCCCGACATCCACATGACGCCCGAGGAAGGTGTCCGGGCCCATCTCGACCTGCAGGGAGGCGGTGAGGGCGGGGTGCTGCTGCCGATCCACTGGGGGACGTTCAACCTGGCGCCGCACGCGTGGGCGGAGCCGGGGGAGTGGATGAAGGACGCGGCCGAGGAGGCCGGTCAGGCGGTGGCGTTCCCGCGGCCGGGCGAGCCGTTCGAGCCGGCGGGGAGGCTGCCGGTGGAGCCGTGGTGGCGGGCGGTGTCCGGTCCGATCGCGCACCCCTGGCGGCGTTCCCGGAGTGCTGAGGGCGTGGCCGGGACGAGCAGGGGGGATCTCGACCTCGCCGGGGAGCGGTGACGTCGGTCGGGGACGAGCCGGGGGAGACGGCCCGGATGCCGGAGCGTCTTCCGGCTGAGAAGCGGGATCGTGTGCTGGGAGCCCTGGACGGCGGCGTGAAGCCGTTGCTCGGCGATCCGGGCCCTTGCCGTCCGGAGGGCGCTCGATGCGCATCGCCGTCCGAGCACGCGTCGTGGAGCCATGGGCCGAAGCCGGAGCGGCCCGGAAAGCACGCCTGCTCGTCGTGGACGGCGTCACCGAGGTGGTTCTGCCACATCCCTTCCCCGGCATCGACGAAGTGGCCGTCTCCACAGCTCGCAAGATTCTGGGAGTGCGCCGGCAGGGCGGAAAACCGGGGCGCGGCGGGCTTCCCTGCCATGTGATGATCCTTCCGGCGCGCCAGGGCTCCCGGCGCGCCGGTCGACTCACCACACCCTTGGGGGGTAGCGATGAACCTGTTATCCGCTGGACGCCCGGTACGTCTCGGATCCGGAGCCGCCGTGGCGGTGGCGGCCGGTCTGCTGACGGCCGGTCTCGCCGTGCCCGCGTCCGCCGCGGACGACCCGCCGCAGTCCGACCAGCTGTGGATCAACACGCCGTACGAGCAGACGCTGCCGACCGGCACCGACGGCGGCCGGCCGCAGTCCCGCACCCTCGGCGTCGGCCTCTACCACGACAACGACAACTTCACGGTGACCGACGGCAGACTCGCCGTCGACGTCTCCGACCTCGCCGGGGTCGCCGAGGTGACCTGGTCCGACAACTGCACGCCGGGCGGCGCCGGCGCGGTGTGCGACATACCCGTGGTCCCCACGATCGGGAGCGACTACGAGGACCAGGTGTTCCTGACGGTGCGCGCGGCCGACGGCGCCGAAGTCGGCGCGCGGGGCAGGATCACCTACGAGGCGACGGCCACCGGCGGCCCCGACGGGACGCTCACCGCGCCGCACGAGAGCTTCGACACCACGCTCACCGTCGGCGCCGGACCCGACCTCGCCATCGACCCCGTCGCCGACATCGAGAAGGGGCTGCCCGGCGACGAGCGGACGATCCCGTTCAAGGTCACCAACAACGGCAACGAGAGCGCGAACGGGTTCACCGTCGAGCTGTACGCCTCGTACGGCCTGACGGACCTGACCCGGTACGACGCCTGCACCTACACCACGACGGACGGCGACGACTACGCACCGTCGACCAGGGCGACCTGCACGTTCGACCAGGTGCTGGCGCCGGGCGACTCCTTCGAGCTGCCCGAGCCGCTGACGGTGCGACTCGCCCCGCACGCACTGAACGAGCGGCTCGACATCGACGTCGAGCCGGGTGGCGGCGCCCAGGACATCGACTCCCAGAACGACTACGTGGCCCTCCAGATCGGCGCGGAGAACACCGCGGACTTCTCCGTGACCGGTGACGCCGTCTCCGCCGCGGCGGGCGAGACGGTCACGGCCGAGCTCACCTTCGAGAACAACGGACCGGCCTGGTTCGGCAACCTCGGCTCCGGCGACCCCGTCGCCGAGGTCCGGCTGGTCGTGCCCGAGGGCACCACGGTCACCGGCGTGCCGTCCGCCTGCTCCCCGCGCACCCTCGAGGGCGGCTACCACCCGAAGCGGACGGGCGCCCCGCGCTACGACTGCGATCTGCGGTACTGGGTGCTGGAGGACACCCGGCGCACGTTCGCGTTCTCCGTGCGCGTCGACACCGTGACGCCCGGCGCGACCGGCGCCGTGAGCATCCACCCCCCGTTCGGCGAGTTCGGCGAGTACCCCTTCGGCTTCGACCCGGATCTCACGAACAACACGGCGGTCCTGGCCGTCAACTGACCGGCCCGCGGGTCCAAAGCGGCCGCCCGGGCGGCCGCTTTGGACCCGCGCTCCACCGGGCGCCGCCCGGCGCGCCCGTGATGCGCGGGGCGGGACCGGTACGTGCGGGCCCGGCGCCAGTGCCTGGCGCACCGTCTCCGCCGGGTGCCGGCGGGCGCCCTCGAGACAGTGGACGGCGACCGCGAACGGCAGGCCGCTGCGCCCGAAGTGGCCGACGGCCGGATCTCCGCGCCTTGACCATGGTGGAGCGGACCTGACGGTCCGTTGTTCGATGAAGTCCGACGTCTTCGTCGACACGGGAGAGCCCGCCCTCCCGTGCCTCGTCCGCGCCGGACGGCCGCGGGACGGGCTGAGGGGACGCCTCCGCCGTCGTCCGCCGCATCGCCGCCGCCGACGGCTCGACGGGTGAACTTCCCGGCTGCCGGTACGTGCTGTCCTGGAACGCCCGCTTCCTCGCGGCTCCGGAGCGCGCCGTCTGACGGGAGGCGCGCGGCGCGGGAGCAGTGACCACGGGCGGGGGACGCCGCCGCACCCCGCCCGCTTCCCCGCGGCGATCTGCCGGGCCCCACGCCCACCCCCACCCCCGCCGCCGCCGACGGCGTCGACCGGTTCCGGCGCAACGTCCTGACGCCGGTGGACCGGGGCGCCCTCTCCGCCCCGGCCCGTTCGTTACGTTGAGTGATGTTCTGGGGTGCGGACGGAGGTGCTCCGGGTTCGGTCCGGCATGCCCGGACCGCCGACTCCGGGCGGTCGAAGGCGTGCCGAGGAGGCTGGGGCGGCCTGCTCCTCATGGCGTCGAGTCGACCGCTTGTGACCAGGGTTGATTGATTCTTTCTCGCTTTTATCCCCTCGCTCGAGCGGGTTATCGGTCTGTCGTACGAAGCCTCATACCAGAGCGCGATGCTGTCCGTATGAGTTTGTCAACTGCCCACCGCACATGATGCGGTGGTGACTACGGTGAGTGTCGGTCGGACGGCACCGCGGCACCTCGTGCCGTAGGACGCTTCTGCGTCGAGGGGCCGCGTCCAACAGTCGGATCAGGGAGTGGGGACCGGGACGTGCAGCCACAAGGCGGACGAGGGAGCGGACGGGGCGAGGGGCCCCGGGGCCCGGACCCAGCCGGCGTGCGGAGCGCCGCCGGGGCCACGGTCATGGCCCGTGAGCCGGACCGCACCGACGCGCACCCGGCCGGCGCCCGGGTCCGTCGGACCGGTCCGGCCGCCCGGGCGGACCGCCGCGAGGGCGGGCGGCACGGCCGGCCGGCGGCGCGGACCGCCCCCGCGCTGCCCGAGACACCGATACGGCCCCAGCTGCTGCGCCTCGCCGTGCTCCCGCCCGTGGCGGTGGCCCTCAGCGCCTGCGCGGCCGTGCTCTTCACCGTCCGCTCCACCGGGGTCCGGCCGAGCCTCGCCCTGTGGGCCGTCCTCGGCGGCGCCACCTCGGTGACGTGCGCCGGCATCGCCATCGCCGCCGTGGCCGCCGACCGCGCCGCCCGGTCCGTGCACGACCGCATCGGCGCGCTGCGCCGGAGCACCGCCCGGCGCGAGGCCGACCTGCGCGCCCTCGTCGAGGCACTGCGCCGCGGCGACGCCCCGCCCCCGCGCGGACGGCGGGGCGAACGGGCCGACACCCCCGACCCCGACTTCGGCCTGCTCACCGCCGACCTCGCCCGTGCGCACGACGGGGCCGTCCACGCCGTCGTGCAGGCGTCCCAGCTCTCCAGCCAGACCGGCAGCGAACAGAAGCTCGAGGTGTTCGTCAACCTCGCCCGGCGCCTGCAGTCCCTGGTGCACCGCGAGATCTCCCTCCTCGACGAGCTGGAGAACGAGATGGAGGACCCCGACCTGCTCAAGGGGCTCTTCCACGTCGACCACCTCGCCACCCGCATCCGCCGCCACGCCGAGAACCTCGCCGTGCTCGGCGGGGCCGTCTCCCGGCGGCAGTGGAGCAACCCGGTCCCCGTGACCGAGGTGCTGCGCTCGGCGATCGCCGAGGTCGAACAGTACTCACGGGTCAAGCTCGTACCGCCGATCGACGGCACCCTGCGCGGGCACGCCGTCGCCGACGTCATCCACCTGCTCGCCGAACTCGTCGAGAACGCCACGGTGTTCTCCGCCCCGCACACCCAGGTGCTGCTACGGGCCGACCTCGTCACCTCCGGGCTCGCCGTCGAGGTCGAGGACCGCGGACTCGGCATGCCCGTCGACGAGCAGGACCGGATGAACGCGCTGCTCACCGACCCCGACCAGGTGCATGTCGCCAGTCTGCTGGCCGACGGCCGGATCGGCCTGTTCGTGGTCTCCCAGCTCGCCAGGCGGCACGGCATCCACGTCCGGCTCCGGAGCAACATCTACGGCGGGGTCCAGGCCGTGCTCGTGGTGCCGCAGGCGCTGCTCGGCACGGAGCCCTGCGTCGGCGTCGGCGGCGTCGGCGTGCCGGGCACGGTGCCGCAGCCGTACGACCGCGACACCGGCGCCGTGCCGACGGCCCGTCACCTGCCCGTCGTCCCGGCTCCCGTGGACACGCCGCCCGCACCCGTCGCACCCCTCACCTCCGTGCCTCCCCCGTTCCGCCTTCACACCCCGTCCCCGCCCGGCGACGCGTCCGCCCCGCCGCTGCCCCTGCGCGGTGCCCACGAGGTGCGCCCCCCCCCCGCCGAGGCCGTACCCGGCGTCCGGCACGGTGACCGGAACACCCCCGCGGACCACGGGAGCACGCCCCTCACCCCGCGCGGCGGCACGGTGCGCGGCACCATGGACAGACCCCGGCTGCCCCGCCGCCGCGCCCAGGAGCACATCGCCCCGCAGCTTCGCGACGGCCCCGCGCCCCGCCAGGACACCGAGTGCACCGCCGGGCACGACCCCGGTCTGATGGCCGCCTTCCAGCGC
>NZ_LGCN01000259.1 GCF_001279005.1 Streptomyces caelestis
GTCCAGGTACTCATGGCCGTCCTCGTCGTACATGCGGCTGCCGTGCGCACGGTCGAAGACGGTGGGCCAGCCGCGGCAGTAGCTGCGCACCTCGGACTCCAGGGACTCGAAGACGGTCAGGTCGGGCTGGATGATGGTCATCCACACTCCTCAGTGGGTTTCGGGTGACCGGTGTCGGCGGACCGAGGAGACAGCACTCCACGCGGACTGCTTGGCCGGCCTTGGGCATCGCTGGGCGGACGGCTGCGGCTGCAGAGGGCTGCGGGCGTCCATGAGGTGACGAAGGGCAGCCGGGCTCTGGCAGGCGCCTTGTCGTGGGGCGGAATGGCCCTTGCTCCGAGCCTGCCCCGTTGACATGCAATGCCCATGCGAGAGGTGTGTACGCCTGGGCGATGGCGAGCCCTGAACCGGCGTCGATCACTTCTGGTCACACTTCGACTTCACTCCGCGACGGAGTTTGCCGCACATGCCCCTTCTGTCCCATTTGATTGCTTTGCCGGAAGGGCGTGCATTCTCTTGTGGCGTGAGTCACACATAGGGGGCGAAGGTGCATACCGCAAGGAGTCCTGGGGATACGGGGGCGCTTTCTCATTCCGTCGCCGGCGCAAGATGGCCGATTCCTTGATCGGGCGTGTGACGCCTCGTCGCTCTGTCCCCTACGGTTTCGGGAAAACAATCGAAGCGCGGGGAGTATCAGTTGTCAGAAAATCCGACGAAGCGCATACAGGGACTCGCGGCGGAGGAACTTGCGAAAGAATTCGGAACCCCTCTGTTCGTATATGACGCTCAGGTCCTCGCGAGGCAGTTACGGAAAATCTCCGAAGCCTTGCCCGTTGGCGTGGATGTCTTCTACTCGCTGAAAGCGAATCCGAATATCAGCGTGTGTGGGTTTCTCGGCAGCCGGGGCGCGGGGGCGGAGGTCTCGTCGCTCACGGAACTCATCACTGCCCTCAGGGCGGGAGTGGATCCGGCCGACATCATCTTCCTCGGGCCGGGCAAGAGCAGGGCCGACCTCGAGGCCTGCGTATCAGCCGGCATCCATGCCGTGGTCTGCGAATCGCTTGCTGAGCTCCAGCTCCTGGACGACGTGGCAGCTGCCCGGGGAGCGGGCCGGTGCCCTGCCGTGCTGCGGGTCAACCCGGGCTTCCTCAGTAAGGGGTCCGGGCTGTCGATGGGAGGCAAACCGCGCCAGTTCGGCATCGACGAGCAGGAGGTCCGCAGGGCAGGGGCCCTGCTCCGCTCCCTGGAACACGTCGAGGTCAAGGGATTCCACGCCTACATGGGAACCCGATTCCTTGACCACCAGGATGTCGTGGCGAACACGCTGAACATCCTGGCGATGGCAGAAGACCTCGCCACTCAATTAGACATGGAGCTCTCCGTCGTGGACTTCGGGGGAGGCCTGGGGGTGGCCTACTTCGAGAACGAGTCGGAGCTCGACACAACGGAACTCGGGGAAGGCCTGGAAGGCCCGGTAGGTGATTTCCGTGCACGTCACCCGGACTGCAGGCTCATCATGGAGCTCGGTCGATTCCTCACAGCCGATGCCGGCACCTATGTGACACGGGCCGTCTACGTGAAGGAATCGATGGGTGAACTGTTCGTCGTAGCGGACGGCGGCACCAATCACCATATGGCAGCAGTAGGGATCGGAAGTTTCGTGAAACGGAACTTCCCTATAGTCCACCTGGGACGCCCTGCCGCCCGCCCCACACACACCTATACGGTCACCGGGCCGCTGTGCACGCCGAACGACACCATCGTGAAGAAGGCCAGGCTCCCCGAAGTCCGCCCCGGTGACCTGCTCGGGATCGAACGCTCCGGCGCCTACGGTCCCACTGCCTCGCCCGGACTGTTCCTCAGCCACGGCTACCCCGCCGAGGTTCTTGTGCACGACGGACACGCCACCCTCGTGCGAGAGCGGGACACACCCGAAGAGATGCTCTCCCGCCAGCATCTGGCGGTCTTCAAGGACGCCTCGTGACACCCGGTGCGCCCATGGGCGTAGGTCTGGACGTTCTCGAGCGCGACGAACTGGCCTGCCTGGTGACGCGCCACTGGTTCCTGCGGTACTGCTACGCCCCGGAGGAAATCCAACAGGCGCAGAACCTCGGACCCGAAAGGCGCCTGGAGTACCTCGCCGGACGCTTCGCCGCCAAAGAGGCCATCCTCAAAGCGCTGGGCAAGGGCCTGTTCCAAGGCATCGCGCCACGCAACATCCACATCGAGCGTGCTGACGACGGATCACCCCACGTCGAACTGCGCGCCGAGGCCGCCGAGGCAGCGTCCGACCAGACCGTGCGTATCTCGATCACCCACAAGAACAACGTGGTCGCCGCCGTGGCTCTCGTCTCCTGACCCGAACCAGCACGCCACCACCAGCGACGGAAGAAGGAATGACGCATCCATGACTTCTCCTGAAGGTGACACGAACGCCGTCACAGCGCAGCTGCGCATCAGGATCGGCCAAGAAGAAGCCCACTACGGCGGGGAACTCGTCGACGGCGCACGACTCCTGCGCCTGTTCGGCGACCTCGTCACCGAAATCACCATCCGTACCGACGGCGACGAAGGACTGCTCGCCGAGTACTCCGACGTCCGCTTCACAGCACCCGTCCGCCCCGGAGACTACATCGAAGCCACAGCCCAGCTCGTACGGAGCACCAAGCTGCGCCGCTTCGTAGCCCTGGAAGCCCGGAAGGTCATCGCCTCCTGCGACACGAGTCCCAGCGCGGCCCAGCCACTGGCCGAACCCATCACGGTGTGCACGGCGAACGCGGTAACCGTCGTCCCCAAGCCGAAGCGGTCCAGCTCACCCGACGGCAGCCGGCACCAGAGCGAAAAGGACACCGTGCTGACAGGAGGACGGTAGTGCCCCAGCATCCGACCCTTCACTCCCTGCTCGACGAGACAGCCGCGGCACACCAGGACCGGTGTGCCATGAGTACCGCCTCGGACTCGATCACCTACAAGAACCTGGCACAGGCCTCTCGCCATGCTGCGCACCTGCTGCGCGCGCACGGTGTCCAGCGCGGTGACCGGGTCGTCATCTCCTCACCCGACGCGATCACCGTCGCCGTCGCAGTCCACGCCGCCTCCCGAGCAGGCGCGATGTTCAGCGTGCTGCACGAGGACGTCCGGGACAGCCCGCTCCAGCATGTGCTGCAGGACTGCGAACCCGCCGTGATCGTGACCGACGACCCTGGTGTCTCCGCCACCGCACAAGCACACGACGTGCAGGTCCTCACCTCCCAGGAACTGCGCCACGCTCCAGCCCCGAGGGAAGGCTCACACCTGCCAAACCCTCCGCTCGGAGTCGACGGGGCGTGCCTGATCTACACCTCGGGCACCACGTCACTGCCCAAGGCAGTGGTCAGCACTCACCAGCAGGTGCTCTTCGCCGCCCAGGCCATCCAGGACTGTCTCGCCTACCGTGCCGACGACATCGTCTACAGCCCTCTGCCACTGTCCTTCGACTACGGCCTGTATCAGATGTTCCTGACGTTTCTGGCCGGCGCGCAGTTGCGAGTAGGCCATGTCGCAGAAGTCGGCCCACCCCTCCTGCGCGCCCTGCAGGACAGCAAGGCCACCGTGCTCGCCGCCGTGCCCTCCGTCTCCGACCGCCTGGCCTGGCTGGTGCGCAGGGCGAAGAACAAGCCCGCCCTGCGTCTGTTGACCAACACCGGCGCCGCCCTGTCCGAGAAGACCATCGCCGACCTGCGCGAGGCGATACCCACCTTGCGCGTGCAGCTGATGTACGGGCTCACGGAATGCAAGCGGGCCACCATCATGCCGCCGGACGGAGACCTTCAGCGGCCCGGCTCGTCCGGAAAGGCGCTCCCCGGCACCGAGGTCTTCACCATCGATGACGACGGCAAGCGACTGCCGGCAGGAGAGGTCGGCCAGTTCGTCGTCCGTGGCTCCCACGTCATGGCCGGGTACTGGCGGCGCCCAGAGATGACCGCCGAACGCTTCCACCGGCGTGACGGCCTCTTTCCGGAACTGCGCACCGGCGACTACGGCTGGATGGACGACGAAGGCTACCTCTACTTCTCAGGGCGCCGTGACGACCTCTACAAGGAACGCGGATTCCGCGTCAGCGCCACCGAAGTGGAGGCCGCGGCCCGCCGTGTCGAAGGCGTGGACTCGGCGGCCGTGCTACCGCCCGGCCCGAAGACCGGGCATACCGCGGTACTGGCCGTAGTGACGGAACTGGACGGGCCCGAGGTACTGGCCCGCATGCAAGGACTCATCGAGGACTACAAGATCCCGCGCCGCTGCGTCCCGGTCCCGCACCTCCCCACCAACCACAACGGCAAAGTCGACCGACAGGCCCTGACCAACCTCATCCACGACCCCGCACACGCATGAAAGGAGCAGGCTCGATGAGCCTCAACCGCGCAGACGTGACCGCCGCCATGGAAACGGCCCTGAACAAGGTGCTGGACCGGCCGGTGACCGGGCTCTCCGGACAGACCAGGCTCTTCGACGACCTTCACCTGGACTCCACCACGATGCTCGAGATGCTCATGGAACTCGAGGACTCCCTGGGCCTCGAGGTGGACCCCGAAGAACTCGAAGCCGACGACTTCGAGACCGTCGACACCTTCACCGACTTCGCCCTCGCCCAGCTCGAGACACGCAACGCGGCCTGAACGACCCACCACACCGACCAGCACATGCCCGCGGCCAGGCCGCCGAGCCTGCGCGAGACGCCATGCACGCACCCGACACGAGCCCAAGGGAAGGCAACCGTGATCGTTCGCTCGTTCAAGGACATCGAAGGTACTGACAGGCACGTCAAGTCCCGCTCCGGAACATGGGAGAGCAAGCGCATCATCCTCGCGAAGGAAGGAGTCGGCTTCTCCCTGCACGAGACGACCGTCTACGCCGGCACGGAGACGACCATGTGGTACGCCAACCACATCGAGGCCGTCCTCTGCGTCGAAGGCGAGACCGAGCTCACCAACGAGGAAACCGGCGAGAAGCATCTCATCACCCCCGGCACCATGTACCTGCTGAACGGGCACGAGAAGCACACGCTGCGCCCCACCGTGGACTCCCGTTTCATCTGCGTGTTCAACCCCCCGGTCACCGGCCGCGAGGATCACGACGAGAACGGCGTCTACCCCCTGCTCACCGAGGAGGCCACTGCATGACCGCGCCGGCCTCCCTCTCCACCCCCAGCCGAGCCCGCCCCGAGTACCGGACGCCGCGTGTCGAGGACACGCAAGCCATGTGGCAGATGGTGCACGAGTCGGACGAACTCGATGACAACAGCCCCTACTACTACGCGCTGTGGTGCCGCGACTTCGCCGAAACCTCCCTCGTGGCATCACTCGGCGACGAGGTCGTCGGCTTCCTGACCGGCTACTTCCGCCCCGATCAGCCCGACACCTATCTGGTATGGCAGGAGGCCGTGAAGCCGCGCCATGGCATTCCGATGCTCGGAGTGCAGCTGTTCGAACAGGCCGCCGAGCGCGCGGTCAGCAAGGGTGCCCGCTACATCGAGGCGACCGTGTCGGCAGACAACAAGGCCATCATCATGGTGCTGAAGAAGTGCGCCAAGCGGTACCGGGCCCCCGTCCACACCGAAGTGCTCTTCCCGGGCTCGCTCTTCCCCGAGGAGCACCACGACGAGGTGCTCTACCGGATCGGGCCCATCGAGCCGGTCTCTGAACTCACCTGACGGCCCGGCTGATGCGGTGTCACCGCGCGCGTGCTCTCACTGTGCGCCACGGAAGGTGTTGCGGTAGGCGCGCGGTGACACCCCCAGTGCTTCGCGGAAGTGCTGGCGCATCGCGGTTCCCGTCCCGAAGCCGGCCGCGGCGGCGATGCGGTCCACGGGATCGTCCGTGCGTTCCAGCAGCCGGCGCGCATACTGCAGACGTTGCTGGCCGAGCCACTGCATCGGCGTCATGCCGGTCTCCTGGCGGAACCTGCGGGTCAGTGTGCGCACGCTCGTCGAGGCCTGGCGAGCCAGATCCTGCAAGGTCAGGGTCTCGTCGAGGTGCTCCACGGCCCAGGCGCGGAGCGCGGCGGTGGAGCTGTCGCCGCCATCGGGCACGGGGCGGTCGATGTACTGGGCCTGGCCGCCTTCCCGGTGCGGTGGGACCACCGTGCCGCGGGCGACGGTGTTGGCGATGTCGGCGCCGTGGTCACTGCGGATCATGTGCAGGCACAGGTCGATTCCCGCGGCGACACCCGCGGACGTCAGCACCTGTCTGTCGTCGGTGTACAGCACGTCGGGGTCGACATCGATCTCCGGGTACAGGGCGGCCAGCTCGGGACACGACTTCCAGTGCGTCGTCGCCCGCCGGCCCGCGAGCAGGCCGGCTGCCGCCAGGACGAACGAGCCGGTGCAGATGGAAGCCAGACGCGCTGTCGCCGGCACTTCCGCGAGAGCCGCTTCGACCAGCGGGCTCAGCCGGCCCCGCTGCTGGGGCCCGTAGTCCTCGACTGCGGCCGGCACGATCACCGTGTCCGCGTCGCGTAGGGCCCGCGGCCCCAATGGCACATTGACCGTGAAGTCGGCGTCGGTCAACACCTCGCCCGGCTCCACGGCGCAGGTCACGACCGAGTACAGGCGCCGGCCGGCCTCATTCACCGCGGTGCCGAACAGGCGGTGCACGATGCCCAGCTCCATGGGCAGAAGGCCATGACGAACCAGGACCACAACTTTGTGCACGGAATCCTCACTCACTGTCATGGCCAGATTCTTTCACTACCTGTCCAAACGGCCAGTGGTTTCCGGTCCCCGTCTCACCGAAGGATGAAGACATGCACAACGCCACCGGCCATCACACCAACGCCGCCGGGCGCCGCGCCTGGTGGGTAGCCGCCGTCACCGGAGTGGCGATCATCGTCGCCGGTGCCTTCTCCACCATGCCAGGCATCCTGCAGGACCCCCTGCGCCAGGAGTTCCACTGGTCCCGCGGCTCCATCGGCCTGGCGGCCTCGGTCAACATGATCCTCTACGGGCTCACCGCCCCCTACGCCGCCGCCCTGATGGACCGCTTCGGCATCCGCCGGATCGTCATCGCCGGGCTGGGAGCCGTCGCCGCCGGAGCACTGCTCACCACCACGATGAGCGCAGCCTGGCAGTTCACGCTTTTCTGGGGCTTCCTCGTCGGCCTCGGCACCGGATCACTCTCGATGACCCTCGGTACCACCGTCACCAACCGCTGGTTCACCACCCGCCGCGGCCTGGTGACCGGCATCCTCTCCTCCGGCAGCGTCCTCGGCCAGATGGTCTTCCTGCCCGCCCTCTCCTGGACCATCGCCCACCACGACTGGCGACCCGCCCTCGTCAGCCTCGCCCTCGCCGCACTGGCGGTCACCCCCCTGATCCGCCTCGTCCTGCGTGACCACCCCGCCGACGTCGGACAACGCCCCTACGGCAGCAACACCTTCATCCCACGCCCCGCACCCGTTCCCGGAGCAGCCCGCCGCACCGTGACCGTCCTGCGCGACGCCGCCCGGACCGTCCCCTTCTGGCAGCTCGCCGGCGCATTCGCCATCTGCGGCGCGTCCACCAACGGCATCATGTGGACCCACTTCGCCCCAGCGGCCCACGACCACGGCATGCCCGTCACCACCGCCTCGACACTGCTGGCACTCATCGGCGTCTTCAACGTGGCCGGCACCATAGCCTCCGGATGGTTCACCGACCGCATGGACGCCCGCCGGCTCCTCGCCGCCTACTTCCTCCTACGCGGCCTGCTGATGATCAGCCTGCCGCTGGTCATGACCGCCAGCGTCAACGCACCCATGCTCACCTTCGTGGTCGTCTTCGGCCTTCTCGACCTGGCGACCGTGCCACCGGTCATCGCCCTGTGCCGCACCTTCTACGGCGACGACAGCGCCATCGTCTTCGGCTGGACCAACGCGGCACACCAGATCGGTGCGGCCTCGGCCTCCTTCCTCGGCGGCGTGGCCCGCGACGCCTTCGGCAGCTACGACCCTGTCTGGTTCGCACTCGCAGCCTTCTGCGCGGCCGCCGCCATGCTGTCCCTGGTCATCCGCCTCCGCCCCACCGCCTCGGCCGAGACCGACAAGAAAACGTACGCATCGTCCGCCACGGAGCAGTGACGGCAATGCCTCAGCGCTCCGTCCTCTCCAAGCTGACAGGCGCTCCGAGGACGAATGCCCGGCAGTGAGCCTCCGCCAACCTGAAGACACAGGTCAAGGGTTGGTGTGACATCTTCGGGGATGCTCACGCTGGTCGCGAGCGGCTGTCCGTGGAGTAGATCGTCCGTCAGCACGGTCGGCTCGAAGACAGACCGGACGACGCAACGGCAGCGGATGTGCGAGCTTTCTTCTCTTGGATGCCGATCGAGAACCCCCGGATGACCTGCGACAACGCCCTCAAGCAACTCAGTCGAATCAGGACTGACCCGAAATTCCTAGCCTTTTGAGGCGGTGGAGCGGGCCAGCTCCCATGGGTCGTGGGCGCTGAAGACGGTGATCTCATCCGCGTGGTCGCGTCGGAGGGAGCGCAGCCGGTCGCGGGTCGCGTCGCGAGCCGCGACGTCGGTCTGTGCTCCCTGCTGGACCGGCTCAAGGGCGGGATGCGAGAAAGGCAGCGTGTGCTCGAGCTCGCCGTGATACATATACGCGTCACCCGCATGCAGCAGCCACCGTCCGTGGCCGTCGCGCACGGCGACACCCGAGTGTCCCGCCGAGCGACCAGGCAGCGGAACCAGCAGCAGCTCGCATGCCAGCCCCTGCGGCCGCGTCACGCCGGGGAAGCCGAACCACTTTGTGCGATCCGCCATGGGTGCGGGTGTGAGCAGCGGGTTGTGCGCCCGGTGTGCTGGCATGAAGCGGTCGAGGCTGTGCCGGTGGTGCGCTGCCGTGGGGTCGGTGACGGCCCGGTATTCGTCGGGGTGGACATGCACCTGTGCGTGAGGGAAGTCCGGCAGTCCTCCCGTGTGGTCGCGATGCAGGTGGGTGAGCACGATGTGCCGCACGTCCTGGGGCGCGTACCCGAGGCGGACGACCTGGCGCAGCGCGCTCTCCTCGGGGTTCAGTGCGGGCTGGGCGTAGGCGACCCAGTCCGCACCCAGCGACCGGTCAGGGTGCTGTAGGTCGGCGGTGCCGAGGCCGGTGTCGGCCAGGATCAGCCCGTCCGAGTCCGTCTCGATGAGCAGGCAATGGCAGGCAACGGCCCGTTCGCGGTTCACAGCGCCGGCCGGAGGTTCTTCGCCGAGTAGTGGAATCCCCCGGAAAGAACCGCAGTTGAGGTGGTGGATACGCACAAGGCCCCCTGGAGGCAAGCTGACGGGGTGTTCTTGCCGGACGTGAGGAGAGGCCTTCGTGGCTCACCAAACCGTTGGACACGCACCGGCGGGTGATCACACCCACGACATCACCGCTGCCCGCCACGATCATGTCCTGGCCCGTCTGCGCGCCGCCGGTCTCGGAGCGCTGGCGGACCTCGGCTTCCGCGGCCTGGACAACGACGTGTGCGATCCCGTGATCGTCACCGGTTTTGCAGCCACCCGCGCCCACAAGTTCACTCCCGGTCAGAAGACCGCCAACCGCGTCCTCGCCACCGGACGCGCTCCCGTCGAGCACGGCTTCGCCCACCTCAAGGACTGGCGGACCCTCCGCCAAACTCCGCACTGACCCCGCCCGCGCCACCCACCTCCTGCGCGCCCTGCTCGTCCTGAAGAATCTCAAAGTCAACCGCTGACCGACGATCTACTCCACAGACAGCCGCTCACGACCAGCGTGAGCATCCCCGAAGACTGTCACACCAGCCCTTTGGCCTGTGTCTTCAGGTTGGCGGAGGCTCAGTGGTGTGCGCGAGGAACCCATGCCGGGAAAGCGATGCTGTATCAGTTGTCTTCCGGACATGACGGACAACGCCTCGGCTGCCTCAGCCCGGTCGAGTTCGAAGAGCAGCACCACGCCGAGCAGGCAGCGACCGACCGAGCGAACCTGAAACCCCGCCGACCTGCTCCGACCAGCTGACCAGCCCTTCCCGAGCAACGGGGGAACCTCAGCCACGGCACGCTGGTCCTGGGAAAAAGGGGCGGAACAGGTGGGACAGCCGCGGCCCTCGAGCTCACAGTGGTGGAGGTTCGGCGACTCCTGGCAGATGGTCGCGTCCGGCCCCGGCACCTGAGCGGACACCGAGGACTGCACCACGCGCTGAGCTGGTCGAACCGACGCCGCCGACGCCACGCAGTCGCCCGCCGCTGTCACTACCTGCGGCGTTGCCGCACGAGCGAGGGACGGTCTCCGTGAGACCGCCCCCGCATGATCGAAGTCCCGCTATACTCCAGTTGCCCAGCGAAAACCGCAGGTCAGACAGCAAAGTCCGGCTGGAGTATCAGGACAGTGTCCGCGAGCGGGCATGAATGGCTCCACTGATGATCCGCACTGCGCGGTCGACACTCCGAGCCGTGGCCTCGGAGGAAGCCTGCTCGGACTCGTAGATGAACGCTGTGGCGCCGCGCCGGCTGCCACAGTAGTCGACGATTCCGTGCTCGATCTGCGTTCGCAGTGCTTCCTCGTACCCGTGGCGCTCGTATGCGCCGGAGTCGTCGCCGGCGATGGGCAGAAGATGTGTGGTGAGTGCCTGAAGTTTCGGTCGCAGGCCAGAAGTCGGGGAGTGCTCGAAGGCCCAGCCGTTGACAAAGACGCGGTCTATCCACCCCTTCAGCAGCGCAGGCATCGACCACCAGTACACAGGGAAGATCAATACGAGATCGGTGGCGCGCTCGAGGCGACGGTGCTCACTGACGATGTCGGCCGGATAGTTGCCGCCCTCGTGGTACGCCCGGCGATCCGCCAGGGTGAACGCGGGGTCGAACCGTTCCTTGGCCAGGTCGGCGGCCTCGACTGACATGGGGTGGAGTGCCGCCTTGAGTTTTTCCAGCACGTGATGCGTCAGGGACTGGGGGTCTGGGTTCGTGGCGACCAGCAGGGTGTGCATCGACAGCTTCTCTCCCTCAAGGATAACCTACTAGTAGTAGCTTACTGGTAGTAGGTTACTCATGGATGAGAGACTGCCGGGCATGGCCGAGCGACGACTCCCCAGTGCCGAGCGGCGGGCCCAGCTCGTCGGCATCGCCCGCGACGTGATCGCCACCGAAGGTACGGACGCGCTCACGCTCGCGTACCTGGCGAGCAGAGCAGGGATCTCCAAGCCCGTCGTCTACGATCACTTCTCCTCGCGCTCGGCACTTCTCCTCTCGCTGTATCAGGACTTCGACCAGCGACACCTCGCCGACCTGCATGCTGCGATAGCGCACACCCCGCCGGATTTGCGGCAGCGGGTCGAAGCGATCGCGACGGCTCATGTCGCGTGCATCGTCTCCCAGGGGGTCGAACTCAGTGGAGTGGTGGCCGCCCTGGCCGGCACGCCAGCCCTCGAGAAAGTCAGGCGAGAATCCGAACGCCGCTACGTAGACATCTGTCGGCAAGCCATACGAAGCGCCGACGGCGCTGCGGACCTCGGTAAGGAAGCAGCCATTGCATTCGTAGGCGCCGCGGACGCACTCGGCCATGCGGCCGCCCGTGAAACGATCAGCCCGGAACTCGCCCGATCGACCATCACCACCGTGTTGCTCAGCCTTGTCAACGCCTCTGGCTGAAGGACTCGGAGCCATGCAGTCGCTCTCGTGTCGATAACCTCCTGACCCTGCAGTTGCCGAATACCTGACCCATGCTGGTCAGGTCGCATGGGTGTACTCGTGGAGGGTGCCGCCGAGTCGTGTGCGTCTGCGTATGTCGAGACACGCGATCGTGCCCGCATCTTCGATCGGAGCAGGCAGCGGATGGAGGGGGGCGAGCATTCGCGATGCCCTGGTGTGGCCCGTGCCCGTTGCAGAAGGATCCGAACTCGCGCAGGGTGTACAGGAGATGACACCGGTTCCAGAGCGGTGTGCGGTCCAGCAGTTCTCGTCGGCAGGTTTGCGCCCTGCCCTTGCCGAAATCCTCGTCCGGGCAGGTCAGGCGGCATGCTCGTACTCGTGAAGAAGGCCGCCGAGGCGATCGCGTCGTCGTACCTCGAGGCGGGCGATCTGGTCCGGATCGGCGATCGGCGGGGCGACGGGTTCAGCTGGCGGGCGTTCGCGATGCCCCGATGGGGCCGGTGCACATGGGAGACACGCTCGAATTCCCGCAGGGCGTGGAGCGGATGCGGCTGATCCCAGATCGAGGTCCGGTCCAGCAGCTCGCGCCTGCAGGTCTGCACCCAGCGTTCCATGACCGCATTCATCCGCGGCATCCGGACGCCGCTGAGCACGACCTCGATCCCCGCACTGGCGAGGACCGTGTCGAACAGGGCGGGGAACTTCCCGTCCCGGTCCCAGGTCAGGAACCGTGCCCGGCAGTTGACATCCTCCAGGGCCATGACGAGATTTCTCGTGGCCTGCGCCACCCACGAGGCCGTCGGGCGCGCGGCCGAGCCCAGGATCCGGATCCGTCGGCCGACGTGCGCGATCACGGCGAACACGTACGGTCGTGCCCCGGTCAGGGTGACCGTCCCGAAGAAGTCGCAGGCCGGCAGCGCGTCGGCCGGGGAGCGCAGGAAGTCGGCCCACGTGCTGGAGGCCCGTTCGGGCGCCGGGTCGATCCCGGCCTCCCGCAGGATCTCCCAGACCGTGGAGGCGGCGGCCTTCACGCCCAGCACCAGCAGCTCGCCGTGGAGGCGCCGGCAGCCCCACGTGGGATGCTCCCTGCAACAGAGGCCGGGACGAGATCCTCGACTCCGTACCAAAGCCCTGTCTGACGAGGAAGCCGCTACCGCCATCGCGTTCTTGCCCCGGGCCAGGACCTTGTCTGCAGCCCACGGCATCACCCCCATCGAACGCATCGTCACAGACGACGGGGATTGCTACCGCGCCGGCGCGTTCGCGCAGACCCTGCTCGCCACACGTCATCAGCGCATCACCCTGTACACACCTCGCCACAACGGCAAGGTGGAGCGCTACGACCGGATCAAGCCAGCCGTTGTCAGAGCGGTTCGGGAGCTGAAGTACAAGAGCGGCAGGATCTACCGATTACGGCTGCTGGTGGGATATCTCTGGCAAGGCGGCCCGGATCGGGGCCGTTCTTGAAAGGAGGCCTTGTCGTGGACGGCTGGTACGTGGATGACCGCTGCAGCAACTGCGATGCCGCCCGGCAGTTCGCGCCGGATCTGATCGGCGAAGTCGATGGAAGATCTCAGGTTCTGCGCCCACCGCGCGACGAAGAGGAGACAGGGCGCTTACACGCCGCCGCCTTCGCCTGTCCCACACGCTCCATCCGCCCGCCGGCCGGGCAGCAGGATTCCAGGCTCGACCCCTTCCCAATGGTCCTGGACGAGGGGCTACTGATCTGTGGGCACAACTCGCGGCACACCGCCGGGGCCAACTCCTACCTGCTTGTGCGGCCCTCCGGCACGGTCATGATGATCGACACACCACGCTGGAACCGTGAACTGGCCGAGCGATACGCGGCAACAGGCCCCGTCACCCATGTGCTGCTCACCCACCGCGACCATGCCGCACACGGCCGCCGCTACGCGGACCATTTCGGCGCCCGACTGTGGATCCATGAGGGGGACCTCGACGCCGCACCGGACGCAGATCACGTCATCCGGGGTCTTGAACCTGTGAAGATCAGCGAGGGCGTCACCGCTCACCCGCTGCCCGGCCATACCCAGGGCAGCGTGCTCTACCTTGCGGACGACCGGTATTGCTTCAGCGGGGACAGCTTCTACTGGTCCCGCGCCACCCGTGACCTGGAGGTCGCAGAGAGCGTGACCTGGTACTCCATCCAGGAGTTGGCCGCTTCCCTCACCAGGACAGCCGGACGACTGCGTTTCGAATGGGTTCTGCCGGGCCACGGTGACCGTCACCGGCTGACCGCCGACGAAATGTCCCGGCGGCTGACGGCACTGGCACAACGCACACGACTGCTGCGGCCCCGACCAGTCGACTTCACCGCCGTTCGCTGGTGAGACAGCGGCTCGACCAGCAGCGCACTCCACGGGCGACGGCCACCATGCTCCGTCCTGGAAGAGTCAGTGGTGGCCGCGGCGGCACTTCGGGCAGGTTTGCCTTGCGGCCATCGCGGCTTGTGGCGGCGAGTCAGGTGCCGTCCGGACTGATCGCCACCGAGGCCGCCCGCGTGGTGTGGCCGGTGAGGGTGCGCTGGAGGGCGGCATGAGGGATCGGGTGGAAGCCCTTGGTTGATGAGGCAGTGGGGGCGCAGGGCGGGGCCTCACCGACGTGCGGTGATCTGCAGCTGCCAGGGTGGGTGTCGAGGCGGTTGTGCAGGACGCCGATGAGGGCGTGGAGCGGGTCGGTGGGGGCGAGGAGGTAGGTGGGGCGGCAGCCCTCCGCCTCCGACCACGAGACCTGCAAGCGACGCAACACCGTCGAGCGGCGCCGTCAAGAGTGATTGGCGAAATCTGTGGACCGATGCCCATGGGCATGTTGGTGCGACTGCGCAAGGGGCTTCAGGTGAGGCCCTCGAAAAAGTCCCAGAGCGCGGTGTGCAGGATTTCGGGCTGTTCCAAGTGCAGGTTGTGGCCGGTATCAAGGATGCTCAGGGCCGTGGTGGCAGGTCCCTTTCGACCTTTAGAGGTCCTAACAAAGGCGTTGGTCGTGTCGGTGGGTGATGAGGCAGGTGGCGAAGCCGAGGAAGGCCTCGTGGATGTCGTCGCGTTTCTCCCAGCGGATGCGCAGGCGGCGGAAGCCGTGGAGCCAGGAGATGGTGCGTTCGACGACCCGGCGGAAGATGCCCGGGCCGGAGCCGTGTGGCTGGTCGCGTTCGGCGATCACGGGCCGGATGCCGCGCTGCCACAGCAGCCGCCGGTACTTGTCGTGGTCGTAGCCGCGGTCCGCGAAGAGCATGTCCGGCCGTCGCCGTGGCCTGCCGACGACGCCGGCGACCGGTGGGACCTTGTCGAGCAGGGGCAGGAGCTGGGTGACGTCGCCCGCGGTTGCCGCCGGTCAACGACACCGCGAGCGGGATGCTCTGCCCGTCGACCAGGACGTGGTGCTTGCTGCCCGGCCGTGCGCGGTCGACCGGGCTGGGACCGCTTTGGGGCCGCGCCGGGCCGCCCGGACGTGGGAAGAGTCGATCACCGCCCGCGACCAGTCCAGCTGCTTCGCCGACCGCAGCTTCCTCAGCAGCACCAGGTGCAGCTTCTCCCACACGCCGGCCTCGTTGCAGGCGGCCAGGCGCCGCCAGCAGGTCATCCCTGATCCGAAGCCCAGTTCCTGGGGCAGGTACTCCCACTGGATGCCGGTATGCGGCACGAACAGGATCCCGCACAACGCCTGCCGGTCCGGCACCCGTGGCCGGCCCGCCACCAGCTTCGGCCCCGGCTCGGGCAACAACGGCTCGATCAGCGACCACAGTTCGTCCGACACGAGCCACGGCCGCGACTGACGCTTCCCCATGCCCCGACCAACGAGCGGACAAGCCGACGGTCACTTGATCAACAACTTCTGTTAGGGCCTCTTAGAGCTTGTCTCACGTGGTGAGCTTTGCGAGTTTCTTGTAGCAGGTCAGGACCGCTGCGAGTCCGAGGAAGGCCAGGAAGTGGCTGCCTTTGCGCTCGTACCGGACGGTCAGGCGGCGGTA
>NZ_LGCN01000260.1 GCF_001279005.1 Streptomyces caelestis
GAGCGTGCGGGGGTCGAGCCCGCCGCCACCGCCCGAGGTGGCGGGGGCCGCCTGGGGGGCGGGCGTGGGAGCGGGCGCGGGGGCGGGGGCGGGTGCCTGGGCCGGGGACTGAGCCCCGCCCGCCGGGGCGGCGGTGGGCCAGCCGCCCGGCCGACGGCCGCCACCGGCGGAGACGGCGGTGGGCCAGGCGCCGGGGGCGGCGGGCGCGGGCGGAGCGCCGGAGGGCGCCGGGGCGGGAGCGGGGGGCTGCTGGGCCGGCGCGGCGGGAGGGGCGACGGGAGGCGCGGAAACGGGAGCCGGGGCGGGAGCGGGCGCCGGGGCCGGCCCCCGCACGGCGGCCCGGGCGGCGGCGGGGCCGCCTCCCGGCTCGACGGAGCCCTCTCCCGGCGCTCCTCCGTGGACCTCCGGCCCGGGGACGTACGCCATGGCGGGCGCGCCGGCACCGGTTCCGGCGCCGCCCGCGGAGAAGTTCACCCCGCGCTCGATCCGGTCCAGCCGGGCCATGACCGAGCGCTCGTCGCCGTAGGCGGCGGGCAGCAGCACGCGCGCGCAGATCAGCTCGAGCTGGAGGCGCGGCGAGTTGGCGCCGCGCATCTCGGTGAGCCCTTCGTTGACGAGGTCGGCGGCGCGGCTGAGCTCGGCGGCCCCGAAGGTGCCGGCCTGTGCCTGCATCCGCTCGATCACGTCGGCGGGGGCGTCGATGAGCCCCTTCTCGGCGGCGTCGGGAACGGCGGCGAGGATGACGAGGTCCCGCAGCCGCTCCAGCAGGTCCGCGACGAACCTGCGCGGATCGTTGCCGCCCTCGATCACCCGGTCGACGACCTCGAAGGCGGCGGCGCCGTCACCGGTCGCGAAGGCCTCGACGACGGAGTCGAGCAGTGAGCCGTCCGTGTACCCCAGCAGGGAGGTGGCCATGGCGTACGTCACACCGTCCTCGCCCGCGCCGGCGAGGAGCTGGTCCATGACGGACATCGAGTCACGCACGGATCCGGCGCCGGCCCGCACGACGAGCGGCAGCACGCCCTCCTCGACCGGGATGTCCTCCTTCCCGCACACCTCGCCGAGGTAGTCCCGCAGCGTGCCGGGCGGCACCAGCCGGAACGGGTAGTGGTGCGTACGCGACCGGATGGTCCCGATGACCTTCTCGGGCTCGGTGGTCGCGAAGATGAACTTCAGATGCTCCGGGGGCTCCTCGACGACCTTGAGCAGCGCGTTGAAACCGGCCGACGTGACCATGTGGGCCTCGTCGATGATGTAGATCTTGTACCGGCTGCCCGCGGGCCCGAAGAACGCCTTCTCGCGCAGGTCACGGGCGTCGTCCACGCCACCGTGGGAAGCGGCGTCGATCTCGATGACGTCGATCGAACCCGGTCCGTTGCGCGCGAGGTCCTGGCAGGACTGGCACTCCCCGCACGGCGTCGGGGTCGGGCCCTTCTCGCAGTTCAAGCACCGCGCCAGGATCCGCGCGCTGGTCGTCTTGCCGCATCCGCGCGGACCGCTGAACAGGTAGGCGTGATTGACCCGGTTGTTCCGCAGCGCCTGCTGCAACGGGTCGGTGACATGCTCCTGCCCGATGACCTCGGCGAACGACTCCGGGCGATAACGGCGGTACAGCGCGAGAGACGACACGCCTACGAGGTTATAGGCGCGCACCGACAACCGGACCGGACGCCGGACACCCGGAACGCAAGCGCCCCCCACGCACCCGCCAGAGCCGACCTACCCTTGCTGCCTTCCGGCCCTGGGGGAGTTCAGTCAGATAGCGCCGCGTGAGGGGCTACGCAGAGGCTACCCCATGTCGCGGGTGGGGAACGAGTTCGCGAGCACTCCTCTCGGTCATGTAATGTTCCCACCGGAGGATTCGCCTAGAGGCCTAGGGCGCACGCTTGGAAAGCGTGTTGGGGGCAACCCCTCACGAGTTCGAATCTCGTATCCTCCGCCAGTGCCTCACCGGGCACGATGTCGAAGGGCCCCCTGGAAACAGGGGGCCCTTCGACGTTGTCCGTCCAAGTCATCAGGCGGCATCGCCCACACCACGCTCACCCGGGCCATGGACGTCCTGACCGGGAAACGGGTGGTGGCGGCCGAGCTGCCGCTCTCACCGCGGCCGTCGAAGGAACGCCGTCACCGGGTGGCCGACCCCTACCTGCGGTTCCGGCCGGCCTTCCTGGGTCCGCACATGGCGGAGATCGAGCGGATGCGGGGAGACCTCACGCCGAGCCGGATCAAGGAGCAGTGGACGAGCTGGCGGGGCCGCGCGATCGAGCCCTTGGTCCGGGAATCCCTCGCCCGCGTCCTGCCGGACGGTCCCCTGCCCGCCGCTCCGGCGATCGGCGGGTACTGGACCCGCGGCAACGATGTCGAGATCGACCTGGTGGGCGCCGACCGTCAGCCGGTGGCCGAGCAGTTGTTCTTCCTCGGCTCGGTCGAGTGGCTGGAGAACTCCGCGTTCGACAGCCACGACCTGACCGCACTGCAGAAGCACCGGGCAGCGCTCACCGACGAGCCGCTGCCGCTCGTGGCGGTCTCCCGCAGCGGGGTCGCCTGTTCCGGCCTCCAGGCGGTGTACGGCCCCGAGGAACTGCTCAGCGCGTGGCGCGGGGCGTGAGCGGGAACCGAACCGCCGGGCGCGGTACTCGACGGGGTTTCCAGGAGGGGGATCGCTCCGCAACCCGCTCGGCGCGGCGACGTTCCGCGTCGCCGGGCGCGGGAGGCGATTCCTCCGCGGTCGGATATCGCTCACCGGCGATGACTTCTCTCCGGAACGGGAGTCTCCTTCGGGACCGCCCTCGCCGGACGCCCGCCGTCCGGGCCGGGGGCACCGCAGACCACGACCCCTGACAGGAGTCCAGCCCGCATGACCGATCAGGCACTCACAGCGGACCGCCACCGCGGAACCGGGACATGGCCCTTGATCCACGCCGAGCGAGCGGCGCTGGCCGCCGATCTCGCGGGCCTGACGGACGAGCAGTGGGAAACCCCCTCGCTCTGCGCCGGGCTGACGGTGCGTGAGGTGCTGGCGCACCTGACCGCGGGCGCGAGCCTCAACGCCGTGCGCTGGCTGGCGGGGGTGGTCCGCTGCCGGTTCGACTTCGACCGGCAGGTGGCCGTGCGGCTGGCCGAGCAGCTCGGCGCGTCCCCGGGCGAGACCCTCGAACGCTTCCGGCGCACCGTCCCGAGCACGACCAAGCCTCCGCTGCCCGCCATCGCCATGCTGGGCGAGACGATCGTGCACGGGGAGGACATCAGGCGTCCGCTGGGCATCCGCCGCGACCACCCGATCGACGTCGTCACCCGGACGGCCGAGTACTACCGGGGCTCGGACCTCGTGGTCGTCGCCAGGGGACGCATCGGCGGTCTGCGACTGGTGGCGGACGACGGCCCGTTCACGACCGGTTCCGGGCCTCTCGTGTCCGGACGCACCCTGGCCCTGGTGATGGCGATGACGGGGCGCGCGGCGTACTGCGACGACCTCGAAGGCGACGGCGTGGACCTCCTCCGCGGTCGCTGCGGGCCGGCGTGACACGGGGCCGCGGCGGCCGGCCCGGCCGTCAGGCGCGGGCGAGTTCCGCCGCCCCGAAGGAGACGTCGAAGCGGTCGCACCAGATGCTGACGCTGGTGTAGCGGGACGGGTCGACGTCCTCGGGCACGGGGTAGTTCTGACTGCCCTTGTTGCCCTTGAGCCTGCCGAGGCTGACGTACCGGCCGTCGTCGAAGACGTGCCAGCCGGCGCGTCCCTCCCTCACCGGGGCGTCGGTCAGCCACACGCGCAGGTCGGGGCCGTTGCTGGTGTCGAGCCCCTCCAGGCGCACCACATGGCTGCCGTCGGCCAGCCGTACGAACGTCACCGTGCCGGACGTCGGGTGCTCGTGGCTGATCAGCTCGCCGCTCGCCAGCACCGTCGGGCCGGCCGGAGGCGGGGCGGCCGTCGCCCCGGACGGCGCCTCGGCGGGCGGTGCCGAGGCGGGTGCCGTGACCTCGGGCAGCGCCTCCCGCACCGTCTCGTCCTGCCACAGCCTCCACGGCTGGAACCAGTACAGTCCGAAGCCGCCCGCGACCACCGCCACCAGCAGCGCTCCGGCCGCCCACGGCCCGCACCACGCACCGCGTGCCCGTCCCATGTCGCCCCGTCCTTCCGGGAGTCGCCCGTTCCGGCTCCCCATTCAACGGGGTGGATCGACGATCCGGAGCGTGTGGCGGATGACGGAATCCTTACGCCTCCCGGCGTCGGCCGCCCGTCACGTGGTCAGCGGGCGATCTCCACCTGCCGCACCTCGCTCACCTGGTCCACCTCGGAGACCCGGATCGTCAGTCTCATCGTCCAGGTGCCTTCGAGGGGGAGGGTGAGGTCGTTGGTGGCCCAGTAGCCGCCCCGGTCGGTCAGCCCGGCGTCGATGGGGCCGACGTCCTTCGCCGCGAGGGTGAAGGAGACGCGGAGTTCCGGGACGAAGGTCAGGGCGCCCCGGGGGCCGAAGACCACCGCCTGGAGGCCGTTCTCGCCGACCCGGCCCGGGTCCATCGTGAGCTGGACCGTGCCCCGGCCGCCGGGGGTGCCCGCGTCGTAGGGGATCGTGAACGCCTCCGCCCCGGGCAGGCCGGCCACCTGCGGCTCGGGGGCCCTGGCCGCCTCGGCCTCCGCGCGGGCGGGGAGGGTGCCGGTCAGCACCGTGGTGACCAGCAGGACGACCACCGCCACGAGGACCTCGGCCAGTACGGAGCGGCGCAGGGCGCGGCGCCGGCGGTCGTCCGGTCCGTCCGCCGGCGGGACCGCCGGCCTCGGCCCGGGCTCGGGCTCCGGCTCGGGCTCGGGCTCGGGCTCGGGCTCGGGCTCGGGCTCGGGCTCCGGAGGGGGGCCGGACGCGCCCACCGGTTCCGGTACGCGCTCCTCGGCCGCCGCCGGTCGCGCCAGCAGGGCCGTCCAGCGGCGGGACAGGGCCGCCGCCGGCAACAGGAAGAGCACTGCGGCGAGTTTGACGGTCAGGGCCCGGCCGTACGACGTCTCCGTGAGGGCGGACCAGGAGCCCAGGCCGCGCCAGGACTGGTAAACGCCGGTGACGACGAGGACGGTCACCGAGGCGAGGGCCAGGCGGGAGAAGCGCGTGACCGTGGCGACCGGCGGCGGGGTCTTCGCGCGGTGCAGGGTGAGGAGGAGGGCGGTCAGGCCGCCGAGCCAGCACGCCGTCGCCAGCAGGTGGAGCACGGACGACGTCATGGCGAGCGGGACCTGGATCCCGGCGGAGGCGTGCTCGGCCGCCGCCCAGGTCAGGGCCAGGGCGACGGAGAGTGCCGCGCCGGCCGCCAGGCGGGTGCGGGGGGTGCGGCGCCGGAGGAGCGGGACGAGGAGCGCCGCGGCCAGGAGCAGGGCGAGGCGGGTCAGCAGGGCGAGGCCCGGACGGCCGGTGAGGGTGTCGGCGGACGCGGAGAGGTCGAGGGCGGTCGCGGGGGAGGCGCCGTTCTCGTAGGGGGCGCGCAGGACGAGCAGGGCGACCGTGGCCGTCAGCAGGGTCCACCAGCCGGTGAGCAGCGGCGCCCGCAGCGGGGCGGGGTCCGGCGGCCGGCACAGCGCCGCGAAGGCCGCCGCGCCGATGAGCAGCGCGGCGGCGATGTAGGCGAGGTAGCGGCCGGTGTCGTAGAGGCTCTTGGTGACCGGGTGCTCGGCGTGGTCCGCGGGGGCCGCGGGCGGGGTGGGCGAGGGCGCGCCGACGGAGAAGGTGAGGGCGCCGGAGACCGGGTGGCTGTCGGCGGAGACGACCCGCCAGGCCACCGTGTACGTGCCGTCGGCGAGGCCGCCGGGCAGGTCCGCGCGGGCGGTGTCCGAGGCGTCGTCCGCGTGCTGCGGCTCGCCCAGGTGGACTCGGCGGTTGTCGGGGCCGTAGACGCGGAAGGAGTCCTCGAGCAGGCCGACGGACTCCGTGAAGGTCAGGGTGATGCGGCCGGGCGCGGACTCCACGACGCTTCCGTCCTCGGGGTCGCTGCCGCGGAGGGCGGCGTGGGCGCTCGCCGGGGCCGCGCCGCCGAGGAGCAGCAGGACCAGCACGGCGCCCAGCAGCACCGGCCCGCGAAGTCGCCGGGGTCCGCGGCGGCCCGGGGTCCCGTCCCGTCCGCCCCCGCCCGTCGCCCCGTTACCGCGTCGTCGCACGTCGTCCCCGCCTTCCGGCCATCCGGCTACGGGTTACGTACGGACGGCGGGCGCGGTCTGCTCACCGGTTCACCAGGGGGGCCGGGCCGAGACCCCTCCGTCCGCCACCAGGTCGTGGCCGCTCACCCAGGACGCGAACGGGGAGGCCGGGCACGCGCAGGCGTCGCCGATGTCCTCCGGGCGGCCGGTCCGGCCCACGGCGGACGCCTGCCGCCGGCGCCGCACGCCCTCCGGCCGCTCCTCCGCCGGGCCCTCCCGGTCGATCAGGCCGGGCGGGACGGTGTCGGCGGGCGGCCGGTGCGGGGCGGGGAAGTCGCCGGGGGCGTCGGTGAGCAGGGTGACGATCGCGGTGTTCCCGGGGCGGGCGTCGGGGCGGGCGGGACCGGCCCGGGTCTGCCGGAACCGGCCGCCCTCGCGGGGGATCGGCTCCGGTTCGCAGTGGGCGACCAGGTCGTCGGGAGTCACCCGCCGAAGGCTGCCTCGCGGGTGAGGAAGGCGAGTCGGGCCTTCTTCTCCGGCAGGTACACGTCCGGGAGGTCGATCTCCGGCAGGACGACCTCGGGGCCGGCGGTGAAGCCCTGCCGGAGGAAGCGGGCGACGGCCTTCTCGTTGGCCACGTCCGGGTCGACGACCACGCGCCGCCGGTCCAGGCCCAGCAGGACGTACGCGGCGACGGCGCCCACCAGGGCGGCGGTCCAGCCGGTGCGCGGACGTCCGGCGTCGGCCGGGGCGATCAGCAGGTGGACGCCGATGTCGCCGGGTTCGACGGGGTAGCAGTCGCCGACGCGGTCGGCCTCCGGTTCGTACGTCTGGAGCAGCGCGGCCGGTTCGCCGTCCTTGAGGACGAGGTACGCGTGGTGGGTGTCGAGGGTGTCCATATGGGCGTAGACCTCGGCGACCTGCTGTGCGGTGAGGCCGTTCATGCCCCAGAAGACGGCGCGTTCCTCGCTCACCCAGCGGTGCAGGAGGGGCGCGTCGGCGGCCGGGTCCAGCGGCAGGACGCGTACGGCGCCGAAGCCGTCGACCGTCTGCTCGTGGACGGCGGTGCGGGAGGCGTACGGGTCAGACATCGGTCTCCTTCGTCAGCCGCGCCCAGTCGGTGAGGACCGGGGCCAGGTCTCCGGCGAGCCACAGGGGCTGCTGGTCGCGGTGGTGGGGTGAGCCGGGTACGCCGGACGCGCCCAGCGGCACCACCCAGCGGCTCTTCTCCCGGTCGGCCAGGTCCCAGACGTAGCGGGCGGCCGGGCCGCGCGCGGCGAGGTCGGTGAGGCCGGGCACGGGGGAGGTGCACAGCACGCAGTCGTGGTCGCCGGAGAGGCCGGGTTCCCCGTACGGCTCCGTCGGCGGCAGCGCCCGCCAGGGGGCCAGGCGGTGGGTGTCGCCCCAGGTGCCGGCGGGCGGCCGGGCGGCCACCTCCTCCAGGGCCGCGCGGACCACCGCGGGGCGGTCGACGCCGAACAGGTCCTCGGCGGAGAGGAGGTGTGCGAGGGCGTGGCCGACGCGCGGGACGAGGGCGAGCCAGGGGAGGAAGACCTCGGGGTACGGGGGTGGCGTGGCCGCCGCGGCGAAGGCGGGCTGCGCGGCGAGCCGGCGTACGACCGCGCTCCGCACGGCCGCGAAGACGGCCGCGTCGGCGCTGTCCGCGTCCATCCGGCGGTCCCAGCGCAGGAGGCGGTCGCGCAGGGCGGCGGCGGGGGCGCTCAAACCGGCGCTCGGGGCGTCGGCCGTGGCGGTGGCGGGGCCGTCGAGGGCGGCGAGGAGGTCCAGCAGGGGGGCGGCGGAGGCGAGGTGGGTGTCCATGTGGAGGGCGGACATGTCGGCGGCGGACCAGCGGGTCCGCCGCGCCAGCAGCGCGGTGATGCGGTCGGCGCGGTGCGGCGGGGCGAACTCGACGCCCAGCGGGGTGGCCGGGCCGCGCTGGTTCGCCATCACGGCGACGCCGTCGGTCAGTCCGGCGCGCGGCGGCTCGTGCCAGCCCCGCCACTCGTGGCCGGGTTCCCACGCCGGCACCAGGCGGGTCCGGTTGGCCTCGGAGCGGACCGGGACCCGGCCGGCCACCCGGTGCAGGGTGCCGCCCTCGGTGTCGGCGGCCATGACCACGTTGACCGGTTCGGCCCACAGGTCGACGGCGCGGTCCACGTCGGCGGCCCGGCGGGCCCGCAGCAGCGGCAGCAGGGCGCCGAAGCCGAGGTCGCCGGTGACGCGGGGCGGGTGGCGCAGGGCGACGGCGAGCGGGGGTTCGCCGGGTTCGGGCACGCCGTCGTCGAGGCCCTCGGGGCCGCCGATGACGACGGGGCCCCGGTCGGTCTCGATGACCTCGACCTCGACCGGCTCCTCGCCCGCCACCTCGACGGTCTCGGTGTGCCGGGCGGCCCGCCGCCACGTCCCGTCCGGGCCGAGCGCCTCCACGCCCGCGCCGGTGCGCCGCAGTTGCTCGCGGTAGAGATCCTGGTAGTCGGCCATGGCGTTGGTGATGGCCCAGGCGACCGTGCCGGTGTGGCCGAAGTGGGCGATGCCGGGAACGCCGGGCACGGCGAGGCCGACGACGTCGAACTCCGGGCAGGACAGGCGGATCTGCTGGTAGACGCCGGGGTCCTCGATGAAGCGGTGCGGGTCTCCGGCGATCACCGCGTGCCCGGTGACCGTGCGCTGCCCGGCGACCAGCCAGCCGTTGCTGCCGGAGGTGCCGGGCCCGTCGGAGGCGAACAGGCCGACGGCGTCCGCGCCGAGGTGGGCGGCGATGTGCGTGCGCCAGAGCTTGGCGGGAAAGCCGGCGAACAGGATGTGGGCGGAGAGCCAGACCGCGAGCGGGGTCCAGGGCTCCCAGCGACCGGGACGGAGTCCCGTGCGGGCGAACTCGGGGGCGGCCCCGGACACCGGACTCACGCCGCCGCCGTCGGCCGACCCATCGGCCCGAGGTCCGGAGCCGGCCGCCGCCCTTCGCGGACCCGCCTCCCCGACGGCCCCGGAGCGGGCCTCGGACACCGGACCCCCGCCACCGGCCCGCCCGACCGGACTCCCGAAACCACGGCCCGCCGGGCCCACCGACCCATCGGCCCGAGAACCGGGGCCGCCGGCCGACACACCACGACCCGCCTCCCCGGCGGACGCGGAGCCGGCCCCGGACACCGGGTCCCCGCCGTCGGTCGGCGGGCCGGAGCCCGTGTCCCCGGGGGCTGCCAGGCCGTCGTTCACTCCGGACACGTACGCCCGTACCCACTCCGCCGTCTCCGGGTCCGTCCGTCGCAGTTCGGTCCAGCAGCGGCGGGCCGTGTCGGCCAGGCGGGCGCGGCGGACGAAGAGGTCCCAGGGGAGCGCCTCGGGGCCGAGGAAGGAGGCCGAGGTGCCCTGCGCGCGGTGCCGTTCGACCTCGAGCTGCCAGGCCCGGTCGAGGGCGGTGACCCGGCCCTGGGCGTACGCGAGCCCGTTCGCGCTCTCCGCGCGCAGATGGGGGATGCCCCAGGGGTCCCGGAAGATCTCGCCGACCACTGCGCCCTCATTTCCCATTAGGTTAGGCTCCCCTAAGTAAATCGTGGCGAAATCGTACGCGAAAGGTGAGGACGCGATGGGGCAGGGGCGGGGTTGGGAGGGCACGGTCCTCAAACTGCTGCGCGCGAAGGACTTCACGTTCACCGTGACCGGCACGGAGGACGTCACCGCCGCCTACCGGCGGGTGCGCTTCACCGACGGCGGGATGCTGGCGGCGACCGGCGACCACCCGACGATGTGGGTGCGACTGTGGTTCGACAACGCGGGCAGGCCGCACCAGCGGGCGTACACCCTGGTCGACCCCGACCCGGCGGCCGGCTCCTTCAGCCTGGAGTTCGCGCTGCACGAGGGGTGCGCCAGCGACTGGGCCAGGGCGGCGAAGCCGGGCGACACCATCGAGGCGACCGTGCGGGGCACGGGTTTCCAGGAGCCGGACCCCGGCCCCTCCCACCTCGTCGCGATCGGCGATCCGGCCTCGCTGCCGGCCATCAACTCGCTGCTCGGCGCGCTGTGCGCGACTCCGGCGACCGTCTGGTTCGAGGGCGCCCTCGACGGGCTGCCCTTCCGGGCCGACCCCGACCGGATCGAGGTGCGCGAGGTCCCCCGGTCGGGGGCGGGGGCGGCGCTGCTCGAACGGGTCCGGGCCGACCTGCCCGAGCTGCTGCGGTCCACCCCCGACCCGTACGTGTGGATCGCCTGCGACACCGCGACCACCCGCGCGCTGTCGGCGTTCGTGCGCAAGGAACTGGGCGTGCCCAAGCAGCGGGTGAACGCGCTGGGGTACTGGCGCGCGGGCTGAGCCGGGACGCGCGACCGCCGAAGCGCGGACGCCGTTCCTCGCCCCGCCCGGCCCCGGCGTCGGGGCCGGGGCGCTGCCGGACCGCGGCCCGCCCGGCGCGGACGGTCCGAAGGCGCCGGGAGCGCGGCGTACGCACCCGGGGCGTCCGCCGCGCCGCTCTCCGACAGCCCGGCCGCGCACCGGCGCCCGGGCCGGGCGGCGGGACGCCGCCGACGCCGGGGAACCGCGGAGGCGGCCGGAGGAACCCCGGCTCCGGCAAGCGGGAGGCCCGCCCCCTCGCCCCGCCGGCCGAGCGGCCCGGCGAGAGGCCCGCGGGTCGGCTGGAGGCCCGCGGCCCGGCGGGAGGCCGCGTGCGCCACGGCGAAGGGACGCCCCGGTGCTCCGCCGCCGGCCTCACGGGCCGGAGCCGTCGGCCGAAGTCCGGACGCGCCCGCGGGAAGTGAAGGCCGCGAAGGTTCCGGAAAGCGGACGAAGGCCTTCTCGGGGAGGACGGACGAACGGCGGGGCGCCCCGGAATCGGTGGCCGGCGGCCCGGCCCCACGACCGGTCGTATCAGACCACCATTCCGTTTCGTCCGGTATTCGGGCGTCTTTTCCGGCGTCGCGCTGCGTCGCCATGGCTGCGCCCGGAACGCGTCGACCGGTAGGCTTTCCGTGTGATCTTCAAGCGCATCGGAAACGGCCGGCCGTACCCCGACCACGGCCGGGAAAGCACCCGGCAGTGGGCGGACGTCGCGCCGCGCCCGGTCCGCCTCGATCAGCTCGTGACGACCAAGCAGCAGCTCGACCTCGAGACCCTCCTCGCCGAGGACTCGACCTTCTACGGCGACCTCTTCGCGCACGTCGTGAAGTGGCAGGGCGATCTGTACCTGGAGGACGGGCTGCACCGCGCGGTGCGGGCCGCGCTCCAACAGCGCCAGGTGCTGCACGCCCGCGTGCTCGAACTGGGCTGACGCCCCACCGGCGTTCTCCCGCGCGACGCGGTTTGACCCTTTCGGGTTGGACTGCACACGGTCGGATGATCATCTGGTATGCATTACCGCCCGAGCGCACTACGCTGCGCCCATGAGCATGCTCACTCCACCCGGCATGGGCGGCCAGTACCGGATCACGGGTGACAAGTACCCGCGGATGCGCCGTCCCCGGCGGCGCGGCAGGCTCGTCGGCCTCACCGTCGCCTCCGCGGCCGTGCTCGGTGTGGGCGGCTGGGGCACGCTCCAGCTCATCGACGTGTTCACCGGAGGCGACGACCCCGCTCCCGCGAGCGGCACCAAGGCGGCCTGCGCCGACACGGTGAGCCGCACGGTCGCGCCGAAGCCGCTGCCCGCTCCCGGGACCATCACGGTCAACGTCCTCAACGCCACGACCCGCGGCGGACTCGCCCAGAAGACCGCCGACGAGCTGAAGAAGCGCGGCTTCAAAATCGGCGAGGTCGGCAACGCGACCGAGCAGTACGACAAGAAGGTCAAGGGCGCCGGCGTGCTCCTCGGACCCGCCACCGCCCTCGACACCTCGCTGCCGGTGCTCGGCGTCCAGCTCGCCGGCGCCGAACACCGTACCGACCCCGCCCGCAAGGGCTCCGAGGTCGACCTGATCATCGGCGACGGGTTCAAGGACCTGACGAGGAAGGCGGACGCCGACCGGGCCCTGACCGCACTGGCCGAGCCCGAGGCGACGCCCGCCCCGAAGAAGAACTGCTGAGCCGGAGGAGAACCGCCGGGCCGCGGGGCCGCGGGTGTTACTCCGCCGCCCCGTACATCCGGTCCCCCGCGTCGCCGAGGCCCGGCACGATGTAGCCGTGCTCGTTGAGCCGCTCGTCGACCGACGCCGTCACCACCGTCACCGGGGTGCCGGCCAGCTCGCGCTCCATGACCTCGACGCCCTCGGGCGCGGCCAGCAGCACCACGGCGGTCACGTCGTCCGCGCCGCGCCGGATCAGCTCCTGGATCGCCGCGACCAGCGTGCCGCCGGTGGCGAGCATCGGGTCCAGGACGTAGACCTGGCGCCCGGAGAGGTCCTCCGGCATCCGGGTGGTGTACGTCGAGGCCTGCAGCGTCTCCTCGTTGCGGATCATGCCGAGGAAGCCCACCTCGGCGGTCGGCAGCAGCCGCACCATGCCGTCCAGCATGCCGAGGCCGGCCCGCAGGATCGGCACCACCAGCGGGCGCGGGTGGGAGAGCTTGACACCCGTGGTCCGCTCGACCGGCGTCTGGATGTCGACCTGTTCGGTGCGCACGTCGCGCGTGGCCTCGTAGGCGAGCAGGGTGACCAGCTCGTCGGCGAGACGGCGGAAGGTCGCGGAGTCGGTGCGCTGGTCGCGCAGCGTGGTGAGCTTGTGGGCGACCAGGGGGTGGTCGACGACGTGGAGACGCATGGCGTCAACATTAACCGGGCCCGATGGGCCCGGTGTCCCCGCACACGGCGAGCCCCCTCCGCACCCACCGCTCCTTCCCTGGCGTCAAACCGCCCGTCCGGGGGAAGGTGGGAAGGACGGACTGGGGTGGTGAGCCAATGCCTGAGCAGGACGACCGAGACGTTCCGTCACCGCGCGGGACACCCGATCCGGCGGAGACGGAGGCCGAGCGGCGGCGGCGCCGCGCCCGGTTCCTGCGCGAACTCGCCGAGGCCCGGGCCCTGCGCGAGCGGGTCCAGCCGCGCCGCGCCAAGGCCGCCCGGCTGCGCCACGCGATGCGCATGCGCACCTTCCGCTGGTAGCCGGCCGCGGGAGGACCCCCTCCCACCGCGGGAAAATCCCACCCGGCCGCGGGAAGATCGCGCCACACCCACACGTTTGCCGAAGTGCCCGTGCGGGGAGGGCGCGTGAGTCCGCGTACGATCCGCACGTGGCGGCAAGGAGTGCGCTGGTGGGTCCTTCGTGGGCGCACTCGGCTCACTACGATCAAAATGCCGGACACAGGGAGCCGAAGACGTCCCCTGATGGCCTTGTTTCTGCCACGATTCCGAATGGGTGGGGCTCGAAGCACTGTCCCCCCGCCCGCGACACCTCCGCCGGGGGGACCCCCAACCGGCACGCCTATGACCAGTGGGAGAGTCACGGTGTACTTCGCCGCACTGCTCGCGCGCACCGAAGACGGGTGGGAAGCGAGCGACACGGAGCTCGATGATGTGGAGACCCTGCCGGATCTGGCCGACCTGGCCCGGGAGGCCTCTCCCGACGAGGACACGGTGCTCGTGCTGATCGAGCAGGAGGGCGGCTGGTTCGGCGTCGTCCGCGTGGACGGCGAGGAGGACCCCCGGGTCTACGTCTCCGACGCCGCGGCCGCCGCCCGCAGCAGCTACGGCGAGATCCTGCTCACCGACGAGCTGCTCGGCCGGGAACCCGGGGACGACGGCCCCGACCTGGACGCCCTCGACCTCGACGGCACGGAGGACGGTGAACCGGACGACGACGACACCGGCGTCGGCGCCGCGTCCGCCGGCGGCGCCGACGCCGTGCCGCACGGCCCGGTCGGTGACGCGCAGATCCTGGAGGACCTGGGCGTGAGCGAGAAGGAGTTGCGTTCGCTGACCGAGGACGCCGTCACCGAGATCGCCGACGCCCTGGGCGCCTCGGAGGTCCTGGAGACCGTCCGCTGACCGCGCGGGACGCACCGGGACCGCCGGACCCGGTGCGCGACCCCTGGCGGCCCGCGATGCGGCTCGCCCTGGACGAGGCCGAACGGGCCGTCCGGGGCGGGGACGTCCCCGTCGGCGCCGTCGTGCTGGCCCCGGACGGCACCGCCGTGCTGGCCGCCGCCCACAACGAGCGCGAGGCCGTCGGCGACCCCACGGCCCACGCGGAGGTCCTCGCCGTCCGGCGGGCCGCCGCGCGGCTCGGGGAGTGGCGGCTGTCCGGCTGCACCCTGGTGGTGACGCTGGAGCCGTGCACGATGTGCGCGGGCGCGATCCAGCAGTCGCGGGTGGACCGGGTGGTCTACGGCGCCCGGGACGAGAAGGCGGGCGCGGTCGGCTCGCTGTGGGACCTCGTCCGCGACCGGCGGCTCAACCACCGTCCCGAAGTGATCGAGGGCGTGCTCGCCGACGAGTGCGCCCGGCTGCTCACGGAGTTCTTCCGGAACCGCTGAATACCGATTTCAAACCACGCACCACCTTGCTGTAAGGTCTCCCTCGGTAGCGTGTCCGAGCGGCCGAAGGAGCTCGCCTCGAAAGCGAGTGTGGCGCAAGTCACCGAGGGTTCAAATCCCTCCGCTACCGCAGGTGAAGGGCCCCGTCGTCAGACGGGGCCCTTCGTGCGATCATGGGCCCGCTCGATACTCGTGTGACACCAGTGACAGGGGGGCCGCGATGGCGGTGAACGCGAAGAAGATCGCCGTCTACATCCTCGTGGTCTTCGTGCTGTACCTGATCATCACGGACCCGGAGACGGCGGCCGACTACGTCCAGATAGGGTTCGAGGGCATTTCGGACGCCGCGAAGGCCGTCGGCGACTTCATGACCTGGCTGGCCAACGGAGGAAAGTGATGATCCGCCACCTGGTGCTCTTCCGGCTGAACGAGGGCGTCGAGCGCGACGACCCGAGGGTCGTGGAGGGCGTGGAGGCCTTCCGCTCCCTGGGCGGCAGGATCCCGGAGATCCGCTTCTGGGAGTGCGCCTGGAACATCAGCGACCGCCCCATCGCCTACGACTTCGCCATCAACTCGGCGTTCGAGGACGCGGACGCGCTGCGCCGGTACGTGGAGCACCCCGAGCACCAGGCGGGTGTCGGACTGTGGCGCGAGTTCGCCACGTGGGTGATCGCCGACTACGAGTTCTGACCCCCCGTCCCACCGAGCCCCTCGCCGCGACGGCGGGGGGTTTTGTCGTGCGGTACGACCACTTCCGTCCGCCAACACGGAATATGCGGTGCTTGCGCACAGTGAGTCAGTCTTGTGATGCTATGACCGCTTTTGACGGATGGGTTGACGGACGATGTGAGCGATGAAGAGGTGGCGTTGACCGTGTCGGCCAGTACTGCGCCGCCCCAGGACGAGGTGTCCCCCGACGCGGTCCAGGCCCCGGCCCCCGCCTCCCCC
>NZ_LGCN01000261.1 GCF_001279005.1 Streptomyces caelestis
GAGTGTTGTCGTGGAGGACGCCGCCGGTGTGGTGACGCGATCGGGTCGGATTGCCGGCGGGGGCTGACCGGGCGCGCGGGGGCGCGCTAGTGTTTTGGGTATCCATCGGGAAGGTCCGTTCTTCCTGGGTGGTCAGGCCCTCGCACCGGGATGCCAGTCCCGGCGGGGGCCGAAGTCTTTTTCGGGTGGTGTGCGCTGAGCGTAAGGGTGTCGGGGGTGCGGAAATCCAGCTGAGCCGGTGATGTTCACCCGCCCGAGTGATCACGTGCCTCGGGCGGGAAAGGGTGGGGCTTGGTGGGGTGTTTTCCCCTTGAGTTCTTGCTTGGTAAGGCGCCGACGGCACCGGGGCTTCAGATCCCGGGTTCCGGTGATGTAAGGCGCAGTTCGGCCCAGACGGTCTTGCGCGGGAAGCGGCCCTCGCTCACGCCCCAGCGGTCCGCGAGCGCCTCCACGAGAAGCAGGCCGCGGCCGGACTCGGCTTCGGGAGAGGGCGGCTGGAGCTCGGGCAGGCGTTCGCCCCGGGTGTCGGTGACCTCGATACGGAGGGTGTCGGCCACCACGTAGAACGTGAGCCGGAAGTCCCGGCCTGCGACGCGACCGTGGGTTGCCGCGTTGGCGGCCAGCTCCGCGATGACCTGACGGGCGGGATCCATCGGCAGTCCCCAGGAACGGAGTTGTTCCGCGCCGAGCAGGCGGGCGAGACGGGCGCCGCGCGGCGTGGGGGAGAACAGCGCGGTGAAGTTGCGGAGGGGGGTGGCGGGTTCGGCGGTTCGCTGATTCACATCACTCAGCGTGGCCGGATCCGCGTACCGTGGTGAGTGACTCAGCGCGTACATGCGGTCACTGTCCGGTGGTTGTCCGGTGCTGTCGGGGCTGTTCCGACGGTTGGTACGGGTAGGGCGCCGGGTGCGTCACGGACGGTTCCGAAGGAGAGGTGCGGCATGACGGCGGTCGAGGCGGAAGCGGGTCGGCTCAAGGAAGAGGCGGACGAACCCGGTTGGGAGGTGGACCCGGACGACGAGTGGGGCGTCGCGGTCATCACGACCGTCGGACGCCAGCTGAAGCTGCGCCGCGAGGCCGTGGGCATGCGGGCCGCCGAGTTCGGCAGGGTCGTCGGCTACGGCGAGGACATGATCTACAAGATCGAAGGCGGCAAGCGGATCCCCCGCCAGGAGTTCCTGGACAAGGCGGACGAGGTCCTGGACGCGGGCGGCCTCATCGCGGCGGCCTGGGAGGACGTGAAGAAGGTCCGGTACCCGAAGAAAGTTCGCGCGCTGGGGAAGTTGGAAGCGAGAGCTGTCGAGATCGCTGTGTACCAGTCCAACAGCATCAATGGCTTGTTGCAGACGCCGGAGCACGCGCGAGCTGTGATCGGGGCAGCACAACCGCCCTACTCTCCGGACGACGTGGAGCGCATGGTGGCTGCACGCATCGCCCGGCGAACAGTCTTCGAGCGTGACCCCGCCCCGGCGCTCAGCTTCGTCTTGGAAGAGGGGGTTATGCGTCGACCTATCGGCGGCACAATGGTGTGGCGTCAGCAGCTCGAACGTCTGTTGGAGGTGGGGCGGTTGCACAACGTCGTACTTCAGGTGATGCCGATGAACTGTGAGACTCACTCCGGGACGGACGGCACGATCGAAGTGCTGAAGTTCGCGGATGGTACGGCGGTTGGTCGGGCTGATGGTGAGTTCAACGGGCGGCCGACTTCGGACCCCAAACAGCTGCGCATCCTTGAACTGCAGTATGGGACGATCCGAGCTCAGGCGCTCTCGCCTCGTGAATCGCTGGCCTTCATCGAGCAACTGCTGGGAGAAACATGATCCGCAAGACCGCTGCCGGGGACGCTTCCGAGCTGGCGTGGTTCAAGAGCAGCTACAGCAGCGGCAACAACGGCGAGTCCTGCCTCGAACTCGCCCTCACCCCCGGTACCGTCCACGTCCGCGACTCCAAGAACCTCGCAGGCCCGCGGCTCGCTCTCGCCCCGGGCGCTTGGGCGCGTTTCGTGGCGTTCGCCTCGGAATCATGATCCGCAAGATCCCCGCCGGTGACGCCTCCGAGCTGGCTTGGTTCAAGAGCAGCTACAGCGACGGCACTGATGGCAATTCCTGCGTCGAGCTCGCCCTCACCCCCGGTGCCGTCCACGTCCGCGACTCCAAGAACCTCGCAGGCCCGCGACTCGCTCTCGCCCCGGGCGCTTGGGCGCGTTTCGTGGCGTTCGCCTCCGAGGGCTGACCCCAGGCTTCACCCCCGGCGTCAGGTCCCTCGGGGCATCCTCGTGCGTCCGGTCGGAGCGGAGCACGCCCTCCGAAGCAGGGACCCGGAGCCCGCATCGACCCTCGTACCAGTCCCGAGTTCCGCTTCGAGGCGTACGCGGCCTGATCCGTCGCCGCCCCCGACCGGCTTCGGCCGGGGACGGAACGCCGAAAGCGACCCCGAGGGCGGGCGCGGGGCCGTTCTCGGGGTCGCTCGGGTGGTGCCGGGTGTGCGGTGGGTCAGACCGTCACGCCGTTGGCGCGCAGGAACTGCGCCGGGTCCACGGCGGAGCCGTAGTTCGGGGTGGTGCGGATCTCGAAGTGCAGGTGCGGGCCGCTGGAGTTGCCGGTGTTGCCGGACAGGGCGATCTCCTGGCCGGTCTTGACGACCTGGCCGGCCTTCACGTTCACCTGCGACAGGTGGGCGTACTGGGAGTACTTCCCGTTGCCGTGGTTGATGACGATCGCGTTGCCGTACGCGGGGCCGTCGCCGGCGCCGTTGGGGCCGGCCTTGACGACGGTGCCGCCGTGCGCGGCCATCACCGTGGTGCCGGTCGGGACGGCGTAGTCCTGGCCGCTGTGCTTGTGCGCCCACATGCCGCCGTTCTGGGCGAAGCTCGCGGACAGCTGGTAGTTCTTCACCGGGGAGACCCAGGAGGCCGTCGTCTTCTGGGCGGCGGTCTGCGTCTGGGCGGCGGTGGCGGCACTGGGCGCGGCCGTGTTCTCGGCGGCGACCGCGGCCCCGACTCCCAGGACGACCGTGGCGCCCATGCCGGCGGCCAGGACGGCGGCGCGGGGACGGGTCAGGGACGTGCGGGGGAAACGGGACGTGACGCGCTCGAACATCGAAACCTCGTGGGTGAGGGGGCGGGGGAAGCCACCGGCGGAACGGGTCCGTGCCGTGGTGGCCGTTCCTTGGTAACGGCCGCCGCCCAAAAGCCGCAAAGGTGTGACCTACGATGAAAGGTCGTACTCCGGGCGTGAGGCGCAGGTCTCTTGACGAATGGTCCTGAACGGAGCGAAACCCGCCATTTCAAGCTGATCGATCAGCCTTGCGCACTAAATGTCCCTTTTAAGTTCAACGATTTTTCCACTAACCCGGGTAGTACCGGACAAAGCGCCTGTGCGGCTTGTCACCAGGGGGACGGTCCGGCCGCCCGGCGGATGTGGCGTGGGTCTCCGGAGCTTCCCTCCCCGCTCAGCCGCCCAGCACCTCCAGCGACACCCACAGCGCCACCGTCGACGCCAGCAGCGCCGCCGGGACGGTGGCCAGGCCCAGCAGGGTGAAGCGCCTGAGGCTGACCTCGTGGGCGTGGTGGTGGGCGATGCGGCGCCACAGGAGGGTGGCCAGGGAGCCCGCGTAGGTGAGGTTCGGGCCGATGTTGACGCCCAGCAGGACCGCGAGGACCGCGCCGGGGCCGGACGGCGCGGCCAGGGGGACGAGGGCGAGGACCGCCGGCAGGTTGTTGATCAGGTTGGCGAGCAGTGCCGCCAGGCCCGCGACGGCCAGCAGGGCGGGCAGGGACGTGCCGTCGGGGAGGACGGCGCCGAGGGCGTCGTCCAGGCCGTGGTCCAGGACCGCCCGTACGACCACGCCGAGGGCGAGGACGAACGCGAGGAACGGCAGGTCGGCGGAGTGGAGGATCGTGACCGGGGTGGTGTGGCGGCGTGCCAGGGCGCGTACGGCCAGCACGGTCGCGCCGGCCGCCGCCGCCCACGCCGGGTCGACGCCGACCGCGGACGCCACGGCGAACCCGGCGAGCGTGGCGGCCACGGTCACCAGGGCGAAGAGCGGCAGCTCCACCGGTTCCCCCGGCGCCTCGGGCGCGGCGGGCTCCGCGTCCAGGTCGGCGGCGAAGAAGCGGCGGAAGACGGCGTACTCCACGGCGATCGCCGCCAGCCACGGCAGGGTCATCAGCAGCGCGAAGCGGGTGAAGCTCAGCCCCGTGGCGGTGAACGCGAGCAGGTTCGTCAGGTTCGACACCGGCAGCAGCAGCGACGCCGTGTTCGACAGGTGCGCGCCGGCGTAGACGTGGGGGGCCGGCCGGGCGCCCATCCGGGTGGCGGTGGCGAACACCACCGGCGTCAGCAGCACCACGGTGGCGTCCAGGCTGAGCACGGCGGTGATCAGCGAGGCGAGGGCGAAGACCGCGCCCAGCAGCCTGCGCGGCCGGTGGCGGGACCAGCGGGCCATCCAGACCCCGCAGGCGTGGAAGAGACCCTCGTCGGCACAGAGCCGGGCCAGCACCAGTACGGCGGCGAGGAAGCCGATCACCGGACCGAGCCGGACGGCCTCCTCCCGGACCGCCTCCAGGGAGATCGCGCCGGTCGCGATCACGACGCCGGCCGCGGGCACCGCGAACACCGCCTCCGGCCAGCGGAACGGACGGACGACGGCACACACCAGCACCACGGCCAGCGCGGCGACGGACAGCGACTCGAGCAGCACGCTCCCGATCATCCACAGAGGGCGGCGGGACGCGGACACCGCGTCCCCCATATGCCGGAGGGCGGTACCTTCGACCTCACGCAGAAGTGGGCCGATGAGGAGAGTCAACGTGAGCAAGTTCGTGCGGCCCGCCGTCGAGGGTGCCGACCCGTTCGGTACGGCGCGGCTGCGGCGCGGGGTCCTGGACGCCTGGGCCACCAGCCCCGCCCGCTTCCGGGAGGACGCCAACGCCGAGGAGGACCTCGTCCTCGGCGGGTACCGGGACCGCCTCGTCGTCGAACTCGCCCAGAACGCCGCCGACGCCGCCGCCCGCGCGGGCGTGCCGGGACGGCTGCGGCTCACCCTGCGCGACGGGGTCCTCGTCGCCGCCAACACCGGGGCCCCGCTGGACGCGGCCGGCGTCGAGTCGCTGTCCACGCTGCGGGCCTCCGCCAAGCGGGACGCGCCGGACCGGGCCGTGGGCCGGTTCGGCGTCGGCTTCGCCGCCGTCCTCGCCGTCACCGACGAGCCCGCCGTCGTCGGCCGGCACGGCGGGGTCCGCTGGTCGCTGGCCGAGGCCCGCGAGCTCGCGGACGACACCGCCCGGCACAGCCCCGGCCTGGGGGACGAGATCCGCCGCCGGGACGGGCACGTGCCGCTGCTGCGGCTGCCGTTCGCCGCCGAGGGCACCGCGCCCGCCCCGTACGACACGGCCGTCATCCTCCCGCTGCGCGACACCGCCGCCGCCGACCTCGCCGAGCGGCTGCTGCACGCCGTCGACGACGCCCTGCTGCTCGCCCTGCCCGGCCTGGAGGAGGTCGTCGTCGAGATCGGGGACGCGGAGCCCCGCACCGTCGGCCGCCGCGGCGAGGACGGACTCACCGTCGTCGAGGACTCCAAGGAGGGGACCACCCGCTGGCGCACCGCCGTCGCGCACGGTCCGCTCACCCCCGAGCTGCTCGCCGACCGGCCGGTCGAGGAGCGGCTGCGCCCGTACTGGTCGGTCACCTGGGCCGTCCCCGTGGACTCCGACGGCAGCCCCGCCCGGCCCCGCACCAGCGCCGTCGTGCACGCGCCCACCCCCAGCGACGAGCCGCTCGGCGTGCCCGCGCTGCTCATCGCCTCCCTCCCGTTGGACTCCACCCGCCGGCACGCCGCCCCCGGCCCGCTCACCGACTTCCTCGTGCAGCGCGCCGCCGACGCCTACGCCGGACTCCTCGCCGACTGGCGCCCGGTGACCGCCGGGATCATCGACCTGGTGCCGGGCCCGCTCGGCAAGGGCGAACTGGACGGCGCCCTGCGCCGGGCGATCCTCGAGAGGCTGCCCCGCACGTCCTTCCTGCCGCCGGCCGGCGGGCGGGACGAGCGGCACGACGACTCCGACCTGCCCGAGTCCCTGCGCCCCAGGGACGCCGAGGTCGTCGAGGGCGCGGGCGCGGACACCGTACGGGTGCTGGCCGAAGTCCTCCCGACCCTCCTGCCCGCCGGTCTCGAACGCCGCGCGGAGCTGCGCACGCTGGGCGTGGCACGCCTCCCGCTCACCGACGCGATCGACCGGCTGGCCGGCCTGGAGAAGTCCCCCGACTGGTGGCGGCGGCTGTACGACAGCCTCGCCGGGGTCGACCCGGACCGGCTGTCCGGGCTGCCGGTGCCGCTGGCCGACGGCAGGACGACGATCGGCCCCCGTCAGGTGCTGCTGCCCGGGACGGAGGCCGCCCGGATCGACCCCGAGGTGCTGGCCCGGCTCGGGCTCAAGGTCGCCCACCCGGACGCCGCCCACCCCCTCCTGGAGAAGCTCGGCGCGCTCCCCGCCACCCCGCGCGCCGTCCTCACCACCCCGCAGGTGCGGGCCGCCGTCGCCGCCTCGCTCGACGACGAGGGCGGGGTGAACTGGGAGGAGGACGCCCCGGACGCCGAGGAGCTCGCCGAGACCGTGCTCGGCCTGGTGCGCGACGCCGGGCTGGAACCCGGCGACGAGCCCTGGCTGGGCGCCCTGGCCCTGCCCGACGAGGACGGCGAACTCTCCCCGGCCTGCGAGCTGGTCTTCCCCGGCGGACCGTTCGCCCAGGTCATGCGGGAGGGCGAACTCGCGGCGGTGGACGCCGAACTGGCCGACAGGTGGGGCGAACAGCCGCTGGCCGCCTGCGGGGTGCTGGTGGACTTCGCGCTGATCCGCGCCACCGACGTCGTCCTCGACCCCGACGAACTGGAGCCCCGCGAGGGGGACTTCGCCGAACCCGACGACGCCGGTCTGCTGGACGCCGTGGACGTGTGGAGCGAGGACGTCCTCGACCGCTTCCCGGACAGTCCCGTACCGCCCGTCGCCACCGAGCTCGTCGCCGTGCGCGACCTCGACCTCGTGGACGACGACCAGTGGCCCCGCGCCCTCGCCCTGCTCGCCCGCCCGCCGCTGCGCGACGCGCTCACCCAGCCGGTGCGGATCCTGCTGCACGACGGCACCCACGAGACCGTACGGCCGTACACCGCGTGGTGGCTGCGCGGGCACCCGGTGATCGGCGGGCGCCGCCCCGCCGGACTGCGCGCGGCCGGCGGCGACCCGCTGCTGCGCGGCCTGTACGACGAGGCCGACGCGACCGGGTTCGAGGACGAGCAGGTGCTGCGGGCGCTGGGCGTACGGACCTCGGTGGCCGCCCTCCTCGACGAGCCCGGCGGCGCGGCGGAGCTGCTGGACCGCCTCGCCGACCCCGACCGCCCGGTCACGGCGGCCCAACTGCACGCCCTGTACGGCGCGCTGGCCGAACTGGACCCCGAGCAGGTGACCCTGCCGGACGATCTGCGGGCCGTGGTCGACGGCCGGGTCGAGGTGGTGGACGCCGCCGACGCGGTGGTCGTCGACTCGCCGGACCTGCTGCCGTTCACCTCCGGCGTGCCGCTGCTGCCCGTGCGGCCGGCGCGGGCCGCCGAGCTGGCCGAGCTGTTCCAGGTGCGGCGGCTGAGCGAGTCCGTCACCGGCGAGGTGGACTCCGAGGGCACGGAGCACGACGTGCCGGAGCCGGTGCGGGTGCTGCTGGGGCCGCGCACCCCGGCGTCGTACGTCGAGCACGGGGAACTCGTCGTCGACGGCGTGGAGATCGACTGGCGCCTCACCGAAGGCGGCGTCCTGCACGCCGCGACCCTGGAGGGCGTGGCCGCGGGCCTCGCCTGGGCGGCGGGCCAGTGGCCCCGGCGCTTCGAGGTGGCGGCCCTGCTGGAAGACCCGTCCCGCACCGAGGAGTTGGCGCGGGACCGCTGGTTCGACTGAGCCCCGGAAATCCCGCACGAATCTTTCACTTCTCGTACAACCATATGATCCGGTGGTGCATCTGATCATGTGAGTCAACAGACTCCACGATCATTCGGGGCCCCGCGCCGACGAAGAGCCGTACGAAACGACCAGAGCCGGGGCCCCCCTTCTCCAACGTGGGGAAACACATGCGTATGCGCGCCACCGTGGCCGCCGTCTCCGGCGCCCTGGCCCTGTCCGCCCTCGCCGTCCCGGCCGCCCACGCCGACGCCGACCTCGACGTGCCGAGCGCCGCCGAGCGCTTCGGCGCCTCCTCCGCCAAGCCGGCGCTCCGTGCCGCCGCCGAGGAGCTGCCCGTCGTCACCAAGGTGACCATCAACTCGGGCAAGGACGTCGTCGTCGGCACCACCAACGTCAAGAACTTCACCGTCTCGGTGACCGCCCGCCACTCGACGGGCGTCCAGGACGCCTACGTCTTCCTGTGGCACGGCAGCGCACCCACGGAGGAGGGCATGGACGGCGCCCTCGTCCCGAACGAGGAGGTCGCCGACTGCAAGGCCTCCAGCGCCACCACCTCCACCTGCAAGCTCACCTTCACGGCCTACCCGGGCTACGACCTGTACAAGAACGCGCTGGCCGGCACCTGGAAGGTGACCGTCGGCGCGCTCGCCGGCAACGAGAGCTTCTACTGGAACGACCGCCACACCACCCACAGGGTGCAGCGCTCCTCCAAGCTCACCGTCAACGCCTCCCCCGAGCCGGTGAAGAAGGGCAAGACCCTCACCGTCACGGGCAAGCTGTCCCGCGCCAACTGGGAGACCGGCAAGTACGCCGGCTACACCGGCCAGTCGGTGAAGCTCCAGTTCCGCAAGAAGAGCTCCAGCACCTACACCACGGTCAAGACCATCAAGACCAACTCCAAGGGCGAGCTGAAGACCACCGTCAAGGCCTCCGCCGACGGCTACTACCGCTACTCCTTCGCGGGCACCTCGACCACCCCGGCGGTCAACGCGGCCGGTGACTTCGTCGACGTGAAGTAACTCGACCTCCGATACCGGCAGTTCACCTCCCGAACGCCAGGGTGAACTGCCGGTGTCGTCTCCGCCAAGCCTTCGCACGGCGTACAACCGGTCACTCCCGCCACGGATCAGATCATGCGAGTCACCAGACTCCACCGTCACCCTGTGGGGGATCCAACACATGCGTACACATGCCACCGTGGCCGCCGTCACCGGCGCCCTGGCTCTCTCCGCCCTCGTCGTGCCGGCCGCCGCACAGGCCGCCGACGACACCCGGCCGTCCTTCGGGGCGACCGTCAGCGACACCACCGCCGGCCTCAAGGCCGGCCTGAAGGCCGACGCGTCCGCGCCCACCGCCCGCAGCGGCGCCTCCGCGAAGGCCGCCGCCGCGCTCGACGTCACCGTCTCCGGCGTGTCGGTCAACCACAACAAGGACGTCGTCGTCGGTACGACCGGCACCTACACCGTGCCGCTCACGTACACCCTGAACCACACCGGCGACCTGGGCGCCTACGGCACCGCCGCGATGATCTACCACGGCACCTCGATCGACGACGCGACCTGGGGCTTCGCCTCCGACGACGCGGCCGCCTGCACCGAGGTCTCCCCGACCGCCCTGAAGTGCTCGACCACCGTCACCTTCCTGCCGGACGAACTGCTCAACGAGGACGCCGGCACCTGGCGCGTCGGCGTCGTCGTGGTCACCGAGGACGACGAGGTGACCCTGGAGAACGTGGGCACCCGCAAGGTCCTGCGCACCTCCAAGGTGACCGTCGACGCCGCTCCGGAGCCGGTGAAGAAGGGCGCGACCATCACCGTCACCGGCAAGCTGACCCGCGCCGACTGGGACACCAACACGTACGTCGGCTACGGCAGCCAGTCCGTGGTCCTCCAGTACCGCGCGAAGGACTCCAGCGCCTACGGCAACGTCAAGGGGATCAAGTCCACCTCCACCGGCGCCCTGAAGACGACCGTCACGGCGAGCGCCGGCGGCCACTACCGCTTCGTCTTCAACGGCTCCCCGACCGGCGGCAAGGCCACCGCCACCGGTGACTACATCGGCGTGCAGTAACCCCCGGGGCCTACCCGACGGGAAAGCGGCGGTCGACCAGTCTCCACAGGAGTTCCAGGGCGGCCGCCGCCACCACCGCGATGCCGACCGCGGCCCACGGCATCACCGTGCCGACCAGCCTCAACGCGAAGAAGTGCTGCAGCCACGGCACGGCCAGCACCACCAGGAACGCGGCGCCCATCGCCGCCACCAGCCCGATCCGCCACCAGGTGTAGGGGCGGGCGATGATCGCCAGCACCCACAGCGAGATCAGGAACAGCGTCAGCGTCGCGGCGCTGGTCTCCGCGGCCAGCGCGTCCGGCCCGCTGTAGTGGTGCCGCGCCACCAGGTACGTCACGAAGGTCGCCGCCCCGGCCAGCACCCCGCCCGGGATCGCGTACCGCATGACCCGCCGTACGAAGTGCGGCCGGGCGCGTTCCCGGTTGGGGGCGAGGGCCAGGAAGAACGCCGGGACGCCGATGGTGAGCGTGGACAGCAGCGTCAGGTGGCGCGGCAGGAACGGGTACTCCACCTGCGAGATCACCACCAGCACCGCGAGCAGCACCGAGTACACCGTCTTCACCAGGAACAGCGTCGCGACCCGGGTGATGTTGCCGATCACCCGCCGCCCCTCCGCCACCACCGACGGCAGCGTGGCGAAGCTGTTGTTCAGCAGCACGATCTGCGCGACCGCCCGCGTGGCCTCCGAGCCGGAGCCCATCGCCACGCCGATGTCCGCGTCCTTCAGCGCCAGCACGTCGTTCACGCCGTCCCCGGTCATCGCGACCGTGTGGCCGCCGGACTGGAGCGCGCCCACCATGTTCCGCTTCTGCTGCGGGGTGACCCGCCCGAACACCGTGCCCTCGTCCAGCGCCTCGGCCATCCCGTCCCGGTCGGCGGGCAGCCGGCGCGCGTCCACCGCCGTCCCCGACAGGCCCAGCTTGGACGCGACCGCCCCGACCGACACCGCGTTGTCCCCGGAGATGACCTTGGCGCGGACGTCCTGCTCGGCGAAGTAGCGCAGGGTGTCGGCCGCGTCCGGGCGCAGCCGCTGCTCCAGCACCACCAGCGCGGCCGGCCGTACGCCCTCGACGGCCCCGGGGTCGCCCGCGTCCACGCCGTCGCGGACGCGGGCGAGCAGCAGCACCCGCAGCCCCTGCTCGTTCATCCGCCCGGTCTCGGCCAGCGCCGGGTCGCCGGGGCCGAGCAGCACGTCCGGGGCTCCCAGCAGCCAGCTGACGGACGCGCCGGCGCCCTCGTCGAACGTCGCGCCGCTGTACTTGCGGGCGGAGGAGAAGGGCAGGGTGTCGGTGAGGCGCCACCCGGTGGTGTCCGGGTAGGCGTCGATGATCGCCCGCAGGGAGGCGTTCGGGCGGGGGTCCGCCGAGCCGAGCTCGCCCAGCACCTTGCGGAGGTACGCCTCGTCGCCGTCACCCAGCACCCGCAGCCCGGTGACGTCCATGCCGCCCTCGGTGAGCGTGCCCGTCTTGTCCAGGCACACCGTGTCGACGCGGGCCAGCCCCTCGATCGCCGGCAGCTCCTGCACCAGGCACTGCTTGCGGCCCAGCCGGATCACCCCGATCGCGAAGGCGACGGAGGTGAGCAGCACCAGTCCCTCGGGGACCATCGGCACGATCCCGCCGACCGTGCGGGCGACCGAGTCCTTCAGCTCGCTGTCCTTGACCACGAGCTGGCTGACGACCAGGCCGATCGCGGTCGGGACCATCATCCACGTCACGTACTTGAGGATCGTGGAGATGCCCGAGCGCAGCTCGGAGTGGACCAGCGTGAACCGGGACGCCTCCTCGGCGAGCTGCGCCGCGTACGCCTCGCGCCCCACCCGGGTCGCCTGGAAGGAGCCGCCGCCCGCGACGACGAAGCTGCCGGACAGGACCGGGTCCCCGGGCCGCTTCACCACGGGATCGGCCTCGCCGGTGAGCAGTGACTCGTCGATCTCCAGGCCGTCCGCCTCGACGCACAGCCCGTCGACGACGACCTTGTCACCCGGTCCGACCTCGATCAGGTCGTCCAGCACGATCCCGGAGGTGCCGATCTCCGCGGCCGTCCCGTCCCGGCGCACCGTGGGCCGTACCTCGCCGATCACCGCGAGGGAGTCGAGGGTCTTCTTCGCCCGCCACTCCTGGACGATGCCGATGCCGGTGTTGGCGAGGATCACGAAGCCGAACAGGCTGTCCTGGATGGGCGCGACCACCAGCATGATCAGCCAGAGCACGCCGATGATCGCGTTGAACCGGGTGAACACGTTCGCGCGGACGATCTCGGCGAGGGACCGGCTGCTGCGCACCGGCACGTCGTTGACCTGTCCGCGCGCCACCCGCTCGGCCACTTCCGCGGCCGTCAGTCCGGTGACCGGTGAGGTGATCCTGGCGGGCCGCACGGCGTCGACCCGGTCGCCCGCCTCGAGATGCGTCATGCATCCGACGGTACGTGCGGATCCGACGGCCCACCCACCCGATCGGCGGAAGATCCGACCTGGGGAGGACGGCCGTAGTGCCGTGGTCGTACGGCGGCGGCGCGGAGGCCGGCGGGGCCCGGTCGGCAGGACTCAGTCGGCAGGACTCAGTCGGCCGACGGGGCGGGGGAGTGGCCGGCCGCGGAGGCCGCCCCGGCCGCCCGGGTCCGCTTGATCGCGGCGTCGCGCCTGCGGACGTACCAGATGCCGATGAAGCCGAGCCCGCCGCCGGCCAGGCAGGTCCACAGCCACCAGGTGTGGCCGTGGTCGTCGAACCAGCCGTAGAACGGCAGCTGGACCAGGAACAGGGCGAACCAGACGATCGTGCCGCCGATGATGGTGGCGACCACGGGGCCCTCCAGGGGCTCCGGCGCCTCGTGCTTGGGGGTCCACTTCGCCATGCGGACAGCTTACGAGGGACCCGGCACGTGACGGGGACCGCATGGGCCGCGTGACGGAGACCGCAGGGGGCCGTGCGGGTCTACGCGCGGAGATAGCGTGGACGGCGTTATATGTTCATACTGAATCCGTTTGTCTCTGACCGCTTTCATTCGTAGAAAACACCAAAGGGCTTCGGGGGGACGCCCACCGGTGATGAGGTCCCCGCATGTCCCCGTCGGCCACCGCCAAGGCCCCCACCCCCGAGCAGCCGGGGTCCGGTGCCGCATCCGGCGGCGCTCTGGACCGCTACTTCCGGATCTCCGAGCGCGGCAGCACCCTGTCCCGCGAGATCCGCGGTGGGTTCGCCACCTTCTTCGCCATGGCGTACATCGTCGTGCTGAACCCGATCATCCTGGGCAGCGCGAAGGACATGTACGGCCACCAGCTCGACAACGCCCAGCTGGTCACCGCGACCGCCCTGACCGCGGCGTTCACCACGCTGCTCATGGGCGTCATCGGCAACGTCCCGATCGCGCTGGCCGCCGGACTCGGCGTGAACTCGGTCGTCGCCCTCCAGCTCGCGCCGCGCATGTCGTGGCCGGACGCCATGGGCATGGTGGTGCTGGCCGGCTTCGTCGTCATGATCCTGGTCGCCACCGGTCTGCGCGAGCGCGTGATGAACGCCGTCCCCTACGGACTGCGCAAGGCCATCGCCATCGGCATCGGCCTGTTCATCCTGCTGATCGGTCTGGTCGACTCCGGGTTCGTCACCCGCATGCCGGACGCCGCCCAGACCACCGTCCCGCTCCAGCTCGGCACCGGCGGTCACCTCATCGGCTGGCCGGTCCTCGTCTTCGTCCTCGGCACGCTGCTCACGCTGGCGCTGATCGTGCGCAGGGTGCCGGGCGCGATCCTCATCTCGATCGTCGTCATGACGGTCGTCGCGCTGATCGTCAACGCCGTCGCCGACGTCCCGTCCTGGGGCCTGACGACCCCGACCTGGCCCGGCAACCCGCTCGCCACCCCCGACTTCGGCCTGATCGGCGAGGTCAGCCTGTTCGGCGGCTTCGGCAAGGTCGGCGTGCTGACCGGCATCCTGTTCGTCTTCACCGTGCTGCTGTCGTGCTTCTTCGACGCGATGGGCACGATCATGGGCGTCTCGGACGAGGCCAAGCTGACCGACGCGCAGGGCCAGATGCCCGGCATCAACAAGGTCCTGTTCATCGACGGCGTCGCGGTCGCCGCGGGCGGCGCCAGCTCCTCCTCGGCCACCACCGCCTTCGTGGAGTCCACGGCCGGCGTCGGCGAGGGCGCGCGGACCGGCTTCGCCAACGTCGTCACCGGCGGCCTGTTCGCGGCGGCGCTGTTCCTCACGCCCGTCGCCACCATGGTCCCGTCCCAGGCGGCCACCCCGGCACTGGTCGCGGTGGGCTTCCTGATCCTGGCCGGGTCGATCAAGGAGATCGACTGGGCCGACCACACGATCGCCGTCCCGGCCTTCGTGACGATGCTGATGATGCCGTTCACCTACTCGATCACCAACGGCATCGGCATGGGCTTCATCACCTTCGTGGCGCTGCGCCTGGTGGTCGGCCGCGGCCGGGAGGTCCCGCCGGCGATGTACGCGGTGGCGGCGGTCTTCACCTTCTACTACCTGATGCCGGCGCTGGGCCTGACCTGATCCCGCGCCAAGGGGCCCACGGGCCCCGCGGGGCTCACCGGGCCCGCGGGGTGCACCGGGCCCATGGGGTGCACCGGGCCCATGGGGCTCACGTGGCCTCGTAGAACTTCTCCGTCTCCTCGACGGCGGTCTGGAACCGCTGGTCGAAGTCATCGCGCATGAGCGTCCGGACGACATAGAGCTTGTCTCACGTGGTGTGAGGTTGATGCGGCATGATGCCGTGCCATGGGTGTTGGTTTGTCGCAGCGGTTGGTTCCTGACGAACTCTGGTCGCTC
>NZ_LGCN01000262.1 GCF_001279005.1 Streptomyces caelestis
GCTGCGGCGCATGCTCCTGGCCGTGGGACAGGCACACACGCGGGGCGTCGCCGTCGACTTCTCGCCCGTCTTCGACGGCACCGGGGCGGTCCGGACCGAGCTGCCCACCTACGCCTTCCAGCGCGAGCGGTTCTGGCTTTCCGGTACGCGGCCGACGGCCGACCGGTCCGGGGCGACGGGTGGCCGGTCCGACGCGGTGGACAGGCTGTGGGAGGAGCTCACGGCAGCAGAACCGGCGCGTCTGGCCGCGACGTTGAGCGTGACGCCACAGGCCCTGGACGAGGTGCTGCCCGCGCTGACGGCCTGGCGGGACGGCCGGACGCGGGAGCGGCGCGTCGACTCCTGGCGGCACCGCGTGGCCTGGCGACCGCTGGATGTGCCGCCCGCCGCAGCGCCGCCCGGGCGTTGGCTCGCCGTGTGCCCCTCGCAGGAGGCCGAGGGGGCCGCCGCCGACGTCGTGAGCGGGCTCGCGGCGCTCGGTCTCGATCTCACCGTCGTCACCGCCGAAGGGCCCGGGCAGAGCCGTGCCGCGCTGGCCGCCGCGCTCACCGAGGCTGCCGGAGAGCGGCCCCTCGCCGGAGTCCTCTCCCTGCTGGCGGACGAACAGCACCCGCACCCCGAACACCCCTCACTGCCCGGCGCGCTCGCCCTCACCCTCGCTCTGGTCCAGGCGCTCGGTGACGCCGGGACCGACGCGCCGCTGTGGTGCGTCACGCGCGGCACGGCCGTGATCGAAGCCGGGGAACGGCCGGGCGCTGCCGCGCACGCGGCCGTCGCGGGACTCGGCCGCTGTGCCGCGCTGGAACACCCCGACCGCTGGGGCGGTTCGATCGACCTGCCGCAGAAGCCGGACGAGCGGACACTGCGGCGGCTGTGCGCCGTACTGGCGTCCGTGACCGACGAGGACCAGGTCGCGGTCAGGGCGACCGGGGTCCACGGACGGCGGCTGCTGCCCGCGCCGGCGCACGGCAAAACGCCGGTCCCGGACCGGGCGTTCGGCCACGGCACGGTCCTCGTCACCGGCGGCACCGGAGGCGTCGGCTCCCACGTGGCGCGGTGGCTGGCCGCGCACGGCGCGGACCATCTGCTGCTCGTCGGCCGCCGCGGACCGCGGGCGCCCGGTGCGGACGCACTGCGCGCGGAACTGGAGGAGTCGGGTACCTCCGTGACCGTGGCGGCGTGCGACGTCACCGACCCGCGGCAGGTGACGGAGCTGCTCGGCGCACTGCCACCGGACCGTCCGCTGACCGCCGTCGTGCACGCGGCGGGCGTTCTCGACGACGGAGTCCTCGACGCCCTCACACCCGCACGGCTCTCCGTGTCGCTCCGGGCCAAGGTGACCGCCGCCGACGTGCTGCACCGGGCGACCGCGGACCTCGACCTGTCGGCGTTCGTCGTCTTCACCTCCCTCATGGGGGTCGTGGGCAACGCGGGACAGGCCAACTACGCGGCGGCCAACGCCGCGCTGGAGTCCTTCGTCGCCTCCCGGCGGGCCGACGGACTGCCCGGTACAGCCCTCGCCTGGGGCGCCTGGGCCGCCGGTGAGGGGATGCTCGCCGACGGCGTCGCGGGCCGGCTGCGGGACCGCGGTCTGTCCTCCATGGACCCCACGGTCGCCGTCACCGCCATCGGACGTGCCCTCACCCAGGACGACGCGCTGGTCGTCGTCGCCGACGCCGACTGGCGGCGGTTCGCCGGCACCGCGGGACCCCGCGCCGCCACGCTGCTCTCCGAGCTGACCGGCCGGGACGACGACAGGGTCGAGAGCCGGCCCGATACGTCCGACGGGTCCAAGGCGTCCGCGGGGTCCGAGGGGGCGCTGCGCGGTCAGCTCGCCGCCGTGCCCGTCGCCGAACGGGCGCGGTTCGTCACCGACCTCGTGCGGACGCACGCGGCGGCGGTGCTGCGGCACACCACACCCGACGCCGTGCATCCCGAACGGGCCTTCACAGAGCTGGGGTTCGACTCGCTGACGGCGGTCGAGCTGCGCAACCGGCTGGCCGCCGCCACCGACGTACGACTGCCCGCCACCGTGCTCTTCGACCGGCCCACACCGGCCGTCCTCGCCGAGCACCTCCTGTGCGAACTCGGTACGGTCGGCGGACCGGGCATCGCGAGCGGGCCCGCCCCCGACGCCCGGACCGGGACATCCACCGCCTCCGACGACGAACCCATCGCCGTCGTCGGCATGGGCTGCCGGTTCCCCGGCGGCGTGACGCGCCCCGAAGAGCTGTGGCGGCTGCTCACCGAGGGCCGGGACGCGGTCACCGACTGGCCCTCGGACCGAGGCTGGGACACAGCCGGACTCTACGACCCGGACCCGGACCGGCCCGGCACCACCTACTGCACCCGGGGCGCGTTTGTCACGGACGCCGCCGGCTTCGACGCCGGGTTCTTCGGTATCTCGCCGCGTGAGGCGCTCGCCATGGACCCGCAGCAGCGTCTCCTGCTGGAAACCGCCTGGGAGGCCGCGGAGCACGCCGGGCAGGACCCGACCGCGCTGCGCGGGCGCCGGGTCGGCGTCTTCGTCGGCACCAACGGCCAGGACTACCCGGGCCTCGTCGGCGCTGACCCCGAGGTGTCCGAAGGGCACCTCCTCACCGGCAACACCGCCAGTGTGATGTCCGGCCGGATCTCCTACGTCCTCGGTCTCCAAGGGCCCGCACTCACCGTGGACACGGCCTGCTCCTCGTCCCTGGTCGCCGTGCACCTCGCCACCCAGGCGTTGCGGCGCGGCGACTGCGAGCAGGCGTTCGCCGGCGGGGTCACGGTGATGAGCACGCCGCGCCTGTTCGTCGAGTTCAGCCGCCAACGCGGCCTGGCCCGTGACGGACGGTGCAAGGCGTTCGGGGCGGGCGCGGACGGCACCGCCTGGGGCGAGGGCGCCGGAGTCCTGCTCCTGGAGAGGCTGAGCGAGGCCCGTCGCCGCGGTCACCGGGTGCTGGCCGTGATCCGGGGCTCGGCCGTCAACCAGGACGGCGCGAGCAACGGTCTGACCGCCCCCAACGGGCCCGCCCAGCAGACCGTCGTCCGCGCCGCGCTCGCCGACGCCGGCCTGCGCCCCGACCAGGTCGACGCCGTGGAGGCGCACGGCACCGGCACCGTGCTCGGGGACCCCATCGAGGCCCAGGCACTCCAGGCCGTGCACGCCGGGCGGCCCGCCGGCCGGCCGCTGTGGCTCGGCTCGGTCAAGTCCAACATCGGGCACACCCAGGCCGCCGCCGGAGTCGCCGGGCTCATGAAGATGGTGCTCGCCCTCGGCGCCGGGGAACTGCCGGGCACGTTGCACGCCGATGAACCGAACCCGCACATCGACTGGTCCGCCGGTGCCGTACGGCTGCTCACCGGGCCGACGCCCTGGCCCCGGACGGACGAGCCGCGGCGGGCCGGAGTCTCCTCGTTCGGCATCAGCGGCACCAACGCCCACATCGTCGTGGAACAGGCACCGTCCGCCGAGACACCGGCGGCGGACGACGCACCCGGTACGGGGATCACCGTGCCGCTGCTGCTGTCCGCCCGCACCCCGGACGCCTTACGTGCACAGGCCGCACGGCTGCGTACGCATCTCACAGCGATGTATCCCGGTCCCGGAGCGACGTCCCTTGGCGAACACTCCGGCCGCTTCGCGGACGTCTCCCATGCCCTCGCCACCCGGCGTGCCGCGCTCGACCACCGCGCCGCCGTTCTCGGCCACGACCCCGGCGCGCTCCTCGCCGCTCTGGAAGCCCTGGCCGACGGGGCCTCCTCGGGACGGCTCGTCACCGGACACGCGGGCGCACCCGGCCGGACGGCTTTCCTCTTCCCCGGTCAGGGCAGCCAGCGGCCGGGCGCCGGCGCCGGTCTCTACCGCACCGAACCGGCTTTCGCCGACGCCCTCGACGACGTCCTCACCCACCTGGCACCGCACCTCTCCCCGGACCTCGCGGTGCCCCTGCGCGACATCATGTTCGCCGCTCCCGGCACCGGGCATGCCGCGCTCCTGGACCGCACCGGCTGCACTCAGCCCGCGCTGTTCGCCCTCCAGGTGGCGCTGTTCCGGCTGATGGAGCACTGGGGCGTACGGCCCGACGCACTGCTCGGGCACTCCATCGGCGAGCTCGCCGCCGCACACGTGGCCGGGGTGCTCGGTCTGTCGGACGCCTGCGCCCTGGTCGCCGCCCGTGGCCGCCTCATGGACGCGCTGCCCGGCGGCGGCGCCATGGTGGCCGTGGAGGCCGACGAGGAGGAGGTACGGACACTGCTCGCGGACGCCGGCGCCGACGCGGACGGTGTGTCGGTCGCCGCCGTCAACGGGCCGTGCTCCACCGTGCTGTCCGGCGACCGTACGCCCGTCCTGCGGCTCGCCGGGGTCTTCCGGGCGCGGGGCCGCCGCACCAAGGAACTCGCCGTCAGCCACGCCTTCCACTCGGTACGCATGGAGGCGATGCTCGACGCATTCCGTTCCGTGGCACACCGCGTGACGTACGCGCCGCCGCGCATCCCCGTCATCTCCAACCTCACCGGCGAGCGCGCCCCCGCCGACCAGCTGTGCGACCCCGAGTACTGGGTGCGGCAGGTCCGCGGCACCGTCCGCTTCCTCGACGGCGCCCGCACCCTGCTCGCGGAGTCCACCACCAGCTGTCTCGAACTCGGCCCGGCCGGCGTCCTGTCCGGACTCATCGAGGAGTGCCGCACCCCCGAGGACGACTGCCGCGCCGTACCGCTGCTGCGCGAGGGACGCACCGAGGCCGAGTCGCTGGCCGCGGCCCTCGCCGCCCTGCACGTACGGGGCGTGCCGGTCGACTGGAGCGTGGGCACCCCGGCCCACACGCCACCGCTCGACCTGCCCACCTATCCGTTCCAGCACCGCAGGTACTGGCCCGCGCCACGCCCGGCCGTCACCGCCTCCCCCGCCGACCCGGCGGACGCCTGGACCCACCGCGTCACCTGGCGCGCCCTGCCCGACCCGGCCCCCGCCCGGCTGTCCGGCAGCTGGCTGCTCGTCGTGCCCGAGGCGGCCGTCGGGGCGCCGCTCGCCGAGGCGTGCGGGGCCGCGCTCACCGGGCACGGCGCCGACGTGTCCGTCCTCGCCGTCCCCGACGGCACCGACCGGTCCGGCCTCGCCGCCCGCGTACCGTCCGGCATGACCGGCGTACTGTCGCTGCTCGCCCCTGTCACCGGTCCCGGAACCACCCTCCAACTCGTCCAGGCCCTCGGCGACGCGGGCGCCGACGCTCCGCTGTGGTGCGTCACCACCGGTGCCGTCGCCGTGGACGACAGCGGCCCGGACCGGCCCGAACAGGCCCAGGTGTGGGGCCTCGGCAGGGTCGCCGCGCTGGAACACCCGCGGCGCTGGGGCGGTCTCGTGGACCTGCCCGAACAACTCGACGACACCGCCATGCGACGCCTGTGCGCCCTGCTGGCCGGGGCCGTGCGCGCACCCGACGACGGCGGCGCCGACCGCTGCGCCGAGGACCAGGTGGCGGTCCGCGCGGACGGCCTGTACGGCCGCCGCCTGGTCAGGGAGCCTGCCGCCGGCGGTGATGGCCGCACGGCTGAGGGCGGCGCGCGCGCGTGGACGGTACGCGGCACCGTCCTCGTCACCGGCGGCACCGGCGGCCTCGGCGCCCAGGTGGCCCGCCGCCTGGCCCGGGGCGGCGCCGACCACCTCGTCCTGACCAGCCGCCGAGGTGCGCGGGCGCCCGGTGCCGCCGAACTCGTCCGGGAGCTGACCGCGGCGGGCACCCGTACCACCGTCGCGGCCTGCGACGTCGCCGACCGGCCGGCGCTCGCCGACCTCCTCGCCCGGCTCGCGGCCGACGGTGACACCGTACGGGCCGTCTTCCACGCGGCCGGTGTCACCTCCGCCACCCGTATCGAGGACTGCACGCCCGCGCTGCTCACCGAGGAGACCGCGGCCAAGGTGCGCGGAACCGTCCACCTCGACGCGCTGCTCGGCGACGGCCTGGAGGCCTTCGTGCTCTTCTCGTCGGTCTCCGCCGTCTGGGGCAGCGCGGGACAGGCCACCTACGCCGCCGCCAACGCCTTCCTCGACGCCGCCGCCGCGCGGCGGCGCGCACAGGGACGCGCCGCGACCTGCGTGGCCTGGGGGCCGTGGGCCGGGCCGGGCATGGCACAGGGGGAGACCGGCGCCCAACTGCGCCGCCTCGGCCTGGTCCCGATGGCACCCGAGGCGGCGCTCGACGCGCTGTGGCGGGCCCTGGAGCGGGACGACAGCGGCCTCGCCGTCGCGGACATGGACTGGGCGCGGTTCGCCCCAACCTTCCGTTCCGGGCGGGAGAGCGCCCTGTTCGGCGACCTTCTTGAGGCGACGACCGAGCCGGCGAACGGGCCGGTGGCCGCGGCGGGGCGGGACTCGGAGACCGACGCCGCCGTCCGCTGGCGCGAGCGGCTCGCCGTGCTGCCCGGCGCCGAGCGGCAGCGCCTGCTCACCGAGCTCGTGCGCACCGAGGCGGCCGCCGTCCTGGGCCACGACTCGCCGGTGGCCGTCGACGCCGGGCGGCCCTTCCACGACCTCGGCTTCGACTCGCTCACCGCCGTGGAACTGCGCAACCGCCTCGCCGCCGCCACCGGCCTCACCCTGCCCGCGAGCACCGTCTTCGACCACCCCACGGCCACCGTGCTCGGCCACCACCTGCTCACCGAACTGAACGGCGCCGCCCCCGAGGATTCCGAGGGCGCGCCCAGCGTGCCCGCCACGGCCACCGAGCCGTTGGCCGTCATCGGCATGGCCTGCCGCTTCCCGGGAGGCGTACGGAGCCCCGAGGATTTGTGGGACCTCGTCGTCGGCGAGCGGGACACGATCGGCCCGCTGCCCGACGACCGCGGCTGGCCCCTCGACGCCCTCTACGACCCCGACCCCGCGCGCGAAGGGACCTTCTACACGACCGGCGGCGGGTTCCTCGACGGCGCGGGGGACTTCGACGCCGAGTTCTTCGGGATATCGCCGCGCGAGGCCCTCGCCATGGACCCGCAGCAACGGCTCCTCCTGGAGACCTCGTGGGAGGCATTGGAACGCGCGGGCCTCGACCCCGGATCGCTGCGCGGCAGCCAGGGCGGCGTCTATCTGGGCGTCGCGGGCCAGGGATACGGTACCGGGCCGCGGGACGCGGCCGCCGACGTGGAGGGCCACCTGCTGAGCGGCACGGTCACGAGCGTCGCCTCCGGACGCATCGCCTACACCCTCGGCATCGAGGGCCCCGCCGTCACCGTCGAGACCGCCTGTTCCTCCTCGCTGGTCGCCCTGCATCTGGCCGGACAGGCGTTGCGCGCGGGGGAGTGCTCCTTCGCGCTCGTCGGCGGCGCCGCCGTCATGGCGTCCCCCGACGCCTTCGTGGAGTTCAGCCGCCAGCGCGGGCTCTCGCCCGACGGGCGCTGCAAGTCCTTCGCGGACGCCGCCGACGGCACCGGCTGGGGCGAGGGCGTCGGCGTCGTGGTGGTCGAACGGCTCTCCGAGGCCCGCCGCCGGGGGCACCGGGTCCTCGCCGTCGTCCGGGGCTCCGCCGTCAACCAGGACGGAGCCAGCAACGGCCTCACCGCCCCGAGCGGTCCCGCGCAGGAGCGCGTCCTGCGCCGGGCGCTGGCCGCCACTGGGCTGACCGGCGGTGACGTCGACCTCGTCGAGGCGCACGGCACCGGCACCACCCTCGGCGACCCCATCGAGGCCCAGGCACTGCTCGCCGTCTACGGCCAGGACCGGCCCGCGGAGCGTCCGTTGTGGCTCGGCTCGCTGAAGTCCAACATCGGCCACACCCAGGCCGCCGCGGGTGTCGCCGGGGTCATCAAGACGGTCATGGCCCTGCGGCACGGCCTGATGCCCCGCACCCTCCACGTCGACGTGCCTTCCACCAAGGTGGACTGGTCCAAGGGCGCGGTACGGCTGCTGACCGAGGCCCGCCCGTGGGAGGAGACCGGCCGTCCGCGCCGCGCCGGGGTCTCGTCGTTCGGCATGAGCGGCACCAACGCGCACGTGGTGCTCGAACTGGCCCCGGAGGGTCACCGGGTTCTGGACGGCGGCCGGGCCCCGGGCGAGGCCCCGGCGTCCGCGCCGCTCGTCGCGGTCACCGCACCCGAGCCGGTCCCCGGTGACGCGGTGGTCCTGCCGCTGTCCGCGGCCTCCGCCCCGGCCCTGCGGGCTCAGGCCCGCCGCCTTCGCGACCACGCCGAGGCCACGCCCGGGACGTCGCTCGCGGATCTCGCCCACGCGCTCGCCACCACCCGCACCGCGTTCCGCCACCGTGCCGCGGTGACCGGCCGCACCCGGCAGGAGATCCTCGGCGCGCTCACGGCTCTGGGGGCCGGGGCGCCCGCACCCGGTGCCGTCCTGGGCCGCGCGGGCGAGGCACGCACTGTGTTCGTGTTCCCCGGGCAGGGGTCGCAGTGGCCGGGGATGGCGCGTGAACTCCTTGCTTCGGATGCGGTGTTCGCGGCCCGGATCGCCGAGTGTGCG
>NZ_LGCN01000263.1 GCF_001279005.1 Streptomyces caelestis
GCGGCCGTGGTGGGGCACTCGCAGGGGGAGATCGCCGCGGCGTGTGTGGCCGGGGCGCTGTCCCTGGAGGACGCCGCCCGTGTCGTCGCCCTCCGCAGCCGGGAACTCCTGCGCCTCTCGGGCCGCGGCGGCATGGTCTCCCTGGCCGCACCCGAGGCACACGTACGGGAACTCCTGATCCCCTACGACGAGCGGATCGGGGTGGCCGCGGTCAACGGTCCCGAGGCCGTCGTCGTCGCGGGCGAACCCGCCGCGCTGGAGGCGCTGCTCGCCGACTGCACCCGCCAGACCGTACGGGCCCGGCGGCTCCCCGTCGACTACGCCGCCCACTCCGCCCAGGTCACCGACGTCGGCGACGCGTTGCGCACCGCCCTCGCCGGAGTACGGCCGCGGACGCCGGAGGTGCCGCTGTACTCCACCGTCACCGGTGACGTCGTCGACGGTGCCGTCCTCGACGCGGACTACTGGTACCGCAACCTGCGCGAACCGGTCGCGTTCGCGGGCGCCACCGAGAGCCTGCTCGCCGCCGGACACGACCTGTTCGTCGAGATGAGCCCGCACCCGGTGCTGACCGCCGCCGTCACCCAGACCGCCGAGCGGGCGGGGCGGCCCGTCGGCGCCGTCGGCACGGTCCGCCGCGACGACGGCGGCACCGACCGCCTCCTCACCTCGCTCGCCGAGGCATGGACACACGGCGCCCCCGTGGACTGGGCCGCCGTACTGCCCCCGCCCACCGGTGCGCACGTGGCCCTGCCCACCTACGCCTTCCAGCACCAGCGCTACTGGCTGCCCACCCCGGGCCGGTCCGCCGACGCCGTCACTGCGGCGGCCACCGCCCCGGAGCCTGCGGCCGGGCCGCCAGTGACGGACCCGGCGGCCGAACTCGCCGCACGGCTCGCGCCGCTGGACGAGACCGACCGCCGCCGCACCGTCCTCGACCTGGTCCTCGCGCATGCCGCCGCCCAGCTCGGACACTCCGGCACGGCGGCCGTCGAGCCCGACCGGCCCTTCGTCGCGGCGGGGTTCGACTCGATGCTCGCCGTGACGTTCAGGACCGGTCTCAGTGCGGCGACGGGGATCGAGCTGCCGCCCACCGTGGTCTTCGACCACCCCACACCCGCCGGGCTCGCCGCCCACCTCCATGAACGGCTGGCCGCGCCACCCGGACCGGAGCGGCCTGTCCTCGCACAACTGGACCGCCTCGCCGACGCGCTGGCCGGCGCGGGCACGGACACCCCCGACGCTGACGAGATCGGCATCCGCCTGCGCGACCTGCTGAGCACATGGAACAGCCGCCGACCGCGGGACGGCGACGCCGGCGGGGCGAACGGTGCCGACACGGCCACCGCCACCGCCGACGAACTCTTCGAACTGCTCGACAACAATTACGGCGCCTGAGGGAGAAGCGAGACACCCATGCCGGACAACGACAAGCTCCTCGAATACCTCAGGCGTGCCACCGCGGACCTGGGGGACGCCAGGCGGCGACTGCGTGAGGCGGAGGACGCCCGCCACGAGCCCGTCGCGATCGTCGCCATGAGCTGCCGCTACCCCGGCGGCGCCGACACCCCCGAGCGACTGTGGGACCTCGTCGACAGCGGCACCGACGCCATCACCGGCTGGCCCACCGGACGAGGCTGGGACACCGAGGCGCTCTACCACCCCGACCCCGACCACCCCGGTACCTCCTCCACACGCCACGGAGGGTTCCTGCACGACGCCGCCGACTTCGATCCGGGCTTCTTCGGGATCTCGCCGCGCGAGGCCCTCGCCATGGACCCGCAGCAGCGCCTCGTCCTGGAGACCGCCTGGGAGGCCGTCGAACGCGCGGCCATCGACCCCGCCTCGCTGCGCTCCACCCGGACCGGCGTGTTCATCGGCGCGATGCGCAACGACTACGGCAGCGCCTCGCGCGACGTCCCCGAACTGCAGGGCCTCCTCGACACCGGCACGGCCGCCAGTGTCGTCTCGGGCCGCGTCGCCTACACCCTGGGCCTCGAAGGCCCCGCCATCAGCGTCGACACCGCCTGCTCGTCGTCCCTGGTCGCGCTGCACCTCGCGGTCCGTTCGCTGCGGGCCGGCGAGTGCTCCCTCGCCCTGGCGGGCGGTGTCGCGGTGATGGCGACTCCGGACGCGTTCGTCGCCTTCAGCCGCCAGCGGGCGCTGTCCGCGGACGGGCGCTGCAAGGCCTTCGCGGCGTCCGCCGACGGTACCGGCTGGTCCGAGGGAGCCGGCGTCGTCGTACTGGAGCGCCTCGCCGACGCGCGTCGGCACGGACATCGGGTACTCGCCGTCGTACGGGGCTCCGCCGTCAACCAGGACGGCGCGAGCAACGGTCTGACCGCGCCCAACGGGCCCGCCCAGGAACGGGTCATCGCCGCCGCCCTCGCCGACGCCCGGCTCGCGCCCGGCGACGTGGACGCCGTGGAGGCACACGGCACCGGTACGAGGCTCGGAGATCCCATCGAGGCGCAGGCGCTGCTCGCCACTTACGGGCAGGGGCGCGAAACCGAACGGCCTCTGTGGATCGGGTCGTTGAAGTCGAACATCGGTCATACCTCCGGTGCGGCCGGTGTCGGCGGCGTCATCAAGATGGTCATGGCCCTGCGCCACGGGCGGCTGCCCCGCACCCTGCACGTCGACGAGCCGACCCCCTTCGTCGACTGGTCGCGGGGCGCCGTCCGCGTCCTGACCGAGTCCCGTCCCTGGCAGCGGGCGGGACGGCCGCGCCGGGCCGGGGTGTCCGCCTTCGGCGTGAGCGGCACCAACGCCCACCTCGTTCTCGAGGAGGACATCACGCAGGACACCGAGGAGCCGGGGACCGCGCCCGCCGTGGGCCCGTCGCCGTGGGTGGTCTCCGCCCGCGACGAGGAGACCCTGCGTGCCCAGGCCGCCCGCCTCCTGGCCCACGTGGAGGCCATGTCGGGGGACCCGGCCAGGGGTGCCCCGGTCACGGACGGCGCCATCGGCCGGGCCCTCGCGACCACGCGGTCCGCCTTCGAGCACCGCGCCGCCGTCGTGGCGGCGGACCGGGCGGGGTTCGTGGAGGGGCTCACCGCGCTCGCCGCGGGCGCCCCGTCCCCGCGTCTCGTACGGGGGGCCACCGGAGCCGTCGGCAAGACCGTGTTCGTCTTCCCCGGACAGGGCTCGCAGTGGCCGGGCATGGCGGTCGGTCTCCTCGACGGGGAGCCGGTGTTCGCCGACCGGATGGCCGCGTGCGAGCGCGCTCTGTCGCCCTACGTGGACTGGTCGTTGGAGGAGGTGGTGCGCGGTGCCGACGGCGCGCCGTCCCTGGAGCGGGTCGACGTGGTGCAGCCCGTGCTGTTCGCCGTGATGGTGTCGCTGGCGGAGCTGTGGCGCTCGTACGGCATCGAACCGGACGCGGTGGCCGGGCACTCCCAGGGGGAGATCGCCGCCGCGTGCGTGGCGGGCGCGCTGTCCCTGGACGACGCGGCCAAGGTCGTCGCGCTGCGCAGCCGGGCGCTGGGGGACATCGCGGGGCGCGGTGGCATGGCGTCCGTGCCGCTGCCCGCCGCCGACCTCGGCCCGTACCTCCGGCTGTGGGCCGGGCGGCTGTCCGTCGCGGCGGTCAACGGGCCCGCGACGACAGTTCTCTCAGGAGACCCGGAGGCGATCGAGGGCATCGTCGCGGCCCTCGTCGCGCGGGACGTACGGGCCCGGGTCATCCCCGTCGACTACGCCTCGCACTCCGTGCACGTCGAGGCGATCGAGGAGCGGCTGCGCACCGTGCTCGCGGGCATCACCCCGCGCGCCGCCGAGGTGCCGTTCCACTCCACGGTGGACGCCGCCCCGGTGCCCGACACCACGGTCCTGGACGCCGGGTACTGGTACCGCAACCTGCGGCAGACCGTGCGCTTCGAAGAGACCGTGCGCGGTCTGCTCGACCAGGGCTACGGCTTCTTCGTCGAGGTCAGCGCCCATCCGGTGCTGACCGTCGGCGTGGAGCAGACCGCCGAGTCCGCGCACCCGGAGCGGCCCGCCGCCGTGCTCGGTACGCTCCGCCGGGACGAGGGGGGACCGGACCGTTTCCTGCTCGCCCTCGCAGAGGCCCACACCCGCGGGCTGTCCCCGGACTGGTCCCGGGTGTTCGTCGGCCATGACTCGGGGGCCGAACTGCCCACGTACGCCTTCCGGCGACGCGCCTACTGGCTTCGGACGCCACCCGCGCCGACCGTGGCGGGCGCGCCCGCCGATCCCGTGGAGGACCGCTTCTGGGAGGCCGTCCGCACCGGGGACCTGCCCCAGCTGACCGCCACGCTCGGAGTCGGGCCCGAGGAGCCGCTCAGCGCGGTGCTGCCCGCGCTCGCCGTCTGGCGGCAGCAGCGCGCCGAACTCGCCACCGTCGAGTCCTGGCGCTACCGGCCCACCTGGCAACCCCTGCCCGAGCCCACGGCCGCCCGCCTGTCCGGCACGTGGCTCGTTCTGCCGCCGACCTCGCTCGCCTCGTCCGCCGCGCCGGTCGGGTCCGCCTCGTCCACCACGCCCGCGCCGCCCGACTCGTCGGTCACGCCGACCGAGGACACCTGGTCCCTCGCCTGCGTACGCGCCCTGGAGGACGCCGGGGCCACCGTGGTCACCGTCACCCTGGACGAGGCCGACGCCGAACGCGGCCTGCTCGCCGTCCGGATCGCCGACGCCCTCGCGGGCACCGCGCCGGCGGGCGTCCTGTCGCTGCTCGCCGCCGATGAACGACCGCACTCGCGCCGGCCGTCGGTGCCCGTGGGCGCGGCCCTCAACCTCGCCCTGGTGCAGGCACTCGGCGACGCCGGTGTCACCGCGCCGCTGTGGTGGGCCACGTGCGGTGCCGTCGCCGTCGGCCCCGCCGACGCGGCCGTACACCCCGCCCAGCACATGAGCTGGGGCCTGGGCCGGTGCGCCGCCCTGGAACACCCGCGCCGCTGGGGCGGCCTCGTCGATCTGCCGCCGGAGCCTGACACGCGGGCCGCGGCCCGGCTGTGCGCGGTGCTCGCCGCGCCCGGCGCCGAGGACCAGCTCGCCGTGCGCGGCGCGGGCCTGCACGGCCGCAGGCTCGTCCGCGCCCCGCTCGGCGACGCCGCCCCACGCCGCACCTGGACCCCGCACGGCACCACGCTGATCACCGGCGGCACCGGTGGCCTCGGCGCGTACATCGCCCGCCGGCTCGCCCGGGAAGGCGCCGAGCACCTCGTACTCGTCAGCCGCCGAGGTCCCGATGCACCCGGAGCCGGTGAACTCGTCCAGGAGATCTCCGACTCGGGTGCGCGCGTCACGGTCGCCGCCTGCGACATCACCGACCGGGACGCCCTCGCCGCGCTCGTCGCGGGCCTGGCGGCGGACGGCTGCGAGATCCGCTCCGTGCTGCACGCCGCCGCCGGCGGCTCGCTCGTGGCGCTCGACGGGACGAACCTGGACGAGTTCGCCGACACCCTGGACGCCAAAGCACTGGGCGCGGCGCACCTGGACGCGCTCTTCGACCGGGACACACTCGACGCCTTCGTACTGTTCTCCTCCATATCCGGCGTGTGGGGCAGCGCGATCCACGGTGCGTACGCCGCCGCCAACGCCCACCTCGACGCGCTCGCCGAGAACCGCAGGGTCCGAGGCCTGACCGCCACCTCGGTCGTGTGGGGCATCTGGAGCCCGGAAGACGGCGGCGGTATGGCGGCAGCGCTCGCCGAGGACCAACTGCGGTCCCAGGGCGTGGTGTTCATGCCGCCGGCCATCTGTTTCACCGCCCTCAGGCAGGTCCTCGACCACGACGAGACGCTCACCCTGGTCGCCGACATCGACTGGGACCGGTTCGCCACGGTCTTCACCACCGGCAGGCCCAGCCCTCTCATCGCCGGCGTCCCCGAGGCCCGCGCCGCCCTGGGGCCGGTCACCAACCCGGCCCACGACGACGTGGCGCCGGCCACCGGAAGCCTCCGTGACCGGCTGCGCGACCTGCCCGGACCCGAGCGTGAACGCGTCCTGACCGACCTCGTACGCACCGAGGCCGCGGCCGTGCTCGGCCACGACACCGACGACTCCATCGCACCCGAGCGCGCCTTCCGCGACCTCGGCTTCGACTCGCTGACCGCCGTGGAGATGCGCAACCGGCTCACCGCGGTGACGGGCCTGCGCCTGCCCGTCACCGTCGTCTTCGACTACTCCTCACCCGGCGCCCTCGCCCGCCACCTGCGCGCCGAACTCCTGGGCGACGGGGCGTCCGCACGGATCGCGCCGGTGACACGCACCGCGGCGGCCGACGACGACCCGGTCGTCATCGTCGCCATGAGCTGCCGCTACCCGGGCGGTGTCACCACCCCCGAGGAGCTGTGGCAGCTCGTCGCCGACGGCCGCGACGCGGTCGACGAACTCCCCGCCGACCGAGGCTGGAACCTGGACGCGCTCTACGACGCCGACCCCGACCGGCCCGGCACCAGCTACGCGGCGTCCGGCGGCTTCGTGTACGACGCGGGCCGCTTCGACGCTGGCTTCTTCGGCATCTCACCGCGCGAGGCCCTCGCCATGGACCCGCAGCAGCGGCTCCTGCTGGAGACCTCCTGGGAAGTCCTGGAGCGGGCCGGCATCGACCCGCGAACCCTGCACGGCAGCCGCACCGGCGTCTTCGCGGGCGCCGCCTACCAGGGGTACGGCGGCAGCATGGACGAGGTGCCCGAGGAACTCGAGGGTCTCTTCGTCGCGGGCATCTCCACCAGCGTCCTGTCCGGACGCATCGCCTACACCCTCGGACTTCAGGGGCCGGCCGTCACCGTGGACACGGCCTGCTCGTCCTCGCTCGTAGCCGTCCACCTGGCCGCGCAGGCGCTGCGCAACGGCGACTGCGCCCTGGCCCTCGCGGGCGGCGCCACCGTGATCGGTTCGCCGCTCACCTTCACCGGCTTCAGCCGTCAGCGCGGGCTCGCCGCCGACGGTCGCTGCAAGTCCTTCGCGGCGTCGGCCGACGGCTTCGGCATGGCCGAGGGTGTCGGGCTGCTGCTCCTGGAGCGGCTGAGCGACGCCCGACGTTCGGGCCACCCCGTGCTCGCCGTCCTGCGCGGCTCCGCCGTCAACCAGGACGGCGCGAGCAACGGGCTGACCGCGCCCAGCGGCCTCGCCCAGCAGCGCGTGATCAACGAGGCGCTCGCCGACGCCGGTCTCACCGCCGCCGACGTCGACGCCGTGGAGGCCCACGGCACCGGTACCAGGCTCGGTGATCCCATCGAGGCGCAGGCCGTGCTCGCCACGTACGGACAGGACCGTGAAAGGCCCCTGTACCTGGGTTCGCTGAAGTCCAACATCGGGCACAGCCAGGCCGCCGCCGGTGTAGCGGGCATGATGAAGATGATCCTCGCCCTGCGCCACGAGGTGCTCCCGGCGACCCTGCACGTGGACGCTCCGTCCCCGAACGTCGACTGGTCCGCCGGAGTGGTCCGGCTGCTCACCGAACCCGTGCCCTGGCCCGCGGACGGCCGCCCCCGGCGCGCCGGAGTCTCCTCCTTCGGGCTGAGCGGTACCAACGCCCACGTCATCCTCGAACAGCCGCCCGCCGAGGAGGAACCCACCGGGGCCGAGGCACCGGACGCACCGGACGCAGCCGTGCCCTGGGTGCTCTCCGCACGCACCCCCGAAGCCCTGCACGAGCAGGCCGTGCGGCTGCGCGCCCACGTCGCCGACGGAACCGGCCCGTGCCCCGCCGACATCGGGTACTCCCTGGCCACCACGCGCACGGCCTTCGAGCACCGCGCCGCCGTCGTCGGCGGTGACCGGGACACCCTGCTCGCCGGTCTCGACACCCTCGTCGACGGCCGCACCGGCCCCGGCACCGTACGGGGCACCGCCGCGCAGGACCACCGGGCGGTGTTCGTGTTCCCCGGGCAGGGGTCGCAGTGGCCGGGGATGGCGCGTGAACTCCTTGCTTCGGATGCGGTGTTCGCGGCCCGGATCGCCGAGTGTGCG
>NZ_LGCN01000264.1 GCF_001279005.1 Streptomyces caelestis
GCGGCCGTGGTGGGGCACTCGCAGGGGGAGATCGCCGCGGCGTGTGTGGCCGGGGCGCTGTCCCTGGAGGACGCCGCCCGTGTCGTCGCCCTCCGCAGCAAGGCGCTGGTGGCACTGACCGGCCGGGGCGGCATGCTGTACATCCCGCTGCCCGCGGACGACGTCGAAGCCCGGCTCGGCCCCTGGGCGGACCGGTTGGACATCGCCGCCGTCAACGGTCCCACGACGGTGACCGTCTCGGGCGACCCGGTCGCCCTGGAAGAACTGCACGGCGCGCTCGCCGACGACGGCGTACTGTGCTGGCCGCTGCCCGGCGTCGACTTCGCCGGCCACTCGCCGCAGGTCGAGGAGATCCACGACGAACTGCACACCCTCCTCGCCGGGATCACCCCGCGCCCGTCCCGCGTGCCCTTCTACTCCACCGTCACCGGCACAGTGCTCGACACCTCCGGTCTCGACGCCGCGTACTGGTACCGCAACCTGCGCGAGCCCGTCGCCTTCCGCCGGGCCGTGGACGCCCTCCTCGCCGACGGGCACCGGCTGTTCGTCGAGAACAGCACCCACCCGGCACTCACCGTGTGGCTCCGGGAAGCCCTGGAGACAGCCGGCGGCACCGGTGGCGTCGTGGGCACCCTGCACCGGGGCGAGGGCGGCCGTACCCGCGTCCTCACCTCGCTCGCCGAACTGCACGTCCTCGGCCACCCAGTGGACTGGGAGGCGGTCTTCGACGGCACCGGCGCCCGCCGCCGCGAGCTTCCCACGTACGCCTTCCAGCGCCGCCACTACTGGATGGAGCCCGCGCCCCGGAGGGAGGTCAGGAGCGGCAGAGACCTCGTCGGCCAGGACTTCTGGGACGCCGTGTCCGGCCAGGAGCCGGACGCTCTCGCCGATCGCCTGCGCATCGAGGACGACGACGTGCGCGCGGCCATGAACACCGTGGCGCCCGCGCTCTCCGACTGGCTGCGCAGCCGCCGGGGCCGCTCCACGCTGGACTCCTGGCGCCACCGGGTCACCTTCAAGCCGGTGACCCGGCAAGGAAGTGACGCCCTCACGGGAATCTGGTGGCTCGTGGTACCCGGAGCCGCCGCCGGGGACCGGGCCGTCGCAGCCTGCGCCCAGACCCTGCGTGAGAGCGGCGCCCGCCCCGTCCTGGTGGAACTCGGTGCCGACGACGCCGGGGAGCGCGGGCGCGGGCCGCTCGCCGACAGGCTGCGCGCCCTCGCCGAGGAGTCCCCGGCCGACGGCGTGCTCTCCCTGCTGGCCCTCGACGAGTTCCCGTACACCGACGCCACCGCCCTGCCCACAGGGCTCGCCCTGACCACCGCGCTGCTCCAGACACTCGGCGACGCCGATGTGCGGGCGCCGCTGTGGTGCGCGACCCGCGGCGCGGTCGCCGTGGGCCGCTCCGACCGGCTCGGCGCCCCCCTGCAGGCCCTGCACTGGGGCCTCGGCGGGGTCGCAGCCGTCGAGTATCCGGAGCGCTGGGGCGGTCTCGTCGACCTGCCCGAACGCCTCGACGAGCGGGCCCGCGCCAGGCTCGCCGCTCTCCTCGCGGACCCGCGAGGCGAGGACCAGCTCGCCGTACGCGCCTCCGGGGTCTTCGGACGACGCCTCACCCACGCCGAACCGCGACGCGAGCCCGACGGCACGGGCTGGACACCTGCCGGCACCGGCTCGACGGCCGAGGGCACAGGTTCGACCGACACCACAGGTCAGCCGCCCGAGGGCACAGGTTCGACGGATGGCACAGGCCGGACTTCCGACCGCGCCGCCCCGACCCCCGACAGCACCGTCCTCGTCACCGGCGCCACCGGTGGGCTCGGTGCCCGCATCGCCCGCAGGCTCGCCCGCGAGGGCGGCGCGCACCTGCTGCTCACCAGCCGCGGCGGCCCGGACGCCCCCGGTGCCGACGCCCTCAGCGCTGAACTCACCGCTGCCGGAGTGGAGTTCACCCTCGCGGCCTGCGATGTCGCCGACCGGGACGACCTGGTCCGGCTCCTCGACGGCATACCGGCGCAGCGGCCCCTGCGCGCCGTGTTCCACGCCGCCGGCGTCCTGGACGACGGTGTCCTCGACACCCTCACCCCTGAGCGCGCCGCCGCTGTGCTGCGCCCCAAGACGGACGCCGCGTTCCATCTCGACGAGCTGACCCGGGAGTCGGAGCTGACGGCTTTCGTGCTGTTCTCCTCGCTCGCCGGGACACTGGGTGGCACCGGGCAGGGCAGCTACGCCGCCGCCAACGCCTACCTCGACGCTCTCGCGCAGGCCCGCCGCGACCGCGGTCTCCCCGCCACCTCCGTGGCCTGGGGCCTGTGGGGCGGAGACAGCCTGGCCGCGGGCGCCACCAGCGAACGCCTCGTCCGCAATGGTCTGCCCGCCATGGACCCGGAGCTGGCCGTCGACGCCCTGTGGCAGGCGCTGGACGACGACGAGACCCGCCTGGTCGTCTCGGACTTCGCCTGGGACCGCTTCGTCCGTGCCTACACCGCGCTGCGGCCCAGCGCCCTCCTCGGCGACCTCCCCGAGGTGCGGGGCGTGCTGGCCGAGAACGCCGCCGCACCCGGCGGGGGAGGGGACGGCCTCGCCGCCCGGCTCGCCGCGCTCTCCGACGCCGAACGCACCGAAGAGCTGGCCGGCCTGGTGCGCTCGTGCGCCGCCGGTGTCCTCGGCCACGACGACCCCGCCGCGATCGAACCGGAGCGGGCGTTCAAGGACCTGGGCTTCGACTCGCTGACCGCCGTCGAGCTGCGCGACCGGCTGGCCGGGGCCACCGGCCTGCGCCTGCCCGTCACCCTCGTCTTCGACCACCCGACCACCACCGCGCTCGTAGGGCACCTGCGCACGGAACTGCTCGGCGCGGCCCCGCTCACCGCGGTGCCCGCCACCGCCTCCGCCCCCGCGCCCCGGGTCGGCCTGGAGGACGACCCCGTCGCGATCGTCGCGATGAGCTGCCGCTTCCCCGGCGGCGTCACCAGCCCCGAGGAGTTCTGGCGGCTCCTGGCCGACGGCACCGACGCCGTCTCCGGGTTCCCCACCGACCGCGGCTGGGACCTGGCGGGCCTCTACGACCCCGACCCGGACAAGGCCGGCCGTACCTACGTCCGTGAGGGCGGGTTCCTCCACGACGCCGACCACTTCGACCCCGCCTTCTTCGGCATGTCGCCCCGCGAGGCCCTCGCCGTCGACCCGCAGCAACGTCTCCTGCTGGAGACCGCCTGGGAGGCGTTCGAGCGGGCGGGCATCGACCCGCGCACCGTGAAGGACACCGACGGCGGCGTCTTCGTCGGCTCCAGCTACCGGGACTACGGCTCCCGCGTCACCGAGCCGTCCGAGGAGTTCGAGGGCTACCTCGGTATCGGCAGCGCCGGCAGCGTTGCCTCCGGCCGTATCGCCTACACCTTCGGCCTCCAGGGCCCGGCCGTCACCGTGGACACGGCCTGCTCCTCCTCGCTGGTCGCCGTTCACATGGCGGCGCAGGCGCTGCGCGGCGGCGAGTGCTCCCTGGCGTTGGCGGGCGGTGTCACGGTGATGGCGACGCCCGGCGCGTTCGTCGAGTTCAGCCGCCAGCGCGGGCTCGCGGCCGACGGCCGGTGCAAGCCGTTCGCGGCCGCCGCCGACGGCACCGCGTGGGCCGAGGGCGTGGGCATGGTGCTGCTGGAGCGTCTGTCCGACGCCCGCCGCAGCGGCCACCCCGTGCTGGCGCTCGTACGGGGCTCCGCCGTCAACCAGGACGGTGCCAGCAACGGCCTCACCGCGCCGAACGGTCCCTCCCAGCAGCGCGTCATCCGCCAGGCCCTGGCCGGCGCGGGCCTGACTCCCGGCGACATCGACGCCGTGGAGGCCCACGGCACCGGTACCAGGCTCGGTGATCCCATCGAGGCGCAGGCTCTGCTCGCCACGTACGGGCAGCAGCGGTCCGCCGAACGGCCTCTCCTGGTGGGTTCGTCGAAGTCCAACATCGGGCACAGTCAGGCCGCCGCGGGTATCGCCGGCATCATCAAGATGGTCCTCGCCATGCGACACGGCACCTTCCCGGCGACCCTGCACGTCGACGAGCCGACGCCGTACGTGGACTGGTCCGCGGGCCACGTGCGGGTGCCCACCGAGAACACGGCGTGGCCCGACGCCGACCGTCCGCGCCGCGCCGCCGTGTCGTCCTTCGGTGTCAGCGGCACCAACGCCCACACCGTCCTGGAACACGTCCCCGAGCCGGCCACGCCCCTCACGGCCCCGTCGTCCGGGCCGTGCCTGCCCTGGCTGCTGTCCGCCCGCGGCGAGGACGCTCTGCGCGCCCAGGCCGTCCGGCTCCTCGACTGCGTCACCGCCGAACCGTCGCCCCACCCCGACGCCGTCGGAAGGGTCCTGGCCACCGGCCGCAGCACCTTCGAACACCGGGCCGTCCTCGTCGGCGCCGACCGGGGCGCTCTGGAGGCCGCCCTGACCGCACTCGCCGACGGCACCGCCTCGCCCGACGTGATCACGGGCACCGCCGGACGGGCCGCCAGGACCGCCTTCCTGTTCCCGGGCCAGGGCAGCCAGCGCCTCGGCATGGGCGCCGGACTCTTCGGGCGGCACCCGGTCTTCGCAGACGCCTTCGACGCGGTGTGCGCCGAACTCGACCCGCTCCTGGACCGGCCGCTGCGCGACGTCGTCCACGCCGAGGCGGGCGGCGACGACGCGGCGCTGCTCGACACCACCGCCTACACCCAGCCCGCCCTCTTCGCCCTCGGTGTCGCCCTGTACCGGCTCGTCGAGTCGTACGGGGTGCGCCCCGACCTCGTCACCGGGCACAGCGTGGGACAGTTGGCCGCCGCGCACGTCGCCGGAGTGCTCTCGCTGCCCGACGCCGCCGCCCTGGTGGCCGCCCGCGGCCGGCTGATGCAGGCCATGCCCGGCGGTGGGGCGATGGTCGCGCTGACCGTGCCCGAGGCGGAACTCCTGCCCCAACTGCGGGGGAGGGAGGGCGAGGTCGCGGTCGCCGCCGTCAACGGGCCCGCCGCCACCGTCCTGTCCGGCGACGCCGCGGCCGTCGAGGAGATCGCCGCCCACTGGCGCGAGCGGGGCGCCAGGACCCGGCGGCTCACCGTCAGCCACGCCTTCCACTCCCCGCACATGGACGGCATGCTGGCCGACTTCCGGGCCGTCGCCGAACAGGTCACCTACCACGATCCGGACATCCCCGTCGTCTCCGACCTGACCGGCGCTCTCGCCGGCGCCGACGAACTGTGCGACCCCGGCCACTGGGTCCGCCACGTCCGCTCCACCGTCCGCTTCCACGACGTCGTACGCACCCTGCAGGCCGAGGGCGCCACCGCCCTGGTGGACCTCGGACCCGACGGCGCCCTGGCCGCGCTCGCCCAGGACTGCCTGACCGGGGACGCCGACACCATCGCCCCGGTGCCGCTGCTGCGCAAGGACACGCCGGAGCCCGCCGCCGTCACCGCCGCCCTGGCCCGCCTGCACGTCCACGGGGTCGGCGTCGACTGGGCACCGCTGTTCGCCGACGTACCGGACGCACACGTGACACTGCCCACGTACGCCTTCCAGCGCGCCCGCTACTGGCTCGCACCCACCCCGGCGACGGGCGATATGTCCGCGGCGGGCCTGCTGCCGTCCGCGCACCCGCTGCTCGGTGCGGGCTCCCCGCTCGCCGACGCGGACGGCCACCTGTTCACCGGCCGGCTGTCCCTGGACACCCACCCTTGGCTCGCCGACCACGCCGTCCACGGCGGCGCGCTCTTCCCCGCCACGGCCTTCCTGGAACTCGCCGTCCACGCCGGCGACCAGACCGGCTGCGCGGAGGTCGACGAACTCACCCTCGAATCACCCCTCACCCTGCCCGAACGAGGTGCCGTCACCCTCCAGCTCACCGTCCAGGCACCCGACGCGACCGGTGGCCGCGCCTTCGCCGTCCACGCGCGGCCCGAGCGCGCCGCGCCCGACGAGCCCTGGACCCGGCACGCGAGCGGCCGCCTCGGCAACGGCGCGCAGGCGCCGGCCGAGGACCTCACGGCATGGCCGCCGGCCGGCGCCGAACCCCTCGACACCGACGGCCTCTACGAACGCCTCGCCGACGGCGGCTTCGCCTACGGCCCCGTCTTCCAGGGCCTGCGTGCCGCCTGGCGCCTGGGCACCGACGTCTACGCGGAGGCACACCTGCCCGAGGGGCAGCGGAGCGACGCGGGCCGCTACGGTCTGCACCCGGCGCTCCTCGACAGCGTGCTGCACTCGCTGGCCTTCGGGATGCTCGAAGGCAGCGACCAGGGCTGGCTGCCGTTCTCGTGGAGCGGCGTGCGGCTGCACGCGTCGGGCGCGGCGGCCCTGCGGCTGCGCATGACGCCCACGGGACGCGACGCCGTCGCCCTGACCCTCGCCGACACCACGGGAGCCCCGGTCGCCTCCGCCCGCGCCCTGGTGCTGAGGCCGGTGACGGCCGAACGGCTCCAGGAGGTCCGCACGGGCGCGTACGAGGACATGTTCCGCCTGGAATGGCCTGTCACCGCAGCGACCGAGGACCGGCCCGAGTCCCTGGCCGTGCTCGGGGACGACTCCGCCGGCCTCGCGCCCGCCCACGCCGACCTCACCGCCCTGGGCGCGGCGATCGACGCGGGCGCCGCGGTGCCCGGCTGTGTGCTGACCGCGCTGCCGGCCGCCGACAGCGGCGACATGGCCCGGGACGTGCACGAAATGACCGGCCGAGTCCTGGAACTGGTGCGGACCTGGCTCGCCGACGCACGGTTCGAAGGGGCGAGGCTGGCCCTCGTCACCGAGGGCGGTGTCCCGGTGGACCCGGACGACGACGTGCCCGACCCGGCGCACGCCGCGGCATGGGGCCTGGTCCGCTCCGCGCAGACCGAGAATCCCGACCGGTTCGTACTCGTCGACACCGACGGCGACGCGGCCTCGCGCGCGGCCCTGACCACGGCACTCGCCACGGCCCTGACCACGGGTGAACCCCAACTCGCCCTGCGCGCGGGTCGGCTCCACACCGCCCGACTGGCCCGCGTCCCCGGCTCCCTGCCTGCGGGCGAGGCCCGCTGGGACCCCGACGGCACCGTCCTGGTCACCGGCGGCACCGGCTCCATCGGCTCCCTGGTCGCCCGCCACCTCGCGAGCGCGCACGGCGTACGGCACCTGCTGCTCACCAGCCGCAGCGGGCCGGCCGCCGACGGCGCGGGCGAACTCCTCGACGACCTGGCCGCCGCAGGCGCCGCCGCCGAGATCGTCGCCTGCGACGCCGCCGACCGGGAAGCCCTCAAGAAGGTCCTGGACGGTCTGGAGCATCCGCTGCGCGGTGTCGTGCACACCGCGGGCGTCATCGACGACGGGGTGGTCGCCGACATGACGCCCGAGCAGCTCCACCGGGTGCTGCGCCCCAAGGTCGACGCCGCCCTCAACCTGCATGAGCTGACCGCCGACCGGGACCTGACCGCGTTCGTGGTGTTCTCCTCCGTCGCCGGCGTCTTCGGCGGCATGGGCCAGGCCAACTACGCCGCGGCCAACGCCTTCCTGGACGCCCTCGCCCACCGGCGACGCGCCCGGGGCCTGCCCGGCGTCTCGCTGGCCTGGGGCCTGTGGGCCACCGGCGGCGGCATGACCGGACACCTCGGTGACGCCGACCTCGCCCGAATCGCCCGCGGCGGCATCGTCGCCTTCCCGCCGACCGACGGCATCGCCCTCTTCGACACGGCCACCGGCCTGGACGCCGCCGCTCTGCTGCCGCTGCGCCTGGACACCGGAGCCCTCGCGGAGCAGGCTGCCACGGGCGGGGTGCCCGCCTTCGCGCGCGGACTCGTCCGCATCCCACCGCGCCGCGCCGCCGCGGGCGAGGGGCCCGGCCCCGCAGCCGCCGAGACGCTGCGGCGGCGCCTGGCGGGGCTGCCGCCGGCACAGCGCGAGCGAGTCCTCGCCGACGTGGTCCGCACCCACGCCGCGCTGGTCCTCGGCTTCCCCGACCCGGTGGCCGTCGGCGTCGAAGTATCCCTGCTCGACCTCGGGTTCGACTCACTGACCGCGGTGGAACTGCGTAACCGGCTACGGACCGCCACCGGTCTGCACCTGCCGGCGACCCTGCTCTTCGACCACCCGACGATCACCGCCGTCGCCCGCCATCTCGCCGGCGAGATCGTCCCCGAGGACGGCACGGCCGGAGCCGGAGCCGGCGCCGCCGTCCTCGCCGAACTCGACCGGTTGGAGACCTCGGTACGCGACGCGGTGCACGACGACGGCGCGCGCACCGCGCTCACGGCCCGGCTCCAGGACCTCCTGCAGACACTGCGCCCTGGCACCGGCCCCGCCCTGGACGCTGTCGAGGGCCGCATGGGCTCCACCGACGACGAGCTCTTCGACTTCATCGACAGCGAACTCGGCAGTCCATGACGTAGCCCCTCGCCGCCCGCACGCCCCCCGACCGCTCCCGCGTACCGAAGGTGACATCCACGGTGAATGACGAGAAGCTGCGCGACTATCTCAAGCGGGTGGCCGCCGACCTGCACCGGACCAAGCAGCGCCTCGGCGAGGCCGAGGCCAAGGACCGGGAGCCGATCGCCGTCGTCGCGATGGGCTGCCGCTACCCCGGCGGTGTGCGCACCCCCGAGGACCTGTGGCACCTCGTCGCCACCGGCACCGACGCGATCACGCCCTTCCCCGCCGACCGGGGCTGGGACCTGCCCGGCCTGCACGACCCGGCGGGGGAGCGCCCGGGCACCACCTACAGCGCCGAGGGAGGCTTCCTCGACGACGTCGCCGGCTTCGATCCCGGCTTCTTCGGGATCTCCCCGCGCGAGGCTCTCGCCATGGACCCGCAGCAGCGGCTCTTCCTGGAGACCACCTGGGAGACCTTCGAGCGCGCCGGGATCGACCCGCACACCCTGCGCGGCAGCCGCACCGGCGTCTTCGCCGGCGTGATGTACCAGGACTACGCGGTCCGGCTGCGCCAGGTACCCGACGACGTCCAGGGCTACCTCGGCAACGGCTCCTCCGACAGCGTCGCGTCCGGCCGTATCGCCTACACCTTCGGCCTGGAGGGCCCCGCCGTCTCCGTCGACACGGCCTGCTCCTCGTCACTGGTCGCCCTCCATCTGGCCTGCCAGGCGCTGCGGCAGGGCGACTGCACCCTCGCGCTCGCGGGCGGCGCCATGGTGATGTCCACGCCGGTGCCGTTCGTGGAGATGAGCCGGCAGAACGGCCTCGCCGCCGACGGGCGCTGCAAGTCCTTCGCGGCCGCCGCCGACGGCACCGGCTGGGGCGAGGGCGTCGGCATGCTCCTCCTGGAGCGCCTGTCGGACGCCCACCGGGCCGGCCACCCGGTGCTCGCGCTCGTACGGGGTTCCGCCGTCAACCAGGACGGCGCCAGCAGCCGTCTTACCGCGCCGAACGGTCCCTCCCAGCAACGTGTCATCCGCCAGGCCCTCGCCAACGCCCGGCTCACGGCGGCGGACGTCGACGTCGTCGAGGCCCACGGCACCGGCACCCCGCTCGGCGACCCCATCGAGGCGCAGGCGCTCCTCGCCACGTACGGCCGGGAGCACTCCGCCGAACTACCGCTGCTGATCGGCTCGTTGAAGTCCAATATTGGCCACACCCAGGCCGCCGCCGGGGTGGGCGGCGTCATCAAGATGATCCTCGCCATGCGGCACGGCGTGGTGCCGCCGTCCCTGCACGGCACCGACCTCACGCCCCAGGTCGACTGGTCCACGGGGGCACTGAAGCTCGTCACGGACGCCACCGCCTGGCCCGAGACCGGACGCCCGCGCCGGGCCGCCGTGTCCTCCTTCGGTGTCAGCGGTACCAACGGCCATGTCGTCCTGGAGCAGGCCGAGCAGGCCGAGCAGGCCGAGCACACGGAGTACACGGAGGAGCCCACCGGTCCCGTGCCCTGTGTCGTCTCCGGGCGGGACGGCGACGCCCTGCGCGCCCAGGCGGTCACCCTGCGTGCCCACTTGGAGCAGCTTCCCGATCTGCAACTGCCGGACGTCGCCCACACCCTGGCGAGGGGCCGGGCCGCGCACGAGTACCGGGCCGCCCTCGTCGTCGACGACCGGCAGGCGCTGCTCGACGGGCTCGACGCGCTCGCCCGTGACGCCGACCCGCTGCCGCCGGGCATCGTGCGCGGCACGGCCCGCACCGGCGAGGCCGTCGCCTTCGTCTTCCCCGGCCAGGGCTCCCAGTGGCCCGGCATGGCCCGTGAACTCCTCGACACCTCGACCGTGTTCGCCACCCGGCTCGCACAGTGCGCCGACGCCCTCGCCCCGTACACCGACTTCGCACTCCTGGACGTCGTCCGCGGCGCGCCCGGCGCTCCGGGCCTGGAGCGCGTGGACGTCGTGCAGCCCGCCCTGTTCGCGGTGATGGTCTCCCTCGCGGAGGTGTGGCGCGCAAACGGTGTCGAGCCCGCGGCAGTGGCCGGGCACAGCCAGGGGGAGATCGCCGCCGCCTGCGTCGCGGGTGCCCTCACCCTGGACGACGCCGCGAAGGTCGTCGCCCTGCGCGCGCGGGCGCTGCGGGCCCTCGCCGGGCGCGGCGGCATGGCGTCGGTGGCGCTCCCCGCCGACCGGGTACGGGAACGCGTCGCGCCCTGGGGCGGGCGGATCGCGCTCGCCGCCGTGAACGGCCCCGAGTCGTCCGTCGTCTCCGGCGACCCCGAGGCCCTGGCCGGGCTCCTCGCCGCCCTCGACGCCGACGGCGTACGGGCCCGCGCCGTCCCCGTCGACTACGCCTCGCACGGCCCGCACGTCGAGGAGATCCGCACGGAACTGTCCGAGGCCCTGGCCGGCATCGCGCCCCGCCCGGCCGTCGTGCCCTTCTACTCCACCGTCACCGGCGCCCTCCTGGACACCGAGCGGCTCGACGCCGCCTACTGGTACGAGAACCTCCGGCACACCGTGCGGTTCGAGCAGGCCACGCGCGCCCTGCTCACCGACGGCCATCGGGTCCTGCTCGAAGTCAGCCCGCACCCCGTACTCGTATCGGCCCTCCAGGACACTGCTGCCGCTGCCGGCACCGACGCCCTGGCCCTCGGTACGCTGCGCCGCGACGACGGCGGTCCGCGCCGGGTGCTCACCGCGCTCGCGGAACTGCATGTGCGAGGCGTCCGCGTCGACTTCGACGCCGTCCTCGCGCCGCACCGCCCCAGCCGCGTCGACCTGCCCACGTACGCCTTCCAGCGGGAGCGCTACTGGCTCGAGGACAGCGGCACCCCCGCCGGCGACGCCGCCTCACTCGGCCTCGATCCCTCGGGCCACCCGCTCCTCGGCGCCGTCGTCACGCTCGCCGACAGCGGGAGCCTGCTGTTCACCGGCAGGCTCTCGACGCGCACCCACCCCTGGCTCGCCGACCACACCGTCCAGGGGAACGCCCTGCTGCCCGGCACCGCGTTCCTCGAACTCGCCGTCCTCGCCGGCGACCGTACCGGCTGCTCCCGTATCGACGACCTCACACTCGAGGCTCCCCTGGCGCTGCCGCCGGACGGAGGTGTCGTGCTGCGCCTGTCCGTCGCCGCACCGGCCGCCGACGGCACCCGCGCCCTCGCGCTGCACGCCCGGCCCGACGACCCGGACGCGGACGCGGAGTGGACCCGCCACGCCACCGGCCTCCTCGCCCCGACGGCCCTCGTCCCCACCCCCGGCCACCTCAGCCCCTGGCCGCCACCCGGTGCCGTCCCCGTCGGCCTCGACGGCATGTACGCGCGCTACGCCGAGGGCGGCTTCGTCTACGGGCCCGCGTTCCAGGGCCTCACGGCCGCGTGGCGGCTCGGCGACGACCTGTACGCCGAAGCGGTGCTGCCGTCCGCACTCCATCAGGACGCCCGGCGGTTCGCCCTCCACCCGGCGCTGCTCGACGCCGCCCTGCACGCCACCGGGCTCACGGCCGACGCCGCGGAAGGCGAGGGCGGCCGTATGCCGTTCGCATGGTCCGGGGCGACCCTGCATGCGTCGGGCGCCACCGCGCTGCGCATCCGCCTGACCCGGACCGCGCCGGACACCCTCGCCCTCGATGTCGCCGACGCCACCGGACACCCCGTGGCCTCCGTGGAGTCCCTGATCCTGCGCCCGGCCGCACCGGACGCCCGCGGGGCCCGCACCCACCACGACTCACTGTTCCAGGTGGAGTGGACCCCGCTCTCCTGCCCGCCCGCCGCCGTGGCGGCCGACTGGGCGGTCATCGGCCCCGACGACCTCGGCCTGCCGGTGCCCACCGCCTACGCCGACACCGCCGCCCTGACCGCCGCCCTCGACGCGGGCGCGGCACCTCCCGGCCTCGTGATCATCCCTCAACTCCCCGTTCCCGCCGATGAGAGGGACGACGTCGAGGAGGTGCACACCGCCGTCCACCAGGCTCTGGAAATCCTCCAGACCTGGCTCGCCGACCAGCGGCTGGCCGGCACGCGGCTCGTCCTCGTCACCCGGGGCGCCGTCGGCGAAGCCCTTGCCGACCCGGCCCGAGCGGCCGTATGGGGCCTGGTGCGCTCCGCCCAATCCGAACACCCCGGCCGCTTCGTCCTCGTCGACGCAGACGCGGAGGCGACAGACGAGACTCTCGCCCGCGCGCTGACCACCGACGAGCAGCAACTCGCCGTACGCGGCACCACCGTCCTCACCCCCCGACTCGCCAAGGCCCCCGCCACCGACCCGGTATCCGCCGTCCTTGACCCCGACGGCACCGTCCTCGTCACCGGCGGCACCGGACTGCTCGGCTCCCGCGTGGCCCGTCACCTCGTGGCCCGGCACGGCGTGCGCCACCTCCTCCTCACCGGGCGCCGCGGACCGGACGCGCCGGGCGCCGCGGACATCACCGCGGAACTCACCGCACTCGGCGCCCACGTCACCGTCGCCGCCTGTGACGCCGCCGACCGGAACGCGCTCGCCGCCCTGCTCGACGGCGTCCCCGCCGACCACCCCCTCACCGCCGTCGTCCACGCCGCGGGCACTCTCGACGACGGCGTCCTCACCTCCCTCACACCGGACCGCGTCGACACGGTGCTGCGCCCCAAGGCCGACGCCGCACTGCACCTGCACGAACTCACCCGGCACAAGGACCTGCGGGCCTTCGTCCTCTTCTCCTCCGCCGCGGGCACCTTCGGCGGCCCCGGACAGGGCAACTACGCCGCCGCCAACGCCTACCTGGACGCCCTCGCCGGGCACCGCCACGCCCTCGGCCTGCCCGCCCAGTCCCTCGCCTGGACCCTGTGGGAGCAACGCTCCGCCCTGACCGGCCACCTCGACGACGCCGACCTGCGCCGCCTGGCCCGCTCGGGCATGCCGCCGCTCACCACCGAGGAGGGCCTCGCGCTGCTCGACGCCGCCCTCACCGTCGACGCCCCGGCGCTGCTGCCGCTCCGACTCGACCAGCGCGCGCTGCGGGCCCGCGCCGCCGACGGGGAACCGGTGCCGCCGCTCCTGCGCTCCCTCGTGCGCGTCGCCGTACGCAGGCCCACGGTCACGGTGGCGGGCCCCGGGGACCACGGCGTCGCACCGTCCGAGCGGCTCGCCGCCCTGCCCGAGGCCGAACGCCTGCGATTCCTGGTCCAGTTGGTGCGCGCGCAGGCCGCCGCCGTGCTCGGTCACGCCTCCGACAGCGCGGTCGTGCCGACGCGTGCCTTCCGTGACCTCGGCTTCGACTCCCTCGCCTCCGTGGAACTGCGCAACCGGCTGAACGCCGCCACCGGTCTCAGGCTCCCCGCCACACTGGTCTTCGACCACCCCTCGCCGGAGGCGCTCGCCGCGCACCTGCGGGACGAACTGACCGGGGTCCACCCCGTGGCCACGGCCCCAGCGGCCGGCCCGTCCGGCACAGCCGCCGTGGACGAACCGATCGCCGTCGTCGCGATGGGCTGCCGCTTCCCCGGAGGGGTGCGCACCCCGGACGACCTGTGGCGACTCGTGGCCGCCGGCGGCGACGGCATCTCCGCCTTCCCCACCGACCGCGGCTGGGACCTCGACGCCCTCTACGACCCCGACCCCGCCCACACCGGCACCTCCTACGTGCGCGAAGGCGGATTCCTCGCCGGGGCCGGTGACTTCGATCCCGACTTCTTCGGCATCTCGCCCCGCGAGGCGATCGCCATGGACCCGCAGCAGCGCCTTCTGCTCACCCTCACCTGGGAGGCGTTCGAACGCGCCGGCATCGACCCGGCCGCGGTGCGCGGAACCCCGGCAGGCGTCTTCATCGGCCTGATGCAGCAGGACTACGCGGTACGGCTGCTCCCGCACATCCCCGAGGACGTCGAGGGCTTCCTGGGCACCGGTAACTCCGGCAGCGTCGTGTCCGGCCGTATCGCCTACACCTTCGGCCTGGAAGGCCCGGCCCTCACCATCGACACGGCCTGCTCCTCGTCGCTGGTGGCCCTGCACACGGCGGTGCGGTCGCTGCGCCGCGGCGAGTGCTCGCTCGCCGTGGCGGGCGGCGTCACCGTGATGTCCAGCCCCGAACTCTTCGTCGAGTTCAGCCGGCAGGGCGGCCTGGCCGCCGACGGTCGCTGCAAGCCCTTCGCCGCCGGCGCGGACGGGACCGGCTTCGGCGAAGGAGCCGGCGTCCTGCTGCTGGAGCGGTTGTCGGACGCTCGTCGCAACGGCCACCCGGTGCTGGCCGTGGTGCGGGGGAGCGCCGTGAACCAGGACGGTGCGAGCAATGGT
>NZ_LGCN01000265.1 GCF_001279005.1 Streptomyces caelestis
CCAGCAGCGGCAGCGGGTCGCTGCCGCTGACCGGCTCCCGCAGCGGATGCGCGGCCAGCACCGCGTCCACCTCCGGCGTCAACGCCGCCGCCAGCCGGGACGCGGCCGGGCGGCTCTCGTCGCGCAGGGCGTCCACGGCGGCGAGCAGGACGCCCCTGGACCCGGAGTCGGGCACCCCGGCCGCCGCCCGCTCGTGCAGCCGCGCGCCCTCCTCCAGGACGACCTCGGTGTCCATGCCCGCCGGGATCTTGATCCCCGCGTGGTGCCGCCAGGTGGTGACCGGATCGCCCCACGCCTCCACGGCGTACGTCCACAGCCCCGGCTCCCCGGCGGTGACGGTCGCCCCCCACCTGTCCGTGCCGGGCGCGAGCTCCCGCATCGGCGTGAACGGCCCCGGACGCCCCTCGGGGTCCCTCAGCACCACGTCGGCGGCGACCGCGTCGTGCCCCTCGCGGAACACGGTCGCCGAGATCTCGAACGACTCCCCGGCCACGGCCTTGGCCGGCCGGCGTCCCTGCAGGACCATCGGCCGGACGTCGAGGACGGGGATGCGCCCCACGGCGGTCGCGGGGCCGGGCGTCACGGAGGGCGGCGGGGGGCCGGTCTCGGCCGGGCGGGCCGGAGAGGATCCGGCGCCGCGCTTCACGGGGGTCCGGGCGGCGCCTGGTGTCGGAGGGGAGGACGAGTGGTGCTTGGCGGGCATGACCGCTCCTGTCCGCGTCAACGTGGGTGGGCGGATGACTGTGGGGAGGTGGGTCCTGCGTGGTGCTGTCGAGGGAGTACCCGCAGGAGCCTTCCCACACTGTTCGGGTGGACAACCCGGCACTTTGTTAACTACTCACGCGTATGTCGACACACAAGACCGGCCTCGTCCGCGCGGGCCGGAGCCGGTCGCCGGTGGGCCCGCTCCCACGGCCGCGACGCCGTTCCGGGCGGTCGGCGCCGGGTGTCGCGCGGGGGCGCCGCCACGCGGGCGGAACCTGGGGCAGCCGGTTCGGCGAGCCGAGCCCACGCCCGGCCGCCTTCCCGCTCGCCGCGCCCGTGACCAGCGCGTTCGCCACCTGGGCCGGGGTCGCCCGCCGGTGTTCGGCGAGGTGCGGCGCCGCCGCGCCCGCTCCGTGCGGGGACGTCATCGGGGTACCGGAGCGGGTGGGCCGCGCGGTGGCGCCCGCGGTACGGACCGAGGGCCCGGGGTGGAGGGACCGAGGGCGGAACCGGAGCGGGAAAAGGCCGGTTTCTTGTCCTGCCGGCCGGTGGCGCCGACCGGGAGGGCCCGTTCCCACCCGCCGTCGAATACAGCGCGGCAGGCCCGCCCCCGTCGCCCGCGGCGACCGGGTACGTGACACCGGAGGCGAGGGAGGCGAGGGAGGCGAGGGAGGCGCGGACGGCGGCGTTCGGCCGCGCGTGCGGGGAGCCGCCGAGGCCGGCGGCCGCGGGCCCCCTCGGGTTCCGGGTGACCCGGCCGGCGCCGGCGGTCATCCGGGCGGTGGTGCCCGGGCCGGCGCCGTCCAGGACGCCCACGAGGGCGGAATCGGCCACACCCGTCCCGAGGTGAATCGTTTGACCGGGGGTACGGAGGTACCCGTGTCCCCCGGCTTCCCGCGCGACGCGTGTCCGCGCCGGTACTGTCGGCAACGATGCCCGGACGCACACCGCGTCTCTCACGAACCCGCCGAGGTGGCTTGTGAAGGCGATCCGTCGATTCACCGTCCGACCCGTGCTCCCCGAACCCCTCCGGCCCCTGAGCGATCTGGCCCGCAACCTGCGCTGGTCCTGGCACGCCGGGACCCGTGACCTGTTCCGCTCCGTCGACCCCGAGCGCTGGGCCGCCGCCGGCTGCGACCCCGTACGGCTGCTCGGCGGCGTGGCGCCCGAGCGGCTCGCCGAGCTGGCCGGCGACCGTGACTTCCTGGACCGCCTCGACGCGGTCGCCGGCGATCTGGACGCCTACCTGACCGGCGACCGCTGGTACCAGGCGCAGACCGACCGGCTGCCCGCCGCCGTCGCCTACTTCTCCCCGGAGTTCGGCATCACGGCCGCCCTGCCGCAGTACTCCGGGGGACTCGGCATCCTCGCCGGCGACCACCTCAAGGCCGCCAGCGACCTCGGCGTCCCCCTCATCGGCGTCGGCCTGCTCTACCGGCACGGCTACTTCCGGCAGTCCCTGTCCCGGGACGGCTGGCAGCAGGAGCACTACCCCGTGCTCGACCCCCACGAGCTGCCCCTGGACCAGCTCGAGCAGCCCGACGGCACCCCCGTCCAGGTCACCCTCGCCCTGCCCGGCGACCGCTGCCTGCGGGCCCGGATCTGGCTGGCCCGGGTGGGCAGGATCCCGCTGCTCCTGCTGGACTCCGACGTCGAGGAGAACGACCCCGGCGAACGCGGGGTGACCGACCGGCTCTACGGCGGCGGCAGCGAGCACCGGCTGCTCCAGGAGATGCTGCTCGGCATAGGAGGGGTCCGCGCGGTCCGCGCGTACTGCGAGCTGACCGGGCATGCCGCACCCGAGGTGTTCCACACCAACGAGGGACACGCCGGCTTCCTCGGCCTGGAGCGCATCGCCGAACTGCGCGCCGAGGGGCTGGACTTCGACACGGCGCTCGAGGCGGTGCGCGCGGGGACCGTGTTCACCACGCACACCCCCGTCCCGGCCGGCATCGACCGCTTCGACCGCGAACTGGTCGCCCGGCACTTCGGCCCGCACGCCGAACTGCCGGACATGGAGGTCGACCGCATCCTCCGGCTGGGCAGGGAGAGCTATCCCGGCGGCGAGCCCGGCCTGTTCAACATGGCCGTCATGGGCCTGCGCCTGGCCCAGCGCGCCAACGGCGTCTCCCTGCTGCACGGCCACGTCAGCCGTGAGATGTTCGCCGGGCTCTGGCCGGGCTTCGACCCGGAGGAGGTGCCCATCACCTCCGTCACCAACGGGGTGCACGCGCCCACCTGGGTCGCCCCCGAGGTGTTCCGGCTCGGCGCCCGGCAGATCGGCGCCCAGCGCACCGAGGAGGCGCTGAGCGTCGGCGACTCCGACCGTTGGGACTCCGTCGCGGACATCGCCGACCAGGACATCTGGGAGCTGCGCCGCTCCCTGCGCGAACTGCTGGTGCTGGAGGTGCGCGAGCGGCTGCGCGCCTCCTGGCGGCAGCGCGGCGCCGGCACGGCCGAGCTGGGCTGGATCGACGGGGTGCTCGACCCGGACGTGCTGACCATCGGCTTCGCCCGGCGCGTCCCGTCGTACAAGCGGCTGACGCTGATGCTGCGCGACCGGGAGCGGCTGACGGACCTGCTGCTGCACCCCGAGCGGCCGGTGCAGATCGTGGTCGCGGGCAAGGCGCACCCGGCGGACGACGGCGGCAAGCGGCTCATCCAGGAGCTGGTCCGGTTCGCCGACGACCCGCGCGTACGGCACCGGATCGTGTTCCTGCCCGACTACGGCATGGCGATGGCGCAGAAGCTCTACCCCGGCTGCGACATCTGGCTGAACAACCCGCTCAGGCCGCTGGAGGCGTGCGGCACCAGCGGGATGAAGGCCGCGCTCAACGGCTGCCTCAACCTGTCCGTCCTCGACGGCTGGTGGGACGAGTGGTTCCAGCCCGACTTCGGCTGGGCCGTCCCCACGGCGGACGGCGTGGGGACCGACCCGGACCGGCGCGACGCCATAGAGGCCGCGGCGCTGTACGACCTGCTGGAGCAGCGGATCACCCCGTGCTTCTACGACCGGGGGCGCGATGGGCTGCCGGACCGGTGGATCGAGATGGTGCGGCGGACGCTGGGCCTGCTCGGGCCGAAGGTGCTGGCCGGGCGGATGGTCCGGGAGTACGTGGAGCGGCTGTACGCGCCGGCCGCGCACGCGCACCGTGCGATGGACCCGGACGCCGCGCGTTCCCTCGCCGAGTGGAAGGCGCGGGTGCGCGCGGCGTGGCACGGTGTGACCGTCGACCACGTCGAGACGTCCGTGACGGGGGCCACCGCGGAACTCGGCAGCACGCTCGGGCTGCGGGTGCGGGTGGGGCTGGGCGGTCTGAAACCGGAGGACGTCGAGGTGCAGGCGGTGTCCGGGCGGGTGGACGGGGAGGACCGGATCGCCGACGCGACGGCGGTGCCGCTGAAGCCGGTGGGGGCGCCGGATCCGGAGGGACGGTGGGTGTACGAGGGGCCGCTGGCCCTGGACCGGACGGGGCCCTTCGGGTACACGGTGCGGATCCTGCCCGGGCACCGGCTGCTGGCGTCCGGGGCGGAGATGGGGCTGGTCGCGGTGCCGTCGGAGGACGTGGTGGAGGCGGCGGGCTTATTGATGAGGTGAGGTGGTGGCGGCCCGTCCGGCTGGACTCGGCCCGCCCGGCTGAACCCAGCCCCTCCGGCGTTTGAGGAGCGAGGGCCCGGGGGCAGCGCCCCCGGGGGACGGGAAGGGAAGGGGCGGCGGGGGCGACCGACCGGGGCGCGGCCTGCTGAGGCGGCGGCGGGGTGGTGGCGAGGCCCGCTGGAGGTGCCTCCCCCAGAGGGGGACCCCCAGCGCCCACCCTCGGCTGCGCTCGGGCGGGGGGACCCCCATCGCCCTGGGGGCACCTCCCAGGCCCTTGAGGCACTGGGGGAGGCACGACTGCCCGCAGGCCAGGGCGTTGGTATGGAGGACGTCAGTCCTGTTCGATGCCGCTCGTGGCCAGGCGGCGGAGGACCTTGCCGCAGCGGCGGGCGTACGCGTGCTGCATCGCGCGGGTGGCCGGGCCGCCCGCGCGGGAGTACCAGCGGGCCGGCCTGCTGAACGCCTCCACCGTCAGCCACACCGTCCCGTCGCCGGTGCGGTCCACGACGAACGACTCCTCGCCGCACTCGGGGTGCCCGTCCAGGGTCCCGTACGCCCAGCCGGCCCTGCGGTGCTCCTCCACCGTCCACACCACACGGCAGGGCGCCTTCACCACCCCGGCGAGGGTGATGGTGACGTCGACGTCCGGGGCCGCGCGGTCGGCGGCGGTCTCGACGCCGACCCCCAGCTCGCGGTGCAGCTCCCAGGTGAGCAGCGCCCGGGCGGCCTGCCGGAAGACGTCCTCGCCCTCACCGAGTCGTGTGCGCACGTGCATCGGGTGGAAGCCGGGAGGACAGAAGCCCCGCTCACGGGTCCCGCCGACGTGGTCGTAGGTGAAGTCCGCCGAAGACATGGGACCCAAGAGTAGAGGGGACCCGGGACCAGGGGGCCGAAGCCCCCGGGGACGCGGCCGGGGCGGCGCCCGGAGCGGGAGGAACGCTCCGGGCGCCGCCCGGTGGGCGAGGGGGACGGGATCAGCTGACGTTGATCGCGGTCCAGGCCGCCGCGACCGCCTTGTACTCGGTGCTGGTGGAGCCGTACAGGGCCGACGCCGCGTTCAGGGTGCCCGTACGGGCCGCCTTGTAGTTGGTCGTCGACGTGAAGTACGTGGTCAGCGCCTTGTACCAGATCTGCAGCGCCTTGGCGCGGCCGATGCCGGTGACGGTGGAGCCGTTGTACGTCGGCGAGTTGTAGGCCACGCCGTTGATGGTCTTGGAGCCGCTGCCCTCGGCCAGCAGGTAGAAGAAGTGGTTCGCGGGGCCCGAGGAGTAGTGCACGTCGACCGAACCGAGGCCGGAGGACCAGTAGTCCTTCGAGGCGCCGTCCTTGCTCGGCTTGTCCATGTAGCGCAGCGGGGTGCCGTTGCCGTTGATGTTGATCTTCTCGCCGATGAGGTAGTCACCGGTGTCGGCGGAGTTGGCCGCGTAGAACTCCGCGCCCGTGCCGAAGATGTCGCTGGTCGCCTCGTTCAGGCCGCCGGACTCGCCGCTGTAGTTGAGGCCCGCGGTGTTGGAGGTGACGCCGTGGCTCATCTCGTGGCCGGCCACGTCCAGCGAGGTCAGCGGGTGGGTGTTGCCGGAGCCGTCGCCGTAGGTCATGCAGAAGCAGCCGTCGGACCAGAAGGCGTTGACGTAGGAGCTGCCGTAGTGGACCCGGGAGTAGGCCGCCGCGCCGTTGTTCTTGATGCCGTTGCGGCCGAAGGTGTTCTTGTAGAAGTCCCAGGTCACCTGGGCGCCGTAGGCGGCGTCCACGGCCGCGGTCTGGTCGGTGGAGGAGCTGGAGGCGGTGCCGGTGCCCCACGTGTCGTCCGCGTCGGTGAACAGGGTGCCGGTGCCGGAGGTGCCGCGCGCCAGGTTGTAGGTCTTGTGGCCGCCGCGGCCGGTGTCGTACAGCTGGTACGTCGAGCCCGACTTGTAGGTGCCCAGGGTGACCGTGCCCGAGTACAGGCCCTTGCCGGTGCCGGTGTGGACGCCCTGCCACTCGTGCAGCTTCTCACCGGTGGCGGCATCGGTGATCACGTGCAGCTCGTTGGGGGTGCCGTCGTCCTGCAGGCCGCCGACCACGGTCTCGTAGGCCAGGACGGGCGTGCCGCCGGCGGCCCAGACCACCGTGCGGGGCGCGGAGTCGGCCTCCGTCCTCTCCGACCCGGCCGCCTCCGCGGCGGCCACCGCCTGCTTCTCGGCCTTGCCCGCGGCGATCTTCGGCGTCACGGAGGACACCTTGACGGCTGCCTCGACGGCCTTGGTCACGGTTCTGGCGCCGCCGGCGGCCGGCTCGTGCACGACCAGGTCGCCGCCGAGCACGGGCAGCCCGTCGTAGGTGCGCTCGTAGCGGGTGTGGACGGTGCCGTCGGCGTCCTTCACGACGTCCTTGACGACCAGCTTCTCCTTGGCGCCGAGGCCTATCTCGTCGGCGGTCCCGGTGGCCGACGCCTGCTGCTCCTGGATGAGGGAGGTGCGGGCGGCGGCGGACAGCGGCACCGGGGCGCCGGCCGGGGCCGGCTTGCCGGCGGGCGCGGAGTCGGCGGCTGCGGTACCGGTGGTCAGACCGGTGGTGAGCAGGGCTCCGGCCACGACGGTGGTGGCGACGGCCAGAGCGGTGCGCTGGTGACGCGCGTAGAGGGGAGTCACTCGAGCTCCTTGTGTCAAGTGGGGGCCCGGGCGGTTGGGGGCCGGCCGGGGTGGTGCGGTGGTGCGGTGGTGCGTCGAGCGAAGGAAGAGTGACATCAACGACGCGTACATGTCATGAGGGTCGAATGATGTTGGCCGAAAACAGTCGTCGAGGTGAACATTGCGTGCGGGTAAAACGGCCTGACCTCGGTAAAGGTCCAACCAGGGGAGTGCATGGGCTCGGCAAAAAAGGGACGTCGCCCCGGGGGTGCCTGACCACCCGGGGCGACGCTCTGACCACGGCTCTTTACGGGAAGGTGAGCTTCCAGCCGTTGATGTAGCCGGTGTCGTACCGCGCCCGGTCCTGTACGCGCAGCTGCCAGGTGCCGTTGGCGGCCTCGGAGGAGGCGTTGACCGTGAAGGTCTGGTTGATGTTGTCCGCGGAGCCGCCGCTGCGGTTGCGCAGGTTGTACACCGTGCCGTCCGGGGCCAGCAGGTCGACGACCAGGTCACCGCTGTAGGTGTGCACGATGTCGACCGAGACCTGGAGGTTGGACGGCGCGTTGCCGGTCCGTCCGGAGACGGTGATCGAGGAGGTCACCGCGGAGCCGGCGTCCGGGATCGACACGTCGGCGGTGTTCTCGAAGGACGTACCGCCGCCGCCGTCACCGGAGCGCGAGCCGACGTTGATGGCCGCCCACGCGTCCTGCACCGCCTTGTACTCGGCGCCGTCCGTGCCGTACAGCTCACCGGTCGCCGCCAGGGTGCCGGTGCGGGCGCCCGCGTAGTTGGTGGTGGAGGTGAACTTGGTGGTCAGCGCGCGGAACCAGATCTTCTCCGCCTTGGCGCGGCCGATGCCGGTGACCGGGAGGCCGTCCGAGGTGGGCGAGTTGTAGGTGACACCGTTGATGGTCTTGGTGCCGCTGCCCTCGCTCAGCAGGTAGAAGAAGTGGTTGGCGGGGCCGGACGAGTAGTGCACGTCGACGCTGCCGATGCCGGAGTACCAGCTGTCCTTGGACGCGCCGTCCTTGCTCGGCTTGTCCATGTAGCGCAGCGGGGTGCCGTCGCCGTTGATGTCGATCTCCTCGCCGATGAGGTAGTCACCGACGTCGGAGGAGTTGTTGGCGTAGAACTCGACGGTCGAGCCGAAGATGTCGCTGGTCGCCTCGTTCAGGCCGCCGGACTCGCCGCTGTAGTTGAGGCCCGCGGTGTTCGAGGTCAGACCGTGGGTCATCTCGTGCGCGGCCACGTCGATCGCGGTGAGCGGGTTGGCGTTGCCGGAGCCGTCGCCGTAGGTCATGCAGAAGCAGCTGTCGGACCAGAAGGCGTTGACGTAGTTGTTGCCGTAGTGGACCCGGGAGTAGGCGCCCACGCCGTCGCCGCGGATGCCGCTGCGGCCGTGCACGTTCTTGTAGTAGTCCCAGGTCAGCGCGGCCCCGTAGTGGGCGTCGGCGGCGGCCGACTCCGCGTTGGACGGGCTGCCGTTGCCCCAGACGTCGTCGGAGCCGGAGAAGAGCGTGCCGGTGCCGGAGGTGCCGCGGTTGAGGTTGTACGTCTTGTGCCCGCCGCGCGCCCCGTCGGTGAGGTTGTACGACGACCCGGACTGGGTGGTGGTCAGGTCGACGGTGCCGCTGTAGACGGTGTTGCCGGTCCCGTTCTGCACGGCCTGCCACTCGTACAGCTTCTCGCCCGTGGTGGCGTCGGTGACGACGTGCAGCTCCTGCGGGGTGCCGTCGTGCTGGAGACCGCCGACGACCGTCTCGTACGCCACGACCGGCTCGCCCTCGGCGGCCCAGATCACCTTGCGCGGGGCCCGGTCGACGTCGGCGCCCTCGGCCTTCTCGGCCTTCGCGGCGGACAGCGCCTGCTGCTCGGCCTTCGCGGCCGGCACCTCGGCGGTGGTGGTCGCGGGCTTCACCGCGGCCCTGGTGGCCTTGACGACGGAGTCGGCCGCGCCGGCCGTGTCGCCCTGGACGACCAGGTCGCCGCCGAGCACGGGCAGACCGTCGTAGGTGCGCTCGTAGCGGACGTGCACGGTGCCGTCGCGGTCCTTGAGGACGTCACGGACGACGAGCTTCTCCTTCGCGCCCAGGCCGAGGTCCTTCGCGGTCCGCGCCTTGGTGGCGTTCGCCTCGCGGATCAGCTCGGCGCGCTGGGCGGGGGTGAGCCTGACCGACTCCGAACCCGGCTTCGCCTTGCTCGCCGCCGCCGGCGTCCGCTCCGGGGCGGCGGTCGCGGTGCCCGACTGCACGGCCGTGGCGATCAGCGCGGCCACCCCGGCGAGGGCGACGGCGGCGGCACGGCGGTGCGTGGCGTGGGGGGTGCGTCTGTGGGACCTGCTTCTCAACGCTGACTCCTTCTGCGCGGCCGCGGGTCGCGCGGCCTGGGGAGACCGGACGGCGGGTGGGCCGCCCGGGCAGAACGGAAGTGCTGTGAGCCGTGACCGCCGGACAACGCTGCGATGACGCTGTGAGGTTGCTGTGGAGCGGCCGTGGGAAGAGTGGCAGGGGAGCGCGGTTCCTGTCAGGAGCGCGTCAGAACTTTGGCCGGAAACCGTTCGTTGTCCGGGAGTTCGCGTTCGGTATACGAACAGTTGAGGAGGCTGCCGTGGCCGTGACGGAGCGAAGGGGTGCGGGTCCTCGGATGCCGCCCCCGCCGCCCCTTCCCTTCCCGTCCCCGAGGGCCGTGCTCTTGGCCCCCCTTCGGCCCTGGACGGGCCTCGTCCTCAGGCTCCCCCGGAGGGGGCGCCCCCGGACGGGCCGGTCGTGCCGGACGGCCGGTCCCCGTGCCAGGAGCGCCACAGCGCCGCGTACGCCCCGCCGGCCGCCACCAGGGCTCCGTGCGCGCCGAGTTCGGTCAGGCGGCCGTTCTCCATGACGGCCACGCGGTCGGCGTCGTGCGCGGTGTGCAGCCGGTGCGCGACGGCGATGACCGTACGGCCCTCCAGGACGGCCGCCAGCGCGCGCTCGGTGTGCCGGGCGGTGGCCGGGTCGAGCAGGGCGGTGGCCTCGTCGAGGACCAGCGTGTGCGGATCGGCCAGCACCACCCGCGCCAGCGCGAGCTGCTGCGCCTGTGGACCGTCGGTGGTGCGACCGCCCTCGCCCAGCTCCGTGTCCAGGCCCTCCGGCAGCTCCCGCACCCACGCCTCGGCGCCGACCACGGCCAGCGCCGCCCACAACTCCTCGTCCCCGGCGTCCGGTTCGGCGATGCGTAGATTGTCGCGGACCGACCCGAGGAACACGTGGTGCTCCTGGGTGACCAGGACGACCTGCCGGCGCAGCCGCTCCGGGTCCAGACCCGCCACCGGCACCCCGCCCACGGTCACGCTCCCCGCGGTCGGCGCGTCCACGCCCGCGAGCAGCCGGCTCAGCGTGGTCTTGCCCGCACCGGACGGCCCCACCACCGCCAGCCGCTCGCCCGGCGTCACCGTCAGATCGACCCCGCGCAACACCTCGACGCCTCCGTCGTAGGCGTAGCGCGCCCCGGTCACGTCGATGCGGTCACCGGCCGGATCCGCACCGTCGCCCCGCCGGGCCGCGCGCGGAGCCCGGGCCACTCCCTCCACCCGGGCGAAGGAGGCGCCGCTGCTCTGCAACTGCTCCAGCCGCATCAGCACCTCGTCCAGCGGACCGCTCAACTGCAGCAGATACAGGGAGACGCTCACCACCGCGCCGAGGCTCACCGCGCCCCGCTCGTGCAGCACCCCGCCGATCAGCAGCACCCCGGCCACCGGCACGGCGTACGACACCTCGACCACCGGGAAGAACACCGAGCGCAGGAACAGCGTGCGGAACCGGGTGCGGCGGGAGGTCTCCAGCGCCTCCCGGCTCGCCCGGATCCGCCGCTCCTGGAGCCGGAACGCCTCCACCGTGCGGGCCCCCGCCGCCGTCGACGCGATGATCTCCGCCACGTCCGAGTTCGCCGCGCCCTCGGTGAGGTAGGCGTCCCGGGCCCGGCGCAGGTACCAGCGCACCGCGAGCCAGATCGGTGTGAGACACAGCAGCCCGAGGGCGCCGAGGAGCGGATCCACCACGACGACCGCCGCCATCACGAACAGCGACTGCACCCCGTTGACCAGCAGCGAGGGCCCGGCATCGCGCAGGGTCGTGCCGACGGCGGTCACATCGGCCGTCCCCCGCGCCGTCAGATCACCGGTGCCCGCCCGCTCCACCACCGACGACGGCAGCGCCAGGACCCGCTCCACGAAGCGTTCCCGCACCCGCGCCAGCGTCCGCTCCCCGAAGCGGTGCCCCACGTACCGGGCCCAGCGGGACAGCAGCAACTGCGTGACCGCGCACAGCAGGATCACCGGCGCCAGCCGGTCCACCACCGCCACCCCGCCCCCCTCGCGCACCTCGTCGACGATCCGCCCCAGCAGCCAGGGCCCGGCCAGCCCCGCCAGGGCCGCCAGCGCGTTCAGGACCAGGACGCCGGCGAAGGCCCGCCCGTCCGCCCGCACCAGTTCCGCCGACGCCCGGCGCACCTCGGCGGGCCCGGCGAGGGGGAGTCGTTCCCCGTTCATCCCACGACCTCCTCGGTGGCGCTCCGGGCGGCGTCCCTGGCCACCAGCTCCCGGTAACCGGGCTCGCCGTCGAGCAGTTCCCGGTGGCCGCCGCTCGCCACCACCTTCCCGTCGGCCAGGAAGAGCACCCGGTCGGCCCGGTCCAGTACCAGCGGCGAGGTGGTGGCCAGCAGCGTCGTACGTCCCTCGCGGGCGGCGCGCAGCCGGTCGGCGACCATGGCCTCGGTGTGCGCGTCGAGCGCCGAGGTGGGCTCCACCGCCAGCAGCACCTCCGGGTCGGCCAGCAGCGCTCGCGCCAGCCGGACGCGCTGCCGCTGACCGCCGGAGAGGCTGCGGCCCCGGGCGGACACGACCGAGTCCAGCCCGTCGGGCAAACCCTGCACGACGTCGGCGGCGGCGGCCGCGCGCAGCGCCCGCAGCACGTCCTCGTCGGACGGGTCACCGCGCCCGGCCACCACCTCCCGCAGCGGACCGGCGAACAGATCGGCCTCGGGGTCGGCGACCAGGATCCGCTCCCGCACCCGCGCGAGCGCGATCTCGTCCAGCCGGACTCCGCCCCAGGTGACAGCCGACGGCGCGTACCGGCCGAGGCGGTCCACCACGGCGAGCGCGTCGGCGGGACGCGCGGCGGCGAGCGCGGTCAGCCGGCCCGGCAGCACCCGCACCCCCGACTCCGGGTCCTCCAGCACGGACGGCTCGGCCGGCGGATCGGCGGTGGCGGCGTCGGCCGGCGGCTCGAGCCGCAGCAGCGCCGTCACCCGCCGGGCGGCCACCACACCCCGGCTCAGCTGGTGACCGCACTCGATGAGGAACATCACCGGCCACACCAGGGTGGCGACGTAGCCGTACACCGACACCAGCTCGCCCACGCTGATGTGCCCCTGCGCGGCCTGCCGCGCCGCGATCCAGGTCACCCCCGCGAGGAACAGCGTCGGCAGTCCGGCGGCCAGCGCCTCCATCCAGCTGGTCACCGCACCGACCCGGTAGCCCTGTTCCCGCAGCCGCCCCGAGTCCCGGCGGAACGCGTCGGCGACCAGGTTCTTCCCGCCCAGCCCGCTCAACACCCGCAGCCCGCCCGCCAGGTCCCCGATCCGCGCGGTCAGCACGCCCTGCCGCTCCCGGTACTCCGTCTCCGCGCCCTGCAACCGCCCCACCAGCGGCCCCACGACGAGGCCGATCACCGGCACCCCCAGCAGCACCACCACCGCCAGCAGCGGCGAGACCGCCAGCAGCAGTCCGGCCACCACCGCATACGCCACGACCGCGCCCACCCCGGGCCCGACGACCGTCAGCGCCCCGGCGATCGTCTGCACGTCGCCCACCCCGATGGTGACGACCTCCCCGGCCCCGGCCCGCCGCTCCAGCGAGGCGCCCAGCCGCACCGTCTGCCCGACGACCACTTTCACGGTGCGGAAGTTGGCGTCCATCCGCACCCGCGTCATCGTGCGGTGCCGCATCGTGCTCAGCCAGGAGTTGAACCCGCTCACCAGGAACAGGGCACCGGTCCACAGCGCCAGCGCGCCCATGTCCCCCGGCTCCAGCCCGTCGTCCACCGCCCGGGACATCAGATACGGCGTCGCCGCCAGCAGCACCATCCACACACTGCCGAACACCGCCCCCGCCGCACACCGCCCCGGCTGCCGCAGCACCAGCCACCACAGATACCGGGCCCCGCCCCGCCGGTCGGGCGTGCCGGGGTCCTCGTACGCGTCGATCACCGCTCGTTCCCCCCTGTACGCCGTCGCGGTTACGCCAGACTGTCCCGCCAGGCCCGGTGCAGGTCGGCGAACCTGCCCGTCCCGGCGATGAGTTCGGCCGGGCTGCCGTCCTCCACGATCCGTCCGTGCTCCATCACCAGCACCCGGTCCGCGATCTCCACCGTCGACAGCCGGTGCGCGATCACCACCGCCGTACGTCCCTTCAGCACCGTCGCCATCGCCCGCTGCACCGCCCGCTCACCGGGGACGTCCAGCGAGCTGGTCGCCTCGTCCAGGATGAGGACCGCCGGATCCGCCAGCAACGCCCGTGCGAAGGAGACCAGTTGGCGCTGGCCGGCCGAGATGCGGCCGCCCCGCTTGCGCACGTCGGTGTCGTAGCCGTCGGGCAGGGCGGCGATGAAGTCGTGCGCGCCGATCTCCTTCGCCGCCTGCTCGATCTCCTCACGGGTGGCGTCCGGCCGGCCGATCGAGATGTTCTCGGCGACCGTGCCGGAGAACAGGAACGCCTCCTGCGTCACCATCACCACCTCCCGCCGCAGAGCGCGTCCCGCGAGGTCGCGCAGGTCCACCCCGTCCAGCAGCACCCGGCCGTCGGTGGGGTCGTAGAAGCGGGCGAGCAGCTTCGCCAGGGTCGACTTGCCCGCGCCGGTGGAGCCGACGACCGCGACGGTCTGCCCGGCCGGGAGGGTGAGGCCGAAGCGGGGCAGCACCTCGCCGCCGGTGCGGTACGCGAACCGGACGTCGTCGAAGACGACCTCGCGGCCGGGGAGCCCGGTGCGCCGGGCCGGCAGCTCCCGGGGCGCCGACGGCTCGGGCACGGACGGGGTCTGCGCCAGCAGCCCGGCGATCTTCTCCAGCGAGGCCGCCGCCGACTGGTAGGAGTTCAGGAACATGCCGAGCCGGTCGATCGGGTCGTACAGCCGGCGCAGGTACAGCACCGCCGCCGCCAGCACGCCCAGCTCCAGCGACCCCTCCGCCACGCGGTAGGCGCCCCACAGCACGATCAGCGCGACGGTGGTGTTGGCGGTGACCCGGGAGCCGACGACGTAACGGGCCATCTCAAGGAGCGCGTCGCCGTTGGTCCGCTCGTGCCGCCGGTTCAGCACCGCGAAGTCGGCGTCGTTGGCGGCCTCCCGGCGGAAGGCGCGCACCGGCCGGATGCCGTTCATCGTCTCGACGAACTTCACGATCACCGCCGCGATGGCCGTCGACCGCTTCCGGTACACCCGCCCGGCCCGCCGCTGGTACGACCGCACGAGCAGGTACAGCGGCACGAAGGACGCCACCGCGACGGCGCCGAGCCCGAGGTCCAGCCAGAGCAGCAGCGCCGAGATGTAGACGGCGGAGAGGATGACCATGACCAGCTCCTGCAGACCCTCCTCCAGCAGCTCCCGCAGGGACTCGACGTCGGTGGTGGAGCGGGAGATGAGGCGGCCCGAGGTGTAGCGCTCGTGGAAGTCGACGCTGAGCGCCTGCGCGTGCCGGAAGATGCGGCCGCGCAGATCGAGCAGCACGTCCTGGCTGACCCGGGCGGAGGCGGTGACGAAGCCGTACTGCAGCGCTCCGGCCGCCCCCGCGCACAGCAGGTAGCCCACCGCCACCGCGATCAGCGGCCCGTTGTCGTCGTCGCGGAACGCGGGCACGGCCCGGTCGATGGCGTACGCCACCAGCAGCGGCCCGGCCTGCACGGCGGCCTGCTGGAGCAGCAGCAACAGCGCGGTGACGAGCACCCTGCCGCGCAGGGGCGACAGCAGGGAACGCAGCAGTACGCCGGTGGCGCCCGGGGGAGTGGGCAGCCGGTCCTGGTCGAAGGGGTCGCCGGACGGCGGGGTCCGGTCGTCGTCCTGGTCCCGGACGGGTGCGGTGGTGGCCGCCGTCATCGCTCGTCCTCCTGTTCCCCCGCGGGGGCGCCGGACATGAGGTGTGCGTACTCGGGGTTGTCGCGCAGCAGTTCGTGGTGGGTGCCGACCGCGGTGATCCGGCCGCCGGAGAGCAGGGCGACGCGGTCGGCGAGCAGGACCGTGGAGGGGCGGTGGGCCACGATGAGGGCGGTGGTGTCCGCGAGCACCCGGCGCAGGGCCGCCTCGACGGCGGCCTCCGTGTGCACGTCGAGCGCGGACAGCGGGTCGTCGAGGACCAGGAAGTCGGGGCGCCCGACGACGGCCCTGGCCAGCGCGAGCCGCTGCCGCTGACCGCCGGAGAGGCTGAGCCCCTGCTCGCCGACCTGGGTGTCCACGCCCCGCGGCAGCGCGTGCGCGAAGTCGGCCTGGGCGACGGCGAGGGCGCGCTCCAGGTCCGCCGCGCCGCTTCCGCCGCCCATCAGCACGTTCTCGCCGACGCTGGCGGAGAAGAGGGTGGGTTCCTCGAAGGCGACGGCGACGCGGGACCGCAGCTCCTCGCGGGACATCTCGGTGATGTCCGTCCCGTCGAGGGTGATCCGGCCGGAGGTCACCTCGTGGAGGCGCGGCACGAGGGCGGTGAGGGTGGTCTTGCCGCTGCCGGTGGCGCCGACGAGGGCGAGGGACTCGCCGGGGCGGATGTGGAGGTCGACGCGGTCGAGGACGGGCGGGGAGTCGGAGGGGGCGTCGGGGTAGCGGAAGCTGACGTTCTCGAACCGTAGGCCTTCGGTGGTGCTGGTGCTGGTGTCGGCCGGGGGGTGGATGCGCCGCTCGGCGCTGCGAGGTGCCGCCGCGCCCACCCGTGCCGCCCCAGCGGCACGACTGCCCGCGGCTGCGGGGGAGTCCGGTGCCGCCGCGCCCGCCTGTGTCGTCCCAGCGGCACGACTGCCCGCGGCTGCGGGGGACTCGGGCTCGGCGTCCATCACCTCGAAGTACCGTTCCGTGGCCGTCGCCGCCTCCTGGCTCATCGCCAGCAGGAAGCCGATCGAGTCCACCGGCCAGCGCAGCGCCAGCGCGGTCGACAGGAACGCCACCAGCGTCCCCGCGGACAGCGACCCGTCCGCCACCCGCACGGCCCCCAGCACCAGCGCCGCCCCGATCGCCAGTTCGGGAAGCGTCACGATGACGCCCAGGATCGTCGCCAGCAGCCGGGCCTTGTGCAGCTCCGTCCCCCGCAACTTCCCCGACAGCTCCCGGAACGCCCGCGCCTGACTGCGGTGCCGCCCGAACCCCTTGACGATCCGGATGCCGAGCACACTCTCCTCGACCACCGTCGTCAGGTCGCCCACCTGGTCCTGCGCCAGCCGCGCCGCCCCGGAGTACCGCTTCTCGAACACCACGCACGTGACCAGCACCGGCACGGCCGGGACCAGGATCACCAGCCCCAGCGTCCAGTCCTGGACCAGCATGATGATCACGCCGACAAGGATCGTCACCCCGTTGACCAGCAAAAACGTCAGCGGGAAGGCCAGGAACATACGCAGCAGCATCAGATCCGTCGTGGCCCGCGACAGCAACTGCCCCGACGGCCACCGGTCGTGGAACGCGACCGGCAGCCGCTGCAGGTGCCGGTACAGAGCCGCCCGCATCTCCGCCTCGACGTGCGACAGCGGACGCGCCACCAGCCACCGCCGGAGCCCGAACAGCAGCGCCTCCGCCAGTCCGAGCAGCAGCAGGTACAGCGCGCCGAGCCACACCCCCGCCGGGTCCCGGTCGGCGATCGGCCCGTCCACCATCCACTTCAGGACGAGCGGGATGACCAGCCCGATGCAGGAGGCGACGATCGCGATGAACGCGGCGGTGAACAGCCGCGCCCGCACGGGCCGTACGAACGGCCACAGCCGCAGCAGCGTCCGCACGGTGGAGCGGGATTCCGGGGGAGAAGGTGTAGTGGACATCAGCAGCGAGCCTACGGTTCGCCGCTGACCCTGCCCACCGGGTTTCGGCCGGACCGTTCTCCGCCGCCGGTCCTACGACCTGCGCCTACGGGAAAGCCGTACGCACGCGTCAACCGATCGGCCGATACCCGTTCGCGTGCACGGGCGGTCAGGCCCGCACCCGCAGCAGCAGCACCGTCCGGCCCGGCACCGTGATCCGCTTCCCCCCGCGGTGCTCCACGGCCGGGGCCCGGTCCTGTTCCTCCCGCGCGGTGTCGACGACCACCTCGTACCGCCTGGCCCACGGCGGCCCCGGCAGCTCGAACTCCACCGGCTCGTGCCCCGCGTGCAGGACGGCCAGGAAGCTGTCGTCGAGGACCGGCGCCCCGTCCTCGTCGCGCCCCGGGATGTCCCGCCCGGAGAGGTACATGCCGAGCGTGGCGGCCGGCGCGTACCAGTCGTCCTCGGTCATCTCCGTGCCGCGCGGGGTGAACCAGGCCAGATCGCGCAGCCCGTCCGCGGAGTGCGCCCGGCCGGAGAAGAAGGCCCGGCGGCGCAGCACCGGGTGCCGGTGGCGCAGGGCGATCAGCCGGGAGGTCAGCTCCAGCAGGGGCCGCCAGTCCGGGTCGTCCACGAGCGCCCAGTCCACCCAGCCGATCTCGTTGTCCTGGCAGTAGGCGTTGTTGTTGCCGCGCTGGGTGCGGCCCATCTCGTCGCCCGCGACCAGCATCGGCACGCCCGTCGACAGCAGCAGCGTGGTCAGCAGGTTCCGCAGCTGCCGCCGCCGCAGGGCCCGTACGTCCTCGTCCTCCGTCTCCCCCTCCGCACCGCAGTTCCAGGACCGGTTGTCGTCCGTGCCGTCCCGGTTGCCCTCGCCGTTCGCCTCGTTGTGCTTGCGCCCGTACGACACCAGGTCGCGCAGGGTGAAACCGTCGTGCGCGGTGACGAAGTTGACCGAGGCGTACGGCCGCCGCCCGCCCCAGGCGTACAGGTCGCTGGAGCCGGACAGCCGGTAGCCCATCTCCCGCACGTCCGGCAGCGCGTGCCGCCAGAAGTCCCGCACCGTGTCGCGGTAGCGGTCGTTCCACTCCGTCCACAGGGGCGGGAACGCGCCCACCTGGTAGCCCCCGGAGCCCACGTCCCACGGCTCGGCGATCAGCTTCACCCGGCGCAGCACCGGATCCTGCGCGATCACCGCGAGGAACGGGGAGAGCATGTCGACGTCGTGCATCGAGCGGGCCAGCGCCGCCGCCAGGTCGAAGCGGAAGCCGTCCACGCCCATCTCCGTCACCCAGTAGCGCAGGGAGTCGGTGATCAGGCGCAGGACGTGCGGCTGGACGACGTGCAGGGTGTTGCCGCAGCCGGTGTAGTCGGCGTACCGGCGGGCGTCCGGCTGGAGGCGGTAGTAGCCGCGGTTGTCGACGCCCTTCAGGGAGAGCGTGGGGCCCAGCTCGCCCGCCTCCGCGGTGTGGTTGTAGACCACGTCGAGGATCACCTCGACGCCGGCCGCGTGCAGGGCGCGCACCATCCGCTTGAACTCGCCGACCTGCTGCCCCCTCGTCCCGGACGCGGCGTACCCCGCGTGCGGCGCGAAGTAGCCGATGGAGTTGTAGCCCCAGTGGTTGCGCAGCCCCCGCCGCAGCAGGTGGTCCTCGTGCGCGAACTGGTGCACCGGCAGCAGCTCCACCGCCGTGACGCCCAGCCGCACCAGGTGCTCGATCGCGGCGGGGTGCGCGAGACCGGCGTAGGTGCCGCGCAGCTCCTCGGGGACGCCCGGGTGCCGCCGCGTGAAGCCCTTGACGTGCAGTTCGTAGATCACCGAGTCCGCCCACGGCGTCTTCGGCCGGCGGTCGTACGTCCATTCGTCGTCGGGTCCGCCGTCGTGGACGACCACGCCCTTGGGGACGTACGGCGCGGAGTCCCGGTCGTCGCGCACGGTGTCCGCGACGTGCTGCTCCGGCCAGTCGCGGACGTGCCCGTACACCTCGGGCGGCAGCCGGAAGTCCCCGTCCACCGCGCGGGCGTACGGATCGAGCAGCAGCTTCGCGGGGTTCCAGCGGGCGCCGGTCCACGGGTCCCAGCGGCCGTGCACCCGGTAGCCGTAGCGTCGGCCGGGCAGCACCCCCGGCACGAAGCCGTGCCAGATCCCGTGCGTCAGCTCGGTGAGCCGGGCCCTGCTCTCCCCGCCCCGCTCGTCGAACAGGCACAGTTCGACCCCCTCCGCCCCGCCCGCCCACAGGGCGAAGTTGGTTCCCGCCACCCCGTCCGGGCCGACCCGGAACCGGGCGCCCAGCGGCGTCGGCCGGCCCGGCCGCACCGCCACCGTGGGCACGGGCGGCGCGGACCGCGCGCCGTTCACGACGGCCGCCGGGCGCCCGTCCCCGGTGGCCCGCTCCGCGGCCACCGCCTCCTGCTCGGCTGCGCTGGACACCTGTCAGCCTCCCGCGGCTCGTGGGGGACGGCGGCGGACAGGGGTGCACGGCCCGTTCATCGGCTCGGCCGCGGCTCCCCGGCGCGTCGTCCTCCCAAGGTTCTGCCCAGAGGGCGCCTCGCACTCACGTTTCCCCGGGAGGCGGCATGGTCGTTTCCCGGAGGGAGGCCCGTCGTTGGGTACCGCGTGAGGTACGTACAAGGGCGCGCACGGCGCGCGAGGGCCGCGCTGGCCGCCGTAGTGACATGGGCAGGACTGCTGACCGGAGCCGCCGGCTGCACCGCGGACGGCCCCGTCGGCGGGGCGTTCGGGCCCCCGGCCGCCGAGGACGTCATCCGCGTGTCGCCCGACGACGGCAGCAAGGACGTACGCCCCGACGCGGCGCTGCGGGTGCGCGTGCCGGACGGGCGGCTGGAGTCGGTGAAGGTCGTCGCGGAGCAGGACGCGCGGGAGTCGCCCGTCCCCGGGCGGATTTCCGGCGACGGACTGACCTGGAAGCCCGACGACGCGCGGCTGGCGCCGGCCGCGAAGTACACCGTCGACGCGGTGGCCGTGGACGGCGACGGCCGCCGCTCCGCCCGGCACACCACCTTCACCACCCGCGTCCCGGAGGAACGCTTCATCGGCTACGTCGCGCCCGAGGACCGTTCCACGGTCGGCACCGGCATGATCGTCTCCCTGGAGTTCAACCGGAAGATCGTCCACCGCGCGGCCGTCGAACGCGCCGTCCGCGTCACCGCCCGCCCGGCCGTCGAGATCCGCCCGCACTGGTTCGGCGACTCCCGCCTCGACTTCCGCCCCGAGGAGTACTGGAAGCCCGGCACCGAGGTCACCGTCGACCTGGACCTGCGCGACGTCGAGGGAGCGCCGGGCGTCTACGGCCTCCAGCGCCGCACCTTCGCCTTCACCGTCGGCCGCAGCCAGGTCTCGGTGGTCGACGCCGCCGCGCACACCATGCGGGTGCGCAGGGACGGAGAGCTGCTGGCCACCGTGCCGATCACGGCCGGGGCGCGGAAGACGCCCACGTACAACGGCAAGATGGTGATCACCGAGATGCTCGAGGTCACCCGCATGAACGGCGCGACGGTCGGCTTCACCGACGACGACGGCAAGGGCGAGTACGACATCCCCGACGTCCCGCACGCCATCCGTCTGACCAGCTCCGGCACCTTCCTGCACGGCAACTACTGGGCCGACGCCGGCGTCTTCGGCGACTCCAACGTCAGCCACGGCTGCGTCGGACTGCGTGACGTGAAGGGCGGCGGGGCGGACACCCCGGCGGGCTGGTTCTTCGACCGCAGCCTCGTCGGCGACGTCGTCGAGGTCGTCCACAGCAAGGACGAGAAGGTCGCCCCCGACAACGGCCTCGGCGGCTGGAACATGAACTGGAAGAAGTGGAAGGCGGGCGGCGCGGTGAAGTGACTCCCCCGGCGGGCCGTTGAACTTGGAACGGAACGGTGACAAACCCGTCGCCCCGCACCCCTCTGGCCTGTGGTTACTATGCCCCAGCGCGCGAGGGGCGCGCGGGGGCGCGGGTCCGGCAGGGACTGGGCCCGCCGAGGGGAGAAACAAGTGAACGTGGGGCCCATATCGGGGGCGGCGCCGGGTGGCGCACGGGGGCGCGGCGGCAGGAGGCTGGCGGCGCTGGCGCTCGGCGTGATGCTGGCGGTGACCGCCTGCGGCGGCGGAGGCGCGGAGCCGGGAACCGGCTCGGGCGACGGCAAGGGCAAGGGCAAGGACTCCACCGCCGCGCAGAGCAAGCAGTCCGAGGCCGTGGTCGGCATCGTGCCCGAGGACGGCGCGAAGTCCGTCGAGACCAGCGGCGCGCTGAAGGTGAGCGCGAGCAACGGCAAGCTCACCGAGGTCGTCGTCAAGAACCCGGACGGCGACCGGGTCGAGGGCGAGATATCCGGCGACGGCGCCACCTGGACGCCGTCCACCCACCTGGCCGCCTCCACCCGGTACACGGTGCACGCGGTCGCCAAGGACTCCGAGGGCCGCACCGCCGCCGAGGACTCCGGCTTCACCACCCTGACGCCGAAGAACACCTTCATCGGGCACTTCACCCCCGAGGACGGCTCCAAGGTCGGCGTCGGCATGCCGTTCTCGCTCCGCTTCACCCGGGGCATCACCCACCCCGAGGACGTCGAGAAGGCCATCCGCATCACCACCGAGCCGGCCGTCGAGGTCGAGGGCCACTGGTTCGGCAACGACCGCCTCGACTTCCGTCCCGAGAAGTACTGGAAGGCCGGCACCAAGGTCACCGTCGACCTCAACCTCGACGGGGTCGAGGGCCGCGACGGCGTCTACGGCGAGCAGTCCAAGAAGGTCTCCTTCACCATCGGCCGCGAGCAGGTCTCCGTCGTCGACGCCAAGAAGCTCACGATGAAGGTGAAGCGGGACGGCAAGGTCCTCAAGACCGTCCCGGTCACCACCGGCGCGCCCGGCTACGAGACCTGGAACGGCAAGATGGTCATCACCGAGAAGCTGGCGGTGACCCGGATGAACGGCGAGACGGTCGGCTACGGCGGCGAGTACGACATCAAGGACGTCCCGCACGCCATGCGCCTGTCCACCTCCGGCACCTTCATCCACGGCAACTACTGGGGCGGCGACGCCTTCGGCAACCGCAACGCCAGCCACGGCTGCGTCGGCCTGCGCGACGTCCGCGGCGGCTGGGACAAGGAGGCGCCGGCCGCCTGGTTCTTCAACAACTCCCTGATCGGCGACGTCGTGGAGGTCAAGAACTCCAACGACGCCACCATCGCCCCGGACAACGGCCTCAACGGCTGGAACATGTCCTGGGAGAAGTGGAAGGCCTAGCCCCCGCGCGCGACGCGTCCGGCCCCGGTGCGAGGTACCGCACCGGGGCCGCTGTCGTCCCCGCGCGGGCCGCGTCCGGGGCGCGGGGTCGCACGGGGACTCCCGCCCCGGCGCTCAATCGGTTCCGTGCCGGGGGGCCGCGGGCTACTGTGCGGGCAGTGGATGCCCCACGAGGAGCGGAGAACATGGTCGGTCGCCCGAGCACGCGTTGACGCCGTGGGCCGTCGTCGGCCCGTCATCGCGTGCCGCCCCTGATCCGTGGCACAGCGAGCCCTTCCTCCGCCCGAACCGTCGGTGCGCCCTGTCGTGCGCCGGACGGCGGGCCTCGTCTCCTCGGCCACTCAAGGGGTCCGCGTGCCGTCCGATTCCTCCGCTTCCCGTCGCTCCCTGTGGCGGGACGCCGACTTCCGCAGGCTCTGGGTGGGCCAGAGCGTCTCCCAGCTGGGCGAGCACACGAGCCTGGTGGTGCTGCCGCTGATCGCCGTCCTGACGCTCCACGTCGACGCCGGCCGGCTGGGCGTCCTGCGCGCGGTGGGGCAGGCGCCGATCCTGCTGCTCTCGCTCTTCGTCGGCGCGTGGGTGGACCGGTGGCGGACCCGCACGGTGATGGTGCTGGCGGACGCCGGCCGGGCCGTGGTGCTGGGCGCCGCCGTCGCGGCCGGGCTCCTCGGCGTCCTCGGGCTGCCGTCCCTGCTCGTGGTCGCCTTCGCCGTCGGGGCCCTGTCCGTCTTCTTCGACGTGGCGTACCAGACCTCCCTGGTGCGGCTGGTGAGGCGCGATCAGCTGCTGCCGGGCAACAGCGCGCTGGAGGGCAGCCGGTCCGCGGCCCAGATCGGCGGCCCCGCTCTCGGCGGTGCGCTGGTGTCCCTGCTGTCGGCGCCGGTCGCCCTCGCGTCCGGCGCGCTGTTCTTCGTCCTGTCGTTCCTGTCGATCCGGCGGATCCGCCGCCCCGAACCGACGCCCGGACGCGGGGAACGACCCGCCAAGGTGTGGCGGCGGATCCAGGAGGGCCTCCGCTTCGTCGTCGCCGACCCCGCGCTACGGGCCGTGGGCCTCGCCTCCGCCGCCTTCCAGTTCTCCTTCGCGGCCATGACGACCGTCTACCTGCTCTTCCTGCCCAGGGAACTGCACCTGTCGGGCACCGCCGTCGGACTGGCGCTCGCGGCGACCGGGCCGGGCGCGCTCCTGGGGGCGCTGCTCGCCGCCCGCCTGCCGGGCCGGTTCGGCCACGGCGCGGTGCTCGTGTCCGCGGCGGCGCTCGGCGACGGCGTACTGCTGTGCGTACCCGCGCTGCACGGCCCCGCCGCGGTGACGGTCCCCGTGCTCGTGGCCGTCAACCTCGTGTTCGGGGCCTTCGGCCAACTGGTCAACGTCACGGTCATGGCCGTCCGGCAGGCCGTCACCCCGGACGGGATGCAGGGCCGCGTCGCGGCGACGATCACCTTCGCCGGCATGGGCCTGGCCCCGCTCGGCTCCCTGCTCGGCGGCCTCCTCGCCGAGCGGTGGGGCCTGCGCACCGGCCTCCTGGTGACGGCCGCCGGCATGCTGCTGTCCCCCGCGCTGATGGCCCTGTCCCCACTCGCCCGCCTGGGACGGACCCTGCCGGCGCCGCCATCGGCGTGAGGAACGGACTCAGCCAGGCGTGAACGCGTACCGAAGCTCGTACAGATGAACCGCCTTGACCGTGACGGTGGCTTCCGCTGGGCAGGTTCAGCGCCCGGTACTGCTCCTGGGCGGGGACCCCGGCCGAGATCCGGTCCACGCTCAGACGCGGTGAGGGCCCGGTCTCTGTGTGCCGGAGCCGGTGACGAACGCTCTGCCGCACGGTGTCCCGCCGGGGCGCGGATTCCTCCTGGTGCTGACCGGCGACGGCTTCCTCGTCCGTATCGAAGTGCGTGACGGCGACGAGGGGAGTTCACAGGTGAGGGATGCGAAGGCGGAGGGCCTCTCAACCGGTGGTCCCGGCTTATGTGCGCAGGCGGTCCAGGATCTCGTCGCTCACGGGGTAGGGGCGTTCACGCGGCAGGAGCCGCCGGGCGACGTCCAGTTCTCCGTCTCGTACATGGGCGTGGATCATGCGGGCCAGCGGTGTGACGTCGGCCATGGAGACGATCCACTCGTCGGCGTAGAGACGTGCGGCTTCACCGGTGAGGCCGAGTTGCAGCGACCGGTGGGCAAGCGGTTGAAGGCGCAGGTCGCGTTCGGGGTCCCATTGCACACGGGCAGGAGCCCGCTTCAGTTGGCGCTTCCACGTGGCGTGGTCACCGTGGAGTTCATGCTCGTAGTGGGACAGACAGGCGTGTCGCAGTGCCCATTCGAAGCCTTCCCGGGTGATCTCGACGGCGAGGACGCTCTCCTGGCCTTCCTTGCCGCTCCACCCGCAGCGGTACATCATCCACAGGAACGACGGCTTGATCCACGTCATCCGGTCCCGCTTCCACTCCGCCGGGAAACGGCCGTCCCGGGCCGCCGCCAGGCCGATCGTCGGCGGGTACGCCTGGTAGACGGTGATCGTGGAGTCCGTGTGCAGGGCTCGGATCCGGTGCTTGGGTTCTGTCACCGGATCAGGGTGATCACACGTCGTCGCGCGCGCCATCGAATTATCGCGGCGGGAGCCCGCCGGGTCCGCGGTGACGTGGGTCCTGGCGGGACCGGGTCGGGGGTGCCTTTCACGAACGGGACGCAGCCGACGGGACCGGGGGCGAGTCCGTGCGCGGTGGCGCGAGGCCCGGTGGAGGCCGGCCGGGCGGCCCGCGGTGTCCCCGCGTGTGAACGGCCGCTAACCTGCGGAGCATGACCGTACATCTGGAAGTCGCCGAAGGCGTCGGTACGCTGCGGCTGGACCGGCCGCCCATGAACGCGCTGGACATCGCCACGCAGGACCGGTTGAAGGAGCTCGCCGAGGAGGTCACGCGGCGCGAGGACGTGCGCGCCGTGGTGATCCACGGCGGGGAGAAGGTGTTCGCGGCGGGCGCGGACATCAAGGAGATGCAGGCCATGGACCATGCGGCGATGGTCCTGCGCTCCAAGGCCCTCCAGGACTCCTTCACGGCCGTGGCCCGCATCCCCAAGCCGGTCGTGGCCGCCGTCACCGGTTACGCGCTCGGCGGCGGGTGCGAGCTGGCGCTCTGCGCCGACTACCGGATCGCCGGGGAGAACGCCAAGCTGGGCCAGCCCGAGATCCTGCTCGGCCTGATCCCGGGCGCGGGCGGCACCCAGCGGCTGTCCCGGCTGATCGGGCCCTCCAAGGCCAAGGACCTCATCTTCACGGGACGCCAGGTGCGGGCCGACGAGGCGCTGGCGCTCGGCCTGGTGGACCGGGTGGTGCCCGCCGACGAGGTCTACGCACAGGCGCACGCGTGGGCCGCGAAGCTGGCGCAGGGGCCGGCGATCGCGCTGCGCGCGGCGAAGGAGTCGATCGACGCCGGTCTGGAGACGGACATCGACACCGGCCTCGCCGTCGAACGGAACTGGTTCGCTGGTCTGTTCGCCACCGAGGACCGTGAGCGGGGGATGCGCAGCTTCGTGGAGGAGGGGCCGGGCAAGGCGAAGTTCCGGTGAAGAACCCTCCGGAGTCTTGCCATTGACGCGATGTCTGATACGGGACCCTCGACGGGGCGGATTGTGGGAGCCTTGGGGCACCCTTAAGTCGCTTGTGTCGAGGGAGCCCGTCGATTGCCCGAGAGTGAGCCGTTTCCCCAGGCAGGAAAGGTTCTTGAGGGCTTCGACGTGCCACCGGCGCATGCCGTCGGCCCCTTGCCGGGCGGGGGTGCGAGGGGGGCGCGTTCCCCCGGAACGGCCCTCGGGGACTCCCCGGACGGCCATGATGGGGGCATGGCGGGGCTGGAGGGCGGGGAACAGCCGCGGGGAGACCGGCGTACGACCGTATCGCGCTGGTCGCCGACGGTCGAGGACGAACGCGCACTGAAGGCGCTGGAGTCGTTCGGCAATCCGACGGAGGCGGAAGTTCCGCTGCCGTCCCGGCCCGAGTCCGCCGCCACCGCCCGCCGGATCGTCCAAGTGGTCGTCCTGCGGGAGTGGGGTCTCACCGCCAGGACCGCCGAGGACGCCGTCCTGCTCGTCTCCGAACTGGTCGGCAACGCCGTGCGGCACACCGGAGCGCGGGCCTTCGGTCTCCGCATGCGCCGTCGGCGCGGCTGGATCCGGATCGAGGTCCGCGACCCCTCCCGCGGACTGCCCTGTCTCATGCCGGTCCAGGACATGGACGTCAGCGGCCGGGGCCTCTTCCTCGTCGACAAGCTCGCCGACCGCTGGGGCGTCGACCTGCTGCCCCGCGGCAAGACCACCTGGTTCGAGATCCGCGTGACGGACCGCTGAGGGCTCCCGCGGTGTGTCACCACCCGCGCTCCTCGGGTCTTCCCCCTCCGCGGGAGGGCCCACCGGTGGGTGGTCGCCGCGCCGGAGGCTCGGGCGGCCGGATAATCTGGCCCGCGTCAGCAAGACGGCACAGCACGAGACGAGGGGCGGACCGGTGGCGGACATCGAGGAAGCGCGCAAGCAGTTCGAGCGGATCGACACGGACGGGGACGGGGCCATCACCGCCGCCGAGTTCAAGGCCGCCCTGGCGCAGGGCGGTGACTGGAACGTCACCGAGTCGGTCGCCGAGGCCGTGATCAGGTCCCAGGACCTGAACGGCGACAAGGTCCTGTCCTTCGACGAGTTCTGGACGCACCTGAACAAGTAGGCGCGGTCCGGGAGCGGGCCGGGGGCTAGACGCCCTCGGCCCACTCCTGCAGCGCCGACCTGCTGGAGAAGTCCGCGACGTTCCTGTCCAGCGGGTCGTCGGTGTACTGGTGGAAGCGCCACTCCGCCTGGATGCGGGGCTCTCCCGCGGTGACGTAGTCGGCGATCCAGAGGCCGTCGCCCGCGTAGGACGTCGTGTCGACGGTCAGCCAGAAACTCCGATTGCAGTACAGGATCACCCTGTGGTGCGGCCGCAGTTCCTTCACCTTGCGGATGAAGCGGTCCTTCTCCGCGTTGCTCGCCCGCGTTCCCTCGCCCGTCGTCTCCCAGTCGACCGCGAGGACGTCGCCCCGCTTCTCCGGGGTCCTGCGCACGAAGTACTCCGCCTGGGCCGTGAGGTCGCCCGGCCAGAGGAAGTGGTAGAAACCGACGACCAGGCCGGCGTCGCGGGCCCTCCTCGTCTGGGCCGAGAGCTTGGGGTTGGTGTACGAACGGCCCTCCGTCGCCTTGACGAAGACGAAGGACAGGCCGTCGGTGTCGTACGAGGACGACTGGTACGCACTCACGTCGATGCCGCGCAGCATGGGGCTCCCTGAGGTGCCGGTGGGGGGAGGGGAGTCGGAATGATTTCTTCCCCGCCCTGGCACGGGCGACCCGTCCGGGACCGGGAAAGTCCGGTCCCGGAGGTCACTGACGTCTCCGGTGTCACTTCGATGTCGCTTCTCCGTCATGTTTCGCTCACTTCGTACAGATGAACTAGCCGGAGAAGTGGCGTGACATGACGAACGATGAGAGCGCGGAGAGAAGAAATGGCCGAACCGGTTGAGGCGGTGGCGTTACCCGCCCCGATCGACACGCTCCTCGCCGCCGCCGTCGCCCGGCGCTTCTACCTGGAGCAGCGGTCGAAGGTGGAGATCGCCAAGGAGTTCGGCATCAGCCGGTTCAAGGTGGCCCGCCTCCTCGACGCGGCCGTGGCCCACGACATCGTGCGCATCGACATCACCGTCCCGGCCGAGATCGACGTCCCCCTCGGGCGGGCGCTCACCGAGCGCTTCGGACTCCGGCACGGCGTCGTCGTCAACCTGGGCCGCGGCGAGGGCGGTGCGGCGGCGACGGCGGACCAGCGGCAGAGCGGTCGCTGGCTCGGTACGGCGGCGGCCCGGCTGATCTCGGAGATCGTCGAGGAGGGCGACGTCCTCGGGCTGGACGGCAGTCACGCGGTGGACGCGCTCAGCGAGGCGGTCACCCGGCTGCCGCTGTGCGACGTGGTCCAGCTGACCGGGGTGCACGGGCGGGACCTCGCCCGTGACGCCGCGATCACCGCGGTCCGCCGTACGGCCGCGGCGGGCGGCGGCCGCGCGTTCCCGCTGCACGCCCCGTTCCTCCTGCCCGACGCCGTGACGGCCGCCGTCCTGCGCAGCCAGCCCGCCACCGCCGAGACGCTGGACCGGTTCGGACAGGTCACCAAGGCCGTCGTCGGCGTCGCGGCGTGGGACGCCCCGCACTCCACGGTGTACGACGCCCTGTCCGAGCGGGAGCGGGAGACGCTCCGGGAGGCGGGGGCGTGCGCCGAGGTGGCCGGACACGTCCTGGACGCCGAGGGCCGGGTGGTCCCCACCGAGCTGAACGCCCGCACGATCGCCGTCAGCGCCGCGGAACTCCGGGGCGTCACGGAGCTGATCGGCGTCACGGCCGGTGGACGCGGCACCGGGGCGGTCCGCGCCGCGCTGAGGTCCGGACTGCTCACCGGAGTCGTCACGGACGCCGCGACCGCGCGCCGCCTCCTCTGGCACGACGACCCGGACGACCCGGCACGGACCGCACCGTCGTCCCGATCCACCGAATGAGGACAGCGATGAGCCAGCAGGACGAGGCGCTTCCGCCCGTTCCGGACGACATCCGCGAGGCGGGCCGCCTCGCCCCGGACCACTGGCTGGGGGTGGTCGACCCGATGTGGTCCGGGGAGGGGAAGCCCCCGGAGTGGGCGATGACCGGCCGGTGGCGGTCCGGCCTCGACGGGGAGATCGTCGAGTGGGAGGACAACCCCGAGTACCGGCCGTCCCCGCGCGCGCTCGGCTGGCCCGAGCCGCAGGACGAGGTGGACCGCGCCGTCCAGCTCGCGTCGACCGGGTACGGGCCCGGCGAGGCGGTGCCGACCGCGCTGGTGGGACGCGAGGTGGCCGTGCTGACGGCGCCGGACGGCGGCCCGCTGAGTGCGGCGGCGCCGGACGGGACGCCGGTCGTCCCGGTGTTCACCTCGTCGGTGTTCCTGCACACCGTGGGCCGTTTCGCGTTCGAACTCGTCGGCGCGGACGACCTCGTGGCGCGCGTCCCCGAGGGGCACGCGCTGTACCTGAACCCCTCGGCCGCGGTGAGCATGCTGCTGGACCCCGGCGCCGTGCGCGACGCGGTCCGAGGCGGCGCGGACGCGGAGGCGCGGACCTCCGCCGCCGCGCCCGCGGGCCGTACCGCGCGGGTGCTGACCGAGGCCGTCCACCCGGTGCGGGGGACGGACGCGTGAGCCGCTGGTCGTCCGTGATGCCGGGCCGGGGACGCAGGTCCGGCTCCGGTACGGGCCGCCGCGGCACGGCGCGCCCGGCCGGCGGCGCGAACGGCACGGGGAACGGCACCGCGAACGGCACCGGGAACCGGGGCGTCGGCGGCCCGCCGGTCGAGGACGTCGACGGCGTGCTGCTGGTGCGCTCGGTCGAGGACGACTCGTTCCCGCTGGACGTCGTGGCCGAGGTGGCGGGCGCCGTCGGGCGGGAGGAGGACGTCGTCACGGTGATCGTGGGCTCCGCCGCCGGGGGCGGGGGGCCCGACGCCGACCACTGGGCACGGCTGGGCGCGCTGCTCGACTCCCTCCGCGCGCGGGGCACCGAACGGGTCCGGCTCGTGATGTCCGGCGCCGGTGACGACCGGCCGGACCGGCCCAGCGTCGCCCGCCGGATCGCGGACGCCTGGGAACTGGAGGTGACGGCTCCGGACGGGGCCGTCCTGATCACGCCCGGGGGAGCGCTCTTCGTCCACGGCGACTCCCGCCCCGGATGCGCGTGGTGGCGGTTCGCGCCCGGCGCGGAGCCCCGGAAGGCGGGCCGGCGTGCCCCGGCGCCCGTCTGGGAGGAGGCGCTGGACGGGGTGCCCGCGCGCACGGCCGGCGGCTGTGTCGTGGACCGTGTCCCGGCGGGCGTGATGATCCGCCCGGCCGGGGCGCCCGGACCGGCCCCCGACGACCTGTGCTTCTCCGTGCCCGTCGACTTCGAGCGGCTGACGGTGCTGGTCGGCGCCCCACAGGCGGAGGACGTCGCCGCCGACGAGGTCGCCGCCGTCCTCAAGGGGCTGCCGGAGGAGGAGCGTGCCCGCACCCGGCTCGCGCCCGGCGGCCGGCGCGACCTGCTGCGGCTCGGGCAGTCGGTCGCCGATCTGCTGGGCGCCGAGGTGGAGGTGCTCACCGGCCTGCCGCTGCTCGACGACCACGCACCGCCCGGAACACCTCCCCGGCCGACGCTGGTCGGACTGGACGGCAGGCCGAGCTGGCGGCCGTTCGTGTCGTCCGTGGTCTGCGGCCCGGTCGACTCCGAGGGGCGGGCTCCCGTCCCCAGGCCGGTGGAGCTCCACCCGCCCGACTGGATCCTCGGCGGCGGCGAGCGGGGGACGGTACGGCTGACGGACCGCTGGCAGGCGACGGTGACCCGGGCCGGCCTCGCCCTGTGGACACCGGACGGCCCCCGGCCGGGGCCGCTCGGACCGGCCGTCGACCCGGAGGTGTGCGCCATCGAACTGGGCATGCCGGGGCAGCCGTTGGACGACTCCCTGCTGCCCGCGCTGTCCCGCCTGGTGCGCGGCCTCGGAACCGACGTCCGCTCACGCACCACCCTGCTGGTCCGCGGCAGGCTGCTGGCGGGCGACGGCGCCCTGCGCCGCCTGGCCGCCGAACACGGCATACCGGGCATCCGCTACGTCACCGCCGGCCGGCCCGCACGCCCCGGCCCGGCCGCCGGCCGGCCGGGCCCGACCGCGGAGCCCGGCCGCGTCCCACCGCCCGGGCGGGCGGCCCACGGGCCCGGCCGGGCGGTGCCGACCGTGGCCCACGGTCCCGGTGCGGCCGCCGCCGGGGTGGGCCGTGCTGTGCCGTCCGGTGCGGGTGCCGGTGGCCCGGGAGCTGTCGAGCCCGGCCGGACCTCGCCGGTCGGTGGGGTGGTTCGTGGGGCGGGTGGGGCTGCTGTTCCGTTGGTCGCGGGGTCCGGTGCCGGGGTGGGCCGGGGGCCCCGCGGGCCCGTTGTCGGTCCGTCGGCCGTCGGTCCCGGTGAGGCTTCGCCGGTCGGTGAGGCGGTCCGTGGGCCGGGGACGGCCGCTGCCGACCCGCAGGCCGGCGGACCCGGCGGGGCTCCGGGGCCCGGTGGGGTGGTTCAGGAATCCGGTACGACCCCTGCCCTTCCGGCCGCCGGGCCCGGCGCCGGAGCGGCCCGTCGGCGGACCGGTGCGGCGGTGAGCGGTCCGTCGACCGCCGGGCCCGGAGGAGGAGCGGCCCGCCCCGACGGCGTGCTCGCCGCCGAGCCGCAGGCTGCCGGGCCCGGGGTGCCGGCGCTCCCGCCCGTCGTGTCCTCGGGCGCCCCCCGGGACGGCGGGACCGCCGAAGCGAACGGTCCGTCGGCCGCCGGGCCCGTCGTGTTCCCGGAGGTCCGAGCGGACGTGGACGCCCCCGGCCGGCCGGTCGCCGGTGCCGGGGGACCTGTGCCGCCGGGATCCCCTCGGGAGGGCGGGCCCCTGCCCTCGCCGGATTCCCCTCCGGATCCGGACGGCGGGACCGCAGGCTTCGAGGGAGCGGAACCCGGGGCGTCCGTGCCCGCCGCGTCCTCGGAGTCCGGTCCGCGGGGGCGGTCCGCCGAGGGGGCCGCGACCTCCGAATCGCCGGAGGCCGGGGACGGCGGCGGGAGCGAGCGGGAGGCTTCCGGACCCGGTGCGGCACCGGAGGGCGGGACGCGCCCGGGGGCCACGGAGTCCCGGTCCGTCTCCTCGGTCGGGCCGCGCCCCGCAAGCGCCGGTGAGGGAAGCGGCCCGGCGCCGGACAGCGGCCGTGCCGGGACCGGACCGCGCGGGCGGAGCGGCGAGGCGCCCGCCCCGCACCGCGCCGCCCTTCCGTTCGCGCCCGGACACGTCAGCGGGGCCGCCGAGCGCGCCGCGTTCCGGGACGCCGCGGCCGGCGCCTGGGAGAGGCACGCCGCCGCCGTCTCCCGGGTGCTCACCCGGATGCCCGCCCTGCGCGGTCACGAACTGGAGGCGGCGCGCACCGACCTCGTCGCCGTGCACGCCTACCTCACCGCCGGGGAAGGGCCGCTGCACCACCGCGAACTGATCCGGGACCTGCACACCGGCGAGGGGCGCCTGCTGCCCTACGCCGGCTGTCTGGCGTCCGCCCTGCGCCGGCTGCCCTCCTACCGGGGCGTGGCCCTGCGCGGCGGGGACGCCGACGGTCCCGAACCGGCGGTCGGCACACTGCTGCACGACCCCGCCCCGGTCAGCACCCTGGCCGGGACCTCGGCGCTCCCCGCCGGGGCCCCCGTGCGCTACGCGATCTGGTCCGTCACCGGACGCAAGGTACGGCAACTGCTCGACCGGCCGGGCGGCTCCACGGAGACGCACGAGGAGATCGTCTTCGTGCCGGGGACCGGCTTCCGGGTGCTGGGGGTACGGACCGCGCCCGCGGGCCCCTCCGTCGTACTGCTGCGCGAGCTCCCCGGGAACGCGACCGCCTACATGGACGGGTCGGAGGAACTGAGCGGCCTGGACCTCAAGGCCCTCACGCACCTCGAGGAGGCGCTGGCCAAGGGCTTCCGCGTCGGTGACGGTCCGCAGTGGCCGGAACGCTGTTCCGGGCCCGTGGGCCAGGACGGATAGCGAGCGACGGGGAAGGCACCACCACCCATCCCCCCCCACAGTCCAAGGAGAACGATGGCAATACGCGATCAATCGCCCCCCGACGGGCCCGACGGCACGGGCGGTTCGTCCGTCCGCAGGGCCGTCTCCCTCGGGTCGGCGGCGGCCGACCCCGGCCCGATGCTGGCGCCGGCCGTACGGCGTACGGCCGCACCGGAGCCGGACGAGGGCGGCACCGGGGAAGCGGGGACCGCACGGCCGGCCCCGGCCACCGCCGGGAGCGAGGCAGCCCCCGAGCGGCCCGCCGCCACGGGCGGTACGGCCGCCACGGGCGGTACGGCCGCGACGGCCGCCGCCCCCGACGCGTCCGCCGCACCGCGGCGGCCGGAAGCGGAGAGCGGGAGCGCCGCCGAGCCGGCCACCGCCGTCCGGGCCGTCCCGGACGCCACAGCCGACGCGGCCGGCGGAACCGGAACCGCCGCCGCCGGCGCCGGTGCGGACGGGCCGCCGTCCGGGAAACCGAAGAAGCCCCTGCTCGCCGCCGCCGGCATCGCGGGCGTCGTCCTCCTCGCCGTGCCGCTGCTGATCTGGGCCACGGACGACTCGCAGCAGAGGAAGAAGGACGACGTGGCGGTGGCCGCCGGGTCCGACACACTGCTCGAGGAGGAGTCCCTGGAGGTGCCGAAGGGCGACTACGCCCCGGCGGAGCCCACGCCGGAGCCCTCCACGAAGAAGCCGTCCGCCGAGCCGAAACCCGTCGTCGAGAAGGCGGTTCCGGTGACGACTTCGGAGGCCCCGGTCAGCGAGTCGCCCAAGGCGACGGAGAAGAAGCCGGAGAAGAAGCCGGAGAAGGTGGAGACCCGGGTCGAGGAGCGCGAGGCTCCCAAGCTCCCGCCGAACACCGCCGCCTACGCCGTCCAGCGGCTGGCCGCCTCGGATTCCGGCCGGCACATCTGCTACCGGGTCCACAGGAAGGGGGCCGGCTGGACGAACCCGAGGTGCGACGGGGCCATGGCGGGCAAGGGGCTGCCGATCACGGCCATCAACATCGCGGTGGTCGGCGCCAAGAAGGTGTCCGCCAACGAGTACGTCCAGAAGGACGGCTGGACGACCCCGTGGTCGAGTGCGGCCGACGCGACGGACCTGACACTGGGCAGCGACTCCCCGAACGCGCCGAACCTCAGCGGCTACGCCATCGGCGTCGACGACGGCAACGTCTGCCACCACCACAAGCTCGGCGGGCACGACTGGGGCGCCTATCTGTGCGAGTCGTCCCAGGGCTGGAGGTTCGGCGGGTCGCTGAAGCCGGACGTGTGGCTGGAGAGCGTCAAGTTCAACCTCTGAGGGACGCGACAGCGCAGCGGACGCCCGCCGGCACCGGCCGGCGGGCGTCCGTCCTCACCGGGAGGACTGCTGACCCAGGCCCCGCCGGACGGGCAGATCCTCCGGCAGCAGGGTCGTGAGGTCGGCGAGGCTGGGCGAGGCCAGCCCGCCCAGCCGGCGGGCCTGGCTCGTCATCATCGTCTCCAGCAGCTGCCGGGCGAGCCGCGCGTTGCCGAAGGACCGGTCGCGCGGGATGGCGTCCACATGGGCGCGCAGCGCCTCGACGGTGGCGTCGGCGCACTCGTACCCGGAGGCGGCGGCGTGCCGGGACACGATGGTGACCAGTTCGTCCGTGCTGTAGTCCTCGAACGTCACGAACTTGGAGAACCGGGACGTCAGACCGGGGTTGGAGTCGAGGAAGCGCTGCATCTCCTCGGTGTAGCCGGCGACGACGACCACGATCTCGTCGCGGTGGTCCTCCATCAGCTTCAGCAGGGTGTCGACGGCCTCCCGGCCGAAGTCGTTGGACGACCCCTCGGGGGTCAGGGTGTAGGCCTCGTCGATGAACAGCACCCCACCGAGCGCGCTGGTGAAGACGTCCTTGGTGCGCTGGGCGGTGTGGCCGACGTACTGGCCCACCAGGTCCGCCCGCGCCACCTCCACCAGGGAGTCGCGGGGGAGCACCCCCAGCGAGTGCAGGAGCCTGGCGTACAGCCGGGCGACGGTGGTCTTGCCGGTGCCGGGCGGTCCGCTGAAGACGAGGTGGTTGCTGATCCGGGGGGCGGGCAGCCCCGCGGCGATCCGCTGCCGGGCGTTGGTCAGCAGACTGACCAGGTCGGCGACCTCCCGCTTCACGGCGGCGAGCCCCACCATGGCGGTGAGTTCGGCCATCGGGTCGGACGCGTCCTCGGCGTCCTGCGCCGTGCCGCCGCCGACGGCCGCCGCCTCCGCGTCGCCGACGTCCTGCGGCAGCAGCAGCGTCAGGTCGCTCTCCGCCGGGTCGGTCATGGCGGCGAGCCGGAACGCCTGCCGGTCCACCATGTCCTCGAACACGCCGCGGGCCGCACGGCCGTTGCCGAAGGTCGCGTCGCGCGTCATCTGCTCGAAGCGTACGGCGAGGGCCTCCCGGGTCAGCGGCCCGAGCTCGAACTGGTGCCGGTGGCAGAGGCTCTCGGTGATCGTCACCAGTTCCTCCACCGCGTAGTTGCCGAACTCGATGGTGCGGGTGAACCGGGAGGCGAGGCCCGGGTTGGCGGTGAGGAACGACTCCATCTGCTCGGAGTAGCCGGCCGCCACCACGACCACGTCCTCGCGGTGGTCCTCCATCAGCTTCAGCAGGGTGTCGACGGCCTCGCGGCCGAAGTCGTTGGACGTCCCCTCGACGGTGAGGGTGTAGGCCTCGTCGATGAACAGCACCCCGCCCAGCGCGCTGTTGAACGCCTCGGTGGTCTTGATGGCCGTACCGCCGATGACCTGCGCGACGAGATCGGCGCGGGCGACCTCGACCAGGTGTCCGCTCCTGAGCACGCCCAGGTCCGCGAGGATGCTGCCGTAGAGACGGGCGACGGTGGTCTTGCCGGTGCCGGGCGGCCCCGCGAAGATCAGGTGCCGGCTCATGGACGGGACCGGCATGCCGAGCCGGCGCCGGCGCTCCGCGAGCTGGTTCAGGTTGACCAGCGTACGCACCTGGTGCTTCACGTTCTCCAGGCCGGTGAGCGCCTCCAGTTCGGCCAGCGGGCCCTCGGGCTCCCGCTCCTTGCCGGGCCCGCCCGGGGCGCCGTCCTCGCCGGCCGTCCCGGCGGACTCGCCCCAGCTGTCCGGCAGGCCGTTGTCCGCGCTGGTCAGCAGCTCGACCGTGAGCCGTTCGCTCGCGAGGCTCTGGCGCAGTCCCGCGCCCCGGTTGTCGCGCACGACGCACCGGGTGACGTCGACCGGTTCGGCGCTGTCGACCCGTACGCCGTCGCCCGTGCTCCCGGTGATCTCACAGGCGTCGAGGACGGCCCGGCCGCCGCGCGACACCTGGACGCCGTGGGCCCTCGAACCGTGCACCCGGACCCGCTCCAGGGTGATCTCGGCGCCGTCCCGCACCCCGACCCCGGCGTCGGCGCTGTCGCCGATCTCGCAGTCCCGCAGGGTGCCCCGGCCGCGTTCGCCGACGAGCAGGCCCGAGCGGGCGGCGGAGCTCAGCACGGTGTCGCTGATCTCGGGGTCGGAGTCGTCGTCGATGTGCAGCGCGCAGCCGCCGGCGGACTCGATCGCGCAGTGCTCGAGCCGGCCGCGGCCGTCGTCGGTGAACTCGACGCCGTGGCCGCCCGCGCCGGTGACCCGGGCGTGACGCAGGAGGGGGTTGGCGGCGGAGCGCACGGAGACGCCGACCCCCGCCGCGTCCAGGACCTCCAGGCGTTCGAACTCGGCCGTGGAGTCGTCCCAGAGCTGCACCGCCCCGGCGGTGTCGGCGCAGTCGCTCACCACTGTGTCCCGCAGCAGCGGGGCGCTGCCCTCGACGACCCGCACGGCGCCCTCGGTGGAGCCGTGGAACGAGCAGCCCTCCAGGGTCCCGCGCGAGCGGTCCAGGACGAGCAGCCCGCTGGTCTTCGTGCGCCGGGTGACGCACCCGCGCAGCACCGGGTCGGCCCCGCCGGAGATGACGATGCCGCTCTGCGCGATGGACTCGAAGGAGGTCTCCTCGATCTCCGGGCGGGACATGCTGGTCACCAGCAGCCCCACCGAGGTGTGGTGCACGACGCACCGCAGCACCCGGGTCGAGCTGTGGCCCTCCAGGGCGATGGCCGGCTTGTCGGTGCCGGAGATGTCGCAGCCCTCCACGGTGCCCCGCGCCTCGCCGCTCGCCAGGACGCCGTTGGCCCGCGCGCCGCGGATGCGGCAGTCGCGGACCAGGGGTCCGGCGGTCTCGCCGATGACCACCGCGGAGGTGCCGAAGTTCTCGAACACGCAGTCCTCGACGACGCTCTCGGACTCCGAGGAGTCGACGAGCCCGGCGCCGCCGGGGTTGCCGATCCGGCAGCCGCGGGCGGCCAGCGAACCCTTGCCGCGGACCAGCAGCGCCGTCCACCCGGCGCCGGTCACGGTGCACCCGTCGAGGGCGGCCTGGCCGGCCGGCACGTCCACGACCGCGGCCTCCTTGTCGCGGCCCCGGAGGGTGAGGGCGCTGAGCATCACGGCGTCGGCCATGAGGGTGACGGCGGTGCCGTCCCGCGGGCAGAGCTCGACGGTGCCCGGCTCGCCCTCGCCGACGATCGTCACCCGGTGCCGGATGACGAGGTTCTCGGCGTAGCGGCCGGGACGGACCCGGATCACCGCCCCGGTACGGGCCTGGGCCAGTGCCTCACCGATCGTCCGGAATCCGTCCGACCGTTCCGGGCCGACCGTGAGTATTTGCCGTGCCACGCCTCGAACCTCCTTGTGCTGCTGCGGTAGTTGGCGTTGTGTGCCGTACATCTTGTGTGCCTATCATGCGGCTCATGCGGAATGTCATGAAAAGCCGGGGTGCGGGTTGCGTGCTGGCGATCGCCGTGGTCCTGCCGGCCGCCGGCGGGCCGGCCTTCGCCCTCCCCGCCGCCCCGGCCGCGCCGTCGGGGAGGCCCGGCGCCGGCGATCCGGGGGCCACGCTGCTGCCCCCGCTGCCCGTCCGGCTCGGTGAGGGCAACCCGTGCACCGGGGCCTCGGGGCGGACGGCCACCGGAGCGGCGTGGTCGCAGACGGCGCTCGGGCTGTCCCGGGCCCAGCGGATCTCGCGCGGCGGCGGTGTGACCGTCGCGGTGGTCGACACCGGTGTCTCCACCGGCGTCCCCAGCCTGTCCGGCAGGGTGGAGGCCGTCGACGCGGCGGCCGACGACTGCGTGGGCCACGGCACGTTCGCCGCCGGCCTGATCGCCGCCGCACCGGTGAAGGGCAGCGGCATCACCGGGGTCGCCCCGCAGGCGGAGATCCTCGCCCTGCCGGGCACCGACGACCGCGGAGTGCCCTCCGTGGAACGCGTGGCCGCCGGCATCCGGACGGCGGCGGACCGCGGCGCGCAGGTCATCTACGTCGGCCAGGTCCTGCGCACCGGCAAGGCCGAACTCACCGCGGCCGTCGCGTACGCCACCGGGCGCGACGCGCTGGTCGTCGCGCCCGCCGCCCCGGACGCCGTGCCCCGTGAGGAGCAGGGGCCCGACGGCGAGATGCCCGAGGGCCCGTACTGGCCGGCCGCGGCGCCCGGCGCGCTCGCCGTCGTGGACTTCGGCCCCGGCGGCGTACGGCAGAGGAACGCGCCGCCCGCCCACGAGCCCGACCTGTCCGCGCCCGGCGACGAGATGGTCAGCGTCGGCCCCGGGGGCGCCGGCCACTACATCGGCTCCGGCGCCTCGCTGGCCGCGGCGGGCGTCGCGGGCACCGCCGCACTCGTCCGCGCCTACCACCCCGACCTCACGGCGGCCGAGGCCGCCCGCCGCCTCCTCGACACCGCCTACCCCTCGGACACGCCCCGCCTGGACCCGTACGCGGCCCTGTCGCTGGTCCAGGACCGCGTGAAGCCCTCGGCGCAGGCCGCCGTCCCCGCACGGATGCCGCCTCCCGCCGACCCCGCTCCCCGCACCCGCTCCCTGACGATCGCGGCCGTGGGCCTGACCACGGTGCTCCTGCTCGCGGCCCTCGCCGCGGTGATCCCCCGGGGCCGCACCCGCAACTGGCGCCCCCCGAACGCCTCCTGAGAGGGCCGTCACCGCCGCTGTCCGCGGGCAGCCGTGCCTCCCCCGGCGCCTTGAGGGCCCGGGGGCGCCTCCCAGGGCGCTGGGGGTCCCCCCGCTCATGGCGGTCCCCCCGCTCGAGCGAGGCCGAGCGTGGGGGAGGAGCCGAGCGTGGGGGAGGTCCCCCGCGAGCACCGGGCCGCGCAACCCACCCCCGGCCCACCCCGACGCGGCGCACCCCGCGAGCACCGGGCTGTGCGGCATCCGCCGACGGCCGTCCGACACGGGCCCATCAGGACGCGTCCTCCACGAGCCCCGTCTGCACCTGCAAGGTCTTGCGCCGGGCGATCCGGACCGCCCGCCCCGGAATCAGCTCCCGCCCCTTCACGCTCCCGAAGAGGTACCCCTCGCTCGGCGGACACGACATCAGCAGCCCGGGCGTGTTGACCTCCTGCAGCCTCCGCAGCAACGCCTCGTTGAGCCCACGCCCGGCCCCCGCCGACGACCGCGCCACCACCAGGTGCAACCCCACCTCGTGCCCCAGCGCCAGATGGTCGAGGAGCGGGGCGAACGGCTGCGTCATCGGCCCGCCGCCCACCATGTCGTAGTCGTCGACCAGGATGAACAGCCGCGGCCCCTGCCACCAGTCGCACAACCGCATCCGCGACGGAGCGATGTCCTCCCCCGGAACCCGCTGCTTGACCGCCCGCGCCGCCCCGTCCACCAGGTCCCGCAGCATGTCCAGGGACACGGCGTGCCCCAGCCGGTACGCCTCGGGAACGCTCTCCACCAGCTCCCGCCGGTAGTCCACCGTCATGATCCGCGCCTCGGCCGGCGTGTACCGCTCGGTGATGCCGCGCGCGACCAGCTTCAGCAGGTTCGTCTTGCCGCTCTCCGTGTCGCCCACCACGATCAGGTGCGGGTTCTCGGCGAAGTCGTGCCACACCGGGGCCAGTTCGTTCTCGTCCAGGCCGATCGCGATCCGCAGGCCGTTCTCGCCCTCCGCCTCCGGCAGCTCCTCGACCGGCAGCTTCGCCGGCAGCATCCGCACCCGGGGCGCGGTCGGCCCCGTCCAGTTCTCGGCGATCGCGGCGACCAGCCCCGCGACCCCGTCCGCGAGGTCGTCGGCGTCCTCGACCCCGTCGACGCGCGGCAGCGCCGCCAGGTAGTGCAGCTTGTCCGGGGTCAGCCCCCGCCCCGCGCTGCGCGGGATCGTCGCCGCCTTCCGGGAGTCGATCTGGGAGTCCATCGGATCACCCATCCGCAGCTCCAGCCGGGTCCCGGTCTGGTCGCGCACCGAGGACGACAGCTCCACCCAGCGGGCGGTGGTGACGATCAGGTGGACGCCGTAGTTGAGCCCGCGGGCGGCCAGCGCGTTGAACGTGGCGATGTGCCGGTCGAAGTCCTGGCGCACGGTGGCCCAGCCGTCGATGGCCAGGAAGACGTCCCCGTGCGGCTCGTCGGGGAACTCGCCCGCCGCGCGCCGCTTGCGGTACGTCGCCATGGAGTCGATGCCGTGCTCCAGGAAGAACCGCTCCCGCCGGGCGAGCAGCGTGGTGACCTCCGCGATCGTACGGCCCACCCGCTCGGTGTCCACCCGCGCCGCGACCCCGCTCATATGGGGCAGCCCGTCCAGCGAGGCCAGCGTGCCGCCGCCGAAGTCCAGGCAGTAGAACTGGACCTCGCGCGGGGTGTGGGTGAGCGCCAGCGCGGTGATGAGGGTCCGCAGCAGCGTGCTCTTGCCGCTCTGCGGGCCCCCGGCGATGGCCACGTGGCCGCCGGCCGCCGACAGGTCCACGGTCAGCAGGTCGCGCAGCTGGTCGAAGGGCCGGTCCACGACGCCCACCGGCACGGTGAGCCGCCCCCGCAGCGGCCAGTCGGCCGTGGTCAGGCCGTAGCGCGGATCGGGCGCCAGCGGCGGCAGGATCTGGTCCAGGGTGGCCGGCCGGCCCAGCGGCGGCAGCCACACCTGGTGCGCGGGCGGCCCCGCCCCGCGCAGCCGGTCGAGCGCCACCGACAGCAGCGTCTCCCCGCCGCCGTCCCCCTCGCCCTCCGGCTCCGGCGCGTCGGGCTCGCCCGCCGGGTCCGGGTCCGCGGGCGCGCGCGGCACCACCCACTCCGCCGTCCACGGCACCACCTGACGCGCCACCTGCGCCTGCACGACGGCCCGGCGCCGCCGGTACGGCCCCGAGACGTACGCGGCCCGGAACCGGGTCAGCGCGTCGACGCCGCTCTTGAGGAAACCGGCGCCCGGCTGCGCGGGCAGCTCGTAGGCGTCCGGCACGCCCAGCACGCCCCGGCTCTCCATCGCGGAGAACGTCCGCAGACCGATCCGGTACGACAGATGGCTCTCCAGCTGGTGCATGCGGCCCTCGTCCAGCCGCTGCGAGGCGAGCAGCAGATGGACCCCGAGACTGCGCCCGAGCCGGCCGATCATCACGAACAGCTCCATGAAGTCGCGGTGCGAGGCCAGCAGTTCGCTGAACTCGTCGACCACCACGAACAGGCTGGGCAGCGGCTGCAGCGGCGTCCCGGACTGCCGCGCCTTCTCGTACTCCAGCGCGGAGGTGTAGTTCCCGGCGGCGCGCAGCAGCTCCTGCCGCCGGATCAGCTCCCCGTGCAGGGCGTCCTGCATCCGCGCGACCAGCGCCACCTCGTCCGCGAGGTTGGTGATGACCGCCGAGGTGTGCGGCAGCTCGTCGAGGCCGAGGAAGGTCGCGCCGCCCTTGAAGTCGACGAGGACGAAGTTCAGCGTCTCGGAGGAGTTGGTCAGCGCCAGCCCCAGCACCAGCGTGCGCAGCAGCTCGCTCTTGCCGGAGCCGGTCGCGCCGATCAGCATGCCGTGCGGTCCCGTGCCGCCCTGCGCGGACTCCTTGATGTCCAGCTCCACCGGCCGGCCCTCACCGCTCACCGCGATCGGCACCCGCAGCCGGGCGCTGCCGGTCGCCTTCTCCCACAGCGTGGCCGGGTCGTGCCGGTGCAGATCGGGGATGTTCAGCAGCGAGGTCAGTTCGACGTCGTCGGCGAGCGGCTTGGAGTCGTCGCCGCCCACGCTCATCCGGTACGGCGCCAGCAGCCGGGCGAGCGCGAGCGCGCCCACCGTGCCCAGCCGGTCGGGCCGGCCGAGCACCGTCGACTGCTCCTTGCGGTCGCGGTCGGTGCGCACCAGCGCGACACCGCCCTCGTCCACCTCCAGGCGCAGCGTGGTCCGGCCGGGCTTCCACGCGAGCGCCCCGGTGAGGTCGAGCACCACCGCGTTGCGGAACCCGTGGCCGTCGAAGCGGTGCCCGGCCGGCACCGTGCAGCCGTCGATCACGACGACCGTGTACGGCTCCTCGCGCCCCGGGACCGCGTCGGGGTCGGCGCCCGGCCGCTCCAGGAACTCGGCGCCGAGCAGGTTCTCCAGCTCGGTGAAGGCCGAGGCGATCAGGCGGGCCGGTCCGGCGCCGTCCTCCTCGTGCCGGTGCAGGCTGTGCGGCAGCCACTTCGCCCACTCCCACTCCGCGCGCCGCTCGTCCGAGACGCACAGCGCGATCCACAGGTCGTCGGGGGAGTGGAACACCGCCAACTGCGCGAGCAGGGCCCGGGCCTGGGCGCGTATTTGCTCCTCGTCCCCGCGGAACAGCACCTTCGACCAGGCCCGCAGATAGATCGCGATGGGCTGGTCCCGGACGGTGGAGTAGGCCCGGGTGAAGCTGCGCAGCGCGTGCGCCGACAGCGGCTCCAGGTCCTCGACGGGCTTGGTCGACAGCGGCGTCAGCTTCATCGCCAGCCGCTGGTCGCCCACGCCCATCCGCACCTCGGCGAAGTCCTCGTCCGACGACCGCCGTTCCCACAGCCGGGTGCTGCGCACCAGCGACGACAGCGCGTCGGGGTCCGGATGGCGCCAGGCGAGGGCGCGCTGCTGCTCGACGATGGACGCCCGCACCATGCGCCGGGTCTGCCGCAGGTACCGCAGGTAGTCGCGGCGCTCGCCCTTCATCCGTTGCTTGCGTTCGCCGTTGCGGCGCATGACCTGACCGAGCATCATGCCCGCCGACGCGATCACCATCACACCGAGCGCGATGTAGATGAACCCGCCACCGCCCTGGCTCATCCCCGGCCGCATGAACATCAGCATCATGGAGACCGACATCAGCGCCATCGGCAGATACGTCCACACCGCGGAACTGTCCGGCACGACTTCCGGGAGCGTGGGCGGCTCCTGGAGACTCAGTTCCCCCGACGGCATTTCCGGCCCTTTGCGGCGGGCCGGGCGGCGGAACAGGATCACGCTCAACGAACGTCCTCCTCAACGATTTCGGAAGGAATTCCGGGGAAACCTCGCGGGAACGTCGCGGGTTTTTCCGTAAAGAGACCAGAGTCCCGAGCGACGGCTTCGGGAAAATGGCCGGGAGGTGCCGTGACGCCGAACTCCCGGAGTGATGTTGCGAAAAGCCCGGCGTACGGTCAAACTCGTCGGCGCATGCCCCGTCCGACTTCTCCGTCGCGTTCGGCGACCGGCCGGTGTGCCGCTGCCACCTTCCAGCCACCGCGTATCGCGTGGTCCGCCAGAAAGTGTGAACCCCGAACCCATGACTGAGATTCAGACGGCGAGCCTGTGCCGCGTCACCGTACGTGCTCCGGCCAGAACCGTCGACCTGGCCGTGCCCTCCGACGTCCCCGTCGCCGATCTGCTGCCCACAGTGATCGGCTACGGAGGGGACGACCTGGAGGAGTCCGGCCTGGAGCACGGAGGTTGGGTACTCCAACGCCTCGGCGGTCCACCGCTCGACCCCGAGAGTACCTTGGACTCCCTCGGTCTGCGGGACGGAGAGGAGCTTTATCTGCGGCCGCGCACCGAGGCGCTGCCCGAGGTGCACATCGACGACCTGGTCGACGGCATCGCCGACGGCATGGGCCGCAGGCCGCACGGCTGGAGCCCGCAGGCCGGCCGGCGGCTGCTGCGCGGACTGGCCGCGGCCACCCTCGCGCTGGGCATCGTGCTGCTGGCCCTGCCGGGCACGGCGGGCTGGATGCGGGCCGTCGCCGCCTCGGCCGCCGGGCTGCTGCTGATCGCCGGGGCGGGCTCCGCCTCCCGCGCCGTCGGGGACGCCGGAGCCGGCTCGGTGCTCGGCCTCATGGCGGCTCCCTACTTCGCCCTGGCGGGCTGGCTGCTGCCCGGCGGCGACCTGGGCGGCGCCGACGGCGAGGCCGTCCTGGGCGCCCGACTGCTGGCGGCGTCCGCGGCCGGCGGCGCGGGCGCGGTGCTCGCCCTGGCGGCGGTCGGGGTGTACCCGGCGCTGTTCATCGGCGCGGCCTGCGTCGCGGCGGCGGGCGCGCTCGGCGCCACCCTGATCACCCTGGACCTGGCGCCGCAGCAGGCGGCCGCCGTGGTGGCCGTCGTGGTGGTGCTCTTCGGCGGGTTCGTCCCGTCCCTGTCGTTCCGGCTGGCCGGCATGCGGATGCCGCCCCTGCCGACCAACGTCCAGCAGCTGCAGCAGGGCATCGACCCGTACTCCTCCTCGGACGTCGACGCGCGCTCCGCGCTGGCGGACGGCTGGATGACCGCCCTCTACGGCGCCATCGGCCTGGTCTGCCTGCCCTGCCTGGTGGCGCTCATGGCCGCGCCGGGGCTCGCCGAGATCCTCACCGTCGTGGCCCTCTCCCTCCTGCTGCTGCTGCACAGCCGGGGGCTGGGCAACGTCTGGCAGCGCCTCGCGCTGACCGCCGCCGGGGCCTGGGGCACGGCCCTGCTGCTGTTCGTCTCCGCGCGCTCCCTCGCCCCGGCGGACCGGCTGACCCTGACGGCCGGCCTGATGGGGCTGGCCGCCGCGCTCACCATCGCCTCGTGGACCGTGCCCGGACGGCGGCTCGTCCCGTACTGGGGGCGCGCGGCCGAGCTGCTGCACTCGCTCGCCGCCCTCAGCATCCTGCCGCTGACGCTCTGGTCGATGGGCGTCTACGGCCGGCTCCGCGGCATCAACGGCTGACCCGGGAGAACGGCGACATGCACAGCAAGCGCGACCAAGTACAGGCGCACCTCTTCATCATGGGCCGGCTGGCATCGGCCATGCTGCGCTCGGAGCCCGACGCCCCGGAGAGCCCGCTGGGCCGGACCAACCGCGGCGCCGCGATCGGCGTGATCATCGCCGTGCTGGTGTGCGCCGGCGCCTTCGTCTTCGGACTCATCAAGCCCGGCGGCAACGACTCGTGGCGCTCGGGGGAGAACCTGGTCGTCGACAAGCAGACCGGCGCACGCTACCTGTACCTGGACGGGCGGCTGCGCCCGGTGCGCAACTACGCGTCGGCCCGGCTGGTCACCGGCGGCGACGTCGGCGTCACGACGGTGGGCACGTCCTCGCTGGCCGGCACCCCGCACGGAACGCCCGTCGGCATCCCCGACGGGCCCGAGGCGCTGCCGGGCACGGGCGACCTGGACCGAGGCCCCTGGCTGGTGTGTTCGGACGTCCTGCCGCGGACGACGGGCGTCGTCACGGCGACCACGACGCTCGCCCTCGGCGCCGACGCCCCGCAGGACGTGCCCGGCGGCAGGCGACTGGGCGAGGACGAGGGCATGCTGGTCACCGGCCCGGACGACGCCACGTACCTGCTGTGGCGGGGCAGCCGGCTGCGGCTGGACGAGCGGGCGAAGGCGGCCGAGGCCCTCGGGTACGGCGACGTCGCCCCGCGTCCCGTCTCCGCGGCGTTCCTCGACGCCTTCCCGCTGGGCCCCGACCTGGCCCCCGCCGACGTACCGGGCCGGGGCGGGAAGGGCCCCGAGCTGGCCGGGCGGAGCACCAGGATCGGGCAGCTCTTCAAGGTCGACGTGCCCGGCTCCGCCGCCCGCCACCACCTGCTCACGCGCGAGGGCCTGGTCCCCCTCACCGACACCGGCGCCACCCTCCTGCTGGGCGACCCGCGCACGCGGGAGAAGGCGTACGGCGGGGGCGCCGCGACCGTGGCGACGCTCGGCGCGGACACTCTGGCCGGGCACCTCGCACCCGACGCGCGGAGCGCGGAGTCGGCGAGGCTGCCCGCGACGCCGCCGAAGGCGGTCACCGTCGCCACCGGCTCGGTGGCCTGCGCCGAGGTCGACTCCGCGGACTCCGGCGTGCGGGTGGGCGCTTCGGTGCTGCCCGGGAGCGCCCTGCCCGAGCCCGTGCAGGCGCCGGCGCCCGAGGTCGAACCGGGCTGCCTGAAGGTCGACTCCATCGCCGTGCGGGCCGGAAAGGGCGCGCTGGTCAGGGCGTCGAGCGCGAGCGGCAGCGCGCTGGGCGACACCACGTACCTGGTGACGGACGAGGGCGTGAAGTACCGGCTGTTGTCCCAGGAGGCGGTGACGGCGCTGGGCTACGAGGGCGTCGAGGCGCGGACGATGCCGTCCCCGATGCTGGCCATGCTGCCCAGCGGCCCGGATCTGACTCCCGAGGCGGCGGCCGAGGGCGAGGCCCGGGTGACGCTGCGGTGCCCCGGGCGGTAGCGGACGGGAGGGGGTGGCCGGGCCCCCGCCGGTGATCGTCCGGAAGGGAAATTCTTGGCGTCCGCCCGGTCACTCCGCGTTAAGCCGGGCACCCGGCGGACGGCGCCGATGCCCGATCTGTCCGGCCGGACCCACCGCACCGCTCACATGAGCGGCGTGAATTCTGTTTCGTCGCTCAACTGAGCTTTCTCATGGGGGACTTCCCGCTTCGGTCGGTAATTGCCAAACAAGTTGCAGCCTGCATAGCATCTGGCCACCCCATGACTCCGGCGCGTCGTCCGCGATCGCGGGGAGCCCTGTCTGCCCGCAGGGTGAAGTGGGGGCCGCAGCCCGGTGAGTTGTGCCGAAAAGGGAGTTCTCTCATGGCCATGCAGCAGTCCGAAGAACGCGCGACCCGCAACGGGATCCTGGCGCTGGAGCAGGCCTTCTCCGGTGTTCAGCTCTGCCAGCAGGACGTGCAGAACACGTCGCACACGCTCGCCTCGAATTACGGCGGCGCGGACGGCGGAAAGTACAAGAAACTGCTGGAGCAGTGGGACGAGCACGTCGACACCATTCTGATCAACCTGGACCGGATGGTCGACGAACTCAACGGCACCCTCCGGGAGCACGGGCTGGTGCAGGGATCCAGCAACGACGCGATCGACGCGGAGTACTCGCGTTCCACGCAGGTCTTCGACGAGCTCAACGGCACCAACACGGCGTCGAACTGACCCTCGGCGCACCCGCCAGGCACTGATCCTTCCCCACTCGTCATTCTCCCGGTGAATCGAGGAATCCGATGGACTTCTCCGACGGCTACATCTACGTCGACTACAACCATGCCGAAGGCGCGGCGGACGACATGGTCAGCCAGTCCAAGGCGATCATGAGCATTCTGGCCAACCTGGAGATGGAGCTGGCCGAGCTCCGCAACAGCTGGATCGGTGACGACCGGGACGTCTACAGCGAGGTCCAGGCGAAATGGGACAACGCCGTCGAGAACATCAAGAACCTGCTCGCCAACCACTCCGGTCTGCTCACCGAGATCTCCAACAACTACCGGTACACGGAGCAGAACCTGTCGCAGCGGTGGGGCGACATCAGGATCGGCAGCCGCTGACGCCGGCCGGTGACGGAAGGGTGATCACGTGGCCGTCACGGTCCTCGACAGCACGTTCCTGAAGAATTTCATCAACAACCAGATCGACGGCTTCCGGACCTCCCTGGAGAACATCCTCAAGGACAGCCCGACCGCCGGACCGGCGATCTCGTTCATCGCGGACAGCATCTCGACCACGACGATCCTGTCCTCGAAGCCGCTCGTCCTCGGCCCCATGGGCGACGAGAACAGCTTGGTCGGCGGGGGGTCCCTGAACAAGGTCATCCGGCAGGGCGCGGGCGAGGTCGAGCGCATCCTGGAGGACCAGACGGTTCTCTTCGAGGACCTCGAACAGGCCTTGTGGGACACGATCGACGAACTGGCCAAGGCCCAGGGAAAGAATCTCGAGAACATCACCGCGGACGAGTTCATGGACATCTTCGAGGATGTCGACAGTGATCTCGACAATCCGGGTGGCACCGAAGAGGAAGAGTAGCGGAGTTCGGCGATGGCCAACCCCGAGGACAACAACGACGACTACTGGAAGAAAGCAGTCGACCTGCTCACCGGCTATGTTCTGCCGGAGCGGAAGACGTTGTTCGACACTCTCAAGGGCAACGACGACATCCCGATGATCCACGTCCGGGTGGAGGACGAGGGCGGTCCGGGCTATTCGTCGGGTTTCCTGTCCTCGGGTGGTTGGGGCACGCACAACACCAACTACACCATTCCGTACTACCAGCCGGCCGGAAACGGCACGGACGTCTCCGAAGGCAGCAACCTCTACCGGTACCGCGTGTACATCACCTTCCTCGCCACGCCCGCGGCCGCGCCGCCGAGCGGGGAGGACGTGATCGCGAAGTTCGAGAAGACGAGCAAGGTCCTGATGGACAAGGGCGGCTCGAACAGCGAGGGCGAGAAGCTCGACTGGGACACCAGCGCCCTGGTCCAGTACATCTACGGTTCCAAGGCTGCCCTCGACCAGTTGACGATGTGGCCCTACTCCACCCACGGATTCGAGAACCGCGGCATCAAGGTGGGCGACGGTACCTATGTCGACCTGCTCACCTTCACGAAGACGGCCCAGGCGTTCGACCGGGTGGTCAAGTTCTTCGAGGACAGCGCGGTCACCATCGGCACGTGGGACACCGAGAACATCGGAGAGGGCAGCGACTCCTGGGACGGTACGTCGGCCGCCATCTTCAAGGAGCTCATCCACAAGCTGGCCCGGAACTACGAGGGGTACGCCGACCAGCTCGACGGCAAGGGCACCGAGGGCTCCGCGGTCACCATCGACACGGTGACGGTGAGGTCCGAGCCGGCCCGGGCGCTGGCCGCGGCCCAGGGCGTCGTCCTCGAACAGGCGCAGAACCTGAGCGACGCCTGGGTGGCGTGGAGGGCCGAGAGCAATCCGCAGCGCTGGCTCTACGACATGCTGCAGGACGCCCGGCTGAAGCTCTTCGACACCCAGTTCGACAAGACGGACATCGACACGGTGTCCAGTGGCTCCGGGCCGTACACCACCTGGCACAACCACGTGGTGGCGACCGCCGGCTTCCGGAACGAGATCGTCATCGGGGAGAAGTCGTACGGCAAGCCGAGCGACATGACCACGTGGAAGGCGATCGCCGACGAGGCGGTGCGCCGGTGGGAGCAGTCCGTGCAGGACTGGCTCAGCACGAAGGGCGCCGAGGCCATCGTGGCCATCAACAAGGCGTTCAAGGAAGCCGAGAAGGCGTTCGACACCAGCATCACCGACAAGGACGACCGCCCCCTCTCCGAGATCTCCGCCAAGGAAGAGGCCGCCGCGGAGAAGAAGAAGGCGGAGGCCGAAGCGGCGGCGGCCAAGGCCCAGGCCGAGAAGGAGAAGGCCGAAGCCAAGGCGGAAGCCGAGAAGGAGAAGGCCGAGGCCAAGGCGGAGCGGGACAAGGAGAAGGCGGAGGCCGAGAAGGGGCCGAGGCCAAGGCGGAGCGGGACAAGGAGAAGGCGGAGGCCGAGAAGGAGAAGGCGGAAGCCAAGGCCGAGCAGGCCGCCGCCAAGGAAGAGGCCGAGAAGGAGAAGGCCGAGGCCAAGGCGGAGCAGGAGCGCGAGAAGGCCGAGGCCAAGGCCGAGCAGGCCGCCGCCAAGGCGGAGGCCGAGCAGGAGAAGGCAGCCGCCAAGGCCGAGCAGGAGGCCGCGAAGGAAGAGGCCAAGCGCGAGCAGGAGGCGGCCAAGGAAGAGGCGGCGAAGGAGAAGGCCGAGGCCAAGCAGGCGGCCTCCGAACAGCAGGCGTTCGTCCTCGCGCAGAACCAGAAGGCGCAGGACGAGGCGAAGAAGGAACGGGAACGGGCCGCGGCCCAGGCCGAAGCCGACCGCGCCGAGGCCAAGGCCGAGCAGGAGGCGGCCAAGGAAGAGGCGGCGAAGGAGAAGGCCGAGGCCAAGGCGGAGCAGGAGCGCGAGAAGGCCGAGGCCAAGCGCGAGCAGGAGGCCGCCAAGGCGGAGGCCGAGCAGGAGAAGGCCGCTGCCAAGGCGGAGCAGGAGGCCGCGAAGGAAGAGGCCAAGCGCGAGCAGGAGGCGGCCAAGGAAGAGGCGGCGAAGGAGAAGGCGGAGGCCAAGGCCGAGCAGGAGGCCGCCCAGGCCGAAGCGAAGCAGGAGCAGGCAGCCGCCAAGGCCGAGCAGGCGGCCGCCAGGGCCGAGGCGGAGCGCGAGCAGGAAGCGGCCAGGGCGGAGGCCGACGCCGAGCGGGAAGCCGCCAAGCGGGAACAGACCGACGCGCAGTCCAGGGCGGAGGCCCAGCAGGAGGAGGCCCGCCGCGAGGTCCTGCAGGAGAAGCAGCAGGCCCGGCTGGACGCCGAGAACGCCAAGGCCGACGCCCAGGCCGACTACGAGCAGCAGAAGGCCGAGGCCCGCGCCGAGCGCGACGCCGCCCTCCAGGAGGCCGACCGCCAGGAGGCGGCGGCGCGACAGGAGTACGAGCGGGAGAAGGCCGAGGCCCAGGAACAGCGGGACCAGGCGCGGCAGGACGCCGAGCAGGAACGGGCCGAGGCGCGCCGGGAGTACGAGCGCGAGATCGCCGGCGGCACCGACGAGAAAGAGGCCCGCGAGGAGTACGACCGGCGGATCGCCGAGATCGACGCCGCCGAACGGGAGGCCCTCGAACGGGCGGACGCCGCCGAGACCGAGGCCAGGAGCGAGTACGACCGGGCGAAGGCCGACGCCCAGGAGGAACGCGAGGAGGCGCGCACCGAGGCCGAGCAGGCGCGCAAGGACGCCAAGTCCGAGTACGACCGGCGCATGCGCGAGGTCCAGGCCGAGTACGACCGGATCAACGCCGACCAGAAGGACATCGACGAGCTGATCCGGCAGCGCATCGCCGACCTCCCCGAGCCCCCCGACCTCTCCGCCTACAACGGGGGCGGCTCCGCGGGCCCGTCGGGCTCCGCGTACTCCTCCGTGTTCGACGACAACCTCTACAACCAGGACGACCTCGCCTCGGCGCTCGGGCGTCCGCAGGGCGGCGACGCCCTGGCGGGCGCCTCCGCCGGCGGCACCGGCACCGGATCGGGGTCGCCGGGGATGTACCCGCCGATGACGCGCGGCATGGGCGGCGAGGCCGGCGGCAACTCCGGCGAGCGCACCCGGACCGTCATCGAGCCCACGGTCGGCCGCTCCGGCCGGACGGCCGCCACGAGGACCGTCGACGACGAGGAGCACCGCGTCGTCCCCAGGACCACGCAGACCAGCAGCAGCACGCCCTTCATGCCGCCCATGGGAGGCATGGGCGGTGCGGGGGACAGGCCGCAGACGGAGAGCGGGGACCGGGAACGGACCACATGGCTGGCCGAGGACGAGGACGTCTGGGGCACCGACGAGGGCGGCGCGCCGCAGGCGCTGGGACGCTGAGGGAAAGGGGAGCGGGATGAGTCAGCCGATGGAGGACCGGGTGGCCCAGGCGATGGCCCACCTCAAGGCGGCGGAGCAGGCCGCGGCCTCGGCACGCGCCGAACTGGACGCGGCGTCGGTCACCGCGCGTTCGGCGGACCGGTCGGTCCGGGTCTCCGTCGGCGCGAAGGGGGAGCTGACCAGTCTGGAGTTCCTCGACGGCAAGTACCGGACCATGGCCGCCGCCCAGCTCTCCGCGGCGGTGCTGGAGGCCGCGAACACGGCGCGGGCCGAGATGGCCCGCCGGGTCGTCGCCACGCTCGACCCGCTCACCAGGATGACCGCGCGCGGCGCCGCCCCGGAACGGATGGGCGTCGACTGGGAGTCCGTCTTCGGGTCGCTGCTCAGCGAGACCGCCGTGGCGAAGGGGCCCACGGCGATGAGCAGGCTCCGCGACGAGATCGTCGAGGACGACGAGGAACCCGCGGCCCCGCCCGGGGCGGCCCACGGCCGGGGCGACGGACGACGGGAACGGCAGGGGGGCGCGTAAGCATGGCCGGCAACTACTCCGCCGACATCCAGGCGATCCTGCAGGGTTCCCGGCACCTCGCCGACGCCGTGCGCTACGGCGACGAGATGCTGCCCCGCTTCGAGACCGGCTGCGCGGCGTACGCGGGCTGGTGGGGCGAGGAGGGCGGCGACGACGAGTTCGCCAACGCGGTCGGCGAGCAGGTACGGCGCGAACAGCAGCAGGTGGCGGACACGGTCCTGGCCATCACCAGCGGGTTCATGGCGCTGGTCGACGCGGTCGCCGCGGAGGCCGACCACGTGCAGCGGCCGCAGACCCAGGCGGTCGAGGACATCGAGACGCACGGCTCGGAGAGCGGGAACAGGCGCTGAATGGCCATCATGTTCCCGCCCGGCCTGCGGGAGTTCATCGAGGTCTGGGTGGGCGCGAACGTCGCCACCGGCAACGAGGACCGGGGCTTCGACAGCCGTAACCCCTACAAGCGGCTGGCCGACGACGTCAGGGACCTCTCCGACGCGATGAAGGGAGCGATCTCCACCGCCGGGAACTCGCTCCCGCCGCGGATCGCCAAGGAGTTCGTCGCCGCGATGAAGCTCTTCGTCGACGACAACGGCCAGAACCACCTGCAGAAGTTCTCCGACGAACTCCGGGACCTGGGCGCCCAGCAGGTGAACCGCTCCATCAAGCTGTCCGAGGCGAAGTACCAGATCCTCATCGAGTTCATCCTGATGAACATCGAACTGGCGCTGATCGCCGCGCTGGCCGTCTTCACCGGCGGTACGTCGCTCACCGAGATCGCCATCCAGAAGGCGCGCACCGCGCTCAGCATCCTGCTGATCCTCCAGCGGCTGGGACGGGCCATCCCCACGCCGCTGTCGGTGCTGCTGGAGGCGATCCAGGAGGCGTTCGTCGCCTTCGCCTCACAACTGGTCTCCATGACCGTGCCGGACAACCCGGACCGCCGGCGCACCCAGTTCGACTGGAAGGACATCGGGCAGTCGGCGGTCGCCGGTGCGTTCGCGGGACTCTTCGGGGGCATCCTCGGCGAGGTCGGCGGGAAGTTCATCAACAAGTACTTCAGGAACAACCACTTCTGGAAGGAGGCCTCCGAGCTCCCGTTCAGCTTCATCAACGAGGGACAGGCGGAGACCTTCGCCGAGGCCTTCACCGGCCTGATCTTCCTGGGCACGTTCACCCTCAACCCCGGCACGTTCCTGAGCGCCGGCCTCAGCGGCCTGGTCTTCGAAGCGGCCTCCACCGGGGCGGAGTTCGGCGGAAAGTTCGCCTACCACAAGTTCTTCCAGAACCTCGACTTCGGTCCCGACGGCGTCAACGACCTGCCGGGCGGCCGGAACCGGTACGAGGACGGGAACGAAAGCACCGGCCGGTACGGGGACGAGAACCGGTACGGCAAGACGTACGACGGCGGGAACACCTACCAGGACCTCTACGACGACCCGTCCAGCGGCACGTACAACGCCCCGTCCGGCGTCCCGTACACGAACAGCGGCACGGACCGGAACCCCTACGGCGACGCGTACGACGACTCCGCCCCCTCCGTCGGCGACAGCAGCGACACCGCGTCGGTCTTCAGCGACATCAGCGACGTCCCGTCGGTCTTCAGCGACACCAGCGACGTCTCGTCGGTCTCCTCCGTGTCCTCCTCGTCACTCCCGGACCACGACACGGTCCACGGTGCCGGCAACGGCATCGACGCGTACGGACTCCCGGGGGCGGCGGGCGCGGTCAAGCCGTCGTACTCCACCACCTCGCCGAACACGTACGAGGACCCCTACCGGGACTCCCTCGTGGACGCCCCGGACACCGACACCGTCTTCTCCGCCCTCAACCCGTCGGTGGCCAGGACCCCGGGGACCGACGGGACCGCCGGCACGGACGACACCCCGCCGGTCGACAGGCCCGCCACCGTCGGCTCCTCCGTCCCGGATCCGCCGACGACCCGGGCGGGCGGCGGCACCTTCACGCCGGACGGGACCGAACGACAGCGGTCGACGGACGACGACACGGCCCGGTCCACCGCCGACGGGCGACAGCAGCAGAACTCGCAGCAGAACCCGCAGGCACCCCTCGCGCCCGCCCCGCCGAGCACCACGTCCCCGGGTGGTCACGCCTCGCCGAACGCCACCCCGCAGTCACGGCCCCAGACCACCCCGTCCGGCGACCCGGCGGTCACCGCCGAGCCGTCGAACCCGGACACGGACACCGACACGGACGCGGACACGCTCGCCCCGGACGGCGTCCGCACCCCCGCGCCCGAGGAGTCCGGGCAGTCCCGCCCGTCCCCCGCGGCGCCGAAGGACGGGACCCGGACCGCGTCCGACGCCCCGGAGCCCTACCGGCCCGTGCGCACCGAGTCCGAGGAAGTGCCGGCCGCCACCGGCCCCACGGCGGAGCACGCCCGGCCCGTCACCGTCGACGAGACCCCGCTCAGCTCCCGGGCGCCGGCGGAGATCCCGACCGGGGAGTCCTCCACGCCCGGATCCCCGGACTCGGTCGACATGATCATGGACTGGGAGGACGACCAGGACGCGTCCGAGTCCGAGTTCGGTTCCGTGTCCGAGCCGGACCCGGCCACCGAGGCGCTGTACGACCGGCTGCTGACGGACGTGTTCGGTCCCGCGATCGCGACGAGCCCCCTCCATCCCGCCCTCCGCGACACCCTCGCGCACCTCGACCAGCTCCGCCAGGCCGTTCCCGCGCTCCGCGGCGGCCCGCTCGACCTGGACGCCGTGACCCGTCAGGTGCTGCTCCTGGACACCGCACACCCGGTGACCGACGCGCAGCGCGGCGAGCTGTTCCGGGTGGCGATGGCCCCGGAGACGGAGTCGGCGGGCAGCCTGGCCGCCCTGGCCGCCTTCCACCTGGAACTCCGCGGTGTGCTGTCCTCCACCCAGGCGTTGACCGGCGACGACGGCGCGTGGGGCCGCAACTGGACGACCGCCACGATCCCCGACCTCGACCTCACCGAGGTGGGGAAGGTGGCCCGGCAGCCCGACGGCACCCTGGGCCGCGGCGACGTGCGGCCCGCGCCCTGGCACCGGCCCGGTGAGCCGAAGCCGTACGTCGTCATGGCGGAGGGCGACCACCGGCGGATCGTCGTACGCGGCCACGACGGCGCCCCGCGCCAGGTGCCGATCGACGTGTTCGCCGAACTGCTGGCCCGCGACCCCCGGCTCGCGGCGCTGCCCCCGGGCACCCCCGTGGTGCTGCTCGTCCCCGACGCCGGCGCCCGCGGCCTGGACCTCCCGCGCGAGGCGGCGGACCGGATCGGCAGGGAGGTCTGGTCGGCCAACGGCGCCGTGAAGGTGTCCCCGCAGCGGGACCCGTCACAGCCGCACGTCGTCTCCCTGCTGTTCGGACAGGGGCTGCCGCGCGCCGACTGGATCCGCAGCACCCCCGGCCAGGTGCTCGACCCGGCGGAGCGGGAGAACGCGCCGGAGTGGGAGCGCGAGATGCTGTCGCACAGCGTCGTCGACGGGGGCGTCACCATCGGCAGGGGCGTGTTCGAGGACTCCGAGGCCCCGCGCCGGATCGCGGCGCTGAAGCTCGCGACGGAGTCGTCGGAGCTGTGGCACTACGACCCGGTCACCAAGGAGGAGACCAAGGACGACGAACCGGTCCCGTTCGCCGGCAAGCCGGTGTACGTCTTCGGCGGCCACGCCCGGTCGGGCGCGACCCGGGTGCCGACCACCACGGACCCGAGGCACCACACCCGCGGGCGGGCGACCGGCGGGATGCTCAGGCGGCGTCCGAGCCTGGCGCAGCTCCCCGAGGACCACGGCGTCCTGATGGAGGCGTGCTCGAGCGCCAAGCCGCCGGGGATCGTCCGCACCCGCAGGGGCATCGACGACACCTTCGTCCCCGACCCGCTGGCGGTCGTCAGCGAGAGCCAGCACGTCGCCAACGAGACCGGACGCACGACGTACGGCGGCACCCACATGGTCAGCTTCGCGACGCGACCGGACGGGACGTTCGTCCACCGCCTCTACACGGACTCGCGGGGACGGCGCGGGAAGTGGGTGGAGCACCGGCCGGAACCCGTCGGCGAACTGCTCGACGACCGCGCCCGTGCGGCCGGCCTGCACACCGACCCCGGGCAGCCGGTCACGGACGCCACCCGCGAGAGGACCCTGCGGCTGGTGCGCGCGCTGCGGCTGGCCTTCGGCGCGGCGATCGAGGACGACAGCCGCTACGGCGACCTCCTCGCCGGGATCGGCGCGCTGGAGACCATGCGGGCGGCCGACCCGGCCCTGCGCGACCTCGCCCCGTTCTCCATGGACCTGTTCGAACGCGCGGCCCATGCGGGCCGGCCGGGTGACACCGGCCCCGACGCCTACCGGGGCCTGCTCACCGATGCCGCCGACGCCGTGCACCGTCGGCCGGGCGCCGTGCTCTCCGACTTCGTCGCCCTGCCCCACGTCACCGCCGCCGCGCAGCGGCTGGACGGTCTGACGGACCAGGACCTGGACACCGAGGCCTCCCGCGTCCTGCACCTGGACGGGGGCCCCGCGGCCGTCGGGGAGCCCGAGCGGGCCCGGCTGTTCTGGGCGACGGTCAAGGCCCTGGAGTGGGAGAGCCGGACCTCCGACCCGGACGCCCTCACCGGCAGGGTGCTGCACCTGGACCGGCCCGACCCGGCCCGGCGGCCCGAACTGCTCGACCTGGTCGCCCGGGCGGCGGCCGTCGGCGTCGACGTGGACAATCCGGTCGAGCTGGGCGCGTTCCACCTGGAGACCCTGGGCGCCCTCTCGCCCCGGACCCAGTTGCTCGACCTCGACGGTGTGCCCACCGGGCGGCGCTGGTCCCCGACCCCGCCGGACGCGGCCACCACCACGCTCACCGACCGTGTCGTCGTCGCCGCCCCGCAACAGGGCGGCGGCTACCGGGCCGTGGGCCAGGAACGCCCGCCGTGGAGCGCCCCCGGCGGATCACCGGCCTACCTGGTGTGGGCGGGCGGCGGACCGGACCACCTCCTCATGACCCTGCCCGGCGGCTTCCGCGCCCGGGTCCCCTACGACGAGGTCGCCGAGCTGCTGGCCCGCGACCCGGTGCTCAACATCCGGCCGCAGGACACCACGGACATCGTCCTGGCCGTCCCGAAGGCGGCCCCGGCGGCCTCCACCGCCCCGGCCGGGGCCGGCACCCCGGGCCCCGATCCGCGGGCCGTCGTCGGCGCCGGGACCGGCCGTGCCGTATGGGCCTCGCAGGGCAGTGTGAGCCTGGCCCCGGCCGGGCCGTCACGGCCGTACGTCCCCTCCCTCCTGCCCAGCGCGCCGGGGCGTCCCGCGGCGGCCGACTGGGCGGCCGTCCGGCCCGGCGACGGCGGCACCGGAGCGGACGACGTCACCTTCGCGGACCGCCCCGCGACCGGGGTCCCGGCCGAGCCGCCCGCCGCGCTCGCCGACCTCCTCGATCCCGGGCCGGTCGGGGGCCTCGACACGCCGTTGCCGAACCTGGACGGCGTGCTGCACGGCTTCGACACCCCGCTGTCGGACCACCCGGACGACGGCGTGGACGGGGACCGGGCGCAGGAGCCGGCCCCGGAGGAAGCCGGGTACCGGGAAATGCTGGCGGACGTCTACGGCCCCGACGTCATGTCGAGCCCTCTGTACCCGGACATCCGCGACGGGCTCGCGCGCCTCGACCGGCTCCGCCGGACCGACCCCCTGCTGGACTTCGGCCCGCTCGACCTGGACGCCGTGGCCCGCCGGGTGCTGCTCCTGGACCCCGCCGATCCGGTGACCGACGTGCAGCGCGCCCGGCTGCTCGGGCTGGCCTCGGCACCGGAGGCACGGGCGGCGGGCTCCCTGGCCGCCCTCGCCGCGCTCCACCTCCGGCGCCAGGGCGTGCTGTCGCCCACCCACGCCCTGACCACCGGCCCCGACGGACGCCCCCGCGGCCGCGACTGGACCCGGGGCAAGGGCGGGCTCGACGACCTGGACCTCACCCGTACGGGAAGGACCGGGCCCCGGGCCGACGGCATCCTGTCCCGCGACGAGGTGGGACCCGCGCCCTGGCACCGCCCCGGCGGCCCGGACCCCTACGTGGTGCGGGCGGACGGCGACCGCGACCAGGTCGTCGTCCGCGGCCACGACGGCGCCCCGCGCGAGGTCCCCCTCGACGTGTTCGCCGAACTCCTCGCCCTGGACGCCGAGCTGAGCGGGCTCCCGGCGGACGTGCCGGTGCTGCTGCTCGTCTCCGACGCCGGCGGGGGCGGCCTGGAGCTGCCGCGGCGGGCGGCGGACCGGATCGGCAGGGACGTCTGGGCGGCCAACGGGGGCGTGGACGTCGCCGAAGGCCCGGACGGCAACGCCTCCCACCCGTACGTCGTGCCCCTGCGGACTGCCTGGGGCAGCGACCGCACCGATTGGATCCGCAGCTCTCCCGGCCTGCTGCCCGACCCCGCGGAGTCCGCCCGCGCCCCCTTCTGGGAACAGGACCTGCTGTCCCACACCATCGTCACCGACCAGGGGTCGATCGGCAGGGCCGTCTTCAGGGACGGCGACCGCGCACGGCTGCTGCGGGGGATCCGGCACGCGGCGACGGCGACCGAGCTCTACCACGTCAACCGGCAGGACGGGACCTGGGTCAAGGACGACGAGCCGGTCCCGTTCGCCGGCGAGCCGGTGTACGTCTTCGCCGGGCACGGCTTCCTCGGCGAGACGGAGCTGCCGACCCGGTCGAACCCCCGCCACCGGAAACGGGACCGGGCGGTGGGCGGCATGCTCGGGCGTCGTCCGAGCCTGGCGCGGCGCCCCAAGGACCACGCCGTCCTCATGCAGGAGTGCTTCGCCGCGACACCGCCGGGCATCACCCGCAGGCGCAAACTGGTCACGGACACGTTCGTCCCCGACCCGCTGGCCGACGCCAGCCAGAGCCAGCACGTCGCCAACGAGACCGGCCGCACCGTCTACGGCGCCACCCAGGAGGTCGGCTTCAAGTTCGGGAAGGATGGTGAGGTCGCCCACTACATCATCATGGATTCGCGGGGCCGACGCGGGAAGTGGGTGAAGCACCGGCCGGAACCCGACGACGCCGCGCTCGACGACCGCGCCCGCGCGGCGGGCCTGCACACCGACCCGGTGGGACCGGCGTCGGAGGAGGTCCGCGAGCGGACGCTGCGACTGGTGCGCGCGCTGCGGCTGACGTTCGGGGTGGCGATCGAGGACGACAGCCGCTACGGCGAACTCCTCGCGGGAATCGGCGCGCTGGAGTCCCTGCGCGCCGCCGACCCGGCGCTGCGCGACACCGGACCCTTCTCCCTGGACCTGTTCGAGCGCGCGGCCCGCGAGATCCGCGCGACCGAACACGGCGACCCGGACGGCGAGTTGGGACCCGACGCCTACGAGGACCTGCTGGCCAGGGCCGCCGACGCCGTGCACCGGAACCCCGGCGCCGTGCTCACCGACCTCGTGACCCTGCCGCACGTGATCACCGTGGCGGAAGGGCTGGACGGCCTCACGGACGAGGAGGTGAACGAGGAGGCGGCCCGATTCCTGGGGCTGGACCCGGACCGGACGGTCATCGGGGCGTCCGAGCGGGCCCGGTTCTTCTGGGCGACCGTGAAGGCCCTGGAGTGGGAGAGCCGGACGCCCGACCCGGTCGCCCTCACCGGCAGGGTGCTGCACCTGGGCCGGCCCGACCCGTCCCGGCTGCCCGACCTCCTGGACCTGGTGGCGCACGCGGCGGCCGTCGGCGTCGACGTGGACGACCCGGTCGCGCTGGGCGCGTTCCACCTGGAGACCCTCGGCGCCCTCGCGCCGGACACCCTGCTGCTCAACGACGCGGGCGCCCCGGCCGGCCGGGACTGGACGCCGGGCCCGCCGGGCGCGGCGGTGGACGTCGACGCCGCCCTCGTCATGGCGGCGACACCGGACGGCGGCCACCGTCCGGTGCGCCAGGCGAAGATGCCGTGGACCACCGACACCGCCAAGCCCGCCCCGTACCTGGTGCGGGGCGAGGCCGGGCCGGACCACCTCACCATGGAGCTGCCCGGCGGACTCCGCGTCGAGGTCCCCTACGAGGAGGTCGCCGAACTGCTCGCGGTGGACCCGGCGCTGAACGACTTCCCGCGCACGGCCGACATCGTCCTCGCCTCCGCGACCCCGGCCCCGGTGGACCCGGGAACCACCGATCGGCGGGCCCTCGTCGGCGCCGCGACCGGTCGTGGGGTGTGGACCTCGCCGGGAACCGTGGGCCTGCTCGCGCAGAGCGACCCGTCCCTGCCGCACGTCCTTTCCCTGCTTCCCCTGGCGGACGGCCGGCGCCAGCAGGCCAAGGACTGGTCGGCCGCCCGGCCGGCCCCCGCGTCCCCGGCGGACATCCGCCTGTCGCCCACCACGGCCACGGCCGGGGGCGGAACCGTGGCCCCTTCCGGCCCGCCCCGGCCCCCGGAGCCGGACCCGCCGTCCCCGGACGCCCCGCGCCTCGACCCCGCCATGACGCCCCCGCCGAGGCGCCGCGACCCGGCCCGGTTCGAGGGCGGCAGGCGGATGCCCGCGTACGTCGACGACCTCCCGTCGCTGCTGCCGTCCGGGCTGTCCCCCGCCGAGCTCGAGCAACTCCTGGCCAACCCGGTCACGTTCGGCCAGAGCACGGTCGTCCTGCGGGGCTACGAACAGGCCCTGGACGCCATCGACCGCGAACTGGGGAGCCGGCCGGAGGCCCGGCCCGCGGACGGCGCACGGCTGCTGGACGACGTCCGGCAGACGCTCCGCGACAAGCCGAAGACGCTGGCGGACGGCAGGGGACGCCCCTTCCCGTACGTCAACGCGGACGGAAAGAGACGCGTCCTGTGGATCAGAGCGCGTCACTACGGCAACTGGACCCCGTTCGACGACGGCATCGGCGACTCGACGAAGATCGACAGCATGCACCGGGCGGCCGCGGTCTTCGGGCTGACCAAGAACATGCAGGCCAACTCCCAGTACGGCCTCGGCGGACCGATCGGCCCGGTGGGCAGCGCGGTGTTCAGCGGCTTCGGCCGCATCGCCCTGCGGTTCGGCTTCATCAACAAGGTCGGCTACACCCTCACCGACCAGCGCATGAACCAGATGGAGACCCGCACGCTGGACAAGTCGCGGGCGTACCTGGACGACATCCACTACGAGATGAGCGTCACCGACGCCGCCGGGCGGGACATCACGGGCACCGACACCGAACCGGCCGCGCCCGCCCGGTTCGCCTTCGGCATCCGGGGGGGCCTGCGCGTGCGCCTGCCCGACAGCGTGACGAAGATGCCGGAGCCGGGCCGCGTCCCCCGGTCGATGACCCTGGACCGCGACGCCCAGTACCGCTTCGTCCGCATCGAGGGATTCGGCCCGGTCGCCGCGATCCGGGACTGGGCGGCCGCCCGGATCGGAGCCCTGCCCGGCAGCTCGGCCTACACCGAGCTGGACAGCTTCTTCTCCGGCGACAGCTTCCAGCGGCACGGCGGCACGATGGCGCGCGGCCGCATCACCACCCCGCCGCTGTTCGCCGACGACAGGAAGAAGTCACCGCTGGGCGCCTTCGTGGTGGAGGAGGTGATCCCGCAGGCGGCCGTACTCGTCGGCGAGACCGACCAGGCCGAGATGCGGGACATCAACACCTCGACGGTCCGCAGCGAGCGGAGCCGGGCCCACGGCAGGAGCCTGCTGCTGCAGGCCGTCGCCGGGCCCGCCTTCAACTTCCACGATCCCGGCGCGGCCCCCTTCGACCTGCGGCTCCAGGCCGGACCGACCCTCCAGGCCTCGTTCGCGAAGACCTGGTCGGCCGGGCTCGGCGGGGCCGGCACCCTCAAGTCGGCCGGACAGGTGAAGGGCCCCAGGACCGCCCTCTACCTGGTCGTGAAGTCGGTGCGGGTGCGCCGGTCCGGTGACGACGCACCGCCGACGCGCTTCCTCACCTGGAGCCTGGACCGGATGACCAGCTCCGAGGCGCGGCGGCTGGCCGGATGGGACGACGGAACCACCCTCGCCCTGCGCAACGGCGTCGCCCCGCCGTTCGTGCCCGCCTACCTGACCGTGGACCGGCCGCGCACCCTGGGCATGCACCGGGTGAAGGAGTTCGCCTTCGACGACGGCCGGCGCACCCGTGTCACGCCGGACGCGGCGGACGGCATCGGCCGCACCCTGCTGGACGCGTTCGCCGACGGCGTGGTCGACGCCATCTCCCACCTGCGCCAGGGGCTGGTGGTGCCCCTCGACCAGCTGCTGCCGCCGGACCTGCCGAAGGGCTGGCGCACCCGTTTCAACGACCTGCTGGCGCGCGAGCCCGACCAGGTGCTCCGGGCGGCCGAGAGCCTGCCCGTGCCGCCCCGGTGGACCGACCCCGTCACGTACCGGATCGCGCTCCAGAACACCCTGCAGGTCCTCGGCGTGCTGTCCCAGCAGAACGTCACCGCGAACCTGGAGGGGCTGACCACGGTCGGCCTGCCGATCAGGCTCACCGATCCCGACTCCGTCGGACAGACCTACTACACCGTCCGGGTGCACGGAACGCTGACCGGGCGGCGGTACGAGGGCAGGGACGACAACGAGGGCATGCGCTTCAGCGCCCAGGGCGTCGACCGGATCGACGGCCAGTCGAGCGCGAAACGAGGCCTGGACCTGGGCCTCGAGGGCACGTTCTCGGGCCGTGACAACACCGTCGACGACCTCGCGGGCCTGCCCCGGAACACACTCGGGCTGACCCTGGGCGTACGCGGGGGCTGGCAGTGGGAGACGGAGACCGGCTTCGGCTCGACCGTCACCAACGAGCCGATGTCGGTGAGCAACCAGCCCACCCACCTGTACCGCTACGACCTGTCCCTCACCGCGACCATGAGCGGTTACTGGCGGCCCCGCGGACTCCTCCGCGGTCTCGGCCTCGGACTGCCGGGTCTGCTGGTCCTGGACGAGCCGGTCAACGTGCTCTTCGGCCGGACGCCGCTGGGCCACCTGCGGGGCGGCGGCCCGAGGACCGGGCAGGTGCTCATCGGCGTCCCCGTACAGCACACCCCCGACGCGGACCCGCACGCGGACGGGGCGCTCAACCCCTACCTGTCCGACGAGTCCGTCCCCACGCACCTGACCACCGAGCGGGCCCTCGCCCTGGCGAAGGGCGACCTCGTGCTGCCCGCGGACCCCGGGGCGGGCCGACCCGCCGGACGGCTCGCCGACCGCGGGACGCAGCGGTTCAAGGACTTCCGGCAGCATCCGTTCGTCATCGTGAACATGGTGGTGCCACCCGTCCTCCTCGCGGAGGTGGACCGGGTCCTGGGGGCGGCGTCGGGCAACGCCTGGCAACTGACGAAGGAGGGCGCCGCCACCCGGGACGCGATCGTCCGCTCCTTCACCCCCCAGTCCCTGGCGTCGGGCTTCGACCAGAGCTCGGGGCCGCTGGGCCTGGTGGGCAGCGGCCTGCTGGGCAAGGGGCCGTACGGCGAGCTGTGGGGAACCTTCCGGTACGCCACGGCGGTCGGGGACCTGCGGGCCCTCACCCCGCCGATGTCCATGGACACCGAGATGACGCTCGGCGGCACCCGGCAGGCGGCCGGCAAGGTCAGCACCAGCACCGGCTTCGTCTTCGGCGGCCAGCTGGTCTACTCCGTCGCCCAGAACCCGGGCCACGGCCTCATGGGCGCGTACGGCCTCGTCGCCAACCCCCTTTCGGCGTCCCACGCGCGCAGCCGCAGCGTCGTGCGCACGGTCGTCGCGGACATGAACCGCAAGGGCTTCACCCACCAGGTGCTGGTGGCCGGCGACGTGCGGCACTGGTTCGCGCTGTTCACCAGTCGGCTGGGCACGGGCCGGATCGGAACGGCCGCGGCGGCCAGGACCTTCGTGCCGAGCCTCCTCGCCGGAGCGGCGGGGACCGAGCTGACCGACCGGGGCGGACTGCTGGGGCACCTGCCGGAGAAGAGCGCCCACCGGATGGGGCTGATCGACGACGGCATGGGCGACGTCCCCCGCTACACCGGCCGGAGCTGGACGCCGCAGCCCTGGATGCGCGGCACCGCCTTCGGCACGTACGCGGTGAACCCGCTGGACCCCACCGACGCACTGCTCGCGTTCGACAGGCGGATCGGGACACTGGGGCTCGACGGCGAGAGCCGGGAGCGGATCCGGCAGTTGGTGACGGCCCGCGCCACGCGGGCGCTGAAGGGGGAGATGACGACCACCGCTCCGTCGACGCCGGTCAGGGCCGGAGGCTGGGGCTGGGACAGCATCCGGATCGGCAGCCGGCAGGTGCGGGCGCGCGTCGAGCTGATCCCCGGGACGCCCGTGTTCGAGGGACTCGACCACAGCGCGGAGCTGGAGGAGAACCGGCGGGCCATCGAGACCGTCCAGCGGAACTCGGAGTCCTCCTCCGGGGCAGACGTGGGCCTGCTGACCAGCCAGCTGGTGTACACCGGCGACACACAGGTCCCGGCCTCCGGGCCCACGTACACCGAGAGCGGATCGAACCGGAAGACGGTCGCGTCCAGTCACACGGTCACCACCGTCACGATCTACCGGGCGGCGTCCACCGAACCGCACGCGGAGGTCGTCACCCCGTACCGGATGCGGATCACCCTGGAGGCCGACGACACCCCCCACGCCGGCACGCCGGCCGGAGCGAAGCCGGCGAAGGGGAAGCCCACGGCCCTCGACCGCTTCCGGGGCCGGCTGCGCATCGTCGAGGAGGGCGACGCCGGCGAGCTGCGCGAGCACGTGCCGCTCAGCCTGATGGAACCGGTGCGGTCGCGGGAGGACGAAGGGACCGGCCGGCTGCTGCCCGCGCCCGACCCGGCGGCCGACCCCGCCCTGGCCGCTCCGCCCCGGCCGGTGTCCCCCGCCCGGGCGGTGGAGGAACTGACGGTCCGGGACGGGGACGGTGTTGTACGGCCGTTCACCTTCCCCGAGAACGGCATGCACCCCCGCGGGATCATCGGCGTCGAGAACATCCGCACGGCCGGGGAGCTGCTCCTCACGAAGGCGTACGACGTCGGCTTCCCCCTTCAGGTCCTGGAGGCCGAGGACGGTCCCGACGCCACCGCCCTCACCGAGCTCCTCCGCAGGACCAGGCGGACCGGGCTGACCCGTCTCGGCACCGGATCGGCGCAGGCGCTGGAGGACGGCACCAGCTCCACGGCGGTCACGGCGTTCTTCCCGCGCACCACCGAACCGGGCGGCTACCAGGTGGCGGGGCTGACCGAGAAGTCCCTCGCGGGCACCGACACCGGACAGCTGTCACTGCGCTCGGCACCCGACTTCAGCCGCGCGCTGCTGCTGACGGTCGCCGACGGCAAGAAGCTGGAGGTGCTCAGACGGTACGGGGACAACGCCGGCACCTCGTCGTCCGTCGAGCACGGCCAGTCCTCGAGCCTCGGCGGCGCCTTCCTGTACGACTCCCCCGACGCCGGACTCAACCAGATCGGAGCCTTCGGTCCCGGCCCCAACGATCTCGACGGCGACGGCATGCCGGTCGGGGACGACCACCTGACCTCGCGCAACCTCAAGCCCAAGACGGGCCGGTCCTTCCTCTTCGCGGTCCCGGCCACCTGGATCGGCGTCGGCGACGTGCACCGGAACATCCTGGACTCGAAGCTCGCCAACCGGATCCGCGGCGGCACCTTCGCCAAGGCCAGGTCGGGTCCGCAGGCGATGAGGTCCCAGGCGTACGTCGTCACCTGGATCCGCGAGGACGTCGCCCGCGACCTGCGGATCATCACCGACACGAACTTCCCCGAACGCGTCTCGAAGGCGTGGGACGCGGTCGAGAAGGCGAGCAAGGCCTGGGTCGACGCCGACAAGGCCTACTGGAAGAAGCGGCGCGCCTCCGGCGGGCTGCGCGCGGACCTCGACGCCGCGCAGACCGCCCTGGACAGGGCCGAACGGGTCGCCCGCGCGGCCGGACGCCCGGTCGACCTGGCCCGGGCCGACGTCGACACCGCGGACACCGCCCTGCGGCAGGCCGAGAGCGACGCGCGCCGGGACCACCGGCTCGCGGACGAGTCCGTGGCCGCCGCGCAGGCCGACGTCGACGCGTTCGCCGAGAACGCGTACGGCTCCGCACCCGAGCACGACGGCTGGGCGGAGGTCCTGCGGGAGGAGGAGGACGCCGCGCTGGCCCGACTGGCCGCCGCCGAAGAGGCCGCCGGGACCCTGCGGAAGGAGGCCGACCTGCGGCTGGAGACCGCGCGCACCGGGAAGGCGGCGGCCGACGCGCGGCTCGACGCGGCCCTGCTGTCCGCGAGGGATCCCCGCCGGGCCCTCGACGAGGCCACCGCCCGCCGGGACGCGGCACGCGACGCCTTCGAGACCCGGCGCGCCGAACTGGACGCGCTCAGGAACACCGCGGAGAAGGCCGCGGCGGAGTACCACCGGGTGCGGGCCGGGGCGGACCAGCTCACCCGCTGGCACCGGCTCGCGGCCACCGCGGAGGGCCGCGAGGAGTTGGACGGTCTGCCCGAGCCGCCCGCGGTGACCTACCAGGCGCCGCCCAAGGAGCCCAAGGCCAAGCCCCCGGCCCCGCCCCGCTACACCAGGACCGGTACGGGGCCGGGCGCCGTCCTCACGTCCCCCACGAACGAGACGTACACGCTCCAGGACGTGCCGAGGGACGGCGACGCCTTCTTCCGCGCGCTCGCCCAAGGCCTCGAACACGCCGCCCCGGGGACGCTGGCCGCGCAGGGCATCGACCTCGACGATCCGCGGGCCATGTCCGACCTGCGCCGGAGGATGGCCTCCTGGCTCACCGACCACGCCGACGAGGACCTGCTGGCCGCCGTCGCCCCCGACCACACCGACGCCTTCAGCGCGGAGGAGATCGCCGCGGCGGGCCTGGACCTCGGAACGGACACCCCCGCACGCCGTGAGTTCGACGGCCTCGGCGGTCTCCTCCCGCACGTCGCCGACCTGCCCCCCGGGGTACGGGCCGAACTGGCGGTCATCCAGCTCCTCCGGCGGGGTGACGCCCCGTCGGAGGCGGGCTGGAACCACGGTGCGGCGGACCTGCTCCCGCTGCTCGCGGCACGCACCTTCGGCGTGCGCGTCACGGTGGTCGGGAGCGACGGCGGCTTCCAGGACTTCGCTCCCGAGGACCCGACGGGCGACCTCCGGGGGCTCGTCGGAACATCCGCACACCCCGGCGCCCACGTGGTGCTGAGCCTCGACGACCGCCACTACCAGCCGGCCCTGCCGACCAGCCCTGCTCCGAAGCCGGATCCGGAGCCGAAGCCGCTGGCTCCGAAGGCGGGTACGGAGCCGAAACTGGCTCCGAAGGCGGATCCGGAACTGAAGGCGGACCCGGAGCCGAAGCCGCCTGCTCCGAAGTCGGATCCGGGGCTGGAGCCGCTTGTTCCGAAGTCGGGCCCGGAGGCGAAGCTCCCGGCCCCGAAGCCGGACCCGGGAGCGAAGCCGCGGGCCTCGAAGCCGGACCCGGAGCCCAAGCCGCTTGCCCCGAGGCCGGACCCGTCTCCAGGGGACGGCGAGAAGGGTGCCGGGCCGGAGAGCGACAGCGGTCGGGCGAGGGGGCGCCGGGTGCCGGTGCCCGGCACGGGGGAGTGCCTCCTGTACTCCTTCATGGCCGGTGACCCCGTGCACATCCGCAGCCGTCTGGGCGGCCTCGCCGCCACCGACCGCGCCGCGTACGACTGGCTCGGGGACCCCGACGCGGTCCGCGGCGACCTGCGCCGCCAGGCCGCGACCGGCGCCACGACCGGCCCGTCGCGGACCGCGCTCCGTGCCATGCGGTCCTACCTCGAGGACTACGTGGGCCGCAGCGGGGGACGGCTGCATCCGCAGATCACCGGCCAGTTCCGGCAGACGGTCGCCGACGCGTTCGCCGCCCGCGTCCGGGGAATGGACCGGGCCGGGATGCTCGCCCTCCTCGACCACCACGGCGTGCGGCAGGTCCCCGTAGCCGAGGCCCTCGACCCCGCCGCACTGTTGAGGCGGTACGTCGACGCCCGCACGGCGGCGCTGCCCGCCGACCCGGCCGTCTCCCCGCAGGACGTCCGGGCCGTCGTGGAGGCGGAGGCCGAGGACCTGGGCCCGCGCCGGATGTTCGAGTACCTCAAGCAGCACGGCCTGCTGCCGACGCCCCGCGACCTCGACGACGAGGCACTGGGCCGGTTGCTCACCACCGCCTACACGCAGAGCGCCGCGCCGCTGGACGACACGGAGCTGCCCGGGCTCCTGGACGCCGTCGTCAACTGGGAGCGGCGCTGGGGGACGCCGGAGGGAGAGATCTTCCTGTTCCTCGCCGCGCACGCGTTCGACCTCCGGGTCGATGTGGTGCGGTCGCTCCCGTCGGGCCCCCGACGGGTCGGCGAGGCCGGGCCCGACAACGCCACAAGGCAGACGGAGGTCTACTACAACGGCGTCGACCACTACGACGGCAGCGACGCCGCACCCCGTGACCGGTTCGGCGCCCCGGTCCTCCCGAAGAGGATCAAGGACGAGGAGCGCGACCAGGACGGCGACGTACGGCTCAACCCCCTGTGGGTGCCGTTGGACGAGGTCGACCCCGACCTGCTGATCACCGGCAACCGGGACGCGGTGTGGCTCTACACGGTCACCGACGACGGGCGGGTGATCCTCGGTACGGAGGACCTGAGCGGGATCGTCACGCCGGAGCAGTTCGACGCGCTCCTGGCGGGGATGCGGGAGAAGGACCCCGACCTGACGGCGGAGGCGCTGCGCGGGACGCTGGACGGGCTGGGCCACACCGGCATCGCCGCCGGGTTCGTCGACGACGGCGGGGAGGCGGCCGGCCGGACGCTGCCGGGCCGCAGCCGGGTGTCCGGCGAGTTCCGCTGGAACAAGGACCTGAACTCCTGGGTGGTGAACGACAAGTCGGGCCGCTACATGAGCGAGACGGTCCGGCCGGGTCTGGACGCCGCGGAGGCCGCCGGCTGGCTGACCAACGTGGCGGCCCTGTTCAGCGACCGGCTGGGCGTCGTCGTCCGCACCGACCAGGTGAAGACCGCCGCCCCCGTCCCCGCCCCGGCCCTCGCCCCGCCTCCGCCGTCGGCCCCCACCGCCGACCCGGCCGGCCGCGCTGTCCCGGCCCCTCCGCAGGGGACGCGGCAGCCGGGCACGCCGTCCGGCGACGACACCGGCAGGCTGGACGTCGCGCGCCGGGTCGGCGCCGTGCTGCACGGCCTCGGCCACCCCGTGGTGCTGGCCGGAGCCGCCCGCGGCCGGGTGCAGTTCGGCCAGTCCCGGCCGCTGGGCGCCGTGGAGTTCCACCTGCCCGCGGTCTCCCCGCCCGCCGCCGACGGGATACGCGGGGCGCTGGAGCGGGAGATGCCCGGGGCGTCGGTGCGGGTCCGGCCCGGCACGGGCGGCGGCCGGGTCCTCGACCTGTCGGTGGACGGCGTCGACATCACGGTCACGGCGGTGGACCGGCCGGCCTCCGGCACGGTCACGGTCGACGGCTTCACCGTGCCGCGGCCCGCGGACTCCCTGGCCGACGCCGCCCTCGCCCTGGCCACCGGAACCGACCCGGAGCTGCGCGGACGCGACCTTCTCGACCTGCTGTGGGCGCTGCACCGCACCCCCGCCGACGGCCCCCGCACGGCCACGCCGGTCCTCGCGCGCGAGGACGCCTACCGGTCCGCGCGGCCCGCCGGCGCCGCCGGCTCCCTCGCCGTGCGGCTCAGCGAACTGCTCGACTCCGCCGCCCAGGACCCCGACGCCCTCACCCGCCACGAGGAGACCTGGCGCGCCCTCGGCGTCACCGACGCCGGCCTGCCCGCGCTGCGCGCCGAGCTGACCGCGCTGGCCGACGGGCTGCGGGTCCTCCCGGAGGTGACCGCGGACCCGGTCCGGGCGCTCGCCGCCCGGCTGCCCGGCCTGTCCGCCGCCGACCGTGACGCGGAGCTGGCGGCGCTGCCGCCCGCGGACCGTGAGCGGCTGGCCGCCGACCCCGTGCTCGTGGACGCCCTGCGCGCCGGGCGCGACCCGGCCGAGTTCGCCTCGGTCGCCGCGCGCCTCATGACGCAGGTGCCCGACGGGGTCGAACAGCCCGTCTCCGCCGGTGACCGGGCCCGTACCCAGATCGCCCGGATGTTGCGGGACCCCGACGTCGCGGCGCGGCTGCTCAAGCGCGGTTCGCGGGTCCTGGTGGTGCCCAGGAACGAGGCGCTGACCTCCCTGGACGCCTTCCGCTTCCTGCGGGGCGCCGTCACCGGCGACGGCCGCCCCTGGGACGACGTCCGCGGTGCCGGCACGCGCACCGCTGCCGTCACCGAGGAGAACCTGCTCGGCGAGCGCACCACCGTCGGCGCCGACAAGTCCGCCTACCCCGACGGCTACTCGTCCACCCTGCACGAGTTCGCCCACACCATCCACCTGCACGGCCTGGACCCCGTCGACCGGCAGCGCATCACCAACACCTTCCGCACCACCACACGGGCCGGCGAGGCGGGCAACTGGCCCGACGGCCCCCTCCACGGCTACGACGCCGACGGCCGCCGCAGCGCCCCCAACTACAGCAGCCGCAACGAGCTCGAGTTCTTCGCCCAGCTCACCAACGTCTACCTCATGGCCAACGGCGGCGACGACCCCTACACCGGGCTGCCCCGCAACAACGCCGGCCCGGAGTGGGTGCGCACCCGCCAGCCCGCCCTGTACCCCCTGCTGCGCCGGCTGTACGGAGAGGGCCCCCCGCCCCGGACCCGCCACCCGCGCAGCGTCGAACCCGCCCGCCCCCGCGGGGCGCGTCCCGCGGACGTCAACCCCGTCGAGGCCACCGACGCGGAGAACGAGGCGCTGGCACGGGCCCGTGCGCTGTGGGACGTCGCCGAGGGCGCCCCGGGCGACGGCAGCGACTCCCATGTGGCCGTGCGCGCCCTGTGGGACGGCGCCACCGGCGCGCACGCGCCGCAGCCGCACGCCCCCGCGCCGTTGCCGTCGCCGTTCCCCGCTCCGGCGCCGGAGACGCGGTCCGCCGCCGCGCCGCCGCCCGCCGACGGCGCGCTCCAGCAGCGCCTTCAGCAGCTGTGGGCGCTCGTCGACGCCACCTTCGGCTCCCAGCCGCTCTCGCAGGAGCTGCGCACCGGACTGTTCAACTCACTGCGCGTGGTCGAGGCGGTGCGCGCCCGGCACCCGCGCCTCGGCCGCGGCCCGCTGGACCTGGCCGGCATCACCCGGACGCTGCTGCACCTGCCGCCGGACGCGCCGGTGGACGCGGCCCGGCACTACGACGCCCTCACCCTCGTGAGCAGTGCCCACCGCCGGGGCCGCAGCGGCAGCCTGGACGCCATCGCCGCCTACGGGCTGACCCGGCAGGGCCACCCGGAGCAGTCCGCGCTCAGCGGGGACGACGGCACGCCGTACGGCAGGAACTGGACCGGACGTCCCGGCATCCACCTGCATCTGGACCTGGTCGCCGATCCCCGGGGTGTCCACCCCGCGCCCTGGGGTCCCGCCGCTCACGCGGTGCTGGCCGAACGGAACGCCGAGGGCATGGTGCTGGCGGACGGCGTACCGGTCTCGGACGAGGAGTTCGCCGAACTCGTGCTGCACGACCCGGGGCGGCGGCCGGACGTGCCCGTGGTGATCCTGATCGGGGAGGAGGACGGCCGCAACGAGGTCCTGGCACGGGTGATCGCCGACCGCACCGGCACCCGCACCTGGTTCACCTACGGCGACCTGCGGCTCGAGACGGCTCCGAGCGGCCGCCGGGTCCCGGTCCTGGCCGCGCCCGCCTCCGCGAACGATCCGGCCGGGACCTGGGTCCCCGCCGACCCGGGGCTGGTCCCGGACGACCCGGAGGCCCCCGTCAGGGCCTCGGACGGCACCGTCTTCCCCGACTCCGACATCCACACGTACCCCCTGGTCACGGTCGACGGACAGGCCCTGACCGGGCGGGTCTTCCTGGACGCGCACGACATGGCGATGCGGGAGGAGGCCCTGCGGGTGGTGTCCGCCATCCAGCACTACACCAACGTCGAGGAAGGGCTGCCCGGTGTGTACGCCGGACGGCAGAGCGGCCTGCTGCCCCTGCCGCGGGCCCTGGCCGACTCCTACGTCGTCGTCGGCCACGGAGACAGCGGACGCACCACCCTGCCCCGCCGCAGCACCGCCGCCAACCAGGCGGTCCACCCCCGGCAGTTGGGCCGGGTGCTGGCCCGGCGCAAGAGCATGCGGGCGCTGCCCCCGGACAGGCCGGTGTGGCTGCTGCTCTGCGAGCTGTCCATGACGCGCGCCGACCAGGACCTGCTCGCCCATCCCTCCTCCGCCCAGTACGTCGCCAACGAGACCCGGCGCACCGTCTTCACCGTGGACCGGCAGATCTCGCCGAGCGAGGCCGAGGGCGGTCTGCCGCCCCGCCTGGTCGTGTACGACGACCCGGACAACCCCGTGGGCCACATCGAGGAGTTCCTTCCCGAGCCCAGGACCGCCGCCCTCGACGCGCTCGCCGACCTGGGCGGGCTCCCCGCCGACCTGCCGGGGCGCACCGACCGCGCCCTGCACTGGGTGCGGGCCCTGCGGCAGACCCACGGCGTGCGCGTCGACTCCGACCCGGACCGCGAGGCGGAGTTCCACGAGCTGATCGAGGGCTTCGGCGCCCTCGAGAGGCTGCGCTCCCGGGCGGCCGGCGACGCCGACCCCGGACTGCTCACCTGGGGCGAACTCCGGCACGTCGTCGGCCGGTACGCCACCCGGCAGGGCTGGAACCCGTCGCTGACCGCCGGCACCCTGGCCCACCTGCTGCACGCCGCACGCACCGGCCGGCTGCACCCCTCCGAAGCCGCGCGACCCACCGCCGCCGCCGCGCCACCGGTCTCCACCGTCACCCTGGCCCCGACGGACACGGGCCTCGCCCTCGACGACGAGGCCGAGGCCGGGAGCGTGGCGGTGCCGGACGGCGACGGACCCGCCGAGCCCGCCCCGGAGCTTCCTCCGTCCCGGTCCCGGGACGCCTTCGAGCACCGCCCCCGGGACATCACCGACCCGGACCAGCGCGGGCAACTCGCCGACCTGGCCGAGCAGCTCGTGCTGTCCGGCCTGCGGGACCTCAGGGCCGGCCTCCGGCTCCCCCGGATCACGGTCACCGGTTACGGCAACGGCCCGCGCTTCGCGCTGTCCGGCGCCGCCGTCGAGCACGCCGGGACGGTCGGCCGGCAGCGGGCGGAGGCCGCGCGCGACTTCCTCCGCGACGAGATCCGGCGCCGGCTGGAGCTCAACGAGCGGGCCGTGCGCGACGTCGCGGACGTACGCGGCCGCACGGTCCGGGCCGAGGACTTCCCGATCACCACGGAGAGCGGCGGCCGGGACACCGGCGCCACCGGGAGGGCGGCACGGCGTCAGGTGGTCGTCACGGTCGACCGTTCCCCCCTGTCGGAGGCGGTCGCCCGGCTGGCGGAACTGAGCCCGGAGGACTTCGGCCCGGAGGACTACTTCGCCGGCCCGGACCGGCTCGCCAGGAGCCTCCTGCACCTCGACGACAACCCCGGGGACGACCCCGACTCGGACAGCGACTCGGACAGCGACTCGGGCAGCGACTCGGGCAGCGCGTCCACGGACCCCGCCCTCGTACCGGTGCGCTTCGACGACGACGACCTGTCGCCCCGCGTCCGCGGGCTGTACGAGTTGGTGGACGAGGCGATGGCGGCCGGCCGGGCGACCAGCAGGGAGGCGCTGACCGCCTACCACCTGGGCAGGCAGGGACTGCTGTCCGACGCCACCCGCCTGACCGCACCGGACGGCACCCCGCTGGGCCGCAACTGGACGGGCCGGCCCGCCCAGGACCTGGACACCTCCTCGTACGACGTGGTGGACGACGACGACCGGAGCCCCCGGCCGTCGCCGTGGACGCGCCGGCCCGGCGCCCCCCTCCCGTACGTGATCGGGACGAAGGACGGCGACCACACGAAGGTTGGGCTGGCCCTGCCGGACGGCGGCAGGCGGTGGCGGCTGTCGCCGGAGGAGTTCGCCGAACTGCTGGCGCAGGACGCGGAACTGGCGGGCCGTGAGGACGGTGCCGAGGTGGTGCTCGCGTCGAAGTACGCCGGCGCCATGGGGCTGGACCTGCCGCGCAGGGCCGCGGCCCGGGTGCGCAGGACGCTGTGGTCGCACAGCGGTGAGGCCGCCCTGAAGCCGCACCCCGACACCGGCCGCTCCCGCATCGAGGTGAGCGACGACCGGTCCTTCGGCGACGAGCCGCTGGGCGAGTGGATCGCCAGTGACCCCGACGACCTGGGGCCGGACGAGGGACGGCCCGAACCCGGGGAGGCCGTCCTGCGCACGATCGACGGGAAGACCCTCCGGGACGCGGACGTCCAGTCGGCCACCCTCACCGACGAGGGCCGGCCCGTCGGCCGCGCGGTGCTCAACGGCGCCGACCTGGTCCAGCGTGAGCGGTGGCTCCAGGACCTGGTCCGGTCGACGGAGTGGGTCGTCTACGACCCGGTCACCGGCGAACCGGTCGGCGCTCCCCGCCCGGTGCCGTGGAAGGGCCGCAAGCCCTACTTCTTCCTGGTCCACGGCGCGCCGGGGCAGACCCTCATGGTCGAGCACATGTTCCAGAACAACGTCCCGGTCCGGGGCACGGAAACCGGCGGCTACCTCCGACGGCGCCGCAGTGTGAGCCGGCTGGACCGGGACACCCCCCTCGTGTTCCTGTCCTGCTGGGGGAGCGGCCCGAAGGGGTACACCGCCGCCGCCCTGAAGCGGAGCCGCCCGTTCGTCCCCGACCCGCTCGCCGCCCCGTCGGTGGCCCAGGACGTCTCCAACAGGACACGGCGCGACGTCTACGCCCCGGACAGGGAGCACCTGAGCCGCCACGCGCACGGCAAGCTGTACGACCACGGCATCCCCACCACCCCGGTGAACGACCCGGTGGACATGGTGAAGCTGCGTCCCGAACCGACCCCGGACGAACTCGACGCCCTGGCCGCGCGGGCCGGCCTGGAGAGGTCCGCGGACCTCACCCCGGCGATGGCCCGGGACACGGCGCTGCGCCTGGTCCGCGCCCTGCGGGCCACGTTCGGCGTCGACGTGGAGGACGACAAGGACGTCCCGCCCGGCACGTACCACCGGCTGCTGCGCGGCATCGGCGCCCTGGAGGTCATGCGCCGCGGGGACGGGAACCTGCGGGAGCACGGCGAGCTGACGCTCGACCTGCTCGACCGGGTCGCCCGCGCGCACCACGGCCTGACGACCGCCCCCGGCACCCGGCCCGCGCCGCCGGACCCCGACGACGTACGGGCGGTGCTGGAGGCGGCGTCGGCGCGGCTGTCCGCCGACCCGGGATCCGCGCTGTCCGACTTCGTCCCCCTGCCCTCCGTGGACCGGGCCCGCGAACTGATCGCACGGCACGAGCCGGACCTGTGGGCCCGCCAGGTGCTGGGCCTGCGCCCGTCGGAGCAGGTCACCGCGGCCCACCGGCAGAACGCGCTGTGGGCCACGGTCAAGGCGGTGGAGGGCGTGGAGAACCATCCCGACCCCGACGCCCTGACGACGAAGGCGCTCCACCTGCCCGCCGGCGAGGACCCGGGGGACGAGGCCCTGCGGACGGACCTCCTCCTGATGGCCGCCACGGCGGCGGCCCTCGGACGCGACGCCTACGACCCCACGGCCCTCGCCGCGTACGACCTCGAACGCCACGGCGCGTTGGACGACCGCACCCTCATCACCTCCGTGAACGGCAAGGCCTCCGGCCGCAGTTGGACGGGGAAGCCCGCCCCGAGCCGCCTGTGGGCGGACCGCTACGTGATCTCGCCCGACGGCGGCCTGAACGACAGCCGCGGGGCACTGGCGCCCTGGCACCGGAAGAGCGCCGGGAAGAGCGACCATCCCGGCGGGTACGTACTGGACCTGAGCGGCACCACCCCGGGCCGGGTCGACATGCCCCGGCCGGACGGCACCACCCGCCCGGTGCCCTACGACGAGATCGCCGAACTGCTCTCCCACGACCCCGTCCTGGCGCAACTGGACCGGGACGTCACGGTCGTCCCCGTCGGCGCGGGGACGGGGGACGCCGCCCTGGCCGAGGCGATCGCCGCCCGGAGGGGAGCCGCCCGGACGGTGTGGCTGCCGACGCGGCCCCTCCGGCTCCTCGACCGGCGACCGGCGGTGGACGAGAGCCTCCTCGTGCTGACCTCGCCCCAGGACGACACGGGGGCGCACTGGTCGCGGACCGGTCCGCCCGCGCTGACGGACCCGCCGTCCGGACCCGCCCCCGACGTCATCACGGCCGGCGACGACACCCCGCTCCAGGAACCGCCCTCCGAGGAGGCCCGACGCCGGTGGCTCGCCGGCCGGGTGGGCGCGGACGACCTGCCCGGCACTCCGCCGGGGTTCACCGGCGGCGAACTCGTCACCCTGGACGAACTGAGGGACGCGGGCGTCGGGATCACCCCCGGCATGGACGTCGAGGCGCAACTCGGCGGCGGCGTGCGGGGCGGCGGGCTGGCGCCGCTCGACCAGGTGCGGCTGCTGCTGGCCCGCCCCGGCCCGTGGCCGGACGCCCTCGACGCCGTCGCGGCCACGGTGTCGCGCCGGATCTGGCGCTCGGCGTTCACGGACTTCGCGAGCACGACCGCGCACCCGGACGCCGCCCGGGCCTGGGACACGGCCCTCGGGATGCTCCTGCCGGGCGACCCGGACGCCGTGCTCGCGGACTGGCGGTACGCCGGGGAGGCGTACCGCGACGCGGTGCGCCGCCTCGCCGACCTCCTGGCGGCGGAGGGGACGGACCCCCGGGCGCTCGCGCGCCTGGCCGCCCGGTTCCGGGAGATCCTCGGACTGCCACCCCTCGGGAAGGCGGACACGGGTGAATGAGATGAGGGCGAATGAGATGAGTGAGCGGAGCGGGACGGCGATGCCCACACCCCCCGATGACATCGTCGAGGCCGCACGGCTCGCGCCGGAGCACTGGATCAGCATGATCGACCCCGGCTGGGACGGCGAGGGCGTGCCGCCGGACCGGGTCGTGGTCGGCCGCTGGCGCACGGGAACGACCGGCGAGATCGAGGAGTGGGAGGACAACGAGGCGTACCGCCCCTCCCCGGAAGCGCTCGGCTGGCCCGAGCCCACCGACGACGTCGACCACGCCCTCCAGCTCGCGGTCACCGGCTACGGGACGGTCGAGGACGCCCTGCGCGCCCTGGCCACCGCCGAGGTGGCGGTGCTGACCCTGCCGGACGGCTCCCCGGTGACCGCCGCGGTGGCGGACGGCCGGCTCGTCGTCCCGGTCTTCACCGCCGCGCCCCACCTCGCCGGCGTCGGCGCCTTCGCCTCCGAACGCGTCACCGTCCCGGCCCTCCTGGACCGCCTGCCACCCGGCCACGCGCTGTACGTCAACCCGGCCGGCCCCGCGGGCACCGTGCTGGAGCCCGGCCGGCTCGCGGGAGCGGACCCGGGCGGGACACGATCGGAGGACGCCGATTGACCGGACGGGGCCGGCGCCCGGCCCACCCCTGCCGGGGTGTCACTCCCGACGTGGCTCCCCGGTGTGACGCCCCGTCCTCCTCCGCCGTCCTGCCCTCCTCCCCGTCACCGGTCACGAGACGGAGGGAGACGGACGGATGCGCCGCTCCGGGACGACCCCGGACGCCGCCTTGCCGTGCCTAAGCTGGGGCCCATGACGTCGGTGGAGGGGGAGCCCCCGCGCGCGCTGCTCGCGGGGGCCTCACGTCGGTGGGTGCGGCTGCTGCCGTGGGGCGTGGCGTTCGTGCTGAGCGTCGCCCTGCTGCCCACCACCCTCCAGGTGCTCACCGCCGACTACGGCCTGAACGGCGGCATCGCGAGCGTGCTGGCCGTCGCACAGGCGGCGCCCCTGCTGCTCGCCGTCGTCCGTCCGCTGCCGGCCTGGTGCGTGGTCTTCGCCGCGGACGTGGCCGGGGCGCTCGCCCTGCTCACCGTCGACTTCGAGGAACGGCTGCTGTGGCCGTTCCCGCCCATGGAGATCGTCGGATACCTCGGCCTCTGCCTCGCCCTCGGCCTGCGCGAGCGGCGCCGGACGCTGCTGCTGGTGTGGCTGGCGACGGCGGGCGCGAACACCGGCCTGGGGTTCGTCGCACCCCACGGCACGAGCGCCATGGAGGTGCTGCTCACCCTCCTCAGCGGCGTCGCGCTCCTGCTCGCCGCCGCGCTCCGCGAGCGGTACGAGGCCCAGCGCAGGCTGACCGAGCAGGAGACGATCAGCGAGGCCGAGCGCGGCCGGCGGACGCTGCTGGAGGAACGCGCCCGCATCGCACGCGAGCTGCACGACGTGGTGGCGCACCACATGTCCGTCATCACGGTGCAGGCGGACACCGCGGCGTACCGTCTCGACGGGCTGCCGCCGGACGTGCGGGAGGAGTTCACGTCCATCGCGGCGACCGCGCGCGAGTCGCTCGGCGAGATGCGGCGGCTCCTCGGCGTACTGCGCGACGAGGAGGCGCGCGGCGAGCTCGCGCCCCAGCCGGGTCTGACACGGATCGGGCAGCTGGTGGAGGCGATGGTGCGGGCGGGCACGCCGGTGGAGTTCACCCCCTGCGACGCCGCCGTGCCCGAGGCGGTGGGCCTCTCCGCGTACCGCATCGTCCAGGAGGCCCTCGCGAACGTCGTGCGGCACGCGCCGGGTGCTCCGACACGGGTGTCGGTGTCGTCGGTGTCGGAGTCCGTCGCGGAGGACGGCGCGTGGCTCACCGTCCTCGTCGTCAACGGGCCGCCGCCCGAGCCGCCCGCCGCGCCGCTCGAGGAGGGCGGCACCGGGCACGGCCTCGTCGGCATGCGCGAGCGGGTGCGGCTCGCCGACGGCACCCTCGACACGGGGCCGCTGCCGGACGGCGGCTTCCGGGTGGCCGCCCGACTCCCCTTCACCGAAAGGAACCTCACGTGACGACGCGCGTCATCATCGTCGACGACCAGGCCATGGTGCGGGCCGGCTTCGCCGCGCTGCTGGCCGCCCAGAGCGACATCGACGTGGTGGGCGAGGCCCCCGACGGCGCGCAGGGCGTCGAGCTGAGCCGGCGCACCCGTCCCGACGTCGTGCTGATGGACGTCCGCATGCCCGAGATGGACGGCCTCGAGGCCGCGCGCCGCATCCTCGCGCCCCCGCCGGGCGGCGGGGACACCGCCCGGGGGGACCACCGGCCGCGCGTCCTGATGCTCACCACGTTCGACGTCGACGACTACGTCTACGAGGCGCTGCGGGCGGGCGCGAGCGGCTTCCTGCTGAAGGACGCGCCGCCGGCCGACCTCATCTCGGCGGTACGCGTCGTGGCCTCGGGCGACGCACTGCTCGCCCCCTCCGTGACGCGCCGCCTCATCGCGGACTTCGCCCGGCAGCGTCCCGCCGGCCGGGGCAGGCCCGCGCTGCGGCTCAAGGCCCTGACGGAACGCGAGACCGAGGTCCTCACCCTGGTGGCCCGCGGCCTGTCCAACGCGGAGATCGCGTCGACGCTGGTGCTGGCCGAACAGACGGTGAAGACGCACGTGAGCCGCGTCCTCACCAAGCTCGACCTGCGCGACCGCGCCCAGGCGGTGGTCTTCGCGTACGAATCGGGGCTGGTGACCCCGGGCGAGTAGGACGCTCCCGGCGGAGGGCCCGCCCCTCCTCCACCCCCTACCGCGGTAGCACCTCCCCTTTGGCTCCCGGGTATGACGCCCGGCGCGCAGCCGTCCCCGCACCCTCCACCCATCGGCAAGAGAACGATGCGGGAGGACGGACCATGAGGTTACGCAGCGGCAAGTGGCGGAAGACGGACGACCGGCCGGAAGCCCCGGCGCCCTCACCCGTCCGGCGACGAGGGAAGGGCCGCTCATGACCGCGATCCAGGCTCCTCCGGCGGCCCCCGTGGGGAAGGCCGCCGTCGCGGCTCTCGGCCTGCTGGCACTCTCCACCGGCGCGCTGGAGTCGGTGGTGACGCCGACGCTCCCGCTCCTGCAACGCGAGCTGGACATGAGTCCGGCCGAAGGGGCGTTACTGAGCATCGTGCTCCTCGTCACCGGCGCGCTCGTCACCCCGCTGGCGGGCAGGTTCGGCGACCGCTACGGCGGGAAACGGATCCTGGTCCGGCTGATGGCGGTGGTCTGTGCCGGGGGCCTGGTCTCCGCCCTGGCGCCGAACCTGCCCGTGCTGCTGCTCGGCCAGGTACTGCAGGGGGCGATGGTGGGCGCGCTGCCCCTGTTGTTCGTCGTGGTGCGCGCACACCTCCCCGCGGGAGCGTCGAAGGTGGCCATCGGGACGGTCGGCGGACTGTTCGTCGGGGGCGGCACGGTGGGCATGCTGGCGGCCGGGCCCGTGGCGGAGGAGCTCTCCCGGCACTGGATGTTCGCGCTGCCGACGATCGCGGTCATCGGGGCCACCCTGCTGGTGAACCGGCTGATGCCGGACGACCCGCCGGGCCGGCCGGACGGCGCGGGGATCGACTGGCCCGGCCTGCTCCTGCTGAGCGGGACGCTGGTCACGCTCATGCTCGCCCTCGCGCTGGCGCCCGACCTCGCCTCCCGGCCCCTCGTGCTCTGCGCCCTCGTCGTGGCGCTGGCCGCCTTCGTCACCGGATGGGTGGCCGTCGAACGGCGTGCGGCCGCACCGATGATCGACCCGCGCATGCTGGCACGGCCCGAGATGTGGAAGTCGTGCGTACTGACGTTCGTGATCTGCGCCGGTACCTCGATGGCGGTCTACCTCGTTCCGCAGCTGTTCGACGAGACCGGCGACGGGTACGGATTCGGGGCCGGCGCCACCGAGATCGGTTTCTTCCTGCTGCCCGGCGCCGTGGCCGCGTCGCTGGCCGGGCCGCTCGGCGGGATCGGGGACCGGCGCTTCGGCTCGCGCGCCGTGGTCACCACCGGAGTCGTCGTCATGGCCGCCTCCCTGCTCGCCCTGGCGGCCGTACACACCGAGGTCTGGCACCTCGTCGTCGGCAAGGCACTGATCGCGCTGGCCAACGGCCTGTGCGTCACGGCGATGATGACCAGCACCGCCACCTCCGTCGACCGGAGCGCCACCGGCGTCGCCACCGGCCTGATCCTGGTGACGCGCGTGCTCGGCTACGCCGTGGGCGGACAGCTCGGTGGTGCGCTCCTCACCGCCAAAACCCCTTCCGGGTCGGACGTCGCGGCCGAATCGGCCTACGTCACCGGCTTCCTCATCGCCGGCGCCGTCACGGCGTCGGCTCTCCTCGTCACCCGCACCATGAGCAAAGGAGTCAGGAAATGACCCGCACCGATCACCCGGCAGGCGCCGGTACCGTGCCGAGGCCCGAGGTCCTGATCTCGGGGGCCAGTATCGCGGGTCCCGCCCTGGCGTTCTGGCTGAACCGCCACGGATACGCGGTCACGGTGGTCGAAAAGGCGTCCACGCTCCGCGGCGGTGGTTACCCCGTCGACGTGCGCGGCACCGCACTGGAGGTCGTCCGCAGGATGGGGATCCTGCCGCGGCTGCGGGACGCGCACATCGACCTGCGCCGGCTGACCTTCCTCGAGGGCGACGGCGCCGAAGTGGCCTCGCTCCACCCGCACCACGTCACCGGCGGTGTCACGGGGCGGGACCTGGAGGTGCGGCGCGGGGATCTGGCCGACGCCCTGTACGCGGCGGTCCGTGACGACGTGGAGTTCGTGTTCGGCGACTCCGTCGCCGCCCTCGACCAGTCCGGCCACGGGGTCGACGTGACCTTCCGCGGGGGCGGCCGGCGCACGTTCGCCATGGTGTTCGGTGCGGACGGTCTGCACTCGGCCACCCGGGAGACGCTGTTCGGCCCCGAAGAGCGGTTCCACCACTACCTCGGCCACTGCTTCGCCGTGTTCACCCTGCCCAACACCTTCGGCCTCTCCCACGAGACCGTGATGTGGAACGCTCCCGGCAGGGCCGCGGCGCTCTACGCCGTGGGGGACGACGGCGACGTGCACGCCTTCCTGAACTTCGCCCACCCGGAACCACCCTCGGACGCGTTCCGCGACCCGGAGGCCCAACGGGACCTGCTCGCCTCGGTCTTCGCCGACGCGGGCTGGGAGGTCCCGGGCCTGCTGGCCGCCCTGGGCGACGCGGACGACCTGTTCTTCGACGCGGTCGGCCAGATCCGCATGCCCCGCTGGTCCAGCGGCAGGGCCGCGCTGGTGGGCGACGCCGCGTACGCGCCCTCGTTCCTCACCGGACAGGGCACCAGCCTCGCACTCGTCGGCGCCTACATGCTCGCCGGCTCCCTGGCCCGCCAGGACCACGCCACGGGCTTCGCCGCCTACGAACACGGCACCCGCGCGTTCGTGACCCTGAACCAGGCACTGGTCGGCAAGGGCGGCGCCACCCTCTTCCCGGCCACCCCCCGGGCCCTGGCGGAACGCAACGACAGGCTGCGCAGGCTCACCGCCCTCCCCTCCGCCGAGCAACGACCGGCCCACTCGGCCCTCACCCTGCCGGACTTCACGCCCGGGACGTGAGCCCGGGATCCGCGCGCCTGCGACGTCGTCAGCACTCGATGATGTTCACCGCGAGCCCGCCCCGGGCCGTCTCCTTGTACTTGACCGACATGTCCGCGCCGGTCTCCTTCATCGTCTTGATGACCTTGTCCAGGGACACCTTGTGCGAGCCGTCGCCGCGCATCGCCATCCGGGCCGCCGTGACCGCCTTCACCGCGGCCATGCCGTTGCGCTCGATGCACGGGATCTGGACCAGGCCGCCGACGGGGTCGCAGGTCAGGCCGAGGTTGTGCTCCATGCCGATCTCGGCCGCGTTCTCCACCTGCTCGGGGGAGCCGCCCAGCACCTCCGCGAGGGCGCCCGCCGCCATCGAGCAGGCGGAGCCGACCTCGCCCTGGCAGCCGACCTCGGCGCCGGAGATGGAGGCGTTCTCCTTGAAGAGCATGCCGATCGCGCCGGCCGCCAGCAGGAAGCGGACGACGCCCTCCTCGTCGGCGCCGGGGACGAAGTTCATGTAGTAGTGCAGGACGGCAGGGATGATGCCCGCCGCGCCGTTCGTGGGCGCCGTGACGACCCGGCCGCCGGCCGCGTTCTCCTCGTTCACGGCCATGGCGTACAGGGTGATCCACTCCATGGCGAGCGCCTGCGGGTCGCCCTCGGAGCGCAGCTTGCGCGCGGTGTTCGCGGCGCGGCGGCGGACCTTCAGACCGCCCGGCAGGATGCCCTCGCGGGACATGCCCCGGTCCACGCAGGCCCGCATCACGCGCCAGATCTCCAGCAGCCCCTCGCGGATCTCCTCCTCGCTCCGCCAGGCGCGCTCGTTCTCCAGCATCAGCGCGGAGATCGACAGGCCGGTCTCCCTGGTGAGGCGCAGCAGCTCGTCGCCCGTGCGGAAGGGGTACTTCAGGACCGTGTCGTCCAGCACGATGCGGTCCGCGCCCACCGCGTCCTCGTCGACGACGAAACCGCCGCCCACCGAGTAGTACGTCTTGGCCAGCAGCTCCGCGCCGGAGGCGTCGTACGCCCGCAGGGCCATGCCGTTGGCGTGGTACGGGAGCGCCTTGCGGCGGTGCAGCACCAGGTCGTCGTCGAAGGAGAACGCGATCTCGTGCTCGCCGAGCAGCCGGATCCGGCCACCGTCCCTGATCTTCTCCACCCGCTCGTCGGCCGACTCCACGTCCACCGTGCGCGGAGAGTCGCCCTCCAGGCCCAGCAGCACCGCCTTGGGCGTGCCGTGGCCGTGGCCGGTGGCGCCCAGGGAGCCGTACAGCTCGGCCCGGACCGAGGCGACGGAGTCCAGCAGGTCCTCGTTGCGCAGCCGCCGGGCGAACATGCGGGCCGCCCGCATCGGGCCGACCGTGTGCGAGCTGGACGGGCCGATGCCGATCGAGAACAGATCGAAGACCGAGATGGCCACGGGAGGACTCCTAAGGGTTCGGCGGACGACGCTGTCCACCGGGGAAGGGGTGGTTCACCGAAGAGGAAACGTTCATGCGGGGTGCATGGTGCGGGGCACCGCGCCCACTGACCCAGTGTGCGCGATGCCCCTGATGTCCGTACGGAGGAAAGCGTACGGAATTACCGCAGACCGGGGTACAGCGGGTGCTTCGCGGCGAGTGCCGTCACCCGGGCCCGGAGCGCCTCCACGTCGAAGGACGGCTTCAGCGTCTCGGCGATCACGTCCGCGACCTCGGTGAAGTCCTCGGCGGTGAAGCCGCGGGTGGCCAGGGCGGGCGTGCCGATGCGCAGACCCGAGGTGACCATCGGCGGGCGCGGGTCGTCGGGGACCGCGTTGCGGTTGACCGTGATGCCGACCTCGTGCAGCCGGTCCTCGGCCTGCTGTCCGTCCAGCTCCGAGTTCCGCAGGTCGACCAGGACCAGGTGCACGTCCGTGCCGCCGGACAGCACGTCCGCGCCCACGGCCTTCACGTCGTCCTCGACCAGGCGCTCGGCCAGGATGCGGGCGCCCTCCAGGGTGCGGCGCTGGCGCTCCTTGAACTCCTCGGAGGCGCACACCTTGAACGCGACCGCCTTGGCGGCGATCACGTGCTCCAGCGGGCCGCCCTGCTGGCCGGGGAAGACCGCGGAGTTGATCTTCTTGGCCAGTTCGGCCGTGGACAGGATCACACCGCCGCGCGGGCCGCCGAGGGTCTTGTGCGTGGTGGTCGTCACGACGTGGGCGTGCGGCACCGGGTTCGGGTGCAGGCCCGCGGCCACCAGGCCGGCGAAGTGCGCCATGTCGACCATCAGGTACGCGCCGACCTCGTCCGCGATCCGGCGGAACGCGGCGAAGTCCAGCTGACGCGGGTACGCCGACCAGCCGGCGACGATCAGCTTCGGCCTGCTCTCCTTGGCCAGCCGCTCGACCTCGGCCATGTCGACCCGGCCGTCGTCGCCGACGTGGTACGCGACCACGTCGTAGAGCTTGCCGGAGAAGTTGATCTTCATGCCGTGGGTCAGGTGCCCGCCGTGCGCGAGGTTCAGACCCATGATCGTGTCACCGGGCTTGAGCAGCGCGAACATCGCGGCCGCGTTGGCCTGCGCGCCGGAGTGCGGCTGCACGTTGGCGTGCTCGGCGCCGAAGAGCTCCTTGACCCGGTCGACGGCGATCTGCTCGATCACGTCGACGTGCTCGCAGCCGCCGTAGTAGCGGCGGCCGGGGTAGCCCTCGGCGTACTTGTTGGTGAGGACCGAGCCCTGGGCCTCCATGACCGCGACCGGGGCGAAGTTCTCCGAGGCGATCATCTCGAGGGTGGACTGCTGGCGGTGCAGCTCGGCGTCGACCGCGGCGGCCACGGCCGGGTCGAGCTCGTGCAGGGGCGTGTTCAGAACGGACATGCGGCTACAGGCTCCTCAGCCGGCGATTTCGGCGTCGTACTCGGCGGCGGTCAGCAGGTCGGCCGGCTCGTCGGTGACCCGCACCTTGAACAGCCAGCCGCCCTCGAAGGGGGCCGAGTTCACCAGCGACGGGTCGTTCACCACGTCCTCGTTGATCTCGGTGATCTCACCGCCGACCGGGGAGTACAGGTCGCTGACCGACTTGGTCGACTCCAGCTCGCCGCAGGTCTCGCCCGCGGTCACGCTGTCACCGACCTCGGGGAGCTGGACGAAGACCACGTCGCCGAGCGCGTTGGCCGCGTGCTCCGTGATGCCGACCGTCGACACGCCGTCCTCGGCGGCCGACAGCCACTCGTGCTCCTTGCTGTAACGCAGCTGCGTGGGGTTGCTCATGGCCTGGATTCTCCTGTACGGGGGAACTGCGGATGACTGAGGGGACTGCGTACGGCGCCCGTGAGCAGGCACGACGTGCTCACTTCACGCGCGGAGAGCCGTCTGCCGACGGTGTCACTTCCGTCGCTTGTAGAACGGCAGCGCCACGACCTCGTACGGCTCGTGGCTGCCGCGGATGTCCACGCCGACGCCCTCGGCGCCGGGCGCCGCGTGCGCCGGGTCGACGTACGCCATGGCGATCGGCTTGCCCAGGGTGGGGGAGGGGGCGCCGGAGGTGACCTCGCCGATCACCTCGCCGCCGGCCACGACCGCGTACCCGGCGCGCGGGACGCGGCGGCCCTCGGCGACCAGGCCGACCAGGACGCGGGGCGGCCGCGCGGCGGCCCGCTCGGCGGCCTCGGCCAGGGCGGCGCGGCCCACGAAGTCGCCCTCCTTCTCGAACTTCACCACCCGGCCCAGGCCGGCGTCGAAGGGCGTGAGGGCGGTGCTCAGCTCGTTCCCGTACAGCGGCATGCCCGCCTCCAGGCGCAGCGTGTCCCGGCAGGACAGCCCGCACGGGACCAGGCCCGCGCCCTCGCCGGCCTTGGTCAGCGCCTGCCACAGCTCCACCGCGTGTTCCGGCTTCACGAACAGCTCGAAGCCGTCCTCGCCGGTGTAGCCGGTACGGGCGATGAGCGCGGGGACGCCGGCGACCGTGCCGGGCAGACCGGCGTAGTACTTCAGGCCGTCCAGGTCGGCGTCGGTGAGCGACGCGAGGATCGCCGGGGACTCGGGGCCCTGCACGGCGAGCAGCGCGTACGCGTCGCGGTCGTCGCGGACCTCGGCGTCGAAGCCGGCCGAGCGCTCGACGAGCGCGTCGAGCACCGTCTGCGCGTTGGAGGCGTTGGCGACGACCATGTAGTGAGAGGACTCCGCCTCGGTCTCGCCGAGCCGGTAGACGATCAGGTCGTCCAGGATGCCGCCGTCCTCGCGGCAGATCATGGTGTAGCGGGCGCGGCCGGGCTTGACGCCCCCGATGTTGCCGACCAGGGCGAAGTCGAGGAGCGCGGCGGCCCCCGGGCCGGTGACCGTGATCTCGCCCATGTGCGAGAGGTCGAAGAGGCCGGCCTTCGTGCGCACGGCGTTGTGCTCGTCGCGCTCGGAGCCGTAGCGCAGGGGCATGTCCCAGCCGGCGAAGTCGGTCATCGTCGCGCCGAGCGACCGATGCAGGGCATCGAGCGCGGTCCGGCGGGGTTCGGTACTGCTCATCGGTCGGTCTCCCAAGGGCGATGGGGGTCCCTCCCGCGCGAGTTCATTCGAGCGTGGGGGAAGGCGAGGACGTTCCTCCCCATCTGTCATCGGAACCTGAGAGGTTCGCCATGACGCCCACGCGGGGACGGTCCTGGCTTGCACCTTGGGTGGAGCCGCCGGAGCACCGCTGGATGCCCTTCGACGGCCCGCTTTTCAGATGTGCCTCGCCCGCGCGGTAACGGGGCCTGAGAGATTCAAGGGAGGGACTTGCTCCTTCGGCGCCCCGGCGGCAAACGGTGCCGGGGACTCTCCCGCGCGGATTCAAACGGCCGGTATGCAGTTGGCGCGCACATCATTGCACGCATCGCGGAGGCGCGGCAGGGGGACCCTTCCCAGGGGATGCACAGGGCGTGCGGACGCCGTCACGGGGAGCCGTGACACACCTGTTCCAGGAAACGGACGGAAATGACAGACCCTGGCATTACCTTCTCTTTACACTCGGCGGGGATCGGTACTCGTACCCGGCCCCAGGGGAGGACGATCACGGTGAACAGGACCACGGCGTGCGCCGCCGCCACGGGCGTCACGCTGCCCCAGCAGCCGGCCGCCCAGGCCCGTCGGGCCCGCGGCGCGCTGCCGGCGCCCGTCGTCCGCGATCTGCGCGCGCGGGCCGGCCGCAGCCCGCGCGCCCTGCTCTTCGGACCCGGGGACCTCGTCGTGGTCACCGGGCTGCCCGGCAGCGGCAAGTCCACGCTGATGCGGCGCACGGTGCGCGGCACCCGCGTCGATTCCCAGGACGCCCGGGACCGCTGGGACCGCCGCGTGCCGCGCCTCCTGCCGTACGCGGTCTACCGCCCGCTGGTCCGCCTCGCCCACTACGCCGGGCTGCGCCGCGTGCTGCGGACCGGAGGACCGGCCGTCGTGCACGACTGCGGTACACAGGCCTGGGTGCGCCGCTGGCTGGCCCGCGAGGCCCGCCGCCGGGGCGCGAGCCTGCACCTGCTGCTGCTCGACGTCACCCCGCAGCAGGCCCTGGCCGGCCAGCGCGAACGCGGGCGCGGCGTCTCCCGGTACGCGTTCCTGCGCCACCGCGCGGCGAGCGAGCGGCTGCTGCGCGCGGTGGAGCGGGGCGCCCTGCCGGCCGGCTGCGGTTCGGCGATCCTGGTCGACCGGGACGCGGCGGACACGCTGCGCCGGATCGGCTTCACGGGCTGACCGGATAGCCTTTCCAGCCACAGCAGTGGTTCCAGGCGGCAGGCGGTAGGCAGATGGACTTCCCGGCGGACTTCCCGGCGCAGGCGCACCCCCATCCGCACGGCGGATGGCCCGGCAACGAGTTGGAGGAGGTGCTCTCCGCCTCCCTGGGCGTCCCCTCGGCGGGCGGCAGGATCGTCGAGGTGCTGGGCCGCAGCGCCGTCTGGGTCCCGCTGCCGAACGGCGGCGGCCCGGACAGCGGACCGCTGGACCTGCCCACCCTGGAGATCGACGGCCAGGCCTACGTCCCCGTCTTCAGCTCCGAAGAGCAGTTCCGCCAGGTCGTCGGCTCCCACCTGTCGTACACGATCGCGCCCGCCGTGGAGTTCGCCCGCGGTCTGCCGCCGCAGGCCGGGATCGCGGTGAACCCCGGTGGCGTGGTCGGCATCCCGCTGCCGCCGCCCGCCGTCGCCGAACTGTGCCGGGCCGGACGCACCCTGCTGGACGGCCCGGCGGCCGGCGGCCGGGTCCGGCTGTTCGAGCCCGACTGGCAGGACGACCCGCTGGACTTCCTCGCCGCCGCCTCGGCGGAGTTCGACGCCCTCGGCGTGGTGACCACCGCCCGCCGCTGCCTCGCCGCGATCGAGACGGCCGACCCGGTCCTCTTCGTCGGCGTGGAACTCTCCCGGTGGGAGGACGACCCCCGCACCCTCCCGCTGAACGCCCTGGGCCGGGCCCTCGGCCGGACCTCCGCCCCCTGGCCGGTCAACCTCATCGTCCTGGACGTGGCCCAGGACCCGGTCGGCGACTGGCTCCGCACCAGGGTCACCCCCTTCTACGAACGCCGGCAGTAACCCCGTGAAGGGGCGCGGGGCCGTGTCGGTGTGCGGCTCCGCCGTGCGGGCGCGACAAGCCGCAACGGACCCGCACCCGTCCACGGCGCCGAAGCCCGGACTCTTCCGTGCTCGCCGCACCGCAGCCCGCCGCACGGCGTCGGCTTAAGCTAGGTCCATCCGCTGGCGAGGTACGGAGGGGCGATACAAGTGAGCGCTGGCACCGCGGCGGCCGGACAGGTCGAGCACATGCTGCGCCAGGTGACGCCCGGGCGTTACGACGCGTACGAGGCGTTGCTGCGCGCCCTCGCGACCCCTGCCTCCGGCCAGGTCTGGATGCTGCTCTGGCACGGCCAGGCCGGCTCCCCGGACGCCCAGTACGGAAGCATGGAGGTCGACGGCCTCGGCTACGCGCCCTGCGTCACCTCCGCCCAGGAGCTCTCCGCCAGCGGCTGGAACCGGTCGTACGAGGTGGTCGACGGCCTCGAAGTGGCCCGCGCCCTCTACCCCGACCACTACGGGCTCTGGCTCAATCCGCACGCCCCCGGCGGCGGCGTCGGCATCCCCTGGCCGGACCTGCGCCGGATCGCCGGCGGTCTGGACAGCCGGCCCGCCGGCCCGCTGCGGCTGTCCGAACCGGCCATCGAGATCCCTCAGTTCTACGCCCTCCTCGCGCAGAACGCCCACCGCACCCCTGCCGTCCGCACCCTGCGCCGCGCCTGGGTGCAGCCCGCGCTGGGCGCCCCGTACCTCGCCATCGGCCTGGACGTGTACGACGCCTCCCCACCCGCCGTGGACGCCGTGCGCGCGATGATGCAGCAGTCCCTCGGCGCGGTCCCGGACGGACTGCCCGTGTCGACCGTCGTGATGTCCGACGAGCACGACCCGGTCGCGATGTGGCTGCGCGCCAACTCCCGCCCGTTCTACGACCGTGAGGCCCACGGCGCCGTGCCGTCCCCCGCCACGGCCTACGGCTACCCGTCCGCGCACCGGGGCTGACCGGCCCGGACGCCGTCATGGTCACGGAGCGTGACCGTCCGTCAGGTGGACAGCGAGACGAGCCGGAACCGATGCGTCCGACCCGGCCCGCGGCGCATCGTTGATTTCCCGCCACATTTTCGGCCATGCGCACTCAGCGACAATCCGTTGACCGCCTGTCACCTGCGGTTTCACCCGTTCTCCACGCCGCCCGGCGCCACCTGGGCGTCCGTCGGGAAGACACTTTTGTGTCCGGCGGGTTAAATCCTGACGGGGGGACGCCTGAACCGTCCCTTATGTCAACTGTTCAGATCTCAGGTAGGTATCACCGCTATCCGGACTGTTCCTGACCCACTGTGAACGTCTGTAGTGTTCGGCCGGTCAAGATGCATCCACATAGCGGACCCGGAGTGGCCCCAGTATGCGCATATTCAAGTCCCGACCCGCTCGGGCGATCACGGCCGCGGTGGCGGTCGGTCTGATCGCCACGGGCTGCTCCAGCGAACGGGACGCTGACAACGAAAGCAGCGGCAAGAAGGACACCTTCGTGTTCGCCGGTGCAGGTGACCCGGGTTCCCTGGACCCTGCCCTCGCGAGCGACGGTGAAACCTTCCGCGTGACGCGTCAGGCGTTCGAGGCCCTGCTCGAGCACGAGTCCGGCGGCACCAAGCTGGTCGGCGGCCTCGCCGAGACCTGGTCGAGCAACGACCAGGGCACCGTCTGGACCTTCAACCTCCGCAAGAACGTGAAGTTCCACGACGGCGAGGCGTTCAACGCCGCGGCGGTCTGCGCCAACTACGACCACTGGTTCAACTGGAAGGGCACCTACCAGTCCAGCGCGGTCTCGTACTACTGGCAGACCATCATGGGCGGCTTCGCGAAGAACGAGGACGAGGAGACGCCCGAGGCGAACTACAAGTCCTGCACCGCGAAGGACGAGAACACCGCCGTCATCGAGGTCAAGAAGCCCTCCGCCAACCTCCCCGGCGGCTTCTCCCTCCAGGCCCTGGCGATCCACTCGCCGAAGGCCCTCAAGGAGTACGAGAAGGAAGAGGCGACCGCCAAGGGCGACGCCATCACGTACCCCAAGTACAGCCAGGAGGCCGGCACGGTCGCCGGCACCGGCCCGTACAAGATCACGAAGTGGAACAAGGGCAACAAGGAAGTCAGCCTGACCCGCTTCGACGACTACTGGGGCGAGAAGGCGAAGATCAAGAACCTGGTCTTCCGCACCATCGACACCGAGGAGGGCCGCCGCCAGGCGCTCCAGGCCGGTGACATCGACGGCTACGACCTCGTCGCCCCGGCCGACGTCAAGACCCTCGAGGACCAGGGCTACGTCGTCCCGACCCGTGGCGTCTTCAACCTCTTCTACGTGGGCATGAGCCAGGAGGCCAACAAGGCCCTCAAGAAGAAGGAAGTCCGCCAGGCGATCGCGCAGGCGATCGACAAGGAGAACCTGGTCAAGACCCAGCTGCCCGAGGGCGGCAAGGTCGCCGACCAGTTCATGCCGGACACCATCGCGGGCTACTCCAAGAACGTCAAGAAGTACCCGTTCGACACCGCCGCGTCCAAGTCGCTCCTCAAGAAGGCCGGTGAGGAGAAGCTCAAGGTCGAGTTCTGCTACCCGACCGAGGTCACCCGCCCGTACATGCCTGCCCCGCAGGACCTGTTCGAGCTGATGAAGGCCGACCTGGAGAAGGCCGGCATCACCGTCACGCCGAAGGCCATGAAGTGGGCCCCGGACTACATCGACGCCACCGAGGCGGGCTCCTGCGACCTGCACATGCTCGGCTGGACCGGTGACTTCAACGACGGCTTCAACTTCATCGGCACCTGGTTCGCCGGGTACGACAAGCAGTGGGGCTTCAAGGACAAGAAGGTCTTCGACGCCGTGAACGCCGGCTCGAAGCTGGGCAAGGCCGAGGAGCGCACCGCCGCGTACGAGAAGGCCAACGAGGCCATCATGGAGTACCTCCCCGGTGTTCCGATCTCGTCCTCCCCGCCGGCCATCGCCTTCGCCAAGAACGTGAACCCGCCGAACGTCTCCCCGCTGACGCAGGAAGTCTTCTCCGAGACCTCCTTCAAGTAGGCGAGCAGCGGTAGGAAACCAAAACGGGGGGTCCGCCCGGTCGTCGCAACTCGGCGGCCGGGCGGGTCCATTCATGTAAGACATCACGTAAGAAAGGGGCATGCGGGGTGCTGCGTCTCGTCGTACGAAGACTGCTCCAGCTCATACCCACGCTGCTCGGCCTGTCGGTTCTGCTCTTCCTGTGGCTCGACCGTCTGCCCGGTGGACCCGCCTCAGCGATCCTGGGGGAGAAGGCCACCGATGCCGATGTGGCGCGCATCAACCGTGCGCTCGGGCTGGACCAGCCCGTCTACGTCCAGTACTGGCGCTTCCTGAAGCGCATCTTCCAGGGTGACCTCGGCACCTCCGTCCAGACCGGGCAGCCGGTGTGGGACGAGTTCGTCCTGAGGTTCCCGGCGACGGTGGAGCTGTCTCTGCTGGCCATGATCATGGCCGTGGTGGTCGGCATTCCGCTCGGCTACCTCGCCGCCCGCAAGCGCGGTGGCTGGGTCGACATCGGCGCGGTCTCCGGCTCCCTCGTCGGCATCTGCATCCCGGTCTTCTTCCTCGGTCTGGTCATCAAGGAGATCCTGGCCGTGAAGCTCGGGTTCTTCCCCAGCTACGGGCGCATGGACACCGGCATCAACGCCACCGACGTGACCGGCTTCGCCGTCCTGGACGGCATCCTCACCGGTGAGTTCGACGCCTCCTGGGACGCGCTGCACCACCTGATCCTGCCCGCCGTCACGCTCGCGTCCATCCCGCTCGCGGTCATCGTGCGCATGACCCGCGCCAGCGTCCTCGAGGTCCAGGACGAGGACTACGTCCGCACGGCCGAGTCCAAGGGCCTCAAGAGGAGCATCGTCCGCGGCCGGCACGTCCTGCGCAACGCGCTGCTCCCCGTGGTCACCTCGGTCGGTCTGCTCACCGGCTCCCTGCTGTCCGGAGCGGTCCTCACCGAGTCCGTGTTCTCCTTCAACGGCATCGGCAACTTCGTCAAGACGTCGATCGACGGACGCGACTACCCGGTGCTCGTCGGGTTCATCATGTTCATCGCGATGGTGTACGTCCTGATCAACCTGCTGGTGGACGTGGCGTACAGCATCATCGACCCGAGAGTGCGGGTGCACTGACATGAGTGTCGCCACCAAGACCGACAAGATCCAGCGCCTCGCGGAACTGACGGCCGGCAGCGAGACCAGCACCGGCGCCAGTCTGTGGCGGGAGGCCCTCGGCCGCCTGAAGACCAGCAAGATGGCGATCATCGGCGCCGTGATCATCGCGGCGTTCGTCGTCGTCGCGATCGTCGGACCGTTCCTGGCCCCGCACTCGCCGAGCGCCCAGATCTGGCGCGGTGAGGTGTTCCCGAACAAGGGGGAGTTCGTCGGAGCGCGCGGAGAGAACTGGTTCGGGCTCGACCACCTCGGCCGTGACCTGTTCTCCCGCATGCTGGTCGGCGCCCGCCAGACGCTGCTCGTCGGCATCGTCGCCACGCTCATCGGCCTGGTCGCCGGCTTCGTGATCGGCATCGTCTCCGGAGCCGCCGCCACCCTCGGCGGGGAGACCGGGCAGCGCGTCGACTCCGTCATCATGCGCTTCATCGACATGATGCTGGCGCTGCCGTCGCTGCTGCTGGCCGTGTCCATCGCCGCGGTCATGGGCCAGTCGCTGACCACCGTGATGATCGCCGTGGGTGTCGTCCAGGTGCCGGTGTTCGCCCGGCTGCTGCGCGGCGCCATGCTGGTCCAGGGCGGCGCCGACTACGTGCTCGCCGCTCAGTCCCTGGGCGTCCGCAAGCGCCGGATCGTGCTCTCCCAGATCCTGCCCAACTCGCTCAGCCCGGTGATCGTGCAGGCCACGCTCTCCCTGGCCACCGCGATCATCGAGGCGGCCGCCCTGTCCTACCTGGGCCTCGGCAACCCGGATCCGGCCATTCCCGAGTGGGGCGTCATGCTCGCCCAGGCGCAGCGCTTCTTCAGCTACGCCCCCATGATGGGGGTCTACCCCGCCGTCGGCATCATCATCACCGCCCTCGGCTTCACCCTCCTCGGCGAGGCCATGCGGGAAGCCCTCGACCCGAAGCTGAAGGGCTGAACCACCATGTCTCTGCTCACTGTCGACGAACTGACCATCACCTTCGGCGGCCGCGGCCGCAAGGAGTCCCGGGCGGTCGACGGCGTCTCCTTCGAGGTCGACCAGGGCCAGGTCGTGGGCCTGGTCGGCGAGTCCGGCTGCGGAAAGTCCGTCACCTCCCTGGCCCTGATGGGCCTGCTCCCGAGCAAGGGCGTCACCATCGGCGGCCGTGCCGAGTTCGACGGCACGGACCTGTTCACGATGAGCCCTTCCGCCCGCCGCGACCTGCGCGGCAGCGAAATGGCGATGATCTTCCAGGACCCGCTGTCCTCGCTCAACCCGGTCGTGCCGATCGGCGTGCAGGTCACCGAGATCCTGGAGCGCCACCGCGGGCTGAAGGGCGAGGCCGCCCGCAAGGAGGCCGCCCACCTGCTGGACCGGGTCGGCATCCCCGACCCGACCCGGCGGCTCAAGGAGTACCCGCACCAGCTCTCCGGCGGTATGCGCCAGCGCGCGCTGATCGCCATGGCGGTGGCCTGCGCCCCGCGCATGCTCATCGCCGACGAGCCCACCACGGCCCTCGACGTGACGATCCAGGCGCAGATCCTGGAACTGCTCAAGGAACTGGTGGACCAGGAGGGCACCGCCCTGCTGATGATCACCCACGACCTCGGCGTGGTCGCCGGCCTCTGCGACCAGGTCAACGTGCTCTACGCGGGCAAGACCGTCGAGTCCGCCGGGCGCCGCGAGCTGTTCGGCCACCCGACCCACCCCTACGCGCACGGACTGCTGGGCTCCATCCCGCGTCTGGACGCTCCCCGGGGCGAACCCCTCACCCCCATCCGGGGTTCCATCAACGACCGCATCGCCTGGGCCGACGGCTGCGCCTTCGCGCCCCGCTGCGACCGGTACGAGATGGGCTGCCTGACCGGCACCCCGCAGCTCACCGAGCCGCGTGCGGCCGGCCACCAGGTGCGGTGCGTCAACCCCGTACTCGACGACGCGAAGGCCGAGGAGGTCACCGCATGAGCCTGCTCGAACTGGACGGCGTCAAGGTCCACTTCCCCATCAAGAAGGGCATCTTCGTCGACCGCACGGTCGGTCACGTCTACGCCGTGGACGGGGTCTCCCTGAAGGTCGAGGCCGGCGAGACCTACGGTCTGGTCGGCGAGTCCGGCTGCGGCAAGACCACCCTCGGGCGGTCCGTGCTGCGGCTGGTGGACATCACCGAGGGGTCCGTCGTCCTCGACGGCACCGACCTGGCGAAACTGCCCGGCGAGGAGATGCGCCGCTTCCGGCGCCGGCTCCAGATGGTCTTCCAGGACCCGCTGGGCTCGCTCAACCCCCGGCAGAACATCGAGTCCATCCTGTCCGAGGGCATGATCGCCCACGGCATCGGCAAGGACCAGGAGGAGCGCCGGGAGAAGATCAAGTCGATCCTGGACAAGGTCGGCCTGCCCTCCAACGCGCTCTCCCGCTACCCGCACGAGTTCTCCGGCGGTCAGCGCCAGCGCATCGGCATCGCCCGCGCGCTGGTCCTCGAACCGGACGTGATCATCTGCGACGAGCCGGTCTCCGCGCTCGACGTGTCGGTCCAGGCCCAGGTCATCAACCTGCTGGACGAGCTCCAGGAGGAACTCGGCCTGACCTACCTGGTGATCGCCCACGACCTCGCGGTGGTCCGGCACATCTCCGACACGATCGGCGTGATGTACCTGGGATCGCTGGTCGAGGAGGCGCCGAGCGACGCGCTGTACGCCGAGCCGAAGCACCCGTACACCAAGGCCCTGATGTCGGCCGTGCCGGTGCCCGACCCGGAGGTGGAGGACCGGCGCGAGCGCATCCTGCTCACCGGCGACCTGCCCTCCCCGGCCAACCCGCCCAGCGGCTGCCGCTTCCACACGCGCTGCCCCTGGGCCCAGGCCGAGCGGTGCGCGACGGAGCGGCCGCAGCTGCGGGACCTCGGTGACGGCCACCGGGTGGCCTGCCACTTCGCCGAGGAGATCGCGTCGGGAGAGCTGGCGCTGACCCGGCCCACGGGCATCGAGGCCGTCACGGAGGGCGAAGGCGCGGTGGTCGAGCAGACCGAGGACGAGGCGAAGGTTCCCGCCGTCCTCCTGCCGGCCGACTCGACGACCAAGCCGGACGCCACGGCGGTCAAGGAGAAGGTGCCGTCGGCGGCCGAGGCCCCGGGCGACCGGACGGCCGGCGCCGTCGCGAAGGACCTCGACGCCGCGGGACCGGACGCGTCCGACTCCGACAAGGAGCAGGACAAGACCGGCTGACGGACCGCGGTCCTTCCCGGGGCCTCGTACGGCTCCGCTGAACGGCTTGCGGACAGCAAGTTCACATCACCCCTCGCCTTGGTTTGCAAGGCGAGGGGTTCTTGCTGGGTGAGAATATGAGGGTGCTCCAGCAACTGTTCAGTCCGTCCGTCCTGCACACGCTCGATCTGATCGGCATCTTCGTCTTCGCGATCTCCGGCGCCCTGCTGGCCGTCCGCAAGAACTTCGACGTCTTCGGCATCGCCGTGCTCGCCGAGGTCACCGCGCTCGGCGGCGGACTCTTCCGCGACCTGGTCATCGGCGCCGTACCGCCCGCCGCCTTCACGGACCTGGGGTACTTCGTCACCCCGCTGCTCGCCACGGTCCTGGTGTTCTTCCTCCACCCGCACGTGGAGCGCATCCAGATCGGCGTCAACGTGTTCGACGCGGCCGGCCTCGGTCTGTTCTGCGTGGTCGGCACGACCAAGGCGTACGACTACGGCCTCGGCCTGACCGCCTCCGCCTGTCTGGGCCTGGCCACCGCGGTCGGCGGCGGTGTGCTGCGCGACGTGCTCGCCAACGAGGTGCCGTCGCTGCTGCGCTGGGACCGCGACCTGTACGCCGTCCCGGCCGTCGTCGGCGCCGCCCTGACCGCGCTGTGCATCCGCTACGACGTGCTGAACGCGGGGACCAGCAGCCTCGCCGTGGTCACGGCCTTCGTGCTGCGGCTGCTCGCGATGCGCTACCACTGGCGGGCTCCCCGTGCGTGGCACCGCCGTTCGACGGTCCAGGAGGAGTAGTCCCACCGGGGCGCACGGGCAAAGCTACCGCTTAGTATCATCTTCTTGTACTGTTCAGCCATGCCAGAAGCAGCCTCCGCCCAGCCCGTCCGGGCCGCCATCGGCGCCGGCGAGTTCGACCGCGACACCGCGCTCACCCCGCGTGCGCCCGGCGTCTACGACATCGACCTCTCCGCCGGCTGGACGATCATCAACGCCGTCAACGGCGGCTATCTGCTGGCCGTCCTGGGCCGCGCGCTCGCGGACGCCCTGCCGCACGCCGACCCGTTCACCATCTCCGCGCACTACCTGACCGCCTCCCGGCCGGGCCCGGCGGTCGTCCGCACCGAGACCGTGCGCACCGGACGGACGCTGTCGACCGGCCAGGCCTCCCTCTTCCAGGTCGACGGGGAGGGCCGCGAGGTGGAGCGCATCCGCGTCCTCGCCTCCTACGGAGACCTGGACTCCCTCCCCGACGACGTCCGTACGACGGCCGAGCCGCCCGCGATGCCGCCGATGGAGCAGTGCCTCGGCCCCGAGGACGGTCCCGCCCCGGTCGACGGCAGTTCCGCCATCACCGAGCGCCTGATGCTCAAGCTGGACCCCTCGACCCTGGGATGGGCGCTCGGGCAGCCCTCCGGCAAGGGGGAGATGCGGGCCTGGTTCGGTCTCGCCGACGGCCGGGACCCCGATCCGCTCTCCCTGCTCCTCGCGGTGGACGCCCTGCCGCCGACCGCCTTCGAGCTGGGCCTGTCCGGCTGGGTCCCGACGGTGGAGCTGACCGTCCACGTCCGCTGCCGTCCGGCTCCGGGCCCGCTGCGCGTCTCGGTCACCACCCGCAACCTCGCCGGCGGCTTCCTGGAGGAGGACGCCGAGGTCTGGGACGCCGCCGACCGCCTGGTGGCCCAGTCCCGCCAACTGGCCCGGGCCCGCCTTTAAGTCCGTCCGGCGAAATTCAGCCCCTCCGGCGTTTGAGGAGCGGGGGTCCGGGGGCAGCGCCCCCGGGATGGGACGGGTAGGGGCGGCGGGGGCGAAAAACCCCTCACCCACCCCCACCCACCCCGCCCTCCAGCCAGTGCGCACGCCCGATCCCGATCAACCGCATCCGACGCACCGCCGTCCGGAACACCCGCTCCCGCGCCCCCACCCCACTCACCGGCGCCTCCAGGAGCGCCGAAGCGGTCACGAGCATCTGATCGACGTACAACTGCGCCAGCATCATCAGATCCTCCTCCCCCCACCCCGCGGACACCGGATCCTCCGCCAGCGCTTCCCCCACCTCCACGGCGAACAGCGCCAGCTGATCCCGTATCGCCTCCCGCACCACCTGCACCCCGCCGTGCCGCTCCCGGGCGATGAACCGCACGTGCGCCGGGTGCGCGTCGACATGACGGGCGATCAGCCCGATCGCCCGCACGATGCGTTCCTCGCCGTCCCCGGTCGTGGACACGATCGTCCGGATCATCGGGTGCAGACTGCCCAGTGCCTCCTCGACCAGCGCCACCCCCAGATCCTCGACGGAACGGAAGTGCCGGTAGAAGGCGGTCGGCGCCACCCCCGCCGCGCGGGTGACCTCACGCAGCCCGAGGCTGCTCAGACTCTGCTCCTCGAGCAGTTCCAGCGCCGCGTCGAGCAGCGCCCGCCGTGTCTTCTGCTTCTGGGCCTGCCGGACGCCGAGGGTGTGACTCATGCCATCCAGTCAACAGCTGTTCTCCGACGTTGGGAAGTCATGACCCGCGCTAGGCTGGGAACTCAGTGAACAACTGTACCTACAATCGTTCACCGACCTGGGGGATCCACTCATGCTGTTCCTCGTCGCCGCGCTGATGCTGCTGGGCGTCGCCCTGGGCACCGTCGCCCACGCCCCGCTCTCCTTCTCCGTCGTCGCGGGCGCCGTCATCGCCGTGTGGCTCGGCGTCTTCGCCCTGCGCGAGCGCCACGGCCATGGTCGTGGACGCGGCAGCTCGGCGCACTGACCCGCACCGGGCCGTCCGTACCCCGTCCCTCCGACCGTGGGAGCCGATCATCATGCACCTGACCGCACCGGCCGCCCGGCGCACCGGTCTCCGTGACGCCGACGGCATGGCCGTCGCGTCCTTCGTCCTGGGCCTGCTGGGCCTGCTCGTCCTCAACGTCTTCCTCGGCCCGACCGCCATCGTGCTGGCGGCCGTGGCGCTGTGGCGGGGCACGGCCCGACGCGGCCGCGCCTTCCTGGGGCTCGGCCTCGGTGTCGCCGACCTCCTCGTCCTGGCCGCGTTCATGCAGGTGGACAGCACGGTCTCGTGGAGCTTCTGAGCGGCCGGCGCGTCCCCCGTCGGCCGTGATCCGTGGCCGGTGCACGGGGCCCCGTAGAATCGGCCCCACCATGGCTTACCTCGACCACGCCGCGACCACCCCGATGCTTCCCGAGGCAGTCGAGGCACTCGCCGCGCACCTGGGCGTCACCGGCAACGCCTCCTCCCTCCACGCGGCCGGCCGCCGCGCCCGGCGCACCGTCGAGGAGGCCCGCGAAACCCTCGCCGAGGCGCTCGGCGCCCGGCCCAGCGAGATCGTCCTCACCTCCGGCGGAACCGAGGCCGACAACCTCGCCGTGAAGGGCCTGTACTGGTCCCGCCGCGACGCGGACCCGGCCCGCACCCGGGTCCTCGCCAGCCCCGTCGAACACCACGCCGTCCTCGACGCCGTCCACTGGCTCGGCGAGCACGAGGGCGCCACCGTCGAGTACCTGCCGGTCGACCCCCACGGCCGGGTCCACCCGGACGCCCTGCGCGAGGCCATCGCCCGCAACCCCGACGACGTCGCCCTCGCCACCGTCATGTGGGCCAACAACGAGATCGGGACGATCCTGCCGGTCCGCGAACTCGCCGGAATCGCGGCCGAGTTCGGTGTGCCGCTGCACTCCGACGCGGTCCAGGCCTTCGGGCAGGTCCCGGTGGACTTCGCCGCGTCTGGGCTCGCCGCGATGACCGTGTCCGGCCACAAGATCGGCGGTCCGTACGGCATCGGCGCGCTGCTCCTGGGCCGCGAACACACCCCCGTGCCCGTCCTGCACGGCGGCGGCCAGGAACGCCACGTCCGCTCCGGCACCCTCGACGTCCCCGCCGTCGCCGCCTTCGCGACGGCCGGACGGCTCGCCGCCGAGCGGCAGGAGTGGTTCGCCCGCGAGATCGGCAGGCTGCGCGACGACCTGGTCGCCGCGGTCCGCGAGGCCGTGCCGGACGCCGTCCTCGGCGGCGACCCCGCCCCCGGGGGGCGTCTTCCGGCCAACGCGCACTTCACCTTCCCCGGCTGCGAGGGCGACTCCCTGCTGCTCCTCCTGGACGCCCAGGGCATCGAGTGCTCCACCGGCTCCGCCTGCACCGCCGGCGTCGCCCAGCCCAGCCACGTCCTCCTGGCCACCGGGGTGGAACCCGACCTGGCCCGCGGCACCCTGCGCTTCTCCCTGGGTCACACCTCCACGGAGGCCGACGTGGAAGCCGTGGCCAAGGCCATCGGCCCGGCGGTGGAACGGGCCCGCGCGGCGGGACTGAGCTAACCCGCCGTGGCGGACGGGGAGCCCGAAGGGCCGGTCCGGGCCTGTTCCGTGCGGGCCCGCCGGACCAGCTCCATGTAGCGGTCCCAGTCCCAGTGCGGGCCCGGGTCGGTGTGGTCCGTGCCCGGGACCTCGACGTGGCCGAGGATGTGATCGCGGTCGACGGGTATGTCGTAACGGGCGCATATGCGGGCCGTGAGGCGGGCCGAGGCCTCGTACATCTCGTCCGTGAGGTCCTCGGGGCGGTCCACGAAGCCCTCGTGCTCGATGCCGACACTGCGCTCGTTGTAGTCGCGGTTGCCCGCGTGGTACGCCACGTCCAGCTCGCGGATCATCTGGGCGACCCGGCCGTCCTGGCCCACGATGTAGTGCGAGGCGGCCTTGTGCCCCGGATCCTGGAACGCCCGCACCGCGCTGTCGAAGCTGCCCTGGGTGACATGGACGATCACCATGTCGACGCCGAAGTCGTCCGGCCGGTCCGCGCGGCGCCAGTTGGCGTCCGAGGCCGCCACCCAGCGGGCGCCCGCGTAGTCGACGGCGCCCGGCTCACGCGGTTTCTCGACCCCGGGCACGCGCCACCACAGCCGCGCCAGTTCGTCCCGCGCCAGCGCCGCCGTGCCCGCCGCTGCCGCCACCCCGCCCACGATCAGGGCCCGCCGCCCGATGCGCCGGTCCCCGTCCTCGGATGCTCTTCTCGCCCCCATGTGATCAGGAACGGATACCCGGCGGCCGTGGTTCCCGCACCCCCGTACCCTGGAGGGGTTATGACTGAGACCTCGCAGCGCTCCCGCCCCCTCCGCGTCCTGGCCGCCATGTCCGGCGGAGTCGACTCCGCCGTCGCCGCCGCCCGCGCGGCCGAAGCGGGCCACGACGTGACCGGCGTCCACCTCGCGCTCTCCGCGAACCCGCAGTCGTTCCGTACCGGCGCGCGGGGCTGCTGCACCATCGAGGACTCGCGCGACGCCCGCCGCGCCGCCGACGTCATCGGCATCCCGTTCTACGTGTGGGACCTCGCCGACCGCTTCCGCGAGGACGTCGTCGAGGACTTCGTCGCCGAGTACGAGGCCGGCCGCACCCCCAACCCGTGCCTGCGCTGCAACGAGAAGATCAAGTTCGCCGCCCTGCTGGACAAGGCGCTGGCGCTCGGCTTCGACGCGGTCTGCACCGGCCACTACGCCCAGGTGATCCTGCGCGAGGACGGCACCCGCGAACTGCACCGCGCCTCCGACATGGCCAAGGACCAGAGCTACGTCCTCGGCGTGCTCGACGACCGCCAGCTCGCCCACGCCATGTTCCCCCTCGGCGACACGGTCACCACCAAGGAGGAGATCCGCGCGGAGGCCGAGCGGCGCGGACTCGCCGTCGCCAAGAAGCCCGACTCGCACGACATCTGCTTCATCGCCGACGGCGACACCCAGGGCTTCCTCGCGAACCGTCTCGGCAAGGCCGAAGGCGACATCGTCGACGAGTCCGGCGCCAAGGTCGGCAGCCACGAGGGCGCGTACGGCTTCACCATCGGCCAGCGCAAGGGCCTGCGGATCGGCACCCCCGCCCCCGACGGCAAGCCCCGCTACGTCCTCGACATCTCCCCGGTGACCAACACCGTCACCGTCGGCCCCGCGGCGGCCCTCGACGTCACCGCCCTCACCGCGATCAGGCCCCGCTGGTGCGGCGCCGCCCCCACCGGCCCCGGCGCCTACACGGCCCAGCTGCGCGCCCACGGCGGCGAGACCGAGGTGAGGGCGGAACTCGTCGACGGCACCCTGGAGGTCTCGTTCACCGAGCCGGTCCGCGGCGTCGCCCCAGGCCAGGCGATCGTCCTGTACGACGGCACCCGCGTGGTGGGCTCGGCGACGATCGCCTCGACGGTGCGGGCGACGGCCGGCGTGGCCTGACGGCGCTCCTCCAGGCCCGGTACGGGAAGAGCGCGGTCAACGTTCGCAGCTGGGTCGACGACTCGCCGGCCGCGAAGCCGCAGAACGTGCGCGCGCATGTGTGCGGAGGTGTGCCGAAGGCGGAGATCGACGCGCAGAAGGAGGCCTTCGAGGCCTACGGTGCGGACCGCCACCACGAGCCGCGCGGCGAATACACGTACGGGGCTCCGGCCCGGCGGGCGGTCTCTGCCCGAGGCCACGGGCATCGGCGCACCGACGCGGCGCCGATGCCCGTGTGAGCGCCGGGACGCCCCCGGAGACACGGGGTTGAACCTGATGGCGTTCCGTTCCGCGCGGTCCGGTGCCGGCCCCCGCGGTACGGCAGCCGGCGGTACGCGTTCACGGACACACGATTCCCCCACCCGGGTGATCCCTCGGCGCGCATCGCCCCGGACCCGTGTCCCAGGCGTCCGCTCCGGCGATCACCGGGTGTGACTCATCGGATCTCCGGCCTCTCGCGCCGTACCCGCACCGCCGCCGAGGCGGACACGGCCGCCCGGCTGGACGCGATCCGCGACGCCCCACGCCTGGCCGAGGACTTCTTCCGCCGACTGCCCAAGGGCGGTGACCTGCACAACCACCTCTCCGGCGCGGTCTCCACCGAGTACCTCGTCGAACTGGCCGCCGAGGACGGGCTGTGCGTCGACACCTCGACGATGACCGCCGTCGCACCGCCGTGCGGCGAGGGCACCCGCCCCGCCGCGGACGCCCGCACCGACCGTGCCTTCCACGACGCGCTCGTGCGCGCCTGGTCCATGCAGGACTTCCCGGCCGACGGCAACGGCCACGACCACTTCTTCGACGCCTTCGGCAAGTTCGGCGAGGTGACGTGGCGCCACCGCGGGAAGCTGCTCGCCGAGGTCGCCGACGACGTCGCCGCGCAGAACCAGTTCTACCTGGAGACCATGGTCACCCCGGCCTCCGACGGGGCGAAGCAGCTCGCGGCGGAGGTCGGCTGGGACCCGGATCTCGCCCGGCTGCACGAGAAGCTGACGGCCGGGGGCAAGCTGGACCGGCTGGTCGCCGAGGCCCGGAAGGAGTCCGACGACGCCGACACCGAATTCCGCACCGCCGCCCGCTGCGACACCGGCAGCCCCCGGCCCGCCTGCCGCCTCCCGGTGCGCTGGATCTCCCAGGTCTCGCGCGGCAGTTCACCGGAGCGGGTCTTCACGCAGATGGCGCTCGGCATGCGCCTGGCCGAGCGCGACCCCCGGTTCGTCGCGGTCAACCTGGTCCAGCCCGAGGACTCGGAGAGCGCACTGCGCGACTACAGCCTCCAGATGCGCATGCTGCGGTACCTCCGGGGCGTCTACCCCGGGGCGCACGTCACCCTGCACGCCGGTGAGCTGTGGCCCGGCCTGGTGAAGCCCGCCGACCTCGCCTTCCACATCAAGGAGGCCGTGGACGTCGCCCGCGCCGACCGCATCGGTCACGGGGTCGACCTCCTCCACGAGGACGACTGGCAGCGCACCGCGCGCACCATGGCCGTCCGCGAGACCGCCGTCGAGGTCCCCTTCACCAGCAACGCCCAGATCCTCGGAGTGCGCGGCGCCGACCACCCCTTCGAGACCTACCGCGCCTACGGCGTGCCCATCGTGCTGGCCACCGACGACCCCGGCGTCAGCCGGATCGACATCAGCCACGAGTACCGGTATGCCGCCGACACGTACGGCCTGTCCTACCCGGAGTTGAAGGACCTCGCCCGCGCCTCCCTGGAGTACGCCTTCCTCCCGGGCGCGAGCCTCTGGCGGGGCAACCCCACCCGTGACGGCTACCGTCCGGCCGCCGACTGCCGGAGCACCGAGCTCGGCACCGCCCGCCCCGGCGCGGACTGCCGGCGCCTGCTGGACGCCAGCCCGAAGGCCGCCGCACAGTGGAAGCAGGAAAGGGCCTTCCACCACTTCGAGTCGAAATTCCGCGCCCACTCCTGACCCGCCCCCGATGCCGTGAGTCCCCACGCGCCCGCGCCGCGGGGACTCACGGCCCTGGTGGCGCCCCCTCGCTCACCGGGCGAAGAACTCCGCCAGGACCGGCGCCAGGACGTCCGGCTCCACCATGTGGGTCTGGCCCCCCAGGGCGCGGTACGTGCCCCGGGGGACGGACTCCGCGATCGCCCGCGCGGCCCCGCGCATCCACGCCGGGCTCGCGTCGCCCGCGATCGACAGCACCGGCACCCGGATCGACGCCAGCAGCTCGCGCGGGACGCTCCCGTCGCCCATCACGGCGTCGTCGTACGCGAGGCTCGGCGCGATCGACTCCATCCCGGCCCACAGCGGTGACTGCCGCGCGCCCCGGATGACCTCCTCGCCCAGTCCGGTCAGCCGCAGGAAGAGCTCCACCGCGTCCCCGCGCCGCCCCTCGGCGAGCGCCGCGGTCAGCTGCTCGGTGTACCGCGCGCGTTCCTCCAGGGCGTCGGACGACATCGCGTACGGCGTCTCGTACACGGCGACGTGGCGCACCGGGAGTCCGCCCGCCGCCGCCCTGAGCGCCAGCGCGCCGCCCGAGGAGACGCCGTACAGCGCGGCCTCGCCGCCCACCGCCTCGATCAGCGCCGCCAGGTCCTCGACCTCGCGCTCCACCGCGTACGGCGCCGCGTCCCCGCTGGCGCCCCGGCCCCGGCGGTCGTACACGACCACCCGGAACCGCTCCGAGAGACGGGCCGCCAGCGGGGCCACCGTGCCGCCCGTCGACATCGCGCCACTGACGAGAACGATCGTGGCGCCCCGCCCGGCGCTCTCGTACGCCAGGGAGGTGCCGTCACGCGAAGCAATGTTCTTGTCCATGTCACGCCAGACTGCCGCACGGGGCGGCGTTCGTCGGTGAGGCGGGCGGCGCGTTCGACCATCACAACCCGTTCAACTGATCAGCCGACTTCCACCTCGTAGAAGCAGAGGTGGTCCTTGATCCGCGCGACGTCCGGCTTCGGCTCCGGGTACGCCCAGGCCAGATCCGCCGCGTCCGGCAGCGACCAGTAGGACGCGGTGCCCTTGAAGGGGCAGCGCGTGTGCGTCCCGGAGGGCGTCAGCAGGTCGAGCCGGACGTCCGCCGGCGGGATGTAGTACCGGTCGGGACACCCCGTCTCCTTCAGCAGCAGCGCCCCGTCGCTCTCCGCCAGCACCTGCCCGCCGTGCACCACGCGCACGTGCCGGTCACTGGCCTCGATGGTGATGCGGTGGCCTGTGGTCACGATCGTTCCTCCTCGGATGGCCGACTCCACGAGTACAGCGCACCCCGAAGCGGACTTCTTCCCGAGGAGGACCCGGCTGCCGCACCGGCGGTCGAGGACGCGGCCGGCCGCGACGTCCGACCGGGCCCGTACTGTGGGTCCGTGAACATCTGTGTCTTTCTCTCCGCCGCCGACCTCGACGAACGCTACACACGCCCCGCGCGGGAGTTCGGGCGGCTGCTCGGCAAGGGCGGTCACACACTGGTGTGGGGCGGTTCGGACACCGGCCTGATGAAGGTCGTCGCCGACGGGGTGCACGAGGCGGGCGGCCGGCTCTGCGGCGTCTCCGTGGAGTTCCTCTCGGCGAAGGCCCGCGACGGCGTCGACGAGATGGTGATCGCCAAGGATCTCGCCGAGCGCAAGCGGCTGCTGCTGGAGAAGGCCGACGCGGTGGTCGTCATGGTCGGCGGCACCGGCACCCTCGACGAGGCGACCGAGATCCTGGAACTGAAGAAGCACGGACACACCGAGAAGCCAGTGGTCCTGCTCAACACCGCGGGCTTCTACGACGGGCTCAAGGAACAGTTCCGCCGCATGGAGGACGAGGGCTTCCTGCCCCGCCCGCTGACCGACCTGGTGTTCTTCGCCGAGGAGCCGGTGGGCGCGCTGGCCTACCTGGAGGAGAGCCTGGGCATGGAGTGAGCGCCCGATGATGCGAGCATGGCGGGCATGGCTACACATGTGATCACCGGAGCGGGCTCCGGCATCGGAGCGGCCGTCGCCCGCCGTCTGCACGCGCGCGGGGACGAACTCGTCCTGCACGCGCGCGACGCGGGCCGGGCGAAGGAACTGGCGGCCCGGTTCCCCGGCGCCCGCACCCTCGTCGGCGACCTGGCGGACCCGGACAAGCTCTCCTGGGCCTTCTCCCACCAGCCGCTCCCGGACCGGGTGGACTCCCTCCTCCACGTCGCCGGCGTGGTCGACCTCGGTCCGGTCGGCGAGCTGACCCCGAAGACCTGGCGGCACCAGCTCAACGTCAACCTGATCGCCCCCGCCGAGCTGACCCGCCACTTCCTGCCCCAGCTCCGCGCGAGCCGGGGCCACGTGATCTTCGTCAACTCCGGCGCCGGCCTGGCCGCCCACGCCGACTGGTCCGCGTACGCCGCTTCCAAGCACGGCCTGAAGGCCCTCGCGGACTCCCTGCGCCACGAGGAGCACGGCAACGGGGTGCGCGTCACCTCGGTCTACCCCGGCCGCACGGCCAGCCCCATGCAGGCCAAGGTCCACCAGCAGGAGGGCAAGGAGTACGACCCGGCCCGGTGGATCGACCCCGAGTCGGTCGCCACGACCATCGTGACGGCCCTGGACCTGCCGGCCGACGCGGAGATCAACGACCTGACGGTCCGACCGGGGCGGTAGCCGCACTCCGTCCGCACCCTCCCACCCGTCCGCACCCTCCCACCCGTCCGGCACCATCCAGCCCCTCCGGCGTTTGAGGAGCGGGGGTCCGGGGGCAGCGCCCCCGGGGACGGGAAGGGAAAGGGCGGCGGGGGCGAAACACCTCCGGCGCCACCCCTGCGTACGCTTCACCCGTGAACGACAACCTTCGCTTCGGCCCCGCCACCGGCATCGGCTCCATGCCGGGCGGGGACGCCCGCGAGGCCGCCAGAACGGTCACCGGCAGCTTCGAGACCTTCCCCCACCTCCCCGAACTCCCCGCCCGCGGCCCCGGCGCGGACATGATCGGCCGCACCGCCGGCCTGCTCGTCGAGCTCTACGCCCGCGTCGAGCCCAGCGGTTGGCGTCTCGGCGACCGCCCGGGCCGCGACACCAGGCGCGCCCGCTCCTGGCTCGTCGAGGACCTCGACGCGCTGGAGGAGTTCACGCAGGAGTACCAGGGCCCGCTGAAGGTCCAGGCGGTCGGCCCGTGGACGCTCGCCGCCGCCCTGGAGCTGAGGAACGGCGAGGCCGCCCTCTCCGACCCCGGCGCCTGCCGCGACCTCGCCGCCTCGCTCGCCGAGGGGCTGCGCCTGCACCTCGCCGAGGTCCGGCGGCGCGTCCCCGGCGCCCAGGTCGTCCTGCAGCTCGACGAACCCTCCCTCACCGCCGTGCTGCGCGGACAGGTGAGGACCGCCAGCGGCTACCGCACCCACCGCGCGGTGGACCGGCAGATCGTCGAGGCCACGCTGCGGGACGTCGTCGGGGCGCACGGCGGCGGGCCCGTCGTGGTCCACTCGTGCGCACCGGACGTCCCGTTCGCCCTGCTGCGCCGGGCGGGCGCGGCGGCGATCTCCTTCGACTTCTCCCTTCTCACCGAGCGTGACGACGAGGTGATCGGGGAGGCGGTGGAGAGCGGGACCAGACTGTTCGCCGGTGTCGTCCCGGGGACGGACGGCCCGTTGTCGGACCCGGGCGGTAGCGTCATGGGTGTCAGGACGCTCTGGCGCAGGCTGGGGCTGCGGCCGGGACTCCTCCCGGAGGCGGTCACGCTCACCCCGGTGTGCGGACTCGCGGGGGCCTCCCCGGAGTACGCGCGCAGGGCCCTCGCCCAGTGCGTCCGGGCGGCGAGATCACTCGCGGACAACCCAGAGTAACGGGAGGACACACGGTGGCCGGCGACAAGCAAGCGGAGACGACGAGCGTGCCCGCCGAGGCACGGGAGAAGCACGCCCGGCTCGCTGAGCGGATCGAGGAGCACCGCTTCCGGTACTACGTGAACGACGCCCCCGTCATCAGCGACGCCGACTTCGACCGGCTGCTGCGGGAGCTGGAGGCGCTGGAGGAGGAGCATCCCGAGCTGCGCACCCCCGACTCGCCGACCCAGAAGGTCGCCGGGGCGTACGAGACGGAGTTCACCTCCGTCGAGCACCGCTCGCGCATGCTCTCCCTCGACAACACCTTCAACGACGACGATCTCGCCGCCTGGGTGGAGCGCATCCAGCGGGAGCTGGGCACGCAGAAGTACCACTTCCTGTGCGAGCTGAAGGTCGACGGCCTCGCCGTCAACCTCACCTACGAGAAGGGCCGGCTGGTCCGCGCGGCGACCCGCGGCGACGGCCGCACCGGTGAGGACATCACGCCCAACGTGCGCACCATCGCCGAGATCCCGGACCGGCTGAAGGGCGACGAGGTGCCCGACGTCGTGGAGATCCGCGGCGAGGTCTACTTTCCGATGGAGAAGTTCCAGGAACTCAACGCGCGGCTGAACGCGGCCGGCGACAAGCCGTTCGCCAACCCGCGCAACGCGGCGGCCGGTTCGCTGCGGCAGAAGGACCCCCGGGTCACCGCCACCCGCCCGCTGCACATGGTGGTGCACGGCATCGGCGTCCTGGAGGGCTACCAGGGCATGACCCGCCTCTCCCAGGGTTACGACCTGCTGAGGACCTGGGGGCTTCCGACCTCCCCGCACAACAGGGTGGTCGACGACCTGGAGGGCGTACGGGAGTTCATCGCCCACTACGGCGAGAACCGCCACTCCGTGGCGCACGAGATCGACGGCGTCGTCGTCAAGCTCGACGAGATCCCGCTCCAGGGCCGCCTCGGCACCACCTCGCGCGCCCCGCGCTGGGCCATCGCGTACAAGTACGCGCCCGAGGAGGTCAACACCAAGCTGGTCAACATCCGCGTGGGCGTGGGACGTACGGGCAGGGTCACGCCGTACGCCCAGGTCGAACCGGTCACGGTGGCCGGGTCCGAGGTCGAGTTCGCCACGCTGCACAACCAGGACGTGGTCAAGGCCAAGGGCGTCCTCATCGGCGACACGGTGGTGCTGCGCAAGGCCGGTGACGTGATCCCGGAGATCCTCGGGCCGGTCGCCGACCTGCGGGACGGCAGCGAGCGGGAGTTCGTGATGCCGGCCGAGTGCCCCGAGTGCGGTACGCCGCTCAGGCCGATGAAGGAGGGCGACGTCGACCTGCGCTGCCCCAACGCCCGTACGTGCCCGGCCCAGTTGCGGGAGCGGCTGTTCTACCTGGCCGGGCGCAAGGCGCTGGACATCGAGCACTTCGGCTATGTCGCCGCGGCGGCGCTGACCCGGCCGCTGGAGCCGGAGGAGCCGCCGCTGAAGGACGAGGGGGACCTGTTCGACCTCACCGTCGACCAGTTGCTGCCCATCAAGGCGTACGTGCTCGACCAGGACAGCGGGCTGCCCAAGCGGGACCCGAAGACCGGCGAGGAGAAGATCGCCACCGTCTTCGCCAACCAGGAGGGCGAGCCGAGGAAGAACGCGGTCGCGATGCTGGCGAACATCGCGGCGGCCAAGGAGCGTCCGCTGGCGCGCGTGCTGACCGGTCTGTCGATCCGTCATGTCGGGCCGGTCGCGGCGGAGGCGCTGGCCCGCGAGTTCCGCTCCGTCGACCGCATCGAGCAGGCCACCGAGAAGGAGCTGGCGGAGACCGCGGGGGTCGGCGACATCATCGCCGCCTCCGTGAAGGAGTGGTTCGCCGAGGACTGGCACCGCGAGATCATCCGCAAGTGGAGGGCGGCCGGCGTACGGATGGAGGAGGAGGGGTCGGGGGAGGACGAGGGGCCGCGTCCGCTGGAAGGGCTCACCGTCGTGGTGACCGGGACCCTGGAGAACTTCACCCGGGACGGCGCGAAGGAGGCGCTGCAGAGCCAGGGGGCGAAGGTGACCGGGTCCGTCTCCAAGAAGACGTCGTTCGTCGTCGTGGGGGACAGTCCCGGGACGAAATATGACAAGGCGATGCAGCTCAAGGTGCCGGTTCTGAACGAGGACGGCTTCACCGTCCTCCTCGAACAGGGCCCGGAGGCCGCGGCGGAGGTCGCCCTTTCGGTCGAGGAGTAGCGGTTGAAGACCGACCGATCGGCGCATATCAGATGCATACGGGTGGCTGGGGCGTATTCGGGCAACCGTCGGCGACCGGTGCCCGTACAGGCCCTGTGCGGCCTACTGTTGAGATGTGCGCCTGCCGTGCCCAGCTGCGGTCGGGGCGACCCCGTACTCGTGAGGAGTCGGGGGTAAGGGCTTTCCACCGCGGAGCCGCTGAGGGTCGTCGGGCATCGGGCCGCGTGGCGTGGGCACCGCCGGCTGGGAGAGGGACGGGAATGGAACCGACCGAGAGCACCGCCCCGGGCTCACGGCCGCGTCTGCGTCGCGTGGCGGTCGCATGGCGGCGCGGCCGTGAGGACGGGCGGCCCGCGGGACGACCGGGCGCGATGGGGCGCACCGGGACGCGTACCGCGGACGCGCGCGGTGCGGACGCGCGCGGTGCGGATGTGCGCGGTGCGGATGTGCGCGGTGCGGATGTGCGCGGTGCGGGGCAGCCGGTCGCCGGGCACGGTCCCGGGCTGGCCGAGGCGGACGCGGAACGGCACCCGTCCTGGCCCGCGCTGCCCACGGCGGTCGTCGCCGCCGCCGGGTTCGTGCTGGGCGCCGGCTTCCTGCGGGCGTTCACCGGAGGGCACGCGCTCTTCCCGTCCGGGACCGTCGGCTGGTCCCTGGCCGTGCTGACCGGGATCGTCGTCGGCCATCTGGTGATGCTGGGCCGCTCCCGGTGGTGGGGCGGTACGGGTTCCGGCGCCGCCCTCACCCTCGCGGTGCTGCTGCTGTACGGCTGGCTCCCGGCCGGGATGGTCAGCCTCACGGTCGTCGTGCTGGTCGGCGTGGCCCGGCGGGGCCGCTGGCGACAGGGCGTGCTGCACGGCGCGGTGGACCTGCTCGGCATCGGCGCCGGCGCGCTGGTGCTGGCCGCGTTCGGCTGGGTGCCGTCCGTCGAGTCGCCGTCGGCTCCGGACACCTGGACGCTGTACACCGCGCCGGGCGTGGTGCTGGTCGCCGTCACGTACCTCGTGGTCACGCGCGCGCTGCTCTGGTACCTGCACACCCCGCGCGCGGGGCTGCCCACCGTGGCCCGCACCGCTCTGGTCCGGCAGGGGCTCGTCGCGGTCGCCCTGTTCGGCATAGCGCCCCTGGTGTGCGTGGTCGCGGTCGCCAAGCCGGTGCTGCTGCCGCTCTTCTCCATTCCGCTGATCGCCCTCGACTCCACCCTGTGGATAGCCCGCGCGCGGGCCGAGGAGCAGTTGCGCGATCCGCTGACCGGACTGCCCAACCGGCAGTGGCTGCTGGAACGCATCTGGACGGCGCTGGACGACGCCGAGCGGATCGGCGCCCGTGCCGCGCTCATGCTGATCGACCTGGACCGTTTCCGGTCGGTCAACGACACCCTCGGTCATCTCGCCGGCGACCGGCTGCTGCTGCAGATAGCCGACCGGCTCAGAATCGCCCTGCCGCGCGGGGCGGAGGCCGCGCGGCTCGGCGGTGACGAGTTCGCCGTCTTACTGCCCGTCGCCGACTCCACGACGTCCGCGACCCGCGTCGCCCGCGGCCTCGTCACCGCCCTCAGCTCCCCGCTCGACCTCGACGGGCTCACCCTCGTCCTGGAGGCGAGTGCGGGGGTCGCCGTCTTTCCCGACCACGCGGACGACGCGGAAGGGCTGTTGCGGCGGGCGGACGTGGCGATGTACCAGGCCAAGCGGGACCGCACGGGGGTCGAGGCGTACGAGTCCAAGCGGGACTCCAACACCCCTGACCGGCTGGGGCTGCTGGGGGATCTGCGGCGGGCGCTGGACGCTCGTGAGGTGCAGCTGCACTACCAGCCGAAAGTCCGTTTCGACGGGCAGGTCGCGGGGCTCGAGGCGCTGGTGCGATGGGTGCATCCGGAGCGGGGGAAGGTGCCGCCGGACGAGTTCATAGCGATCGCCGAGTCGTCCGGGCTGATGCCGCACCTCACCGAGTACGTGCTGGAGACCGCGCTGGGGCAGGTCGCGCAGTGGCGCGCCCAGGGGCTCTTCGTGCCGGTCGCCGTGAACGTGTCCCCGCGCGATGTGCACACGCCCGGTTTCGCGGGCTCCGTGGCGGCGCGGCTGGCCCGGCACGGGGTGCCGGCGGGGGCGCTGCAGCTGGAGATCACCGAGCACGTGCTGCTGGAGGACCCGCAGCGTGCGGCCGACACGCTGAACGCGTTGACCGGGCACGGGGTGAAGATGTCGCTGGACGACTTCGGCACGGGGTACTCGTCGTTGGTGCATCTGCGGCGGCTGCCGGTGAGCGAGCTGAAGATCGACCGGTCGTTCGTGGCCCGGCTGGCCCTGGACGCCGAGGACGCGGAGATCGTGCGCTGCACCATCGACCTGGCGCATTCCCTGGGGCTGCTCGTCGTCGCCGAGGGGGTGGAGGACGACGAGACGTGGGAGCGGCTGCGCGATCTCCGCTGCGACGCGGTGCAGGGCTGGCTGGTGGCCGCGGCGATGCCGCCCGAGGAGACGACGGCCTGGCTGCTGGCCCGCGATTCCCGCGGCTGGCAGCGTCCGGCCGCCGCGCTCCCGGCCGCGACGACCACGGTCGACGAGTAGCCCGCCGGTCCGCGCCGGGTGGGTGGGACGCCTGCGGCGCAGGGTTCGGTCCGGTGGGGGCGGGCGTGGCGCCTGCGGTCGGTGGGTGGGTCGGGGGCGTGTCGGTGGTGTCCGTCCTCGGACCGGCGCGGATCACGTGTCCCGGGAGGGCGAGGGCGCGGACGCGCCGGCCGCTGCGGGCGGCCACCCCCGCCCCGCCCCTCCCCGCCGTACGCGACCACCTGCCGCCGCCCCCCACCGGCAGCCGCATGCCGCGTCAGCGGCCCTCCGCGGGCAGCCGCATGCCGTGTCAGCCGCGGGCAGTCGTGCCGCTGGGGCGGCACGGGTGGGCGCGACGGCACCCCGCAAGCGCCGGGCCGCGCGAACACCCTCCGGCCCACACCCGCGCGGGGCATCCGGCGAGGCGCCGGGTCGCGTGGGCGCCCCCGGCCCACATCCGCGCGGGGCGCCCGGTAAGGCGCCGGGCCGCGAGGCCACCCCGCTCAGCGGCGACGAGGGGAGCTGCCCGTCCTTTCGTCGCGGGCGGAGGAACGCCGTACGGCGTCCGACGGGGCGGGTCGCCGGGAAGGGTTTCACGGGCACGGCCCGCCGCCCCATAGGATTGGCCCCAAACCACACACACTCACCCCAGAGGATCGCTGCATGCCTGGCATTACGCGCGAGGAGGTCGCCCACCTCGCCCGGCTGGCGCGTCTGGAGCTGAAGCCCGAAGAGCTCGACCACTTCGCGGGCCAGCTCGACGACATCATCGGCGCGGTCGCCCGCGTCAGCGAGGTCGCCGACCAAGACGTACCGCCGACCTCGCACCCGCTCCCGCTGACGAACGTCATGCGCGCGGACGAGGTCCGTCCCTCGCTCACCCCCGAGCAGGCGCTCTCCGGCGCCCCGGCCCAGGAGCAGCAGCGTTTCAAGGTGCCGCAGATCCTGGGGGAGGAGTAACCCGCCATGAGCGATCACATCATCAGGCTCACCGCCGCCGAGACCGCCGAGAAGATCGCCTCCGGCGAGCTCACCGCCGTGGAGGTCACCGAGGCGCACCTGGCCCGGATCGAGGCCGTCGACGAGAAGGTGCACGCCTTCCTGCACGTCGACCGCGAGGGCGCCCTCGCCCAGGCGCGCGCCGTCGACGAGAAGCGGGCCCGCGGCGAGAAGCTCGGCCCGCTGGCCGGCGTCCCGCTCGCGCTCAAGGACATCTTCACCACCGAGGGCATCCCGACCACCGTCGGTTCCAAGATCCTCGAGGGCTGGATCCCGCCGTACGACGCGACGCTCACCAAGCGGCTGAAGGCCGCCGACGTCGTCATCCTCGGCAAGACCAACATGGACGAGTTCGCCATGGGGTCCAGCACCGAGAACAGCGCCTACGGGCCGACCGGCAACCCGTGGGACCTGACCAGGATCCCGGGAGGGTCCGGCGGTGGCTCGTCCGCCGCGCTCGCCTCCTTCCAGGCCCCGCTCGCCATCGGCACCGACACCGGCGGTTCCATCCGCCAGCCGGCCGCCGTCACCGGCACCGTCGGTGTGAAGCCGACGTACGGCGCCGTCTCCCGGTACGGCATGGTCGCCTTCTCCAGCTCCCTGGACCAGGGCGGACCCTGTGCCCGTACGGTCCTGGACGCGGCCCTGCTGCACGAGGTGATCGCCGGGCACGACCCGATGGACTCCACCTCCATCGACGCCCCGGTCCCGCCGGTCGTCGAGGCCGCCCGCAACGGCAGCGTCGCCGGCATGCGCGTCGGCGTCGTCAAGCAGTTCCGCGGCGAGGGGTACCAGGCCGGTGTCGTCCAGCGGTTCGACGAGTCCGTCGAGCTGCTCAAGGAGCTGGGCGCCGAGGTCGTCGAGCTGGACTGCCCCTCCTTCGACCTGGCGCTCTCCGCGTACTACCTGATCGCGCCCTCCGAGTGCTCCTCCAACCTCGCCCGCTTCGACGGCCTGCGCTACGGCCTGCGGACCGGCGACGACGGCACGCGCTCCGCCGAGGAGGTCACCTCGCTGACCCGCGAGGCCGGCTTCGGCGACGAGGTCAAGCGCCGCATCATGCTCGGCACGTACGCGCTCAGCTCCGGCTACTACGACGCGTACTACGGCAGCGCCCAGAAGGTCCGCACCCTCATCAAGCAGGAGTTCGAGCGGGCGTTCGAGCAGGTCGACGTGATCGTCTCCCCGACGACCCCGACCACCGCCTTCCCGATCGGCGAGCGCGCCGACGACCCGATGGCGATGTACCTCGCCGACCTGTGCACCATCCCCACCAACCTGGCCGGCAACGCGGCCATGTCGCTGCCCTGCGGCCTCGCCCCGGAGGACGACCTGCCGGTGGGTCTGCAGATCATCGCCCCCGCCATGAAGGACGACCGGCTCTACAAGGTCGGCGCCGCCGTCGAGGCCGCCTTCGTGGAAAAGTGGGGCCACCCGCTGATCGAGGAGGCACCGTCGCTGTGAGCGCACTGTCCAAGGCCAAGGGATTCAAGAAGTCCAAGTCCGGTCTGTACGTCTCCATGGCCACCTCGGCGTTCGGCGCCGTCGGTGTGTACAAGCAGATCAAGAAGGCGCGTGGGGAGAACGACACGCTGCGGCTGATCGACGCCGTCGTCACCGGTGCCGCGGTCGTCACCAACCTCGCCATCCTCTACCGCGAGCTGAAGAGCCTCGGCGACGACGACGTCCTGCTGGGCTGAGAGGGAAGTTTCACCGTGACCACCACGACTGACCTGGTGTCGTACGAGGACGCGCTGGCGTCGTACGACCCCGTCATGGGCCTAGAGGTCCATGTCGAACTCGGCACCGCCACCAAGATGTTCTGCGGCTGTTCGACGGCGCTCGGCGCCGACCCGAACACCCAGACCTGCCCCGTCTGCCTCGGCATGCCCGGCGCGCTCCCGGTCGTCAACGCGACCGGCGTCGAGTCGGCGATCAGGATCGGTCTCGCGCTGAACTGCGAGATCGCCGAGTGGTGCCGCTTCGCCCGGAAGAACTACTTCTATCCGGACATGCCGAAGAACTTCCAGACCTCCCAGTACGACGAGCCGATCGCCTTCGACGGCTACCTCGACGTGCAGCTGGAGGACGGGGAGACCTTCCGGGTGCAGATCGAGCGCGCCCACATGGAGGAGGACACCGGCAAGTCGACGCACGTCGGCGGCGCCACCGGCCGCATCCACGGCGCGTCCCACTCGCTGCTGGACTACAACCGGGCCGGCATCCCGCTGATCGAGATCGTCACCAAGCCGATCGAGGGAGCGGGCGAGCGCGCCCCCGAGGTCGCGCGGGCCTACGTCCGTGAGCTGCGCGAGCTCATCCGGGCGCTCGGCGTGTCCGAGGCCCGCATGGAGATGGGGCAGATGCGCTGCGACGTCAACCTGTCGCTGCGTCCTCACGGCACCGAGAAGTTCGGCACCCGCTCGGAGACGAAGAACGTCAACTCGCTGCGGTCCGTGGAGCGCGCGGCCCGCTTCGAGATCCAGCGGCACGCCGCCGTGCTGAGCGGCGGCGGCACGATCGTCCAGGAGACCCGCCACTTCCACGAGGACACGGGGTCCACGACCTCGGGCCGCGTGAAGGAGGAGGCCGAGGACTACCGGTACTTCCCGGAGCCCGACCTGGTGCCGGTCGCCCCGCCCCGCGAGTGGGTCGAGGAGATCCGCTCCGCCCTGCCCGAGCTGCCGCTGGTGCGCCGCAACCGGCTCCGCGAGGAGTGGGGTGTCTCCGGCACCGACATGCAGGCCATCCTGAACGCCGGGGCGCTGGACCCGATCGTCGCCACGATCGACGCCGGAGCCGACGCGGCCTCCGCCCGCAAGTGGTGGATGGGCGAGCTGGCCCGTGCCGCCAACGAGTCCGGCAAGGGGCTCGACGAGCTGGCGATCACCCCGGAGCAGGTGGCCCGGGTCGCCGAGCTGGTCGTGAAGGGCGATCTGAACGACAAGCTGGCCCGTCAGGTCATCGAGGGCGTCCTCGCCGGCGAGGGCACCCCGGACGAGGTGGTCGACAAGCGCGGCCTGAAGGTCGTCTCCGACGAGGGCGCCCTGGGCACCGCCGTCGACGAGGCCATCGCCGGCAACCCGGGCATCGCGGACAAGATCCGCGGTGGCAAGGTGGCCGCGGCCGGCGCCCTGGTCGGCGCGGTCATGAAGGCCACGCGCGGACAGGCGGACGCGGCCCGCGTCAAGGAGCTGATCCTGGAGAAGCTGGGCGTCACCGAGGGCTGATCGCCGAAGAGTGCGGGAGGGGGCGCGTCGGGTTCGATGCGCCCCCTCCTTCATGCGGTCACGCGGTCAGGGCCTGCGGCCCACCACGCGGGCGAAGCCCAGCGTGCGGCCCCGGTCCGCGCGGAGCATCTCCGCGCACTCCCGGCTCATCCGCACATGGAACTCCTCCGTGCTCTCCTCGTGGACGACGTCGCACCACAGCAGCCACTCCCGCCAGCCGTCCTCCAGCCAGTCGGCCGTCTCCACCTCCACGGCCCCGCTGCGGGTCCAGTGGCGGCGCCACCAGGCGGGGGAGTGGAAGCACCAGAAACCGGGGTCCCAGAAGGGCTTCAGATGCTCCGGCGGTTCGCTGCCCTCGACCTCCCCGGTCAGCGACGGGACGACGACCCCGATCCGCCCGCCGGGCTTCAGCAGCCGGGTCAGCGTCGGCAGGTACAGGTCGTCGGTGCCGAAGTACTGGTACGCGTCGACGGAGACGATCGCGTCGAAGCTCTCCTCCCCGAAGGGCAGGTCGTGCGCCTCGGCGAGGACCGGGAACACCCGGTCGGCGACGCCCGCCTCGGCGATGCGGCGCGCGTTGTCGTCCGGCCCGATCCACAGATCGGCCGCGGTGACCTGGACGTCGTACTCCCTGGCCAGGAAGACCGACGTCATGGCGCGTCCGCAGCCCAGATCGAGCACGCGTGCGCCGGGGCGCAGGGTGTCGAGGCCGAGGGCCGGGGCGAGCCACTCCAGCAGCCACAGCGCGTGCGGGCCCATCTGGTTGTCGACGGCCCAGCGGGCGTCGTAGGCGCCGCTGCGGGGGTACCGGGGCAGGGCGATGCGGCTAGCGAGGTCGTCGTGCGGGGTGTTCGGTGTGATGTCCGACATCGGTGAACGGGCTCCTTGAGGCCGTGAAGGGGGAGGGGGACGCGTCGGAGATCGGGCGGACAAGCATCAAAGCACCTGCTTCGGCCGGCGGCGCACTGCCGCGGAATGTCGGACCGGCGGACGCTAGCAGCCGTCCCCGTGCCCCCGCATCCGGATTTCCGGGCCCCGGGCGCCCGGGCCGGGGACACCGCGCGGGAGGAGTGCCGGGCGGTCAGGGCGGTCCGGAAAATGTGAATTAGTACACGAAAGCGACAAACGATCATTCATGCCTGCAAGAGTGGTCACCGCATTGCTCATGCGTTCTTTGCGGGCTGTTCGGTTCACGTTCGACTGTTCCCGGTCAAAGATCCACACCGAGTCACCACGGGAGCACATTCGTGGCAGCCCTCGCACGCTGGTGTGTCCAACGCCGTCTGATCACCGTTCTGCTCTGGCTCCTCGCCCTCGGCGGGGTCTCCGCCGGCGCCTTCGCCGCCGGCTCCGCCTACTCGAACGACTACCAGGTGCCCGGCACCGAGTCCGGGCGGGCCGCCCAGCTGCTGCAGGAGGGCTTCCCGGCCCTCGGCGGCGGTGACAGCGACAACGTGGTCTGGCACACCTCGTCCGGCGGCGTCCGGGACCCCGGCGTCGAACAGGCCATGACCCGTACCCTGGAACGCATCGGTGACCTGCCCGGCGTGGCCGCCGTGAGCGGTCCGTACGGCGACCAGGGCGCCGGCCGGGTCAGCGCGGACGGCCGCACCGCCTACGCCACGGTCACCTTCGACGACCAGGCCAAGGACATCGACGCGGGCGAGGCCGCCGCCGTGGTGGAGACGGCCGAGGCCGCTCGGACCGACGGACTCCAGGTCGAGCTGAGCGGCAGCGCCGTCGAGCTCGGCGAGTCCTCCGGCGGACACACCGCCGAGATCGTCGGCGTGCTGGTCGCCGCCGTCGTCCTGTTCCTCGCCTTCGGCTCGCTCGCCGCCTCGCTGCTCCCCATAGCCACCGCCCTGGTCGGCGTCGGCACCGCCTACGCCGGGATCGGGCTCCTCGGGCACGTCATGACCGTCGCCGACTTCGCCCCCATGCTCGGCACGCTGATCGGGCTCGGCGTCGGCATCGACTACGCGCTGTTCATCGTGACCCGGCACCGGCGCGGGCTGAAGCGCGGCCTCACCGTCTCCGAGGCCGCCACCAACGCCGTCGCCACCACCGGACGGGCGGTCGTCTTCGCGGGCGCCACCGTCTGCATAGCCCTGCTGGGCATGCTGATCCTCCGGCTGAACTTCCTCAACGGCGTCGCCATAGCGGCCTCGCTCACCGTCGTCCTGACCGTCGCCGCCTCCGTCACCCTGCTGCCCGCCCTGCTGTCGTTCATCGGCACGCGCGCGCTCAGCCGCCGCGAGCGGCGCCGGCTGGCGGAGCACGGGCCCGAGCCGGAGGTGCCGACCGGGTTCGCCGCCCGCTGGTCGGCGTTCGTGGAGCGCCACCCCAAGCTGCTCGGCGCGGTCGCGGTCGTCGTCATGGCGGTCCTCGCACTGCCCACCCTCTCCCTCCACCTGGGCACCTCCGACCAGGGCAACGACCCCAGGACGTCCACCACCCGCCAGGCCTACGACCTGCTCGCCGACGGCTTCGGCCCCGGTGTGAACGGCCCTCTCACCCTCGTCACCCACGTCGACGGCGCCCAGGACCGGCTCGCCCTGGACAACCTCGACACCACCCTGCGCGCCACCGAGGGCGTCGCGTCGGTGTCGCCCGCGACCTACGGCACGGGGGGCGACACCGCGTACCTCACCGTCGTACCGGAGTCGTCCCCGCAGTCGAAGCAGACCAGTGACCTGGTCGACCGGCTGCGCGAGGACGTGCTGCCGCGGGCCGAGTCGGGCACCTCGCTCGACGTGCAGGTCGGCGGCGTGACGGCCGGGTACGACGACTTCGCCGACGTCATCGTCGACAAGCTGCCCCTCTTCGTCGGTGTCGTGATCGGCCTGGGCTGTCTGCTGCTCCTGGTGGGCTTCCGCTCGCTCGCCATCCCGCTCAAGGCCGCGCTGATGAACGTGGCCGCCGTCGCCGCCACGTTCGGCGTCGTCGTCGCGATCTTCCAGTGGGGCTGGGGCAGCGACGTGCTGGGCCTCGGCGCGGGAGGCCCGATCGAACCCTTCCTGCCCGTGATCATGGTCTCCGTCCTCTTCGGGCTCTCCATGGACTACCAGGTCTTCCTGGTGAGCCGGATGTACGAGGAATGGCTGGAGACCGGCGACAACCGGCGCGCCGTCCGCATCGGCCTCGCCGAGACCAGCCGGGTGATCAACTCCGCCGCCGTGATCATGATCTCGGTCTTCCTCGCCTTCGTCCTCACCGGCGACCGCGTGATCGCCATGTTCGGCATCGCGCTCGCCGCGGCCGTCGCCCTCGACGCCTTCGTCCTGCGCACCCTGCTCGTCCCCGCCCTCATGCACCTCCTCGGCGGCGCCAACTGGTGGCTGCCGCGCTCGCTGGACCGGATCATGCCGCGCATCAGCATCGAACCGCCCGAGGCCCGTGCCGCCCATGAGAGGCTGGCCGCCGCCACGGACGCCGGGGTGGCGGACGTGCTGGCCGAGGAGGAGCAGCAGCGGGATGTACGCGATACCACTGGGTGACGACGGAGCGGAACTGCGCCCCCTGGAGCCCTGGCACGCCGAGGAGTTCCTGGCCCATCTGGACCGGGGCCGGGAGTTCATCAACCAGTACGTCCCCTTCGGCTCCAAGGCCACGGACGTGGCCGGGGCGCGGGAGGTGCTCCGGCGGTACGCCGACTGGCGCGCCGCCGACACGGCCTCGCTGCACGGGCTGTGGCTGGACGGCACGCTCGTGGGCGGGGTGCTCACCCTGAACTTCGACGCCGCGAACGGAAGCTGCGAGGTGGGCTGCTGGCTGGAGCCCGCCGCCACCGGGCGCGGGCTCGTCACCCGCGCGATGCGGGTGCTCATCGACTGGGCCGTCGAGCAGCGCGGCATCCACCGGGTCGAATGGGTCGCGGCGGCCGGCAACGAGCCGAGCGTCAACATCGCCCGCCGGCTCGGCATGACCCGTGACGGTGTGCGCCGCGAGGCCCATCTCCACCACGGGGTACGCCACGACCTGGAGGTGTGGTCCGTGCTGGCCCCTCAGTGGCGCGCGGCGCACAACGATCATTAAGCGGACTCTCAGAGAGCGTCCGTACGGTGCGGGGCATGGGAACCAGGACAGTGGACGAGACCGGGACCGGCGCCGGAGCCGGCCCCGAGCACGACGGGACGGCGGTGGACGCCACCGAGTCCCGCGACGTCGACGCCGCGGAGACGCGGCCGGAGGCGACGAAGGACGCACCGGAGAGCGAGGACCGGGCCCCGTCCGGTGTCGGACAGGGCGCCGCCGCGGTCGTCTCCGCAGCCCTCGGCCTCGTCTCGCTCACCGGCAGCTGGCTCGGTACGGTGGCCGCCGCGCGGGAGACCCTCCTGGGCCAGCTGGAGACGGCCGCGGACGCCGGCGTCGCCACCCAGGTCAAGGAGATCTACGGCGACGCCTGGCACACCAGTGCGCTGTGGGGCGGCCTGTTCGCGCTGACCGCGCTGATCGTGGGCGTGGTGGTGCTGGCGAGGCCCGCGTTCGGGACGCCGGGACGGACCGTCCAGGCGCCCTGGACCAAGTCGGTCGCCTGGGCGGGCGTGTCGCTCGGCGTCGTCGGACTGCTGCTGGCGGTCCTCAAGTACACCGACGTGCTGCTGGGCCTGCCGGCGACCGGCTGAGCCGGGCCGCGTGAGGGGTCTCCGGGTGTCCGGAGACCCCTCACGCGCGTTCAGGAGGCGAGTACGGCGCGCGCCTCCGCGATGATCGCCGCCAGCTCCTCGGTCTCGGACGCGGTGAGGGGCGTCAGCGGCGGGCGGACCGGTCCGGCCTCCAGGCCCTCCAGGGTGACCCCGGCCTTCACCAGCGCCACCGCGTACCCCGGAACCCGCTTGCGCAGCCGGACCAGGGGGTGGAAGAAGGCGCGCTGCAACGCGTCGACCCGCTTCCGGTCGCCCTCCTCCACCGCGCGGTGGAAGGCGAGGGAGACGTCGGGCGCGAAGGCGAAGGCGGCCGACGAGTACAGCTCCACGCCCAGCGCCCGGTACGCGAGCTGGCTCGCCTCGGCCGTGGGCATGCCGTTGAAGAACTGGAACTCCTTGCCGGTCCCGTCGAGCGCCTCCCGCACGGCGGGGACGATCCGCGCGAGCAGGTCGAGGTCACCGGTGCCGTCCTTGAAGCCCACGACGTGGGGCAGCCGGGCGACCGCGACCGCCGAGCGCTCGTCGAAGCGGGCGTTCGCCCGGTTGTAGACGATCAGCGGCAGGGCGGTCTCGCCGGCCACCTCGCGGGTGTAGGCGACGAGCCCGTCGGCGGGGGCCTCGACCAGGTAGGGCGGCAGGAGCAGCAGACCGTCCGCACCGGCCTGAGCGGCCACCCGCGCGTGCCGGCGGGCCTGGCCGACGGCGCCGCCGGCCCCGGCGTACACCGGGACGCGTCCGCCCACCGCCTCGACCGCGGTGCGGACGACGGCGGTGTACTCCTCGTGGTCCAGGGCGTGGAACTCGCCGGTGCCGCAGGCGACGAAGACTCCGCCCGGGCCGGCGCCGACCCGGTCCGCGACGTGCCGGCGCAGGGCGTCGAGGTCGACGTCACCGGCCGCGGTGAACGGGGTGACGGGGAAGAAGAGAACGCCTTCGAGCATGGGTGGTTTCCTACTCTGGGTGAGGGGCGGGAGTGGTGTGGTCGGGGAAGGGGGAACCGGCACGGACCACGTGGGTGAGCGCGTCCCCCCGCTGCGGCCGGTCGGTGTTCGCGGCGATCCCGGTCGCGCGGGCGGCGAAGGCGTCGGCCGTGTGGCCCGGGTGGTGCGGGGGCATCAGGACGTTCGGCAGGTCGTGGAAGGGCGGCCGGCTCGGCGCGTCGGGCGGGCCGGACCCCCACGCGTCCAGTGCGGCGCCCGCGATGGCGCCGGAGACGAGCGCCTCGTGGAGCGCCTCCTCCCGGACCACCGGCCCGCGCGCCACGTCGGCCGGCAGGGCCCCGGAGCCCGTACCCGGTCCGTGGTGGTGCTGCCCGCGCCCCTGCCGGACGTGCCGTCGCCGTCCGTGGGGTCGGCGCCCGGCGCGCGGGAGGGGTGGGCGATCGGCTCGTCGAGGCCCCCCACGTCCATGCCGGCCGGCTCGTCGGCGGCGCGTCGCAGCCGCTCCGGATGCACCGTGCCGCCGTAGGTCTCACCGACGCCGCTGACACCGGACCCGGTGGTGATCTCCACGATGGCGCGCAGCGCGTAGGGCTCGCGCACTCCGACCGTGATCAGCGGGGGACGGCCCCGGAAGGCCATGGGGACCACGGTGGCGCCGGCGATCCGTTCTGAGGTCCGAACCATGAATGCCATCCCCATATGCAGTCGGCGTTCTCATTTGTAGACAGCGGGGTGGGGTGGTGTCAATGGGCGGGCCCCGGAGCCGGGGCCGAGGGGCACGGCGGCCTCCGTCGGGCCCGCCGATGGCGATGGTGCGGCAGCGGCTGAGCGGGCCGCGGCTGCGGGCCGCGGTGAACGCGTTCTTCCCGGCCGGCTCGCTGATGAGCCCGGTCGCGCCGACGGCGGCCGCCGGCGTGCCGCTTGCCGGTCCGCCGACCCGGCGGCTGAACGCGCGGCACACACGCACGGCGGTCATGGCCCTCGCGGTCGCCGGCGCGGCGGGACCGGTGGCACGGCGACCGGGGCCCAGGACGCCTAAGTACCTCCTAAGGCCCCGGCCCGGCCACAAGATACGGAACCCTCCCGATGCGGCGGGCCCGCCTCGGGGACGAAGGTGGAGGCATCGCGGAAAGCGATGACCGGCACCGACTCCTCCGGGGGAACACACCATGTTCGAGTACGCACTCCACCAGCTCCGCCACGACGACCTCCTCCGCCGCGCGGAGCACGAGCGCCAGGTCCAGGAGGCCCTGCGCCTCCGCCGCCGCGCGCGCCGCGAAGCCGCCGCACGGGGCGCCGGGGCCGAGAGCCCTCCCCGCCACCGAACCCGTTTCGCCCGAGCCGCGTGAACGCCGACCCGGGCGGCGGTCGCACGGGGGTCGACCGCCGCTCGCCCGTCCCCGCGGGCAGTCGTCGTGCCTCCCGCAGTGCCTCAAGGGCCTGGGAGGCCCCCCCAGGACGCAGGGGGGCGCCTCCCGCTCATGGGGTCCCCGCTCATGGGGGTCCCCCGCTCGAGCGAAGCCGGGAGTGGGGGAGAAGCCGGGAGTGGGGGAGGGCGGGCGCCGGGGGCGCCCCTCCGGAGGAGGCGCCCCGCAGGCGCCGGATCGCGTGAACCTCCCGCCCGGCACCGACACGGGGCACCCGCGGTCCCGGCGAACGGGCACGGTGCCGCAGGCGCCCGCCCCCTCGCGAAAACCGGTGACCCGTCGTCGGAAGGGCGTGCGATGCTCAGGCACGTGGAGACCAAGTCCGTCAGTCCCGTGTTCGTGGGCCGCAGCACCGAACTCGACACACTGAACACCGCCCTCGCCCGCGCCGCCGCCGAGCCCCAGGCACTGCTCATCGGGGGCGAGGCCGGCGTGGGGAAAACCCGCCTCGTGGAGGAGTTCGCCGCCGCCGCCCGCCGCCGCGGCGCGATCGTCGCCCTCGGCGGCTGCGTGGAGATCGGCGCCGACGGCCTCCCCTTCGCCCCCTTCTCCACCGCTCTGCGCCAACTCCGCCGCGCACTGCCCGACCAGCTCGCCGCCGCCGCCTCCGGGCAGGAGGAGGAACTCGCCCGCCTGCTCCCCGAGATCGGCACCGCCACCCGCGAGGACCGCCGCGACGAACAGGGCGTGGCCCGCCTGTTCGAGCTCACCGCCCGCCTGCTGGAGCGCGTCGCCGCCGACCACACCGTCGTCCTCGTCCTGGAGGACCTGCACTGGGCCGACGCCTCCACCCGCCACCTGCTCGCCTACCTGTTCCGCACCCTGCGCACCGGCCGCCTCGTCGTCCTCGCCACCTACCGCTCCGACGACATCCACCGCCGCCACCCCCTGCGCCCCCTCCTCGCCGAACTCGACCGGCTCCGCACGGTTCAGCGCGTCGAACTCGGCCGCCTCAACCGCGAGGAGGTCCACCGGCAGATCGCCGGCATCCTCGCCCGCGAACCCGACCCCGACCGCGTCGACGACATCTTCGAACGCTCCGACGGCAACGCCTTCTTCGTCGAGGAACTCGCCGTCGCCGCCGACGAGGGCTGCTGCACCGGTCTCCCCGACTCCCTGCGCGACCTCCTCCTGGTCCGGGTCGAGGCGCTGCCGGAGAGCGCCCAGCGGGTCGCCCGGATCGTCGCCGAAGGCGGCTCCACCGTCGAGGACCGGCTGCTGGCCGCCGTCGCCCGGCTCACCGAGGACGACCTCATCGAGGCCCTGCGGGCCGGCGTCAACGCCGGCATCCTCGCCCCCGCCCCCGACCGCGACGGTTACCGCTTCCGCCACTCCCTGGTCCGTGAGGCCGTCAGCGACGACCTGCTGCCCGGCGAACGCTCCCGGCTCAACCGCCGCTACGCCGAGGCCCTGGAGGCCTGCCCCACCCTCGTCCCCGCCGACGAGTGGGTGACCCGCCTGGCCAGCTACTGGTACCACGCCCACGACGCGGCCAAGGCCCTGCCCGCCGTCCTCGACGCCTCCGTCGAGGCCCGCCGGCGCCACGCCTACTCCGAGCAACTGGGCCTGCTGGAGCGGGCGATGGAGCTGTGGGACGCGGTCCCCGACGCCGTACGGGCCACCCTGCGCCCCCTCGACCACGCCGAGGTCCACCCTCCCCCGCCGCCTGAAGGGCGTGGGGGGACCCCCAGCGGCCGCGACCCCGCGACCGCACCGCTGCGCTACCTCGACCTGATGGCCGAGGCCGCCGTCGCCGGCCGCCTCTGCGGGGAACGCGAACGCTCGATGAAGATCACCAAGCGGGCGCTGCGCCTCCTCGACGAGGACCCGGACCCCCTGCGCGCCGCCTGGTTCTGGGTGCAGCGCTCCCGGCTCACCCAGGCCCTCGCCCGCGGCGACGGCTGGGCCGAACTCGGCACCGCACAGGACCTGGTGCGCGGACTGCCCCCGTCCGAGGTGCACGCCGAGGTCCTCGCCTCCGCCGCCAACTGGTCCATGCTGCACGAACCCGGCCCGGAGGCCATGGCCGCCGCCGAACGCGCCGTCGAGTACGCCCGTATGGTCGGCGCCCACGACATCGAGCTCAACGCCCGGCTCACCCTCGGCGGCCTCATGGTCGACGCCGGTGACATCGCCACCGGACTCGCCGAGATGTACGAGGTCAAGGACCGGGCGACCGAACTGGGCGTGGACATGGTGGTGGCCCGCGCCCATGTGAACCTCCCGTCCGTCCTCGAAGGCGTCGGCCGCTCCGAGGAGGCCGCGGCACTCCTCCACGAAGGCGTCCACGTCACCCGCAGGCTCGGACTGCTGGACTCCGAGGGCTGGGTGTGGGGCAACCTCGCCGAGTCCCTCCACTCGCTCGGCCGCTGGGACGAGGCGGCCCGCGCCGCGGCCAACGCCCAGCGTCTCGAACGGAGCGCCAAGCCCCGGGCCGGGGGCTCGATGCGGCTGGCGTACCTCGCGTACGACCGGGGGGACGTGGCCGAGGCGGCCCGCCGGCTCGCCGACGCCCGCACCTTCTTCGGCACCCACGACCCGATGCCGCAGTACGCCCTCCCCATGAAGTGGGTCGCCGTCGGCATCGCCGCCGCCGAGGGCCGCCTGGCCGACGCCCGCGCCGAACTGCTCGCCGTGCTCGACGCCGGGCTCCCGCCCGGCACCCAGCGCTACGGCTGGCCCCTGCTGCTCGCCGTCACCGCCGCGGAGGCCGACGCCCACGGCGACCCGGCGACCGAGCCCGGCCGCCCGGAGATCCTGGACCGGATCCGCACCGCGGCCAGGACGCTGGCGACCGGCGTGCCCGTATGGAAGGCGTACGACCTGTGGCTGCGCGCAGAGCTGCTGCGCGCCGAGGGCAGGCCCGCACCGGACGAGTGGTCCGCGGCCGTCGAGGCGGTCGAGCCCCTGGGACGGCCCTACGACCTCGCACGCGTCCGGTTCCGGCTCGCCGAGGCGCTGCTCGCCACCGGCGCGGGCGACGACGAGCGCGCCCGCGCCACGGAACTGCTGCGGCTGGCGACCGCCCTCGCCGACCACCTCGGCGCCGCACCGCTGGCCAGGTCCGCCGGCCTGCTGGCGCAGCGCGCCCGGCTCGCACTGGCCACCGCCCCCCGCGACCGGACCCCCGCGGATCCGGCCGACGCGCTCGGCCTCACCAGCCGGGAACGCGAAGTGCTGCGTCTGGTGACCGCCGGCCGCACCAACCGCCGTATCGCCGAGGAACTCTTCATCTCCCCGAAGACGGCCAGCGTCCACGTCTCCCACATCCTCGCCAAGCTGGGCGTCTCCGGACGGGGCGAGGCGGCGGCTGTGGCGCATCGGCTCGGTCTGTTCGCGCCGGAGACGGGCGCACGGCCGGCGGCGGGACAATAGACGTACGACCCATTCGCCCTCGGGAAGGGGAGCGGTGTTCAACGCCTTCGAGGAACTGTTCGCCCCCGGCCGCAAGCACACCCGCGACGAGCAGAACCGCCTGGAACTGACCCGGGAGGACGTCGGCGACGCCGACCCCGGACGCGGACCGATAGACCTCGCCTCCGGAAAGGTCACCGTACGCCCGCCCACGGCGCCGGAGGAGGAGCCCGAGGCGGAATGAGCGGCTAGCTCACCTCCAGCTCCAGGATCCGGTCGTCCCCCTCCTTCGGGTCGCCGCGCCCGTCCGTGTCGCTGGTGACCAGCCACAGCTTGTCGCCGCCCGCCGCCGCCACCGTGCGCAGCCGGCCGTACTCGCCCTCCAGGAAGGCCTGCGGGTCCGCCGAGGCCTTCGTGCCCTTCAGCGGTACGCGCCACAGCCGCTCGCCGCGCAGTCCCGCCATCCAGACCGAGCCCTCGGCGTAGGCGATGCCACTGGGGGAGGCCTCGTCGGTGCTCCACTGGGCGACCGGGTCGTGGAAGCCGCCGGCGTCCGACTCGCCCTCCGCCTCCGGCCAGCCGTAGTTGTCACCCGGCTCGATCGCGTTCAGCTCGTCCCAGGTGTTCTGGCCGAACTCCGAGGCGAACAGCCGCTGCCTGCCGTCCCACGCCAGGCCCTGCACATTGCGGTGGCCGTACGAGTACACCGCGGAGTCGGGGAACGGATTGCCCGGGGCCGGCTCGCCCTCCGGGGTCAGCCGCAGGATCTTGCCGCCCAGGGACTCCTTGTCCTGGGACAGGCCCGTGTCACCGCTCTCGCCCGTGCCCGCGTACAGCATCCCGTCCGGGCCGAAGGCGATCCGGCCGCCGTTGTGGATCTCGCCCTTGGGGATGCCCCGGAAGACCGTGTCCGGCGCGCCCAGCTGCTCACCGGCCGGTTTCCCCTCGTCGTAGACCATGCGGACGATGCGGTTGTCGGAGGCGGAGGTGAAGTACGCGTAGATCATGCGGTCCGAGGCGTACTCGGGGGAGAAGGCGATGCCGAGCAGGCCGCCCTCGCCGGACGGCGACACCCCGGGCACCTCGCCCACCTCGGTCTTCTCACCGGTCTTCCCGTCGATCCGGGTGATCGTCGCCTCGTCGCGGGAGGAGACCAGCAGGTCGCCGTCGGCCAGCGGGGCCAGGCCCCAGGGGGAGCTCAGGCCCGTGGTCACCGTGCGGACCACCTTCACCGAGCCCTTCGCGGGCGGTGTCTCCTCCGCGTTCCTTTCCGGCGACGAGGACGACGTCGCCGCCGTACCGGTCGGGGAGGCGCCGCCCTCCGCACCCGGCGGTCCTCCGCCGTCGGAGGAGCAGCCGGCGGTCAGCAGGAGCGCGGCGGCGGCCAGTACGGCCGTCACGGCTCGTCGTTGCACGATCTCGTCCCTTCGACGCGGTGGGGTCCCACCTGTCATACACCGCTCGTGCTCCCGGGGTTCCCGATCGCCGAACCCCGAACCGCCGGATCGCCGCCGCGGGGCCGTCGCTCAGTCCCACGACCCCTGTGCCGCGGGCAGCTCCGCGATCTCCGCGAGGTCGCGTTCCGTCAGGCGCAGGTCCACCGCGGCCGCGTTCTCCGCGACCCACCGCTCCCGCTTGGCGCCGGGGACCGGGATCACCTGGCGGCCCCGGCTCAGCACCCAGGCCAGCGCCACCTGCGCCGGGGTGACGTGCTCGCCGTGCCGGCGGGCGACGCGGCGCAGACCGACCACGATCGGCTGGTTCGCGGCCATCATCTCGGCCGTGAAGCGGGGGTGCCGGGCACGCAGGTCGTCCGCCTCGAAGCCCACGCCGGGCGTCAGCGTCCCGGTCAGGAAGCCGTTGCCCAGCGGCATCGCCGCCAGGAACCCGATCCCCCGCGACGCGCACCACGGCAGCAGCGCCCGGAGCGCCTCCGGCGACCACACCGACAGCTCCGCCTCCACCGCGCTCACCGGGAAGACCTGCTGCACCCGCTCCAGCTGCCGGATCGTCGCGTCGTGCAGCCGCGCCCCCGGCCGCCGCGCCGAGCGCGCCCCCACCGCGCACAGCCCCAACGCCCGCACCTTCCCCGCCCGCACGAGCTCGGCCATCGCACCCCAGGTCTCCTCGACCGGGACCTCCGGGTCGGCACGGTGCAGCTGGTAGAGGTCGATGACATCGGTCTGGAGGCGGCGCAGCGACGCGTCGCAGGCCCTTCTCACGTACCCGGGACGGCCGTTGGCCACGATGTGCTGATCGCCCGCCAGCAGCCCGACCTTCGTCGACACGAAGGCGTCGGAGCGCCGCTCCCTCAACACCCGCCCGAGCAGCAGCTCGTTGGTGAACGGGCCGTACATGTCGGCGGTGTCGAGGAGCGTCGAGCCCGCGTCCAGCGCCCGGTGCACCGCCCTGAGCGACTCCTCGCCGCGCTGCCGGGAGGTGCTGTAGGCCCAGCTCATCGGCATGCACCCGAGTCCGACGGCCTCCACCGCGAGCGCCCCCGCGCCGATCGTCCTGCGCTCCACCTGGTCGTGACCCTCCCTCTCCGGCCCCCAACCTAACCCGCGCCCTTCCCGGCCTCTGAACTAGCCTCCGGAGCATGACCACTGCTGACGTATGGCTCCCCATTCCGCCGGACGAGATCGAGGGCCTTCCCGAGGGGCCGCGCTACCTCTTCTGGGACGGCGGCGAGGAGTTCCCCGCCGACCCGGCCGACTGCGGCTTCTACGTCGTGCCCTACATGAAGCCCGCCGGGGTCGGTGTGCGCCCGTTGCCGCTGATGCGCTCCGTCCGCGTCGTACAGACCCTGTCGGCCGGCACCGACCATGTGGAGCCCGGCCTGAAGCACCTGCCCCCCGGCGTACGGCTGTGCAACGCGCGCGGTGTGCACGAGGCCAGCACCGCCGAGCTCACGCTCACGCTGATCCTGGCCTCCCTGCGCGGCGTCCCCGACTTCGTGCGGGCACAGGACGAGGGGGAGTGGCGCGGCGGGTTCCGGCCCGCGCTCGCCGACAAGAGCGTGCTCATCGTGGGGTACGGCGCGATCGGCGCGGCCATCGAGGACCGGCTCGTTCCGTTCGAGCTCGCGCGGGTGGTGCGCGTCGCGCGCTCCGCACGCACCACGGAGCGCGGGCCGGTGCACCCGCTCACCGAACTGCCCGCCCTGCTCCCGGAGGCGGACGTCGTCGTCCTCTCCACACCGCTGACCGAGACCACCCGGCACCTCGTGGACGCCGGGTTCCTGGCCCGGATGAAGGACGGCGCCCTGCTGGTGAACGTGGCCCGCGGCGGCGTCGTCGACACCAAGGCGCTGCTCACCGAGCTGGAGAGCGGGCGCGTCACCGCGGCCCTCGACGTCACCGATCCCGAACCGCTGCCCTCGGAACACCCCCTGTGGCGGGCGCCGGGCGTCCTCATCAGCCCGCACGTCGGCGGAGCCACCTCCGCCTTCCGGCCGCGCGCCGAGCGGTTGCTGGTCCGTCAGTTGCGCCGTCACCTGAACCAGGAGGAGCTCGACAACGTGATCCTGGTGACGGGAGCGGAAGACCTGTGACCCGCTTCGAGTACCGTGCGCGTCGATCCGGGCGCGGTGGGTACTCATACATCAGTTGATCGTTACGCAGCGTAGAGAACCTATGTCCCTGAGTGACGGTACTGGTGTATCGTCCCGACAGGGGCCGCGCCGCTGACCAACGGCGCGGGGGCAGGACACTGCGGACAGTGAGGGGGGCGACGGACGATGCACGGTCTGTGGACGAGCGATCCGACGCGGCGGAGCCGTCGGCGACGACCGTGGCGCACGGCCGCGTGCGGCCGTGGTCACGAGGGCGGCCACCGCACCCGGCACAGCGGCCCTCACGGCGGTCCCGGCCGTCGCCGCCCCGCGCACGGCAGCCGCGGACGGCAGGACCACCCGGCGCACCGGGGGCCGGGCGACCCGGGAGCGGAGCGGACCGGGGGGCGCCGGTGAGCGCCCCCACCCCCACCTCCACGCTGGACGGAGCGCCGCGGCGGCAGCCCGCGCCGACGACACCGCTGCCGGGTGCGCCGGCCGCCGGCCGCCGGCCCGGCCCGGCCGCCCAACTCGTGCTGGCCCTGGTCTGCGCGGCCTACGCCGTCGGCGCCGCGTTCGGCTGGGGCTCGGAGCGCCTCGCGCTGATCATGGGCGACTTCGGACTGAGCGCCGCGGCCGGTGTGGCCGCCGTGTCCTGTTTCGTCTACGCCCGCAGTCCCCGCACCCGGTTCCGTCCCGCCTGGCTGATGTTCGGCCTCTCCTCGGTCATGGCCTCCCTGGGCAATCTGATCTGGGGGTGGTACGAGGTCGTCCTCGGGCTTCCCGTGCCCAGCCCCAGCTACGCCGACCTGTTCTTCCTGTGCTTCGCGCCGCCCGCCATCGTGGGGCTGCTGGTGCTCGCCAAACGGCCCGCGAACAGGGCCGGCTGGGTCTGTCTCGCTTTGGACGCCTGGCTGATCGGCGGTTCCCTGCTCACCCTCGCGTGGAGCCTCGCGCTCGCCCAGGCCGCGCGGGCCGAGGGCCCGGGCGTCGCGCACACCGCGCTGTCCCTGGCGTACCCGCTGCTCGACATCGCCCTGGTCAGCATGGTGCTCGCGCTGCACTTCCGGCGCTCGGCGGTCAACCGGTCCGCGGTCAACACCGCGATCGGCGCGCTCGCGCTGACCGTGATGTGCGACGCCCTGTTCACCTCCCCGCTGCTGCACGCCGACTACCGCTCCGGACAACTGCTCGACGCGGGCTGGTTCGCCGGTTCGCTGCTCCTGGCGTACGCCCCCTGGACCGCGCCCCGCGACGGACGGCCCGAGCGGGAGGGGCACACGCGCGTGGTCCGCGAGCACCTGCCCGGGCGGCACGGCGTGCCGGACCACCACCACGGACCGCCGCCCGGCGAGCACACCCGGTATCCGCTCTCCCGGCCCATCACCGGCTCCCTCGCCGCGCTCACGCCGTACCTCGCCGCGGCCGTGTGCACCCTGGGGATCCTCTACAACGTCCTCAACGGTCGCAGCGTCGACCGCGTCGTGCTGCTCACCGGGGGCACCGTGGTGCTCGCGCTCGTCGTGCGCCAGGGCATCATGCTGCTCGACAACATCACCCTCACCCAGGAACTGGCGCAGAAGGAGAACCACTTCCGCTCCCTGGTGCAGGGCTCCAGCGACGTCATCATGATCGCCGCCCCCAGCGGCGTCCTCCGCTACGTCTCCCCGGCCGCCGCCGGGGTGTACGGCAGACCCGCGGAGGAGCTGGAGGGGACCGAACTGGCCAGTCTCATCCACCCGGAGGACCTGGGCTGCGTCGTGCACGAGGTGCGCCGCTTCCTCGCCGCCGACCCGGTGGAGGAACCCACCACCCGCATCGAGTGCCGCTTCCGCTCCGGCGGTGGGAGCGCCTCCCGCTCGAGCGAAGCCGAGAGCGGGGGAGGCTGGCTGAACGTCGAGTCGACCGTCAACCGGCACCACGGCGGCCTGATCTTCAACAGCCGTGACGTGACCGAGAGGGTCCGGCTCCAGGCGCAGCTCCAGCACAACGCGGAGCACGACCCGCTCACCGACCTGCCCAACCGCGCCCTGTTCACCCGACGCGTCCAACAGGCGCTGTCCGGCCGCCGGGCCTCGGACCGCGGGGCCGCCCTCAGGGGCACGGCGGTGCTCTTCATCGACCTCGACGGCTTCAAGGGCGTCAACGACACCATCGGGCACCAGGCCGGGGACGAGCTGCTCGTCCAGGCCGCCCGCAGACTCCAGGACGCGGTCCGCAAGGGCGACACCGCCTCCCGGCTGGGCGGCGACGAGTTCGCGGCCCTGATCGTCGGGGACGGCGTCCGCGACCGGGACGCCCGTGAGCGGCACATCCTGGAGCTCGCCGACCGGCTGAGGGCGGCCCTCTCCCAGCCCTACGTCATCGACGGCAACGATGTCCGGGTCAACGCCTCCATCGGCGTGGCCTTCGCCGAACCCGGCCTCGGCGCGGGCGAACTGCTGCGCAACGCCGACCTCGCCATGTACCGGGCGAAGGCGGCCGGCAAGGGGCGCGTGGAGCTGTACAAGCCGCAGATGCAGCAGGACGTGGTGCGCAGGGCGGAGCTGGCCACCCGGCTGCGCGCGGCGCTGCACCACGGCGAGTTCGCCCTGTTGCACCAGCCGGTGGTCTGCCTGGAGGACGGCCGGATCACCTCGGTCTGCGCCCAGGCGCGCTGGCGCTCCTCCCAAGGGGTGCTCTTCACCCCCGCGGAGTTCCTGCGCGTGGCCGAGGACAGCGAGAAGACCGCGGAGCTGGGCCGCTGGGTGCTGGAGGAGGCCGTCGAACAGGCCGCCGAACGGCACATGACCGGTCTGCCCGTCCCGGTGGCCGTCCGGCTGAGCGCCCACCGGCTGCTGGACCGGTCACTGCCCCTGGGCTCGATCGAGGCCCTGCTCACCCGGCACGGGCTGCCGTCCGGCTCCCTGGTCGTCGAGCTGGCCGACACCGACCCCGCGGTGTCGCTCGACGAGCTGGAGCGCCGGCTGACCGTGCTCAAGCGGCTCGGCGTCCGGATCGCGCTCGACGGCTTCGGTAGCGGTCCCGCGGCGATCACGGCCCTGCGGCGGCTCCCCGTCGACATACTGAAGCTCGACCGGAGCCTGGTCGACGGCGTGGTGGAGTCCGCGCGGCTGCACAAGATCACCAGCGGTCTGCTGCGGATCGCCTCCGACCTCGGGATGCAGTCCGTCGCCGACGGCGTGGACCTGCCCGAGCAGGCCGCGGCCCTGCGCGCGATGGGCTGCACGCACGGGCAGGGCAAGGCCTTCTCCGGGCCGCTGGACGAGTACCGGCTGCGCAGGGCGCTGGCCTCCGGGCACTACCCGGTGCCGCCCGGACCGGCCGAACCGGTGTTCGTCGGCGGGGGCGCCGGGGTGTACTCCACCGGAGTGACCGCCGTCCTCCAGGCCGGTACGGCACTGCGCTCACATAATGAGACTCCCGTCCCACCCACTTGACAGTGAGTGCGCGCCGGGGGGAGGGTCAATGCCATGCGCACCCGAATTCTCGTACTTGGAAAGCGCGTCGGCTGACGCTGAGCCTCGACCGCTCAGCGACCACCACCCGGCGCGCTCCCCTCGCTTGCCTTATGGCACGAGGGGTTTTTTGTTGCACAGGCACCCGCCGAGCAGCACGCGTGACCCGCACGAACTTCGCAAAAACCCTCAGCATCGAGAAGAGAATGCCGATGACCGAGCAGGCCACCGGGGCCCATCACCCGCAGCCCCGGCCCCGATCCGGAGGACAGTCCGCCCCCGTGGAGCACGTCACGGGCGCACAGTCCCTCATTCGCTCTCTCGAGGAGGTCGGCGCCGACACGGTATTCGGCATTCCCGGGGGCACCATCCTGCCGGCGTACGACCCCCTGATGGACTCCACGCGGGTGCGCCACGTGCTGGTCCGCCACGAGCAGGGCGCCGGCCACGCGGCCACCGGTTACGCCCAGGCCACCGGCAAGGTCGGGGTGTGCATGGCGACGTCCGGTCCGGGCGCCACCAACCTGGTCACCCCGATCGCGGACGCGCACATGGACTCCGTGCCGCTGGTCGCGATCACCGGGCAGGTCGTGTCCAAGGCGATCGGCACGGACGCCTTCCAGGAGGCGGACATCGTCGGCATCACCATGCCGATCACCAAGCACAGCTTCCTGGTCACCAAGGCGGAGGACATCCCCCGGGCGATCGCGCAGGCGTTCCACATCGCCTCCACCGGCCGCCCGGGACCGGTCCTGGTCGACATCCCCAAGGACATCCTCCAGGCCAAGACCACCTTCTCCTGGCCGCCCGTCATGGACCTGCCCGGCTACCGGCCCGTCACCAAGCCGCACGCCAAGCAGATCCGCGAGGCCGCCAAGCTGATCACCGCCGCGAAGCGGCCGGTCCTCTACGTCGGCGGCGGCGTCCTCAAGGCCCGTGCCACCGCCGAGCTGAAGGTCCTCGCCGAACTCACCGGAGCTCCCGTCACCACCACCCTGATGGGACTCGGCGCGTTCCCCGACAGCCACGAACTGCACGTGGGGATGCCGGGCATGCACGGTTCGGTCACCGCCGTCACCGCGCTGCAGAAGGCCGACCTGATCGTCGCCCTCGGAGCCCGCTTCGACGACCGCGTCACCGGCAAGCTGGACAGCTTCGCCCCGTACGCCAAGATCGTCCACGCCGACATCGACCCGGCCGAGATCGGCAAGAACCGCACCGCCGACGTGCCGATCGTCGGTGACGCCCGCGAGGTCCTCGCCGACCTCGTCCAGGCCGTCCAGAAGGAGCACGCCGAGGGCAACCGCGGCGACTACACCGCCTGGTGGAGGGACCTGAACCGCTGGCGCGAGACCTACCCGCTCGGCTACGACCTGCCCGAGGACGGCTCGCTCTCCCCCCAGCAGGTCATCGAGCGCATCGGACAGCTGGCGCCCGAGGGCACGATCTTCACGGCCGGCGTCGGCCAGCACCAGATGTGGGCCGCGCACTTCATCCGGTACGACAAGCCCGCCACCTGGCTGAACTCCGGCGGCGCCGGAACCATGGGCTACTCGGTCCCGGCCGCCATGGGCGCCAAGGCCGGCGCCCCCGACCGCGCCGTCTGGGCGATCGACGGCGACGGCTGCTTCCAGATGACCAATCAGGAGCTCACCACCTGCGCCCTGAACAACATCCCGATCAAGGTCGCCATCATCAACAACGGCGCCCTCGGGATGGTCCGCCAGTGGCAGACCCTCTTCTACAACCAGCGGTACTCCAACACGGTGCTGCACTCCGGCCCCGGCGTGGACGCCACCGAGAAGAGCGCCGGCACCCGCGTCCCCGACTTCGTGAAGCTGTCGGAGGCCATGGGCTGCCACGCGATCCGCTGCGAGGACCCGGCCGACCTCGACAAGGTCATCGAGGAGGCGAACTCGATCAACGACCGCCCGGTCGTCGTGGACTTCATCGTCCACGAGGACGCGATGGTGTGGCCGATGGTCGCCGCCGGCACCTCCAACGACGAGATCATGGCCGCCCGGGACGTCCGCCCGGACTTCGGCGACAACGAAGACGACTGAGAGCCGTCAGGACTTTCAAGCAGAGGAAGCAGATCATGTCCAAGCACACGCTCTCCGTCCTGGTGGAGAACACCCCGGGCATCCTGGCCCGGATCGCCGCCCTGTTCTCCCGCCGCGGCTTCAACATCGACTCGCTCGCCGTCGGCGTCACCGAGCACCCCGACATCTCCCGCATCACCATCGTGGTGAGCGTCGAGGAGTTCCCGCTGGAGCAGGTCACCAAGCAGCTCAACAAGCTCGTCAACGTGCTGAAGATCGTCGAACTCGAACCCGGGCAGGCCGTCCAGCGCGAACTCGTCCTGGTGAAGGTGCGCGCCGACAACGAGACGCGCTCCCAGATCGTCGAGATCGTCCAGCTGTTCCGCGCCAAGACCGTGGACGTCTCCCCGGAGGCCGTGACCATCGAGGCCACCGGCAGCGGCGACAAGCTGTCCGCCATGCTCAAGATGCTGGAGCCGTTCGGCATCAAGGAGCTCGTCCAGTCCGGCACGATCGCGATCGGACGCGGTGCCCGTTCCATCACCGACCGGTCGCTGCGCGCCCTGGACCGGTCGGCGTAGGACCTGAGACGGGCGGCCGGGACACGACCGGCCGCCCGTATCGCGAGACCCTCCACCTTCCCCCTCCCCCATCGTCATACGGTGGGACGCAACACCTGCACACAAGGAGAGAACCCAGTGGCCGAGCTGTTCTACGACGCCGACGCCGACCTGTCCATCATCCAGGGCCGCAAGGTCGCGGTCATCGGTTACGGCAGCCAGGGCCACGCCCACGCCCTGTCGCTGCGTGACTCGGGTGTCGACGTCCGCGTCGGTCTGCACGAGGGCTCCACGTCCAAGGCCAAGGCCGAGGAGCAGGGCCTGCGCGTGGTGAGCCCGTCCGAGGCCGCCGCCGAGGCCGACGTCATCATGATCCTCGTCCCGGACCCGATCCAGGCCCAGGTCTACGAGGAGCACATCAAGGACAACCTGAAGGACGGCGACGCCCTGTTCTTCGGCCACGGCCTGAACATCCGCTACGGCTTCATCAAGCCCCCGGCCGGCGTGGACGTCTGCATGGTCGCCCCCAAGGGCCCCGGCCACCTGGTGCGCCGTCAGTACGAGGAGGGCCGCGGCGTTCCCTGCATCGCCGCCGTCGAGCAGGACGCGACCGGCAACGCCTTCGCGCTGGCCCTGTCGTACGCCAAGGGCATCGGCGGCACCCGCGCCGGCGTCATCAAGACCACCTTCACCGAGGAGACCGAGACCGACCTGTTCGGTGAGCAGGCCGTCCTCTGCGGTGGTACCGCGGCGCTGGTCAAGGCGGGCTTCGAGACCCTGACCGAGGCCGGCTACCAGCCGGAGATCGCCTACTTCGAGTGCCTGCACGAGCTGAAGCTGATCGTGGACCTCATGTACGAGGGCGGCCTGGAGAAGATGCGCTGGTCGATCTCCGAGACCGCCGAGTGGGGCGACTACGTCACCGGCCCGCGGATCATCACCGACGCCACCAAGGCCGAGATGAAGAAGGTCCTCGCCGAGATCCAGGACGGCACCTTCGCGCAGCAGTGGATGGACGAGTACCACGGCGGTCTGAAGAAGTACAACGAGTACAAGCAGCAGGACTCCGAGCACCTGCTGGAGACCACCGGCAAGGAGCTGCGCAAGCTCATGAGCTGGGTCGACGAGGAGGCGTAAGCCCCGCTCCCCGCGACGGCGCCGCCGGTGACGGGCGCCGTCGCGGGGCTCCGCCCGGCCCCCGCCGGAGGGACCGGAATCAGTTCGCCGGTCCGTACGGCCACTTCCGGGTGATCGATTCGCGAAGGCGCGAGACGACCCGCCCCGCGCCACTAGACTGCTGTACAACAAACGCGTCAGGCCCACAGTGTCGTGCGTCTTCCACGCGGCTAGCACTTCTTCACCGCCTGCGGCCGTCGGGACGGCCGTCCGCATTGGACTTGTGAGGACTCACGTGAGCTCGAAACCCGTCGTACTCATCGCTGAAGAGCTGTCGCCCGCCACCGTCGACGCACTCGGTCCGGACTTCGAGATCCGCCACTGCAACGGCGCGGACCGTGCCGAGCTGCTCCCGGCCATCGCCGAGGTGGACGCGATCCTGATCCGCTCGGCCACCAAGGTCGACGCCGAGGCGATCGCCGCCGCGAACCGGCTCAAGGTCGTCGCCCGCGCCGGCGTCGGCCTGGACAACGTCGACGTCTCCGCCGCCACCAAGGCCGGCGTGATGGTCGTCAACGCCCCCACCTCGAACATCGTGACCGCCGCCGAGCTCGCCTGCGGTCTGATCGTCGCCACCGCCCGCCACATCCCGCAGGCCAACGCCGCGCTGAAGAACGGCGAGTGGAAGCGCAGCAAGTACACGGGCGTCGAGCTGGCCGAGAAGACCCTCGGTGTCGTGGGTCTGGGCCGCATCGGCGCGCTGGTCGCCCAGCGCATGTCCGGCTTCGGCATGAAGGTCGTCGCCTACGACCCCTACATCCAGCCCGCGCGGGCCGCGCAGATGGGCGTCAAGGTCCTGTCGCTGGACGAGCTGCTCGAGGTCTCCGACTTCATCACCGTCCACCTGCCCAAGACCCCCGAGACCGTCGGCCTCATCGGCGACGAGGCGCTGCGCAAGGTCAAGCCGAGCGTGCGCATCGTCAACGCCGCGCGCGGCGGCATCGTCGACGAGGAGGCGCTGTACTCGGCGCTCAAGGAGGGCCGGGTCGCCGGCGCCGGTCTCGACGTGTACGCGAAGGAGCCCTGCACGGACTCCCCGCTGTTCGAGTTCGACCAGGTCGTCTGCACCCCGCACCTCGGCGCCTCCACCGACGAGGCGCAGGAGAAGGCCGGTGTCGCCGTCGCCCGCTCGGTGCGCCTCGCCCTCGCCGGCGAACTGGTCCCGGACGCGGTGAACGTGCAGGGCGGTGTCATCGCCGAGGACGTCAAGCCGGGCCTGCCGCTCGCCGAGCGCCTCGGCCGGATCTTCACCGCGCTCGCCGGTGAGGTCGCGGCCCGCCTCGACGTCGAGGTGTACGGCGAGATCACCCAGCACGACGTGAAGGTGCTGGAGCTGTCCGCGCTCAAGGGCGTCTTCGAGGACGTCGTCGACGAGACGGTGTCCTACGTCAACGCCCCGCTGTTCGCCCAGGAGCGCGGTGTCGAGGTACGGCTGACCACCAGCTCGGAGTCGGCCGACCACCGCAACGTCGTCACCGTGCGCGGCACCCTCTCCGGCGGCGAGGAGATCTCGGTCTCCGGCACGCTGGCCGGCCCCAAGCACGTCCAGAAGATCGTCGCGGTCGGCGACTACGACGTGGACCTCGCGCTCGCCGACCACATGGTCGTGCTGCGCTACGAGGACCGTCCGGGCGTCGTCGGGACCGTGGGCCGCATCCTCGGCGAGGCCGGCATCAACATCGCCGGCATGCAGGTCGCCCGCGCGACGGTCGGCGGCGAGGCGCTCGCGGTGCTGACGGTCGACGACACGGTGGCCGCCGGGGTCCTGGCCGAACTGTCGGCGGAGATCGGGGCGACCTCCGCCCGGTCGGTCAACCTGGTCTGACGTCACCGGGGGGTCCCGCCCCCGGACCCCGTTCGTCCTGAACGGACTCGTCCTCACACGCCGGACGGACTGACTCGGTCAGCCCGTCCGGCGTTTTCCGCCTCCCCGCGCACGCGGATCCGCCGCAGCCCCGCCGCCGCCAGTCCCGCCGCCCCGAGGAGCAGCACCGCCGCCGCGATCGCCGCTCCCCGCATCCCGCCGGTGAACGCCTCCCGTGCCGCCGTCGCCAGGGCGTCCCCCGCGCGCCCCGGCAGCCCGGCGGCGACGGCCAGCGCGCCGCCCAGGGTCTCCTGCGCCAGGGCCGGGGCCATGTCCGGCATCCCGTGGCGGTAGCCCTCGGCAGGCATGGAATGCGAAATGTTCTACGTGACCCTGTTGACTTCCTTCCCCTCCTGAAGGAGGGGATTTCCTACGGCTCGCGCCGTGGGGGTTTCTGTTTCATCGCCGGCTGCCCGCCCGGAGTACTCCGTCTCTCCCTGCAATCGGGAGGTACCACACCCTTGCCTGAAGGCGGGGGTGGCACGGAGGAATTCCGATGACGGGCCTCATCGCTCAGTGGGCCTTCGACACCCGAGGACGGCGCCCGACAGCGAGCAGCCGACCGCCGGCCTGCGCCGGGTGATCGAGGCCGCTGCTACAAACGCGCGGCCTTGAGCGCCATGTGCAGCAGCAGCCGGTCCTCGCCGTCGTCCAGGTCCAGGCCGGTGAGCTGCTCGATCCGGGACAGGCGGTAGTAGAGGGTCTGGCGGTGGACGCCCAGCTCGGCGGCCGTGCGGCCGGCCTGGCCCGCGCGGTCGAGGTAGACCTCGGCGGTGCGGGCCAGTTCGGCGTGCGCGGGGGAGAGCAGGGGGCCGACGACGGGATCGCGGGCGGCGCCCCGGGGCAGCGCGGTCAGCAGGCGGTAGGGGCCGATCGACGCCCACGGGGCGACCGGTCCGAGCCGGGGCTCGGCCAGCGCCGCCCGCGCCGCCGCCGACGCCTCCGCCCAGGCCGCGCCCAGCTCGGCGAGACCCGCGCGGGGCACGGCGATCCCCGCGGCCACCGGGGGGCCGCCCCGGCTTCCGGGACCGCTCGCACCCGCCCGCTCCAGCAGCCGTGAGGCCGCCGTCGTCGCCGGGGCCAGTACGTCCGTCGAGCGCAGCCGCAGCAGCAGGGCCAGCGACAGGCCGTCCCCCAGGAAGGCGCCCCCGGCGCCCCACGGCAGGGTGCACAGCGCCGTCGCCCCCGGCACCGTACGGACCGACGGGGCGTCGTCCGGGTCGACGGAGGGCCAGGGGGCGACACAGACCACCGTGTGCGGACCGTCGGCGCGGCCGCCGAGGGCGGTGCGCAGCTCGGCGACGGCCATCTCCCGCTGCCAGTCCCGCTCCGCGGTCAGCACCGCCCGCAGCTCCCGCGTGAGGTCGGCGCCGTGCTGCGCCTCGTCCGCGAGCAGCGCCCCGATGCGCGCCGTCACCCGCATGGCCGCGTCCAGCTGCCGCTCGGAGGGGCCCGGGTCGTAGTCGAGCAGCCAGACGTATCCGAGGACGACCCCCCGATGGCGTACCGGCAGGCAGACGCGTCCCCGGTGGACACCCGCCTCGGGGGTGCGCGGGATGCGGACCGGGCCGGTCGCGCGGGTGATGCCGAAGCCCTCGAACCAGGCGCGGACGGCGGCCGTCGAACGCCGGGTCAGGATCGAGCGGGTGCGCACCGGGTCCAGCGCCGACGGATCGAGGTCGCCCTCACTGTCGTACGCCCCGAAGGCGATCAGCTCGAAGTCGCGGTTCTCCAGGGTCGCCGGAGCGCCCAGCAGCTCCGAGATCTCGTCCACCAGCTCCTGGTAGTCGTCCCTGCGTTCCGACGTCACCCGGGCATTCTGCCGCAGAACCGCAGCGCCTTCATACATCTGTCTGAGATCTGCGGCACGGATGCGTGACAGCTGTCGATGGCCCACGATCGGGGGCATCCGTAGGTTTCACGGTGGTTCTCCGTGCCGTGCCCGAATCGTCGGGCGACGGCCTCGTGCAGCTTGTGGAGGTGCCCCGTGCTGGGTCCCGTGATTCTCGCCGCGTCGCGCAGCGACCGGATGCGACGCCTGATCTCGGCGGCCCCGGTGACCAAACAGGTCGTGGACCGGTTCATCCCCGGGGAGACCGTCGACAAGGTCCTGCCGATCGTCCGGGAGCTCACCGGCAACGGCCTCGAACTCACGATGGACGTCGTCGGCGAGGACATCACCACCCCCGAGCAGGCCGCCGCCGCGCGGGACGCCTACCTGGAGCTGATCGACCGGCTGAAGCCGCTGGAGCTCGGCGCCCGCGCCGAGATGTCGGTGAAGCTGTCGATGTTCGGGCAGGCCCTCCCCGGCGGCCACGAGCTGGCGCTCGCCAACGTCCGCCCGGTCGTCGAGGCCGCCGCCGGGATCGGCACCACGGTGACGCTGGACGCCGAGGACCACACCACCCTCGACTCGATGTTCGCCATCCACGAGGAGCTGCGGAAGGACGTCCCGCAGACCGGCTGCGTCATCCAGGCCTACCTCTTCCGCACCGAGGAGGACGCGCGACGCCTCGCCGCGGCCGGCAGCCGGGTACGGTTGGTGAAGGGCGCCTACAAGGAGCCCGCCGAGGTCGCCTACCAGCAGAAGCACGAGATCGACAAGGCGTACGTGCGCATCCTGCGGACGCTGATGGAGGGCGAGGGCTACCCGATGATCGGGTCCCACGACCCGCGCCTGATCTCCATCGCCCAGGAACTGGCCCGCACCGCCGGACGCAAGCTCGACGAGTACGAGTTCCAGATGCTCTACGGCATCCGCGGCGACGAGCACCTGCGGCTCGCCGCCGAGGGGCACCGCATGCGCGTCTACACGGCCTACGGCACCGACTGGTACGGCTACTTCATGCGGCGCTTGGCGGAGAAGCCGGCCAACCTGCGGTTCTTCGCCCGCAGCATGATCACCAAGGGCTGACACCACACCGCTCACGACAAGGAGTTACGCCACCCATGGACGCTGTGACCCAGGTCCCCACCCCCGTCAACGAGCCGGTGCACGGCTACGCCCCCGGGACGCCCGAGCGTGCCCGGCTGGAGGCCAGGCTCAAGGAGCTGGCCGACAACCCGATCGACCTCCCCTGCACCATCGGCGGCGAGAAGCGGATGGGCGGCGGCGAGCGCTTCGACGTCGTGCAGCCGCACAACCACAAGGCCCGCCTGGGCACCTACGCCAACGCCACCCAGCAGGACGCCCGCGACGCCATCGACGCGGCCCTCGCCGCCGCGCCCGCCTGGCGCGCGATGTCCTTCGACGACCGCGCGGCGATCATCCTGCGCGCCGCCGAGCTGCTGGCCGGTCCCTGGCGCGAGACCATCGCCGCCTCCACGATGCTGGGCCAGTCCAAGACCGCGCAGCAGGCCGAGATCGACAGCCCCTGCGAGCTGGTCGACTTCTGGCGCTTCAACGTCCACTACGCGCGCGGCATCCTCGCCGAGCAGCCCCCGGCCAACTCCCCGGGCGTGTGGAACCGCCTCGACCACCGTCCGCTGGAGGGCTTCGTCTACGCGATCACGCCCTTCAACTTCAGCGCGATCGCCGCCAACCTGCCCACCGCGCCCGCCCTGATGGGCAACGTCGTCGTCTGGAAGCCGTCCCCGACGCAGACCCACGCCGCCGTGCTGCTGATGCGGCTGCTGGAGGAGGCCGGTCTGCCCAAGGGCGTCATCAACCTCGTCACCGGCGACGGCATCGAGGTCTCCGAGGTCGCCCTGGAACACCGGGACCTGGCCGGCATCCACTTCACCGGTTCGACCAGGACCTTCCAGCACCTGTGGAAGACGGTCGGCCGGAACATCGAGAAGTACCGCACCTACCCGCGCCTGGTCGGCGAGACCGGCGGCAAGGACTTCCTCGTCGCCCACCCGAGCGCCGACCGCGCGGTGCTGAAGACCGCGCTGACCCGCGGCGCCTTCGAGTACCAGGGCCAGAAGTGCAGCGCCACCTCGCGCGCGTACATCCCGGCGTCGATCTGGAACTCCGGCTTCAAGGAGGAGTTCGCGGCCGAGGTCGACCACATCGCCATGGGTGACGTCACCGACCTGTCGAACTTCATCGGCGCCGTCATCGACGAGCGGTCCTTCGCCAAGAACAAGGCCGCCATCGACCGTGCCAAGGAGGACCCGGCCTGCACGATCGTCGCGGGCGGCTCCTACGACGACTCGGTCGGCTGGTTCGTCCGCCCGACCGTCATCGAGTGCGCCGACCCGGAGAACGAGGTGTTCCGCACCGAGTACTTCGGCCCGATCCTCGCCGTGCACGTCTACGAGGACGAGCAGTACGACGCGATGCTGACCCAGATGGAGTCGGTCTCCGACTACGCCCTCACCGGCTCGGTCATCGCGAACGACCGTGCGGCGGCGGCGTACACGATGGAGAAGCTGCGCTACGCGGCCGGCAACTTCTACATCAACGACAAGTCGACCGGCGCCGTCGTCGGCCAGCAGCCCTTCGGCGGCGGCCGCGCCTCCGGCACCAACGACAAGGCCGGCGCCCCGCAGAACCTGATGCGCTGGACGCTGACCCGCGCCATCAAGGAGACGCTGGTCCCGCCGACCGACTACGGCTACCCGCACATGGGCTGACGCCCACCCCACCCCCGGACGGGCCAGGTCACCCCCCGACCTGGCCCGTCCGGTGTTTTCGCAGGTGGGAGAGGTGCGACCCGGTCCACCGTCTCAGATAGTAGGAAGTCCGAGTAATTGTGCAGACAGAAGCACTCCGCTCCTCTAACTTTGTAGGAGCCGAACGACTCGCTCGATCAAGCGAACGGCGGTCGTGAGCCGGGCCCCGTGCAGGCAATCCCTGCGGTCCGCCGCTCCCCGCCCCTTCCGGTGTCTCGCAACCCCCTTTCCGCACTCCACGTATGCCGAAGGAGTCGATGACCCATGGCCGAGACGACCGTCCGCCGCCGCGTCCGTCACACCCCCCACACCAGCGAATCCGACCGCAAGAACGCCGCCGCGGCGCTCCAGCGCGCCCTCGACCGCAGGGACAACGGCGGCTCGACCGGCCACTGACACGCCGACGGCGTCCGTATGCCGGACGCCGCATGTCATCCCGTGGGACGAGGAGTAGGGTGCCCGCATGTCTCGCAGCATCAATCTCGCAGTGATCCCCGGTGACGGCATCGGCCAGGAGGTCGTGGCCGAAGGTCTCAAGGTCCTCTCCGCCGTCCTTCCGCAGGATGTGAAGCTGGAGACCAAGGAGTACGACTTCGGCGCCAAGCGCTACCACGCCACCGGTGAGACCCTCACCGACGCCGACCTCGACGAGCTGAAGCGGCACGACGCCATCCTGCTCGGCGCCATCGGCGACCCCTCGGTCCCCTCCGGCGTCCTCGAGCGCGGCTTCCTGCTCAAGCTCCGCTTCGCCTTCGACCACCACGTCAACCTGCGCCCGTCGAAGCTCCTCCCGGGTGTCGCCACCCCGCTCGCCGGGCAGCCGGAGATCGACTTCGTCGTGGTCCGCGAGGGCACCGAGGGGCCGTACACGGGCAACGGCGGCACCATCCGCAAGGGCACGCCGCACGAGGTCGCCACCGAGGTGTCCGTGAACACGGCCTTCGGCGTCGAGCGCGTGGTCCGCGACGCCTTCGCCCGCGCCCAGGCCCGGCCGCGCAAGAAGCTCACGCTGGTCCACAAGAACAACGTGCTGACCTTCGCCGGCCACCTGTGGACGAACGTGTTCAACAAGGTGGCCGAGGAGTTCCCCGAGGTCACCACCGACTACATCCACGTCGACGCCGCGACGATCTACCTCGTCACCGACCCGGCCCGCTTCGACGTCATCGTCACCGACAACCTCTTCGGCGACATCATCACCGACCTCGCCGCGGCCGTCTCCGGCGGCATCGGCGTCGCGGCCTCCGGCAACATCAACCCGGGCCGCGCGTTCCCGTCCATGTTCGAGCCCGTGCACGGCTCGGCCCCGGACATCGCCGGTCAGGGCAAGGCCGATCCCAGCGCCACGGTCCTGTCCGTCGCCCTCCTGCTGCGTCACCTCGGCCACGACGCCGAGGCGGCCCGCATCGAGGACGCCGTCTCCGCCGACCTCGCGGAGCGCGGCGCCCTGCCCGCCCGCAGCACCTCGCAGATCGGCGACGCGCTCGCCGCGCGAGTAGCCGGCTGACCCGGCGCCCCCTCGAAAACATTCGAAGCCGCCGGGTCGCATTCGCACCCGGCGGCTTCCCCCTGTCCCCGCCGGGTGCCACCATCGACCACCGGGCCGCATTCACCCTGTTTCTTCCGCCGCCGCCTCCGGGCGATAATCGGACGCGGAGCCGCGGAATGAGGGAATGCTCGGACGTCCTAGTACTGGCCACCGGCCGTACGGGCGTGTGCGCGGCCCGTCACTACAACCGGTGAAGGACAACCACTCATGACGACGCCCACGATCGAGCTCAAGCCCTCGGCGCACCCGCTCTCGGACGCAGAGCGCGAGGCGATCCTGACCAGCCCCGGGTTCGGCCGCCACTTCACCGACCACATGGTGACGATCAAGTGGACCGAGGGCCGCGGCTGGCACGACGGCCAGCTCGTCCCGTACGCGCCGATCTCCCTCGACCCCGCGACCACCGTCCTGCACTACGCGCAGGAGATCTTCGAGGGGCTGAAGGCCTACCGTCAGCCCGACGGTTCCGTCGCCACCTTCCGCCCCGAGAAGAACGCCGAGCGCTTCCAGCGCTCCGCCAAGCGCCTCGCGATGCCCGAACTGCCGGTCGAGACCTTCATCGAGGCGTGCGACGCCCTCGTCGCGCAGGACAAGGCATGGGTGCCGGCGCACGGCGGCGAGGAGTCCCTCTACCTGCGCCCCTTCATGATCGCCACCGAGGTCGGGCTGGGGGTGAAGCCCGCCAACGAGTACCTGTTCCTGGTCATCGCCTCCCCGGCCGGCGCCTACTTCCCGGGCGGCGTGAAGCCGGTCTCCATCTGGGTCTCGGAGGACCGCGTCCGCGCCGTCCCCGGCGGCATGGGCGACGCCAAGACCGGCGGCAACTACGCGGCCTCCCTGCTCGCCCAGGCCGAGGCCGCCGTCAAGGGCTGCGACCAGGTCTGCTACCTCGACGCGGTCGAGCACCAGTGGGTCGAGGAACTGGGCGGCATGAACCTGTACTTCGTCTACGGCGACAGGATCGTCACCCCCACCCTCAGCGGCTCCATCCTGGAGGGCGTCACCCGTGACTCCCTGCTGGGCGTCGCCCGCGACCTCGGCTACGAGGCCGTCGAGGAGCGCGTCTCCGTCGAGCAGTGGCAGCGCGACTCGGAGAACGGCACCCTCACCGAGGTCTTCGCCTGCGGTACGGCGGCCGTCATCACCCCCGTCGGCACGGTGAAGCGGACCGGCGCCGAATGGCGGCAGAGCGGCGGCGAGCCCGGCGAGGTCACCCTCCGGCTGCGCCGGGCCCTCCTCGACATCCAGCGCGGCACTGCCGAGGACAAGCACGGCTGGATGCACCGGCTGGGTTAGGCCGGATCCCCGCGGGTGAACACACACTGCCCGCATCCTGAGACGGAACGTGAGCGCGGGGGCGGACTGTGCCAGACTGCCTCCGTGCTCTCGTTCGCCACGATTATTGGCAGCAGGCGCGCCGGTCCGCAGTGACCGCACGTACGACACGGTACGGGCGGACACCGTCGTCCTCGACCCGCGCGCAGACCTCTCGCACCCGCGAGGGGTTTTTCTGTTTCCTGGCCCACCCGCAGCCGGGGAACGGGGCGTGGGGGACCATGGGGGAACGGTGGAACCGGTCATTCCGGTAGACCGAGATCAATTCAGGAGCCTTCAGACCATGACCGCACCCAGCGAGCCCGACGACTCGTTCCACGTCTTCGACACCACCCTGCGCGACGGCGCCCAGCGCGAGGGCATCAACCTCACGGTCGCCGACAAACTCGCCATCGCCCGGCACCTGGACGAGTTCGGCGTGGGCTTCATCGAGGGCGGCTGGCCCGGCGCGAACCCGCGGGACACCGAGTTCTTCGCCCGTGCCCGGCAGGAGATCGAGTTCCGGCACGCCCGGCTGGTCGCCTTCGGCGCCACCCGCCGCGCCGGCGCCACCGCCTCGAAGGACCCGCAGGTGAGGGCGCTTCTCGACTCCGGCGCGCAGGTGATCACGCTGGTCGCGAAGTCCCACGACCGCCATGTCGAGCTCGCCCTGCGCACCACCCTCGAGGAGAACCTCGAGATGGTCCGCGACACGGTGTCCTTCCTCAAGGAGCAGGGCCGCCGGGTCTTCGTCGACTGCGAGCACTTCTTCGACGGCTACCGCGCCAACCCCGAGTACGCGAAGGCGGTGGTCCGCGCCGCGTCCGAGGCCGGCGCCGACGTGGTCGTCCTGTGCGACACCAACGGCGGCATGCTCCCGGCGCAGATCCAGGCCGTGGTCTCCACCGTGCTCGCCGACACCGGCGCCCGGCTGGGCATCCACGCCCAGGACGACACCGGCTGCGCGGTCGCCAACACCCTCGCCGCCGTCGACGCGGGCGCCACCCACGTCCAGTGCACCGCCAACGGCTACGGCGAGCGGGTCGGCAACGCCAACCTGTTCCCGGTGGTGGCGGCCCTGGAGCTGAAGTACGGCAAGCAGGTCCTGCCCGAGGGCCGGCTGCGGGAGATGACCCGCATCTCGCACGCCATCGCCGAGGTCGTCAACCTCACCCCGTCCACGCACCAGCCGTACGTCGGCGTCTCCGCCTTCGCGCACAAGGCCGGACTGCACGCCTCCGCGATCAAGGTCGACCCGGACCTCTACCAGCACATCGACCCCGAGCAGGTCGGCAACACCATGCGGATGCTGGTCTCCGACATGGCCGGGCGCGCCTCCATCGAGCTCAAGGGCAAGGAGCTCGGCATCGACCTCGGCGGCGACCGTGAACTGGTCGGCCGGGTCGTCGAGCGGGTCAAGGAGCGTGAGCTCAAGGGCTACACGTACGAGGCGGCCGACGCCTCCTTTGAGCTGCTGCTGCGCGCGGAGGCCGAGGGCCGGCCGCTGAAGTACTTCGACGTCGAGTCCTGGCGCGCGATCGTCGAGGACCGCCCCGACGGCACCCACGCCAACGAGGCCACGGTGAAGCTGTGGGCCAAGGGCGAGCGCATCGTGGCCACCGCTGAGGGCAACGGCCCGGTCAACGCCCTGGACCGCGCCCTGCGCGTCGCCCTGGAGAGGATCTATCCGCAGCTCGCCAAGCTGGAGCTGGTCGACTACAAGGTCCGCATCCTCGAGGGCAAGCACGGCACCCAGTCCACCACCCGCGTCCTGATCTCCACGTCCGACGGGGCGGGGGAGTGGTCGACGGTGGGCGTCGCCGAGAACGTCATCGCCGCGTCCTGGCAGGCGCTGGAGGACGCCTACGCGTACGGGCTGCTGCGGGCAGGCGTGGAACCGGCCGCGTAGGGGACCCGTACGGCCCGTCCGGCAGGGGCGTCTTCGGAGCCCTTGCCGGCCCCGATGTCCGTTTGCGGACGGATTCGGGTAGCTTCGAAGACATGAAGGACGCGACGATGCGTACCCTCGTACGCCTGCTGATCGTGCCGGTGGCCGCCGTACTGGCGGTTCTGGTGGCCGGTGCGCCGGGGGCGCGGGCGGCCACCGACGTCTCGGAGATCGCCCGCGCGCTGCGCGAGAGCCCCGTCTACGTCGACCCCGCGGCCCAGGACATCCTGGCGAAGTCCGACGCCGAGGCGCTCGCCAACAAGATCGAGGACGCGGACGAACCCGTCTTCGTGGCGGTCCTCCCGGCGGACTACCCGACGCAGGACCTCTTCCAGAACCTGCGCACCGAGACCGGCGTCACCGGTCTGTACGGCATCCGCCTCGGCGACCGGTTCGACGCGCGCGCCGACAGCAGCGTGCTCAGCCGTCAGGGCGTGCGGAACCTGGTCACGTCCGTGCAGGGCGCCGGCGACGCCAAGGCCCAGCTGAACGACTTCGTCGACAGCGCGCTGCGCAACACCGGCGGCTCCGCGCCGAACTCGTGGAGTGACGGTTCGAGCGGGGTCCCCGTCGGCGGGCTGATCACCGTCGGTGCGCTGGCGGCGGCCGGCGGCGCGGGCGTCTACGCCGTGTCCCGCCGCAACCGGCGCCGCCGCGAGGAGGAGCAGCGGTCCGCGCTGGAGAAGCTGCGGGTGGTGGTGGACGAGGACATCACCGCGTTCGGCGAGGAGCTCGACCGCCTCGACTTCCATCCCGGCGAACCCGGCGCGGACGACGCGATGCGCGCGGACTACGCGCACGCGCTGGACGCCTATGAGCGGTCCAAGTCGTTCATGGCCGCGGCCCGCAAACCGGAGGACGTCCGGGCCGTCACCCAGGCCGTGGAGGACGGCCGCTTCGCCCTCGCCTCCCTCGCCGCCCGCCGGGAGGGACGGCCGCTGCCGGAGCGCCGTCCGCCCTGCTTCTTCGACCCGCGTCACGGTCCCTCGGTCGCCGACGTCGTCTGGACGCCGCCGGGCGGTGCCGAGCGCGAGGTCCCGGTCTGCGCGGCCGACCGGACCCGTCTCGCCGACGGCCTCGACCCCGTCATCCGCGAGGTCGACACCGACTACGGGCGCCGCCCCTACTGGGACGCCGGTCCCGCCTACGGCCCCTGGGCCGGCGGCTACTTCGGCGGCGGCCTGCTGCCCGGCCTGCTCGTCGGCACCATGCTCGGCGGCATGATGGCCGGCCCCGCCTACGGGGCCGCCTACGGCGCCGGCTACGGCGACTTCGGCGGCTACGAGGGCGGCGACGTCTCCGGCGCGGACTTCGACGGCGGGGACTTCGGCGGCGGTTTCGGCGGAGGCGGCGGCTTCGGCGGCGGGGACTTCGGGGGCGGCGGGGACTTCGGCGGAGGGTTCTGACCGGCCGGGGGATCCTGCCTCGGCCACCCGTGTCCCGCCGGGCGCCGTTCCCCGTGGTCGTACGAGGCGCTGCCGGACAGGACAACGGCGTGCTGCTCTCCCTGGGCGAGGTCGAGTGGGACCGGGCCATGGGACGGGGCGCCTGGAGCGGCTGAAGCGCGCTGTGTCACTGCCGGCCGCTCGCGGGACCGACACGTCGGCCGTACGGCCCGCCTGCTACGGCGGGGCCGGGTTCACCGATGAGCCGAAGGCGGCGGAAAAGCGCGGTGAGGCCGTGCTCGTGGATCCGGAGCGGCTGTACCGCGGGAACTTCGGTGGAGGGTCCCGACACGGACGGCGTGGAGCCGACGATCCGGCCCGGGCGGCGGGGAGACGGTGAGGACGCGGTCTCGCCGGCCTCGTCGCCGCGGCCGGACAGGCGTCGGCCCGGACGCCTCGTCGGGCTCCGGGCCGCTACCGTGGTGAACTCGGGTGGCCCGAGGGGCCGGCGAGGCTCACGCCTGCTTGATCGCCGAGATGTCGAAGTTCAGCTTGATCTTGTCGGAGACCAGGACGCCGCCCGTCTCCAGCGCCGCGTTCCAGGTCAGGCCCCACTCCGAGCGCAGGATCTCCGCCTTGCCCTCGAAGCCGACGCGCTCGTTGCCGAAGGGGTCCTTCGCGGCGCCGTTGAACTCCAGGTCGATGCTGAGCTGCTTGGTGGTGCCCAGGATGGTCAGGTCACCGGTGACGCGGTAGTCGTCGCCGCCGAGGGCCTCCGCCTTGGTGGTGCGGAAGGTCATCGTCGGGAACTCGTCCGTCTTGAAGAAGTCGGCGCTCTTCAGATGACCGTCACGGTCGGCGTTGCCCGTCTCGATGCTGTCCATCACCACGTCGATGGTGGCCGTGGACCTGGACGGGTCGGCGCCGTCCAGGTGCAGCGTGCCGGTGAAGTCCTGGAAGCTGCCCTTGACGTTGGTGACCATGGCGTGCCGGGCGACGAAGCCGAACGTGGAGTGCGCGGGGTCGATCGTGTACTCGCCGGTCAGCGCGGCCAGGTCAGGGTTCACCGCGGAGCCGGTGGTCGCGGTGGCGGTCTCGTTGTCCTTGCGGCCGAAGATGCCCATGATGTTCCTCCTGAAGGAATGACGTTTAATGTTCAACTAACCCGACGGGGTCCACCGTAGACCCATTCCCTTGAACATTCAACATGTATGGCGAAGATGGCGCGATCGGGCCGCCGCGCCGGGCGGTACCCGTCGGTCGCGCCTTCGGACGCGGTCCTGGTGGAGCCGGCGCGGCGTGGTGGGTGGGACGGCCGGGTGACGTGCCGGGAGTACGTCGCGCGGAGCGCCGCCCCCTCCCGGAGCGCCTGCCCGACGGCTCCGGCGGCACACCCCTCGATCCGACCGTCTCCTTCCGCGGCGACCGCGAACGGGGCGGGCCGCTCGCGCCGTACATCCGGTTCGTCACGCTCCGGCCGGTGCTCGGCCGGCCGGCGACGCGTTCGGCCGACCGCGCGGAGGACGTCTGCGCCCTCGCGCCGCGCCACCCGCGTCTCACCGCCCCTCACCACGACCGGCCCGATCCCGCACCGTCCCGGCGAATCCCGCGCCGGACGTCCGGGCAGCCGTGCGGTGAGCGCCTCCGCGTCCGGCCGCGCGGCCGCCGCCCACCACGGAAGAGCCCCGGTGGTCGGCTAGTCCGGTGTCCGGCCGGTCGGCGCGTCCCGCGCCGCTCCCCGGGTGTGGACGTACAGCGCGCGCCGGTCGCCGACGTCGAGGCGCTGGGGGAGCGGCAGCTCGTGGCGCACCGGCCGCGCGTGGTCGGCGAGTTGCCGGCGCGGGTTGTAGACCTGGTTGAACCTCCACAGCATGCGGGCGAAGTTGGTCTGCCCGTGCAGCAGGTTGCGGCCGAGCACGCGCGCCGCGCCGAACGCCGTGCGCACCCCCAGGTGCTTGCGGTTGATGACCGCCTGGGTCCGCACCAGTTCCTCGTAGAAGCGCCCCAGCGGCAGCGTGGTCGGCACCACCGCGTGCTGGATGTCGAAGAGGCGGTAGTCGCGGGTGGTGAGCCGGCGCGACTCGGTGTGCCAGATCTCCGTACCGGGGTACGGGGTCATCACGGTGAAGTGCACGATCTCCGGCACGGCCATCGCGAACTCCCGCACCACGCGGAAGCGTTCCTCGTCCCAGGCCGGATCCACGATCAGGTTGATCGCGACCCTGATGCCGAGCCGGCGGGCCGTCTCCAGCGCCCTCAGGTTCTCGTCGGGGCTGATCCGCTTGCGGTACAGGTCGAGCCCTTCGGCGTCGATCGCCTCCATGCCGAGGAACATGTAGCGCAGCCCCAGCCGCGCCCACCGCTCGAACACCTCGGGGTGGCGCAGCAGGACGTCGGAGCGGGTCTCCAGGTAGTACTTCTTGCGGATGCCGCGCCGCTCCACCTCGTCCGCGATGGCGTTCCCGTGCTCGGGCCGGATGAAGGCCACGTCGTCCACGATGAACACGTTGGGCTCGCGGATCCTCGCCAGGTCCTCCGCCGCCGCCTCGGGCGAGGCCTTGCGGTAGCTGCGGCCGTAGAACGTCCACGCCGAGCAGAACGAGCAGTCCCAGGGACAGCCCCGGGTGAACTCGATGGAGGCGCACGGATCGAGTTCGCCGATGAAGTAGCGGCGCCGGTTGCGCATCAGGTCACGGGCCGGGAGCGGAGCGTCGATGCCGTGCAGCATCAGCGGCGCGGGACCGCGCCCGGAAGCCGTGACGACGCCCGGCACGCCCTCCACCCCGCCGTCGCGTACCGCCTCCAGCAGCGGCGCGACCGCCGGTTCCCCCTCCCCGCGGACCACCGCGTCGACCGCGCCCTCCGCCTGCGCGACGACCTCCTCGGCGACGAACGAGACGCTGTGCCCGCCGAGGAACACGAAGCAGCCCGGCACCTCCCGCTTCACCCGCGCGGCCAGCGCGATCGCCTCGGGGATGTTCGCCAGGTAGTTCAGCGAGATGCCGAGCGCCTCCGGGCGGAAGGACCGCACCTCGTCGCGCAGCCGGTTCACGCCCAGCACCTGGAGGTCGACGACCCGGACCTCGTGACCGGCCGCACGGGCGGCGCCCGCCACCCGCTCCAGGCCCAGTGGTTCGAGCCGGAGGAAGATCTCGGAGTACATCAGGGCACTGGGGTGGACGAGCAGCAGACGCATGGTGACCTCGCCACGGAAGGCCGGACGGACCGGGCACGGAAGGGTCTCCCCTTCGTATCCCGGCACGCGCGGCCGCGTACCCGCCGTACGCCCGCCTGGCCGCATCCCGCGGCCCGCAGGAGTGGTCCCGCGGCGCGTCCGCACCGGCCCGGGGGGCCCGGACACCGCCCGCCGGCGGGGGGCCGGAGCGGACCGGGCGGACGGACTCCAGCGCTGGCGCGGTGCGCCGGGGTGGGGGTGTTCTGGATGACGAGGACCCGCAGCGACAGCGCATGGGAGACCGACTCGTGACCACCACCGGCTCCGGTTCCACCTACGACCCCCCGGCGGACCCCGCACACGGAACCGCCCGTGCCGCCGCTCCGGCCCCGGCGGCGGCGCGCGGTCACGGGCCGCCGCGCACGGACCGGCGCGTCGCCCTGGTCACCGGCGCCTCCTCGGGCATCGGCGCGGCCACCGCGCGGCGCTTCGCCGCCGGGGGCTGGCACCTGCTGCTCAGCGGCCGGGACCGGCGGCGGCTGGAGGAGACGGCGTCCGGCACCTCGGCGGTCCTGCTGCCCGCCGACCTCGCCGCGCCGGACGGGGCGAGGATGCTGGCACAGGCCGCGCTGCGGAAGACCGGACGCATCGACGTGCTGGTCGCCGGTGCGGGCATCGGCTGGGCCGGGCCGTTCCTCACGATGCCGCACACCGACATCGACCGGGTGCTGTTCCTGGACCTCAACGCGACGCTGCACCTCGTACGGGAGGTGCTGCCCGCGATGGTGGAGGCCGGCGGCGGCCGGGTGGTGCTCGTCGGCTCGGTGGCCGGCTCGGTGGGCGTACGGGAGGAGGCGGTGTACTCCGCCGCCAAGGCCGGGCTCGCCGCGTTCGCCGAGGCGCTCCGGCAGGAACTGCGCGGTACGGGCGTGGGGGTGACGCTCGTCGTGCCCGGTCCCGTCGAGACGGGCTTCTTCGCCCGCCGCGGCACGCCGTACCACCGCTCCCACCCGCGCCCCACCTCGCCCGGCCGGGTCGCGGCCGCCGTCTGGGACGCCGTCTCCCGGAGCCGCGACGACGCCTACATCCCCCCCTGGCTCGCCCTCCCCTCCCGGGTACGCGCCCTCGCCCCCGGCCTCTACCGCAAGCTCCTGAACCGCTTCGGCTGAGACCCCGGGGAGGAGCGGTCCGACGGCACCGCTACGCTCCGGGGGGAGCGGGCCGACCCGAACGGGCGCACGTGCCCCCGTGAATGTGAGGCGGCTCTCAGATGACGTCTTTGTGCGACCCCTACAAGCCGGATGCCCTCTGAGCAGTCGGAACGGCTGCATGTCGCCCGGGTTCTGTTCAGGGGTACCAGGAAAACACCCTGAGTACTGTGAGGTGTGGACGGCTCGCATTTACGGGTGGGCTTCGTAAGGTCACTACATGACCGTTTTGGATGAGGCGCCGGGTGAGCCGACCGACGCGCGCGGACGCGTGGCCGAACTGCACGAGATCCGTGCCCAGGCACTGGCCGGCCCGAGCGAGAAGGCGACCCTGGCGCAGCACGCCAAGGGCAAGCTGACCGCGCGGGAGCGCATCGAACTGCTGCTGGACCCGGGGTCCTTCCGCGAGGTCGAGCAGCTGCGCCGACACCGGGCCACCGGCTTCGGTCTCGAGGAGAAGAAGCCGTACACGGACGGCGTGATCACCGGCTGGGGCACCGTCGAGGGCCGCACGGTCTTCGTCTACGCCCATGACTTCCGGATCTTCGGCGGCGCGCTGGGCGAGGCCCACGCCACCAAGATCCACAAGATCATGGACATGGCCATCGCGGCCGGCGCGCCGCTGGTCTCCCTGAACGACGGCGCCGGCGCCCGCATCCAGGAGGGCGTGTCGGCCCTCGCCGGGTACGGCGGCATCTTCCAGCGCAACACCAAGGCGTCCGGCGTCATCCCGCAGATCAGCGTGATGCTCGGCCCCTGTGCGGGCGGCGCGGCCTACAGCCCCGCCCTCACCGACTTCGTGTTCATGGTCCGCGACACCTCGCAGATGTTCATCACCGGCCCGGACGTCGTCAAGGCGGTCACCGGCGAGGAGATCACCCAGAACGGCCTGGGCGGCGCGGACGTGCACGCCGAGACCTCCGGCGTCTGCCACTTCGCCTACGACGACGAGGAGACGTGCATCCACGAGGTGCGCTACCTCCTCTCCCTGCTCCCGCAGAACAACCGGGAGAACCCGCCGCGCGTGGAGTGCTCCGACGAGGCGGAGCGCCGCAGCGACGTCCTGCTGGACCTGGTCCCCGCCGACGGCAACCGGCCGTACGACATGACCAAGGTCATCGAGGAGATCGTCGACGACGGCGAGTACCTGGAGGTCCACGAGCGCTGGGCGCGCAACATCATCTGCGCCCTGGCCCGGATGGACGGCCAGGTCGTCGGCATCGTCGCCAACCAGCCGCAGTCGCTGGCGGGCGTGCTGGACATCGAGGCGTCCGAGAAGGCCGCCCGCTTCGTCCAGATGTGCGACGCCTTCAACATCCCGATCCTCACCTTCCTGGACGTCCCCGGCTTCCTCCCGGGCGTCGACCAGGAGCACGGCGGCATCATCCGCCACGGCGCGAAGCTGCTGTACGCGTACTGCAACGCCACGGTGCCGCGGATCTCGCTGATCCTGCGCAAGGCGTACGGCGGTGCCTACATCGTCATGGACAGCCAGTCCATCGGCGCCGATCTGACGTACGCCTGGCCGACGAACGAGATCGCGGTGATGGGCGCGGAGGGTGCGGCCAACGTCATCTTCCGCCGCCAGATCGCCGAGGCCGAGGACCCCGACGCCATGCGGGCCCGCATGGTCAAGGAGTACAAGTCCGAGCTGATGCACCCGTACTACGCGGCCGAGCGCGGTCTGGTCGACGACGTGATCGACCCCGCCGAGACCCGTGAGGTGCTGATCCGTTCGCTGGCGATGCTGCAGACCAAGCACGCCGACCTGCCGTCCCGCAAGCACGGCAACCCGCCGCAGTAAGGGAGACGCACCCCATGAGCACACCTGACATCCGTGTCGAGAAGGGGCACGCCGGGCCGGAGGAGGTCGCCGCGATCACGGCGATCCTGCTGGCCAGGGCCGCCGTGCAGCCGGCGGCCCCGGCTCACCGCGGGCGCGCCCGCGCCGGCTGGCGCCGCCTGGAACGCGAGCCGGGCTTCCGCGCCCCCCACAGCTGGCGCTGACCTCATCGACGAGAAGGGCCCCTCCACACAAGGAGGGGCCCTTTCTTGCAACCCGGTCGGGGCAACGCCCCCAGGGGCGCGGGGAACTGCGCGACAGGCCACGGACTGCCCGCACCCGGCATGCGACAGCCCCCGGCAGCCCAGTGGCCGCAGGGGGCGTCGCGCAGACCGGCGGTAGCCGCTAGCGGAGGCGGGCCATCAGGGCGTGCTCCACGAGGGTGATCAGCGCCGACTTCGCGTCGGCACGGTGCCGCGCGTCGGTGGTGATGATCGGGGTGTCGGGGCCGATCTGCAGCGCCTCCCGGACCTCGTCCGGCTGGTACGGCTGCTGGCCGTCGAACCCGTTGAGGGCGATCACGAAGGGAAGACCCGAGTTCTCGAAGTAGTCGACCGCCGGGAAGCAGTCGGCGAGACGCCGGGTGTCCACCAGCACGATCGCGCCGATGGCGCCGCGCACCAGGTCGTCCCACATGAACCAGAAGCGGTCCTGGCCGGGCGTGCCGAACAGGTACAGGATCAGGTCCTGGTCCAGGGTGATGCGGCCGAAGTCCATGGCGACCGTCGTGGTCGTCTTGTCCCCGGTGTGGGTGAGGTCGTCGATGCCTGCTGAAGCAGACGTCATGACGGCCTCCGTGCGCAGCGGGTTGATCTCCGAAACGGCCCCGACGAACGTGGTCTTGCCCACGCCGAAGCCACCCGCCACCACGATCTTCGCCGAGGTGGTGGAGCGGGAAGGACCGCCGCTAGAGCTTGCGAAGTCCACTGAGCACCCTTTCGAGCAGTGTCACGTCTGGCTGGCCGCCGGCGCTCTCGTCGCCGCCGGGCTGATGGATGGCGACCAGTCCCGCCTCCGCCAAGTCGGCGACGAGGATCCTGGCCACGCCGAGAGGGATGGTCAGCAGGGCCGAGATCTCGGCCACCGACTTGATCTCCCGGCAGAGGTTGCAGATCCGCTGATGCTCGGGCAACTGGCCCTGCATCTGGTGCGGCTGCGCGGTGGTGTGCACCAGCGCCTCGATGGCGAGCTGGTACCGCGGCCTGGTGCGGCCGCCCGTCATCGCGTACGGGCGCACCAGGGGATTGTTCGACGCCCCGGCGGGCGTCGGTTCGGGTGCTCGGCGCTGCGGCTGCACCGGCTGGACGCGCGGGGTGTGCGGGGCGTGCGGCTGGTCGTACGGCGAAGGGCCGGGGCCCTGCGGCGCGTACGGCTGCTGGTGGTTCGGGGCGGAAGGGTAGCCGTACCCACTCTGGACGCCGTCGTTCTGGCCCTGCGCAGGACCGTACGACCAGTCGCCCACGGATGAACCGCCTGGGGGTGTTGCCACTTTCTCCTCCTCCGGCTGTGCCTCGCACCCGTCACTGTGGAGCCGCGTCCCGAAACCTTACGGCCCCGGGACGCCACAACGCACCGTCCGTCCTTCAGTTGAGAAGGCTCCCCTGGAGCTCCGCTCGAAGATCCGGCGTCAGGACCGTACCGGCCCGGTCGACCAGAAGGGCCATCTCGTACCCGATGAGGCCGATGTCCGCCTCCGGATGTGCGAGAACCGCGAGCGACGAACCATCGGAAATGGACATGATGAACAGGAATCCCCGCTCCATCTCCACAACCGTCTGGTTCACGCTGCCGCCCTCGAAGATCCGGGAGGCGCCTGCCGTCAGAGACGTCAGACCGGAGGCGACGGCCGCGAGCTGGTCGGCGCGATCACGGGGAAAGCCTTCGGACATCGCCAGAAGGAGTCCGTCGGCGGAGACCACCACCGTGTGGGACACCCCCGGGGTGTTGTCCACGAAGTTGGTGATCAACCAGTTCAGGTTCTGTGCCGCCTGGCTCATCGGGCTCACACTAACGCTCCTGGTTGTAGGTGCTGTCAGAACCGAAGCCCTGACCGTTCGTTTCACTGCCCGCGCTACGGCCCCGTTGGACACCGCGTCGCAGGTTGCTCAGCCTGCCCCGGACGTCTTCCGGGGCGCGGGAGACCTGGGGGCCTCCCTGAGGGGTGGTTTCGGCGGCTCCCTCGACCAGGTTGGCCTTGGGGACCCGCCGCGGCAGGCCGGAGGAGGTCACTCCGCCCGCCTTGGGCTTCCGGAGCGACGATGCCTGCTGCCAGCGCTCGTCGTTCGCCGAACGCCAGCCGCTGCCGCCGTCACCCTCCGGAGTGGAAGCATGCGGCTCCTGGTCCATGCGCCGTGCGCCGCCCGAGCCGTTCGCGCCACCCGCGGTGGATCCGCGGCGGGGAAGGCCGGCGTCGGTCAACGCGTGGACGTCGGAGGCAGCCGTTCCCGGACGGTCGAAGCCTACGCCGTCCTGCTCACGCGCGTCAGCGGCCTGCGTATTTTCCGACTCCGGGGCCTGAGCAGGGTACTGGTCCGGGTGACCGTTCCGGTAACCGCCCTGCTGCGGCCAGTCGTCCTCCTGGCGCCGTCCGGTGAAGGACGAGAAGGGGTCGGCGGCACCCGCCGCCGCGCCGCCGTCCTGGAGCGGCTCCGGGTAGGAGGGGTCCGGGTAGCCGCCGTCGGACGAGAAACCGTCGTTCTGCGCCGGCCGGCCGTCCGGCGCGTAGAACCCCTCGCCGTACGTCTGCTGCTGCGGCTCCTCGTACGCCCTCTGCTGCCCGTCGTCGTACGCCTGCTGGTCGTACCCGGCGTTCTGCCGCTCCTGGTAGCCGCCGTCGAAGCCCTGGCCGTCGCCGTGGTAACCCTGGCCGTCGCCGTAGCCCTGCGGGGCGGCGAACCCGTCCGGGTAGGCGGACGCCCCGGGATTCTCCTGGGTGTTCGCGGCGGTCGGCTCGGACGGCGCCTGGGACTCCAGGGCCGCCCGGCGCTCCTCGCGCATCAGGGAACGGCCGACCGGGTCCAGATCGCGTATGCCGTCCGGGCCCTCGGAGTAGCGGCTGTCGTCGAAGCCCAGCTCCGCGGCGGTGCGCAGCGGCTGCCGGCCGAAGTCCTCGCCCGGGAAGTTCTGCTCCGGGATGATCTGCGAGACCGTGAACTCGTCCCTGTTCACCTGCTGCTCGCCGCCGCCACCGTGGGTGATCGCGTCCGGCAGCATGACCAGCGACGTGGTGCCGGCCTGCTCGCCCGAGGGGCGCAGCTGGACCCGGATGCCGTGCCGGTCGGACAGCCGGCCGACCACGAACAGGCCCATGCGCTGCGAGATCGCGACGTCCACGGTCGGCGGGTTGGCCAGCTTGTGGTTGATGTCGGCGAAGTCCTCGGCGGTGAGGCCGATGCCCTTGTCGTGGATCTCGACCATCACACGGCCGTCGGGGAGACGGGTCGCGGTGACGCGGACCTTGGTCTGGGGCGAGGAGAACGTGGTGGCGTTCTCCAGGAGCTCGGCGAGCAGGTGCACGAGGTCGGTCACCGCGCGGCCGTGGATCTCGGCCTCGGGGACGCCGGACAGCTCGATGCGCTCGTACTGCTCCACCTCGGAGGAGGCGGCGCGCAACACGTCGACCAGCGGCACCGGCTGGTCCCAGCGGCGGCCGGGCTCCTCGCCGGCGAGGACGAGGAGGTTCTCGCCGTTGCGGCGCATACGGGTCGCGAGGTGGTCCAGGCGGAAGAGGCTCTCCAGCTGGTCCGGGTCGGCCTCGTTGTTCTCCAGGTCGGTGATCAGGCTCAGCTGGCCCTCGATCAGCGACTGGTTGCGGCGCGACAGGTTGGTGAAGATCGCGTTGATGTTGCCCCGCAGCAGCGCCTGCTCGGAGGCGAGCCGGACGGCCTCGCGGTGGACCTGGTCGAAGGCGCGGGCGACCTCGCCGATCTCGTCGGTGGAGGAGATCGGGATCGGCGCGACCTTGGTGTCGACCCGGCCGGGGTCGGTGCGCGAGAGCTGGTCGACCAGCATCGGCAGGCGCTGTTCGGCGATGCCGAAGGCGGCGTTGCGCAGCTGGCGCATGGAGCGGCTCATCTGGCGGGCCACCATGCCGGCCAGGACGAACGCGGCGAGCAGGGCGATCACCACGGCGGCACCGGTGATGAGGGCGTCGCGCTGGGCGTCGTCGGCGATCTGCGAGGCCTCGCTCACCGCGGTGTCGGTGAGGTCGGACTCGATCTCGCGGTAACCGTCGAACTTGAGGGTGTTCACGGCCCACCAGTTGGCGGGGGTGATGCCCTGAGCGGCGAGTTCGGCGCGGGCGGACGCGTCCGTGGAGGGAAGCCGGCCCAGCTCGGAGATCATCGTCTCCGTCTTCGCGGGCGGCGCCACGTAGTCCGGGTCGCTCTGCTCGGCCTCCCGGGCCATGGCCGTGCCCTCGGCCTGGATCCGCTGCGCGGTCTGCTCCAGCTTCTCCACGTCGGCCTCGGTGCCACCGCCCCTGTACTCCTCGACGGCGATGCGCTCGAGGTAGGCGTAGGAGGAGAGGGCGACGCGCTGGCTGGCGAGCTGGCTGTCGGTCGGGCCGGGCTTCACCAGCAGATGCATGCCGATGGAACGCTCCAGCGACAGTGCCGACTTGGTCAGCGAGATCGCGTAGACCGTACGTCCGTAGCTGGTGACGTTGCCGGTGCCGAGGCCGAGTTCGTTGGCGAGCTCCATCAGGGGGTGGGCGACGGTGACGTAGCCCTCTTCGGTCGCGACCCCTTTGAGCTTGGAGGTGTACGCGGCGGCGCGCAGCGCGGTCAGCTGGGGCTCGGCCTTGCGGAACAGGTCCATCCGGCGCTTCAGACCGGGCTTGTCCGGCATGCTCCGCGCGGCCTCGTCGAAGGCGTCGGCGGCCTTGTCGGTCGCGGCGCGGGCCTTGGTGACGTCCGGGTCGCTCGTGCCCTTGCCCTGCAGCAGCGGGACCGCGGTGACGTCCCGCTCGTTGTAGAGGGCGTCGGCGTACGTGAGGGAGGCGCGCACCAGACGCGCGGTGTTCTCCGCGTCCTCGGCCTCGTTCCAGGTGTCGATCGAGCCCTTCACCTGGAAGCCGCCCATGACCAGGCCGACCAGCACGGGTATGAGCAGGATCGCGTTCAGTCTGGTCGTCACGCGCCAGTTGCGCGGGGAAAGGCGACCGCCGCTCTTGGCGGGTGCGGCCGTCGGTTCGGGACCGGGCACGGGGGCGGGCGCCGCTGTGCGCGGCGGCGGCGTGAAGTTGCCCCGGGCCGATGGCTCGGAACTGTTCGTGCTTCGCCTCACTCGACCAACAACCTCTCGGCGGTCGGCACCATCGTTGTGCCGCTGTGTCTCAGAGCCCGGTGTGCCATCGACCAAGGATTACGTCTTTGACTATTGGGCAGTTCAGGCATTCCAGCATGCCGACCAACGCTCTTCCAAACACTGGAAGGCGGAAAACCCGAGTGAGGTAAGTCCCAGATAAAACGGTCATACAGAGCGAGCGGCGGCAAAAGGCGGGCCGGTCGTGCGCGCAGCGGCACCGCGCGACCGCGTCGCGTGTCGGCCTCTCCCGATTCCTCTGCCGAAACGTTATGAACGCAGGGGCCGGCCGTGTCAAAGGACACAGCCGGCTCCGGTGCGGCCACGACAACCGCCGTACGCCGCTTCTCGTGCTGGTGCGGTTCTACCTGAGGCGCGCCATGAGGGCGTGCTCGACCAAAGTGATCAGCGCGCTCTTCGCGTCCGCGCGGTGCCGGGCGTCGGTGGTGATGATCGGGGTGTCGGGCCCGATCTGCAGCGCCTCGCGCACCTCTTCCGGCTGGTAGGGCTGCTGCCCGTCGAACCCGTTGAGGGCGACCACGAAGGGAAGACCCGAGTTCTCGAAGTAGTCCACCGCCGGGAAGCAGTCCGCCAGTCGGCGGGTGTCCACCAGGACCACCGCGCCGATGGCGCCGCGCACCAGGTCGTCCCACATGAACCAGAAGCGGTCCTGACCGGGCGTGCCGAACAGGTACAGGATCAGGTCCTGGTCCAGGGTGATGCGGCCGAAGTCCATGGCCACCGTGGTGGTGGTCTTGTCCCCGGTGTGGGTGAGGTCGTCGATGCCCGCCGAAGCGGACGTCATGACGGCCTCCGTACGCAGCGGGTTGATCTCCGATACGGCGCCGACGAACGTGGTCTTGCCCACGCCGAAGCCGCCCGCCACCACGATCTTCGCGGACGTGGTGGCACGGTTTTCGGAGACCGTCCCGCCGCTAGAGCTTGCGAAGTCCACTGAGCACCCTTTCGAGCAGTGTCACATCGGGGGCGCCGGTCGTCTCGTCGCCGCCCGGCTGGTGCACGGCGACGAGACCCGCCTCCGCCAAGTCGGCCACCAGGATCCGGGCAACACCCAGTGGCATGTTGAGCAGCGCCGAGACCTCGGCGACCGACTTCACCTCACGGCACAGGTGGCAGATGCGCTGGTGCTCCGGAAGGAGCCCCATGAGCGCTGCCGGGTCTGCCGTCGTACTGATTAGTGCCTCGATGGCCAGCTGATAACGCGGCCTGGTCCGGCCACCTGTCATCGCATAGGGACGCACCAGTGGCTGGTCGCCCTCGTCCTCGTACGGCTCCGCGTACGGATCATGAGAAGCGGTGGGCGGGGTCATGGGTCCTCCGGGCGGGACAGCAAGTCGGTCAGTCAAGCCGTCTGACGGGGCCGGTGGGGGGAAATGTGGCGGCCGGACGGTGATTTGGTGAGACGGGTGGTGCCGGGGCCGATCAGTGGAGCAGACTTCCCTGTAGCTCGGCGCGCAGGTCCGGGGTGAGGACCGCCCCCGCACGGTCGACCAGGAGCGCCATCTCGTAGCCGACGAGGCCGATGTCGCACTCGGGGTGCGCGAGAACGGCCAGGGACGAGCCGTCCGAGACGGACATGAGGAAGAGGAATCCCCGCTCCATCTCGACGACCGTCTGGGCCACGTTGCCGCCTTCGAAGATCCGGGAGGCGCCGGCCGTCAGGGAGGTCAGTCCCGAAGCGACGGCCGCGAGCTGGTCCGCGCGGTCGCGCGGGAACCCCTCGGACATGGCCAGCAGGAGACCGTCGGCGGACACGACGACGGTGTGGGACACCCCGGGGGTGTTGTCCACGAAGTTGGTGATCAACCAGTTGAGGTTCTGTGCCGCCTGGCTCATCGGGCTCAACTAACGCTCCTGCTGGTGAGTGGGGTTCGGGAAGGTGCCGGTCTGGGTGGTGCCGGCCTGACGACCCTGTGCGATACCCCGACGGAGATTGGTCAGCCGGCCGCGCACGTCATCGGGGGCGCGCGAGACCTGAGGACCGCTCTGGTGCTGTTGCTGCTGAGCCGTACCCGGGACGAGGTTCGCCTTGGGTACCCGGCGCGGCAGGCCGGAGGTGGTGACGCCGCCCGCGGCCGGCTGCCGGACGCGTTCGGCCTGCCGGACCAGCTCGTCGTTGGGCGAGCTGCGCCAGGCGGTGGAAGCGGACCGCTGCGGGCCGGTGGGGCCCTGCGGCTGCTGCTGTTGTTGCTGGGGCTGTTGGTGCTGTTGGTGCTGCTGCTGGTGCGCCGGAGCCGAGCCGTTGTCCTGCTCCTGCCCGCCACCGCCGTGGAACCAGTTGGTCTCCAGTGTGTCGTACAGCGGCGTGCGGCCGTCGCCCGGGCCGGACGCGGGCGGCAGCGCCCACGCGTCGGACACCGCGCGCTCGTCGGGCCGCCGCGCGGCGCCGCCGTCGCCCTGCTGTTCCGGATGGACCGGCCGCTGCTGCGGGGCCGGCGGACGCGGGGCGGCCGGGCCGGCTCCGTACGTGTCGTACGTGTCGTTCGGCTGCGGACGCTCGAACTGACCGGTGACGGCCGGGTCCGCGGCGTTCGGACGCCCCGGGAGGGAGTGACGGCCCGTGGCGCCGTTGTCCCGGTCCGGCATCTGGAACTGGCCGGTGGAACCGTTGTCGTAGCCCTGCGGGGCGGGGAACTGGCCCGTCACGGCCGGGTTCTGCCCACCCGGACCGCCCTGCGAGGCGCCGAAGATGTCACCGCGGACGAACTGACCCGTGTTCTGGGCGCCGTTCGCACCGGGCTGGGCGTACTGGCCGGTGTTCTGCGGGGCGTCGGCGCCGGGGGCGCCGTAGGCGGGCGCGCCGGGGTTCTGACGCTCGTCGAACCGGGGGATCTCCGCCGTCGCGCCGGGGCCCTGCCGGTCGTCGAACCGGGGCATGGCCGAGGTACGGGCGGCGTCCGGCTCCTCGTGACCGCGCGGGGCGTCCAGCGAGGCGCGCGGCACCGGCGGCTGGGCGTTCTCGTCGCTCCAGCTGGGCACGCGCGGCTGCTGCTGGTCGCCGCCGGGCAGTTCCGGGCGCGCACCACCGCGCGGCGGCAGCTGCGGACGGCGGCCGCGCTCGGGCTTTCCGCCGCCGCGCTGCGGCGGCACCTGGCCGCGACCGCCGCCGAAGGCGTCCTGCTCCTGCTGTCCGTCCGGTCCCGCGGCCTGCATGCCCTGCGGGGCGCCGGGCAGCTGGCCGCCGAAGCCGGCCGGAGCCGGACGGCCCTGCGGAGCCGCACCGGGAGCACCCCGGTCGAACAGCGACGGCGTGGAGTTGCCCGGCTGGCCCTGCGGCCCCCGCGCTCCGTCGGGCCGGCCCGTGCCGTCCCGCCCGGGCAGCGCGGTCCGCGGACCCTGGCCGGCGCCGAGCCGGCCACCGCCGGGCGCGCCGGCGCCGAGAGCACCGCCGGCGGACTGGCCGGCGCCGGCGGCACGCCGTGCGGCCGCGGCGCCCGCGGCCGCCTGCGCGGCGGCGGGGCCACCGCCGCCGGCGCCCGGCTGACCCGGCTTGCCCTGCGGCTTCCTGCCGCCCTGGGCGACGTCGACGGGCAGCATGACCAGCGCGGTCGTACCACCGGAGTCGGACGGACGCAGCTGGATGCGGATGCCGTGGCGCTGCGACAGACGGCCGACCACGAACAGACCCATGCGGCGGGAGACGGAGACGTCCACGGTGGGCGGCGAGGCGAGCCGCTCGTTGATCGCCGCCAGGTCCTCCGGCGACAGACCGATACCGGTGTCGTGGATCTCGATCAGCACCCGGCCGTCGGGCAGCGCGTGACCGGTGACCTTGACCTTGGTCTGCGGCGAGGAGAACGAGGTCGCGTTCTCGAGGAGCTCGGCGAGCAGGTGCACGAGGTCGTTGACCACGCGGCCGGCCACTTCGGTGCTCGGCACGGAGGCCAGCTCGATGCGCTCGTACTGCTCCACCTCGGAGGCGGCGGCACGGAGCACGTCGACCAGGGGGACCGGGCGGGTCCACCGGCGGCCGGGCTCCTCGCCCGCGAGAACCAGCAGGTTCTCACCGTTACGGCGCATACGCGTGGCGAGGTGGTCCAGCTTGAACAGCGAGGACAGCTGGTCCGGGTCGGCCTCGCGGGACTCCAGCTCGGAGATCAGCGACAGCTGGCGCTGGATCAGACCCTGGGAGCGGCGCGAGAGGTTGGTGAACATCGCGTTGACGTTGCCCCGCAGCAGGGCCTGCTCGGCGGCGAGGCGGACCGCCTCGCGGTGCACGTCGTCGAAGGCCGCGGCCACCTTGCCGATCTCGTCCCGGGAGTGCACACCGACCGACTCCACGGACGTGTCGACGTCCTGCGGGTCGGACTCGGAGAGCTGCTTGACCAGCTCGGGCAGGCGTTCCTGGGCGACCTTGGTGGCGGTCTCCTCCAGCCGGCGCAGCGAGCGGATCATGGAGCGGGCCACGACGAAGGCGCCGACCAGCGACACACCGAGCACGAGCAGGATCAGCACACCGGAGATGATCGCGTCGCGCTCGGTGGCGCTGCGCAGCTCACGGGCCTGCTGTTCCATCTCCTCGAGCAGATAGAGCTCGATGTTCTTCATCTGCTGGAGCTTGATGGAGCTGTCGTCCAGCCAGTCGCGGTAGGACCGCTTGCCGACCGACGCGAGGCCGAACTCCGAGGCCAGGGCACGACCGGCGTACTCGTCGGTGGCCTTGATCGTGCTGTTGCCCTCCTCGATCGGCAGCAGCAGCTCGGTGGCGGCGACATCGCCGTAGACGGTCTTGAAGCTGCGGATCTCGGACTTCTGGTTCGCCAGCGCGGACTCGGCGTAGAGCCGGTCGTTGTCGGAGAGCTTGCCCTTGGTGGTGTTGCTGGTGGGCAGCGCCGCGGCGAGGACCGCGCGCTGGATCGACGCGTACTCCTTGGCGGAGGAGAAGGACGCCAGGGCGCGGGTGCGCTGGATCATCTCGGGGTTGCTGGTCGCCTCCGCCATGTCCTGCGAGAGCTCGACCAGCTTCTCGATCAGACGGTGGTACCCCTCGACGGTCTGTGTGGAGTTCTCCTCCGACTGGAACGCCGTGTTGCGGATTTTCTCGAGCTCGCCCAGCTCACCGGCGAGCTGCACCAGGTTGTCGCGGACGCCCTTGAGGTTGCCGTCCTTGCTGGCGTCGTCGATCTCCTCGGAGCTGTCGATGAAGACGTTGCGCGCCCGGTCGGTCTTCTCGCGGTAGCCCTTGACCGAGAAGTCGGTGGCCTTGCCGCCGTGCGCCAGCGGGCCGGCCGACTGGTCGCGCTCCTCCTGGAGCGCGTGGGCCAGCTCGGTGGCCTGCTTGGTCATGTCCGTCAGCAGCTTCATGTTGTCGAGCTGCTGGATGTCGTCCATCGACTGGTTGATGCGCAGCGCGCCCAGCGAGGTGGCCGCGACCACCGGGAGGGCGAGCAGCGACACCAGACGGGTCGAGATCCGCCAGTTCCGCAGGGCTATTCGCGGCCCCGGACCGGTCGGACCCTTCGGCGCGGCCGACGCGGGACCCGGTGCTCCGGCCGGCGCGGCGGAACCTTCGCCGCCGTTCCCGGGCGCGGTCGGGCCTTGGTTCTGGGCGTGCTGGGGCGAGGAGCTGACGGCCTTGGGGCCAGTCCCGCCGTGCGGCTCCGGCTCCGCCGAAGCGCTGCCATCCCTCTTGAAACGTCCCTGCACTAGCGTCGCAACCTCTGAACCAGGCACCTCTCCGCGTGAACGGCGAGGCACGGTGTCGGCGTCATAGGGGCGCCCTGAATACGCCCCCGTGGTGGTCGTGAGTGACCGGCGCTGGTTCCCCCTTCTCGCCCGCCACTCGGCGCGTCTGTGCGCCCCCTGTGCGCCGGCTCGATCCTGCGGCGGTTCCGTGGAATTCCAGCACAGTGCAGGATCTCCAACAAGGGCCATCGCCTTACAGGTGGGATACGTGACACCACGTGAGTGGCGGGTCACCGGGGGTAGGAGGCGACCTCCCCCATAAGGGGCGTATGCCCGCGAGTCGACAGGGTGACCCGGGTGTCCCAGACGCCATGATCGGGAGCGGAATGATGGCTTCAGGTGGCGAATGTCCGATTCCTTCTCGGTGGGGCCCGAGTCGGAATGGGTGGTTTGTCCGGCATCCCGTGAGCAAACTCACACCTTGATCGGAGGCTCCGGCCCCAGTCGGCGGGGAATCGGATGTTTAGCCTGACGCTTTACAGGGACGGCAGAACCGACAACCCGCGCCCTCACCGGGGTCTCCTACCCCCCTCCGGGCGCCCGTGAACAGGACAGGGTCGAGAAAACAGTGAAGACGACGATGATGTTCCACAAGATCGCCAACCCGCGGCGCACCACGCTGGCCCACCTGGACGGCGCGGACGAACTGCAGACGCCGGTCCAGCAGGAGCACACCGTCGACCTCCCGGCCCAGACTGCCAACCCCAAGCGCACCGTCCTCATGGAGATCCCGGTCGCGGCCGACGCCGCCGCGAAGTGACACCGGTCCATACGGACGCCGGCCGCGAAACGCTCAAGGCCGCCGGACGAGGGGCGCCCCCACGACCACGGGGGCGCCCCTCGTTGCTGCGTGGGGCGAGGACCCCTGCGCGTTAGCCTGGAGCGTCAGACTTCAGCCGATCGGTCAAGGGGACAAGCATCCCGTGCGCATCGCCAGATTCTCCATCGACGGGAACGTCGCCTTCGGCGCGGTCGAGGGCGACCGCCAGGACGAACTCGTCCTGGACATCATCAAGGGCATCCCGTTCGCGGACTTCGAGCTCTCCGGCACCAAGGTCCCGCTGAGCAAGGTCAGGCTGCTGCCCCCGGTGCTCCCCAACAAGGTCGTCGCCTTCGGCCGCAACTACGCCGACCACGCGAAGGAGCTGGGCAACGAGGTACCCGACGCCCCCTTCGCCTTCTTCAAGCCCTCCACCTCGGTGATCGGCCCCGGCGACGAGATCCAGTACCCCTCCTTCTCCCAGGAGGTGCACCACGAGGCCGAGCTGGCCGTGGTGATCGGCCGGATGTGCCGCGAGGTCCCGCGCGAGCGCGTCAAGGACGTGGTCTTCGGCTACACCTGCGCCAACGACATCACCGCGCGCGACGTCCAGAAGCGCGAGAAGCAGTGGGCGCGGGCCAAGGGCTTCGACACCTCCTGTCCGCTCGGCCCCTGGGTGGAGACGGACATCGACATCGCCGCCGCGGGCGACCTGACCATCCAGCTCACGGTCAACGGCGCCCAGCGCCAGCTCGGCCGCACCAGCGAGATGATCCACTCCATCGAGGACCTGATCGTCAACATCTCCGAGGCCATGACCCTGCTCCCGGGCGACGTCATCCTCACGGGCACCCCGGCTGGGGTCGGCCCCCTCAACGTCGGCGACGAGGTCGCCGTCACCATCGAAGGCATCGGCACTCTCACCAACAAGGTTGTCAAGCGTGGCTAGCGCATCCGGCTCCCCCGTACGCGTCCGTTTCTGCCCGTCGCCCACCGGTAACCCCCATGTGGGCCTGGTCCGCACCGCCCTGTTCAACTGGGCGTTCGCCAAGCACCACGGCGGCACCCTGGTCTTCCGCATCGAGGACACCGACGCGGCCCGCGACTCCGAGGAGTCCTACGACCAGCTGCTCGACTCCATGCGCTGGCTGGGCTTCGACTGGGACGAGGGCCCCGAGGTCGGCGGCCCGCACGCGCCGTACCGCCAGTCGCAGCGCATGGACCTCTACAAGGACGTCGCGCGGAAGCTGCTCGACGCCGGCCACGCCTACCACTGCTACTGCTCCCAGGAGGAGCTGGACAGCCGCCGCGAGGCCGCCCGCGCCGCCGGCAGGCCCTCCGGCTACGACGGCCACTGCCGCGAGCTGACCGGCGCCCAGGTCGAGGACTACAAGGCCCAGGGCCGCGAGCCGATCGTCCGCTTCCGGATGCCCGACGAGACGATCACCTTCACCGACCTGGTCCGCGGCGAGCTGACCTTCACCCCGGAGAACGTCCCGGACTACGGCATCGTCCGCGCCAACGGCGCCCCGCTGTACACACTGGTCAACCCGGTCGACGACGCCCTGATGGAGATCACCCACGTCCTGCGCGGCGAGGACCTGCTCTCCTCCACCCCGCGCCAGATCGCCCTCTACAAGGCGCTCACCGAGCTGGGCATCGCCCAGCGGACCCCCGCCTTCGGACATCTGCCGTACGTGATGGGCGAGGGCAACAAGAAGCTCTCCAAGCGCGACCCGCAGTCGTCCCTCAACCTCTACCGCGAGCGCGGCTTCCTCCCCGAGGGCCTGCTCAACTACCTCTCCCTGCTCGGCTGGTCGCTCTCCGCCGACCAGGACGTCTTCTCCGTCGACGAGATGGTCGCGGCCTTCGACGTCACGGACGTGCAGCCGAACCCGGCCCGCTTCGACCTGAAGAAGTGCGAGGCGATCAACGGCGACCACATCCGCATGCTCGACGTGAAGGACTTCACCGAGCGCTGCGCGCCCTGGCTCAAGGCCCCCTTCGCGCCCTGGGCCCCGGAGGCCTTCGACGAGGCCAAGTGGCAGGCCATCGCCCCGCACGCGCAGACCCGCCTCAAGGTCCTCTCCGAGATCACGGACAACGTCGACTTCCTGTTCCTGCCGGAGCCGGTCCTCGACGAGGCGTCCTGGAACAAGGCCATGAAGGAGGGCTCCGACGCCCTGCTCCGCACGGCCCGCGAGAAGCTGGACGCGGCGGACTGGACGTCCCCCGAGTCCCTCAAGGAGGCCGTCCTGGCCGCCGGCGAGGCCCACGGCCTCAAGCTCGGCAAGGCCCAGGCCCCGGTCCGCGTCGCCGTCACCGGCCGCACGGTCGGCCTGCCGCTCTTCGAGTCCCTGGAGGTCCTGGGCAAGGAGAAGACGCTGGCCAGGATCGACGCGGCGCTGAGCAAGCTCACCGCGTAGCCCGCAGGCCGTGCAGGGGCGGCGCCCGGAACCGTCCGGGCGCCGCCCCTGCACGTTCCCCGGTACCGTCGGTCCCATGGTGATCCGAGCAGTTGTCTGGGACGTCGACGACACGCTTTTCGACTACACCACCGCCGACCGCGAGGGCATGCGCGCCCACCTGGCGGCCGAAGGACTCCTCGCCGGGTACGGATCGGCCGAGGAGGCGCTGGAGCGCTGGCGGGAGGTGACCGAGCAGCAGTGGGCGCGGTTCGCCGCGCGGGAGGTGGACTTCGAGACGCAGCGGCGCGACCGCACCCGGGTCTTCCTGGGCCGGCCGGAGCTGACGGACGCCGAGGCCGACGACTGGTTCCGGCGGTACGTCACGCACTACGAGTCCGCCTGGAGCCTCTTCCCGGACGTGCTGCCCGTCCTCGACGCCCTCGCCGCCAGTCACCGCCACGCCGTGCTCTCCAACTCCAGCCTCCAGGTCCAGGACCGCAAGCTGCGCGTCCTCGGCGTCCACGACCGCTTCGAGGCCATCCTGTGCGCCGCCGAGCTGGGCGTCTCCAAGCCCGAGGCCGGCGCGTTCCTCGCCGCCTGCGACGCGCTGGGGCTGCCCCCGGACCAGGTGGCGTACGTCGGCGACCACCCGGAGATCGACGCCCGGGGCGCCGCGGAGGCGGGACTGCTGTCGGTGTGGATCGACCGCGGGAAGGCGTGGGTGGCCGTCGAGCCGCCCATGGGGCCACGCCGTATCGCCTCTCTCTCCGAACTCCCGGCGGTACTCGCCGCCGATACTCGTTTTGGAGCCCCGTCCACCTTCGGGTAATGTTCTTCCTGCGCCGCGGGGGAGCGGGCCGGAAGGCCGGAACCCCCAAGCGCAGAACTAGAACAAGAACCCCTCAGGGGCTTGCGTTCCAGTGGCCTATGGTGTAATTGGCAGCACGACTGATTCTGGTTCAGTTAGTCTTGGTTCGAGTCCAGGTAGGCCAGCTCGCAGAGCTCATCTGCACCTGCGGATCCGATCCGCAAAGCCCCCGTTGTGTAGCGGCCTAGCACGCTGCCCTCTCAAGGCAGTAGCGCCGGTTCGAATCCGGTCGGGGGTACTGGTTCCGATCATCTCGGGACTGCTAGGGCCCCCGTTGTGTAGCGGCCTAGCACGCCGCCCTCTCAAGGCGGTAGCGCCGGTTCGAATCCGGTCGGGGGTACTGACTGGTCTAAACCATCATTGGTCTATGGTGTAATTGGCAGCACGACTGATTCTGGTTCAGTTAGTCTTGGTTCGAGTCCAGGTAGACCAGCAGGATCCGCGGCGACGCGTGATCCACGCCCCCGTTGTGTAGCGGCCTAGCACGCCGCCCTCTCAAGGCGGTAGCGCCGGTTCGAATCCGGTCGGGGGTACACAGTGAAGGCCCTCCACCTCGGTGGAGGGCCTTCGGCGTACCGGAACGGCACCGTACCCGGAACCGGGGAAGGGCCCGCCGCGGCGTTGAGGCGGGCCCTTCCCACGGGACGGTACGGACGGGGTTCAGGACCGGCGCAGCGCCTCGGACAGGCGGCCGGCGGCGTCGATGACGGCCTGGGCGTGCATCCGGCCCGGGTGACGGGACAGGCGCTCGATGGGGCCGGAGACCGAGACGGCGGCCACCACGCGGTTCGACGGCCCGCGCACCGGCGCGGAGACGGACGCCACGCCCGGCTCGCGCTCGCCGATCGACTGGGCCCAGCCCCGGCGTCGTACGCCCGAGAGGGCCGTCGCCGTGAACCGGGCGCCCTGCAGGCCCCGGTGCAGCCGCTCCGGCTCCTCCCAGGCCATCAGGATCTGCGCCGAGGAACCGGCCTTCATCGTCAGCGTGGAACCCACCGGCACCGTGTCCCGCAGGCCCGAGAGGCGCTCCGCCGCGGCGACGCAGATGCGCATGTCGCCCTGGCGGCGGTAGAGCTGGGCGCTCTCGCCGGTCACGTCGCGCAGGTGCGTGAGCACCGGGCCCGCCGTGGCGAGCAGCCGGTCCTCGCCCGCCGCCGCGGCCAGTTCGGCCAGGCGCGGGCCGAGGATGAAACGGCCCTGCATGTCGCGCGCCACCATGCGGTGGTGTTCCAGCGCCACGGCCAGGCGATGGGCCGTGGGTCGTGCCAGTCCGGTCGCCGCGACCAACCCCGCGAGGGTGGCCGGACCGGACTCCAGAGCGCTCAGGACGAGGGCTGCCTTGTCCAGAACGCCGACGCCGCTACTGTTGTCCATGCAACGATACTTGCGTCTCACTCTGTGAAACGCAAGTTCAATTTTCCGTGGAACCCGCCACTCTGGATGCACGGAAGCAACGCGGCCCGTGGACCACCGGGCCTGGCGGCGGACGCCCGGGAGCAGGGGTGCGGGCGCCGTCTCCCCACAGATCTAGTTGGGCCGGCGCACCATCTGCCGGCCGGAGGGACAGCGATGGGTAGGACACTCGCGGAGAAGGTCTGGGACGACCACGTCGTCCGGCGCGCCGAGGGCGAGCCCGACCTCCTCTTCATCGATCTGCACCTGCTGCACGAGGTGACCAGCCCGCAGGCCTTCGACGGCCTGCGCAAGAACGGCCGCCGGGTGCGCCGTCTCGACCTCACCATCGCCACCGAGGACCACAACACCCCCACCCTCGACATCGACAAGCCGATCGCCGACCCGGTCTCCCGGGTCCAGCTGGAGACGCTGCGGAGGAACTGCGCCGAGTTCGGTGTCCGGCTGCACCCGCTGGGCGACGTAGAGCAGGGCGTCGTGCACGTCGTCGGCCCGCAGCTGGGTCTGACCCAGCCCGGCATGACCGTCGTCTGCGGCGACTCGCACACCTCCACGCACGGCGCCTTCGGCGGACTCGCGTTCGGCATCGGCACCTCCCAGGTCGAGCACGTCCTGGCCACCCAGACGCTGCCGATGGCCCGCCCGAAGACCATGGCGATCACGGTCGACGGCGAACTGCCCGAGGGCGTCACGGCCAAGGACCTGATCCTGGCGATCATCGCGAGGATCGGCACCGGCGGCGGCCAGGGCTACGTCCTGGAGTACCGGGGCGAGGCCATCGAGAAGCTCTCGATGGAGGCCCGGATGACCATCTGCAACATGTCGATCGAGGCCGGCGCCCGCGCGGGCATGATCGCCCCCGACGAGACGACGTTCGCCTACCTCGAGGGCCGTCCGCACGCCCCGAAGGGCGAGGACTGGGACGCGGCCGTCGCCTACTGGAAGACGCTGAGGTCCGACGAGGACGCCGTGTTCGACGCCGAGGTGGTCATCGAGGCCGCCGAGCTGTCGCCGTTCGTCACCTGGGGCACCAACCCGGGCCAGGGCGCCCCGCTTTCGGCGTCCGTCCCCGACCCTGCTTCGTACGAGGACGCCTCGGAGCGGCTCGCCGCCGAAAAGGCCCTGGAGTACATGGGGTTGGAGGCCGGCCAGGAGCTGCGCTCCATCGACGTGGACACCGTCTTCGTAGGTTCCTGCACCAACGGCCGCATCGAGGACCTGCGCGCCGCCGCGGACGTCATCAAGGGCCGCAAAGTCGCCGACGGCGTGCGGATGCTGGTCGTCCCGGGCTCCGCGCGGGTGGGTCTGCAGGCCGTCTCGGAGGGCCTGGACGTGGTCTTCAAGGAGGCCGGCGCCGAGTGGCGGCACGCGGGCTGCTCGATGTGCCTGGGCATGAACCCCGACCAGCTCGCCCCCGGTGAGCGCTCCGCCTCCACCTCCAACCGCAACTTCGAGGGCCGGCAGGGCAAGGGCGGCCGCACCCACCTGGTGTCCCCGCAGGTCGCCGCCGCCACCGCGGTCCTCGGTCACCTGGCCTCCCCGGCCGACCTCGCCGCAGCCGACGCCCGTACGCCCGCTGGAGTCTGATCAGTCATGGAAGCATTCACCACCCACACCGGCCGGGCCGTCCCGCTGCGCCGCAGCAACGTCGACACCGACCAGATCATCCCCGCCCACTGGCTCAAGAAGGTCACCCGGGACGGGTTCGAGGACGGACTGTTCGAGGCCTGGCGCAAGGACGCGTCCTTCATCCTCAACCAGCCCGAGCGCGCGGGCGCGACCGTGCTGGTCGCCGGCCCCGACTTCGGCACCGGCTCCTCCCGTGAGCATGCCGTCTGGGCGCTGCAGAACTACGGCTTCAAGACCGTGATCTCCTCCCGCTTCGCCGACATCTTCCGCGGCAACTCGCTGAAGAACGGCCTGCTGACGGTCGTCCTCGACCAGAAGACCGTGGACGCGCTGTGGGAGCTCACCGAAGCCGACCCCACGGCGGAGATCACCGTCGACCTCCAGACCCGCGAGGTGCGCGCCGAGGGCGTCACCGCCTCCTTCGAGCTCGACGAGAACTCCCGCTGGCGGCTGCTGAACGGGCTCGACGACATCTCCATCACGCTGCGGAACGAGCCGGACATCGCCGCGTACGAGGCGAAGCGCCCGTCCTTCAAGCCGAGGACGCTCACGGCCTGACCCGCGCCGCGGCCGAAGTCCTCGCCAGAGGTCGACTTTCGGCCACCGGAACACCCCTCCCGTACCCCCGATCGCCCCGATCGGGGGTACGGGCATGTCCGCACCCATTCGGCTCCGCGCGCTTCCTTGAGGGCCTCCAACTTGCCACGTTAAGAAGGTGGTTGTTGGGGTACACGTGTCACGTGCCCGTGATCCACGCGTGTGTCCGGACGGCCGTGAGAGGCGGCAGTTACCCCCTGCGCAGGCGACAACTCGCCCCAGATGGCACAATCTGTGCATGGAACACGACGGCCAACTCCAGCTCTATGCGGCGCTCGCGGTCCAGCTCAAGGAAGCGCACACGAAGGTGCGCGCACTGCAAGTCCCGGAGGGCGTACGGGTGGCGCTGACCCGGAAGCTGCTGGTCATTACGGCCGCGGCCAAACATGATCTCGCCGATGCGGCAAGGCGTCTGGAGCGGTTCACCGAGGACCTCGACGAGGGTCGATTCCCCGAAGGGGAACGCTGAACCGGCCGGGACGACCGAGTCCGTTGCGGCACAAGGGTGATTAGCCCGTTTCGTGTTTGATTTGCGGTATATATCTGCCTAACGTGCGAAAAAGCTTGAACACTTTCGTTCTGGCGATGTCTCCGAAGGGGAAGACGTGAACAAGGCGCAGCTCGTAGAAGCGATTGCCGACAAGGTGGGCGGCCGCCAGCAGGCCGCCGACGCCGTCGACCACGTACTGGACGCCATCGTCCGCGCGGTCGTCGCGGGGGAGCGGGTCTCGGTCACCGGCTTCGGTTCGTTCGAGAAGGTCGACCGCCCGGCCCGCTACGCCCGTAACCCCCAGACGGGCGAGCGGGTTCGGGTCAAGAAGACCTCCGTTCCGCGCTTCCGTGCGGGCCAGGGTTTCAAGGACCTGGTGAGCGGCTCGAAGAAGCTGCCGCGCGGTGGTGAGGTCTCGGTCAAGAAGGCGCCCAAGGGCAGCCTGAGCGGTGGCGCTTCGGCCACGGTCAAGAAGGCCGCCGCCAAGAAGACGACGGCGAAGAAGGCGGCGGCCAAGAAGACCGCCACCGCGAAGAAGGCCGCCACCAAGACGGCGGCGGCCAAGAAGACCACGGCCAAGAAGGCGCCCGCCAAGACCGCGGCGACGGCGAAGACCGCCGCCGCGAAGAAGACGACCGCCAAGAAGGCCCCGGCGAAGAAGGCGACGGCCACGAAGGCGCCCGCCAAGAAGTCGACCGCGCGCAAGACCACCGCCAAGAAGACCACCACCCGCAAGAAGTAGCGGGCCCTGGTCCGTCCCTTCGGACAGAGCGGCACTCACGCACCGGGCCGGACTCCCTCGGGAGCCCGGCCCGCGGTGTGTCCCGGGGCCTGTCCGGAGCGCCGGGCGGTCAGAACGTCTGGAGCGTCACCAGCGTGATCCGCCGGGCCCCGCCCTCGCCCTCGGTCTCGATGCGCACCCGCTGCCCGGGACGCAGCAGCAGCAGACCCCCCGCGTCGAACGCCGGGGCGTCGAAGGGCACCGGCGTGCCGTCGTCCAGGAGCACCTGACCGCTGCGGCTGTCGGGGTCGTAGGTGTACGCGGTGGCCTGCATGCCGGCAGCCTACTGCTCCGTGATGAGCGACCGCGCGGCGACCGCGGCCGTGTGGGGGCCGACGCCCAGCGCCAGCGCCGCCCGCAGGTCGTCGCCGGTGTCCACGTCCTGCCGCACCGAGTCCACCCCGTCGAGGCCCAGCTCCACGGCTCCGGACTCCCGGTGCCGGGCCCGGGAGCCGGGGCCGAAGAACGGGCGCAGTTCCCGGCCCCCGCTCGCGGCCAGCAGCGTCGTGCCGAGCCCGGCGGCGTCGGCGAGGAACGCGCGCGGGAACGCGGCGGCCGCATCGAGGACGCGGGCCAGTTCCGGCGGGCGGAGCGCCGGGAGATCGGCGTTGAGCGCCGCGACGCACGCCGCGCGGCGAGCGGCGCCCGCCACCGTCGCGCCGTGGGCGAGAGCCGCGTTGAGGCCGCCGCGCGGCTCGTCCGGGACGATTCCGGCCCCCAGCGCGGTCAGCTCCCGGGAGGCGAGGGCGTCGTCCGTGACGACCACCACATCCCGTACCGCCGGGCACGTCAGCGCGGCCGCCACCGTGTCCTGGGCGAAGGCGAGCGCGAGGCCCGGGCGCAGGCCGTCGTCCGCGGTGTCCGAGAGCCTGCTCTTGGCCCGGTCCAGCGGCTTCAGGGGTACCACCAAGGTCCACTGCACGAGTGTTACGTCCCTCTCTTGTCGCGGCCATTGTCACCCGGTACACGGGGCGGCGAGGGGGGCGGGCGTACGGTGTTCTCGACAGACCGGCGGCCCGGGGCGACACTTGTGCGGCCCGTCGGGCCTCCGGGTCCGGGCCCCGGGCCTGTCATTCGGAAGAGGAAGGTGTACTTGTGCCGCGCCGCAGAATCGGCTTCTGGTACCGCTTCGCCGCGGTTCTCTGCAAACCGCCGCTGGTGGTTCTGCTCAAGCGGGACTGGCGCGGAATGGAGAACATTCCGGCCGAGGGTGGATTTATCGCCGCGGTGAACCACAATTCGCACATCGACCCCTTCGCCTACGCGCACTTTCAGTACAACACCGGACGCGTTCCGCGATTCCTGGCGAAGAGCGGGCTTTTCAACAAGGGATTCATCGGCGCCGCGATGCGCGGCACCGGACAGATCCCCGTCTACCGCGAGAGCACCGACGCGCTCAGCGCCTTCCGGGCCGCGATCGACGCCGTGGAGCGCGGCGAGTGCGTCGCCTTCTACCCCGAGGGCACCCTCACCCGCGACCCGGACGGCTGGCCCATGACCGGCAAGACCGGCGCCGCGCGCGTCGCCCTGCAGACCAAGTGCCCCGTGATCCCGGTCGCCCAGTGGGGCGCCAACGAACTGCTGCCGCCGTACGCCAAGAAGCCCAGCCTGCTGCCGCGCAAGACCCACCGCGTGCTGGCCGGGCCGCCGGTGGACCTCGACCGCTTCTACGAGCGGGAGATGACCCCGGAACTGCTCAAGGAGGCGACGGAGGTGATCATGGCGGCCGTCACGCGCCAGCTGGAGCAGATCCGCGGCGAGAAGGCCCCCGAGACGCCGTACGACCCGCGCCGTGAGCGGATCGAGCAGCGCCGCAGGACGCACGCGCAGCGACGGGACGAGCGAACACAGGAGCGGACGCGGGGCGGCAGGCCCGCCGCGCGGGAAGAGGGGCTGGGCACGTGAGCGAGCCGGTCAAGGCGGCCGTCTTCGGTACCGGATCGTGGGGCACGGCCTTCGGCATGGTCCTCGCCGACGCGGGCTGCGACGTCGTGCTGTGGGGACGGCGCCCCGAACTCGCCGAGGCGGTCAACTCCACCCGCACCAACCCCGACTACCTGCCCGGGATCGAACTCCCGGAGAACCTGCGGGCCACCACGGACGCCGTCGATGCCGCGCGCGGCGCGGACTTCACCGTCCTCGCGGTCCCCTCGCAGACGCTGCGCGACAACCTCGCCGACTGGGCGCCGCTGCTCGCGCCCGGCACGGTCCTGGTGTCGCTGATGAAGGGCGTCGAACTCGGCTCCGCGATGCGGATGAGCGAGGTGATCGACGACGTCGCCAAGGTCGGCGCCGAACGCATCGCCGTGGTCACCGGCCCCAACCTGGCCCGGGAGATCGCCGCCCGGATGCCGGCCGCCGCCGTGGTGGCCTGCACCGACGAAGCCGTCGCCCGGCGCCTCCAGACCGCCTGCCACACGTCGTACTTCCGGCCGTACACCAACACCGACGTCATCGGCTGCGAACTGGGCGGCGCGGTGAAGAACGTGATCGGGCTGGCCGTCGGCATCGCGGACGGCATGGGGCTCGGCGACAACGCCAAGGGCTCGCTCATCACCCGGGGCCTCGCCGAGACCACCCGGCTCGGAGTGGCGCTCGGCGCCGACCCGCTGACCTTCTCCGGACTCGCGGGCCTGGGCGACCTGGTGGCCACCTGCTCCTCGCCGCTGTCGCGCAACCACACCTTCGGCACCAACCTCGGCAAGGGCCTGACCCTCGCGGAGACCATCGCGGTCACCAAACAGACCGCCGAGGGCGTCAAGTCCTGCGAGTCGGTGCTGGACCTGGCCCGCCGGCACGGGGTCGACATGCCGCTCACCGAAACGGTCGTCTCCATCGTGCACGAGGGCAAGCCCCCGGTGGTCGCCGTCGAGGAACTGATGTCGCGCAGCGCGAAGCCCGAGCGACGCTGAGCGACGGCCCCCTCCGTTCGGCTCACGCACGGCGTTGCGGGCGCTGTATCCCGGCACCACGGGCAGGTACTCTCGTCGCGATATGAGCACCGAGAACCTCCCCCAGAGCCCCGAGCAGCCGTCCCGCAAGCCGCGTGTGGCCGTCGTGTTCGGCGGGCGCAGCTCCGAACACGGGATCTCCGTGGTCACCGCCGGAGCCGTCCTCAAGGCCATCGACCGGACCGCGTACGACGTCCTGCCGATCGGCATCACCCCCGGCGGCCGCTGGGCGCTCACCGCCGACGAGCCGGAGCGCATGGCGATCAGCGACCGCCGTACGCCCAGCGTCGACCAGCTCGCCGAGTCGACGGAGGGCGCCGTGGTGCTCCCCGTCGACCCCGCCGACCGCGAAGTCGTCTACAGCGAGCCGGGCTCGGTGCCCAAGGCGCTCGGCGAGGTCGACGTGGTCTTCCCGGTGCTGCACGGCCCCTACGGTGAGGACGGCACCCTCCAGGGGCTCCTGGAGCTCTCCGGCGTCCCCTACGTCGGCTCGGGCGTGCTCGCCTCGGCCGTCGGCCAGGACAAGGAGTACATGAAGCGGGTGTTCACCTCCTTCGGGCTGAAGGTCGGCCCGTACCTGGTGATCCGGCCGCGCGAGTGGGAGCGGGACGAGTCAGCCGCCCGCGGGAAGATCGTCGACTTCGCCGGCGAGCACGGCTGGCCGCTGTTCGTGAAGCCCGCGCGCGCGGGCTCGTCGATCGGCATCACCAAGGTCGACGACCTGTCCGCTCTGGACGGGGCGATCGCCGAGGCCCGGCGCCACGACCCGAAGATCCTCGTCGAGGCGGCGCTGCGCGGCCGGGAGATCGAGTGCGGCGTGCTGGAGTTCGAGGACGGCCCGCGCGCCTCGCTGCCGGCCGAGATCCCGCCGCCCGACGCGCACGCGTACTACGACTTCGAGGCCAAGTACATCGATTCCACGCCCGGCATCGTGCCCGCGCCGCTGACCGACGAGGAGACGGCCGAGGTGCGGCGGCTCGCGGTGGAGGCGTTCGACGCGGCCTCCTGCGAGGGGCTGGTCCGCGCGGACTTCTTCCTCACCGAGGACGGCGAGTTCGTGATCAACGAGATCAACACCATGCCCGGCTTCACGCCCATCTCGATGTACCCGCAGATGTGGCAGGCCACCGGGGTGAGCTACCCGGAGCTGGTCGACCTGCTGGTGCGGGCGGCACTGCGCCGGTCGACCGGACTGCGCTGAGCCGCGCACGCACGCGTCAGGGGGCGATCCCCTCGGGGATCGTCTTCTTCAGGGCCGGGGCGAGGTCGATCAGCACGCCCGTGCCGTCCCGCCCGTCGGCCACCTCGACCTCGACGTACGCCTCGCGGTTGGCGGTGGTGAAGCGCTGCACGTCGTCGCCCCGCGTCTCCATGAGCCAGTCGACGCCGTTCACCCCGCCCGGCACCGCGTCGGCGTCGTTGCCGTTGGCCACCCTCGGGTCGGTCATCTTCGGGGGTCGCTCGACACCGCACCGCAGTATGATCGCCACGCCGCCCCAGCCCGCGGTCAGTTCGGACGCGGGTTCGGGATCGTCGCGACTCTCACCGTCCACCTTCGCCGGCAGGGCCTCGTCCAGGTTCTGACACAGCTCGGTGACCTTCGCGTCCGGGCGGGGAACCGCCGCGGACGCGCTGTCGTCTGCCGAGGAGCAGCCCGCGACGGTGATCAGCACCGCGAGCGCGGACAGGACGGCGTGCCGGTGACGGGAAGAGTTCACCGGCACAGGGTAGACGGGGGCTACAGATGGACGACCGGGCAGGTCAGGGTTCGGGTGATGCCGTCCACTTGCTGGACTTTGGCGACCACCATGCGGCCCAGTTCGTCGACGGTGTCGGCCTGGGCGCGCACGATCACGTCGTACGGTCCGGTCACGTCCTCGGCCTGGATGACTCCAGGGATCCTGCCGATCAGCTCGGCGACGGTCGACGCCTTGCCGACCTCCGTCTGGATCAGGATGTACGCCTGTACCACGGAACCTCCAGGGCGGCCACGAGGATCATGTGGGGAAAAGGAACGCCACGGTATCGCGTCGCCGCTCCTCGCGGGGAGACCCGCGGGAGCCGGGCCTTGCGCGCCGGGGTACAGACACGAGAGAAGTTGACGGTCACTTCGACCGTAGCGAGGACGCGAACGACTCGCGACCGGGCACGCACAGGGACAGAAGGGTCGAAAGGGAAATGAAGGGCACTGTTGGTGAGCTCGGGGAGTTCGGGCTCATCAGGGAGCTCACCTCCCGTCTCACCACCACCCCGGCGGTCCGGGTCGGCCCCGGCGACGACGCCGCGGTGGTCTCCGCGCCCGACCGCAGGGTCGTGGCCAGCACCGACATCCTGCTGGAGGGCCGGCACTTCCGCCGCGACTGGTCCACGGCCTACGACGTCGGCCGCAAGGCCGCCGCGCAGAACCTCGCCGACATCGCCGCCATGGGCGCCGTGCCGACCGCGCTGCTGCTCGGCCTCGTCGTCCCGGCGGAACTGCCGGTGACCTGGCCCAGCGAGCTGATGGACGGCCTGCGCGACGAGTGCCAGGTGGCCGGCGCCGCGGTCGTCGGCGGCGATGTCGTACGCGGCGACACGATCATGGTGTCGATCACCGCGCTCGGCGACCTGCGCAACCAGGAGCCCGTGACCCGGGGCGGCGCGCAGCCCGGTGACCTCGTCGCGGTGACCGGCTGGCTGGGCTGGTCCGCGGCCGGACACGCGGTGCTCTCCCGCGGTTTCCGCTCGCCGCGCGCCTTCGTCGAGGCGCACCGGCGTCCCGAACCGCCGTACCACGCGGGGCCCGCGGCCGCCGGGCTCGGCGCCACCGCGATGTGCGACGTGAGTGACGGGCTGATCGCCGACCTCGGGCACATCGCCGAGGCCAGCAAGGTCCGCATCGACATCCGCTCCGGCACGATCGACATCCCCTCGCAGATGAACGACATCGGCCAGGCCGTCGGCGTCGACCCCATGCAGTGGGTGCTGACCGGGGGAGAGGACCACGCGATCGTGGCGACCTTCCCGCCGGACGTGAAGCTGCCCGCCCGCTGGAAGGTGATCGGCGAGGTGCTCAACCCGTCGGCGCTGCCCCAGGTGACGGTCGACGGGGCGCCCTGGACGACCCAGGGCGGCTGGGACCACTTCGGGGACATCGAGTCATGAGCGCGCCGCCCGGGGTGCTCACCGTGGCCGGCTCCGACTCCGGCGGCGGCGCGGGGATCCAGGCCGACCTGAAGACGATGCTGGCGCTCGGCGTGCACGGCATGAGCGTGCTCACCGCGGTGACCGCGCAGAACTCCCTGGGCGTGCAGGGCGCCTGGGAGCTGCCCGTGGAGGCGGTGCGGGCCCAGTACCGCAGCGTCGTCGACGACATCGGGGTGCAGGCGGTCAAGACCGGCATGCTGTCCTCCGCCGAACTCGTCGAGGCGGTGGCCGACTTGATCTCCGGCACGGATGCGCCGGCGGTCGTCGACCCGGTGGGGGTCTCCAAGCACGGGGACCCGCTGCTCGCGGCCTCCGCGCTGGACTCCGTACGGACGAAACTGCTGCCGGTGGCGACCGTGGCCACGCCGAACCTGGACGAGGTGGCACAACTCACGGACGTACGGGTCGGGTCGGAACCCGACATGCGCCGGGCGGCCCGGGCGGTGCTGGCGTTCGGGCCGCGCTGGGTGGTGATCAAGGGCGGCCACCTGTCCGGCGACGCCGTGGACCTGCTCACCGACGGATCCGAGGAGCACTGGCTGCGCGCCCCCAGGCACGACAACCGCCACACCCACGGCACGGGCTGCACACTGGCGTCGGCGATCGCGTCGGAACTGGCGAAGGGCCGGCCCGTGCCGGAGGCGGTGACGACGGCCAAGGCCTACGTCACCGGAGCGATAGCATCCGGCTTCGCGTTGGGTGAGGGAATCGGCCCGGTGGACCACGCCTGGAACCTGAACCCGCCGCGCTGACCCCGGACGACCGCTGCCGCATGCCGCCGTCCCCGTGGGCAGTCGTCCGCCCGGGCAGTCGTGCCTCCCCCAGTGCCTCAAGGGCCTGGGAGGCACTCCCGGGGCGATGGGGATCCCCCCGCTCGAGCGAGGCCGGGAGTGGGGGAGGGCGGGCGCCGGGGGCATCCCCTCCGGGGGAGGTACCCCGCGAGCGCCGGGCCGCGCGAACACCCCCGGCCCGCACCCACGCGGAGCACCCCCGCAAGCGTGCCGGACCACAGCAAAGAGCCGGCCCACCCCAAGGTGGACCGGCTGGTTGCGGCGAAACCGGCTATGGCCGCGCGCTCAGCGAAAGCGTCAGCGCGAGACCTTGCCGGCCTTGATGCACGAGGTGCAGGCGTTCACGCGCTTCGGCGTCCCACCGACCACGGTACGCACACGCTGGATGTTCGGGTTCCAGCGACGGGGCGTACGGCGGTGCGAGTGCGAGATGTTGTTGCCGAAGCCCGGCCCCTTGCCGCAGACGTCGCAGTTGGCAGCCACGGGTCACTCCAAAGACTTCAGATGCACTTACGGTTGATCCCGGCAGGCCGGGATCGAAATTCCGGACTCCAGGAGTCCTGCGGAATCTGAGTGGCGTTACCGGGGGAGAGGCCCGATCGGATCGGGCAACCGGAGCAGCATACAACGGCTGCACCCGTAGAACGAAACTACCACGGCAGCTCAGGGGCCCGCCTCCGGCCTTCTTCCGGCGGACGGCGTCCCACGGTCTACGCTGCCTGCCACGGCCGGCAGCTCAGGGAGGCGCAGGTGGCGCAGGTGCCGCAGACATTCTTCGATGCTCTCGCGGTGCGTTCCTGGTGCGGTCTCGCGCTCGAGGCGCTGGGGCGGGCCCGTGAGGAGATCGACGCGATCAACGTCTACCCGGTGGCCGACGGGGACACCGGGACGAATCTCTATCTGACCGTCGAGTCGGCGACCGCGGCGGTGGAGGCGGTGTTCGCGGGGCACGAGGCCGGCGGGGACCGGCGGCCGGCGCTGGCCGACGCCGTACGGGCGATGGCGCACGGGGCGCTGATCGGCGCCCGCGGCAACTCCGGGACGATCCTGGCGCAGTTGCTGCGCGGCATGGCCCAGGTGCTGGCCGCGGACGGAGCCCCGGCCCACGCCGACGGGGAGGGGCTGCGGACCGCCCTGCGGCACGCGGCCGACTCCGCGCGCCAGGCGGTCGCGCACCCCGTCGAGGGCACGGTCCTCACCGTCGCCGCGGCCGCCGCCGAAGCCGCCGGCCGGGCGGACGGCGACTGCGGGGAGGTGGCGCGGGCGGCTTACGAGGGAGCCCGCGCGGCACTCGCCGAGACCCCGGCCCGACTGGCCGTCCTCCGGCGCGCCGGGGTGGTCGACGCGGGCGGCAGGGGGCTGGTGGCGGTGCTCGCGGCGCTGGTGGAGACGTTCACGGGGGAGGCGCCGCGGGGCATGCCGGCGGTGGGCGGCCCGTGGCGCGGCTCCATCCGCGTCGCCGGTCCCGTGCCGCACGCGCGCGTGGAGGAGACCGGCGGCCCCGGCGCGTGCGCGGAGGGCGGCGCCGCGCCGGGGCCGGGGGCCGGAGGCCCCGCCTTCGAGGTGATCTATCTGCTGGAGGCCGGCGACGCGGCCGTCGCGCGGCTGCGCGACCGGCTCGACGCGCTGGGCGACTCGCTCGTGGTGGTCGGCGGGGACGGGCTGTGGAACGTCCATGTGCACGTGGACGACGCGGGCGCCGCCGTGGAGGCCGGGGTCGAGGCCGGCCGGCCGTACCGGATCCGGATCACCCACTTCGGCGTGGGGGACGCCCACACCACCGGGGCCGAGCCGGCGGCGCCCGGGGAACGCGCTCAGCGGGCCGTCGTGGCCGTGGTGCCCGGCGAGGGCCTGGCGGGTCTGTACGCCGAGGCGGGCGCGACCACCGTGCTCGCCCGTCCCGGGGAGCCGCCCGCGAGCGGTGAACTCGTCCAGGCGGTGCGGCGCGCGCACGCGCGGGAGGTGGTGCTGCTGCCCAACGACGCCGACCTGCGCCACACCGCCGCCGCGGCGGCCGAGCAGGTCCGCGCGGAGGGCGTCCGGGTGGCGCTCATCCCCACCCGCTCCGCGGTCCAGGGCATCGCGGCGCTCGCGGTGCACGAGCCGGAGCGCCGTTTCGACGAGGACGTGGTGTCGATGACGTCGGCGGCGGGCGCGACCCGCTACGCCGAGGTCACCGTCGCCGAGCACCAGTCCTGGACCATGGCGGGCATCTGCCAGGCCGGGGACGTCCTCGGCCTGGTCGACGGGGACGTGGCCGTGATCGGGCAGGACCTCACGGCCACCGCCGAGGCCGTCCTCGACCGCATGCTCGCGGCCGGCGGCGAACTGGTCACCCTGGTCCTCGGCGACGACGCCCCCGAATCCGTCGCCGCCCGCCTGGAGACCCATGTCCGCGAGGGCTACCTCGCCGTCGACACGGTGGTGTGCCACGGCGGCAGACAGGGCGCCCTGCTGCTCATCGGGGTGGAGTGACCCGCACGGGACCTCCGTGCGGAGCCGGGCCCCGGCGTCCGCGTGTTGTCAGTGCCGTGGTGTGCAATGGATCCCGTGCCCGCACTCGACGAACCACTGAAGAAGGTGCTCGGCCCCGCCACCGCGAAGGTGATGGCCGAGCATCTCGGCCTGCACACCGTCGGCGACCTCCTGCACCACTACCCGCGCAGATACGAGGAGCGCGGTCAGCTCACCCACCTCGCCGACCTCCCCATGGACGAGCACGTCACGGTGGTCGCCCAGGTCGCCGACGCCCGTCTGCACACCTTCGCCTCCGCCAAGGCCCCGCGGGGCAAGGGCCAGCGCCTCGAGGTGACCATCACGGACGGCAGCGGCCGGCTGCAACTGGTCTTCTTCGGCGCCGGTGTCCACAAACCGCACAAGGACCTCCTGCCGGGAACCCGCGCGCTGTTCGCCGGCAAGGTCTCCGTCTTCAACCGCCGCCTCCAACTCGCCCACCCCGCCTATGAGTTGTTGCACGGTGATGCCGAGGAGACGGTCGAGACGTGGGCCGGCGCCCTCATCCCGATCTACCCCGCCACCGCCAAACTGGAGTCCTGGAAGATCGGCAAGGCGCTCCAGACGGTGCTGCCCAGCGCCCAGGAGGCCGTCGACCCCCTCCCGGAGTCCCTCCGCGCGGGCCGCGGACTGGCCGCCCTCCCCGAGGCACTCCTCAAGATCCACCGCCCGCACACCAAGGCGGACGTCGAGGACGCCCGCGCCCGCCTCAAGTGGGACGAGGCCTTCGTCCTCCAGGTCGCCCTCGCCCGCCGCCGCCACGCCGACGCGCAACTCCCCGCCGTGGCCCGTCGCCCGAAGCCCGGCGGTCTCCTCGCCGCCTTCGACGACCGCCTCCCCTTCACCCTCACCGAGGGCCAGCGGAAGGTCTCCGCCGAGATCTTCGCCGACCTCGCCACCGAACACCCCATGCACCGCCTGCTCCAGGGCGAGGTGGGCTCCGGCAAGACACTGGTCGCCCTGCGCGCCATGCTCGCCGTCGTCGACGCGGGCGGGCAGGCGGCGATGCTCGCGCCCACCGAGGTGCTCGCCCAGCAGCACCACCGGTCGGTCACCGAGATGATGGGGGAGCTGGCCGAGGGAGGGATGCTCGGGGGAGCGGACGACGCCACCAAGGTGGTGCTGCTCACCGGCTCCATGGGGGCGGCGGCGCGGCGCCACGCGCTGCTCGACCTGGCCACCGGCGAGGCCGGCGTCGTCATCGGCACGCACGCGCTGATCGAGGACAAGGTGCAGTTCCACGACCTGGGCCTGGTCGTGGTCGACGAACAGCACCGCTTCGGCGTGAAGCAGCGCGACGCCCTGCGCGGCAAGGGCAAGCAGCCCCCGCACCTGCTCGTCATGACCGCCACCCCCATCCCGCGCACGGTCGCGATGACGGTCTTCGGCGACCTGGAGACCTCCGTCCTCGACCAGCTCCCGGCCGGCCGCTCGCCCATCGCCAGCCATGTCGTCCCGGCCGCCGACAAGCCGCACTTCCTCGCCCGCGCCTGGGAGCGGGTCCGCGAGGAGGTCGCGAACGGGCACCAGGCGTACGTGGTCTGCCCGCGCATCGGCGACGAGGAGGACGACCCGAAGAAGGCGGGCAGGAAGAAGCCCGCCGAGGACGAGGCGGAGAAGCGGCCCCCGCTCGCCGTCCTGGACATCGCGGAGCAGCTCGCGAAGGGGCCGCTGCGGGGGCTCCGGGTGGAGGTCCTGCACGGGCGCATGCAGCCCGACGACAAGGACGCCGTCATGCGCCGCTTCGCGGCCGGCGAGGCCGACGTCCTGGTCGCCACGACCGTCATCGAGGTCGGGGTCAACGTCCCCAACGCCACCGCGATGGTGATCATGGACGCCGACCGCTTCGGCGTCTCCCAGCTCCACCAGCTGCGCGGCCGGGTCGGCCGCGGCTCGGCCCCGGGGCTGTGCCTGCTGGTCACCGAGATGCCCGAGGCGAGCGCGGCCCGGCAGCGGCTGAACGCCGTCGCCTCCACCCTCGACGGCTTCGAGCTCTCCCGCATCGACCTGGAACAGCGCCGCGAGGGCGACGTGCTGGGCCAGGCGCAGTCCGGCACCCGCTCCAGCCTGCGCATGCTCGCCGTCATCGAGGACGAGGAGATCATCGCCGAGGCGAGGCAGGAGGCGGCGGCGGTGGTGGCCGCCGACCCGGACCTGACGAACCTGCCCGCCCTGCGCACGGCGCTGGACGCCCTGCTGGACGAGGAACGGGAGCAGTACCTGGAGAAGGGCTGACAGACTGGGGTCAGCCACCGACCAGCACACACCGACAAGGACCGAGGACATGACTCGCGTGATCGCCGGCGCGGCCGGCGGACGCCGCCTGGCCGTTCCGCCGGGACAGGGGACCCGCCCGACCTCCGACCGCGCGCGCGAGGGCCTCTTCTCCACCTGGCAGTCCCTGCTCGGCGGCCCGCTGGACGGCGAACGCGTCCTCGACCTGTACGCCGGTTCCGGCGCCGTCGGCCTGGAGGCCCTGTCCCGCGGCGCCGGACACGTCCTGCTCGTCGAAGCCGACGCCCGCGCCGTCCGCACGGTCCGGGAGAACGTGAAGGCGCTCGGACTCCCCGGCGCCGAGGTCGGATCCGGCAAAGCGGAACAGATCGTCCGCGCCGCGCCCCCGCGGGAGCCGTACGACATCGTCTTCCTCGACCCGCCCTACGCCGTCTCGGACGACGATCTCCGCGAGATCCTGCTCACACTCCGTTCGCAGGGCTGGCTCGCCGAAGAAGCCCTCGTCACCGTGGAGCGCAGCACCCGAGGCGGGGAATTCGCCTGGCCGCCCGGCTTCGAGGCGATCCGGGCCCGCCGCTACGGCGAGGGAACGTTTTGGTACGGTCGCGCCGCCTCTACGTGCGAAGACGCACGATGACCGGACCGGAGAGCGAGGGATCACACGTGCGCCGCGCCGTATGCCCCGGGTCGTTCGACCCGATCACCAACGGACACCTCGACATCATCGCCCGGGCCTCCCGGCTGTACGACGAGGTCTACGTCGCGGTGATGATCAACCAGTCCAAGAAGGGCCTGTTCGAGATCGAGGAGCGGATCGACCTGATCCGCCGGGTCACCGCCGAGTACGGCAACGTCCGCGTCGAGGCCTTCCACGGCCTGCTCGTCGACTTCTGCAAGCAGCGCGACATCCCCGCCATCGTCAAGGGCCTGCGCGCGGTCAGCGACTTCGACTACGAACTGCAGATGGCCCAGATGAACAACGGCCTCTCGGGCGTGGAGACCCTCTTCGTCCCCACCAACCCCACCTACAGCTTCCTGTCCTCCTCGCTCGTCAAGGAGGTCGCGGCCTGGGGCGGCGACGTCGCCCACCTGGTGCCGCCGGAGGTCCTGACGGCCCTCACCGAACGCCTTCGCCGGGACTGACCGCCCGTACCCGGCGGTCCGGTGTCCACCGGACGCCCCGTGGTCGTACAGTCGTCCCGTCCGTCTCCAACACAGCTGTAGAGAGTGGCGAGCACACGGTGGACGTGCAGAAGAAGCTCGATGAGATCGTCGCCGCGGTCTCCAGTGCCCGGTCGATGCCCATGTCGGCCTCGTGCGTGGTCAACCGCGCCGAGCTGCTCTCGATGCTCGAAGAGGTGCGTGCGGCGCTGCCCGACTCCCTCGCCCAGGCCGAGGAGCTGATCGGCGGCCGGGCGCAGATGGTCGAGCAGGCCCGCCAGGAGGCCGAGCGGATCATCGAGAGCGCGCACGCCCAGCGCGGCTCCCTGATCTCCGACACCGAGATCGCCCGCCGCTCCCAGAACGAGGCCGACCGGATCCTCGGCGAGGCCCGCAAGGAGGCCGAGGAGATCCGCGCGGAGGCCGACGACTACGTCGACTCCAAGCTGGCCAACTTCGAGGTCGTCCTCACCAAGACGCTCGGCTCCGTCGGCCGCGGCCGCGAGAAGCTGCTCGGCACCGGCCCCGGCCTCGACGAGCAGGGCTACGAGGACGAGGACGCCCCCGAGCGCAGCCACGACCCGGAGACCCTGCGCCGCAGCGCCGACGAGTACGTCGACGTCAAGCTCGGCGCCTTCGAGGCGGTCCTCGCCAAGACGCTGGAGGCGGTGGGGCGGGGCCGGCAGAAGCTGCACGGCCGGATCGCCACCGACGACCTCGGCGCCCTCGCCGACGACCCGACGACCGTCCAGCACTCCAGCGACGCCGACTACCTGGCCGACCTCGCGTCCCTCGCCGAGCAGGACGCCGCCACGGCCGGGCGGTCCGAGCCGCAGCGGCAGACCTACGCCCAGCCGGAGCCCGCCTACGGCTATCAGCAGCAGCCGGACCCGTACGCCGACTACCAGCAGCAGTACGGCGGACAGCAGGACGCCTACTCCTCCGTCTCCGGCTACGCCCCGGCGGGCGGCGCCCCCGTCCAGCAGGCCGACCCGTACGCCGCGTACCAGGGCTACGACGCGCAGGGGCAGGCGTACGACCCGGACCAGGGGCGGCAGGCCGGGCACGACCAGCAGGGCTACGCCCTGGACGAGACCAGCCTCTTCGACACCAGCATGATCACGCCCGAACAGCTGCGGGCCTACGAGCGCGAGCGGGGCCTGTAGGGGCGGATTGGGCCGGGAGCGAAAGGTCCAGTATCCTGGCTCTTCGGTCGCGCTTACGTCCGCGATCCACGCTGCCCGGGAACATCGCGGGGCAGTGGTACCTCTGAGCTCGAAGACCGAAAGCAGGAATGGCCCTGAACGCCCGCCTCGACCACCGCAACCCCCTCGTGTTCGACACACACGAACTGGGGCGGCGTCCTGGTGCGCTGCAGCGCCTGAACCGTACGGTCGACGCTCCCAGGGATCTCGGTATCGCGGGGGTCATCGGAGTGCCGGAAGGCGCCCCGGTGGAGATGGAACTCCGACTCGAGTCGGTCATGGAAGGTGTGCTCGTCACAGGCACCGCCCGTGCGAAGGCCGAGGGGGAGTGCGTAAGGTGTCTGGAGCCGCTGGAGCAGGAGCTCGAAGCGGACTTCCAGGAGCTGTTCTCGTACCCTGACGCCGACGACCGGGGCCGTGTGATCGCGGAACCGGGCGACGACGCCGAGGACGACGAGGACAGGCTCTTCCTCGAGGACGGCCTGTTCGACCTCGAGCCCGTGCTGCGTGATGCGGTGGTGCTCGCACTGCCGATGCAGCCGGTGTGCCGGGAAGACTGCCCGGGTCTGTGCGCCGAGTGCGGAGCACGGCTCGCGGACGACCCGGACCACCACCACGACGCCGTCGACATCCGTTGGGCGGCTTTGCAGGGACTCGCCGGCACCATGAGGGACGGCGAGAAGGACGAGATGAGCGGCGCCGAACCGGGCGTCGACGAGAAGCAGGAGAAGTAGCCGTGGCTGTTCCGAAGCGGAAGATGTCGCGCAGCAACACGCGCCACCGCCGGTCGCAGTGGAAGGCTGCGGTCCCCACCCTGGTTGCGTGCGAGCGCTGCCACGAGCCCAAGCAGCAGCACATCGCGTGCCCGTCTTGCGGCACTTACAACAAGCGCCAGGTCCTCGAGGTCTGAGCGGCTGGTGAGAGGCACTGTGTCGACGCCGAAGAAGAACTCAGCGGACAACCAGGCCTCGTCCCACACGCTTCTGGAAGGGCGGCTCGGCTACCGGCTCGAGTCCGCCCTTCTGGTGCGTGCGCTGACCCACCGTTCCTACGCGTACGAGAACGGCGGCCTGCCGACGAACGAGCGGCTGGAGTTCCTCGGGGACTCCGTGCTCGGCCTCGTCGTCACGGACACGCTGTACCGCACCCACCCCGACCTGCCCGAAGGCCAGCTGGCCAAGCTGCGGGCCGCGGTGGTCAACTCGCGTGCGCTGGCGGAGGTGGGCCGCGGGCTCGAACTGGGCTCCTTCATCCGGCTCGGCCGCGGTGAAGAGGGAACGGGCGGCCGGGACAAGGCGTCCATCCTCGCCGACACCCTGGAAGCGGTGATCGGCGCCGTCTATCTCGACCAGGGCCTGGACTCGGCGGCGGAGCTGGTGCACCGCCTGTTCGATCCCCTGATCGAGAAGTCCTCGAACCTCGGTGCCGGCCTGGACTGGAAGACCAGTCTCCAGGAGCTCACCGCGACCGAAGGACTCGGCGTGCCCGAGTACCTGGTCACGGAGACCGGCCCCGATCACGAGAAGACCTTCACTGCTGCCGCCCGCGTCGGAGGCGTCTCGTACGGCACCGGCACCGGCCGCAGCAAGAAGGAGGCGGAGCAGCAGGCCGCCGAGTCCGCCTGGCGGTCCATCCGGGCCGCCGCGGACGAGCGCGCCAAGGCGGCGGCGGAGGCGGAGGAGACCGTCCGCGCCGCCGAAGCCGATGCCTCCGGGAAGAGCGCCGACGCCCCGTCGGCCTCCGCCTGACGAACCACGCGACCCGAGCGCCCGCCCCGCACCGGGACGGGCGCTCGGTCTCGTCCACCGGCCCTGGGAGGGGACACCATGCCCGAGCTGCCCGAGGTCGAGGTCGTACGGCGCGGACTCGAGCGGTGGGTCGCCCACCGGACCGTCGCCGACGCCGAGGTGCTGCATCCGCGCGCGGTACGCCGTCACCTCTCCGGCGCCGACGACTTCGCGCACCGGCTCGAGGGACACCGCGTCGGCGTCCCCAGCCGCCGCGGCAAGTACCTGTGGCTGCCGCTGGAGGACACCGACCAGTCGGTCCTGGCCCACCTCGGCATGAGCGGCCAGCTGCTGGTGCAGCCGCACACGGCGCCGGACGAGAAGCACCTGCGCGTCCGCGTCCGCTTCACCGACACCCTGGACACCGAGCTCCGCTTCGTGGACCAGCGCACCTTCGGCGGCCTGTCCCTGCACGACAACACCCCCGACGGGCTGCCCGACGTCATCGCGCACATCGCCCGGGACCCCCTCGACCCGCTCTTCGACGAGGAGGCGTTCCACCAGGCGCTGCGCCGCAAGCGGACCACCATCAAGCGGGCCCTGCTCGACCAGTCACTGATCAGCGGCGTCGGCAACATCTACGCCGACGAGGCGCTGTGGCGGGCCCGCATCCACTACGAGCGCCCGACGGCCGGCTTCACCCGTCCGCGCACCCTGCTCCTGCTGGGCCACGTCCGGGACGTCATGAACGCGGCCCTCGCCGTGGGCGGCACCAGCTTCGACAGCCTCTACGTCAACGTCAACGGGGAGTCCGGCTACTTCGACCGGTCCCTGGACGCGTACGGCCGTGAGGGTCTGCCCTGCCGCCGCTGCGGTACGCCGGTGCGCCGACGGGCGTGGATGAACCGCTCCAGCTACTTCTGCCCGAGGTGTCAGCGGGCGCCGCGCGTCTCGTCGTAGCGCTCACGGGCCCGGAGCACGGCGTCCATGCTGCCCTCGACGCACTGGATGAGGGACAGCAGACGCCGGGCGATCTCGTGGCCCAGCGGCGTCAGCTCGTAGTCCACGCGGGGCGGGTTGGTGGGCTGGGCCTCGCGGTGCACCAGCCCGTCGCGCTCCAGCGCGTGCAGCGTCTGGGAGAGCATCTTCTCGCTCACCCCGTCGACCCGGCGGCGCAGCTCGTTGAACCGGAGCGAGCCCTCGTGGAGCGCGCCGAGGGTCAACGCGCCCCAGCGCCCGGTCACGTGCTCCAGCGTGCCGCGGGACGGGCACGCCTTGGCGAACACGTCGAAGGGAAGCTCCTGCTCCCTCGGGCGCCGCACGGTCGTCATACGGGCAAGCCTACGTCAGGGCGGCGCTGACCATCAGAGTGCGCTGACCACAGGTCAGTACCCGAAGTTCTGGGTCCACCACGGACCGCCCGACCCCATGTGGACGCCCACACCCAGCGTCTTGAAGTCGCAGTTCAGTATGTTCGCCTTGTGGCCGGGGCTGTCCATCCAGGCCTGCATCACGGCCTCGGCGTCGGCCTGGCCCCGGGCGATGTTCTCGCCGCCCAGGTTGGCTATGCCGGCCGTCCTGGCCCTGTCCCACGGGGTGTCGCCGTCGGGGTCGGTGTGGTCGAAGAAGCCCCGTTCGGCCATGTCGTCGCTGAACGCCGTGGCCAGACCGGTCAGCGAACTGCTCGCGACGACCGGGCTGCACCCCACCTTGGCCCGCTCCACGTTGACCAGCCGGAGCACCTCGGCCCCCGCGACGGCCTCCGCCGACCCGGCCACCGGACTGCTCGTCTTCTTCTCCGGCTCCGGTTCCGGCTCCGGCGCCGCCTCGCGGGACGGCGTCTCCTGCGCGGTCCTCTCCGGAGCCGCCGCGGTCTCCTTTTTCTCCGGAGTCCTCTTCTCCGGGGTCTTCTCCGGCGCGGTCGATGCCGACGCCGACGCCGACGCCGAGGCGGACGGCCCGGACGAGGCGGAGCGCTCGGCGTCACGGCTCGCCGGGGTGGCGGCGTCGCGGCCCGGGCTCTCCAGGCTGCCGGACGTGCCGCCCTGCCCGCTGGGCGAGTTGGTCGGCGCGTCCCCGGCCTGCACGCTCTCACCGGAGGCGCTGTCGCCGCCGAGCCGGTAGTTCTCCAGACCGGGCACCGTGCCCGTGGCCACCGCCACCGTGCCGAGGGCCACCGCGGCGGAGACGCCGAGCAGGCCGGTGCGGACCGGGGCCACGGCCTTCTTCTTCCGGCGCCGGTGTCCGCCGGTACGGGGGGCGTCGTCGTCGGGCGCGAGGCCGTCACCGGCGAAGGCGTGGCCGATCCGGTCCGGATCCGCCGGGAAGCCGGCGCCCGGGAAGCCGCCGCGGGCGAAGTCGCCGCCCCCGGCGGGGGATCCGGCACCGTCCGTCGCGTAGAGGTAGGCCTCGCTCTTCGCGTACGTCTCGGCGTACGCCTGCGGGTTCAGATACGGCGCGGTGCCCATCGTGGGCGGGCCGTCCCCCCGGTCGTTCCTCGGAAGCGGACCGCCGTCGTAGGGGGCGTCGTGAGTGGCCCCGGCGGCGCGGCCCGTGGCGGCGCGGCCGGCGGCGGAGCGTCGGTGGCGTCCCATGTCCTGGCCTTCCTCGTCCTCGCGGTCGACTCGTGCTGGCGACCAACCCGAAACGCGACGATCACGAAACTCACACGAACGAGTGAGTTTCATATGAGATTTATGGGTGGGGACGCTACCGCATGGCGCAAGGACGCCGTGTGCCCCCAGTGACTTTGTCCGGTTAGGTTGCAGCCATGAGCGAGGATGTGCGATTGATCGCCTGGGTGCGGGGACGTGTCCAAGGTGTGGGTTTCCGCTGGTTCACGCGCGCCAAGGCGCTGGAGATCGGCGGCCTGAGTGGTTTTGCTCTCAATCTGGGCGACGGCAGGGTCCAAGTGGTCGCCGAGGGCGCCCGGGAGCGCTGTAAAGGGCTGCTGGACTGGCTCCAGACCGGCGACACGCCCGGACACGTGGACGGAGTCACCGAGATCTGGGACACACCCCGCGGCGGCTACGACGGCTTCGCCATCCGCTGATCCCGCCCGCTCCGGCGGCCCCGAACGCCCCGGGCGGTCCGCGCGGCGGGCCCTCCTCGGAGGAAAAGTCCTGGTGATTGCCGAGAAGGGCTTGCCGTGGGCGGCGCCGGCGGCCAAGATGATCGCCACGTCCCGAGGACCCGTGAGACCCGCGCCGCCGCTCTCCGCCGGCCGTGCGCACCCGGTTGTCCGCCGATACGGGGCGTGATCGTGTTGACCCTCAAACTTTTTGGTGAGACGCTGAAAGCCCCGCGCACCTTAGCTGTTTGGCATGGCTGAACGGCAGCACGACTCCAGGCCTGCCAAGCACCGCGGGTGCGAATCCCTCACGACCCACACCGCATCGGTCGGTCACTCATTGTGGAGGACCATCCATCATGGCAAAGGCGCTTCTCGGTTACGTCGGCGGCTCCGACCCGCGACTCCTCGCCGAGATGCGACGGCTCCAGCAGCGCGTCCAGGACCTGGAATCCGAGCTCGTACGGATCCAGGCGGAGAAGGACGCGCTGGCGGCTGCCGCTTCTCACGACAGGATCATGGAGAGCGTTGACGCACACCAGGCGGAGCCTGCGCTCACCTGATCACTTCACCGCCGCACGAACAGCACAGCAGTGGTCGGGCCCGCCCGTCACCACCGTCGAGCAGTCAGAACTCCAAGGGACGCCCCGGCGTCCCTTTTTTCTTTCCCGCCTCCGCGACCTCACCCCGGCACCCGCGCCCCCGCGCACGGCGCTTAGCACTCGCTGTCCCGCGCATCCTTTCACCGTCTTCAACGTCTGGTGTGCCCTGCGCGTTCACCCGCGAAACCGTGTGTTCACGGAGCGGGATCCGCCCGGCGGGTAGAGTCCGGCGGCGTGCACCTCAAGGCCCTGACCCTCCGCGGCTTCAAGTCGTTCGCCTCCGCGACCACGCTCCGTTTCGAGCCGGGGATCACCTGCGTCGTGGGTCCGAACGGCTCGGGCAAGTCCAACGTCGTGGACGCGCTCAGCTGGGTCATGGGCGAGCAGGGCGCCAAGTCGCTGCGCGGCGGCAAGATGGAGGACGTCATCTTCGCCGGCACCACCGGCCGCCCCCCGCTGGGCCGCGCCGAGGTGTCCCTGACCATCGACAACTCCGACGGCGCCCTCCCCATCGAGTACTCCGAGGTCACCATCACGCGGATCATGTTCCGCAACGGCGGCAGCGAGTACCAGATCAACGGCGACACCTGCCGGCTCCTCGACATCCAGGAACTGCTGTCCGACTCCGGCATCGGCCGTGAGATGCACGTCATCGTCGGCCAGGGCCGGCTCGACTCCGTCCTGCACGCCGACCCCACGGGCCGCCGCGCCTTCATCGAGGAGGCCGCCGGCGTCCTCAAGCACCGCAAGCGCAAGGAGAAGGCGCTGCGGAAGCTGGACGCGATGCAGGCCAACCTCGCCCGTGTGCGGGACCTCACCGAGGAACTGCGGCGCCGGCTCAAGCCGCTCGGCCGCCAGGCCGCCGTCGCGCGGCGGGCCGCCGTCATCCAGGCCGACCTGCGCGACGCCCGGCTGCGGCTGCTCGCCGACGACCTCGTACGGCTGCGCGAGGCGCTGCGGGCCGAGATCGCCGACGAGACCGTCCTCAAGGAGCGCAAGGAGGCGGCCGAGGCCGAGCTGGGGCGGGCGCTCCGGCGCGAGGCCCACCTGGAGGACGAGGTGCGCCGGCTCAGCCCGCGCCTGCACAGCGCCCAGCAGACCTGGTACGAGCTCTCCCAGCTCGCCGAGCGGGTGCGCGGCACGATCTCGCTGGCCGACGCGCGCGTGAAGAGCGCGACGTCCGCGCCCGTCGAGGAGCGGGGCGGGCGGGACCCGGAGGACATGGAGCGCGAGGCCGCCCGCGTCCGCGAGCAGGAGGCCGAACTGGAGGCCGCCCTGGAGGCGGCCGAACGCGCCCTGGAGGACACGGTCGCCCACCGCGCGGAACTGGAACGCGAACTCGCCCAGGAGGAACGGCGCCTGAAGGACGTCGCGCGGGCCGTGGCCGACCGGCGCGAAGGGCTCGCCCGGCTCAAGGGACAGGTGGGCGCGGCCCGTTCGCGTGCCGCCGCGGCCCAGGCCGAGATCGAGCGGCTGGCCGCCGCGCATGACGGGGCCCGGGAGCGGGCCGTCGCCGCACAGGAGGAGTACGAGGCGCTCCGGGCCGAGGTCGACGGCCTCGACGCGGGCGACACCGAACTCGCCGAGCGGCACGAGGACGCCAGGCGACGGCTCGCGGAGGCCGAGACCGCCCTCACCGCAGCCCGCGAGGCGGTCACCGCCACGGAACGGGAACACGCCGCGACCCAGGCCCGCCACGAGGCACTGGCGCTCGGCCTGCGCCGCAAGGACGGCACCGGCGCCCTGCTGGGAGCGAAGGACCGCCTCACGGGGCTGCTGGGTCCGGCCGCGGAGCTGCTGGCGGTGACGGCCGGCTACGAGGTACCGCTCGCGGCCGCGTTCGGCACGGCGGCGGACGCCCTGGCGGCGACCTCACCGTCCGCCGCGGCCGACGCGATCCGCCTGCTCCGGGCACAGGACGCGGGCCGGGCGGCCCTGCTCCTGACCGGGACACCGGACCTGCGAAGGGGCACGGAGGACCGCGCGACCGAGCTCGACGGCCCCGGCTCCCCCCTCCCCGCCGAGCGCCTCGTCAGCGGACCTCCCGAGCTGATGCCGGCCGTACGACGGCTCCTGCGCCACATCGTCGTCGTCGGCACCCTGGAGGAGGCCGAGGAGCTCGTCGCCGCCCACCCCCATCTCACCGCCGTCACCGCCGACGGCGATCTGCTCGGCGCCCACTTCGCGCAGGGCGGTTCGGCGGGCGCCCCCAGCCTGCTGGAAGTACAGGCGTCCGTGGACGAGGCCGCCGCCGAGCTGGAGGAGCTGGCCGCGCGGTGCGCGGAGCTGGCCGAGGCGCAGGAGGCGGCGGCCGGCCGGCGCCGGGAGTGCGCGGGCCTCGTCGAGGAGCTCGGGGAGCGGCGCCGGGCCGCGGACCGGGAGAAGTCCTCCGTCGCCCAGCAGCTCGGCCGGCTCGCGGGACAGGCGCGCGGTGCCGCCGGGGAGGCCGAGCGGGCCGAAGCCGCGGCGGCCCGGGCCCAGGAAGCCCTCGACAAGGCGCTCATCGACGTCGAGGAACTCGCCGAGCGGCTCGCCGTCGCCGAGGAGACGCCGTTCGAGGAGGAGCCCGACACCGCCGTACGCGATCGGCTCGCCGCCGACGGGGCCAACGCCCGCCAGACGGAGATGGAGGCCCGTCTCCAGGTCCGTACGCACGAGGAGCGGGTGAAGGGGCTCGCCGGACGGGCCGACTCACTGGACCGCGCCGCCCGCGCGGAACGCGAGGCACGCGCGCGTGCCGAACAGCGCCGGGCCCGGCTGCGCCACGAGGCCGCCGTCGCCGGGGCCGTGGCCTCCGGCGCCCGGCAGCTCCTCGCACACGTCGAGGTCTCCCTCGCCCGCGCCGACCGGGAGCGCACCGCCGCCGAGGCCGCCAAGGCCCGCCGCGAGCAGGAACTCGCCCGCGCCCGCACCGAGGGACGCGATCTCAAGGCGGAACTCGACAAGTTGACGGATTCAGTTCACCGAGGCGAGGTACTAGGAGCGGAGAAGCGGCTGCGGATGGAGCAGCTGGAGACCAGGGCGCTGGAGGAACTGGGTGTGGAACCGGCCGGGCTGGTGTCGGAGTACGGTCCGCACCAGCCGGTGCCGCCCTCGCCCCCCGCCGGGGACGAACAGCTGCCGGAGGCTGATTCCCATGGCGGCTCCGCCGCGGGGGAGCACCCGCGCAACCGGCCCCGCCCCTTCGTCCGGGCCGAGCAGGAGAAGCGCCTGAAGGCCGCCGAGCGCGCCTACCAGCAGCTCGGCAAGGTGAACCCGCTCGCCCTGGAGGAGTTCGCGGCGCTCGAGGAACGCCACCAGTTCCTCAGCGAGCAGCTGGCGGACCTGAAGAAGACCCGCGCGGACCTGCTCCAGGTCGTCAAGGAGGTCGACGAACGCGTCGAACAGGTCTTCACCGAGGCCTACCGGGACACCGCGCGCGAGTTCGAGGGCGTCTTCTCCCGGCTGTTCCCGGGCGGCGAGGGCCGTCTGGTGCTGACCGACCCCGACAACATGCTCACCACGGGCGTGGACGTCGAGGCGCGGCCGCCGGGCAAGAAGGTCAAGCGGCTCTCCCTGCTCTCGGGCGGTGAGCGGTCGCTGACCGCGGTGGCGATGCTCGTGTCGATCTTCAAGGCGCGGCCCAGCCCGTTCTACGTCATGGACGAGGTCGAGGCCGCCCTCGACGACACCAACCTCCAGCGGCTGATCCGGATCATGCAGGAGCTGCAGGAGGCCTCGCAGCTGATCGTGATCACGCACCAGAAGCGCACCATGGAGGTCGCCGACGCGCTCTACGGCGTCTCCATGCAGGGCGACGGCGTGTCCAAGGTCATCAGCCAGCGTCTGCGCTAGAGCAGCACACAATCTTCAAGTTCTGAACGATCTTTACTTCCGCACGTCTCCAAAGTCACAACACACGGCCTATTGACTTCAATAGTTGAAGACATAGTCTCTGCAATGTTGCTTTTACCTTCAGGTACCTTCAGTTGGACCTCGAAGGGCTGACCCCCCATCCGGCGACGTTGCCGGTGGCCCGAGGAGTACAACGTGACCAGCACACCGCAGGCACAGCAGTCAGGAGCCAAGGCGGCTCACCCCGATCATCTCGGGCACGTCATCTTCATCGCGGCGGCGGCCGCCATGGGCGGTTTCCTCTTCGGCTACGACAGCTCCGTGATCAACGGCGCCGTCGAGGCCGTCCGCGACCGCTACGACATCGGCTCCGCCGCGCTCGCGCAGGTCATCGCCATCGCCCTGATCGGCTGTGCCATCGGCGCCGCGACCGCCGGCCGCATAGCCGACCGCATCGGCCGCATCCGGTGCATGCAGATCGCCGCGGTCCTGTTCACCGTCAGCGCCGTCGGCTCCGCGCTGCCCTTCGCGCTGTGGGACCTCGCCTTCTGGCGCGTCGTCGGCGGCTTCGCCATCGGCATGGCCTCCGTCATCGGCCCGGCCTACATCGCCGAGGTCGCCCCGCCCGCCTACCGCGGCCGGCTCGGTTCCTTCCAGCAGGCCGCGATCGTCGTCGGCATCGCCGTGTCCCAGCTGGTCAACTGGGGCATCCTCAACGCCGCCGACGGCGACCAGCGCGGTGAGCTGATGGGCCTGGAGGCCTGGCAGGTCATGCTCGGCGTCATGGTGATCCCGGCCGTCCTGTACGGCCTGCTCTCCTTCGCCATCCCCGAGTCCCCGCGCTACCTGATCTCCGTCGGCAAGCGCGAGCGCGCCCGGCAGATCCTCGAAGAGGTCGAGGGCAAGGACATCGACCTGACCGCCCGCGTCACCGAGATCGAGTCGGCGATGCACCGCGAGGAGAAGTCCAGCTTCAAGGACCTGCTCGGCGGCAGCTTCTTCTTCAAGCCGATCGTCTGGATCGGCATCGGCCTGTCGGTGTTCCAGCAGTTCGTCGGCATCAACGTCGCGTTCTACTACTCCTCGACGCTGTGGCAGTCGGTCGGCGTCGACCCGACGGACTCGTTCTTCTACTCGTTCACCACGTCGATCATCAACATCGTCGGCACCGTCATCGCGATGATCTTCGTCGACCGCATCGGCCGCAAGCCGCTCGCGATCATCGGCTCCGTCGGCATGGTGATCGGTCTCGCCCTCGAGGCCTGGGCCTTCTCCGCCGACCTCGTCGACGGGGCGCTGCCGGCCACCCAGGGCTGGGTCGCCCTGATCGCCGCGCACGTCTTCGTCCTCTTCTTCGCCCTGTCGTGGGGCGTGGTCGTCTGGGTCATGCTCGGCGAGATGTTCCCCAACCGGCTCCGCGCCGCCGCCCTCGGCGTCGCCGCCGCCGCGCAGTGGATCGCCAACTGGGCCATCACCGCGAGCTTCCCCTCGCTGGCCGACTGGAACCTGTCGTTCACCTACGTGATCTACACGGTCTTCGCCGCGCTCTCCATCCCGTTCGTCCTGAAGTTCGTGAAGGAGACCAAGGGCAAGACGCTGGAGGAGATGGGCTGAGCAGCCCTCCCAGTCCGGGGAGGAGGGCTCACGTCCCCGCTGCCCCTCTCCTCGTACCTTCGCCGCCGCCCTCGCCCGGGTCACCCGGGCGAGGGCGGCGGTGTGTTCTCCCCGGGGAGCCGGGCATCAGGCGTGGGCCTTCGCGGGTCCCGCGCGTACAACGGACGGCCTCGTGAGAGGTCGCGCCATACTGGGGCTGTTATGGACATCGTCATCCTTGCTGTAGTCATCGCCGTGGTCGTGCTCGGCGCGCTCGGCGGGCTCATCGTCGGCAGTCGGCGCAGGAAGCCACTGCCCCCGCCGCCGCCCGCCGCGCCCGACATCACCGCCCCTCCGACCGAGCCGCACGTCGGCGAAGAGGCCGAGACGCCGCGGGAGGAACCGCGGCGCACCATCGAGGAGGTTGATCTTCCGGCGGGCGCCGGTCCCGTCGTCATCGAGGAACCGCCCGCCGCCGAGGCTCCCGAGATCGAGATCCCGGAGCCCACCGCCGGCCGTCTGGTCCGGCTGCGCGCCCGTCTCTCCCGTTCGCAGAACGCCCTGGGCAAGGGTCTGCTCACCCTGCTGTCCCGCGAGCACCTCGACGAGGACACCTGGGAGGAGATCGAGGACACCCTGCTCACCGCCGACGTCGGTGTGCAGCCCACCCAGGAGCTGGTCGAGCGGCTGCGCGAGCGCGTGAAGGTACTCGGCACCCGCACCCCCGAGGAGCTGCGCGGACTGCTCCGTGAGGAGCTGATCACGCTGGTCGGCCCCGAGATGGACCGCACCGTGCACACCGAGAACCCGGCCGGCGGCCCCGGCGTCGTGATGGTCGTCGGCGTCAACGGCACCGGCAAGACCACCACCACCGGCAAGCTCGCCCGCGTCCTGGTCGCCGACGGCAACACCGTCGTGCTCGGCGCCGCCGACACCTTCCGTGCCGCCGCCGCCGACCAGCTGCAGACCTGGGGCGAGCGGGTCGGCGCCCACACCGTGCGCGGCCCGGAGGGCGGTGATCCGGCCTCCGTCGCGTTCGACGCGGTCAAGGAGGGCAAGGAGATGGCCGCCGGCGCCGTGCTCATCGACACCGCGGGCCGGCTGCACACCAAGACCGGCCTCATGGACGAGCTCGGCAAGGTCAAGCGGGTCGTGGAGAAGCAGGCCCCGCTGGACGAGGTGCTGCTCGTGCTCGACGCCACCACCGGTCAGAACGGTCTGGTGCAGGCGCGGGTCTTCGCCGAGGTCGTCGCCATCACCGGCATCGTGCTCACCAAGCTGGACGGCACGGCCAAGGGCGGCATCGTGATCGCCGTCCAGCGCGAGCTGGGCGTGCCGGTCAAGCTGATCGGGCTCGGTGAGGGCGCGGACGACCTGGCGCCGTTCGAGCCGGACGCGTTCGTGGACGCCCTCATCGGGGAGTGAGGTCCGACTCCGTCAGACGGATCCGGCAGACGCGAGGAAGCGCCCGCCCCCGAGCAGAGCGGGGGACGGGCGCTTCGCCGTGTCCGGGGGTGTGCGGCGTCGGTGTGGGCCGGGGCGGGTCGCTCCGCCCGGCGCTTGCGGGGGTGCCTGCCCCACTCCCGGCTGCTCCCTCGCTCCCGACTTCGCTCGAGCGGGGGACCCCCGTCGTCCTGGGGGTGCCTCTCGGGCCCTTTCGGGCTCCGGGGAGGCACGACTGCCCGCGGAGTGCGGGGCCCGTCCGTGTGGCTACCCACCCGACCGGTGCGCCACGTACGCCAGCGTGCCCAGCAGCAGACGCGCCTCGGGCGGGCGGGACGCCGAGTCCAGGGCGGGGGAGCGGAGCCAGCGCACCGGGCCCAGGCCGCCTTGGTCGGACGGCGGCGCCGTGATGTGCGTACCCGGTCCGAGACCGCGCAGGTCCAGGGCGGCCGGGTCGTCCCAGCCCATGCGGTAGAGCAGCTCGGGCAGTGCGGCGGCGGCGCCGGGGGCGACGAAGAAGTGGGCGCGGCCGTCCGGGGTGGCGGCGACCGGGCCGACCGGCAGGCCCATGCGCTCCAGCCGGGCCAGGGCGTGGCGTCCGGCGGCCTCCGCGACCTCGATCACGTCGAACGCCCGTCCGACCGGCAGCATCAGCGAGGCCCCCGGGAACTCCGACCACACCGCGGTCACCTCGTCCAGCGGGGCCCCGGCGCGGATCACCGGCGCGTGGTCCAGCGGATGCGCGCCCGGCGCCCGGCAGCCGGCGCTCCCGCAGGAGCAGACGCCCGCGGCGGCCCGGACGCCCGGCACCACGTCCCAGCCCCACAGCCCGGTGTACTCCGCCGCGACGGTGCCGTCCGAGGAGCGGCTCCGGCGACGCGAGCCGGACCGGATGTCGCGGATGCCCCGACTGATGCCGATCGTGAAGCCCATGCCCCCTCCAACGGGTCCGACACAGCGGCGGTTACGTAGCGAACGCGGAAAGTGACTCTCTGTTTCCGACTTCCCGGCGTCGCTCTCCTCAACCGGCGCTTCGAAGCGCCAGGGGTGGTGCGTCCGGCCGTGCGCGCCCTTCGGTGCACCGCTGCGTTCGCTTTTGACTGTCCCGTGTCAAGTGAATCGTGGGATGGCCACGGGGAGTTCATTCGAAGGGGTGGCGAATGGTGGCGATTGTGGTTCCGTCGTGGTGGGGCGGGTGATCGTGGGGTTACTGTGTGTGCACGGCTTCTTGGGGCACGTGCATTCGTGGGTATGCCGGAGGCAACTCGGCTTTCCGTTCGAAGGGTGACAATCGTCGGACGGGCGGCCCCGACAACCGGCATTCTGATAGGGCTTGGCGCACTCGGCGACAAGTGGTCTTCAGGGATGGGGGCGTTCCAGTGAGCGGCAACGGCGGTGGCGGGACGAGCGCTGCGAGTGCGGAGAAACGGCCGAACGAGCTGCTCGCGTCGTGGTTCGTCCGCAGCGGCTGGTCCAAGGGCGAACTCGCCCGCCAGGTCAACCGCAGGGCACGCCAGTTGGGCGCTCACCACATTTCCACCGACACCTCGCGCGTGCGCCGCTGGCTGGACGGCGAGAACCCTCGCGAGCCGATCCCCCGGATCCTGTCCGAGCTGTTCTCCGAACGCTTCGGCGTCGTCGTCTCCGTCGAGGACCTGGGCCTGCGCGCCACCCGTCCGGCCCCCTCCGCGACCGGCGTCGACCTGCCCTGGACGGGCCCGCAGACCGTGGCCCTGCTCAGCGAGTTCTCGCGCAGCGACCTGATGCTGGCGCGGCGCGGCTTCCTCGGGAGCTCGCTGGCCCTCTCCGCGGGCCCGTCCCTCATCGAGCCCATGCAGCGCTGGCTCGTCCCCTCCCCGTCCGCCCCGCTGGCCCCGCCCGAGGCCGAACCGGTGTCCTCCTCCGCCCGCGCCCGCGGCCGCCTGTCCAGGCCGGAGCTGGACCTGCTGGAGACCACCACCGTGATGTTCCGGCAGTGGGACGCCCAGTGCGGCGGCGGCCTGCGCCGCAAGGCGGTCGTCGGACAGCTGCACGAGGTGACCGACCTGCTCCAGGAACCCCAGCCCGAGGCCACCACCCGGCGCCTGTTCAAGGTCGCCGCCGAACTCGCCCAACTTGCCGGCTGGATGTCGTACGACGTCGGGCTCCAGCCCACCGCGCAGAAGTACTTCGTGCTCGCCCTGCACGCCGCCAAGGAGGCCGGCGACCGGCCGCTCGGCTCCTACGTGCTGTCCAGCATGAGCCGGCAGATGATCCACCTCGGCCGGCCCGAGGACGCCCTGGAGCTGATCCACCTCGCGCAGTACGGCAGCCGGGACTGCGCGAGCCCGCGCACCCAGTCCATGCTGTATGCGATGGAGGCCCGCGCCTACGCCAACATGGGCCAGCCCGGCCGGTGCAAGCGGGCGGTGCGGATGGCCGAGGACACCTTCGCCGAGGCCGACGAGTGGGACGAGCCCGACCCCGACTGGATCGGCTTCTTCTCCGAGGCCGAGCTGTACGCGGAGAACTCCCACTCCTACCGCGACCTCGCCTACGTCGCCGGCCGCAGCCCCACCTACGCCTCGCTCGCCGAGCCGCTGATGCGGCGGGCCGTGGAGCTGTTCGGCCGGGAGGGCGGCGAACACCAGCGCTCCTACGCCCTCAACCTGATCGGCATGGCCACCGTCCACCTGCTGCAGAGCGAGCCCGAGCAGAGCACGGTCCTCGCCACCGACGCCATCAAGGCGGCCAAAAAGGTCCGTTCCGAGCGCGTCAACACTCGTATCCGAAAGACGGTCGACACCGCCGTACGCGACTTCGGGGGCCTCGCCGAAGTCGTCGAACTCGGCGAGCGGCTCGCGATCGAGCTGCCCGAGACCGCGGACGCGGTCTGACACCCCCGAGCCACCGCTAGGCCCCGGCCGTGGCCGGCCCTCCCGAACTGCCCGACTCGGCTCCCCCATGCCAGGTCATGCGGAGGCCGGCCGCGGCCGGTCGTGTGTCTCCCCGGCCACGGCTCACCGCCGTCCACCGAAGGTCGCGCCACGATAACGATCGGCGCTGCCCGGTTCCGGCGGTTCACCGACCCGTAACACGCCGGGTGCCTTCGTCACGGCGGCGAAACAACGAGGGGCTTCCACCGAAACGGCGCTGCGCGAATCTCATGGCGCATAACCGGCCCACCCCTCAATCCGCCCAAGGCTTCGCCCGCACGGGGCCGTACCAACGACGAGGAGACGCCGATGGCACCAGCCATCACCCTGGCCGCAGACGCGCCCACGCTGTCCGCCGCCAACACAGGGTTCATGCTCATCTGTTCCGCCCTGGTGATGCTCATGACCCCGGGTCTCGCCTTCTTCTACGGAGGCATGGTCCGCGTCAAGAGCACGCTGAACATGCTGATGATGAGCTTCATCAGCCTGGGGATCGTCACCGTCCTGTGGGTGCTGTACGGCTTCTCCATGGCGTTCGGCACCGACTCCGGCAGCGTCATCGGCTGGAACTCCGACTGGGTCGGCCTGAGCGACATCGGCCTGACCGAACTCTGGGACGGCTACACCATCCCGGTCTTCGTCTTCCTGGTCTTCCAGCTGATGTTCGCCGTCCTCACGCCCGCGCTGATCAGCGGAGCGCTCGCGGACCGCGTGAAGTTCACCGCGTGGGCGCTGTTCGTCGCCCTGTGGGCCACCGTCGTCTACTTCCCGGTCGCGCACTGGGTCTGGGGCGCCGGCGGCTGGGCCTTCGAGCTGGGCGTCATCGACTTCGCCGGCGGCACGGCGGTCCACATCAACGCCGGCGCCGCCGCGCTCGGTGTGATCCTGGTGATCGGCAAGCGCATCGGCTTCAAGAAGGACCCGATGCGCCCGCACAGCCTCCCGCTGGTCATGCTCGGCGCCGCGCTGCTGTGGTTCGGCTGGTTCGGCTTCAACGCCGGCTCCTGGCTCGGCAACGACGACGGCGTCGGCGCGCTGATGTTCGTCAACACCCAGGTCGCCACCGGCGCCGCCGTCCTCGGCTGGCTCGCCTACGAGAAGATCCGTCACGGCGCGTTCACCACGCTGGGCGCAGCCTCCGGCGCGGTCTCCGGTCTGGTCGCCATCACCCCGGCCGGCGGCGCGGTCTCCCCGCTCGGCGCGATCGCCGTCGGCGTCATCGCCGGTGTGCTGTGCGCCATGGCCGTCGGCCTGAAGTACAAGCTCGGCTACGACGACTCCCTCGACGTCGTCGGCGTCCACCTCGTCGGCGGCATCCTCGGCTCGCTCCTCATCGGCTTCTTCGCCACCGGCAAGGGCCAGTCCGACGTCGCGGGCCTCTTCTACGGCGGCGGCCTGGACCAGTTCTGGAAGCAGTGCGCCGGTGTCTTCGGCGTCCTCGCCTACTCCCTGGTCGTCTCCGCGGTCCTCGCCCTCCTCCTGGACAAGACCATCGGTATGCGAGTCTCCGAGGACGACGAGGTGGCCGGCATCGACCAGGCCGAGCACGCCGAGACCGCATACGACTTCAGCGGAGCCGGCGGCGGCGCGGCCCGCACCGCGGTCACCGCCCCCGTCGCCCCGGCCGAGAGCAAGAAGGTGGACGCATGAAGCTCATCACCGCCGTCGTCAAGCCGCACCGGCTCGACGAGATCAAGGAGGCCCTGCAGGCCTTCGGAGTCCACGGCCTGACCGTCACCGAGGCCAGCGGCTACGGCCGCCAGCGCGGCCACACCGAGGTCTACCGCGGCGCCGAGTACACCGTCGACCTGGTGCCCAAGATCCGCATCGAGGTGCTGGTCGAGGACGACGACGCCGAGCAGCTGATCGACGTCGTGGTCAAGGCGGCCCGCACCGGCAAGATCGGTGACGGCAAGGTCTGGTCGGTCCCGGTGGAGACGGCCGTACGGGTACGGACCGGCGAGCGCGGCCCGGACGCGCTCTGAGACACGAGGACGGGAGTCGCCGGGTGACGAGTACGAACGTGACGAAGGAAACAGAGGACTCGGGACCCGGCGGTTACGCGGCGGCCCGGCTGCGCCTCCTCACCGAGGAGGCGCGGTCCGGGCCGCCGCGCCGTACCGCTCTGGCGGACCTCACCGACGACTGGCTCGGCGGGCTGTTCGCGGCGGGCGCGCAGGGGGCGCGCGGGGTGTCCCTGGTCGCCGTGGGCGGCTACGGACGCGCGGAACTGTCCCCGCGCAGCGACCTCGACCTCCTCCTGCTGCACGACGGAAGCGACCCCGAGGCGGTCGCCGCCCTGGCGGACCGCCTCTGGTACCCCGTCTGGGACCTGGGTCTCGCCCTCGACCACTCCGTCCGCACCGCCGCCGAGGCCCGCAAGGCCGCGGGCGAGGACCTCAAGGTGCAGCTCGGCCTGCTGGACGCCCGGCACATCGCCGGCGACCTCGGCCTCACCACGTCGCTGCGCACCACGGTGCTCGCCGACTGGCGCAACCAGGCGCCGAAACGCCTTCCCGCCCTGCGGGAGCTGTGCGAGGAACGCGCCGAACGCCAGGGCGAACTGCAGTACCTCCTGGAACCCGACCTCAAGGAGGCCCGCGGCGGACTGCGCGACGCCACCGCCCTGCGCGCCGTCGCCGCCTCCTGGCTGGCCGACGCCCCGCGCGAGGGCCTCGCCGACGCCCGCCGCCGGCTCCTCGACGTACGGGACGCCCTGCACCTGACGACCGGGCGTGCCACCGACCGGCTCGCGCTCCAGGAACAGGACCAGGTCGCGGCCGAACTGGGCGTGCTCGACGCGGACGCGCTGCTGCGGCAGGTCTACGAGGCCGCGCGGGTCATCGCCTACGCCGGAGACGTCACCTGGCGCGAAGTGGGACGCGTCCTGCGCTCCCGCGCGGTGCGGCCCCGACTGCGCGCCGTCCTCGGCGGCGGGAAACCGGCGCCCGAGCGCTCCCCGCTGGCCGAGGGGGTCGTGGAACAGGACGGCGAGGTGGTGCTCGCCCGCGCCGCGCGCCCCGACCGCGACCCCGTGCTTCCCCTGCGCGCCGCGGCGGCCGCCGCCCAGGCCGGACTCCCCCTCTCCCCGCACGCCGTACGGCGCATGGCGGCCGGCGCCCGCCCGCTGCCCGCGCCCTGGCCCGCCGAGGCCCGCGAACAGCTCGTCACCCTGCTGGGCTCGGGGCGTCCCACCATCGAGGTCTGGGAGGCGCTGGAGGCGGAGGGACTGGTCAGCCTGCTGCTGCCGGACTGGGACCGGGTGCGCTGCCGCCCGCAGCGCAACGCCGTGCACCTGTGGACCGTCGACCGGCACCTCATCGAGACCGCCGTGCGCGCCTCCGCGTTCACCCGCCGGGTCGGCCGCCCCGACCTGCTGCTGGTCGCCGCGCTGCTGCACGACATCGGCAAGGGCTGGCCCGGCGACCACTCGGTGGCCGGCGAGGTCATCGCCAGGGACGTGGCCGCCCGCATCGGCTTCGACCAGCACGACGTCACGGTGGTCGCCACCCTCGTACGCCACCATCTGCTGCTCGTCGAGACCGCCACCCGGCGCGACCTGGAGGACCCCGCCACCGTGCGCGCGGTCGCCGACGCCGTCGGCGCCCAGGGCACCCTCGAACTGCTGCACGCCCTCACCGAGGCGGACGCCCTCGCCACCGGCCCGGCCGCCTGGTCGTCCTGGCGCGCCTCGCTCGTCGCGGACCTGGTCGAACGGGTCGGTGCCGTGCTGTCCGGGGACGCCCCGGACGGGCCCGAGGAAGCCGTGCCCACCGCGGAACAGGAGCGCCTCGCGATCGAGGCCGTCGCCACGGGCGCGCCGGTGCTGTCCCTGCGGGCCCGGGCCGAGCCGCCCACCGAGCCCTCCGGCGGCCCCGAGCCGCTGGGCGTGGAGCTGCGCATCGCCGTACCCGACCAGGCGGGCGTGCTGCCCGCCGTGGCCGGGGTGCTCGCCATGCACCGGCTGACCGTGCGCACGGCCGAGCTGCGGGCCCTGGACCTCCCGGACGGCGTGGACGGCTCCGTACTGCTGCTGGACTGGCGGGTCGCCGCCGAGTACGGCTCCCTGCCCCAGGCCGCCCGGCTCCGCGCGGACCTCGTCCGCGCCCTCGACGGCACCCTGGACATCGCCGGCCGGCTCGCCGAACGGGACGCCGCCTACCCGCGCCGCCGGGGCGTGGTGGCGCCCCCGCCGCGCGTGACGGTCGCCCCGGCCGCCTCCCGGCACGCCACGGTGATCGAGGTCCGGGCCCAGGACGCCCCCGGGCTGCTGTTCCGCATCGGGCGGGCGCTGGAGGACGCGGCCGTGCGGGTGCGCAGCGCGCACGCGAGCACGCTGGGCGCGAACGCGGTCGACGCCTTCTACGTGACCTCGCCGGACGGCTCGCCCCTTCCCGGCGAGGAGGCGGTGTCCATGGCCCGGAAACTGGAGGAGACGCTGCGGGCGTGACCTCGTGGTCCTTCCGTGCGCCGATCGGGCGTGCCCCCCGCCCGCGCGGGAATCCGCTCCCGTCCGCCGACTCCGGCGGGCGGGGGCGATTTGCTCGCCGGGCCGGATACCCTGGAGGGCAGCCCAGATTCGCCCCCGACCCCGAGGACCGACGCCGCCGTGTTCGATACTCTCTCCGACCGCCTCAGCGCGACCTTCAAAAACCTCCGCGGAAAAGGCCGGCTGAGCGAAGCGGACATCGACGCCACGGCGCGTGAGATCCGCATCGCCCTGCTGGAAGCGGACGTGGCCCTGCCGGTCGTCCGCACGTTCATCAAGAACGTCAAGGAGCGCGCGCTCGGCGCCGAGGTCTCCAAGGCGCTGAACCCCGCCCAGCAGGTCCTCAAGATCGTCAACGACGAGCTCGTCACGATCCTGGGCGGCGAGACCCGCCGGCTGCGCTTCGCCAAGCAGCCGCCGACCGTGATCATGCTGGCCGGTCTGCAGGGTGCCGGTAAGACCACCCTCGCGGGCAAGCTCGGCCGCTGGCTCAAGGAGCAGGGCCACTCCCCGGTGCTGGTCGCCGCCGACCTCCAGCGCCCCAACGCCGTCAACCAGCTGAGCGTCGTCGCCGAGCGCGCGGGCGTAGCCGTCTACGCGCCCGAGCCGGGCAACGGCGTGGGCGACCCGGTGAAGGTCGCCAAGGACTCCGTCGAGTTCGCGAAGACCAAGGTCCACGACATCGTGATCGTGGACACCGCCGGCCGCCTGGGCATCGACCAGGAGATGATGCGGCAGGCCGCGGACATCCGCGACGCCGTCTCCCCGGACGAGATCCTGTTCGTCGTCGACGCCATGATCGGTCAGGACGCCGTCAACACCGCCGAGGCGTTCCGCGACGGCGTCGGCTTCGACGGCGTGGTGCTCTCCAAGCTCGACGGCGACGCCCGCGGTGGTGCGGCCCTGTCGATCCGGCAGATCACCGGCAAGCCGATCATGTTCGCGTCCAACGGTGAGAAGCTCGACGACTTCGACGCCTTCCACCCGGACCGGATGGCCTCCCGCATCCTCGACATGGGCGACCTGCTCACCCTGATCGAGCAGGCGGAGAAGACGTTCAGTCAGGAAGAGGCCGAGAAGATGGCCTCCAAGCTGGCGTCGAAGAAGGGCCAGGACTTCACCCTGGACGACTTCCTGGCCCAGATGGAGCAGGTCAGGAAAATGGGCTCCATCTCGAAGCTGCTCGGCATGTTGCCCGGCATGGGCCAGATCAAGGACCAGATCAACAACCTGGACGAGCGGGACGTCGACCGCACCGCCGCGATCATCAAGTCGATGACCCCGGCCGAGCGCCAGGAGCCGACGATCATCAACGGCTCGCGCCGCGCCCGTATCGCCAAGGGCTCCGGTGTCGAGGTCAGCGCGGTGAAGGGCCTGGTCGAGCGGTTCTTCGAGGCCCGCAAGATGATGTCCCGGATGGCCCAGGGCGGCGGCATGCCGGGGATGCCCGGGATGCCGGGCATGGGCGGCGGCCCGGGCCGGCAGAAGAAGAAGCAGAAGCAGGCCAAGGGCAAGCAGCGCTCCGGCAACCCGATGAAGCGCAGGCAGCAGGAGCAGGAGGAGGCCGCGCGCCGCGCCGCCGCCGCGGAGGGCGCGGGCGCCTTCGGGCTGCCGCAGCAGGGCGGCAAGGACTTCGAGCTGCCCGACGAGTTCAAGAAGTTCATGGGCTGAGAACCCGTCGTACGGCGCCGGGGCGCCCCCTCGTCGGAAGGGGGGCGCCCCGGTGCCGTGTCCGCCGTGTCTCCCCGGCCCCGTGTCCCGTGCCTCAGGCAACGCGGGCGACGAGGTACCGGAACACGTTCGGCATCCACACGGTCCCGTCCTGCCGCTGGTACGGGTGCAGGGCCTCCGCCAGTTCCTTGTCGACCTGCGCCTGGTCCGTGGCCATGACCGCCGGGTCGAACAGTCCGGTCGACTTCAGGCCCCGTACCGCGCTGTCCGCGTCGGCGTAGCCGAACGGGCAGGCCACCCGTCCGGAGCCGTCCGGCCACAGCCCCGCCCGCGCGGCGACCCGCTCCAGGTCGTCGCGGTCCGTGGGGCGCCAGGCGCCCGTGCCGCCGCGCAGCGGTTCCGCCGGTCCGGCGGCCGCCCGGAGCACGGACGCCGTGGCGCACCGCTCCGGCGGACCCCAGCCGGTCAGCACCACGGCCGCTCCGCGCCCGGCGAGCGGCACCGCCTCGGCGAGCAGACCGCCCAGCCGTTCCGCGTCGCCCGCGAGACAGCCGATCGGCTCGAAGGCGGTCACCACGGTGTACGCGTCCGCGCGGGCGGCCTCACCGGGCGAACCCCGCACGATCCGGATGTCGTCACGCACGCGTGCGTCCCGCTCGTCGGGCAGCAGCCGCTCCCGAGCGAGGGCCAGCCGGTCGGCACAGGCGTCGACGCCGGTGACCGCGGCACCGCGCGAGGCCGCCATCAGCAGGGCCAGTCCCGAGCCGCAGCCGAGGCCGAGCAGTCGTGTCGTGGGACCCACGTCCAGTCGCTCGTAGACGGCCTCGTAGAGCGGTACGAGCATCCGCTCCTGGATCTCGGACCAGTCACGCGCGCGTGCACGCAGGTCCACACGGGGGGCGGCCCCCGTACGAGGCGGGTGCTGCCGCACGAGCGTAGGTGTCATAGGTAAGCGCCCCAATCAGCCGAGAGTTGCCGTAGTGCCCGATTCCCTGGCCCCCGTGCAGTGCGCCCCGCACACCCCCCGTATGCCAGGAAACTCCGCCCTCGTCGTGTCGTCCAGTGGAATGCGCCGACGGCTTGGTAGTCGCCTGTGCCAGTGGCAAGGATTCACCTTCCGGTCATCCCGGCCCGCCCGTTCCTTCATGGCGGAGGCACCCGTACGCCGGTTCCGGCCAAGGTCGACGGAGCCGGGAGCGGCTTGTGGCGGGGCGGTGCGCGGTCGCGGGGGCGGACCCGGTAACGTCGCGCCCGTGGCGTGCCCGCCGAGCCGGACGCCGTGTCCCCGCGAGAGCGACCGAAACGCCTCTTGCGCATCCGCGAGCCTCACGCGCACCGGCGCGCGGAGACCGCTCACGCGCGGGGCGTACGTCAGCCTACGCACCACCTTGAGGTGAGCTGCGAGGCTTCTCCGCAGATCAGCGCACCCGTACTCGTCAGGGCACATCAGTGCCAACTGACGGGTACGTGCAAATTATTTGGGATGCCCCGGAATCGGAACACAGAGGCACCCAGGCTCGTTGTCATTACGTGAGCACGACACAGACACCACCTGTTCTCGCCGCAGAGCTGGCGCAGGCGTGGGCCGACATTCAGCGGTACCACCCCGAGCTGCCCGATCTTGCCGCGCCCGAGTCCCTGATCGGGGAGTCGTCGTCCGCGTGCGGTCACGAACTCTCCTTCGAACGACTGCTGCACGAGGCAGTCCACGGCGTCGCCGCCGCGCGCGGCGTACGCGACACATCCCGCGCCGGCCGCTACCACAACCGCAGATTCCTCGCGATCGCCGAGGAGCTGGGCCTGGACCACCCCGAGGAACCGCACCCCAGCAGCGGCTTCTCACTGGTCACGCTCACTCCCGAGGCGAAGCGCCGCTACCGCCCGACGACGGAGCGCCTCCAGCGCGCCCTGAAGGCCCATTCCGCGGCGACCGCGGGCGACACCGCCCGCAGCTTCCGCGGCCCGGCCGCACGGCACGGCTCCTCCGGGGGCGGTGTCCGCGTCAAGGCCGTCTGCGACTGCGGCCGCAACGTCCGCGTCGTCCCCTCGGTCCTCGCCCAGGCCCCCATCGTCTGCGGAGGCTGCGGCAAGCCCTTCCGGATCCCCGACGTGGTGGCGGCCGCGAGCTGACGGCCCCGGCATCTCGTGGATGCCGGGACCACCCCGCCGCCCCGCCGTCATCGCCGGCACCCGTGCCTCTCCCGGAGCCCGAAAGGGCTCCGGGAGAGGCGTACCCGGAGCGGCACGGGCGGGCGCGGCGGCGCCTCGTCTGCGCCGAGCGGCGCACCCGCCGCGCGGTCACCGGGACGACGGACACCCCTCCGGCGTGCCCACTTTCCCGCACTCCCTCGGTGAAGCGCGTCCCACGGGGTGTGGCACAATGGCTAGCTGTACTCGACAGTCGCACAGGACCCCTCTCTCCTCCGGCTGACGCGTCCATCGGGCACTCGGGTACCGCAACCCCACGCGGCACATCCCGCCGTGCCCCACCACGTCAATTTCAGGAGAACCCACTCCCGTGGCAGTCAAGATCAAGCTGAAGCGTCTGGGCAAGATCCGTTCGCCTCACTACCGCATCGTCGTCGCCGACTCCCGTACCCGCCGTGACGGCCGGGCCATCGAGGAGATCGGCAAGTACCACCCGACGTACAACCCGTCGGTGATGGAGGTCGACGCCGAGCGCGTGGCGTACTGGCTCGGTGTCGGCGCCCAGCCGACCGAGCCCGTGCTCGCCATCCTGAAGAAGACCGGCGACTGGCAGAAGTTCAAGGGCGAGCCCGCCCCGGCTCCGCTGCTCCAGCCCGCCGAGAAGTCGGCCCGCCCGTCCTTCGAGGCGCTCGGCGGCGACGACGAGGGCAAGGGTGAGGCGATCACCCAGAAGAAGAAGGCTGAGAAGAAGGACGAGGCGGCCGCTGAGTCCTCTTCGTCTGCGTCGACCGAGGCCTGAGCATGCTCGAGGAGGCTCTCGAGCACCTCGTGAAGGGCATCGTCGACAACCCTGACGATGTGCAGGTCGCCTCGCGCAACCTGCGCCGCGGGCGTGTGCTCGAGGTCCGGGTCCACCCGGACGACCTCGGCAAGGTGATCGGCCGCAACGGCCGCACCGCGCGCGCCCTGCGTACCGTCGTGGGCGCCATCGGCGGCCGCGGTGTCCGCGTCGACCTCGTCGACGTGGACCACGTCCGCTGACGCCGAACGCAGTACCGGCTCGGGCCGGGGAAGGCCACTGGGCCGTCCCCGGCCCGCAGTCGTACGAGCCGTGAGTGGGCTCGTCGCAGTTCGACAGGAGATCAAGCACAGTGCAGCTGGTAGTCGCTCGCATCGGCCGCGCCCACGGCATCAAGGGCGAGGTCACCGTGGAGGTCCGCACCGACGAACCGGAGCTGAGGCTCGGGCCCGGTGCCGTCCTGACCACCGACCCCGCCTCCGTCGGGCCGCTCACCATCGAGACCGGCCGCGTCCACAGCGGCCGCCTCCTGCTGCGCTTCGAGGGCGTCCACGACCGCAACGGCGCCGAGGCCCTGCGCAACACCCTCCTCATCGCCGACGTCGACCCGGACGAGCGCCCCGAGGACGAGGACGAGTACTACGACCACCAGCTGATCGACCTCGACGTCGTCACGGAGGACGGCGAGCAGGTCGGCCGGATCACCGAGATCTCGCACCTGCCCACCCAGGACCTCTTCGTGGTCGAGCGCCCCGACGGCAGCGAGGTGTACGTGCCGTTCGTCGAGGAGATCGTCACCGAGATCGACCTGGAGGAGCAGCGCGCGGTCATCGACCCGCCGCCCGGCCTGATCGACGACCGCGCCGAGATCGCCTCCGCACGGGACGCCGCCGGGGAAGAGGCGTGATGCGGCTCGACGTCGTCACGATCTTCCCCGAGTACCTGGAACCGCTGAACGTCTCCCTCGTCGGCAAGGCACGCGCGCGCGGTCGGCTGAACGTGCAGGTGCACGATCTGCGCGACTGGACGTACGACCGGCACAACACCGTGGACGACACCCCGTACGGCGGCGGCCCCGGCATGGTCATGAAGACCGAGCCATGGGGAGACGCGCTCGACTCGGTCCTCGCGGACGGCTACGAGGCCGGTTCCCGCGAGCCGGCCCTGATCGTCCCCACCCCCAGCGGCCGGCCCTTCACCCAGGAACTGGCCGTCCGGCTCTCCGAGCGCCCCTGGCTGATCTTCACCCCGGCCCGTTACGAGGGCATCGACCGCCGTGTCGTCGACGAGTACGCCACCCGGATGCCCGTGTACGAGGTGTCCATCGGCGACTACGTCCTGGCCGGCGGCGAGGCGGCGGTCCTCGTCGTCACGGAGGCCGTCGCCCGGTTGCTCCCCGGCGTCCTCGGCAACGCCGAGTCGCACCGCGACGACTCCTTCGCGCCCGGGGCCATGGCGAGCCTCCTGGAGGGCCCCGTCCACACCAAGCCGCCGCGGTGGCGCGGGCGCGGCATCCCGGACGTGCTGCTCAGCGGCCACCACGGGAAGATCGCCCGCTGGCGGCGCGACGAGGCGCTGCGCCGGACCACCGCCAACCGGCCCGACCTCATCGAGCGCTGCGACCCCGCGGCCTTCGACAAGAAGGACCGCGAGATGCTGTCCATCCTGGGCTGGGAACCGGACCCCGCCGGAGAGCCGTACGGCCGATTTTGGCGCAGGACCGGCGGCATGGAAGAATAGGCCGCTGCTGTGCGTGGTCCGGCGCGCGCCCCTGCCGCAGGGGGACACGACGCCCGCCCCGAACCGCACGGCATCGGTCCCAGCCTCTAGTTGCCGTTGATGACCTGCGGCATCAGCGAAGAAAGCAGACGAAATGTCTCACCTGCTCGACTCCGTCGACTCCGCGTCGCTGCGCAGCGACGTCCCCGCCTTCCGTCCCGGCGACACCGTGAACGTCCACGTGCGCGTCATCGAGGGCAACCGCTCCCGTGTGCAGCAGTTCAAGGGCGTGGTCATCCGCCGCCAGGGCGCCGGCGTGCGCGAGACCTTCACGGTCCGCAAGGTCTCCTTCTCCGTCGGCGTCGAGCGCACCTTCCCGGTGCACACCCCGATCGTGGAGAAGATCGAGCTCGTCACCAGGGGCGACGTCCGCCGCGCCAAGCTGTACTACCTGCGCGAGCTGCGCGGCAAGGCGGCGAAGATCAAGGAGAAGCGCGAGAACTGAGTGCTTTACCGGCGTCATATCGCGGCCGGATAGCATCTGGCCCCGATGGACACCGAAGCACAGCCGACGGAGCGCGACCGCTCCCTCCCCCCGGCCGGATCCGAGGACACCTCGGAGACGGCGGGGTCGGAGGGGCGGTCGCGTTCCGCGTTGGTGCCGCGTCCCACGTCCTGGCTGCCCGGCGGACGGATTACCCTGACCCTGCTGCTCTGCCTGGTGTTCCTGCTGGCGGTGAACACGTTCGTGGCGCGGCCGTTCCAGATTCCCAGCGGATCGATGGAACAGGGATTGAGGGTCGGGGACCGTGTGCTCGTAAACAAGGTGGCGTACCGCTTCGGGGCCGGGCCGCAGCGCGGTGACGTGGTGGTGTTCGACGGAACCGGGTACTTCGGTGCCGCCGACTACGTCAAACGGGTCGTCGGGGTGGGCGGGGACCACGTGGTCTGCTGTGACGGGGAGGGGAGGATCCGGGTGAACGGCCGGTCGGTCGACGAGTCGGGCTTCCTTTACCCCGGCGACAGCCCTTCCACGGTGGCCTTCGACGTCGTCGTGCCCGACGGGCGCCTGTTCGTCCTCGGGGACCACCGCGGCCGCTCCAGCGACTCCCGCGACCACCTCGGCTCGCCCGGCGGCGGCATGGTCCCGGTCGACAGCGTGATCGGCCGCGCCGACGGGATCGTCTGGCCCTTCGACCACGCCACCCGGCTGCACCGGCCCGACGCCTATGCGCGCGTGCCCGCCCCGGCGACGAACGCGGCGGAGGGCGCCCATGGGTAACCGCGGCAAGCCGCGCGGTGTCCCGGACGACGCCGCGGAGAACCTGCTGCCCACCGGCTCCCGCCGCGCGGCCGGCCCGGCCCCCGGACGCAGCCGGGCGGAGCGGCGCAAGCTCCAGCGCAAGGTCAAGCGGCGCCGCAGACGCGGCGCCGTCAAGGAGATCCCCCTGCTCGTGGGGGTCGCCGTCGTGATCGCGCTGGTGCTGAAGACGTTCCTCGTCCAGGCTTTCGTCATCCCGTCCGGCTCCATGGAGCAGACGATCCAGATCGGTGACCGGGTGCTGGTCGACAAGCTCACCCCGTGGTTCGGCTCCAGGCCGCAGCGCGGGGACGTCGTCGTGTTCAAGGATCCCGGCGGCTGGCTCCGGGACGAGCAGACCGCGCCGAAGAAGGACGACCCCGTCGGGATCAAGCAGATCAAGGAGGGGCTCACCTTCATCGGACTGCTGCCGTCCGAGAACGAGAAGGACCTCATCAAGCGGGTCGTCGGCGTCGGCGGCGACCGCGTCCAGTGCTGCGACAAGCAGGGCCGGGTCACCGTCAACGGCGTTCCCCTGGACGAGGACTACCTGTATCCCGGCAACGCCCCGTCCACGACGCCGTTCGACATCACCGTCCCCGAGGGGCGGCTGTGGGTGATGGGCGACCACCGGGCCAACTCCGCCGACTCGCGTTTCCACCAGGACACCGACTACGGCGGCACCGTCTCTGAGGACGAGGTGGTGGGCCGGGCGATGGTCATCGCCTGGCCGCTCGGCCACTGGAGCATGCTGGAGGAGCCGACGACCTACGCGTCCGTGTCGGACTCGGCGTCCGGATCGACCGCTGCCGCCCCGCTGTCGCATAGGGTTGCCCCGGACGATCCCGATGGAATGGTCCAGCTCCCGAGCCCTGCGGAACTCCCGCTCGTTATGGGAGTGGTGGGCCTGCGCCGGGCATGGTGCGGGCGGCGGCAGAGAGTGAGGAGTTGGCGTGGGGGATGCGGCGGTTGGCGCACGGTCCGGGCGCGAGGGCGAGGAGCACCGCGGGCGTCCCGGGGAAGCGGCCGGTCCGGCGGCTGACGACTTCGTGGCCTCGGGGAACGGCTCCCCGACGGGTGACGGCTCCCCGACGGGTGGCGGCGACGGACCCGGGGACGGGCAGCCCCCCACGGCGCAGGGCGGTCCGGGCGACGGCACCCCCCAGGCGAAGCAGCCCCGCTCCTTCTGGAAGGAACTGCCGATCCTGATCGGCATCGCGCTGGTGCTGGCGCTGCTGATCAAGACGTTCCTGGTGCAGGCGTTCTCCATCCCCTCCGACTCGATGCAGAACACCCTCCAGCAGGGCGACCGGGTGCTCGTCGACAAGCTCACCCCCTGGTTCGGCTCCGAGCCCGAGCGCGGTGAGGTCGTCGTCTTCCACGACCCCGACAACTGGCTGGCGGGCGAGCCGACGCCCGACCCGAACCCCCTGCAGAAGGTCCTCAGCTGGATCGGCCTGATGCCGTCCGCGGAGGAGAAGGACCTGATCAAGCGGGTCGTCGGGGTCGGCGGTGACACGATCGAGTGCAAGGGCACCGGCCCGCTGAAGGTCAACGGCGTGGCGTTGAACGAGCCGTACGTGTATCCCGGCAACACCCCGTGCAGCCAGGACGACCAGGGCGGCCAGTTCAAGGTGAAGGTCCCCGAGGGCCACATCTGGGTCATGGGCGACCACCGCCAGAACTCCCGGGACTCGCGGTACAACCAGGCCGATAGGAACGACGGTTTCGTCCCCGTGGACAAGGTCGTCGGCCGCGCCGTCGTCATCGCCTGGCCGATCAACCGCTGGACCAACCTGCCCGTCCCGGACACCTTCGACCAGCCCGGTCTGGCCGCCGGATCGTCGTCCGCCGCGGTCCTGGCGGCCGCGCCCCAGGGACTCGCGCTCGCGGGCGCGGTGCCGCTGGTGCTCTGGCGGCGCCGGCGGTACGGCGCCGGAGAGGCCCGCCGGGAGGGCTGACCCGGTCCGGTACCGCCGGGTAGGGTGCCGCCCATGAGTGGTCAGAGCACGACGCGTACGGTCCCCGGCAACGGCGGCTCGGGCGCCGCCCGGGCGCCCGGCCGGGCCGGGCAAAGGCTGTCCGGGCTGGCCGTGGCTCTGGGTACGGTGCTGTTCCTCGGCGGCTTCGCCTGGGGAGCGGTGCTGTACCGGCCGTACACCGTGCCCACCCCCTCGATGGAGCCGACGATCGGCGCCGGTGACCGGGTGCTGGCCGAGCGCATCGACGGGGGCGACGTCCGCCGTGGTGACGTGGTCGTCTTCACGGACACGACGTGGTCGGACCTCCCCATGGTGAAGCGGGTGGTCGCCGTCGGGGGTGACACGGTCTCCTGCTGCCAGGACGGCAAGCTGAAGGTCAACGGCGAGGAGATCGACGAACCGTACCTCGCCGAGGGCACGGCGGCCGAGTCCGGCGCCATCCCCGAGGTGACCGTGCCGAAGGGGCGCCTGTTCCTGCTCGGCGACGAGCGCTCCGGGTCGCTGGACTCCACGGCCCACCTGACCGACGCCGCCGGCGGTACCGTCTCCCGCGGCGCGGTCCAGGCCAGGGTCGACGCCGTGGTCTGGCCGATGAACGGCATGATCGAGGCGCCCACCGGCTTCGAGCAGCTCGGTGCGCTCTCCTCGCCGGGCCCGCTCAGGACCGTCGTCGCGCTGGTGATCGCCGGTGCCGTGCTCGTTCTCGGCGGAGCCGCGTACGGGCCCCTCGCCAAGTGGGCGGGTGCGTCCCGGGGCCGGGCCGACGCGAGGGCCGCCGATGCCCGCTGAGCCCGTCCCGGCGGCCGGGGAATCCGGTACGGGCGGACCGCGCAGGGTCGCCCGGGTGGTCCTGCTCGACCCGCGGGACCGCATCCTGCTGCTGCACGGCCATGAACCGGACGACCCGACCGACGACTGGTGGTTCACGCCCGGCGGCGGCGTGGAGGGCGACGAGACCCGTGAACAGGCCGCCCTGCGGGAACTCGTCGAGGAGACCGGCATCACCGAGGTCGAACTCGGGCCCGTGCTGTGGCGGCGGAGGTGTTCCTTCCCGTTCGCCGGCCGCCGCTGGGACCAGGACGAGTGGTACTACCTCGCCCGCACCACCCGGACCGCGATCGCGGCCACGGCGCTGACCGAGCTGGAGCGGCGCAGTGTCGCCGGAGCACGCTGGTGGACGTACCCGGAACTCGTTCGGGCACATGAGACGGTGTATCCGACCAGACTCGCCGAGCTGCTGCGCACGCTGCTCGACGAAGGTCCCCCGGCCGGGCCCGTGACCTTGGACACCGAAATCGTCCGGTGACTTTCGGGACTGGCGCACAATGGTGGGATCGCACGGCTGAAGGGGAACATGCCATGAGCGCCGAGGACCTCGAGAAGTACGAGACCGAGATGGAGCTGAAGCTCTACCGGGAGTACCGCGATGTCGTCGGTCTGTTCAAATACGTGATCGAGACCGAGCGGCGTTTCTATCTCACCAACGACTACGAGATGCAGGTGCACTCGGTCCAGGGCGAGGTGTTCTTCGAGGTGTCGATGGCGGACGCCTGGGTCTGGGACATGTACCGGCCGGCCCGGTTCGTGAAGCAGGTGCGGGTGCTGACGTTCAAGGACGTGAACATCGAGGAGCTCAACAAGAGCGACCTGGAGCTGCCGGGCGGGTGACCGGCTCACTCGTACGAGTGGCGGAGTTGTCCACAGCCGCCGAGTTCCGCACCAAGATCCACTCCATCGGACGTAACGCGTGACCGTTGGCGCCGGAGGTGGTGCCGACATGAACGCACATCGCGCACGCGGCGCGCTCGGCAGGTACGGCGAGACACTGGCCGCACGGCGGCTGACTCAGGCCGGGATGACGGTCCTGCAGCGCAACTGGCGCTGCGGCAGGACCGGCGAGATCGACATCGTGGCCCGGGACGGGGACGCCCTGGTCGTCTGCGAGGTGAAGACCCGCAGGGCAGGCCCCTTCCAGCACCCCATGGAGGCGGTCACGCCGGCCAAGGCCGACCGTCTGCGGGACCTCGCCGGACGCTGGCTCCAGGAACACGGGGGAGCGCCGCCCGGCGGGGTGCGCATCGACCTGGTCGGCGTGCTGCTGCCGGCCCGCGGCGCACCCGTGGTCGAGCACGTCCGGGGGGTGGCCTGACATGGGGTTCGCGCGTACGTGCTCGGTGACGCTGGTGGGCGTCGAGGGCGTGGTCGTGGAGGTCCAGGCCGATCTGGAGCCCGGGGTCGCGGCCTTCACCCTGGTGGGGCTGCCCGACAAGAGCCTGACGGAGAGCAGGGACCGGGTCAGGGCGGCGGTGGTCAATTCCGGCGGCGAGTGGCCGCAGAAGAAACTCACCGTGGGACTCAGCCCGGCGTCCGTCCCGAAGGCCGGCAGCGGGTTCGACCTGGCGGTCGCCTGCGCGGTGCTCGGCGCCGCCGAACGGATCGATCCGCGGGTGCTCGGCGACCTCGTCATGATCGGCGAGCTGGGTCTGGACGGCCGGGTGCGGCCGGTGCGCGGCATCCTGCCGGCCGTACTGGCAGCGGCCGACGCGGGATACGAGCAGGTGGTGGTGCCCGAGTGCGCCGCCGCCGAGGCCTCGCTGGTGCCGGGCGTGTCCGTCCTGGGCATCCGCAGCCTGCGCCAGCTGATCGCGTTGCTCACCGACGAGCCCGTACCGGAGGAGGACGCCGAGGAGCAGACGCGGCCCGACCCGCTGCTGGCGGGGCTGCGCGCCCCGGGCACCGGAGCGGACACCGGGATGCACGGCGTCGGCGCGGCACCGCAGGACCAGGGCCATGACCTCGCGGACGTCGTGGGCCAGCTCTCGGCGCGGACGGCCGTGGAGGTGGCCGCGGCCGGCGGACACCACCTCTTCCTGGAAGGACCGCCGGGCGCCGGCAAGACCATGCTGGCGGAGCGGTTGCCGTCGATCCTGCCGTCGCTGGACCGGCAGGCCTCGCTCGAGGTGACGGCCGTGCACTCGGTGGCGGGACTCCTGCCCCCGGGCAAACCCCTGATCGACACGGCCCCCTACTGCGCCCCGCACCACTCGGCCACCATGCAGGCACTCGTCGGCGGCGGCCCCGGCACGGCCCGGCCGGGAGCGGTGTCCCTCTCCCACCGAGGCGTGCTCTTCCTGGACGAGACCCCGGAGTTCAGCAGCCGGGCCCTGGACGCCCTGCGGCAGCCGCTGGAGTCCGGGCACGTGGTCATCGCGCGCAGCGCGGGTGTGGTGCGCTTCCCCGCCCGCTTCCTGATGGTGCTCGCCGCCAATCCGTGCCCCTGCGGGCGGTTCTCGCGGACGAACGACCAGTGCGAGTGCCCGCCCTCGGCGATCCGCCGCTACCAGGCCCGGCTGTCCGGGCCGCTGCTCGACCGGGTCGACCTGCGGGTCGAGGTCGACCGCGTCACGCGTGACGAACTGACGGCGGGCGGCGCCCGGGGCGAGAGCACCGCCACGGTCGCCGACCGGGTGCGCAGGGCCCGGGACCGTGCCGCGGCGCGGCTCGCCGGCACCCCGTGGCGCGCCAACAGCGAGGTCCCCGGACGGGAGCTGCGCAGCCGCTGGCACGCCGCTCCCGGCGCCATGGACGACGCCGAACGGAGCCTGGAGCGGGGCGTGCTCACCGCCCGGGGGCTCGACCGGGTCCTGCGGGTCGCCTGGACCGTCGCCGACCTGGCCGGCCACGACCGGCCGGACGCCGCGGACGTCGCCCTCGCCCTGCAACTGCGCACCGGCGTCCCGCGCGGCGTGCCCATGACCATCGGGGCGGGGGTGTGAGCGTCGTGGAGGGAACCGACGGCGAACTGCTCGGCCGGGTCTTCCTCACCCGGGTCGTCGAACCCGGTGACGAGACCGGCGGGCGCTGGGTGCGGGAGCTCGGCGTGGACGCCGTGGTGCGACGGCTGCGGGAACGGGGGGATCCGCTGCCGGGAGCGAGCGGTAAGCGGTGGGCCGGGCTGCTGGCCCGGGCGGAGCGGGCCGAACCGCGCAGTGACCTCGCCGCCGCGCGGGACGCCGGGGTGCGCTTCGTGGGCCCCGGAACCCCGCAATGGCCAGGGCAGCTCGACGACCTGGGCGACGCCCGGCCGCTCGGACTGTGGGTGCGCGGAGGAGCGGACCTGCGGATGTGGGCGCTGCGCTCGGTCGCCGTCGTCGGCGCCCGCGCCTGCACCGAGTACGGCGCGCACATGGCCGCCACCCTCTCCGCGGGCCTCGCCGAACGCGGCTGGGTCGTGGTCTCCGGCGGCGCCTACGGGGTCGACGGAGCCGCCCACCGCGGCGCCCTCGGCGCGGGCGGCGCCACCATCGCCGTACTCGCCTGCGGAGTCGACCGGCCCTACCCGCGCGGCCACACCGGGCTGATCGGCAGGATCGCGGAACAGGGACTCGTCGTCGGCGAGTTGCCGCCCGGCGACCATCCGACACCGAGCAGGTTCATCCTCCGCAACAGGGTGATCGCCGCGCTCACCCGGGGCACCGTCGTCGTCGAGGCCGCTCACCGCAGCGGCTCCCTGGTGACCGCCCGGGCGGCCCGGCGGCTGGGACGCCACACGATGGGAGTACCGGGGCCGGCCACCAGTGGGCTCTCCGCCGGGGTGCACGAACTGCTGCGGCAGGACGCGGTGCTGGTCACCGACGCCGACGAGGTCGTCGAACTCGTCGGCGACATGGGCGAACTCGCACCGGAACGCCGGGGACCGGTGCTGCCCCGGGATCTGCTCGACCCGGCCGGACAGCAGGTCCTCGCCGCGCTGCCGGGACGCGGAACGGCCCGGCCGGAGGAGATCGCGCTCGCCGCGCAGACCACCCCGGACGACGCGATCGCAAGACTGTACGAACTGAGAGCACTTGGTTACGTCGAACGACACGACGACGGCTGGAAGTTGACGCGCCAGGCGATGATCCCGGTCCAGGACGTCCCCGAACCCCGCTGACGGAGCGTGTTCGGCCGTCCGGGGGAACCCCCGACAACCCTGGGAATCCAACCCAGTTGGGCTACCCCGTCCATTACTCAGAGCGACGATCATGCCCCGGCGGGACGGTATCCGGAACGAATCTGCGCACGGTCCCACCTCGCCCCTTCGCACACCGCGACGCCTTAGTCACGCTACGCTCACGAGAGCCCCGACGCGGACAGGCGAGGACGGGCGAGGACCAGGCACCCAGACATCGGACGGACAGCGCACCCAGGCAGCACCAGTCCACGGCAGAACGGCACAAGGCGACGAATGCCCCAGCACACCTCCGGGTCCGACCGGGCGGCGATCCCCCCAGCCGCCCGCGACGGTGGCAGCGTGCGGCCGCCCGCTCCCTCGACACTCGACGAGCTGTGGCGGTCGTACAAGGCGACGGGGGACGAACGGCTGCGGGAACAGCTGATCCTGCACTACTCGCCGCTGGTGAAATACGTGGCCGGCCGGGTCAGCGTGGGGCTGCCGCCCAATGTCGACCAGGCGGACTTCGTCTCCTCCGGGGTCTTCGGACTGATCGACGCGATCGAGAAGTTCGACGTCGACCGCGAGATCAAGTTCGAGACCTACGCGATCACCCGCATCCGGGGCGCGATGATCGACGAGCTGCGGGCGCTGGACTGGATCCCGCGCTCGGTACGGCAGAAGGCGCGCAACGTGGAGCGCGCCTACGCCACGCTGGAGGCACGGCTGCGGCGCACCCCCTCCGAGAGTGAGGTCGCCGGTGAGATGGGCATCGCCGTGGAGGAGCTGCACGCGGTTTTCAGCCAGTTGTCGCTCGCGAACGTCGTCGCCCTGGAGGAGTTGCTGCACGTCGGGGGAGAGGGCGGCGACCGGCTGAGCCTGATGGACACCCTGGAGGACACCGCCGCGGACAATCCGGTGGAGGTGGTCGAGGACCGGGAGCTGCGGAGGTTCCTGGCGCGGGCCATCAACACACTGCCGGAGCGGGAGAAGACGGTGGTCACCCTGTACTACTACGAAGGGCTCACCCTCGCCGAGATCGGCAACGTGCTGGGCGTGACCGAGAGCCGGGTCAGCCAGATCCACACCAAGTCCGTGCTCCAGCTGCGCGCGAAGCTGGCGGGTTTCGGCCGCTGAGCCCTCCCGGCGGAGAGCCGGCCGATCCCCTGGCCGTCGCGGGCGGGGCGTCCGTAAAGTGGACGACGTGCCAAGGATTCGAGCGGCCTCCGTGGCCGAGCACCGGTCGATGCAGCGAGCCGCCCTGCTGGACGCGGCACGCTCCCTGTTGTCCGAGGGCGGTACGGAGGCGTTGACCTTCCCGGCCCTCGCCGAGCGCACCGGCCTCGCGCGTTCGTCCGTGTACGAGTACTTCCGCTCGCGGGCCGCGGTGGTCGAGGAGCTGTGCGAGGTCGACTTCCCGGTCTGGGCGGCGGAGGTCGAGGCGGCGATGGCGGTCGCCGGCGGCGCCGGCGCCAAGATCGAGGCGTACGTCCGCAAGCAGCTGGAACTGGTCGGGGACCGGCGGCACCGCGCCGTGGTCGCGATCTCCGCGAGCGAGCTCGACGCCGGCGCCCGGGAGAAGATCCGCGCGGCCCACGGCGGACTCGTCGCGATGGTCGTCGAGGCCCTGGCCGACCTGGGCCACGCCGAGCCCCGCCTCGCGGCGATGCTCCTCCAGGGCGTGGTCGACGCGGCCGTGCGCCGCATCGAGCTGGGCGCGGCGGAGCACCCGGACGCGATCACGGAAGCGGCGGTCGCGATGGCCCTGCGCGGCGTGCGGGGCTGACGGGGCGCGTTCCCGGGCCCTCACCCCGGCACCGGCACCCCCAGTACCGGCAGCAGTCTCGACGGCCCCCTGCGCAGGAGCCACGGGGGCAGCAGGGTGAGCGGATCCAGGTAGACGTCACCCCTCAGCAGGCCCCAGTGGACGCACGGGGCCGTGCAGTGGGAGCCCGTGGGGGCCAGCGTGCCGACCACCTGGCCCGCCGTCACCTCGTCGTCCTCGGTCACCGATGCGCGGACCGGTTCGTACGTGGTGCGCAACGGGGGTTCGCCCGTGCCGGTGAGCTCCACCGAGACGACGTCCTTCCCGGCCACCCGGCCCGCGAAGGAGACCCGGCCCGCCGCCACCGCCCGTACCGGCGTCCCCGGTGGAGCCGCCAGGTCCACGCCCCGGTGTCCGCGCCCGTACGCCGTCGCCGGCGGCTCCCAGCCGCGCAGCACCCGCGGTCGCACCCCCACCGGCCACACCTGCCCGACGGCCGGCGCCCCGGCCTCCTCGTCCGCCGGCGCCGCCGCCTTCGTCCATGCCGCCGACAGGCCCGGCGGAGGCGGGGCCGACAGCGCCGCCAGGGTCAGGACCACCAGAAGGACCAGCCGCGCACACGCCCTCGTGAATGCACTCTTTCGCATGCCGCCGAGCCTTCCGGACATCCGTGATCTCCGCCCGGACCTGTGGGCCACCGGCCGTTTGTGGACAACGGCGTCACCCGGCGCCTCGCGGGTCCCGTACACTTCTGGTGGCGATCCGGGTCACCGGGTCGACTTCGCACGCCCCGACATCAGGACCGGTCACGGCCGCAGTCCTGAGGTCAGCGCCCCTCGGTCCTTCGTGGCAACGGCGCGTCGCGGGCGTCAGGCGCGGGAGCCGTCCGGCACCCGCGGCACAACCGAGAAATTCAAGGAGATACGGCCATGGCCGTCGTCACGATGCGGGAGCTGCTGGAGAGCGGCGTCCACTTCGGTCACCAGACCCGTCGTTGGAACCCGAAGATGAAGCGCTTCATCTTCACGGAGCGCAACGGCATCTACATCATCGACCTGCTCCAGTCGCTGTCGTACATCGACCGCGCCTACGAGTTCGTCAAGGAGACCGTCGCCCACGGCGGCACGGTCATGTTCGTCGGCACGAAGAAGCAGGCGCAGGAGGCCATCGCCGAGCAGGCGTCCCGCGTCGGCATGCCCTATGTCAACCAGCGCTGGCTGGGCGGCATGCTCACCAACTTCTCGACCGTCTACAAGCGTCTGCAGCGCCTCAAGGAGCTCGAGCAGATCGACTTCGAGGACGTGGCCGCCTCCGGCCTCACCAAGAAGGAGCTGCTGGTCCTCTCCCGCGAGAAGGCCAAGCTGGAGAAGACCCTCGGCGGTATCCGCGAGATGCAGAAGGTGCCCAGCGCCGTCTGGATCGTGGACACCAAGAAGGAGCACATCGCGGTCGGCGAGGCCCGGAAGCTCAACATCCCGGTCGTCGCCATCCTCGACACCAACTGCGACCCCGACGAGGTCGACTACAAGATCCCGGGCAACGACGACGCGATCCGCTCCGTCACCCTGCTCACCCGTGTGATCGCCGACGCCGTCGCCGAGGGCCTGATGTCCCGCTCCGGTGTCGCCGAGGCCGGCAAGGGCGAGAAGGCCGCCGGCGAGCCGCTGGCCGAGTGGGAGCGCGACCTGCTCGCGGGCGAGAAGAAGGCCGACGAGGACAAGGCCGACGAGAACAAGGCCGAGGAGGCCGCTCCGGCCGCCGCCGAGCAGCCGGCCGAGGCCCCTGCCGCCGAGGCCCCCGCCGCCGAGGCCCCCGCTGCCGAGGCCGCCGAGGCCGAGCAGGCCTGACCGCCCCGTCAGAGCCGATGACGGCGGGAGCGGTGACATCCACCTCCGCTCCCGCCGTTCACCCGTAGGTCGGCGGCGTGTCGGGCATCTGCCGTCGAGCAGGCCCCCCGACCCCGCGGATCTCCGAACCTCCAGACTTCGAGAAAGATTCAGAGACTCATGGCGAACTACACCGCCGCCGACGTCAAGAAGCTCCGGGAGCTCACCGGCGCCGGCATGATGGACTGCAAGAAGGCGCTGGACGAGGCCGAGGGCAACGTCGAGAAGGCCGTCGAGGCGCTCCGCATCAAGGGCCAGAAGGGCGTCGCCAAGCGTGAGGGCCGCTCCGCCGAGAACGGCGCCGTGGTCTCGATCATCGCCGACGACAACTCCTCCGGTGTCCTCGTCGAGCTGAAGTGCGAGACGGACTTCGTCGCCAAGGGCGACAAGTTCCAGTCCGTGGCCACCACCATCGCCGAGCACGTCGTCAAGACCTCCCCGGCCGACCTCGAGGCCCTGCTCGCCTCCGAGATCGAGGACGGCAAGACCGTCCAGGCGTTCGTGGACGAGGCCAACGCCACCCTGGGCGAGAAGATCGTCCTGGACCGCTTCGCCCAGTTCTCCGACGGCTACGTGACGGCGTACATGCACCGCACGATGCCCGACCTGCCGCCGCAGATCGGTGTCCTCGTCGAGCTGGACAAGCCGAACGCCGAGATCGCCAAGGGCGTCGCCCAGCACATCGCCGCCTTCGCGCCGAAGTACCTCTCCAAGGAGGACGTGCCGGCCGAGGTCGTCGAGTCCGAGCGCCGCGTCGCCGAGGAGACCACCCGCGCCGAGGGCAAGCCCGAGGCCGCCCTGCCGAAGATCGTCGAGGGTCGCCTCAACGGCTTCTTCAAGGACGCCACGCTGCTCGGCCAGCCCTACGCGCTGGACAACAAGAAGTCCGTCCAGAAGGTCCTGGACGAGGCCGGTGTCACCCTGAAGCGCTTCACGCGCATCAAGGTCGGCATCTGAGTCCGTACCGCGACGGGCGTGCGACCCCGATAGGGTCGACAGCAGTCGTTCGGACACGCGTCCACGCACGCACGCGTGCCGGACGACAGCAGATCTGACGAGGAGGCCATTGCCGCATGGGATGTGAACCACGCCCCACCGGCAATGGCCTTCTTCGTATGTGCAACACGTGAAAGAGGCGGGATCCGACGATGACCACCAAGGCTGAGAAGAGCGACGACGGCAAAGTACGCGGCCGGTTTCTGCTGAAGCTGTCCGGAGAGGCCTTCTCCGGTGGCGGAGGCCTGGGCGTCGATCCCGACGTGGTGCACGCCATCGCGCGTGAGATCGCGGCCGTCGTCCGGGACGGCGCGCAGATCGCGATCGTCATCGGCGGCGGCAACTTCTTCCGCGGCGCCGAGCTCCAGGTGCGCGGCATGGACCGTGCCCGCTCCGACTACATGGGCATGCTCGGCACCGTGATGAACTGCCTCGCCCTCCAGGACTTCCTGGAGAAGGAGGGCGTCGACTGCCGCGTGCAGACCGCCATCACCATGGGGCAGGTCGCCGAGCCCTACATCCCGCTGCGCGCCGTGCGGCACCTGGAGAAGGGCCGTGTGGTCATCTTCGGCGCCGGTATGGGCATGCCGTACTTCTCCACCGACACCACCGCCGCCCAGCGCGCCCTGGAGATCGACGCCGAGGCGCTGCTCATGGGCAAGAACGGTGTGGACGGCGTCTACGACTCCGACCCGAAGACCAACCCGGACGCCGTGAAGTTCGACGCGCTCGGCTACGGCGAGGTCATCACCCGGGACCTGAAGGTCGCCGACGCCACGGCCGTCACGCTCTGCCGTGACAACAGCCTCCCGATCGTCGTCTTCGAGCTTTTGAAGGAGGGCAATATCGCCCGCGCCGTCAAGGGTGAGAAGATCGGCACGCTGGTGGGCGACCAAGCCGGCCGCAACTGACCGGGGGATGGACAATGTCCTGCCGGTCGGGAACCGTGCAGGAAGAAGACGCGACGCAGCCGGCCGCCGCCCCCGACGAGGAACCGCGGCCGGGCCTACTCAAGACACGCAGGAGCAAGTGGTGATCGAAGAGACCCTCCTCGAGGCCGAGGAGAAGATGGAGAAGGCCGTCGTGGTCGCCAAGGAGGACTTCGCCGCGATCCGCACCGGCCGTGCGCACCCGGCGATGTTCAACAAGATCGTGGCCGACTACTACGGCGCGCTGACGCCGATCAACCAGCTGGCCTCGTTCTCCGTGCCCGAGCCGCGCATGGCCGTGGTGACGCCGTTCGACAAGAGCGCGCTGCGCAACATCGAGCAGGCGATCCGCGACTCCGACCTGGGCGTCAACCCGAGCAACGACGGCAACATCATCCGTGTGGTGTTCCCCGAGCTCACCGAGGAGCGCCGCCGTGACTACATCAAGGTCGCCAAGACCAAGGGTGAGGACGCGAAGGTCTCCATCCGCTCCGTGCGCCGCAAGGCCAAGGACGCCATCGACAAGATGATCAAGGACGGCGAGGTCGGCGAGGACGAGGGCCGCCGTGCGGAGAAGGAGCTCGACGACACCACCGCGAAGTACGTCGCCCAGGTGGACGAACTCCTGAAGCACAAGGAAGCGGAGCTGCTCGAGGTCTGATGAACGACTCTTCCTGGGGGACGCCGCAGACCGGGTACTGGGGGCCGTCCGACCACGGGCAGGACTGGGGGGCCGCTCCGGCGGGTCCCGCGTACGATGCGCACAACGCGCAGCACACGCGTCCCATGCCCATCGTGCCCGACGTACCCGAACACGGCGGAGACCAGGATGCGGACCGAGGGGCCGCTCGGCTGAGCGGCCCCCTGTTCCGAGACGAGCCGACGCGGGCCCGACCCCTTCCGGGGGAGGTGCCGCAGAATCCGGAGCCCATGTCCGACGCCCCGCAGCCGGCGCCCGCACCGCAGAAGAAGAGCGCGGGGCGGGATCTCGGTGCCGCGATAGGCGTCGGCGTCGGACTCGGCGTGGTGATCGTCGCGTCGCTGTTCGTCGTCAAGGCGGTCTTCGTCGGCGTGGTCGCCGTCGCCGTGGTGGTGGGCCTGTGGGAGCTGACGTCGCGGCTGCGGGAGCGCAAGGGCATCAAGGCGCCCCTGGTGCCGCTCGCGCTGGGCGGTGCGGCCATGGTCGCCGCCGGATACGCCCGGGGGGCCGAGGGCGCGTGGGTCGCCATGGCGCTCACCACGCTGGCGGTGCTGGTCTGGCGTATGACGGCGCCGCCCGAGGGCTACCTCAAGGACGTCACGGCGGGTGTCTTCGCGGCGTTCTACGTGCCGTTCCTGGCGACCTTCGTCGCCATGATGCTCACCGCCGACGACGGTCCGTGGCGCGTCCTGACCTTCCTGCTGCTGACGGTCGTCAGCGACACCGGCGCGTACGCCGTCGGCTGGCGCTTCGGCAGGACCAAGCTCGCCCCGCGCATCAGCCCCGGCAAGACCCGCGAGGGCCTGCTGGGCGCGGTGGCCTTCGCGATGGCCGCCGGCGCGCTGTGCATGCAGTTCCTGATCGACGACGGCATCTGGTGGCAGGGCCTGCTCCTGGGTCTCGCGGTCGCGGCCAGCGCCACGCTGGGCGACCTCGGCGAGTCCATGATCAAACGCGATCTGGGCATCAAGGACATGGGCACGCTGCTCCCCGGTCACGGCGGCATCATGGACCGCCTGGACTCCCTGCTGCCGACGGCACCGGTGGTGTGGCTGCTCCTCGTACTCTTCGTCGGATCGGGCTGATCCGGTCCCGCGGCCGTCACGGCTGTCGTCGCGAGGTTCCGGAAGGGGCCCGCCCATCGGGGTGGGCCCCTTCCGCCGTTCCCGTCCCGACCCGCACACCGGACACACCCCGGCGTGCGGAGACCGGTCGGCCGAGCCGGGGGCGTGCTCCGTCACCGGCTCGGTGGGCCTCCGGCGGGGTGCGCGGTGCGCGGCGGCCGTCCGCCGCCGTGTGGCCGGCCGGGGTGGGGACGGGGGAGCGGCGCAGCGCCACCATGGCGACGTCGTCCACGAGGCGGGAACTCGCGTACCGCCGCAGGTCGGCGTGGACAGCGGCCAGCAGGGCGTCCGGCTCCCGGTCCGTCCAGCGCCGTGCCCGCTCGGCGAGCGGATAGAAGGCGCCCGACGCGTCGCGGGCCTCGGTCACCCCGTCGGTGTGCAGCAGCAGTGTGGCCCCGGGCGGGATGTCGGCGGTGTCCACGACGGGCTCGTCGGCGCTCAGGTCCCCCAGACCCAACGGAGGGGCCGGAACGGACGGCTCGAGGGCGGTGACGACGCCTTCGTGCAACAGCAGGGGTGCCGGATGTCCCAGGTTCACCATGCGCACGCCGCCGTCATCGGACAGGTCGACCAGCAGACCGGTGACGAACGACTCGGCCGTGGGGCCCCCGGCCGGACGGACGCCCGGATCCTTCACGACGCACTGCTCCTGGACCTCCTCGCGGAACGCCGCCTCGATCTCGGCGACCGTCTCGCCGAGGGAAAGGCCGTGCCGTGCCGATCGCCGGAAACTGGTCAGCACACAGCTGACCATCTCCAGCGAGGCCAGCCCCTTGCCCTGGACGTCCCCGATCAGCACCCGTGTGCCGGGCCCGCACCGGGCGATGCCGTAGAGGTCGCCCCCCACGGCGGCCTCCTCGTCCGCCGCCAGGTACAGCGAAGCCACGTCGAAGGGGCCGGTTCGGCGCGGCAGTGGGTGCAGCAGTACCCGTTGGGTGACCTCGGCCACCCAACGGGAGGCGGCCAGCCGGTGCTCCCCGCGCACCCGCACCGCACTGGCCGCCACGGAAGCCACGCTGATCAGCAGAATGGTGCCCATCTGGACCGGGAAGTTGCTGCTGTCCAACTGCAGGTTCAGCGCGGCGGCCAGCACCGCGCACGGCACGGTCACGGCGAGGACCACGAGGACGCAGAGGGGGGTGCAGAAGATCGCGGCGAAGGTCGGGCCCGCCACCATCAGCGGCCCCAGACGCACGTCCGGTGACGTGAGCGCGTCGACCCCCAGCAGGACGACCGGGAGGAGACAGAAGAGCAGGACGCGGACCAGGGGCCGCCGCCAGACGTCGAGGACGGTCGTTCCGCCGGCGTCGGCTCGCACCGCGACCACCTCCGGTTGTGGGGACAAACGCTCCTCACCCGCTCACTCCAGGAAACGAAGCAAGCCCCGCGTCCGCCTAGGGCCCTTGGTCCCTTTTCGGGGCTTACATCCTATTGCTGGACATTCGTACTGTGCGCGGGCGGCGGATGCGCGGGCGGCCGCGGAACCCGCTCCGGCGCGGAGTCCGGTCACCGCGGGCATCTGCGACACTGGTACAGCCATGCCTAAGCCCGGAGAACTCACCTTTGTCGCGCCGCGCGGAGCCAAGAAGCCGCCGCGGCACCTTGCCGATCTCACGCCCGCCGAGCGCAAGGAGGCGGTCGCCGCGGTCGGTGAGAAGCCGTTCCGCGCCAAACAGCTGTCGCAGCACTACTTCGCGCGGTACGCGCACGAACCGGAGCAGTGGACCGACATCCCCGCCGGTTCCCGCGCCGCACTGCGGGACGCGCTGCTTCCGGAGCTGATGACGGTCGTACGTCACCTGTCGACCGACCAGGGCACCACCCGCAAGACGCTGTGGAAGCTGTTCGACGGCACGCTCGTCGAGTCCGTGCTGATGCGCTACCCGGACCGGGTGACCATGTGCATCAGTTCCCAGGCGGGCTGCGGCATGAACTGCCCGTTCTGCGCGACCGGGCAGGCCGGCCTCGACCGGAACCTGTCCACCGCCGAGATCGTGCACCAGATCGTGGACGGGATGCGGGCGCTGAGGGACGGAGAGGTGCCCGGTGGCCCGGCGCGGCTGAGCAACATCGTGTTCATGGGCATGGGTGAGCCGCTCGCCAACTACAACCGGGTCGTCGGGGCCATCCGCCGCCTCACCGACCCCGAGCCGGACGGGCTCGGGCTGTCGCAGCGCGGGATCACCGTGTCGACCGTCGGTCTCGTGCCGGCGATCCACCGGTTCTCCGACGAGGGCTTCAAGTGCCGGCTCGCCATCTCGCTGCACGCCCCCGACGACGAGCTGCGCGACACCCTCGTCCCCGTGAACACGCGGTGGAAGGTGCGCGAGGTGCTGGACGCCGGGTTCGAGTACGCGGCCCGGTCGGGGCGGCGGCTGTCCATCGAGTACGCGCTGATCCGGGACATCAACGACCAGGCCTGGCGGGGCGACCGGCTCGGCCGGATGCTCAAGGGCCGGCCGGTGCACGTCAACCTCATCCCGCTCAACCCCACGCCCGGCTCCAAGTGGACCGCCTCCCGTCCCGAGGACGAGAAGGCGTTCGTGGAGGCGATCGCCGCACACGGTGTACCGGTGACGATCCGGGACACCCGTGGGCAGGAGATCGACGGGGCGTGCGGTCAGCTCGCCGCGAGCGAGCGGTAAGGTGACTCGCGTAAGCACATCTTCATATTCCGACAGGGGAGCGCCACAGCGCTGAGAGTGCGGCACCGGCCGCAGACCCTCCGAACCTGGCCCAGGTCATTCTGGGTAGGGAGATCGGTCATCACTCGAGCTGTTGCGCCCTGCCCGGGACCCCGCAGAGGGGCCCCGGGCAGGGCCGCGTCTCTTCCTGGTCACTCCAGGAGGAATCAAGTGGGCATCACCAAGAAGGTCACGGTCCTGGCCGTCGGGCTGGGGCTGGCCACGCTGTCCGCGTGCGGGTCGTCCGGCGACGGCGCCGACGGCAGCGGCGGCGGGTCCAAGACCGTGACCCTCGTCAGCCACAACTCGTGGGCCGTGTCGAAGGACGTCGTCGCCGCGTTCGAGAAGCAGTCCGGCTACCGGCTGAAGGTCCTCGAGGACGGCGACGCCGGGCAGGCCGTGAACAAGGCCATTCTGACCAAGGGCAACCCCCAGGGCGACGTCCTCTTCGGCGTCGACAACACCCTGCTGTCCCGCGCCCTCGACAACGGGCTGTTCCAGCCGTACGAGGCGAAGGGCGCGGACAAGATCCTGCCCGGGTACCGGGTCGACGAGGACAGGCACCGGGTCACCCCCGTCGACACCGGCGACGTCTGCGTCAACTACGACAAGGCGTGGTTCGCCGAGCACGACCTGACACCGCCGAAGACCTTCGACGACCTGATCGAGCCCGAGTACAAGGACCTCCTCGTCGTCGAGAACGCCTCCACCTCCTCACCCGGCCTCGGCTTCCTCCTCGGCACCGCCGCGAAGTACGGGGACGAGGGCTGGCCGGGCTACTGGAAGAAGCTCAAGGCCAACGGCGTGAAGGTGGTCGACGGCTGGGAGCAGGCCTACAACGAGGAGTTCTCCGGCTCGGCCGGCGGCAAGCAGGCCAAGGCCGACCGGCCGCTGGTGGTGTCGTACGCCTCCTCGCCGCCCGCCGAGGTCGTCTACGCCGACCCGAAGCCGGACACCGCCCCCACCGGCGTCGCCGAGGGCACCTGCTTCCGCCAGGTCGAGTACGCGGGACTGCTGAGCAACGCGAAGAACCCCGAGGGCGGCAAGGCGCTGCTCGACTTCCTGATCGGCAAGCGGTTCCAGGACGACATGCCGCTCAACATGTTCGTGTACCCGGTGGTGGAGGGCGCCCAGGTGCCCCAGGAGTTCGTGAAGTTCGGGCCGCAGGCGAAGGACCCGCGGACCATGGACCCGGAGAGGATCGCCGCCAACCGCGACCAGTGGGTCAAGTCGTGGACCTCGCTCGTACTGAAGTGACGCGTACTGCGGCGGGGCGGCGCGGGAGCGCGGCGCGGCTCGGTCTGATGGCCGTGCCCGTCGCGTTCTTCGCGGTCTTCTTCGCCTACCCCGTCACCGCGATCGTCGCGCGCGGGCTGAAGACCGGCGGGACCTGGCAGCCCGGGCGGATCGGGGACGTGCTGGCACAGTCCGACGTCCGCCAGGTCCTGTGGTTCACCACCTGGCAGGCCCTCGTCTCCACCGCCTTGACCCTGCTGATCGCCCTGCCCGGCGCCTATGTCTTCGCCCGCTTCGACTTCCCCGGCAGACAGGTGCTGCGGGCCGTGGTCACCGTGCCGTTCGTGCTGCCGACGGTCGTCGTCGGCACGGCGTTCATGGCGCTCGTCGGACGCGGCGGGCTGCTCGACGAACTGTGGGGCGTACGGCTGGACACCACGGTGTGGGCGATCCTGCTCGCGCACGTCTTCTTCAACTACGCCGTCGTCGTGCGCACCGTGGGCGGACTGTGGTCCCAGCTCGACCCGCGCCAGGAGGAGGCCGCGCGGATGCTCGGCGCCTCGCGGTTCGCGGCCTGGCGCACCGTCACCCTGCCCGCGCTCGCGCCCGCCGTGGCCGCCGCCGCGCTGATGGTCTTCCTGTTCACCTTCACCTCCTTCGGCGTGGTCCAGATCCTCGGCGGGCCGGCCTTCTCCACCCTCGAAGTGGAGATCTACCGGCAGACCTCCGAGATCTTCGACCTGTCCACGGCCGCCGTCCTGACGATGATCCAGTTCGTCGCCGTGGGCGCGATCCTCGCCCTGCACGCCTGGACCGTACGGCGCCGGGAGACCGCGCTGCGGCTGGTGGACGCCTCGGCGACCGCACGCCGACCGCGCGGCGCCGGGCAGTGGGCGCTGCTGGGCTCAGTCGTCGCCACCGTCGCCGTACTGATCCTGCTGCCCCTCGCGGTCCTGGTGCAGCGGTCCTTCGGGGCCGCCGGACTCGGCTACTACCGGACGCTGACCGAGGACGACGGGGGAGTGTTCCTGGCCGCTCCGATCGAGGCGGTCGGCAACTCGCTGCAGTACGCGGTCGCCGCCACCGCCATCGCCGTGCTGATCGGCTCTCTCGCCGCCGTCGCGCTGACCCGGCGGGACGCGGGACGGCTGGTGCGCGGCTTCGACGCGCTGCTGATGCTGCCGCTCGGGGTGTCCGCGGTGACCGTCGGCTTCGGTTTCCTGATCGCCCTGGACGAGCCTCCGCTGGACCTCCGCGCCTCCTGGATCCTGGTCCCGCTCGCCCAGGCGCTGGTCGGCGTCCCCTTCGTCGTACGGACCATGCTGCCGGTGCTGCGGGCCGTGGACGTACGGCTGCGGGAGGCGGCGGCGGTGCTCGGGGCGTCGCCGTGGCGGGCGTGGCGGGAGGTGGACCTGCCGATGGTGCGGCGGGCGCTGTTGATCGCGGCCGGGTTCGCCTTCGCGGTGTCGCTCGGGGAGTTCGGGGCGACGGTGTTCATCGCACGGCCCGAGAACCCCACCCTGCCGGTCGCCGTGGCACGACTGCTGGGGCGGCCCGGGGGCCTCAACTACGGCCAGGCGATGGCCCTGTCGACGATTCTGATGATCGTGTGCGCGGTGGCGCTGCTGGTGCTGGAGCGACTGCGGACCGACCGGACCGGGGAGTTCTAGATGCTGCTGAGCCTTCAGGGCGCGACCGTCCGCTTCGGCGGGCGGGCGGTGCTGGACGCCGTCGACCTGGGGGTCGCCGAGCACGAGATCGTCTGTGTGCTCGGCCCCAGCGGCAGCGGCAAGTCGACGCTGCTGCGGGCGGTGGCCGGACTGCAGCCCCTCGACTCCGGGCGGATCCGGCTCGACGGACACGACCAGGCGGGGGTGCCCGCGCACAAGCGCGGGGTCGGGCTGATGTTCCAGGACCACCAGCTCTTCCCGCAGCGGGACGTGGGCGGCAACGTGGCCTTCGGACTGCGGATGCACGGCGCGTCGCGCACCGAACAGTCGGAACGGGTAAGGGAGTTGCTGGGCCTTGTGGGCCTGCCGGGGGCGGCCGGACGCGCCGTCGCCGCGCTGTCCGGCGGGGAACAGCAGCGTGTCGCGCTGGCCCGCGCCCTCGCGCCGAGCCCCCGGCTGCTGATGCTCGACGAGCCGCTCGGGCAGCTCGACCGGTCGCTGAGGGAACGGCTGGTCGTCGAACTGCGGGAGCTGTTCGGCCGGTTGGGCACCACCGTGCTCGCCGTGACCCACGACCAGGGTGAGGCGTTCGCACTGGCCGACCGGGTCGTGGTGATGCGGGACGGGCGGATCGCCCAGTCGGGGACGCCGCTGGAGGTGTGGCAGCGTCCGGCCGACGCCTTCGTGGCCCGCTTCCTCGGCTTCGAGAACGTCGTCGAGGCGACGGTCGTGGACGGCGTCGCCGTGACCCCCTGGGGCAAGGCGCCCGTGCCGGACGGCGCCCCCCAGGGCGCCCGCACGCTCCTCGTCCGGCCCGCCGGCGTCCGGCTGGTCCCGGCCGACGAGGGCCTGCGCTGCACGGTGGCCGCGCGCACCTTCCGCGGCACGCACGTCGCCGTCCGCCTCCAGCCCGAGGACGCCCCCCGCCTGGAGGCGGCCTGCGCGCTCAGGGCCGCGCCGGAGGTCGGGGACGAGGTCGGGGTGGAGTTCGACGCGACGGAGATCGCGGTGCTGGGATGAGCGCGGCTCCTCGGGGCGTGCGGCACGACGCGACCCGCGCACGACCGCTAATGCCGGGAGAACGCCCGTCGGACAGGGCGGTCGCGGACCGTCGTCACGTTCGGCGACCTGTCCGGTACGGTGCCCACCACCCCCGACCGGTCCCTTGAGCAGCTCGTACGACAGGCCGGCGGCGCCCTGTGCCGGGCCGCGCCGGTGGTGCGCACCGGGGCGGAGGACGAGGTCCCCGAGGAGCGGGTGCCGGGAATCGACGGGCCCGAGGTGCGGGGCGGCCCCGGCGCGCCGGACGCGTGGCCGGCGGAGTGCGGCGGGCTGATCACCGGTGCGCTGCGGGACGCCGGGCCGGACGTGAAGGCGCGGAGCCGGGCGGGCGTCCGCGACGCCGGGGCCGCCCCACACCTGGGGCCCGCCGTATGACGCGCGAGCTGATCGTGCACCGTGGACGCGGCCCTTGCGGCCGGGCTGCCCTTCGAGGTCGCGTCCGACGCCGCCGCCGACGCGGTCGACGAGTGGCCGGAGATCGTGGAGTGGGCGCAGCGGACGCCGCGCGAGGACACGGTGCACGAACCGCGCGGCCCCGGCGCACCGTCCATCCGCACGCCGCCGACGCGGAGTGGCTGATCGAACGCGCCGAGGACGGTCCCTCCCGGCGCCGCGGCCACGCGAAGGCCGCGGTCGCCCTGCGCGGCCCGCTCACCTCCGTGCTGCTCGCCTTCTGCCGGCGGCTGCCGCCGGACGCGCCGCGGGTGGAGGTGGTCGGGAGGTGCCGGAGTGGTGGCCGGAGCGGGCGACGTCCGGCCGCGCGGCCGACGACGGCGATGGCCCGCCCCCGGAGAGGGGACGGGCCATCCGTGTGTCCGTGAGGCGTCAGCTCTGGCTGTTCGCCCCGCGGCGGCGCATGCCGAAGAAGACCGCGCCACCGCCGACCGCGACCAGGGCGGCCGCGACGCCGACGATCAGACCGGTGTTGGAGTTGGCGCCGGTCTCGGCGAGGTTCGACTCACCGGCCGGGGACGGCGCGTTGTTCGAGGTGTCCGCCGGAACGGTGCTCTCGCTCTCCGACGGCGACGGCGACGGGGCCGGCGTGCCGGGCTCCTCGGCCGGGGTGGAGGAGGACTCCGACGGGGTCGGGGTGGGCTCCTCCTCGGCCGGGGGCTCCTCTTCCTCCGTCGTGCAGGCCGTCGCCGGGGTGACCAGGTTCGGCTTGATGTCCTCGTCGACGTAGGGCTTCGCGTTGACGTGGATGCGGTACTCGGCGTTCGGCTTCCAGTCCTCCTCGAAGGTGATGGTGGTGCCCTCGCGGGTGCCCTTGACCACCTGCTCGCCGATCTGCTTGTCCTGCAGGAACACGGTGATGGTGGCGGGGACGCCGGCCGGGTCCTTGTCGGTGACGGTGATGACGCCCTTGCCACCGACGCACTCGGCCTCGGCCGAGAACTCGGTGATGTTGCAGGCCGCCGCGTTGCCGGCGACGCCGATCGCGAGGGCGGCGGACGCGGAGACGACACCGAGGGCGCGCACGGAGCGCGCGACGGTGCGACGGGATACGGACAGAACTGCCACGTTTGTCCTTTACGGGAATGCGCAAATGCGGGGGGTTGAGGGAGTGTTGACGGAGCATCAGCACTCCCGGGTGACTCTCAGGTCTATAAGCGCCGCATAAGTAGTGTCAACGCATATGCCTATAGTGGCACCGAGCTTTGCCTTCTTATTAACCACCCAGACGTTTCAAGGCCTCCGGAGCCTCCTCGATCCGGTCGACCAGAGCGATCCGGGTCTCCATCGGGCGCTCCCGGGCGAGCGACCGCAGCAGCGGCCAGGCCGGCAGCCTCTCCGTCCAGTGCGCCCGGTTCACCAGCACCATGGGTGTGGGCTCACCGCGCGACTCGTAGTAGTTCGGCGTCGCGTTGTCGAAGACCTCCTGCACGGTGCCGGCGGCGCCCGGCAGGAAGACCACGCCCGCGTTGCAGCGGGCCAGTAGCCCGTCCTCACGGGTGGCGTTGGCGAAGTACTTCGCGATGTGCGAGGCGAAGGCGTTCGGCGGCTCGTGGCCGTAGAACCAGGTGGGGATGCCGATCGAGTGGTTGCCCTTCGGCCAGCGGGCGCGCACCTCGAAGGCGGCACGCGTCCAGTCGGTGATCGACGGCGTGAACGAGGGCGTCGACGAGAGGAGTTCGCAGGCCTCGTCCAGCACGGCGTCGTCGTACGGGGCCGCGTAGGCGCCGAGGTTCGCCGCCTCCATCGCGCCCGGACCGCCCCCCGTCGCCACCGTGAAGCCGGCGTGGGTCAGCGCCCGTCCGAGCCGGGCGGCGCCCCGGAACTCCTCGGTGCCGCGGGCCATCGCGTGACCGCCCATCACACCCACGACCCTCGCTCCGCGCAGGAGTTCGTCGAGGGCGTCGGACATGGAGTCGTCGTGGACCGCGCGCAGCATGGAGGCGAAGACGTCGCCGTCCGCCTTGGTCCGCTGGAACCAGGCGTAGGCCAGCGCGTCCGGGGTCGCCTCGTACCCTTTGTCGAGCGAGGCGAACAGGTCGTCCGGCGTGTAGAGACGGCCTCGGTACGGGTCGAAGGGCAGGCCCGGGAGGGGCGGGAGGACCAGGGCGCCGTCGGCGCGGATCCTCTCCGCCGCGTCGGGGCGCATCCGGCAGCCGAGGAAGACGGCCCCGGTGGTGTCGGTGGTGAGCAACTCCCGTGTCCGGTCGGTCAGATCGACGGACTGGACACGGAATCCGGAGAGCGTGCCGCGGGACGAGACGATCGCGTCGAACTCCTCGAGCGTCTCTATCTCGCGGTCCCCGTGATGGACGGCATGGGCGGGACTCGTCTGCACCCGCCCATGCTAGGGGGTGCCGTTCGGGCCTCGTCGGGGTCGTGGGGGCCCGGCACCGTGCCGCACCTCGCCGCGTCGCCGTCGGCTGCCGGGGCTTCGCCCCGGCGTCCTCCTCCGCCTTGCGGCGCACGGCACGGCCCCGTTCGGCCCGGCTGCGAGGCACCGCTCACCGGAGCCGACCTGATCCGGACGGCACTGGGCCCGAGTGCGCGTCAGCCCTGCGCCACGGCCGGGTCCATCCAGATGACCTCCCAGGTGTGGCCGTCGAGGTCGTCGAAGGCGCGGCCGTACATGAAGCCGTGGTCCTGGGTCTCGCCGGTGACCGAGCCGCCCGCCGCGACGGCCTTCTCCACCAGCTCGTCGACCTTCTCGCGGCTCTCGGCGCTCAGCGCGAGCAGCACCTCGCTGCTCTTCGTGGCGTCCACGATCTCCTTCTTGGTGAACTGCGCGTACTTCTGCCTGGTCAGCAGCATCGCGACGATCGTGTCGCTGATCACGACCGACGCGGCGGTCTCGTCGCTGAACTGCGCGTTGATCGAGTAGCCGAGCTCCGTGAAGAACTTCTTCGAGGCCTCGAGGTCGTCGACGGCCAGATTCACGAAGATCATCTGCTGGTACATGGCGGGGCCTCTCCCGTGCGGTTCCGTGGTGTTCGTGGGGGTGGACCGGGGGCCCGCGCGGAACTCATCGGCCCGCGGGGATTTTTTTCGGACCGGGTTCCCGCCGGCCCCTCAGCGGGCCAGCGGCCACGCCGACAGCTCGGCCACGACCAGGGTCAGCAGGCCGAACAGGGCCAGCAGTGAGCCCGCGCGGAGCGCGGCGGCCCGGCGCAGCGTCCCCGTGGCCGCCCCGAGGCGCCGCAGCGCGGCGGTGGTGTCGGCGCGGGCCTGCCTGGCCTCGACGGCGGCCGTCAGCAGCGTCGCCGTCGTGCAGCCGGCCACCAGCAGCACCCCGAGCACGACGAGCGGGCCGAAGGAGGCGTCCTCGCGGTCGTGCAGCGAGGCCAGGGCGTACGCGGCCGACATCACCGCGCAGACCACGCCCAGCGGGCGTCCGAGGCGCGTGGCCTCGGCCATGAGGACCCGTCCGGCCAGCAGGCGCGGCGCGCCGGGCCGTGCCGTCTGGAGCAGATGGCCGCACAGATGGGTGAGGCCGGGACCGGCCAGGGCGAGACCGACGGCGGTCAGGGCCAGCCCGAGCAGCGCGGAGGGCCGGTCACCCGGCGTGCTCCCGCCGCCCGTACGGCTCGCGAAGGCCTCCACGGCCAGACCGACCGCCAGCACCGCGACACCCCACGGCAGCCCGGACGGCGGCGCGAGCGGCACGGCGGGCGGGACCTCGGCGGAGACCTCGGGGGAGTCGGGGGAGGCCTCCGTCGAGGTCCGGGGAGCGTCCCCGTCCTGCTCCGGTGCCGCCCCGGCCGTACGCCGGCCGCGTGCCGCCGTCCCCAGCTGCCTGCCGAACCGGCCGTACGACCCGAACGACTCGCGCACCGCCGTACGCCGGTACGCGCCGAACCGGCCGTACGTCCGCCCCGCGCGGGCCGCGTAAGCCGCCGGCTCACGCGGCCGCAGCGCCACCGCCACGGCCGCCGACGCACTCAGCGGCACCAGCGCCAGCAGGGTCAGGGCGGCCGGCAGCGGAAGCGGCCGGCCGGCGGCGAGGAAGTCCGTCGCGGCGCCCTCGAAGGGCGTGCCGGTGAGGTCGCCGCGCAGCTGGAGGAAGACCAGCAGGGCCAGCGTCGAGCCCAGCACGCAGGACAGCGCCGTGGTGGCCGCGGAGAGCGCCACCAGCCGGGCGGGGCCGAGCCCGATCGCCGACAGGCCGGTCCGGGGCCGGGTGCCCGGATCGGTGCGGGCGACCGCGACCGCGAAGTGCACGGTGGCCGCCAGCGGGACCGCGCACCAGGCCAGCCGGAGCGCCGAGGCGGACGGGTCGGGGTGGTTCAGCGCGTGACCGAGGGCGCTGAGCAGCAGGAAGCCCGTGCCCGCGGACGCGGCCGCGACCAGGAGACGGCGCAGCTGGACGGCGGGGTGGGCGCCTCGGGTCAGACGGAGAGCGAGCACGCCGCCCGGCCTTCCGGCTCGGCCGCCCCGGAGACCGGCGGCAGGTGTACGGTGCGCACGCGCCGTCCGTCGAGCAGCGGCACCGTGCGGTCGGCGAGGGCCGTGGTCTGCGGGTTGTCGGTCGCGAGGACCACCGTGATGCCGTGCGAGCGGGCCGCGGTGGTGAGCGTGCGCAGCACGTGGGTGCGGTCGACGCGGTGCAGCGGGGCGGTCGGCTCGTCGGCGAACAGCACCGAGGGCGCCGGGGCGAGGGCGCGGGCGATGCACACCCGCTGCCGCTCGGCCTGCGTCAGCTCCCCGGGGTGCTTGCGGGCCCCGTCGCCGATGTCGAGGCGCTCCAGCCACTCCAGGGCCGCCGTCCTGGCGCGGCGCCGGCCGACGCCGCGCAGCATCAGCGGCAGGGCGGTGTTCTCCCAGACGTTCAGCTCGGGCACCAGCAGCGGGTCCGGGTCGATCCAGCCGAAGTGGTCCCGGCGCAGCCGCTCGCGGACGGCCGGGCTCATGGTGTGCACGGGCACACTGTTGAACCAGACCTCGCCGCTGCGTGCGGTCAGCAGGCCGGACAGACAGCGCAGCAGGGTCGTCTTGCCGCTGCCGCGCGGGCCGCCGACGGCGAGGATCTCGCCCTCCCGGACACCGAGCGAGACCCCGCTCAGTCCGGGCGAGCCGTCGTCGTACCGGTAGTGCAGGGCTCGCGCCCAGAGCACGTCGTTGTCCGGTGGGGCCACCATGGCGTACACCTCGGTTCGGATCGGAAATGCCGTGCGCGGTTCGGGTAAGTCCCCCGTCCGGGGGAACGAAGGCAGGGCCGATCGGTCACTCGCACGCTAGGCAGGCCGCGACGAGAGGCGGGACAGCACACGGCCCCGGACGCCCGTTTCTCACTCGAACGGGCGGCACCGGGGCCGGTGTTGATCATTCAGAAGGAAGATCGGAACCTCCAATGGCCTACAGCTTGGTCCAGGCCTCCGAGAGGGTCGCGCGCAGGATCTGCTCGATCTCGTCGAAGGTCTCCTGGTTCGAGATCAGCGGCGGGGCGAGCTGGACGACCGGGTCGCCGCGGTCGTCGGCACGGCAGTACAGGCCGTTCTCGAAGAGCTTCTTCGACAGGAAGCCGTACAGGACGCGCTCGGTCTCGTCGGCGTCGAAGGACTCCTTGGTGTTCTTGTCCTTGACCAGCTCGATGCCGTAGAAGAAGCCGTTGCCGCGGACGTCGCCGACGATCGGCAGGTCGTGCAGCTTCTCCAGGGTCGCGCGGAAGGCGCCCTCGTGGTCCAGCACGTGCTGGTTGAGGCCCTCGCGCTCGAACAGGTCGAGGTTGGCGATGCCCACGGCCGCCGAGACCGGGTGGCCGCCGAAGGTGTAGCCGTGCAGGAAGGTGTTGTCGCCCCGGTAGAACGGCTCGGCCAGGCGGTCGGAGACGATGCACGCACCGATGGGGGAGTAACCCGAGGTCATGCCCTTGGCGCAGGTGATCATGTCCGGCACGTAGCCGAACTTGTCGCACGCGAAGGTGGTGCCGAGCCGGCCGAAGGCGCAGATGACCTCGTCGGAGACGAGCAGCACGTCGTACCGGTCGCAGATCTCGCGCACCCGCTGGAAGTAGCCGGGCGGGGGCGGGAAGCAGCCGCCGGCGTTCTGCACCGGCTCCAGGAAGACGGCCGCGACCGTGTCCGGGCCCTCGAAGAGGATCTGCTGCTCGATCTGGTCGGCGGCCCAGCGGCCGAACGCCTCGGGGTCGTCGCCGTGGATCGGCGCCCGGTAGATGTTGGTGTTGGGCACCTTGTGCGCGCCCGGCACCAGCGGCTCGAACGGGGCCTTCAGGGCCGGCAGTCCGGTGATGGACAGGGCGCCCTGCGGGGTGCCGTGGTAGGCCACCGCGCGGGATATGACCTTGTACTTGGTCGGCTTGCCGGTCAGCTTGAAGTACTGCTTGGCGAGCTTCCAGGCGGTCTCCACCGCCTCGCCGCCGCCGGTGGTGAAGAAGACCTTGTTGAGGTCGCCCGGGGCCTCGTGCGCGAGCCGCTCCGCGAGCTCCACGGCCTTGGGGTGGGCGTAGGACCACACGGGGAAGAAGGCCAGCTCCTGGGCCTGCTTGGCGGCGGTCTCCGCGAGTTCCTGGCGGCCGTGGCCCGCCTGCACCACGAACAGGCCCGCGAGGCCGTCGAGGTAGCGCCTGCCCTTGTCGTCGTAGATGTGGGTGCCCTCGCCCCGGACGATGGTGGGGACGGGGGAGTTCTCGTACGAGGACATGCGGGTGAAGTGCATCCACAGGTGGTCGTACGCGGACCTGCTGAGGTCCTCGGTGCTGCCGGTGCTCACGATTATCGGGTTCCCCACATGTAGGTCTGCTTCTTGAGCTTGAGGTAGACGAAACTCTCGGTGGAGCGCACCCCGGGAACGGCCCGGATGCGTCCGTTGATGACCTCCAGGAGGTGGTCGTCGTCCTCGCAGACGATCTCGACCATGAGGTCGAAGGACCCCGCGGTCATCACCACGTACTCGCACTCGTCCATGGCGGTCAGCGCGTCGGCCACGGCCTCCACGTCGCCCTCGACGTGGATCCCGACCATCGCCTGGCGGCGGAAGCCCACGGTGAGCGGGTCCGTGACGGCGACGATCTGCATCACGCCCTGGTCGAGGAGCTTCTGGACGCGCTGGCGCACGGCGGCCTCCGACAGGCCCACGGCCTTGCCGATGGCGGCGTACGGCCGGCGGCCGTCCTCCTGGAGCTGCTCGATGATGGCGAGGGAGACGGCGTCCAGCGGGGGACGGCCGCCGTTCTTGGACTCGCGGGAGTCCTTCGGATCTGCGCTTCGACTGGCCACGGTGCCACTGTGCACGACGTATCGACAGTTTCGCAAGGCTTGATCGATGAATTTCGTTGTCTGAAGCGTCTCTGCTTGCGGATTTCGCAGGAGTGGGGCGGGTGGGGGTGTTGAAAACATCAGCTGTCGGTCTAGGGTGGGTTTCTCAGAGGCTGGACACTCGACATTTCTCGACACCCCAGACACCTCGGACACCCACGAGGAACACCAGGAGGGCCTGCAGTGAGCACCGAGCTGCGTCGTCTGCGCAACTACATCGGCGGTGAGTTCCGGGACGCCGCCGACGGCCGGACCACCGAGGTGGTCAACCCCGCGACGGGCGAGGCGTACGCGACCGCTCCGCTGTCCGGGCAGGCGGATGTGGACGCCGCGATGGCGGCCGCCGCCGAGGCGTTCCCCGGCTGGCGCGACACCACCCCGGCCGAGCGCCAGAAGGCCCTGCTGAAGATCGCGGACGCCTTCGAGGAGCGCGCCGAGGAACTCGTCGCGGCCGAGGTGGAGAACACGGGCAAGCCCGTCGGGCTGACCCGCACCGAGGAGATCCCGCCGATGGTGGACCAGATCCGCTTCTTCGCGGGTGCGGCGCGGATGCTGGAGGGCAAGGGCGCCGGCGAGTACATGGAGGGGCTGACCTCCTTCGTGCGCCGCGAGCCGGTCGGCGTCTGCGCGCAGGTCGCGCCCTGGAACTACCCGATGATGATGGCCGTGTGGAAGTTCGCCCCGGCGATCGCCGCGGGCAACACGGTCGTCCTGAAGCCCTCGGACACCACCCCGGCCTCCACGGTCCTGCTCGCCGGGATCCTCGGCTCGATCCTGCCCAAGGGCGTCTTCAACGTCGTCTGCGGCGACCGCGACACCGGCCGACTGATGGTCGAGCACCCCACCCCGGCGATGGCGTCCATCACCGGCTCGGTGCGCGCCGGCATGTCGGTCGCCGAATCCGCGTCCAAGGACCTCAAGCGGGTCCACCTGGAACTGGGCGGCAAGGCCCCGGTCGTCGTCTTCGAGGACACCGACGTCGCCAAGGCCGTCGAGGGCATCTCGGAGGCGGGCTTCTTCAACGCCGGACAGGACTGCACGGCCGCCACGCGCGTCCTCGTGCACGAGTCGATCCACGACGAGTTCGTCTCCGCGCTCGCCGAGGCCGCCGCCGGCATGAAGACCGGTATGCCGGACGACGAGGACGTGTTCTTCGGTCCGCTCAACAACGCCAACCAGCTCAGGCAGGTCGAGGGCTTCATCGAGCGGCTGCCGGCGCACGCGCGCGTGGTCGCCGGCGGCAAGCGCGTCGGCGACAAGGGCTACTTCTACGCCCCGACCGTCGTCTCCGGCCTCAACCAGGACGACGAGATCGTCCAGAAGGAGGTCTTCGGTCCGGTCATCACCGTCCAGTCCTTCACCGACGAGGACCAGGCCGTCGCGTACGCCAACGGCGTCGAGTACGCGCTGGCCTCCTCGGTGTGGACCAAGGACCACTCCCGCGCGATGCGGATGTCCAAGAGGCTGGACTTCGGCTGCGTGTGGATCAACACGCACATCCCGCTGGTCGCGGAGATGCCGCACGGCGGCTTCAAGAAGTCCGGCTACGGCAAGGACCTCTCGGCGTACGGCTTCGACGACTACACGCGGGTCAAGCACGTGATGACGTCCCTGGACGCGTAAGCGCCAAGGCGTCGGCCCCGGACGGTTGGACCACCGTCCGGGGCCGACGTGTTCCCCGGGCCGATCCCATTTTTGAACATGTTCAACTCGGGGCGTACGCTGCTGCCATGAGCGACAGAGCCGCCCTGCTCAAGGGCATCCGCGCCTGGCTGGCCTTCTTCGTCGTCTGCCTGGTGCTCAGCGGCGCCACCGCCTTCCCGCTGGTGCACGAACTGCGCTGGGCCGAGGACCTGCTCCGCTCCCTGTCGGCGCCGGAGCACCTCCCCGCCCTCATGGACTGGATCGAGCGCGTGCGCCAGGGGCTCGAGACCGCCGACGCCGAGTACCCGTTCCTCCTCTACGGCACCGACTGGCTCGCCTTCGCGCACCTCGTGATCGCGGTCGCCTTCCACGGTCCCTACCGCGACCCCGTCCGCAACGTCTGGGTCGTCGAGTTCGGCATGATCGCCTGCGCCGGCGTCATCCCGCTCGCCCTGATCTGCGGCCCGGTCCGCGGCATCCCCTTCTGGTGGAGCGTCATCGACATGGCGTTCGGCGTGTTCGGCGTGATCCCGCTGTACGTCGTACGCCGGAAGATCAAGCGGCTGGAGGCGCTCACGCCGCACACGACGCCGGCCCTCGTCACCCGAGGGCGGCCCGCTTGATGCGCTCGGCGACCGGGTTCGGCGTCGTGTCCTTCGCGTCGGTGTCGGTGAGCGCGTACACGAGGGTGCGGCTCAGGTCCTCGGTCGCGGCGATCGCCGTGCTGTAGCCGGGGCGGGCGCCGGTCTTGAGCCAGTAGACCGTGCCCTCGTGCTCCCAGCGGGTCAGGCCCGCGCTGTAGGCGGCGCCCTTGATGTCCGTGGGAACCGTGAACATCTCCCGCAACTGCGGTTCGGGCACGATCTGCCCGCCGAAGAGAGCCGTGCCGAGCCGCTCCAGGTCGGCGGTGGTCGAGATCATGTCCCCGGCCGCCCAGCGGTCGGCCACGTTCCATTCGGTCACGTCCACGAGCCGGGTCGTCCCGTCCGGCCGGGGCGCCGCCTGGTAGCCGCGGTGGTGCGGTCCGCGGATGCGGGGGTCGGCGCCGGGGAAGTACGTGTGCTCCATCCCGGCGGGACGCAGCACGAGCCGGGTGGCCTCGGAGGCGTACGACCGCCCGGTCACCTTCTCGATCAGCATGCCGAGGATCGTGTAGTTGATGTTGAGGTACTGCTGCTGGTCACCGGCGGTGAACGCCGGGCCCTTGGCGACCGCCGACTTCACGACCCGCCGCGGGGTGAGCGTGTCGTAGCGGTGCGCGTACTGCTCCTCGAAGGTGTCGCCCCAACTGACGCCCGGCTGGATGCCGCTGGTGTGGTTCAGCAGGTTTCTTACGGTGACGGGCTCCTTGAACTCGGGGCCGAGCAGGCCGGGCAGGTAGCGCTCGATCGACGCGTCGAGATCGACCTCGCCCCGGGCCGCCAGCCGGAGGACGGCGGCGGCCGTCACCACCTTGGTCGTCGAACCGGCCCTGAACCGCGCGTCCGGGTCGGCCGCCCGGCCGCTCACCAGGTCCCGCACCCCCGAACTGCCCTGCCAGGAAGCCTCGGTGCCGCTCAGCCGGACGAGTGCGGCCGTGGTGCTCTCGTCGGGCAGCCCTTCGATCGCCTCGCACAGCGCCTTGTCCGACGGGGCGGCACCGCACACGGGCGCCGACGGGGCGGGGGAGGCGAAGGCGGGCGCGGCGAGCGGGCCCGCGCCCAGGGCGAGGACGAGGGAGGCGGTGAGCAGGGTGGTGCGACGACGGGTGTGCATCGGTTGCTCCTCGGGGAGTTCGGCGGAAGGACGTGATCATCCTCCGGCCGGGCGGGCCACCTCCGGATCGTCGCCGGGGAGGGCGCCCGCCCTGACGCACCCCCGATCAACTTCCATGAGGAGAAAGGGAAGTCGTCAGGGGCTCCCCCTAAGGTGACCGCCGCCCCGGCCGGCCCCCGGCGTCCCGCAGCGCGCACAGGACGTCGATGCGGTTGGTGGTGATCGAGTCGACGCCCAGGGCCAGCAGGCGGCGCATGGAGCGGCGGGTGTCCGGGGTCCAGACGGAGAGCAGGTAACCGGCGTGGTGGACACGGTCCGCGAGGGCGCGGTCGACCAGGCCGAAGCGGTAGTTCAGCCAGCGCGGGCGGATCGCCTCGAGCAGACCGGCGCGGGCCGGCGCCACGGTCGTACGCGTGAGCGCGATCTCGGCGGACGGGTCCGCCGCCCGTACGGCGAGCATGGCGGGGGCGCCCGCGCAGTAGAGGACGCGGCCCTGGGCGCCCCGTTCGCGCACGGTGTCCACGACCCGGCGCACCGCGTGGACGTCCGGCGCGCCGGGGAGGTCGATCATCATCCGGCCGCCGTCCGTCGCCGCCAGCGCGTCAAAGAGCGTGGGCACCCCGTCGCCCGTGACCCCGCGCACCTCCTCCCACGACAGCGACCGCAGCGGACGGTCGTGTCCCCAGAGCCGCTTCAGCGTGTCGTCGTGCAGCAGCACCGGGACGCCGTCCCGGGTGAGGCGTACGTCGACCTCGACCGCGTCCGCGCCCCGGTGGAGCGCGGAACGCAGCGAGGCGAGGGTGTTCTCACGGACGCGGTAGGGGTCGCCGCGGTGGGCCACGGCGGTCACGTTCTGCATGGCGGCCCTCCGCGGGTGGTCAGGAGGCGAGCCAGGACGCGGTGTGGGCGTCGATCTCGGCGGCCAGCCGCGCCTTGCCGGCCGGGTCCATGAAGGACGCCTCGACCGCGTTCTTCGCCAGGTCGGCCAGCCCCCGCTCGTCGAGTTCCAGCAGCCGCGCGGCGACCGCGTACTCGTTGTCGAGGTCGGTGCCGAACATCGGCGGGTCGTCGGAGTTGACGGTGACCAGGACGCCGGCCCGCACGAACTCCTTGATGGGGTGCTCGTCGAGGTCGGTCACCGCGCGGGTGGCGATGTTGGAGGTGGGACACACCTCCAGCGGGATGCGCCGCTCGGCCAGGTGCCGGAGCAGCTTCGGGTCGAGGGCGGAACTGGTGCCGTGCCCGATGCGCTCGGCGCCCAGTTCGTTCAGCGCGTCCCACACCGTCTCCGGACCGGTGGTCTCGCCGGCGTGCGGCACGGAGTGCAGTCCGGCGGCGATCGCGCGGTCGAAGTAGGGCTTGAACTGCGGCCGGGGCACGCCGATCTCGGGCCCGCCGAGACCGAAGGAGACCAGGCCCTCCGGGCGCAGCCGGTCGTCGGTGGCGAGCCGCACGGTCTCCTCGGCGGACTCGAGACCGGCCTCGCCGGGGATGTCGAAGCACCAGCGCAGCACGGTCCCGAACTCGGACTCGGCCGCCTTGCGGGCGTCCTCGATCGCGTCCATGAAGGCACGCTCGTCGATGCCGCGCCGGGTGGAGGAGAACGGGGTGATGGTCAGCTCGGCGTACCGCACCTGCTGCCGGGCCAGTTCGCGCGCCACCTCGTAGGTCAGCAGCCGTACGTCCTCGGGGGTGCGGACGAGGTCGACGACGGACAGGTACACCTCGATGAAGTGGGCGAAGTCCGTGAAGGTGAAGTAGTCGGCCAGGGCCTCGGGATCGGTGGGGACCTTGGAGTCGGGGTGGCGGGCGGCCAGCTCCGAGACGATGCGGGGGGAGGCGGACCCGACGTGGTGCACGTGCAGTTCGGCCTTGGGCAGCCCGGCGATGAAGGCGTGCAGATCGCGTGGGACGCGCGGATCGACGAGACGGTCGGTCAAGGTTCCTCCCCGGAACGGCGCCCCGGGCCGCACGGGCGGCGGGGCGCGGATGATCGGCTGATCGGTGACTCGGGGTCATCGTAGGCGGTGGGGGCAGGGGGGCGGGGCGGTACGGAGCGGCGGAGCCGTAGCATGGCCGGACGATCGAGGGCCAGGGGGTAACTCCAGATGACGGACGTGACGCAGCCGAACGGGGACACGGGCGCCGGCGACCCGTGGGCGCCCCCGGAGGACCGGACCTCACTGGACAAGGACCGCGCGCCCGGCGCCGGCCGGCCGCCGCAGTCACCGGCCACGCCGACCGTCGCCGAGGGACTGGCCGCGCCGCAGCCGCCGTCCGTGCACGACCAGCCCACCGTCGCGGGGATGCCGGGCGCCGGCTTCGTCCCGCCGGCCGACGCCAGGCCCCCGGCCGGCGCCGCGCCGTTCGACACCCAGGGCTCCATGCTGCCCCCGCCGCCCGTCGCCCCCACCGGTCCCGGCGCACCCGGCGGCTACGGACACCCCGGCTACCCGCCGGGCTACGGCTGGCCCGGCATGCCGGTGCAGCGGCAGAACGGCATGGGCACCGCCGCCATGGTGCTCGGCATCCTGGCCTGCTGCCTGTTCTGCATGTACGGCGTGGTCTCCGTCGTCCTCGGCGTCCTCGCCATCGTCTTCGGGATCAAGGGCCGCCGGAAGGCCGAGGAGGGTCTGGCCGACAACCACGGGCAGGCCCAGGCCGGTCTGATCACCGGCATCATCGGCCTCGTCCTGGGCATCGCCGTGATCGTCCTGATAGCCGTCGGCATCACGGCCGCCATCAACAGCGAGGAGGACGGCTGGGAGGACGAGGACTACTACGGCGCCCACCGCCCGGCCGCCACCGCTCCCGTCCTCCGCTGACCGGACCGGTCGCCACCGGTCGCCACGGACCGAAGACGCCGACGGCCCGAGCCCCCGCACGGCGGGCTCGGGCCGTCGGCCTTCTCCGGACGGGTCAGAGCGCGAGGCCGGTCAGGACCATCACGCGCTCGTAGGTGTAGTCGTCCATCGCGAACTTCACGCCCTCGCGGCCCACACCGGACTGCTTGGCGCCGCCGTACGGCATCTGGTCGGCGCGGTAGGAGGGCACGTCGCCGATGACCACACCGCCGACCTCCAGGGCCCGGTGGGCGCGGAAGGCGGTCTGCAGGTCGTGCGTGAAGACGCCCGCCTGGAGGCCGTACTTGGAGTCGTTGACGGCGGCGAAGGCCGCCGCCTCCCCGTCCACCTTCCGCACGGTCAGCACCGGCCCGAAGACCTCCTCGCAGGAGATCGTCGCCTCGGCCGGTACGTCGGTGAGCACGGTCGGCGCGTAGGAGGCGCCGTCGCGCTTGCCGCCGGTGAGGAGGGTGGCGCCCGCGGCGACGGCCTCGTCGACCCAGGCCTCCACCCGCTGCGCGGCGGCCTCGCTGATCAGCGGGCCGACGTCGGTGGCCTCGTCGTTCGGGTCACCGGTGACCTGCGCCTCGACGGCGGCGACGATGCGCGGCAGCAGACGGTCGTACACGGAGGCGTCGGCGATCACGCGCTGCACGGAGATGCAGGACTGGCCGCCCTGGTAGTTGGAGAAGGTCGCGATGCGCTGCGCGGCCCGGTCCAGGTCCTCGTCGCTCGCGAAGTCGGCGAGGACGACGGCCGCGCCGTTGCCGCCCAGCTCCAGGGTGCAGTGCTTGCGCGGCACCGAGTCCATGATCGCGTAACCGACCCTCTCGGAGCCGGTGAAGGAGATCACCGGCAGCCGCTCGTCCTGGACCAGGGCGGGCATACGGTCGTTGGGGACCGGGAGGATGCTCCAGGAACCGGCGGGCAGCTCGGTCTCGGCGAGCAGCTCACCGAGGATCAGACCGGAGAGGGGCGTGGCGGGCGCCGGCTTGAGGATGATGGGCGCGCCCGCGGCGATCGCGGGGGCGATCTTGTGGGCGCACAGGTTCAGCGGGAAGTTGAACGGCGCGATGCCGAGGACGACGCCCTTGGGGAAGCGGCGGGTGAGGGCGAGCCGGCCCTGGCCGCCGGCGTCGGTGTCCAGGCGCTGGGCCTCGCCGCCGTTGAAGCGGCGGGCCTCCTCGGCGGCGAAACGGAACACGGAGACCGCGCGGCCGACTTCGCCGCGGGCCCACTTGACCGGCTTGCCGTTCTCGGCGGAGATCAGGCGGGCGATCTCCTCGGTGCGCTCGACGAGGCGGCGGCTGACGTGGTCGAGGGCGGCGGCACGGATGTGGGCGGGGGTGGCGGCGAAGTCCTCGCGGACGGCGTGGGCGGCGAAGACGGCGTCCTCGACCTGGGCGTCGGTGGGGACGCTCACCGTGCCGACGGTGTGGCCGTCCCAGGGGGAGGTGACGTCGAAGGCGGTCTCGCCGGTGGCCTGGCGGCCGGCGAGCCAGAAGGCGGTGGTGGAAGTCATGTGCGGGTTCCGGCCCTTCCGCGGTCGGGGGTGTGGGTGGGGTGCTGGGACCACGGTAGGGCGGGGGGCGGGGAGCGGGC
>NZ_LGCN01000266.1 GCF_001279005.1 Streptomyces caelestis
TGGAGGCGTACTGGGCCGACGGCTCCGCGATGGAGAAGCAGACCCGTGCGCGCGGTGAGCAGGTCGAGCAGGCGCTGATCGCCATCACCGAGGAGAACCCGGCCGACGTCAAGGAGTACCGCGGCCGCGGCCTGGTGTGGGGCCTGGAGTTCCACGACAAGGAGCGGGCCGGCAAGGTGGCGCGGTGCGCCTTCGACCACGGCCTGCTCATCGAGACCTCCGGCCCGGAGGACGAGGTCGTCAAGCTGCTCCCCGCGCTGACGATCACGCCCGACGAGCTGGACGAGGGCCTTCACATCCTCGACCGGGCCGTGCAGGAAACAGGACACTGACCTCCCGCCATCACGTTCAAGGACCCAGGTGTATTGCCCCGCGTCAACAACGTCGCGGGGCTGCACACATAAGACCGTGTCCTATGTGGTGAGGTGTCGTTGACCTCGGTATGGGGCGGGGTACATGGAGTTGGATTGTTCCGGACGGGTTGTGGGAATCGCGAAGCCGCTGATCCCGCCGTCGAGGGTGCGACCGCAGGGCGGGGGGACGCAGGACACGCCTGATGAGACGTTGTTCGCGGCGATCATTTACGTGTTGGTGTCCGGCTGTGCCTGGCGGGCCCTGCCGCCGTGCTTCGGGATATCGAAGTCGACAGCTCACCGCAGGTTCCTGATCTGGTCGAGAGCCGGTGTCTGGGGCCGCCTGCACGAGGCGGTGCTCCACCGCCTCGACGACGCCGGCCTCATCGACGTCTCTCGCGTCGTGCTGGACACCGCCCACGTCCGGGCTAAAAAGGGGGCGAACACACAGGCCCAAGCCCCGTGGACCGGGGCAAGCCGGGTTCCAAGATGCACGTCCTGTCGGACGCGAACGGACTGCCCCTGGTCGTCGGCGTCTCCGCCGCGAACGTCCACGACAGCGAGGGTCTGAAGGCCATGGTGGCCGGTCACCAAACGAGACACGATCCCCACCGCGGCCGCCACTTCAAGCCCCAACGGCTGCACGCGGACAAGGCGTACGACATCCCCCACCTGCGGAAATGGCTGCGAGGCAAGCGCATCGGCGTGCGCATCGCACGCAAAGGCATCGAGTCCAGCGAACGATTGGGCCGCCGCCGCTGGGTCATCGAGCGCACGATGTCCTGGCTGACCGGCTACCGCCGCTTGAGCCCTCGCTACGAACGCGACCCCCGCAACTACCTGGCCTTTCTCGGCCTCGCAGCCGCCCTCTGCTGTTACAAACGACTCGTCCGCCTCACCACATAGGACACGGTCTAAGGCAAGAGCAACTTGCGATCAAGAAGTGGACCGACGTCGTGCCGGTCTGCGCCTACGACTCTGGACATCCACATCCCGACGCTGCTTACGTCGGCATCGGGTCCTTCCGCGGCCTCGACGTCATCACAGCGATGGGGCCGTTCGCTTGGTGTAGGAGATGATCATGGCAGTTTCCATGCGGTCGACGCCATTGAGACAGCTGATGCGGTCGGTGAGGTAGGCGTGGAGGGCGTTGGCGTCCACGCAGATGGCGATGGCGATCAGGTTGTGGGTGCCGGTCGTGGTGCCGACGAAGGCCGCTTCGGGGTCGGCGGCCAGGGCCTGGGCGACACTGCTCAGCTGGGCGGGGGTGACGGTCAGCCAGACCAGGCATTGAGCGGAGAACCCAAATGAGCGTGGGGCAACTTCAACGTCCAGCTGGAGCACGCCGGTGCGGCGGAGTTCTTCTAAGCGACGACGGACGGCTGATTCGGACCAGCCGACCTGTTGTGCGAGGTCCGGGTAGGCGGCACGGCCGTCTGCGGCGAGGGCGGGGAGCAGGCGGCGGTCGAGCTCGGTCAGGCGGACGGGACTGGCGTCCGCGGCGGGAGGTGGCCGCAGTGCGGCTATCTGCTCCGCGGTAAGTGCCGATGTCCGCCCGAGCCAGCGATGGTCCATCACAGGACGCAGCAGTCGTTGTGCGTCGACCTCTGTGATTTGAGGCAGGCGGCCCAACCCATCCAGGGGTGCCGCGCCCTCCTCGGCGACGCGGAAGATGCAGATGATCTCAGTACCGCTGGAGAGAACGGTCACCCAGGCGGTGTCTGGGCGGCGCGCCAACGCGCGGGCCAGCGGGGCGGTGGCGGACGGTAAGCCCCGCAGGCGTACCAGCCATTCGGCGTGGCCGGTACGGCGGCTGTCGGGCACGCCGGCTACTCGGGCGATGCCTGTGCTGCGGAGTCGGCCGAAGCGGCGGGCCACGGTGCGGTCGGAGACGCCGAGAACATCGGCGATCTTGCTGAAGGGGGCGCGTCCGTCGAGCTGGAGCGCGTGCAAGAGTCGCAGATCGAGTACGTCCAGCGTGACCGAATCCACCTGGTCAGTGTAGGCCGGTGTCGGATAGCGGCGTGGCGGTGGCAGTTGGAGGTCAGGCGCGGACGGTCGATGAAGCATCGGTCCCATGACACGCGACATCAAGGGCATCCATCACACCGGGATCCTGACCCGCGACCTCGAAGGGCTGGAACGAGCCTACGCCTCGTTCGGGTTCACCCTCAGTCCTCGCTCACGGCATCTGCTCGGCGGGCGGCCCGGCCAAGCGCCGGTGCCCGGCTGCACGGCCAACCGGTGCGCACTGTTCGGAGGGTCGTACATAGAGCTCCTCGGGATCGTGGACGAATCCGCACCCGACCCTTGGCGCACTAAGGTGATGGCCGACGAGTACGAGGGCTTCCGATTGTTCAACCTCGACACCAACGACGCCGAAACCGTCGACCGCCGGCTGATGGATGCCGGGCTGCGCACCTCGGGCGTGCTGGAACTGGAGCGAGATGTCGACACCGAGGAGGGGACGCGCACGGTTCGCGCCCGCGCCGTGCACATCGATCCGCGCTCGACCCCGGAGGGCTACATGGGGATCGCCCAGCACCTCACTCGCCGGTACGTGCACCAGCCTCGCTATCTCAACCACCCGAACGGTGCCCGGGGCCTCGGCGCCGTGCTGATCGTGGCCGACGACACCGAGTTCGACGGGATCACGAACCGGTACACCCGCATTATGGAGACAACCGTCAGGTACGAGGGCCCGGTCGCCGTTGTGGAGACGGCCACCGCACGGTTGGAGATTGTCCGCGCCTCGCACGCCGGTGACGTACTGCCCGACGAACCCGTCCCGGCCTCCTCCTACCTGGCCGCGATGACCGTCCTGGTCGACGACGTCGGTGACGCCCGAAAGATCGTCGAGAGCGGCGGCACCGTAACCCAGCCGGCTGGTGGTGGATTCTTCGTCTCCGCCCGCCACGCGTACGGGGCCGGCCTGTTCTTCACCCGCGGCTAATACTCCAGTGCGGTTTCGTGATCTATCCAGTCAGTTCGTCGCCGGAGCGTCGTCGGTAGTGGCTGCGGCGGGCTGTCGCCTGGTGTTGTCGCCGCCAGTCGGACCAGTGCAGCAGCTTGGCCGCTGACACGGTTGGTGGGTTGAAGACGGCGGCGAGCAGGTGGCGGATTTCCGGGACGGTCAGCCTGATCGGCGGGTGATCGCGGGTGAAATGGGCCGGCTGGGCGGGTCGCTCGGGTGCCGCGTCGGCGGCGAGGGCGGTCAGGAAGGCCAGGGCGAGCATGGCGAGGGTGATGTGCCGGTGCCAGGCGGTCCAGTGCCTGACCTGGTAGTGGTCGAGTCCGACCTGGCTCTTGGCGGCCTGGAAGCACTCCTCGACGCTCCAGCGGACACCGGCGACACGGACCAGCTCCGCAAGAGTGACCGTGGCGGGTGACCAGCACAGGTAGAAGGCGAGTTCGCCGGTGGCGCGGTTGCGGCGGATGAGCAGGTGGCGGTGTTCACTTGTGCCGATGTGGATCCAGGCCCAGTCGTAGTGGCGCGGGCCCTTCGCACCGGCTCCGGCGCTGTGCCGCTGCCAGGCGGTGGCGGGCAGGCGCTCGGCGACGGTGTCCGCGCGGACGGGGGTGCGGCCGTGGTTGATCCTCACTCGCGTCGAGCAGGCAACAGCCATCACATAGCCGGTGCCGCGGGCTTCCAGGGCGGCGCGAAGCTGCGGGTCCTGCCCGTAGGCTTCGTCGCCGGTCGCCCACCGTGCCTTCACCCCGGCGTCCAGCGCGGCGGCGATCATCTCCCAGGCCAGGCGGGGCTTGGTCGCGAACTGGATCTCCTCGGGTATCCCGGCAGCGTGGCGGCGCCCGGCGTCAGCGCACCAGGAGTGCTCCGGCAGGTAAAGCCTGCGGTCGATCAGCGTCCGCCCCCGGCGGGTGGCGTAGGCGAGGAAGACCCCGACCTGGGAGTTCTCGATGCGTCCCGCGGTGCCGGTGTACTGGCGCTGCACTCCCGCCGAGGCGTGGCCCTTCTTCACGAAACCGGTCTCGTCCACGATCAGGACCCCGCCGTCGGTGCCGAGGTGTTCGACGGCATAGGCGCGGATGTCGTCACGGACGGCATCGGCGTCCCAGCGGGCATAACGCAGCAGCCGCTGCATCGGTCCCGGCCGGGCCGGCCTGTTCGGCAAGCTGCCAGCAGTTCTTGCGCTCCGCCTTCGACAGCAGCCCGAGCAGATAGGCGCGGGCACTCGCCCTCGGCTCAACTCGGCCGAACCGGCCCGCGATCTGGGCCATGACCTGGTCGAACATCGCCCGCCAGCGGGCAGGGTCTACGCTATGGCCAGCGGCCACCGCACGATCTTCGTTTGTCCACACACCAACCGATGATCACGCGGTGGCCGTACCCGTTCCCGGCCGGGTACGGCCACAAGATCGCGAAACCAGACTGGAGTACTAAACGCCCCAGCAGACCTCACCTGGTTCCACACGTCCCCCATCGGACGGCCGGCCCAGTGAAGAAGGCCGCCGCTTCTCCGCACGTCTTCACTCTCTCGGAGGACACCGTGCTCGGTACCCTCATGCTCCTCGTCGGCCCGGCGCTGGTATTTCGCCTGCTCGGCTTACTGGGGATCAGACGGTTCGCGACCTGGCAGGCCAGTACCACGCACGGCTTGGCGGTCATGCTCGTGGCCACCGCGACCGCGCACTTCACACCACCAAGCGTCACCATGATCCCCAGCCACGATGACCTCTCGGCCATGGTGCCGCCGTTCGTGCCGTTTCCTCATGCAATGGTCTACGTAACCGGGGCACTTGAGTTCCTCTGTGCCGCCGGACTCATCCGCTCCACGACACGTCCGGTGGCCGGGATCTGCCTGGCCGCGCTCTTCGTGTTGATGCTCCCGGCCAATATCTACGCTGCCCTCGAGGACATTCCGCTCAACGGAGCCCCAGCAACGCCGTTGTGGTTCAGGATTCCCGAGCAGCTGCTCTTCATCTCCCTTGCGCTGTGGGCGGCCACGACTGCCCACAACATTCCACGCGGCCTGCTGAACGCCATCCGGCCCAGCACCGGGCACAGTGCTGCCCAGTAAGAGGGCGTTTATGCAGGTCAAGACCTATATGCGGTTCTCGCCCCCGACCCGCTTCGAGGGCCTTCATCCCATGGGCAGCGAATGACGCTCTCCACGGTGGATGCTCGGCCATCCGTCTCGTTCGCTTCTACACCTTGAAGTCCGTCTGGTTTGAAGTTGCCACGGAATCGCCCAATGAACAGCGGAACCGAGCACTCCGCCTCACCCATGATCACGCTACGTCGTGAGCGAGCGCAAGCCGTACCCCAGCGGCCTGTCCGACGCCCGATGGTCCCTGATCGAGCCGACGTTGACGGCCTGGAGAAAAGCCCGGCTCGACCGCAGACCAACCGGGCAGCCGGCCAAAGTCGATTTACGGGACGTCTTCAACGCGATCCTCTACGTGAACCGTACGGGAACCCCCTGCAAATACCTCCCACATGACTTCCCGAACCACGGCGCCGTCTACGCCTACTACGCGGCCTGGCGCGACGAAGGAATCTTCGCCCAGCTCAATGACGACCTGACCGGACTGGCCCGCGTGAAGGAAGGGCGCAAACCCGAACCGACCGCCTCCGTGATCGACACCCAGAGCGTGAAGACTTCCACCAACGTGCCCGTGACCAGCCAGGGAACGGACGCCGCGAAGAAAATCGTCGGCCGGAAGCGCGGCATCCTCACCGACACGATCGGCCTCATACTCGCCGTGACCGTCACCGCCGCCGGCCTGCCGGAGAACGCCCTGGGAATTCGCCTCCTCGACCAGGCGAAGGAGACGTACCCCACCATCTCCAAGAGCTGGGTCGACACCGGCTTCAAGAACGCCGTCGTCGAGCACGGCGCCCGCCTCGGGATCGACGTCGAAGTCGTCAACAGGAACCCAGAGGCCCGCGGCTTTCAGGTCGTGAAAAGGCGCTGGGTGGTCGAGCGGAGTATCGGTTGGATCATGATGCACGGCCGCCTCGCCCGCGACTACGAGACCCTCACCGCCAGCTCCGAGGCCATGATCCACATCGCCTCGCTCGACAACCTCACCAGGCGCGTAACGGACGAGACGACACCCACCTGGCGAGGAACGCACTAGGACGTAAACGGCAAGTTGCCCACTTCAAACGCCCTCTTATCCCTGGTATGCAAGGGTCGTCATCATCCCGGACTCCGAGTGGTAGATGTTGTGGCAGTGCAGCATCCACAGTCCGGGGTTGCCCGCGTCGAAGTCCGCCACCAGCTTGTTGTGCGGCAGCACGATCGACGTGTCCTTGCGGGCACCGTTCGAGTCCACGCCGGCGAGGGAGAACGTGTGGCCGTGCAGATGCACGGGGTGCCACATGTGGGTGGCGTTGATGACCACCAGCCGCACCCGCTCGCCCCGTTCGACCTTGTGGAGCGTATCCGGGTTGTAGGGCTCGTGGTCGATTCCCCAGTCGTACTCCTTCATGCCACCGGTCAGCTTGACCCGGAGCAGCCGGTCGTACCTGCGGCGGGGCATCGCCACCGACTCATCCGGCCCGAGCCGGCGGGCGGACACCAGCACCTCACGGTCCAGCTCCGCAGGGTGCGCGGACGGCTTGGGGACCGCTCCGGCACCCGTACGCAGGACGGCCATGGCCCGGCCCCCCTTCCCCTCGGCGAGCGCGACAAGCGGGAAGACACCCGACTGCGCGGTGATCAGCACGTCGTACCGCTCTGCCATGCCGATGACCAGTGCGTCCGTCTTGTACGGCTGCACGGGAAAGCCGTCGCTGTGGGTAATGGTCATCCGGTGTCCGCCGAGCGCCACCCGGAAGGCCGACTCCCCGCCGGCGTTGATGATGCGCAGCCTGATCCGGTCGCCGGGCTTGGCCGTGAACTGCGTGGGGTCGTCCGCTGTGCGCCCGTTGATCAGGTAGTAGGGGTAGGCGATGTGTCCCGCGTGACCGCCGAGCAGCTTGCTGGTGGCTCCCGCCATCAGTCGCTTCGGCCCTTTCCGTCGATACGGCGACGGCGAGGGCGCCCGTCCTGGACCCTTCCCGTCGTCCGCCAACGCCCCGCCACCGGCCCCCACGGGTCCCTCCGGCCTGTTGCCGTGCCCCACCGGGGGCTTGCCCTTACGGAGCTGGTAGAGAACATCGTCGGGGGTGGAGCCGTCCACTCCGTCGATCCAGTCGTCCAGCAAGACAATCCACTCGTGGTCGTACCCGAGTGGCTCCTTCGGGTCGTCGACGATGAGTGGCGCGTACAGGCCACGGTCAATCTGCACCCCCATGTGAGGGTGGAACCAGTAGGTGCCGGGATGCGTCGCGGTGAAGCGGTAGTCGAATGTCTCACCGGGTTCGACCGGCCGCTGCGTCACACCGGGCACACCGTCCATGTCGTTGCGCAGCGCAATACCGTGCCAGTGCACGGTCGTCGCCTCCGGCAGGTGGTTGGCCAGCGTCAACGCCACAGTGTCACCTGCGGTGACCCGCACCTCCCGGCCCGGCAGCAACCCCTCATACGTCCACGACCTGAAGGTACGTCCGGCGCCCAACTCGACCGGCGACGGGGTGGCCCTCAAGGTGTGCTTACGGAGCGGTTCGGCGGGGGTCGGATGTGCCCTGCCGGCCTCTCTGCCGTTCGGAGCGGATCCGGCCGGCGCGGGCGCGCCCGGGTGGCCGCCGTCCTGCGAGCCGGCATGGGAGCAGGCGGCGAGCAGCCCGGAACCCGCGGCCGCGATACCGGCGCCGAGTACGGCGCGACGTGTGGGGGAGGTCTGACTGGTGCGGTCCGTGCGCATGACTGGGTGTACCTCGCTGGTCGGGAGAAGGCAGGTGAAGGCGTGGGTCTGCCACCATCGCCCGGACAGGACCAGACGGCCGGAGGCGCTCTTCCTCACGAGGCACCGACGGGGCGGTGAGCACATCCGGTGGGCGGCGGAACCGACTGTCGCGGAGATCGGCGAGCGTCCCTCGCCGGTGTCCGGAACGCAGCTCAGTGCGGCCGTGCGGATATCCCGAGCGGCAGGGCACCGGACGGCACCCGCCGTCCGCGCAGGCCGCGCCCGCATCCGGCCCTCGGGTCAGTCACCATGTGAGCACACTACCCCCGCCGGGCATACATTCGGGATATATGGGTGGAATCGACACGGCCATATGATCAGCTCGCCCCAAGGGACAGGGCGGCAGGCCCGGCCGGAATGCGGGGGCAGCACCGCGCGCACATCGCCGTCTTGCGGGTGCCCGCTCAGTACTGCAACGGTGCCTACCGTGACTGCCGGCCAGTTCGGTCGTCGGTGTGGTCATGGGTGGGGACCTTGCCGATGGCAGGTCGTGGGCGGGTGAGCTGGATGTGGTGCACGAGCGGTTCGTGCATCGGTTCAGCCGGGAGGAGCCGCGTCGGTCTGCGCTTGCCTACATGCGGGGGCTGATCGCGCCGCTGCAGCGGAAGAACGGCTGGACGCCGGCGGAGGAGGCCGGACACGCGGGACCCGATCGCATCCAGCGGTTGCTGAACCGGATTCGTCCCCTGCACCCACGCCGCGAGCGAAGGCATCCGGGCGGGCCTGGCATTCACCGAACCGGGGTGGGGGCGCTGACCGGATTCGACACGGTGGGCGCCTTGCACTCAGCCCACTCCGGCGGTGCGCGAGGCCGGCTCCGCCACGGCCTCGTCGAGCGCCAACTCCGCGCCGAACTCCCCGGCCCGCCAGGGTCTCGGTGCACGCCGCGCTACTCGTCGGGAGCCCGCTCTCCACCTCCTCCCGGCTGGCCTCTTGTGGTTGCCGCCTGGCCGCCATGCCCACACCCGCCCCTGCGAAGGACGACGCACATGTCTGTTGACACCCAGATCACCGATACGAGCAGCCTGCGTGCCGCCATGGTCGACCGCCTCACCTCCGCGGGCGTGCTCACCGACCTCTCGCTGCGCGACGCCCTGCTCGACGTTCGCCGCGAGATGCTCCTGCCCCATGCCTATGTGCGGGTCAGCGGCCCGGGCGCTGACCCCATCGACTGGCGCCTCCTCGACGGCTCCCACCCCGAGGACCGTCGGGAGTGGCTCGACCTGATCCACAGCGACGAGTCGATCCTGCTCCAGCGCGACGGCGAACCCCTCGACATGCTCACTCGCGGCCCGGTGACCGGCGGCCACATGACCTCCATGTCCACTTACACACCCGCCACGGTCGAAGCCCTCCAGACGCTCGGGCTCGCGCCGGGTCTGCGCTACCTGGAGCTCGGGCCCGGCCCCGGCGTCTCACTCGCGCTCGCAGCCACCATCACCGGCCCCGGGCTCGCCACCGGCGTGGAGCGGGACGCGCACATGGCGGCCTTCGCGCAGCGGAACCTCGACCGGCTAGGCGTCGGCGCGGCAGTGGTCGAGGGGGACGCGCTCGACGGGCACGAGGCCCGGGCGGCGTACGACCGGATCCACTCCGGCATCGGCGTACCGTGCGTCCCGCTCGCGTGGGTGGAGCAGCTGGCGCCCGGCGGACGGCTGCTGACCACACTCGCGACCCGGACTCCGAGCTGGCCCGGACAGCTCCTCGTCACCCGCCCGAACCGCGGCCGGGAAGAAGCCGTCCTCCGCGGCAGGCCGCGGGGATACCGGCCGATGCTGGGCTACCGGTGGCTGTCCGCCCTCGATCACCGGGCTCGCATCAAGGCCGACCCGGGCACGGCGCGGCCCACCCGGCTCGCACCGCCGCCGGACGACTCCTATGGATTCTGGCTCGCCGCCGCGTATCTGGTCCCCGGCACAGTGCGGGACTTCCAGGCCGAGACGATGACGATCGTCGCCCCCGAGGACGACTCCTGGGCTGTGGTCGGCCCCGGTGACGGGACTGTTCGCATCCACGGGCCGCGCGACGTGTGGGCCGAACTCGAAGACCTCCACGCCCGCTGGGAGGCAGCCGGCCGGCCGGAGAGGTACACCGTTGATCTCACCGTAGGAACGGAGGCCCAGCACGTCGCCTCCGGCCCGGGACCAAAGGCGCTGACCTGGACGTTGCCTCCCCTCGCCACCGTTCCCCGGCCGACGCCGTGATCCTGCCCGCGCGAATCGCCCTTGCTCCGCACACCAGCCGTTCAGCGAACAGGAGCACGAATGCCCCCGCGTCACAGCCCTCTTCCTCCCCGAGCCGACAGCTCCGCCGTGCCGGCTGGCCCGAGGGCTTCCTCCGCCATCGCTCCGGCGACGGGTGCCTCAAGTGCGCGAACGACTGCGCCGCTAGTGAGATTGTCGGCGTGATGTCGTCAGGGTGAGTCCGGTCGGGGCGAGGCATCCGTCGATGGTTTCGCTGCGGTACCGGAGTGCGCGGAGAGGGCGGCGCAGGGTGTGCCTCAGGTGGTCGGGGTCGGTGAAGGCGGTGTTGTTCCGGCCCGCGCGTCGGAGCAGCGCCCGGATGCCTTCGACCGGGTTCAGGTCGGGTGCGTAAGGCGGTAACTGGTAGGCGGTGATCCAGTCGCGGGTGTCGATAAAGGCCCGCAGCCGGGCGTCCAG
>NZ_LGCN01000267.1 GCF_001279005.1 Streptomyces caelestis
GCAACCGGTCGCTGCTGTTCCGTGACCCCGACGGCAACCTCGTCAACTTCTTCACCCCCGTCACCCCGGCGGCCAGGGAGAAGTTCGCACGCTGACGCCACGCACAGCCGCTCACGCGGGAGCCCTGAGATCCGGGTTCCCGGTGAACGCGGCCGCCGCGTCCAGGAGCGCCACCAGCAGGAGGCACCGGAACGCACCGCTGACCCCCGAAGGACGTCTGCGCTTGTGCCTGCGGATCGACGCCGGACGTCCGATCGCGCACGTCGCCGCGGAAGCCGGGATCTCGCGCCGTTGCCTGGCGAAGTGGTACGCCTGCTGGCGGGCGCACGGCGAGAACGGACTGCTCGACCACTCCTCCCACCCCGCTACCAGCCCCGCCCGCACCCCCGAGGACATCGCCGACTTGGTGGAGGCGCTGCGGCGGCGGACCAAGCACGGGCCGGCCCGGCTCGCCGCCGGCCTACAGCGGCTGCACGGCGTCACACTCGCGCCGGCGACCGCCCACCGCATCCTGGTGAGGCGAGGACTCAACCGGCTCCGGGACCTCGATCCACCGACCGGCGAGCAGCTGCGGGAGGTCATCCGCTACGAGCACGACCGGCTCGGCGACCTGGTCCACGTCGACGTCAAGAAACTCGGACGTATCCCGACCGGCGGCGGCTGGCGGATGCACGGCGTCGGCACCGAGTCCGCCCGCGCTTCCAAGCGCACCGGTCCCGACACCGGCAAGGTCGGATACACGTACCTGTGTTCGGCGCTCGACGACCACTCCCGGCTCGCCTACACCGAGGCCCTGGACGATGAGAAGGCCGTCACCGCGGTCGCCTTCTGGCACCGTGCCGTTGCCTTCTTCGCCGCCCACGGCATACACCGATCCGCCGCTGCCTCACCGACAACGGTGCGTGCTACCGGTCTACGACCTGGGCTGACGCGCTCGCCGCGACCGGCACGAAGCACAAGCGGACCAGGCCGTACACGCCGCGCACGAACGGGAAGGTGGAGAGGTATGACGGGACGCTCTCCCGCGAGTGGGCGTACGTCCGCGGCTACACGACCGAGCGTGAACGACGCGTCGCACTGGTGGAGTTCGTGAACTACTACAACCACGAGCGGCCGCACGCCGCACTCGGCGGCCGACCGCCCATCAGGCGGACCGCCGGGAGCGACTACCGGATCGTCTTCGACCAGCCGCCCGAACCACTCACGGACATCCCGCAGCAGCTCACCTTCGAGGACTTCGTGCAACCAAGGTCCCGAGACACCACACTTAACTGGCTCTTCCTGCCTGGAAGTTACACCACTCACCGTACAGACCCGCACTCCGTCACAGTCCCGCACCGCCTCACTGTGTGGGGCCGGTCAGGCGGCCGGCACGGTGCCGAGTTGGTCATGCACGTTTGCTACCGCGTTGATCTGATCTGTGCCCGCCTGGGTGAGGAAGACCCACGTCCCGTAGACGCCCCACATGAGGCCGAGCAGCGAACTCGCGGCGTAGAAGCCCATTCCGTTGGTGGAGCCGACGGTGGCGAACAGTCCGGCGGCGGCGATACCTGCCGCGAACACGACGAGCGCGACGACGAGGATGGGCCGCGCATGCTGGGACGTGCCACGGCGGGCTGCGTGGTCGAGCACCGAGAGCAGACTTGCGCTTGCTGCTGCGGCGACCAACAGTTCGACCCCGAGCGCCCAGGTCGGTTGCGGCAGGGTGACCAGCGATGCGGTGACTGTGGTTGTCAGGAACAGGGAGACGGTTTGCGCGGCGCGGTTGCGGTATTCCTGGGAGGTGGCGACGACGTCGAAGCGGAAGGCGACAACGATGAAGGTGAGGCCGGCGGCGCTTCCGCCGACGGTTGCGGCGAGCGTGGTCCACATGGCGGTTGCTCCTGTGCGATCCGTGCTGGGGTGGAAGGTCTCGGTGCGATGAAGTGCGGTGGGCGGCGGCCGTCGCACCGCCGCCCACCTCGCGGAACTACCTCGTTTCGACCTTGGCCATCGGGTCTTCACCGTTCTCCAGAGCGTTCACCGCGTTCTTCCAGGACGGGTCGGCCGAGTAGAGCTGGCTGCGCAAGTAGGCCCACACGAGAGCCCGCAGAGTCGCCACGCGCTCGGGATTCTCGTCGTCCGTCTCTGCCGCGTCGTATCCGGATATGCCACCGAAGATGTGACCAGCGCCGTACATGGTCACCATGGTCTTGTTGCCGCCGGGGCTGGCCGAGTAAGCGTCAGCACGGTAGCTGAGCCGATTGGAGAAGTTGGGGTTGAGGTCCTGATCGCCCACGATGATCAGGCCGGTGCCTGTCATCTGCTCGAAGTCGGTGTAATACAGCACCGGGTAGTTCGTCTTGGCCCACTCGGCGAAGTGCTCGTCGTTGCCGATGCCCGGAGCTCCGATGAGCACTCCCGCCTTGACGCGAGAGTCGGAGAGGTCCTTCGGCCGGTCGTCGTCCGGGTCCAGCATCTGGGCTCCGAGGAGGAGGGAGACGGTGTTGCCGCCCAGGGAGTGTCCTACGGCACCGACACGGTCCCTGTCGATCCGCCGTTCGGCAAGACCAGGGACGGCGGCCTCGATGTCGTCGAGGCGGTCGAGGATGTTGTGCATGTCGGTGGCGCGGTCACGCCAGAACAGGGGCGCGTCCTTGAGGTCGGTGTCGCGCAGACCGAGGGCCGTCGAGTCCAGGTGGGTCGGCTGGATGACCGCGAACCCGTGGGCGGCGAAGAAGTTCGCCAGCGGCCCGTAGCCGTTGTAGGAGGACAGGAAGTTCGCCAGCCCGTGCCCGTGGGACAGGAGGATGAGCGGCAGGTCGGTGCCGGTCGCGGGGATCGACACCTTGACCTCCAGCGGCACGGGCCGGCCGGGAACGTCGAGGGTGACCGGGTGGTAGGTGAGAACGGGTTGCGACGCGTTGACCGGGATGTTGGCGGCGTCGCTGTACGGCTTGTTCATCGGAGCCCTTTCGAGATCGGTGTTGACATAGCGCCTGTCGTAACTGGCGGTAGGCATGGAACTGGCGGTCGTGGCCGCGAGCCTGATGGGCCAGGAACGGCCGCCCGGCACCTGGGTCGGTGTGGACGGTGATCTCCGCAGCGGTGCACAGATCTCGTCAGGTGTTCGTCCCACGGTCTGACGGCAGGGGGAGGGCGACTGGCTCAACCATCGACTGTCATGCCTCCCTGGCCCGACGGATGCGCTTGTCCTGCCGGAAACTGTAAGATCAATCGAACAAGCCGAACTAGGGCGAAAATGACATGGCTGAGTCCGCGGTCGAAGGGCGTCGCAGAAGAGCACGGTTCGGAGTCGAGAGCCTGGCTGTGCGCGTTGCCGAGGGTGACTTCCCGACCGTTGTGAACAGCGGGTACACCGTCAAGATCACGCATGGCGGCTCCGCGCCCCCTTTTCAGTACCTCGGGCGGACCCAGGGTCCCCCTGTTCCTGGCGCGGTGACGGTGATCGAGCCCCATGAGGTCGTGAGCTGCCTCGCTCAGGACAAAGCCGCCGCTGACGGCCAGGCCGTTGTGCAACTGATGTTCATCGACGCCGATCTCATGCCAGTCGGCACAGGCCGGCCGCGCTTCCATGAGGTGACCTATTCAGACCGCAGCCTCTTCAACGGCATTGCCGCGCTGCACAGGGGTTTGGCGGACGGCGAGGATGAGTTGGATCTCGAGTCGTCGCTGATCCACTTGCTGAACGTCCTGCTCGCCAGGCATGCGGATGCTCCCGGCGCAGCGAGTCCGACACTTCGTCCTCGAGCGCTTCGTCAAGTACGGGAGATGCTCCACAGCCAACTGAACTCCAACATCAAGCTCGACGACCTCGCGGCAGTCGCCGGTTGCAGCAAACGCCACTTGATCAGGAGTTTCCGGCAGGCTTACGGGGTTCCACCGCACCATTACCGGACCCTGTTGCGCTTGGCACGCGCCAAGTCCATGCTGGCAGCGGGACGATCCGTGGCAGAGACCGCCGCCGAGCTTGGTTACTGTGACCAGAGCCAGCTCAATCGGCACTTCCGACGGGAATTCGGCATGAGCGCAGGTGGCTATGCCAGAACCGTGCGGTAGGTAGACCTGCGATGTCTTGGCTCAACTGCCACCTTGCCGGCCCCCATGGGAAAGCGCTGACCGGTGGGCCGGGTCACGTCCGCTCCGCACAGGCGGAGGTGAACCGTTCTGCGATGCGCGGCAGCGCCGGTCCTCGCCGCCGTGTGCGCGGGCAGCTGGGCGCCGAGGCAACCGCCACGCAGCCAATTCGGGCTAGTTGTAACCGCGAGCCGCCCTCGCTCGTCCCTGATTCCCTGGGGGACCCAGCTCCGGGTTGCGCCCACCATCGATCAGGACGAAAATCCGGACCACACACGGGCCAACATCCAGCTTACAGTGAGCCCAACCTGCGTTTCTCCTGGTCACGGCGCTGCTCATGGTGTACCACCAGCAGACGAAGAACCTCCTGGGACCAACGTGCACCGCCCCCAGACGCAGCGCCTTACCTGTGTCGACGGCGGCTGAGCGGCAAGGCCGGACTCGGTCTCTCAGTCCGGTCACCTGCCACGCAACGACTCTGAGTCGATCAATCCCAGATGCCCGAGTTCAACGGAGCGTAGTCAGCACCAAGTCAGCACGGGACAGGTGAGGACGGGTGATGACGTGGGCTTTTAGTCAGCACCAAACCAGCACGGGAGTCAGCACCGCACCGTCACATCATCCTGAACCACGCGTCCCGGACGGCACTCGTTTCGGTCATCACCGCTCCCCTGAACCGCCATTCCATAAGCCGGCATGGTGGCCGCACGTATAGCTGGTCCTCGAACTATATTGTCCCGCCACATGTGCGCTTGACCTGCGGATTCCTACGGTGTGGCGACACGCAAACGTCCCCGTCACACCCCAGGAAGTGGTGCCGATGTCGTCGCCCGCAACCGCTCCATCACACCCCAGGAAGTGGTGCCGATGTCGTCGCCCGCAACCGCTCCACCGGCCCCGAACAACCTCAAGCGCACCGTCGCCGCGTCCCTCATCGGCACCACCATCGAGTGGTACGACAACTCATCCGATCGGAGCTACGACCTGCGGCTTTCCGCTCCTGGCCCCGTGCGATCCGGCACCGAACCAGCACCGTGAAATCTCGCACCGCCCAGAAGTGACGAAGAGCCCGCTCGGAACAGGCCGCCGGCCCGCCCGACAAGGGCCCAGGAGGGTCACTCGCAGTAGGTGTGAACCTCGACCGGGGCGAGGGATTGGGGCGTCGTTCACGCTCGCCGACAGTCGTGACGACCTCGAGTGGTTCACCTCGATCATCTGCCGGAGAATCTCGTCCGGCAGCTCCCGGAGGGGACCGGGCCGGACCGCCTGCCCGGCCGAGGTGATGAGTACGTCGCAGGGTTGTCCTTGCTCCTCCTCCCCTTCATGGGTCGCGCACATGACGGCCGTCTGATCGACCACGTCAGCCTCGCGTTCCGCGTCCGGTAGTTCCATCGCCGCCACCACCGTTCTCGTTCCGTGCCGGCGAAGCCGACTACGTCGGTGTGGTGCCATCGGCGGATTCAGCCGCATCGAGGCGACCTGCACCAACCGCACCGGAGATCGAGAAGCTCCGGCAGAAGTCGGCTGATCCCCAACTCGCCGCGAACCGAGTCTTTGCCGGTATCGCACGCTCACCCTGGACGGCCCGGCCTCGTCGCGAAGGCGGCGGGCCATGTCGTCGGCGCAACCGCCGGCCTGCGGTCCCGAGTGGCTACGGTGGCCCACCAGCCACCGGGTCGTCATCGACGCCGATACCCGGCTCGTCGTGGTGGTCGGTGTCCGAGTTGGACGTGCGGGGCAGCGGGGCGGCGCCCCTTCGGGAGAAGACTCCGTCGGAGTTTGCCGGTGCCCGGCTGACGTTCGACACGCCGGCGCGGCGGACCGTGCCGGTAGGGAAGGTCGGGGAAGCCCGGCCAGGTACACCTCGCCGGCGCCCTCAAGTCTTCGGGAGCGGCACGAGGGCGGGACGATGTGCCTTCCTTCCGTCCACACCCCCGGCCGCCCCCTCCGCCCGTCACGCGTTCTCGCCCGACCCCAACCTCTTGTAGGCGTCCCTCACCGACGCGGGGAAAAGATCGTCCGGATGAGCGCGCAGCAGGGCCTCACGGTTCTCCACGCTCAGCTGGAACTCCTGCAACATGATTTCCGGCGCGAGCAGCCACATGGTCGCCTCTTCCGGCGAGAAGGACAGCCCGACCGCCTCCAGATGCTCACGCCGTACACGAGTCTCCACAAAGGCCGGCTCGTTCAGCAGGTCGACGAGCTTCGGGTCGGGCATCGGCCGCTCGGCCCGCAGGTAATCCCTGCCCCTGCGCCAGAGGATCACTCTCGGCCCGCTTGTCCCGTCGCCGGGGGCATGGGTACGCGAGGTGCCGTCCTCCGCGACCACGGTCAGGGTCAGGCCCCGGGCGGCTGCCAGCTCGGCTGCGTTCCGCTCCGTCACGTCGTCCCAGCGGCGGGGTGTGAACACCTGCTGACGGATGAGGGCTTCTTCCTGACTTTTCGTCAGTTCGAAATCCGCGGGGATCCGACCATCGGCTCGCCGCAGGCGCGCAGTCAGGATGCCGTTCTCGGAGAGCCCGGCGCGAACAAGCTCCTCGTCCGTGAACGGCCACTCACGGTCCAACCGGAGGAACGTGGGAATGGACTGCTGCCGAACCTCGGCGGCCGACGCGGTGGCACCCACCAGCTCCAGCGCGTCGGCGATCCCGGACCAGAAGCCGTTGCCGTCACCGGGTGGTTCCCTGAGCTCGTGAACGGTGCCGTCCGGGTCGACGAGTGTGGCCGGCTTCCCGTTGGTGACGACAGCGCGCCAGGTGCTGGTGGCTCCGCGTTCCCACGGTGGTGTCGAGTACGCGGGACGCAGCCCTTGACCGCTGGGCGTTCCAGTTTGCAGTGCTGCGGCAATCGTGTCCCGCTCGGCCGGAGCGGGCAACGGCGGCTCTCGCCGCAGGTCGTCGGACGGCAGAGCCGGCAGATAGTGCCCGTCCTTCGACAGCAGCACCATGTGCACAAGCTCTTCGTCGGGGACGCGGTGCACCAGCTCTTCGTCCGTTCCTTCGCCGACGGTGTCCAGGGGCCGGAAGTCCTGGAACGCTCCGTCCGCACGGACCACGGTGATCCGCGCGTTGAAGACACGGGCGGCGAGCGAGGGTTGCAGGTCGGCGGCGCCATGGTTCCATCCCGCGTCCTCCTCGGTGTCCCCTCTGCGCAGCAACTGTGTCCTGGCCAGACGTTGACGCTGCTCGGCGGGCAGCTCCGCGTGCAGCGGTATATGGCCCGAGTCCTCGTACTCGCGGCGCTCGGGGCTGCCCTCGCGGAAGTCCACCCCACTAGCGGCCAGATCCGAAGCGCTGAATGTGTCCTTGGTGTCGGGCGACGTGAACTTCAGCAGACCGCGGGCCCCGGGGTTGCTCAGCTCGTCGGCGAGCAGGCGCCGCAGACCGTCGATGATCTTTTGCCGGTCGGCCACGTCCACCCGGGCAGTGAGCCGGTCAGGGGCGGCGTGGTGCACTGCTTCAGCGAGGGCGTGGAAGAAGGCGTCTCCGTCGGTGGGGACGTCGTGAACCGTGTAGTGGTCGCCTCCCGGCGAGATGAGCCGGCCAGGACCGTCGGGTGTACTTTCCCGCACGATGTAACGCTCGGCGTCGGCGCTGTCGGTCTCCGCCACCGGGACCGGCTGGAAAACCACAGCCGGCGGTTCGGCCTGGCCTGCGCGCAGCTCCGACTCACCGGCCTGGTGGGCTTCGGCCGGCAGCTGGTGCCACCGTGTGAGCCGGTCGGCCGCCGCCCGCACGCGGTGGAACTCCTTGGCCGCGGCATCGGCCTGCTGCAGCAGATGATTCATGGCGGCCTGGGTCTTGGCCCGTCGCGGCAGATCCTTCATGGAGGCCCGCTTACGCTTTCGCTCCTCCCCCTGCAGGTCGGCCAGGGCTCGACGCTGCTCCCAGTAGGCGCTGTCCGCGTCCGTCCAGGCTTGGCCCGCCTTGACGACCTGGGTCCAGGCGTCCGCGACCCGGGAAGGGAAGTTCTCGTCGTTGATCAGGCCCAATTCGCGGGCCACATCCTCGTGGACCAAGGCGATGATCTTGCCCTGTGTCTCAACCGCCTGCGGACGGGACGTGATGGGGCCGAACGGGCTGCTGCGGGTCACCTCCGCCACGCCGAGCCAGTCGGTCGGGATCGCGAACACGAAGCTGCGGCCGGCGACCTTGGTGTTGAACTGGGCGCTCTCCTGGCCGGCGATGACCTGACCACCGGCCTCTGCGGTGCTCGGGCCGGCCATGGAGGCGGACGGGGCGACAGAGCCCGCGTCGTTGGCGGCGAAAGCCGCCCGCCCGCCGAGTGAGTACTCAAAGCCGCTCGTGTGCTCCTCAGCCCCAGCCCGGCCTGCGCTGTGCCGTTCGGCGCTCTCCATGGTGCTGACCGGTATCACCGCCAGCAGCGTGGCCCGGGTGAAGTCCGGCCCGGAGTAGAGCCGGTAGTCACCGGTGCTGCCGCCCTCGTTCAGGCCGGGGACCTCGTAACCGGCAGCGGTCGCGCTGTCCTCGAAGAAAGCGGCCAGTGCTGCGTCGCCGGTTGCGTTGTCCAGGGCCAGCGCAGAGCCGGTTCCGGGGCGGGTCAGCCCGGTGCTGCGGGCCTCTTCCAAGGCGTCGGCCAGGTCCTTGCCGGTCAGTGTGAGGGGTGAGCCGGCGGGAGCGACGGAGGAGCCGTATGCCGTGGCGATGGCCAGAACGCCGGCTTCCCTCAGCGTTTCGAGGCCGACGATCCGGCGGACGTGGAAGCCGCTGGACGGCAACTGGATCGGCCCCTGTGCGCCGTGCGGCTGCCGTGCGGAACGCCACGCGGCGATGTGTCGGAGGACCGCGCCGTCCTGCGGCCACAGGACGACCGAACCGCTGGGGTCGTCCAGCGAGGGCGGGCCGAGCACATCGTCCGTCTGGCCGATGCGCGCAACGCTCAAGCTCAGCGGCACCTGCTCGCGCAGTGTGCCCACCGGGCCCTCCTCGGTGAGGGTGGGCTTGTCCCTTCCGAGGTCGAGTGTGAGCCGCAGCGTGTAGGGGGTGCGGTAGTCGGCGTGCGGCTCTCGCGCGTAGAAGATGTGCCGCTTCGTGCGTGCGCGGGAACGGCCGTGGGAGGTCAGGTCGGAACTGGTGGTCTGCACACCGAACTGCGGTCGGAGGGACTCGGGGCCGCCCAGTCCCGGCTCGGATCCCGGGGCCACCGTCGCCACCTGCTGCATGGCGGTCAGACCCATACCACGAGAGCGGACCGAGGACCCTCCGTCCGTCCGGGTCACGGTGGCGATCCGGGTGTCCTCCATGACGACGCCGTGGTCAAGTCCGACGAACTCCGACTCACCCGCGATGAGTTCCACCCGCAAAGAACCGGCGCGGCTTCCGATGCGGATGAACGGGGTGCGCCAGCGGCCGACCCGGGTGCGCGCGGCCGCGCCGGTGGAGGTCATCTGCTCACGAAGGGCCCGCACCGCTCGCGGAGTGACAAGGGAGTGCACGCGCTCACGGTCCGCCTCGTCCACGTTCCAGCGTTGCAACTGCTCGTCGAAGGCGGCCAGTACCTTGCTGGTGTCCAACGAGTTGACGGGATACGACCCGAAGGGGTGGTCGTGCCACCATGTGGTCTGAGCCCACTGATGGGACACGTAGCGGGGAACGTCCCCCAATCCGTCCTTCAGGATTCCCAGCTGATGCGCGGCCTTCTCCGGCACCTGGCCCAGATAGCTCGAGGGGAAGGTGAGCTGCTTTCCGTTGAACCTGTCGCGGTACGGGCCGAGAAACCCCTCCGGCCGCACGGATGCCACGATGTCGTGCTGAACGTCCCCGGACAGCAGGATCTTGTAGCCACTGTCGTCGCGGTTGATGTCCGAGGTGACGGTGCGGGTCACCTTTGTGCTCTCGGTGCGAGAGCTGCCTCTGCGGTACTGCACTCCGACGATGGTGCTGAGTTCGGTCCCGCCTGTGGTACCGCCGCCGGACAGGGTCCAGCCACTGCTCGTGGCCGCGGTCACCGACTCCGCCATGCGCAGATCACTGCTGACGCCCGTCTCCGTCTCCAACTTGATCGGCCCGGATGCCACGCGCAGGTTGAGGATCCGCATACGGTGGACCAATTCGCCCACTCTGTCTCGCCAATGGCCTTTGGCGATCACGGAGATCCGCGAGCCGACAGGACCGGATCTCTGGTCGAAGCCGCCTGTCAGGAGCTGCGGCTGGAGGAATCGCACGATGGCGTCATGAGGGAGGGCTCCGGGACGGGAGAAGTGCCAGGACGCGCCGGAAGCCGTTCGCATGAGATCCACGGCGACGCCCATGAGCCGCTCGTCCGTGCCGACGCCGAGAGTCTGATGAGGCTGGTCGCCGAACACGTCAGGACCATGCCCCTCGGAAACCACCGCGGCGTTACGGGTCGCCAAGGCCCGCGTGTGCGCAGGGTCCAGCTCCACCGCCTCGATAGCAACGGCGCTCTCGGCCACGTCCGGATCGGTGGCGGGCGTGTACTCGTCCGGTACGGCCAGCACGACCCGGCCCACGAACTCGTCCGCGCTGCCGCCGACGAGGTCCGTGCTCCCTTCGTCCTGGAGGTAGTGCTGTCGGCCGAGCCATCCGAGCGTGAGCGCCCTCGGCCCGCTGCGGTAGCGCCAGAAGCCGCCGATCTCCGCGGTCAGTTCCAGCCGGTAGCTGTGCAGATGGGAGGGGAGGGAGCTGATGGCCAGCTGCTCCTGCGACGCGGTGGCTCCATACTGGGTCCCGCGGCCGTTCTGCCCTCTCCGGGTGTAACCGCCCGAGACGTTCGCGGTGTCCGCAAAACCCCAGAGCGACACGTCGGTTCCCAGCTCACGGGTGTGCGTCGTGCTTTGCGAGCCGTCGAGGCGTTCGGTGCCCGGCGCGCTGTGCCGCAGGATCAGGTCGTTCTGGGTGCCCTCATAGCGGCGCCCGGTCAGCACACCGCGGATCCTGATCGAAAGGCGAGGGCGCATGACAATGCCGGGGACGACGTCCAGTTCGATCACCAGCCCCGTCATGAGCTCCTCGAGGCTGCCCGCCATGCGGTGATGTGACAGGGCGTTCATCACACGGAGTGTGTTCCGCAGCGCGAGGTTGTAGTGCTCCCGGTCGCGCCAGCGTGAGTGGTTCGGATCGCCGAAGTCCTCCAGCGGTGCCAGCAGGTCCGGGTACGTCTTGGCAGCGCTCCCGATCACCCTGTCGGTGAAGGCTTGCAGCCAACTCTTCTGCTGGTCCTCGTCCTTCACGAGGTCGCTGTCGTAGAGGAAGGCCTCGGGCCTGCTCATACCGAGTACAGCGGGGCGGTCCTTGGTCAAGTAGGCCGGGGCGTACGGCTCGTTGGCGGGTTCCCTCTTGCGGAGAGTCGTGCCGTCGTCCCAGCCCGCGAGACGCCGCGCCTCGGTGTGCGTCATCCGGTCCAGGCTCCAGGTGTCGAACGTGATGACCTCACCACCGGTCCTGCGCACATGCACGGTCTTCTGGACCTTGTAGAGGACGGTCGGCACGTTCTTGGCCCGACCGACGATCTTTCGCCCTCCCGAACCGCCGAATGTACTGCTGTGCGTACTGCTGCGGTCGTAGCCGACAGAGGGGCCGGCCATCAGGCTGCCCAGGGGGCCGAGGCCGGAGGAAGGACCGAGCGTGAGGTTGACTCCTCGGCTGGACGTCGTTGAGAGTGTCCGTTCGTTCGTGGCCGTCTGCTGGATGGTGTGGCGCATCTCGGCGGCTCTGCTCTCGGTGAGCAGTTCAGCCTCTCCGGGGACGACCTTCTCCACGACGAACGCCCCCAGCGGCGATCCGTCCTCGGCGAACAGCGGGTCCGAGGGGACATTTCCCTTGGCCAGACGGTCCGCTGCGCGGTGGAAGTTCTCCGAAGTGAGGAACTCGGTGATGTACTCGTACGCCGCGCTGCCGGGAACGGCTCCGAATCCGTCGACGAGCTGCTCCGCCAGCCCCCGGACCGGTCCGTAACCCTCGGTGTGCACCAACCGGTAGTCGGACCGCTCGTCCAGCTCCATGCGGTCCGGCACACGGCCCGGATCGGCGGCCAGGGTCTCACTGTCCGCCAGCCGCACCGCCAGCCCGTTGCGCACCGCGAAGGTGAACGTCTCGCCTGTGGTGGAGGAACCGGCAGGCCGCCCACCGGAGCTCACGGTTTCGGGCGCGCCACTGAGGGAGACTTCGTACGCCACGTCATCCAGATGCAGGTGCGACGCCTCCGCCGTCCGTGTCTCCACCTGGCTGACCGTCTCGTCCTGCATGCCGTACTCGGCCGTGCGGGTGGAGCCGGCTGTCACGCCGAGACGTGCGAAAGCGGCCGCACCCGGGGCGGGCAGGACGGAGACACCTCGCGCCGCCCGCCGGCCTGTCCCCACGGACTGCACGGCACCCGCGGTGACCTGGCTGCGCTGAGCGACTTCCAACTTCGCCGGCTCTCCGTGGAGATCGGTGAACCGTTCCCAATTGCCGTACGGCCGGGTGACCACCCGCAGCACCCGTATCGGGGAGTTCCCGAAGGCGGAGGACTGGTACCCGTCGCCGTGGAACCTCTGCGGGACGGTGCGCATCGCCTGGCTCAGATCTGCCAGCACCTCGCTCAGACCGGGCACGGTCGACGCTTCGCCGCCGAGGTGGGTCGAGACGATCTCGCTGATCTCCTGCAAGGCCAAGTCGGCACCGCGCAACGTGACCTGGCTGTGGCCGTAACTTCGGCCCTTGGTGTCGTCCGCGCCGTCCCCGGTCAGGTACTCCGGCAGCCTACTGTCATCGTCGAAGCGCACCGGTCCGCCCTCAAGGGACGGCGACGGCATCGAGTGATCGATGCGCGGCGGCCGGTGCACCTCAAGTGCCGTCTCGATCCGGGCGAAGACGATCCTCTGCTGACCGGCATCCGGGACACCCGCGGAGTCCTCGCCCGGCTCAGTGGGCTCGTGGTCGAGGCCACCGTCGGAAGGTGCCATCGACTGCTGATCACCGGCCCTCGCCCCCATCGTCGGCCGTGGCTGTCGTTCAGTCGTATGCACGCTCTGATCAGCAGTGGTTTCACTCGCCGTCACACTACTTTCCACCACATGGTCGCGATCCGGTTCGTGCACCATGCGGTAGTCCACCGAAGGCGCCGTGTCTCCGCTGACTGGCGCCTCCTGCGTCTCACCAGGGGAAGCACCGTCGGAAAGGGCAACCGACTCCGTAGCGGGTTCCGCGGCCGGCCGCACCACCACCGCGTCTGCCTCACCCCCGGCGGCGCCATCAGCAGGGACCCGGTCTGTGAAGGCGCGGACGCCATAAGGAAGGTAGGGGGTCAGGATATCTGCGATCTGCTGGAGATGGTCGGACGTGATGACGATGCGCGATTGAAGATTCTCAAACTTCCCCATCAAGCTCGATTCACCCGCAGAAAGCACCTGTGTGCTGCGCCCTCCAGGCGTGAGCAGGACCTTCTCCGAGGCATCGTCGTCACGGGGACCGTATCCGTGGAAGACTTCATGGAAATGGGCAGCCGGGTGCACATCGGTGTACCAACGGTTCTGGACCATGTCCCGGGCTCCACCGGGCAGGCCGTCCCGGACCTGAACCTCCTGGTGCGCGCGGTCCTTCGAACCGACAAACTCCACAGCGAACTGCACCCGGGGGCCAGGCAACTGCGGGCCGGTGACCTGATCCGGCTGGAGAACCTTCAGCCGGTTCCCCTCCCGGTTCACCTGCTCCATAAATGCAGCGAGACGCAGACGCATGGCAGCCACCCGAGCCGGATCCGCATTCTGGTCTTCGAGGAAGAGCCGGCGGGTCAGGCGGATGGTCTCCTGCCCGGGCCGGTCACCGGCGTACCACTCCCAGTCATAGCCGACCTCCGTCCGTTCACCGGAACGCCCACGCCGACCGTCAGGCCGCTGCACTCTGCGCCTGCCGTCCGGCGCGACAATGAATTCGAACGGCTCAACCGGCCGTTCCCCATCCCGACGCCGGTTACTCCCGGACCGTTCCTCATCGGACCGTCCAGGATTGACACCATAAGGAAGCCAACGATCGGTACGGACCTCACCCGAACCCAACAGCTCACCCAGACCGGACGAATCCCCCGGCAACACACCTGGACCGACCGAAGGCACCCCCGCCCCACCGGCCTGCCCCGAGGAGTCCTCGCCGCCAGTCGGCAGGCCGACGGCCAGTGCGACGTTCTTCCCGAGTTCCGGTCGGCCGGGTGCGGGCCGTCCAGGCCACGCACCGTCATCTTCTTCCTGTGCGATGGCAGTTACCATGGCCGACTGCAGGTCGGCCATCGCCGAGGACTCGTCATCGTCGGGGTTCGCGCCGGCGGCCCCGGACTCCGGATCCAGGCCGGCCGGGTTCCCAGCCGTCACCATTGGCCCATCAGCCTGCTCGTGCGACAACGCGGGCATCGCACCGGGCGACGCCATCTCGTTCCCGTCGCTGCCGTCGGCGCTCGAAGTCCCAGACAGCCCACTCGGATCAGACGAAGCCTCGGATTCGTCGGCGCCGGCCGGCACAAAGCCAACCGGCGCAGGCGGGGCAGACTCGGTCACATACGGCACGCCGGTCGGCTCCGGACCACCACCTGGTTGACCGAGCTGGTCAGGAGACGGGAGCATCGCGTCCTGCTGCTCCTCACCATTGGCCGGCCACTCGACCTCGCCGGATGCAGGAGGCCAGGTTCCCTCACGCTCTTCGTGTCCGTCGTAGACGCTGACGACAGCCTCCGCCGGAATCGAACCCGTGAAGGCGACCTCTCGCTCATGCGGGTAATGATTCCTCCAAGACTTAGGGAGCCGCTTACCATCCTTTTCCTTGGCCATGGTGATATTGATGTCGATGCCGCAGGAGTCCTCCATAAGCGACGTGTCGATCTCGTAACGATATCGCTTCCCCTTGAACCACAGTTTGGGATTGCGGGTGGTCGAGACGAACTGCGACGGAGAATTTGTAAATTTGGCCCAATCCCAAATTTGAGTGAGATTTTCGGGAGCTCGAGGGTGAAAGCCGCCGACCTTATATATTTCCTCCGGCGGACGATCATCGAACCGAAACAGCCTCTCCCCCGGTTCACTCGGCCGCACGTAAGGGCGATCGCGCTTCTCCACCATGCTCATGTTCACCGCGGGTGCCGCGTCAGGGGCGAAGTCCTCAAAACCCCCGGACTCCACATCCACATCGAACCCGAGCCCGTCCTCGAACCCGAGCAGCGCAGCCGTGACCCCATCCGCGGATCCGTCCTCCAACTCGTCCAAGCGCACCTCGTCCAGGAATTCACTCAGCTCGGCCGGAATCTCCTCCGAAGAAGACCGCTGCGAGTGAAGCCGCTGCCCCGGGAAGCCGCTGCCCCGGCAGTTTCAGCCCCCTCTCACGCGCATACAGATCAGCAATCCTCTTCAAGACCGCCAACGGCAGAAAAGTCTCACCATGCTTGAAGTGTCTCAATTGATCTTTCGTGGCTCGAACTTTGCCGGCGATGTATGAGTAAGGATATTCCCTGTTCAGCCACGCCACTTGTTCCTGAGCGACCTTCACCCGGACTGCGTACCGCGGCGCATCACGGTACTCTTCCCGCTTTTCATGGATCGCGCCCAACACCTCGGGCGACACCAAGTGCCATTCCTCGTCCTGGATGGCCTTCTTGTCGTCGTCAGAATCGGCATCAATCTCCTTGAACAGGGCGGCCAGCGTACCCAGTTTGGACGTCAGATCATCAACGGCCTCCTCCAGCCTCCGCACATCACTGCCGCCCCCGCCCGGGAAAGACCGCTGCGAGTCAAGTTGCTGCACCTGCACTTCCGGCCCTCCCTCAGCCACATACAGACCAGCAATCCTCTTCAAGACCGCCAACGACAGAAATCGTTGATGATACCTGAAGTTGTGGACTTCATGCTTCGTGGCTCCAACTTTGTTGGCGATGTATGAGGACCCCCTATTCTTCTCCCTCTGCAGCCACACCATTTGCTGCCGAGCGATCTGCACCCGGACTGCGAACCGCGGCGCATCACGGTACTCTTCCCGCTTTTCATAAATCGCGTCCAGCACCTCGGGCGACACCGAGTCCCATTCCTCTTCCCGGATG
>NZ_LGCN01000268.1 GCF_001279005.1 Streptomyces caelestis
CCGCGTCGAACGCCTCCGCGAACACCGGGAAACGACCGTACAGCTCACGCCCCATACCCAACCGCTGCGACCCCTGACCCGAGAACATGAAGGCGGTCGAGCCGCTCTGGGCGGTGCCTTCGAGGACGGCGGGGTGGGGTGCGGCGCCGGCGAGGGCCGTGAGGGCCTGGGCGGTGCTGTCGGGGTCGGTGGCGAGGACCACCGCGCGGTGCGGGAGCGGGGCGCGGCTGGTCGCCAGGGAGAGGGCGACGTCGGCGTGCCGGGAGCCGGCGGCCGAGGCGTCGACGTGCGCGAGGAGACGCTCGGCCTGGGCGCGCAGCGCGGCCTCGGAACGGGCGGACAGCAGCCACGGGGTGACGGCGGGGTCGACGGCCGGAGTCTTTGCACCCGTGCCGTCGGGTGCCTCCGCCTCCTCGAGGAGGGGGGCCTGTTCCAGCAGGACGTGGGCGTTGGTGCCGCTGATGCCGAAGGCGGAGACACCCGCGCGACGGGGGTGGTCGGCGGTGGGCCAGGGGGTGGCCTCGGTGAGGAGTTCGACAGCGCCGGCGGTCCAGTCGACGTGGGTGGTGGGCGTGTCGACGTGGAGGATGGCGGGCAGCACGCCGTGGCGCATCGCCATGACCATCTTGATCACGCCCGCGACGCCGGCCGCCGCCTGGGCGTGGCCGATGTTCGACTTGACGGCGCCGAGGCGCAGCGGCCGGTCGGCGGGCCGGTTCTGGCCGTAGGTGGCGAGGAGGGCCTGGGCCTCGATGGGGTCGCCGAGGGTGGTGCCGGTGCCGTGGGCCTCGACGGCGTCGACCTGGTCGGGGGTGAGGCGGGCGTCGGCGAGGGCGGCCTCGATGACCCGGCGCTGGGAGGGGCCGTTGGGGGCGGTGAGGCGGCTGCTGGCGCCGTCCTGGTTGACGGCGGTGCCCCGGATGACGGCGAGGACCTGGTGGCCGTTGCGGCGGGCGTCGGAGAGGCGCTCGACGAGGAGGACGCCGACGCCCTCGCCCCAGGCGGTGCCGTCGGCCGCTTCGGCGAAGGGCTTGCAGCGGCCGTCGGGGGCGAGGCCGCGCTGGCGGGAGAACTCGGTGAAGAGTTCGGTGGTCGGCATCATGGCGACGCCGCCGGCCAGGGCGAGGGAGCACTCGCCGGCGCGCAGGGCGCGGGTGGCGAGGTGGAGGGCGACGAGGGAGGAGGAGCAGGCGGTGTCGACGGTGACGGCCGGGCCCTCCAGGCCGAGGGTGTAGGAGATGCGGCCGGACAGGACGCTCATGGCGCCGCCGGTGAGGTTGTGGCCCTCGGTCTCGTCGGTGGTGCGGGCGAGGGAGCCGTAGTTGGTGTCGGCGCCGCCGACGAAGACGCCCGTGTCGGTGTTGCGGAGGGAGGCGGGGCTGATGCGGGCGCGTTCGACGGCCTCCCAGGCGGTCTCCAGCAGGAGCCGCTGCTGGGGGTCCATGGCGAGGGCCTCGCGGGGAGCGATGCCGAAGAGGTCGGCGTCGAAGTCGGCGGCGCCGTCGAGGAAGCCGCCCTCGCGGACGTAGCTCTTGCCGGGGGTGCCCGGGTCGGGGTCGTAGAGGGAGTCGAGGTCCCAGCCGCGGTCCTCGGGCAGCGGGCCGACGGCGTCGGCGCCGTCGGCGACGAGCCGCCAGAGGTCTTCCGGGGAGCGGACGCCGCCGGGGAAGCGGCAGGCCATGCCGATGACGGCGATCGGCTCGCTCTGGCCGGCCTCGACAGACTCCAGCCGCTGACGGGTGCGACGCAGGTCTGCGGTGACCTTCTTGAGGTAGTCGCGGAGCTTGTCTTCGGAGCTTGCCATGGGGGTGGGATCCTCTGGTTCTGGAAGGACGCGGTGGCCGGGCGGGGGTGTCAGGCGAGGCCGAGTTCGTTGTCGATCAGGTCGAACATCTCGTCGTCCGTGGTGGTGTCGAGGTCGGAGTCGTCGCGCTCGCCGGTGGTCTCCGTGGTGGCGCCGAGCTTCCACTGGAGGGCCTGGAGGCGCTTGGCCAGGCGGGCCCGGTCCTGTTCGCCGAGTTCCGCGCCGCTCACCGCGGCCTCGAACTCGGCGAGTTCGGCGAAGACGGGCTGGTCCGCGTCGCCGGATCCGGTTCCGCCGGTGCCGAGTTCGTCCCGCAGGTGGCGGACGAGGGCGGCCGGGTCGGGATGGTCGAAGATCAGGGTGGTGGGCAGGGTCAGGCCCGTCTCCGCGTTGAGGCGGTTGCGGAGTTCGACCGCGGTCAGGGAGGACATGCCGAGGTCGAGGAAGCCGCGCCCGGAGTCCAGCGCCTCGGCGGAGGCGTGGCCGAGGACGGCGGCGACGTGGCCGAGGACCGTGCGGTGCAGCAGGGCCTGCTGCTGCGGGCCGCTGAGTGCGGCGAGCCTGCGGCGGAAGTCCTGCGGGCCGCCCGTGGTTCCGGCGTCGGCGGCGCGGCGGGCGGCCGGACGGGCGAGGGCCCGCAGCAGCGGGGGCACCCGGTCGGCGCGCAGGGCGCGCGGGTCGAGTCGTACGGGGACCAGGTGGGCGGTGTCCAGGGCGGTGGCGGCGTCGAGCAGGCCGAGGCCCTGGTCGGCGGTGAGGGGGCGGATCCCGGCCCGGTCCAGTCGGGCGAGGTCGGCTCCGTCGAGGGTGCCGGTGAGGTCGCTGCGGTCCTCCCAGAAGCCCCAGGCGAGGGAGACGGCGGGGAGGCCGCGGGCGCGCCGGTGCTGGGCGAGGGCGTCGAGGAAGGCGTTGGCGGCGGCGTAGTTGGCCTGGCCGGGGCCGCCCGCGAGGCCCGCGTAGGAGGAGAACAGCACGAACGCGGAGAGCTTGGTGTCACGGGTGAGTTCGTGCAGGTTCCAGGCGGCGTCGGCCTTGGGCCGCAGGACGTGGTCGAGGCGTTCGGGGGTGAGGGTGTCGAGGAGGCCGTCGTCGAGGACGCCGGCCGCGTGCACCACGGCGGTCAGGGGGTGTTCGGCGGGCACGGCGGCGAGGGTCTCGGCGAGCCGGTCGCGGTCGGCGGCGTCGCAGGCGACGACGGAGACCTCGGCGCCGAGGGCGGTGAGTTCCTCGCTCAGGGCGGCGGCGCCGGGGGCGTCGGGGCCGCGGCGGCCGGTGAGCAGCAGGTGGCGCACGCCGTGCCGGGTGACGAGGTGGCGGGCGACGAGGGCGCCGAGGACGCCGGTGCCGCCGGTGATCAGGACGGTGCCGGCGGCCGTGCCGTCGCCCCACGGGGTGCTGTCCGCGGGTGTGGTGCCGTCGCGGTCGGCGCGCACCAGGCGGGGCACCGTGACGGTGCCGGAGCGTACGGCGAACTGGTGCTCGCCGGTGCGGCCGGCGGCGGCGACGGCGGCGACGAGGGCGGTGGCCGACGGGTCGGCGTGATCCTCGTGGTCGCCGCCCGCGCCGTCGGTGGACGCGTCCCCGGTGGCCGGGTCGAGGTCGGCGAGGAGGAAGCGGCCGGGGTGCTCGGTCTGGGCGGAGCGCAGCAGGCCCCAGACGGTGGCGTCGGCGAGGGCCGGGACGCTGTCGTCCGGTCCGGTGGCGAGGGCGCCCTCGGTCACCACGAGGAGCGGGGTGGCCGTGTGGCGCGGGTCGCCCAGCCAGGTGGTGGCCAGGCGCAGTGCCCGGTGTGCGGAGGTGTGGGCGGCGGTCGCGGTGTTGCGGGCGGCCGTGCCGGTGGCGCCGTCGTCGTGGGTGGGGAGGACGACGACCACGGCGGGCTGTTCGCCGTCGCCGCTGTCGAGGGCGGCGGTGAGGGCGTCGAGGGTGGGGTGGACGTGGACGGTGGCGCCGGCGCGTTCGAGCGCGGCGGTGAGGCGTCCGGGGTTCCCGATGACCGCCCAGGGGCCGGTGAGGCCTGCGGGGTCGGTGGCGCCGGTCCACGGGGTCCACTCGACGCGGTGCAGGGCGTCGGGGGCGGTGGCGGCCGGGAGCCGGTCGGGGGTGGCCGGGCGGGTGGCCGCGGTGGCGGTGAGGACGGGGGCTCCGGTGCCGTCGTGGGCGTGGATCGTCCAGGTGCCGCCGTCGTCGGTCAGTCGCAGGCGCAGCCGGGTGGCGCCGGTGGCGTACGTGGTGACGTCCTGCCAGCGCTGCGGCAGTGCGGGCGCGGTGGCGTGCTCGGGGGTGGCGGCCAGGGCGAGGGCCGTCTGGAGCAGCGCCGGGTGGACGCGGAACCGGGCGGCGTCGGCGCGGGCGTCCTCGGGGAGCTCCACGTCGGCGAGGAGGTCGGTGCCGTGCCGCCACACCGCGCGCAGGGTGCGGAAGCCGGCGCCGGTGTCCAGGCCGCTGCCGTCGAGGCGGTCGTGGGCCCGGTCGGGGTCGGCGGGGCGGGCGCCGGCCGGCGGCCAGGTGTCCGGTCCTGCCGGGGCGGGCGCCGGGTCGCCGGCGGTGAGGGCGCCGGTGGCGTTCAGGGTCCAGGGCACGTCGGCGCCGTCCGCGTCGGGGACGCGGGAGTGGACGGTGAGCGTGCGCCGGTCCGGGCCGGCGCCGGTGTCCTCGGGTGCGGAGACGGTGATCTGGAGGTCGACGCGGCCCCGTTCGGGGACGGCGAGCGGGGTGTGTTCGTCGAGGGTGGCGACGAGCGGGCAGCCGGTCTCGTCACCGGCCCGCACCGCCCAGTCGAGCAGGGCGGTGCCGGGTACGACGGCGGCGCCGTGCACGCGGTGGTCGTCCAGCCAGGGCTGCGCGGTCAGCGACAGGCCGCCGCCGAGGACGGCGCCGCCGTCGGCGAGCCGCATGACCGTGTCGATCCCGGTGGGGTCGGCCTGGGCGCCGGTGGCCTCCAGCCAGTACCGCTCGCGCTGGAAGGCGTAGGTGGGCAGGTCCACGGGGCGGCCGTGGGCGACGGCGGGCCGCCAGTCGACGGGGACGCCGGCGACGTGGGCGGCGGCCAGCGCGGTCAGCACCCGGTCGGCGCCGCCGTCGTCGCGGCGCAGGGAGCCGAGGGCGACCGCGTCGGCGCCCGCCGCGGTGACGGTGTCCTCGATGCCGACGGTGAGCACCGGGTGGGGGCTGCACTCGACGAACACGTCGTGGCCCTGGTCGAGGAGGGCGCGCAGGGACTCCTCCAGGCGGACGGTGCCGCGCAGGTTGCGGTGCCAGTAGGAGGCGTCCAGGGCGGTGCCGGGCAGCCAGTCGGCGGTGACGGTGGAGAAGAACGGGATGTCGCCGTCGCGGGGTTCGACGCCGGCCAGGGCGGCGGGCAGGGTCTCGGCGAGGCGGTCGACGTGGGCGGAGTGGGAGGCGTAGTCGACGGGGATGCGGCGGGCCCGCACGCCCCGTTCCGCGCAGTCGGCGAGGAGGGTGTCGAGGCCCTCGGTGTCGCCGGAGACCACCACGGAGGAGGGGCCGTTGACGGCGGCGACCGAGACGCCGGGCAGGCCGGCGACGAGTGCGGCGACCTCGTCGTGCGGGGCGGTGACGGCCGCCATGCCGCCGTGGCCGGAGAGTTCGCGGGCGATGGCGAGGCTGCGCACGGCGACGATCCGCGCGGCGTCCTCGAGGGACAGGGCGCCGCTGACGGCGGCGGCGGCGATCTCGCCCTGGGAGTGGCCGAGGACGGCGGCGGGCTTGAGGCCGTGGGCGCGCCACACCTCGGCGAGCGCGACCATCACCGCCCACAGCGCGGGCTGGGCGACGTCGACCCGGTCCAGGGAGGGTGCGCCTCCGGCGCCGCGCAGTACGTCGGTGAGGGACCAGTCGACGTGCGGGGCGAGGGCCTCGGCGCAGGCGGCGATCCGCTCGGCGAACACCGGTGAGGCGTCGAGGAGTTCGGCGCCCATTCCGGCCCACTGGGAGCCCTGGCCGGGGAAGACGAGGACGGCCCTGCGGTCGCGGCCGGCGCCGCGGCCGCCGCTGGTCACGGCCGGCGAGGGGACGCCGTCGGCGAGGGCGGCCAGACCGGCGCGGAAGTCGCCCGTGGTGGTGGCGACGACGACGGCGCGCCGCTCCAGGGTGGCCCGGCGGGTCACGAGGGACAGGGCGATGTCGGCGGGTGCGAGGCCCGGGTGCGCGTCGAGGTGGGCGAGGAGGGCACGGGCCTGGCCGCGCAGGGCGGCGTCGCTGCGGGCGGACAGGATCCAGGGCAGCGGGCGGTCGGCGCGGGTGTCCCGCGCGTCGTCGCCTTCGGTGTCCGTCTCCTCGGCGGAATCCGTGTCGGCCGGGGCCTGTTCGAGGACGACGTGGGCGTTGGTGCCGCTGATGCCGAAGGAGGACACGGCGGCGCGCAGGGGCCGGGGGGTGGCCGGTTCGGGCCACTCGGTGGCCTCGGCGAGGACGCTGACGGCGCCGGCGGACCAGTCGACGTGCGGGGTGGGGGCGTCGACGTGCAGGCTCTTGGGCAGCAGGCCGTGCCGCAGGGCGAGGACCATCTTCATGACGCCGGCGACGCCCGCGGCGGCCTGGGTGTGCCCGATGTTCGACTTGACGGAGCCGAGCAGCAGCGGCCGCCCGGGGTCGCGGTCCTGGCCGTAGGTGGCGAGGAGCGCCTGGGCCTCGATGGGGTCGCCGAGGCGGGTGCCGGTGCCGTGCGCCTCGACGGCGTCGACCTCGGCGGCGCTGACGCCGGCGTCGGCCAGGGCCTGGCGGATGACGCGCTGCTGGGCGGGCCCGTTGGGGGCGGTCAGGCCGTTGGAGGCGCCGTCCTGGTTGACGGCGGAGCCGCGGACGACGGCGAGGACCTGGTGGCCGTTGCGGCGGGCGTCGGAGAGGCGCTCGACGAGGATCAGGCCGACGCCCTCGGAGAAGCCGGTGCCGTCGGCGGCGGCGGCGAACGGCTTGCAGCGGCCGTCGGCGGCCAGGCCGCGCTGGCGGGAGAAGTCGACGATGATCTCCGGCGAGGACATCACGGTGACGCCGCCGGCCAGGGCCATGGTGCACTCGCCGCGGCGCAGCGCCTGGAGCGCCATGTGCAGGGCGACGAGGGAGGAGGAGCAGGCGGTGTCGACGGTGACGGCCGGGCCCTCCAGGCCGAGGGTGTAGGCGACGCGGCCGGAGACGACGCTGTTGGCGTTGCCGTTGTTGACGTACCCGGCGACCTCGTCGGGGACGTGGGTGACGCGCTTGAGGTAGTCGCTGGAGGAGAGGCCGGCGAAGACGCCGGTGCGGCTGCCGCGCACCGACCGGGGGTCGATGCCGGCGCGTTCGAACGTCTCCCAGGCGGTTTCCAGCAGGAGCCGCTGCTGGGGGTCCATGGCGAGGGCCTCGCGCGGGGAGATGCCGAAGAAGTCGGCGTCGAAGTCGGCGGCGTCGTGCAGGAAGCCGCCCTCGCGGGTGCGGGAGGTGACCTGGTCGCCGGGCAGGGTGTCGTAGAGGCCGTCGAGGTCCCAGCCGCGGTCGCCGGGGAACTCTCCGATGGCGTCGGCGCCGTCGGAGAGGAGCCGCCACAGGTCCTCCGGGGAGCGCACCCCGCCGGGGAGGCGGCAGGCCATGCCGACGATCGCGAACGGCTCGTCCCCCCGGGCGCCGGCCGGGAGGGGAACCGGGGCGGCGGGCGCGGTGGCGGGGGCGGCGCCGGAGAGTTCGCCGTCGAGGTGGGCGGCGAGTTCGGCGAGGGTGGGGTGGTCGAAGACGAGGGTGGCGGGCAGCCGCAGCGCGGTGGCGGCGTTGAGCCGGTTGCGCAGTTCGACGGCGGTCAGCGAGTCGAAGCCGAGGTCGCGGAAGGCGCGGCCGCCGTGCAGCTGGTCGGGGTCGGTGTGGCCGAGGACGGCGGCGGCGTGGGTGGCGACGAGGTCGCGCAGGAGGGTGAGCCGGTCGTCGTCGGCCAGGCCGGCCAGGCGCAGCCGCAGTCCGTCGGTGCCGTCGGCGGCGCCCGCCCGGGCGGTGCGGCGGGCCGGGCCCCGGTGCAGGGCGCGCAGCAGGTGCGGGATGTCGCCGTCGCCGGTGCGCAGCCGTCCGGTGTCGAGGCGGACGGGGACCAGGTGCGGGCGCTGTTCGGCGAGCGCGGCGTCGAACAGGGCCATGCCGTCGGCCGCGGACAGCGGCAGGACGCCGGAGCGGCGGACGCGGGCGAGGTCGGTGTCGTCGAGGTGGCCGGTCATGGCGCTGGCGTCGGCCCACAGGCCCCAGGACAGGGAGGTGGTGGGCAGGCCGTCGGCGCGGCGGCGGTGGGCGAGGGCGTCGAGGTAGGTGTTGGCGGCGGCGTAGTTGGCCTGTCCGGCGTTGCCGAAGACTCCGGCGCCGGCGGAGAAGAGCACCAGGTCCGCGAGGTCGAGGTCGCGGGTGAGGCGGTGCAGGTGGCGGGCGGCGTCGGCCTTGGGGGCCAGGACGGTGCGCAGCCGGTCGGGGGTGAGGTGTTCGAGGGCTCCGTCGTCGAGGGCGCCGGCCGCGTGCACCACGGCGGTGAGCGGGTGTGCGGCGGGCACGGCGGCGAGGGTCTCGGCGAGCCGGTCGGCGTCGGCGGCGTCGCAGGCGGCGACGGTCACCTGGGCGCCGAGGGCGGTGAGTTCCTCGCGCAGGGCGGCGGCGCCGGGGGCGTCGGGGCCGCGGCGGCCGGCGAGGAGCAGGTGGCGCATGCCGTGCCGGGTGACGAGGTGGCGGGCGAGGATGCCGCCGATGGTGCCGGTGCCGCCGGTGATCAGGACGGTGCCGTCGGGGTTCCAGGCGCGCGGCACGGTGAGGACGATCTTGCCGTAGTGCTTGGCCTGCGCCATGTGGCGGAAGGCCTCGCGGGCGTGGTGGACGTCCCAGGTGACGGTGGGCAGCGGGCGCAGGGAACCGTCGGCGAAGAGGCGGGTGAGGTCGGCGAACATCTCCCGGATGCGGTCCTCGCCGGCCTCGCGCAGTTCGTACGCCCGGTACAGGGCGACGCCGGGGTGGTCGAGGGCGACCCGGCCGGGGTCGCGGACGTCGGTCTTGCCCATTTCGACGAGGCGTCCGCCGGGGGCGAGCAGGCGCAGCGAGGCGTCGACGAAGTCGCCGGCCAGCGAGTTCAGTACGACGTCCACGCCGCGTCCGCCGCTGGTGGCGCGGAAGCGGTCCTCGAAGTCGAGGGTGCGGGAGGAGGCCAGGTGGTCGTCGGCCCAGCCCTCGGCGCGCAGCAGGCGCCGCTTGTGGTCGCCGGCGGTGCCGTAGACCTCGGCGCCCCAGTGGCGGGCGAGCTGGGCGGCGGCCATGCCGACGCCACCGGCGGCGGCGTGGACGAGGACGGACTCGCCGGCGGTGAGGCCGGCGAGGTCGCGCAGGCCGTAGTAGGCGGTGAGGAAGGCGACGGGGACGGAGGCGGCCTGGGTGAAGGTCCAGCCGTCGGGCATGGGGGCGACCATGCGGGCGTCGGCGACGGCGTGGGTGCCGAAGCCTCCGGTGACCAGGCCCATGACGCGGTCGCCGGGCGCGAGGCCGGTGACGCCGGGCCCGGTGGCGGTGACGACGCCGGCGGCCTCGGCGCCGAGGAGGACGGCGGGGCCGGGGTACATGCCGAGGGTGTTGAGGACGTCGCGGAAGTTGAGTCCGGCGGCGCGCACCTCGATGAGGACGTGCCCGGGCGCGGGCGCGTCGGTGATCTCGGGGCAGGGCACCAGTTCCAGCCGGTCGACGGAGCCCTTGACCGGGATGTCCAGGCGCCAGGCGGCGGCGCCGTCGGGCGCGCTCAGGGTGTCGGCGGTGCGGGGACGGGCCAGCCGGGGCGCGTGGGCGGTGCCCTGGCGCAGGGCGAGCTGCGGTTCGCCGGTGGCGAGCGCGGCGGGCAGGGCCTGCCAGGAGTCCTCGTGGACGTCGAGGTCGGCCAGGACGAGGCGGTCGGGGTGCTGGGACTGCGCGGAGCGCACCAGGCCCCAGACGGCGGCGCCGGGCAGGTCGTGCGCGGGGTCGCCGGGCCCGGTGGCGACGGCGTGGCGGGTGACCACGACGAGCGGGATCTGCGCGGTGCGGTCGTCGGCGAGCCAGTCGTTGACGGTGGTCAGGACCTCGCCGAGGACGGTGTCGGGGGCGGCCGGGGTGTCGTCGTCGGGGCGGGCGGCGGGCGCGGCCGGCGCGTTCTGTCCGGCGAACAGCAGGACGGCGGTGGGGCGTCGGGGGGCGGCGGCGTCGAGAGCCGTGAGG
>NZ_LGCN01000269.1 GCF_001279005.1 Streptomyces caelestis
TTTGAGGACGAAGCCCGCCCCCTCAGCCCGTCCGGCGTTTGAGGACGAGGCCCGCAGGGCCGACGGGGGTCCGGGGGCGGCAGCCCCCGGGGACGGGAAGGGGCGGCGGGGGCGAGGAAACCCCGGCGGCGGCCCCACGGACCGCCCCGCTCAGACCGCCCCGTTGAAGTGCTCCCCCACCAGCGACCGCACCACGTCCAGATCGCCCGCGATCAACGCGTCCAACAGCGCCGTGTGCTCATGGGCGTCAGCCACCAGCTCCGCCCGCCCGCGACCCCCCGGACCGGAACCGACCAGGGGCCACTGCGCACGACGGTGCAGATCCTCGGTGATCCGGACCAACTGCTCGTTGCCGGCCAGCGCGAGCACCGCCCGGTGAAAGGCACGGTCCGCCTCCGCGTACGTCGCCCGGCACCCGGAGGACGCCGCCCGGACCGTCGCCTCGGCGAGCGGCCGCAGCTCGGCCCAGCGCTCGACGGACACCGTCCGCGCCAGCCGCACCATCACCGGAACCTCGATCAGCGCCCGGATCTCGGCGAGCTCGGCCAGTTCCCGCGCGCCCCGCTCGACGACCCGGAACCCCCGGTTGGGCACGACCTCCACCGCGTCCTCCAGCGCGAGCTGCTGCATGGCCTCCCGCACCGGCGTGGCGGAGACCCCGAACCGCTCCGCCAGCACGGGCGCGGAGTACACCTCGCCGGGCCGCAGGTCACCCGTCACCAGCGCGGTGCGCAGCGCGTCGAGGACCTGTCCGCGCACGGAGGACCGCTGGACGACGGGCCGGGGCCGGGAAGGGGCGGGCTCGCCGTGCGCGTGCTCGCCGTGCGTGTGCTCACCGTCCTCGGCGCGCTCCGGCCGGTCGCACCGGTCACGCCCCCGGCCGGCGTCCGGCCCCGCCGGCTGCGCGGGCACCCGGAACCGGCCCGCGCAGCCGGCGGGGCCGGTCACCGCGTCCCCCGTCGCTGCGGAGCCCTGCGTGCCCTGCTTCACCAGGTCCTCCTGCGGACGTTTCGGTACTTGAGGTCATTACGGCGGGTTGTCGCCTGTGCGTCAAGCACCATAAACGCACGGGGGCGCCCATTCACATCACCACGATGTTCGGTAAGGTGAGCCTTACCTTTATTGCCCTGTTCCTCGAGACGTGAAGGGGTGGTCCCATGCCCGCGCCCGGTTCGGCCGTCGCGGACGCGTACGCCCGCCTGGCGGAGGCGTTCCCCGCCCTGGGCGTCACCGAACTCGGCGTCGGCGAGGCCGCCCCCACGGGCGGCGGCTGGGTCGCCGCGTCGGAGCTCGCCGAGGGCGGGGCCGGGCTGGAGCGGTTCCTCGCCTGGGACGACACCCAGGTGCTGCGGGACTACGGGCAGCAGGGCCGTCCGGACGTGATCGCCAGCTTCGGCCTGCACCGCTACGCCTGGCCCGCCTGCCTGCTGATCACCGTGCCGTGGTTCCTGCACCGCCGCGTGCCGCGCTACCCCGTGACGCACGTCTCGTTCGACCGTACCGCCGCCGGCCTCGCCGTGGGCCGCATGGCGGTGCGGCCCGACGGTTTCGCCTGCCTGCCCGGCGATCCCGCCGCCGCGCTGCCCGGCGCCCGCGTGGTGCCCGACGAGGAGGCACTGCGGGCGGAGGTGCGCGCGGCGGTCGCCCAGCACCTCGAACCCGTGCTGGCCGGTTTCGGCCCCCGGATGCGGCGCCGCGGCCGGGCCCTGTGGGGCATGGCGACCGACGAGATCGTCGAGAGCCTGCGGTACGTCTCCCAGCTGCTCGGCGAGGAGGAGCGGGGGCTGCGGGAGCTGGAGCTGCTGCTGCCGGGCGCGACCGAGCCGTACGTCGGCGCGGCGGCCTTCCGCCGGCCGGCCGGGCCCGGCGGGGAGCCGGCGCCCGCCACCCGGGACCGGGTCAGCTGCTGCATGTTCTACACCCTGCGCCCCGCGGACATCTGCGCCACCTGTCCACGCACCTGCGCCACCGGGCGGACGGCCCGGCGGGCCACCGTCCTGGTCGCGCAGGCCGGTTGACGCCACGTCGGACGACAGCACCCCCGCCCGGCGCGTAAGATCGTCCACCGAGTGCGCCGCAGAGGTCACAGAGGCTTCACGATTCCCCCACCCGTCACGGGAACTTTCCGTGGAACCACCCCTGCGGGTATTCTTATTCGAACTCAACTCCCGCCCCTCACGCGGCAGTTCGAGCAGAACGCCGCCCTGGGCACCCCCCTCGCAGCCCCTTGGCGGCCTCTTGCCCCGAAACCCCCTGAGGGCCGCTGGGATTGGGCCACTATGGCGGGCGTTACGCCCTATCCCAATGCAAGGGACCCCTAGATGAGACTGACCGACATATCGCTGAACTGGCTGCTTCCGGGCGCCGTACTGCTCCTGGGCATGCTGGCGGCGGTGGCGGTGCTGGCGCGCGGGAAGCGCTCCTCGGTCAAGAGCACGAGCGCGGACGACTCGTGGGAGCGCAGCGAGGAGCGCCGCAGGCGCAAGGAGGCCGTCTACGGCACCGTCTCCTACGTCCTGCTGTTCTGCTGTGCCGCGGTGGCCGCCGCACTCTCCTTCCACGGCCTGGTCGGCTTCGGCGAACAGAACCTCGGCCTGTCCGGCGGCTGGCAGTACCTCGTCCCCTTCGGCCTGGACGGCGCGGCGATGTTCTGCTCGGTGCTCGCCGTGCGCGAGGCCAGCCACGGCGACGCGGCCCTCGGCTCGCGGATCCTCGTGTGGACGTTCGCCTTCGCCGCGGCCTGGTTCAACTGGGTGCACGCGCCCCGGGGCCTCGGACACGCGGGCGCCCCGCACTTCTTCGCGGGCATGTCCCTGTCGGCGGCGGTCCTGTTCGACCGTGCGCTGAAGCAGACCCGCCGGGCCGCCCTGCGCGAACAGGGCCTGGTGCCGCGCCCGTTGCCGCAGATCCGTATCGTCCGCTGGCTGCGCGCTCCCCGGGAGACCTACCGGGCCTGGTCGCTGATGCTGCTGGAGGGCGTGCGCAGCCTCGAGGAGGCGGTCGAGGAAGTACGCGAGGACAAGATCCGCAAGGACGAGGCGAAGCAGCGCAGGCGGGACCAGCAGCGCATGGAGCGGGCCCGGCTGAAGGCGATCAGCCGGGGCCACCGCGGCCTCACGGGCCGGGGCGGCGGGCGCGAGCTGGAGGCGCCCGCGGTGGAGCGCGACTCCGACGCGGTCTCCGCGGAGCCTGCCCTACCGGCGACGGAGGCCCTGCCCGTCCGCGCGCGTCCCTCCCTGCAGCCGGTGCGTACCGGCGCTGACCCGAAGACCGTCGACCTCACCGCCGAGGACGACACCCAGGCCCTGCCGCGCCTGGACTCCCTGGAGCGCAAGCTCAAGGACCTGGAGCAGCAGTTCGGCTGACGCCCCGACGCGGCCTGAGAGGTGCGGTCCGCACCTCTCAGGCCGCGTCCGCGTCGAGTTCGAACCAGACGGACTTGCCCACCCGGTGCTTCCTGACGCCCCAGCCGTCGGCGAGGGACTCGACCAGCACCAGACCCCTGCCGTGCGTGCCGTCGTCGATGCTCGGTAATCGCGGCCGGGGCTCCCGGTCCACGAAGTCACGTACCTCGACCCGTAGTCCACGAGGACCGAGGGTGGCCGTCAGGACCGCCTCGTGGTCGGTGTGGACGAGCGCGTTGGTGACGAGCTCGCTGGTGAGCAGTTCCGCGACCACGGAGCGCTCCGACGTCCCCCAGTGCCTGAGCAGTTCCCGCAGCGCCCTGCGGGACTCGGGCACCGCCCGCAGATCCGCCCGCCCCAGCGTGCGCCTCAGCCGGTCCGCCGAAGCCTGACCCTTCATGACCCCCGCCCGCGTGCCGATGTCGATTCCCCCTGTGTTCGAACACCTTCACGGGAATGCTTGCCCGGTCACCCACGCGCCAGTCGTGCCGGACGGCCGCGAACCGTAGTTGGCCGAAGTGCGACGGCCACGTACCGCGCGCGGGGCCGCCCTCCCGGCCCCGTGGGGAGGACGACCCCGGCTTCTCCTGGTAGTCGCGGCGGCCGTGCGGCCTCAGTACAGCTTGTCGACGGCCTTCGTCGTCGTCTTCTCGAACGCGCCCACCGGGGCGTCGTCGAAGTCGCCCATCTGCCCCCAGCCGACGACGGTCACGGTCTTCCCGTCGCGTCCGACGGAGAGCAGATGGACGTCCGTGGCGCCCCAGGAGGTCTCGGTGTGCAGCCCGTGCACCTTCGCGCCCTCTTCGACCGGCAGTTCGCCGTAGTACCGGCCCGTGGCCTCGACGTCCGGGGAGGACTGCTCGATCCGGTCGGCGCAGGTGCGGATCTCCTCGTTCAGCAGGGCGGCCAGCGCCTTGCCCTGGGCGGCGGAGCCCGTGACGACGGTGACCTGTACGGCGCCGGTGTCCAGGTCGGTGTGGAAGACGCGGTGCCGGTAGTCGTACGCGGGCACGCCCTCGCCCAGGCAGTAGGCGAGTTCCGCCGGGAAGCCGTCGGTGACCGGGCCCGCCGTCCAGGCGGACCACGGGTGCGGGGGGAGCTCGGAGGCCGCGAGGAACCGGGGCGGGGCGGCCTTCCGCGGCGCGGCGCCGGCCGGCGCGGTGAGTGCCGTACCGGCGGCGAGGGCGGCGGCGGTGAGAGCCGTGAGGGTGGCGGCGCGGGTGCGCATGGGCATGGATGTCCCCTGTGAGGTGTGCGTGGTGGAATGACGGGACGGTGCGCCGTGGCGGTCCGTCCGGACCGTCGGGGCGGTTCCCGGTGCCAAGAGCATCGGCCGCCTCGGGAGGCGGGCGCAAGCGTCGTCGCCGGTTTCGCCGGCATGGAACCATCCCAGCCCGTCCGACGTGCAGGTACGTGGGGTGCCTGGGATGCCGTCCCGGGGCCCGGTCGGGTCATACGAGTGCGGGGTGGCGGTGTCGGCACAGGACGACGTGGCTGAGTTCGCGGCGCTGCTGCGGGAGCTGAAGGAACGTACGGACCGCAGTTACGGCTCGCTGGCCCGCCGCCTCGGCATGAACACCTCGACGCTGCACCGCTACTGCGCGGGCGGGGCGGTCCCCGTCGACTTCGCGCCCGTGGAGCGCTTCGCCGCCCTGTGCGGCGCGTCGAGGGAGGAACGCATGGACCTCCACCACCGCTGGCTCCGCGCGGTGGAGGCACGCCGGGGCCCGCGCGCGGCACCCGGTTCGGCCGGGGCGGACGCAGCGCCGGTCTCCGGCTCCGGCGAGCGGCGCACCCCGTCGCGGGAACGGGCGGACGGCGGCGCCCCCGCCACCCCGGAAGCAGAACGCGCCACCCCCGGCGAGCCGGCCGACGGGGAGGGCACGCCCGACGCTGTCACCGGTGGGCCGCCGGCCGACGGGCCCGATGCCGCCGACGGCCCGTACGCGGCCGGCGGCCCGGCACGGCGGACCGCCGCACCCCCCGGGCCCGCAGGTCCCCCCTCGGGCGACGGGCACGTGGTGGGCGGGCCGGGGGACGAGGGGTCGGGGCATCGGCGGCCCTGGTACCGGCGGCACAAGCGGGTCGCCGTCGCCCTGGCCGCCGTGTGCGCGTTGCTCGCGACGGCGGGGAGTCTGTCCGCGCTGCCGGACGGGCGGAAACCGTCCGCCGGGCAGGGGCCCGCCACCGCGTCCCCGAGCACGTCCGCCACGACCGGTCCCACCGCGCCGCGCGGTCGCGCCCCCTCACCCACCCCGTCCGCCCCGGGCCCCACGGCGCCGGAGGAACGCCCCGCCTCCCCCGGGCCGGGGCGGAGCGCCTCCGCCCCCGCCGCGGCTTTGGAGGGGCCCGCGCCCGTCGGGGCGCCGCCGCTCGCCTGGTCCGCCGACTCGCAGGCCTGGGCGTACGGGTGCGGCCACGACTACGTCGTGGCCGAGCCGCCGGAGCGGGTCCCGCCGCCGCCGGTCCCGCAGGACGCCGGGACCTGGGCGGCGACGCAGTCGGCCGTGCACGGGGGCGAGACGCTGGTGGAGCTGTCGGTGCAGGGCACGTCCGACACGGCCGTCGTCCTCACCGCGCTGCGCGTCCGCGTGGCCGGCCGCGCCGACCCCGTGCCGGGGAACGCGTACGCCATGGACCAGGGCTGCGGCGGCGCGCTCACCCCGCGGTACTTCGACGTGGACCTGGACAAGGACCGGCCCGTCGCCCGCGCGGTCGCCGGGAACGACGCCGGTACGCCGATCCCGGCCGTGCGGATGCCCTACCGGGTCTCCGCGACCGACCCGGAGGTGCTGCTGGTCACCGCCCGGACCGCGCACTGCGACTGCCGCTGGTACCTGGAGCTGGACTGGTCCTCGCAGGGCCGCACCGGCACGGTCCGCGTCGACGACCGGGGCCGCCCGTTCCGCACCAGCGGCATCGAGGGCCTGCCCCGCTACGCGTACGACACCTCGGCACGCGGCTGGAGCCCTCGGGCGCGGTGAATCCCCCTACGGCCGGGGCACGTTGCGCAGGTTGGAGCGGGCCATCTGGAGCATCCGGCCGACGCCTCCGTCCAGCACGATCTTGGAGGCGGACAGGGCGAAACCGGTCACCATCTCCTTGCTGATCTTCGGCGGGATGGACAGCGCGTTGGGGTCGGTGACGATGTCGACGAGGGCCGGACCCTTGTGCCTAAACGCGGACTTCAGCGCCCCGGCGAGCTCCTTCGGCTTCTCCACCCGTACCCCGTGGGCGCCGCACGCGCGGGCCACGGCGGCGAAGTCGGGGTTCCTCATGGCGGTGCCGTGCGAGGGCAGTCCGGCGACCAGCATCTCCAACTCGACCATGCTCAGAGAGGAGTTGTTGAACAGGACGACCTTCACCGGCAGGTCGTACTGCACCAGGGTGAGGAAGTCCCCCATCATCATGGTGAACCCGCCGTCGCCGGACATCGACACGACCTGCCGGCCGCGGTCGGTGAACTGCGCCCCGATCGCCATCGGCAGCGCGTTCGCCATCGAGCCGTGGGTGAACGAACCGATGATCCGGCGGCGGCCGTTGGGCGAGACGTAGCGGGCGGCCCAGACGTTGCACATCCCGGTGTCGACGGTGAACACCGCGTCGTCGTCGGCGATCTCGTCCAGGACGGCGGCCGCGTACTCGGGGTGGATCGGCACGTGCTTGTCCACCTTGCGGGTGTACGCCTTCACCACCCCCTCCAGCGCGTCCGCGTGCTTCTTCAGCATCCGGTCGAGGAACTTCCGGTTCTCCTTGGTGCGGACCCGCGGCGTCAGACAGCGCAGGGTCTCCTTCACGTCGCCCCACACCGCGAGGTCCAGCTTCGAGCGCCGGCCCAGGTTCTCGGGCCGCACGTCGACCTGGACGATCCGCACGTCGTCGGGAAGAAAAGCGTTGTACGGGAAGTCGGTGCCGAGCAGGATCAGCAGGTCGCACTCGTGGGTGGCCTCGTAGGCGGCGCCGTAGCCGAGCAGTCCGCTCATGCCGACGTCGTACGGGTTGTCGTACTGGATCCATTCCTTGCCGCGCAGGGCGTGCCCGACCGGGGACTTGATCTTCTGGGCGAACTCCATGACCTCGGCGTGCGCGCCCTTCGTGCCGGCGCCGCAGAACAGCGTGACCTTCTCGGCCTCGTCGATCATGTCGACGAGGCGGTCGATCTCGGCGTCGCCGGGGCGGACCGTGGGCCGGGAGGTGACGAGGGCGGTCTCGAGGGGCTTCTCGGGGGCGGCGTGGTCGGCGATGTCACCCGGGAGGGTGACGACGCTGACGCCCGAGCGGCCGACGGCGTGCTGGACGGCCGTCTGGAGCAGCCGGGGCATCTGCTGCGGGCTGGAGATCATCTCGCTGTAGTGGCTGCACTCGCGGAACAGCTGCTCGGGATGGGTCTCCTGGAAGTAGCCGAGACCGATCTCGCTGGACGGGATGTGGGAGGCGAGGGCGAGCACCGGGGCCATGGAACGGTGGGCGTCGTACAGCCCGTTGATGAGGTGGAGGTTGCCGGGTCCGCAGGAGCCGGCGCAGGCGCCCAGTCTGCCGGTGACCTGGGCCTCGGCGCCGGCGGCGAAGGCGGCGGTCTCCTCGTGCCGGACGTGGATCCAGTCGATGGCGGGGTTGCGGCGCACGGCGTCCACGACGGGGTTGAGGCTGTCTCCGACGACGCCGTAGAGGCGTTTGACCCCCGCGCGGGTGAGGATGTCGACGAACTGCTCCGCGATGTTCTGTTTGGCCATGGCTTCCGTCTGCCCCTCGGGTGTCGAAGATGCCTGACGGGTTCCATGAATGCACACCGGGCGCGTTCACGCCTCCCACACCGCGACGGCCGTACGGTCGTCCGCGTACCCCTTGACCCGTACCTGGGTGTCGGCGAGGAACGCGGCGAGGCCGGGCGGTTCGGAGCGGGACCACCGGTCGGCGAGGTGCGCGCGGAGCTCCCGCTCGCCGCGCAGGGGATCCGCGAGGCCGGTGCCGCACATCAGCAGGGTGTCACCCGGGCGGGCCACGGAGGTGCGGAAGCGGAAGGGCTCGCGGGCCGGTTCGGGGGCGGGCTCGTACGGGCTCGGGGGTGTGGGGATGCCCAGGTCCATGGTGAGGCGGTCGCCGCCCGGGGTCTTGGAGGGCGGCGAGCCGAAACCGACCACGGGTTCGCCCCTGGCCTCGGTGCCCTCGGGTTCGATGTCCTGCCACGCGCCGTCCCGCAGCCGGAACAGTCCGCCGGGGCCGACGCCGAAGAAGACCCGGATGCGGCATGCGGGGTCGGCGGGCAGCAGGAGGCAGCGCAGGGCGGCCGCGCGGGCGCCGGGTTGGAGGCCCCGGTCGGCCGCGCCGGCGCGGAGTCCGCCGAGGCTGCGGTCGGTGAGGCGGTGCAGGCCGGACTTGAGGTCGCCGCGCCGGGCGGCCCTGATGTCCTCGACGAGGCGGGCGTGGCTGCGGCCCACCGCCGCGCCGATCCACCGGCAGGCCTCGGCGGCGGCCCGGTGCGCCCCGGGCGCGGTCCGGGCGCCGGTCGCCAGCGCCACGAGGACGAGGGCCCGCTCCCCCGTCCCGAACCGGGCGGTGAGCAGCGCGTCGCGGCGGGGTTCGCCCCGGTAGCGCGCGGAGTCCCCGCGCACGGAGGCGGCGCGCAGGGTGCAGGCGCCGTAGCGGGCCCCGTCCAGCACGGTGTCCGGGACCAGGTCGTCCAGTGCGTCGGGGTCGGCCGGCGGGAGGGCGGTGGGCTCGGGGTCGTAGGTGGGCGGCCGGGACCCCACGTGGGCGCGGGACGGGAGCGGGCCCGGGGGTGGTTCGAGGCGGGAGGGCCGGAGGGCGGAACCGTCCGCGGGCTGCGGGCCCGGTGGGGCCGTGGGGGGCGG
>NZ_LGCN01000270.1 GCF_001279005.1 Streptomyces caelestis
CCCCACACCAACGTGGCGCACCACCCCGCGCCGATCACCGCCCACCCCGCCGCCCACCCCCCACCGGCGGTACCCTGACCAGCACATCCACCCAGCGAAGGGACCCCCATGCCACTCGAAGCCGGCCTCCTGGAGATCCTCGCCTGCCCGGCCTGCCACTCCCCCCTCAAGGAGCAGGACACGGAACTGATCTGCACCGGCCAGAGCTGCGGCCTGGCCTACCCCGTCCGCGACGGCATCCCCGTACTCCTCGTCGACGAGGCCCGCCGCCCCGAGTGACCGACGCGCGTCCGCCGCCCCGCGCACCGACGACGCCCCGCCGATCGGAGATCGGAGCCTGCCGCCCATGCTCGACGAATCGCTGCTCGACTCACCGGAGGGCCTCGCCGAGGCCGACCGCCACGCCCTGCTCCGCGGCGCCGCCGAAGCCGGCGCCCGCGTCCGCACCGCCGCACGGCACGCCGCCGAGGCCGGCGTCAACGACCTGAAGCCCGACGGCCGCCCCCGAGCCGTGCTCATCGCCGGCCCCGGCGCCGCCGCCACCCAGACCGCCGACCTCCTCGGCACCCTGGCCGGCGGCGGCAGCCCCGTCACCCGCCTCGCGCCCACCGGCGTCGCCCCCGCGGCAGGCGCCCTGCGCTGGGAACTGCCCGGCTGGGCCGGCTCCGTGGACCTGCTCCTCATCGCCACCCCGGACGGCACCGAACCGGGCCTGTCGCTGCTCGCGGAGCAGGCGTACCGCCGCGGCTGCACCGTCGTCGCCGTCGCCCCCGCCCGCACCCCGCTCGCCGAGGCGGTGAACGGCTCCGTCGGCCTGTTCGTCCCCATGGCCACCGCGCCCTACGACCAGGACGAACCCCTCGCCGCCTCCGCCCCCGGCGTCCTGTGGGCGCTGCTCACCCCGCTGCTCGCACTCCTGGACCGCACCGGCCTGCTCACCGCCCCGCCGGACGTCCTGGGGAAGGTCGCCGACCGCCTCGACGGCATCGCCGAACGCTGCGGCCCGGCCATCGTGACGTACAGCAACCCCGCCAAGACCCTGGCCGCCGAACTCGCCGACGCGCTCCCCGTCGTGTGGACCGAGGGAGTCTCGGCCGGCCCGGCGGGCCGTCGCTTCGCCGCCGCCCTCGCCGAACTCTCCGGCACCCCCGCCGTCGTCGCCGAGCTCCCCGAGGCGCTCGCCGCGCACAGCGCCCTGCTCGCCGGCCCGCTCGCCGCCGGCGCGGACCCGGACGACTTCTTCCGCGACCGCGTCGAAGAGGCGCCCGCCCTGCACACGCGCGTGGTGCTGCTCCGCGACCGCCCCATCGGCGGCCTCACCGCCGCCCCCGCCGCCCGTGACCTGGCCCTCACCCACGACACGCCGATCAGCGAGCTGGAACCGGAGGCGGGCGGCGAACTGGAGACCCTCGCGGAACTGATCGCCGTCACGGATTTCGCCGCCGTTTACCTGGCGCTCGCCTCGAGAGCCTGATCATGCCCGGGAACACCTGACCCCCCTCCGCGCGGACGCACGGCCCGCACCGCGCCGGCCCGCACGAGAACCGGCAGAAGGAACACAGAGAACCCCATGGACCGCCTCGACAACACCATCCGCCCCTACGCCTGGGGTTCCACCACCGCCATCCCGCGGCTGCTCGGCGCCGAACCGACCGGCGAGCCGCAGGCGGAGATGTGGATGGGCGCCCACCCCGGCGCGCCCTCGCGCACCGACCGGGGCACGCTCGTCGAGGTCATCGACGCCGACCCGGAGCGGGAACTCGGCCCGGACGCGGTCGCCAAGTTCGGCCCCCGCCTGCCCTTCCTGCTCAAACTCCTCGCCGCCGGAGCCCCGCTCTCCCTCCAGGTCCACCCCGACCTGACCCAGGCGAAGGAGGGCTACGCGGACGAGGAGCGCCGCGGCGTCCCCGTCACCGCCCCGCACCGCACCTACAAGGACGCCAACCACAAGCCCGAACTGATCTGCGCCCTCACCGAGTTCGACGGCCTGTGCGGCTTCCGCGCCCCGCAGCGCGCCGCCGAACTCCTCGACGGCCTCGGCGTCGACTCCCTCAAGCCGTACGTCGACCTGCTGCACGCCCACCCCGAGGAGGCGGCCCTGCGCGAGGTCCTCACCGCCGTCCTCACCGCCGATCCCGACGAGATGGCCCGCACCGTCACGGAGGCGGCCGCCGCCTGCGACCGCCTCGGCGGCCCCTACGCCCCGTACGCCGACATCGCCCACCACTACCCGGGCGACCCCGGCGTCATCGCCGCCATGCTCCTCAACCACGTCCGGCTCCAGCCCGGCGAGGCACTCTTCCTCGGCGCCGGCGTCCCGCACGCCTACCTCGACGGCCTCGGCGTCGAGATCATGGCCAACTCCGACAACGTCCTGCGCTGCGGCCTCACCCCCAAGCACGTCGACGTCCCCGAACTCCTGCGCATCGTCCGCTTCGAGGCCGGCGACCCCGGCGTGCTGCGCCCGGAGGCGGGCCCGGACGGCGAGGAGGTCTACGAGACGCCCATCGACGAGTTCCGCCTCTCCCGCTACGTCCTCCCCGCGGGCGGCGCCACCCACGACCTCACGCTGACCGCCCCGCAGATCCTGCTCTGCACCGCCGGCTCCGTACGGGTGGGCGAGCACGAACTGACTCCGGGCGCCTCCGTGTTCGTCCCCTCGGGTGAGAAGACCGAGGCATCGGGTACCGGAACCCTGTTCAGGGCCACCGTCGTCGTCTGACCGCCCTGTGACGGCGACCTGACACGCCGTCGCCGAACCGGGCTGCGACAATGGCTCACCGTCAAAGGACGGGCGAAGCCCCGGGCGGCGTACACCCGCGCCTGCCCGGGCCTCACACGGAGTACGAAGGGACAACGCGGACACATGAGCGCGTCAGGCGGCACCAAGGCGATCGTGGCGGCACTCGCCGCCAACCTCGCGATCGCGGTAGCGAAGTTCGTGGCGTTCCTCTTCAGCGGCTCCTCGTCGATGCTCGCCGAGTCCGTGCACTCGGTCGCCGACTCCGGGAACCAGGCCCTGCTGCTGGTCGGCGGCAAGAAGGCACAGCGCCAGGCCACCCCGCAGCACCCCTTCGGCTACGGCCGTGAGCGCTACATCTACGCCTTCCTCGTCTCCATCGTGCTGTTCTCGGTCGGCGGCATGTTCGCCATCTACGAGGGCTACGAGAAGATCAAGAACCCGCACGAGCTGGAGCACTGGTACTGGCCGGTCGGCGTCCTCGTCTTCGCGATCATCGCCGAGGGCTTCTCCTTCCGCACCGCCATCAAGGAGTCCAACCCCCTGCGCGGCGGACACTCCTGGAAGGAGTTCGTGCGCCGCGCCAAGGCGCCCGAGCTGCCGGTCGTCCTCCTGGAGGACCTCGGTGCGCTCGTCGGTCTGGTCCTCGCCCTCGGCGGCGTCGGTCTCGCCCTGGCCACCGGCGACAGTGTCTGGGACGGCATCGGCACCCTCTGCATCGGCATCCTGCTCATCCTGATCGCCCTGGTCCTCGCCGCCGAGACCAAGTCGCTGCTCCTCGGTGAGGCCGCGGGCCCGGAGGAGACCCGCAAGATCGAGGCCGCCGTCGTCGACGGCGACACCGTCACCCGCATCATCCACATGCGCACCCTCCACATCGGCCCCGAGGAACTGCTGGTCGCCGCGAAGATCGCCGTCCGGCACGACGACACGGCCACCGAGATCGCCTCCGCCATCGACGCCGCCGAGTCCCGCATCCGAGAGGCCGTCCCGATCGCCCGCGTGATCTACCTCGAGCCCGACATCTACAGCGAGGCCGAAGCCGCCAAGGGAGCCGACCCCGAGGCCACCCCCGGCGGCCCGACACCGCACGACACCGCCCACTGAGGCCCGCCCCCGCGGGCAACCGCAGGACCTCATGACGGAGGGGCCCGCCGCACCGGCGGGCCCCTCCGTCGTCCGGGGCGGCACCGCGCGTCGGAAGCGCGCGGGCCACCGCTCCGTACCGAACTCCGCCGACCGCCGTCCGCCGACCGCCGTCCGCCCGGCCCGCGAGCACACCGTCCGGACCGAACGGCGTGGCCCCGGTGAGCAGCGCCACATCCAGGCGGTCCTCCGTCACCCGGGCCCGCACCGCCCGCATGGGCGCCGTGCCGCCGCGGTCGCCGGCGAAGAACCGAAGTCCCGCCCAGGTCCGCGCCCGAATCCCTCCCCGCGCGGCCTGTCCGCGCGGGTGCGACCGGCGGCCCGCACGGCGCCGTGCCACCGGCGGACCGGGGCGTGACGCCCGCCGGATCGGCCTGATGTGTGCACGGGAGGACTGGGGTCGGTCCGGCCGGTCGGTGTAGCTTGGGACGGAGCCAGACGTCGCTGCTGATGGCGGTCGGGCGGTCCACCGCGGACCGACCGAGGGAGAGAGGGCCTCCGACGGACTGCGCTGCGCGCACGCGGGCATGCCTGTGTCCTCCTCGGGCACTCCTGTGTCCGCCGCCGCGCAGACCAGCCGTACCCACCTCGACCCACACCCCCGAGGAGCAGCTCGCAATGACGACTGTCGACAACCGACAGGACTTCAAGGTCGCCGACCTCTCCCTGGCCGAGTTCGGCCGCAAGGAGATCACCCTCGCCGAGCACGAGATGCCCGGCCTGATGGCGATCCGCAAGGAGTACGCCGACGCCCGGCCCCTGGCCGGCGCCCGCGTCACCGGCTCCCTGCACATGACCGTGCAGACCGCCGTCCTCATCGAGACCCTGGTCGCCCTCGGCGCCCAGGTCCGCTGGGCGTCCTGCAACATCTTCTCCACCCAGGACCACGCCGCGGCAGCCATCGCCGTCGGCCCGAACGGCACGCCCGACAACCCCCAGGGCGTTCCCGTCTTCGCCTGGAAGGGCGAGACCCTCGAGGAGTACTGGTGGTGCACGGAGCAGGCGCTGACCTGGCCGGACAGCCCCACCGGCGGCCCCAACATGATCCTCGACGACGGTGGTGACGCCACCCTCCTCGTCCACAAGGGCGTCGAGTACGAGAAGGACGGCAAGGCCCCCTCGCCCGACACCGCCGAGTCCGACGAGCACCGCGTCATCCTCGAACTGCTCAACCGCACCCTGGGCGAGAACCCGCAGAAGTGGACCCACCTCTCCTCCGAGATCCGCGGTGTCACCGAGGAGACCACGACCGGCGTCCACCGCCTGTACGAGATGCAGCGCGACGGCACCCTCCTGTTCCCGGCGATCAACGTCAACGACGCCGTCACCAAGTCGAAGTTCGACAACAAGTACGGCTGCCGCCACTCCCTGGTCGACGGCATCAACCGCGCCACCGACACCCTGATCGGCGGCAAGACCGCGGTCGTGTGCGGCTACGGCGACGTGGGCAAGGGCTGCGCGGAGTCCCTGCGCGGCCAGGGAGCCCGCGTGATCGTCACCGAGATCGACCCGATCTGCGCCCTGCAGGCCGCGATGGACGGCTACCAGGTCACGACGCTCGACGAGGTCGTCGACAAGGCCGACATCTTCGTCACCACGACCGGCAACAAGGACATCATCATGGCCTCGGACATGGCCAAGATGAAGCACCAGGCCATCGTCGGCAACATCGGCCACTTCGACAACGAGATCGACATGGCCGGCCTCGCCAAGGTCCCCGGCATCGTCAAGGACGAGATCAAGCCGCAGGTCCACACCTGGACCTTCCCCGACGGCAAGAAGATCATCGTCCTCTCCGAGGGCCGCCTGCTGAACCTGGGCAACGCCACCGGCCACCCGTCGTTCGTGATGTCCAACTCCTTCGCGGACCAGACCCTGGCCCAGATCGAGCTGTTCACCAAGCCCGACGAGTACCCGACCGGCGTCTACGTGCTGCCCAAGCACCTCGACGAGAAGGTCGCCCGCCTCCACCTCGACGCACTCGGCGTCAAGCTGACCACGCTCCGCCCGGAGCAGGCCGAGTACATCGGCGTGCAGGTCGAGGGCCCGTTCAAGTCGGACCACTACCGCTACTGAGCCCACGCTCCCACCGCGGGGAGCCCGTCCGCGCACGGACGCGCTCCCCGGCGGCAGGTCCCCCGAGGCAGGCCCCCGCACCCCCGTGCCGGGGGCCTGCCCCATGCGCGGACCGGCGACCGGCCCAGCCCGTCACGACCCAGGACCCCCATGCCCCGCGGCCGTTATTCGCTCCACGATCCGCACGATCACACCCCCCTCGCGGAAGAACACTTCCACTGTGCCCCCGGACCCTCCGGCTGGCGCTACGTCTCCCAGCTCACCGCCCCCTCAGGCGATCACCTGGGCTCGGTCGACCTCGCCCTCGACGAACTCGGCCGCCCCATCCGCCTCGAACTCCACGCCGCGAGCTGGCAGGTCCGCGGCGCCGCCCTCGACGGTGTCACCTGGGTCCGCACCGACCCCACCGGACACCACGCCACCGAAGGCAATGCGCGCGCCCACGCCTTCACCGGCTCGTCCCCCGCCTTCCTCGTCGCCACCGCCCGCCTCCTGCGCCTCACCCCCTCGGCACCGGCCACCCGCGTACGCCTCGTCGCCTTCACGGACCCGGTCCTCGCCCCACGCACCCTGGACCAGTCCTGGGCGCTGGTGGAAAGAGAAACACACACCACTGACAACGGCCCTCTGATCGTGGACGAATACCAGGTCACAGCCCTGGACACGGGTGAGCAGCACACCGTGCACCTCGCCGGGGACGTGGTCCTCGCGGCCCCCGGCATCGAACTGGAAGACCTCGAATCACCACCGTCGGTCCTCGACTGACCGGCGCCTTTCGAAGGCGCCTACGCCGGCGGGGCGAACCCCGTCGACGGCCGGTCGGCCGACGACTCCTCCTGCGGCGGGACGGCCCGCTCCCCGCGCACCGCGGCTCCCTGATCCACCGACGGATACGCAGCCGGCCGCACACCCGGCGCCACGGTCGCAGCGGGATACGACGGCGGGGCACCACCCGCCGGACCAGCCGCACCCGCGGCCCCGCCTCCCCCGGCCGGCCCGTGTCCGAACGCCCGCCGGGCCTCCCGGACCTGCCGCTCCTGCACCACCGCCGCGAGATACGCCGCAGGCGGCGCCCCCGGCGGCACCGGCGCCCCCGTGCGCTCGGCCAGGTCCGCGGCCAGCCGCTCCGCCATCGACCAGCCGACCCGCGGATCGAGCTGCCCCATCCGCGTCAGGTACTGCCGGACGGCGAGCCACAGACCATCGGGCACCGCAGACAGATCGAGCCCCGAGAAACGCCCGGCCAACCACGGCGGAGGCGGCGGCACGAACCCCGCCTGCCCGGCCGGCACCCGCTCCCGCACGACCAGGGTCCCCGCGAACACATCCCCGAGCCGTCGTCCCCGCGCCGACACCAGGGACGCGACGCAGGCCACGACCCCGAACGTCATCAGGATCTCGATCACACCGATCAGACCCCGCACCAGCGCGTGCCGGAACCGGATCGGCCCCCCGTCGTCCCGCACCACCCGCAGCCCGCAGGCCGTCTTCCCGAGCGACCGTCCATGGCTGAGCGTCTCGACCAGGATCGGTCCACCGACCAGCACGAGGACGAACAAGGCGATCGAGATCGCCGCCCGCGCCGCCTCGTCCAACGAGGCCGTGGCAGCCACCAGAGCGATGGTCACCACGACATAGACGGCCATGCCCGCCACCAGATCGAGCAGCACGGCCAGCGCCCTGCTGGGCAGCCTCGCGGGGCGCAGCTCCAACGCCACCGCCTCGCCCGTCACCAGCTCACTCACGCCCGCCACCCTTCCCCGCCTGCCCCGAACACCGCCAGTCTGCCAAGCTGATGGCACATCGCACCGCAGTACGACCAGCCGATCAAGCCGATCATCCTTCCACCGGTCAGGCCGACCGCCGACGAACAGCCGAGGAGCAGGTACACCGATGGACCTCGACGTCTTCGTCTCCGCCCACCGCGCGGAGTGGGACCGCCTCGACGCCCTGCTCCGGCGCCGGCGTCGCCTCACCGGCGCGGAGGCCGACGAACTCGTCGTCCTCTACCAGCGCACGGCCACCCATCTCTCCCTGATCCAGTCGGCGGCCCCCGACCCGCAGCTGACCGGTCGGCTCAGTCAGCTGGTGGCACGCGCGCGCAGTGCCGTGGCCGGCGCCCGCCGCGCCTCCTGGCGGGACGTCACGCACTTCCTGTCCCACAGCTTCCCCGCCGCCGTCTACAAGGCACGCCACTGGTGGGTGCCCGCCGCACTCCTCTCCACGGCCGTCGCGGCACTCCTCGGCTGGTGGATAGGCACCCACCCCGAAGTGCAGGCGTCCATAGCGGCTCCCAGCGAGCTGCGCGAGCTCACCCGTCCCGGCGGCCAGTACGAGACGTACTACTCGAGCCACCCCGCGGCCTCCTTCGCCGCCCAGGTCTGGACGAACAACGCGTGGGCCGCGGCCCTCTGCCTGATCCTGGGTGTCTTCCTGGGTCTGCCGGTCCTCTGGATCCTCTTCCAGAACATGCTCAACCTGGGTGTCGGCTTCGGTCTGATGTCCTCCGCCGGCCGTCTCGACACCTTCCTCGGCCTCGTCCTGCCGCACGGTCTCCTGGAACTCACCGCGGTCTTCGTCGCAGCCGGCACCGGCCTCCGCCTCGGCTGGACCGTCATCGACCCGGGCCCCCGCACCCGGCGCACAGCCCTGGCGGCAGAAGGCCGGGCAGCCCTGGCCATGGCGATCGGCCTCGCTCTGGTCCTCTTCGTCTCCGGTGCCATCGAAGGCTTCGTCACCCCGTCGGGTCTGCCCACCTGGGCGCGCATCACCATCGGAGTCGTCGCCGAGCTGGCCTTCCTGGCCTACGTCTATGTCCTGGGCGGACGTGCGGCGCGCGCCGGCGAGACCGGTGACCTGGAGGCATTCGAACGCAGCGCCGACGTGCCCACCGCCGCCTGATGTGCGCGAGGGCCTGCTGAGCTGCTAGTCTCCTCTTCGCCCCGCAGGAGCCGTTGACACGGGTCCGGTGGGGAGGTAGATTCAAACAGTTGCCTGGAGACGGGGTCTGACCCGGAAGGCGACAGTGAGCATCTGTCAGCTTCTCGTCGAAACGCTGATTTCGAAGAAGCACCTCCCGATAAATCGGAAAACGAAGGCCGGTCAGTCCGCCCTGAAACTTCTGATAAAGTCGGAACCGCCGGAAAGGGAAACGCGGAAGCGGGACCCCGGAAAGCACCGAGGAAATCGGGTCGGAAAGATCTGATAGAGTCGGAAACG
>NZ_LGCN01000271.1 GCF_001279005.1 Streptomyces caelestis
CGGGTGCTGGACGGCGGTCAGGACGTCGTGTCGGTGCCGGTGCTGCGCAAGGACCGTGCCGAGGAGGGCGCGCTGCTCACCGCGCTGGCCCGGCTCCACGTCGCCGGCGTCCACGTCGACTGGACACCGTGCTTCGAGGGGACCGGGGCCCAGCGTGTCGAACTGCCCACCTACGCCTTCCAGCGCGAGCACTACTGGCCCGAACCGGCCGCGGCGCCCGGCGCGGGAGCCGGGCAGGACCCGGTGGACGCCGCCTTCTGGGCCGCCGTGGAGCGGGAGGACCTCCAGGCGCTGTCCGACACACTCGACCTGGACGAAACGGTCCTGTCGGACGTGCTGCCCGCGCTCTCCTCGTGGCGCCGCGGACTCGACGAGCGGTCGCTGGTGGACGGCTGGCGTTACCGGGTGACCTGGCGCCCGCTGACGGCCACCGCCGTCAAGTCCCCGGCCGCCGAAGGTCCCTGGCTCGTGCTGATCCCCACCGTGCTCGACGGCGACCCGTGGGCCGAGGCCGTCGTCGGCGCCCTCGGCGCGGACGCGGTGCGCGTGGTCTGCGCTCCGGACGACACCGCTCTCGCCGCACGGCTGGCGCAGGCCGCCGACGGCACCGAGTGCACCGGTGCGGTCTCCCTGCTCGCCGCCGCGACGGACAGCGGCGACCGTGCCCTGCCCTCCGGTGCCGCCTGGCCGGACGCCCTGCTGGACGCCCTGGACGGCGCCGGGATCGCCGGACGCCTGTGGGCCGTCACCCGGGGCGCCGTCTCCGTGGGCCGTTCCGACGCCGGAGCGGACCCCGTGCAGGCAGCGATCTGGGGTCTCGGCCGGGTCACCGCCCTGGAGCGGCCCGACCGCTGGGGCGGTCTCGTCGACGTCGACCACGTGGCCGACGGCCGCACCGCCGAGCGCCTGCGGGCCGTCCTGAGCGCGACCGGGCCGGACGCCGAGGACCAGGTCGCGCTGCGCGCCTCCGGCGCCTACGGCCGGCGACTGGTCCGAGCGACGGCACGGCGTCCGGACGCCCCGTGGCGGCCCACCGGCACCGTGCTGGTCACCGGCGGCCCCGAGGGCTTCGCCGGCCACGTCGCCCGCTGGCTGGCCGGGAACGGCGCCACCGGCGTGCTGCTGGCCGTCCGCGGCGAAGCCGATGCCCACGCGCTCGACGCGCTGCGTGCCGAACTCGCCGATCTGGAGACAGAGTTCACGGCGGTCGTGCACGACCCGGCGGACCCCTCCGCCCTCACCGCGGCGGTGGACGCCCTGCCCGACGGCCGTCCGCTCACCGCCGTGATCCACACCGGCGACGACACCGCTCCCGCCGACGACGCCGGTGCACCCGGCGCGGACGCCCTCCTCGCCGCCGTACGCCGGGACCTCGACGCGCTGGACACGGTCACCGGGGACCGGAACCTGGACGCCTTCGTCGTGTTCGGCTCCATCTCCGGGGTCTGGGGCGTCAGCGGTCAGGGAGCCGGCGCCGCGGCGGGCGCCTACCTGGACGCCGCCACCCGGGAACGCCGGGCGGGCGGCGGCACCGCGGTCGTCGTCTCCTGGGGCGCCTGGGCCGGCGCGGGACCGGACGGGCTCGCCGCCCACCTGCGCGCCAACGGCCTGCCCGCCATGGACCCGCACCGGGCCCTGACCGTGCTCGGCGCGGTCGTCGGCGACGCCGCCGCCGACCCGTCGGCACCGGCCTCGGTGACCGTCGCCGACGTGCTGTGGGACCGCTTCGCGCCCGCCTTCACCCGCACCCGGCCCGGCCGCCTGTTCACCGAACTGCCCGAGGCACGGCGCGCCCTGGAGGCGGCCGGCGGCGGCGACCGCGCGGACGCGGGCACCGCCGACACGCTCCGCACCCGCCTGCGGCAGCTCGACGAGCGGGACCGGCTCCCGTACGCGCTGGACCTGGTCCGCACCGAGGTCGCCTCGGTGCTCGGCCACCCGGGCGCCGGCGCCGTACCCGCCGAACTGGCCTTCAAGGACCTCGGGTTCGACTCGCTGACCGCCGTCGACCTGCGCAACCAGCTGGCCGCCGCGACCGGGCTCACCCTGCCCGCCACCCTGGTCTTCGACTACCCGACGCCCACCGCGCTCGCCGCGCACCTGCTGACCGGGCTCCTCGGCGAGGACACCGGTCCGAAGACCCCGGCCGCGCCCGGGACGGACGCCGGGGCGGCCGACGACCCGATCGTCATCGTCGGCATGAGCTGCCGCTACCCGGGCGGAGTGCGATCGCCCGAGGACCTGTGGGAGCTGGCCGTCGCCGGCACCGACGCCATCGGCGCCTTCCCGACCGACCGCGGCTGGGACCTGGACCGGCTCCTGAACGGGGACCGGGACGGACGGGGCCGCAGCGTCACCCGCCACGGCGGTTTCCTGTACGACGTCGCCGACTTCGACCCCGACTTCTTCGGCATCTCCCCGCGCGAGGCCCTCGTCATCGACCCACAGCAGCGGATCGTGCTGGAGAGCGCCTGGGAGGCCCTGGAGCGGGCCGGCATCGACCCGGCCGGGCTGCGCGGCGGTGACACCGGCGTGTTCGTCGGCGGCGGCAGCGGTGACTACCGTCCGGCCCTCGGCCAGGTCGGCCACGTCGAGACCGCCCAGTCGGCGAGCCTGCTCTCCGGCCGGCTGTCCTACACCCTCGGCCTGGAAGGGCCCTCGGTCAGCGTCGACACGGCCTGCTCGTCGTCGCTGGTCGCCCTGCACCTCGCGGCGCAGGCCCTGCGCAACGGCGAGTGCTCCCTCGCCCTCGCGGGCGGTGTCACCGTGATGTCGACGCCGGTCGGCTTCGTCGAGTTCGGCGAGATGGGCGCACTGTCCCCGGACGGCCGCTGCAAGGCCTTCTCCGACGACGCCGACGGCACCGCGTGGGCCGAGGGCGTGGGCATGCTCGTCGTCGAGCGCCTCTCCGACGCCCGCCGCAACGGCCACCGGGTCCTCGCCGTGCTGCGCGGCTCGGCCGTCAACCAGGACGGCGCCTCCAACGGCCTGACCGCCCCCAACGGCCCCTCCCAGCAGCGCGTCATCCGCAAGGCGCTGGCCGCCGCGGGCCTCACCGCCCGCGACGTCGACGCCGTCGAGGCGCACGGCACCGGCACCGCGCTCGGCGACCCGATCGAGGCACAGGCGCTGCTCGCCACCTACGGCCGGGACCGCGCCCCGCAGCGTCCGCTGCTGCTCGGCTCGCTGAAGTCCAACCTCGGCCACACCCAGGCGGCCTCCGGTGTCGCCGGCGTCATCAAGATGGTCCTGGCGATGCGCCACGGCACCCTGCCGAAGACCCTGCACGTCGGCACGCCGTCCTCACACGTCGCCTGGGACCCGGACGCCGTACGGCTGCTGACCGAGGAGACCGCCTGGCCCGAGACCGGGCGTCCGCGCCGCGCGGGCGTCTCCTCCTTCGGCGCCAGCGGCACCAACGCCCACGTCGTCCTGGAACAGCCCCCGGCCGAGGCCACCGTGCCGGCCCCGCCCGCCGGGGGCGGCCCGGCGGCCGCAAGGCCGCTGCCCGTGGCCCTGTCCGCCGTCACCCGGGACGCCCTGGCCGAGCAGGCGGACCGCCTGCTCGCCCGGCTCACCGACGGCGCGGACCCGGCCGCCGCGCACTCCACCGCCCCGGTCGCCGACCTGGCGCTGTCCCTCGGCACCACCCGCTCGGCGTTCGAGCACCGCGCCGTGCTCGTCGCCGCCGACCGGTCCGAACTCCTCGACGCGCTCACCGCGCTCGCCGGGGACCGGGCCGTCCCGAACGTCCTGCGCGGCCGGGCCGTGCCCGGTGGCCGGACCGCGTTCCTCTTCCCCGGCCAGGGCTCCCAGCGGCCCGGCGCCGGCCGTGGACTGTACGACCGTCACCCGGTGTTCGCCGAGGCCCTGGACGCCGTCGCGGCCCGTCTCGACCCGGAGCTCGACCGGCCGCTGCGCGAGGTGATGTTCGCGCCGGAGGGCACCCCCGAGGCCGCCCTGCTGGACACCACCGGCTACACCCAGCCCGCGCTGTTCGCCCTCGGTGTCGCCCTGTACCGGCTGGTCGAGTCCTGGGGCGTCCGCCCGGACCTGCTGGCCGGGCACTCCGTCGGCGAGATCGCCGCCGCCCACGTCGCCGGGGTGTTCACCCTGGAGGACGCCTGCACGGTCGTCGCCGCCCGCGCCCGGCTGATGCAGGCCCTCCCGGCCGGCGGCGCCATGATCGCCGTACGGGCGAGCGAGGAGGAGGTCGCCGCACGGCTCGGCGACCGGATCTCGCTGGCCGCCGTCAACGGCCCCGACGCGGTGGTGCTCTCCGGAGACGAGGACGCGGTCACCGCCCTCGCCGAGGAGTTCGCCGCACTCGGCCGGAAGACTAGGCGTTTGCGGGTGAGCCATGCGTTTCACTCCCTGCACATGGACGCCATGCTCGAGGACTTCGAACGGGTCACCCGGAGCGTGTCGTACACCGCGCCCACGCTGCCCCTGGTGTCGAACCTCACCGGGGAGACGGCCGCACCGGAGCGGGTGTGCGACCCCGGGTACTGGGTCGAGCACGTCCGCGGAGCCGTCCGGTTCGGCGACGGCGTACGCACCCTCGCCGCCCGCGGCGCCACCCGTTACCTGGAGCTCGGGCCCGACGGAGTGCTCTGCTCCCTGGCGCAGGACACCTTCGACGCCCTCGCCGACGACAACCGCCCGGCCCCGGCCGCCGTACCGGCGCTGCGCACCGGACGCGACGAGGAGCGGTCCCTGATCGGCGCGGTGGCCCGGCTGCACGCCGCCGGCCAGCCCCTCGACTGGGCCGCGCTGCTCGACGGCACCGGCGCCCGCCGCGTCGACCTGCCGACGTACGCCTTCCGGCGCCGCCGGTTCTGGCCCGACGAGGCCCCCGCCGCCGCGGACACCGCGACCGGCCCCGGAGACGGCGACGCCGCGTTCTGGGCGGCCGTCCAGGGCGAGGACTTCGACGCCCTCGCCGGTGACCTGGGCGTCGACGGGGAGTCCCTGTCCCGGGTGCTGCCCGCCCTGCGGGACTGGCGCCGCAGGCGCGGCGACCAGGCCACCGTGGACGGCTGGCGCCAGCGCATCGCCTGGCGTCCCCTGAACCGGTCCGGCGCCCCCGGCGCCCCGGCCGGCGCCTGGCTGGCCGTGCTGCCCGCCGGACACGCCGACGACCCGTGGACCGCCGAGGTGCTGCGCCTCCTCGGCCCCGCGACCGTCCGCCTGGAGGCGGACCGCGCCGACCGCGCGGACCTCGCCGTCCGGCTGCGTCGACTCCAGGAGGACGGCCACCCGTTCACCGGCGTGGTGTCGCTGCTCGCCCTCGCCGAGGGGTACGACCCGCAGGCCCCCGGCACCCCGCGCGGCGCCACCCTCACCACCGCGCTGCTCCAGGCGCTCGGGGACGCCCGCGTCGACGCACCGCTGTGGTGCCTCACCCGCGGCGCCGTCGCCGTCTCGCCCGGCGAGAGCGTGCCCGCGCCGCTGCAGGCCGCCGTGCACGGCCTGGGCCGGGTCGCCGCGCTGGAGTACCCGCACCGCTGGGGCGGCACCGTCGACCTGCCCGAGACCCTCGACGCACGGTCCGCGGAGCGGCTCGCGGACGTCCTCGCCGACCCCGGGGGCGAGGACCAGCTCGCCGTCCGGCCGGCCGCGGTCTTCGGCCGCCGGCTCGCCGCCGTACGGCCCGGCGCCCCCCGCGACTGGCAGCCCACCGGCACCGTCCTGATCACCGGCGGCACCGGCGCCCTCGGCGCCCACGTCGCCCGCCGCCTCGCCGGCGCCGGAGCCCGCCACCTGGTGCTCCTCAGCCGCGGCGGTCCCGACGCACCCGGCGCCGGCAAGCTCCGCGCCGAGCTCGCCGAACTCGGCGCCGAAGCCACCCTCATCGCCTGCGACACCGCCGACCGGGACGCCCTGGCCGCCGTCCTCGCGGACATCCCCCGTCACGCGCCCCTCACCGGCGTCGTGCACACCGCGGGCGTCCTCGACGACGGCGTCCTCGACGGCCTCACCCCCGAGCGGTTCGAGACGGTCTTCCACGCCAAGGTCACCGGCGCGCTCCTCCTGGACGAGCTGACCCGCGGCCACGACCTGGACGTCTTCGCCCTGTTCTCCTCCGCGTCCGCCGCGGTCGGCAACCCCGGCCAGGGCAACTACGCGGCGGCCAACGCGGTCCTCGACGCCCTCGCCGAACGCCGCCGCGCCGACGGCCTGCCCGCCACCTCCGTCGCCTACGGCGCCTGGGGCGGCGACGGCATGGCCGGCGACGGGCGCGCCGCCGCCCTCGCCCAGCGCACCGGCATCCGGCCGCTCGACCCGGACCTCGCGGTCCTGGCGCTGCGCCAGGCCGTCACCGGGAGCGACCCCGTCGCGGTCGTCGCCGACGTCGACCCCGAGCGGTTCGTGCGGGCCTTCACCACCGTGCGGCCCAGCGCCCTGCTGACGGAGATGCCCGCCCACGCCGCCCTCACGGCCACCGCGGCCGCCGCCGGGCACGATGCCGACCGGGCCGTGTCCGACCTGCGCGACCGGCTGGCCCGGCTGCCCGGCAACCGGCGCCTGGGGACCGTGCTCACCCTGGTGCGGGAACGCGCCGCCGACGTCCTCGGCCACACCGGGACCGACCTGGTCGGCCCCGACCGGGCCTTCCGCGACCTCGGCTTCGACTCACTCGGCGCCGTCGAGCTGCGCAACCAGCTCGGCGCCGCCACCGGACTCACCCTGTCCGCCACCCTCGTCTTCGACCACCCCACCCCCGCCGCCCTCGCCGAGCACATCCTCGGCGAGCTGCTGCCCGGCGACACGCCGGGCGGCGGGACCACCGACGAGAACGCCCTGCGCGCCGTCCTCGCCTCGGTGTCCCTCGACCGGTTGCGCGAGATCGGCGTCCTGGAGCCGCTCCTGAAGCTCGCCGGGCGGGCTCAGGCGCCGGCGGCCGGGGCACGTGCGGAGGGCACCGGCGCCGAGGACGCGTCCGACGCGTCCATCGACGCCATGGAGGTCGACGACCTGGTGCAGGCGGCACTCAACGGCAACCTCGACGAACAGCGGGACTGACGGAGCGATCATGACCACGCCCAGCGAAAAAGTTGTCGAAGCTCTCCGGGCCTCGCTCAAGGAGACCGAGCGGCTGCGGCGGCAGAACCGGGAACTCGCGGCCGCCGCCGCGGAACCCATCGCCGTCGTCGCGATGAGCTGCCGCTACCCCGGAGGCATCGCCTCCCCGGAGGACCTGTGGCGGCTCGTCGAGTCCGGCACCGACGCCATCTCCGGGTTCCCCACCGACCGCGGCTGGGATCTCGACGCCCTGCGCGAGGCGGGGGTCGACGCGCGCGGCCACTCCGTCAGCCAGCAGGGCGGCTTCCTCGACGGCGTCGCCGACTTCGACGCCGCCTTCTTCGGGATCTCGCCCCGTGAGGCCGTCTCCATGGACCCGCAGCAACGCCTGCTCCTGGAGACCTCCTGGGAGGCCCTGGAGCGCGCCGGCATCGACCCGCAGAGCCTGCGCGGCAGTTCCACCGGCGTCTTCGTCGGCACCAACGGCCAGGACTACGCCTACCTGCTGGTCCGCTCGCTGGCCGACGCCACCGGCGACATCGGCACCGGCATCGCCGCCAGCGCCACCTCCGGCCGGCTGTCCTACACCCTCGGTCTGGAGGGCCCGGCCGTCACCGTCGACACCGCCTGCTCCTCCTCCCTGGTCGCCCTGCACGCCGCCGCCCACGCCCTGCGCGCCGGGGAGTGCGGCCTCGCCCTCGCGGGCGGCGTCAACGTCATGTCCGCGCCCGGCTCCCTGATGGAGTTCAGCCGCCAGGGCGGACTGGCCGGTGACGGCCGCTGCAAGGCCTTCTCCGACGACGCCGACGGCACCGGCTGGTCCGAGGGCGTCGGCATGCTCCTGCTGGAACGCCTCTCCGACGCCCGCCGCAACGGCCACCCCGTGCTCGCCGTCATCCGCGGCTCCGCCGTCAACCAGGACGGCGCCTCCAACGGCTTCACCGCCCCCAACGGCCCCTCCCAGCAGCGTGTCATCCAGCGCGCCCTGCGGTCCGCCGGCCTGACCACCGCCGACATCGACGCCGTCGAGGCCCACGGCACCGGCACCCCCCTCGGCGACCCCATCGAGGCACAGGCGCTGCTCGCCACCTACGGCCAGGGCCGCGACCCCGAACGGCCCCTGCTGCTCGGCTCCATCAAGTCGAACATCGGACACGCGCAGGCCGCCGCCGGTGTCGCCGGCGTCATCAAGATGGTCATGGCCCTGCGCCACGGCGTCCTGCCGCCCACCCTGCACGCCGACCGGCCGTCCCGGCACGTCGACTGGAACGCGGGCGCCGTCCGGCTCCTGGGCGAGCGCACCCCCTGGCCGGAGACCGGCCGCCCCCGCCGGGCCGGCGTGTCCTCGTTCGGCATCAGCGGCACCAACGCCCACGTCCTGCTGGAACAGGCGGAGCCGACCCCGGAGCCCGAAGAGCCCGCCGCCCCGACCCTCACTCCGGCGGTCGTGCCGTGGCCGGTCTCCGCCAAGACCGAGGACGCCCTGCGGGACCGGCTCGCGCAGCTCACCGCACCCACCGACGCCCCCGCCCTCGACACCGGATACTCCCTCGCCACCGGCCGCTCCGTCTTCGAACACCGGGCCGTGCTGCTCACCGGCGCCGACGGCGTACCCGCCGAGGTGGCCCGCGGCCGGGCCACGGAACGGTCACTGGCCGTCCTGTTCTCCGGCCAGGGCGCGCAGCGGCCCGGCATGGGCCGTGAACTGTACGCCCGCTTCCCGGTGTTCGCCGAAGCCCTCGACGCCGTACTGAACCGGCTCGACCGCGAACTCGACCGTCCGCTGCGCGACATCGTCTTCGCCGGACGCCGCACCCCCGAGGCGGGACTCCTGGACACCACCGGGTACACCCAGCCCGCGTTGTTCGCGGTCGAGGTGGCGCTGTTCCGGCTCGTGGAGTCGTGGGGTGTGCGGCCCGACTACGTCGTTGGTCACTCGGTCGGGGAGATCGCGGCCGCGCATGTGGCGGGGGTGCTGTCCCTGGACGACGCCTGCACCCTGGTCGCGGCGCGTGCCCGGCTGATGCAG
>NZ_LGCN01000272.1 GCF_001279005.1 Streptomyces caelestis
CGGTGCGAGGGGCGGTGCTGGGTTCTGGTCATGACCTTGTGCATGGGACCCCGTTCGACGGGCCCGGAGCGGCCGGGGAGCCGTACCGGGCGGTAACTCCGTGGTTGGGGATCTTGTACGGGGCGGTGCGGTGCGGTGGCAAGGAGGCGGAGAGCGGGCCGGGAGGGCGGTGAGATTCACTTATCAGGGTGATCCGGAAGGCCTCGGCCCCGTGCTCACGCGGGCGTGCCGGGTGAATTCCGGGACGGAGGTGGACGCCTCGGGGGGTGTGGGCGGGGACCCGATGGGGGACGCCCGGCACGTATCCTGAAGGCCCTTCCGGAGCCCCGATGACACGAAAGCAGCCGATATGCGCGTCTACGTCCCCCTGACCCTTCCCGGGCTCGCCGAGGCGTACAGGACGGGTGTGCTGGGCGACGGGCCGTTCCTCGCGTACGCCGTGACGCCCGCGCTGCGCGAGTGGTACCTCTCCGACGACGTCGAGGAGCTGGAGTACGCCGCGCTCGGCCGTGCCGCGCTGGCCTCCCTGCGGCTGCTGGCGGCGGACGCCGCGGCGCCGCGGCGCCGGGTTGTGGTAGCCGTGGACGTGTCCGACGACGCCGCCTCGGCCGACCCCGACCGGGGCCTCGACCCGGCCGCCCTCGGCGAGGTGCGGGTCGCCGGCGCCGTACGGCTGACCGAGGCGGCCGCGGTGCACGTGGACGCGGCGGACGCGGAGGCGGACGTGACGGCCGCCGCCGACGCGCTGCCCGCGGCGGACGGCGGGGACGACGACGCGCAGTTCACGGTGGACGGCGCGGAGGACCACGAGCTGCTGTGGTACGCCACCCAGGAGATCCCCCACCTGCTCGGCTGACCCGCGGCCCTCCCGGATGTCAGTGCGGGCGGGTACGTTTTCGGGCATGGGGACGCACACGGACGCGCACATCGTCTGGGACTGGAACGGCACGCTGTTCCACGACGTCGACGCGGTCATCGGGGCGACGAACGCGGCCTTCGCCGAGCTGGGCCTGGAACCGCTCACGCTGGAGCGGTACCGGGAGCTGTACTGCGTGCCGGTGCCGAAGTTCTACGAACGGCTGTTGGGGCGGCTGCCCAGCCGGGCCGAGTGGGAGCTGATGGACGCCACCTTCCACCGCCACTACACGGAGCACCACGTGCGGTGCGGGCTCGCCGAGGGAGCGGTGGAGCTGCTGGCGGGGTGGGGGTCGGCCGGCCGCAGTCAGTCCATCCTCAGCCTGTACGGGCACGAGGACCTGGTCCCCCTGGTGCGGGGCTTCGGCATCGAGGCGCACTTCATACGGGTCGACGGGCGGACCGGCCCCTCCGGGGGCGGCAAGGCCGAGCACATGGTGCGCCACCTGCGCGCGCTGACCGGGATCGACCCGGCGCGCACGGTGGTGATCGGCGACGCGGCCGACGACGCGCTGGCCGCACTGCACGTGGGAGCGCGCGCCGTCCTGTACACCGGCGGCTCCCACGGCCGCGCCAGCCTGGAGGCGGTGGGCGTCCCGGTGGTGGACACCCTGGGGGAAGCCGTGGCGGAGGCGGAGCGCCTGGCGGCTTCCTGAAGCGCGCGCACTGTGCAGAACGTCAAAGTTCGGGGCCTGGTTTTGTACACATACGGCTCATGACGGGGGACCTGTAGGGGGCGATAGCCTTGGTGGCGTGATCAGCGCGATAGCTCGCGGGGGCCCCGGTGTCCCTGCTGTGCGCCCGGGCCGCACGGACGACATCCGTGACCGGGTGGCGGTCGCTGGTCTTCGCGGGCGGCGCGGGGCCAAGAGGGCACCCGGGACGCGGCGCACCCCCGGGGAACAGGTGGGGCCGAGAGCGGCGTCACACCCGTCGGGCACGCCGAGTTCGGCCGAGAAGCCCCCGCTCCTCCCCCCTCACGGCATAGCGTCGGTACAGACCGGACACCCCGTGTCGTACCACCGCACCACGAGGCCGGAGACCGTACTTCCTTCTACGTCACGCAACGGCGCGCGACAGGAGCCAGAGGACCATGCAGACCAAGCTGGACGAAGCCAAGGCCGAGCTGCTCGAAAGGGCGGCACGGGTAGCTGAGAACAGCCCGGCCGGGGGGAAACTGCCGACTGGGACGACGGACAAGGGCATGCCCGACCGGGACACCGTGCTCGAGTTCCTCCAGCGCTACTACCTGCACACCGCCCCGGAGGACCTGACCGACCGTGACCCGGTCGACATCTTCGGAGCCGCCTACTCGCACTACCGGCTCGCCGAGAGCCGCCCCCAGGGCACGGCCAACGTCCGCGTCCACACCCCGACCGTCGAGGAGAACGGCTGGACCTGCAGCCACTCCGTCGTCGAGGTGGTCACCGACGACATGCCCTTCCTGGTCGACTCCGTCACCAACGAGCTGACCCGCCAGGGCCGCGGCATCCACGTCGTCATCCACCCGCAGTTCGTGGTCCGCCGGGACGTCACCGGCAAGCTGATCGAGGTGCTCACCACCCCGGCCGGCGGCGACCTCCCGCAGGACGCCCACGACCTCCCGCACGACGCGCACGTCGAGTCCTGGATCCACGTGGAGATCGACCGCGAGACCGACCGCGGCGACCTCAAGCAGATCACCACCGACCTGCTGCGGATCCTCTCCGACGTCCGCGAGGCCGTCGAGGACTGGGGCAAGATGCGCCAGGCCGCGACCGCGCTGGCCGAGGCGCTGCCCGGCGAGCCCGTGCCCGCCGACCTGCCCGCGCCGCAGGTCGAGGAGGCCCGCGAGCTGCTGCGCTGGCTCGCCGACGACCACTTCACCTTCCTCGGCTACCGCGAGTACCAGCTCCGCGAGGACGACTCGCTGGCCGCCGTCCCCGGCACCGGACTCGGCATACTGCGCTCGGACCCGCACCACGCCTCCGACGAGGGCCACCCGGTCAGCCCGTCCTTCGGGCGGCTGCCCGCCGACGCCCGCGCCAAGGCGCGCGAGCACAAGGTGCTGGTGCTGACCAAGGCCAACAGCCGGGCCACCGTGCACCGGCCCTCGTACCTGGACTACATCGGCGTCAAGAAGTTCGACGCGGACGGCAACGTCGTCGGCGAGCGGCGCTTCCTCGGACTGTTCTCGTCCGCCGCCTACACCGAGTCCGTGCGCCGGGTGCCGGTGATCCGGCGCAAGGTCGAGGAGGTCCTGGAGCGCGCCGGTTTCTCGCCGCACAGCCACGACGGGCGCGACCTGCTCCAGATCCTGGAGACCTACCCGCGCGACGAGCTGTTCCAGACCCCGGCCGCCGAGCTCCAGTCCATCGTGACCTCGGTGCTCTACCTCCAGGAGCGCCGCCGGCTCCGGCTCTACCTGCGCCAGGACGAGTACGGGCGCTACTACTCCGCCCTCGTCTACCTGCCGCGCGACCGCTACACCACCGGTGTGCGCCTGCGGATCATCGACATCCTCAAGGAGGAGCTCGGCGGCATCAGCGTCGACTTCACCGCCTGGAACACCGAGTCGGTCCTCTCCCGGCTGCACTTCGTGGTCCGCGTCCCGCAGGGCACCGAACTGCCCGAGCTGTCCGACGCCGACAAGGAGCGCATCGAGGCCCGGCTCGTCGAGGCCGCCCGCTCCTGGGCCGACGGCTTCGCCGAGGCGCTGAACGCCGAGTTCGGCGAGGAACGCGCCGCCGAGCTGCTGCGCCGCTACGCGGGCGCCTTCACCGAGGGCTACAAGGCCGACCACCCCCCGCGCGGCGCCGTCGCCGACCTGGCGCGTCTCGAGGAGCTCGGCGAGGAGCGGGACTTCGCGCTCAGCCTGTACGAACCGGTGGGCGCGGGCGCCGAGGAGCGCCGCTTCAAGATCTACCGCAAGGGGGAGGCCGTCTCCCTGTCCGCGGTGCTGCCGGTGCTCCAGCGGCTCGGCGTCGAGGTCGTCGACGAGCGGCCGTACGAGCTGCGGTGCGCCGACCGCAGCGTGGCCTGGATCTACGACTTCGGCCTGCGGATGCCCGGGGGCGCCGACCGCCTCGGCGACGACGCCCGCGAGCGGTTCCAGGACGCCTTCGCCGCGGCCTGGACCGGCAAGGCGGAGAACGACGGCTTCAACGCCCTCGTGCTCAGCGCCGGACTGACCTGGCGGCAGGCCGTGGTGCTGCGGGCGTACGCCAAGTACCTGCGCCAGGCGGGCTCCACCTTCAGCCAGGACTACATGGAGGACACCCTCCGCCACAACGTCCACACCACCCGGCTGCTCGTCTCCCTGTTCGAGGCGCGGATGTCGCCGGACCGGCAGCGCGCCGGGTACGAGCTGGTGGACGCGCTGCTCGAGGAGGTCGACGCCGCCCTCGACCAGGTCGCCTCGCTGGACGAGGACCGCATCCTGCGCTCCTTCCTCACGGTCATCAAGGCGACGCTGCGCACCAACTTCTTCCAGGAGGCGAGCGGCGGCGCGCCGCACGACTACGTCTCCATGAAGTTCGACCCGCAGGCCATCCCGGACCTCCCGGCGCCGCGCCCGGCGTTCGAGATCTGGGTGTACTCGCCGCGCGTCGAGGGCGTGCACCTGCGCTTCGGCAAGGTCGCGCGCGGCGGTCTGCGCTGGTCGGACCGCCGGGAGGACTTCCGTACGGAGATCCTCGGCCTGGTCAAGGCGCAGATGGTGAAGAACACCGTCATCGTGCCGGTGGGCGCCAAGGGCGGCTTCGTCGCCAAGCAGCTGCCCGACCCGAACGCCGACCGCGACGCCTGGATGGCGGAGGGCATCGCCAGCTACCGGACGTTCATCTCGGCGCTGCTCGACATCACCGACAACATGGTGGCCGGCGAGGTCGTGCACCCGACGGACGTGGTCCGGCACGACGAGGACGACACCTACCTCGTGGTCGCCGCGGACAAGGGCACCGCGAAGTTCTCCGACATCGCCAACGAGGTCGCCGAGTCGTACAACTTCTGGCTCGGCGACGCCTTCGCCTCCGGCGGCAGCGCGGGCTACGACCACAAGGGCATGGGCATCACCGCCCGCGGCGCCTGGGAGTCCGTGAAGCGGCACTTCCGGGAGCTGGGCGTGGACACCCAGTCCCAGGACTTCACGGTCGTCGGCATCGGCGACATGTCCGGCGACGTGTTCGGCAACGGCATGCTGCTCAGCGAGCACATCCGCCTGGTCGCCGCCTTCGACCACCGGCACATCTTCATCGACCCGAACCCGGACGCGGCCGTCTCCTACGCCGAGCGCCGCCGTCTGTTCGAGCTGCCGCGCAGCTCCTGGGAGGACTACGACACCGAACTGCTGTCGGCCGGCGGCGGGATCTTCCCGCGCAGCGCCAAGTCCATCCCGCTCAACTCGCAGATCCGCGAGGCCCTCGGCATCGAGCCCGGCGTCACCAAGATGACCCCGGCCGACCTGATGAAGACGATCCTGACCGCGCCGGTGGACCTGCTGTGGAACGGCGGCATCGGCACGTACGTCAAGGCCTCCGCCGAGTCCAACGCCGACGTCGGCGACAAGGGCAACGACGCCATCCGCGTCGACGGCAAGGACCTGCGGGTCTCCGTCGTCGGCGAGGGCGGCAACCTGGGCATGACCCAGCTCGGCCGGATCGAGTTCGCCCTGCACGGCGGCCGGCTCAACACCGACGCGATCGACAACAGCGCGGGCGTGGACACCTCCGACCACGAGGTGAACATCAAGATCCTGCTCAACGGTCTCGTCAAGGACGGCGACATGACCGTCAAGCAGCGCAACAAGCTGCTGGCGGAGATGACCGACGAGGTCGGCCGGCTGGTGCTGCGCAACAACTACGCGCAGAACACCGCCATCGCCAACGCGCTGGCGCAGTCCAAGGACATGGTCCACGCCCAGCAGCGGTTCCTGAAGCACCTGGTGCGCGAGGGCCTGCTGGACCGGGCCCTGGAGTTCCTGCCCACCGACCGCCAGATCCGCGAGCGGCTCGCGTCCGGGCAGGGCCTGACCGGGCCGGAGACGGCCGTGCTGCTGGCGTACACGAAGATCACGGTCGCCGAGGAGCTGCTGCTGACCTCGCTGCCCGACGACCCGTACCTGAAGGTGCTGCTGCACGCGTACTTCCCGACGGCGCTGCGCGAGCAGTTCCCCGACCGGATCGACACCCACCCGCTGCGCCGTGAGATCACCACGACGGTGCTGGTCAACGACACGGTCAACACGGGCGGTACGACGTACCTGCACCGGATGCGCGAGGAGACCGGCGCGTCGCTGGAGGAGATCGTCCGGGCGCAGACCGCGGCCCGCGCGATCTTCCGCTCCTCGGTGGTGTGGGACGGGGTCGAGGCGCTCGACAACACGGTCGACGCGGACGTCCAGACCCGCATCCGGCTGCACTCGCGCCGACTGGTGGAGCGCGGCACGCGGTGGCTGCTCAACAACCGGCCGCAGCCGCTGGAGCTGGCGGAGACGGTGGAGTTCTTCGCCGAGCGGGTCGAGCAGGTCTGGGCGCAGCTGCCGAAGCTGCTGCGCGGCGCGGACCTGGACTGGTACCAGCGGATCTACGACGAGCTGAGCGGCGCCGGGGTCCCGGACGAGCTGGCCACCCGGGTCGCCGGGTTCTCCTCCGCCTTCCCGACGCTCGACATCGTGTCGGTGGCCGACCGGACGGGCAAGGATCCGCTGGACGTCGCCGAGGTGTACTACGACCTCGGGGACCGGCTGCGCATCACCCAGCTGATGGACCGCATCATCGAGCTGCCGCGCGCCGACCGCTGGCAGTCCATGGCCCGCGCGGCGATCCGCGAGGACCTGTACGCGGCGCACGCGGCGGTGGCCGCGGACGTGCTGGCGGTGGGCAACGGCTCGTCGACGCCGCAGCAGCGCTTCGAGCTGTGGGAGCGGAAGAACGCGGCGCTGCTGGGCCGGGCCCGCACCACGCTGGAGGAGATCCACGGCTCCGACACGTTCGATCTCGCCAACCTGTCGGTGGCGATGCGGACGATGCGGACGCTGCTGCGGTCGCACGCGTAGGCAGGTGGACGCGGGGGCGCCCCGGGCCGTCGGGCCCGGGGCGCCCCCGTGCCGTTGTGGTGCCTTGGGTGGGTATGGGCGTGGATGCGGTGCGGGCCCGCCGTTTCGGGCAATGGCTCCTGTGTGACCGTTCGTCGCTCGTCGTCCGCCGCGCCCGCCGCGCGGACCGGGGCGTGCCGTGCTCCGGACCGCCCGGCGGCCGTCGGCCGGGCCGCGGTCCTGGTCGCCGCCGGACTCGTCCTCGTCCTGCTGGTCCTGGTGATCGTGCGGCTCCCCTGGCTCGGCGACCTGGGCATGCACGCGGCGACCGTGCAGCGGCTGCGGCACAGTCCGCTCGCCCCCGGCAACCCGCTGGTCGACGCGGACACGCCGAGCCCGTACTACTCGCCGTGGATGCTGCTGCTCGGCACCGTCGCCCGCCTGTCCGGGCTCTCGGTGTTCGTGGTGCTGCGGCTGGCCGCCGCCGCCGGACTGGCGCTGCTGGTGACGGGCGTGTGGCGGTACGTGCGGACGCTGAGCGCGCACCGGGCCGCGCCCGCGCTCGCCCTGCTGAGCCTGCTGCTGTTGTGGGGCACGACCCCGTTGCGGTGGAGCGGTTTCCTCGGACTCGAATCGCTCGCGCTGACGGTGTCGTACCCGAGCACGTTCACCCTCGGGCTGGCCTTCCACTTCTGGGCGTGGCTGACGGGGGTGCTGCGCCGGGAGGCCGGGTGGCCGGCGTGGCTCGGTCCGGGAGCGCTCTGGGCGGTGATCCTGCTCTGCCACCAGTTCTCGGGGGTCGTGGCCACGGTGGGCGCCGCCGCCACGGTGCTCGCGGCGCGGCGGCCCGGACGCGCGGTGTGGCCGGGGCTCGGCGCCGGGCTGCTGGTGGGGGCGGGTGTGCTGGGGGCATGGCCGTACTACGACTTCTTCGCGCTGTTCGGCGCCGGGAGCGGGCTGGAGGCGGTGCACCGGGTGCTGTACGAGCAACCGGTCGCGCGGTTCTGGCTGGTGCTGCCGGGAGTGGCCGCGCTGGTCGCGCGAGGGCGGCGGGAGCGCCGGGATCCGCTGGTGGTCTTCTTCGCGCTGGGGACGGCGGTCGTCGCGGCGGGGTGGCTGAGCGGCCACTACTCGTGGGGGCGCGCCCTGCCCGCCGTGCTGATCCCGGCGCAGCTCGCGGCGGCGCTGGAGGTGGTGGGAGGGGTGGGGAAAGTGGGGGCGGTGGGGGTGGGGCGGCGCCGGCTGCGTGCCGGGTGGACGGTCCTGCCGGCCGGGGCGCTGCTGCTCGGCGGGGGGGGGC
>NZ_LGCN01000273.1 GCF_001279005.1 Streptomyces caelestis
CGCCATCGCGCGCGGCGTGGATGGCGCGGATCTCGCTCACGGTCCGCTTCTCCTCGGCCTGGCGCCCGGCGCGGGCCTGCCCGGTGGCCAGATGGCGGTTAGCCGGCGTCTCATTTGGCGAGTCTGCGGTAGCAGATGAGGCTGCAGGCGATGGCGGTGAAGGCGAGGAAGTGTTCGGCCTTGCGTTCGTAGCGGCGGTGCAGGCGGCGGCAGCCGGCCAGCCAGGACATTGTCCGTTCGATGGTCCAGCGGTGCCGACCGAGTCGAGTGGACGACTCGATGCCCCTGCGGGCGATGCGGTGCCGGATGCCGCGCTTGCGCAGCCATCGCCGCAGGTCGTCGTAGTCGTAGCCTTTGTCGCCGTGGAGTTTGGCGGGCCGCCGCCTGCGCGGGCCACGCCGGGAGCGGATCGGCGGGATGCCGCGGACGAGGGGCTTGAGGGCCTGGCTGTCGTGGAGGTTCGCGCCGGAGATCCCGACGGAAAGGGGCAGACCGCTCCGCTCAGTGACCAAATGGATCTTCGAGCCCTTCTTGCCCCGGTCGACAGGATTCGGACCCGTCAGCTCCCCCCTTTCAGGGCCCGCATGTTCACCGAGTCGATCGCGCACCGCGACCAGTCCAGCTCCCCGCGCGAACCCAGCTCGTCCAGGACCAGGCGGTGCAGCTTCGCCCAGACCCGGGCGGCACTCCACTCGGTGAAACGCCGGTGCGCGGTCGGCCCCGACGGACCGAAGACCGGCGGCAACTGCCGCCAGGTGCAGCCGGAGGTGGCCACGAAGACGATCGCCGCGAGCACCTCACGGTCACCATAACGACGCCGCCCACCGCCTTGCGGCCGTGTCGGAGCGGGCGCTGAAACAACTCCCACAACCCGTCCGGGACCAGCCGCTCCACGATCGTCATGCCTCAAGGTTACGAACCCAAATGAGACGACGTCTTACACCGTTCACCGTACAGACCCGGCCCGAGCGCAACTCGTGACAGCTGGAAGAGAACACCACTCCTGCGAGGTGAGCGATTACGGCGTAATCGCTCACCTCGCAGGAGTGGTGTCATCGCCGGGAGGGAGTGCGCGTGAGGCCAGCAGCGATAGAGGCAGCCAAGGTCCACACCGTGACGATCACTCCTGCCGCCACCCACACTCGCTCCACCCGCACCGCATCCAGGTGCGGAGACACAATCCGTACCAGGTCGTCGCACTCGCCGACAATGCCGTTACGGGGGACGGAAAGCCACCGGCACACGGAGTCACACACCAGCTTCACGGGAATCTTGTCAGAGCCGTGCTGGGACTCTGTCCGCAGTTCCGTGAAAGCGGAGGTCAGCGACAGGAAGACACCATCCCTCCTTCGGTGTCCGTGCTGCAGTGGCCAATGTGCTCGGAGCCGTAGGGACAGTGGTCGGCTGTCCTGTGGTGATCAACGGCTCGGCTGTTTCACGCCCGGAACTCGGTGAGATCGATGGCGTGAACGCGCAGTGGGTAGCCGTACACCGGGTGTGCCGTTTCCCGCTCGGGCACCATGCCGAGTTTTCGGATGACGTTCTCGGAGGCGTTGTCTCCCACCCGGTTGATGCTGATGACGCGGTCCAGGCCGCGGTCCTGGAGTGCGAACTCCAGCGTGGCGTGCGCGGCTTCGGACGCGTATCCCTGGCCCCAGAACTGTGAGCCGAGCCGCCAGCCGATCGCCACGGCGGGCATTACCTCCGGCAGGAACTCGGGCACGGACAACCCTGCGAAGCCGATCAGTTCGCCCGAGGCCAGCAGCTCGACAGCGAAGAGTCCGAAGCCCTCCTCGTCCCACTCCTCCTCCCATCGCTCGATGGCCTCGGCCGTGTGGTTCAGGTCGCGCACCGAGCCGTCGTCGATCCAGCGCATGACCCTTGGGTCCGCGTTGATGTCCGCCATCGGCGCGAGGTCGTCGTCGTGCCAGCTACGGAGGAGGAGACGGGGTGTGTGGATCTCTGTCATGCGCCCATCCTGCCGAAGGCGAGCGCCTTGTCGGTAATTCGGCGCTCATCCGCGCTGCCGCTCCGGAACCACAACGCGTCAAGCCGCCTACACCACACACTGCGACGGGGGAAGCATCGGGCCGACGGCCGGACAGACAACGTGCCACTTCAACAGCGCGGTAGAGAGGTGAGACTGATCCGACGGGAGCCTGCCTCAACACCAAGATCACCCACGAGGTCGTGGCCAGAGCCAGATGCAAATGTCTCCATCAGCGGCACAACAGGTGGGCCAGGCGCCGACCGGGCGCGGCTGAGCAGGAGGTCAGGGTGAGGGCTGCGCGGCCTGTGATGCTGGAACCGCGTCGTTCTGGTCCGGGCCGTACTCGTGGAGGGTGGGGGCTTCGGTGTCGGCGCGTTGCCGGCTGCGTTCGCTGCCGCCGCGCTGGAGGACCGGTTGCGTGGCGATATCGCGCCGGTAGCCGCTGGCCTGTCTCAGTTCCTCGAGGATGGCAGGGCGGCTTCAAGTTCCGGAATCGCTTGGATCGTCAGGGCCGTTCGCGGGCGGGGCTGAGCTGGGACTTCAACAGAACACAAACCGTCGTTCCCAGTGGCATGGAGATCATTACCCGACTATGCGCGTAGTGCAATCATGTAGGACTCCAGGCCCTCCGAAGCAGTGCCGCTCCACCGACCTGATCGGCTGCAGTGTCATGGGTTTCCTCGTCACTCCACTGCGCGGCCGATGAGTTTGCGGCTCCCGGCCGGTCCAAGCTCGTGACACCCCGGGAAAGGACACCGCCATGTCGGAGCTTCTCGTCGACTTCATCACCTCGCTCGACGGCCACGCATCGGGAGAGGGATGGCCCGGGTTCTGGGGCCTGGAGGGCCCGGAGTACCTCGCATGGCTCGGCAAGCAGCCCGAGGCCACCTACCTGATGGGAGCGAACACCTACCGCCTGATGTCGGGCTTCGCCGCAGGCGAGGTCCCGAATGGCCAAGAGGAGTTCAGGCCCGAAGAAGAGGCGTCCGTCGACGAGCTCACGCAAGCGTCCAAGGTGGTGTTCTCCTCCTCACTCGAGGAGCCACTGACGTGGGCCAACTCCACGCTCGTCCGCGACGACGCCGTCGAGGCGGTCCGCGCCATGAAGTCGAGTGGCACGGGGCTCCTCAGCACGATCGGCAGCCTCGGCCTGTGCCGCTCCCTGCTACGAGCCGGACTCGTCGACCGCTTCCGGGTCGTGATGTTCCCGGTGATCACCGGGGCCACGGGCGAAGAACGCATCTACGACGGCTATCCGGACGTTGCCCTCGAGATGATCGAGCACCGCACCTTCGACGGCCGCATCCAGCTGGTCGAGTACAAGCCCCGCGTGCTCGACCACCCACCGCTCGGCCCCCCTGCGTGACGTCGCCCCGTCCGCCCATCCGGACGGCCGCCAGGCCTGCGCCGGTGAGCGCGGAGCAAGACCTCATAGGGGGTGAACGGCCAACGTCAGAACGCCCGGCCCATCGTCACTGTGCGGCGGAAGTTGACGCCGCAGCAGAACAGGCACGGCACCAGTGATCACATCGGTGTCGAAGCCAGCTGATCACGAGGAGGTCCCGTGCCCGCCCGCTCGTCTTCGCCCATCCCTGCCGTCCTGACCGATCACCTCGAACAGCACGGTCCCGCCCAGAATGTGTGGACGCCCCTGACTGGCGGCACACCCCGTCCCCGGTCTGATCTGTGATGCTGCCGGTCTCCCCCGCCGGTGGATACGCGAGCGAGCCCCGGACCGTATCGGTTGTGACCCAGCGCTTCGGGTGGCTACTCTGCGTGTCACAATGGGCCACGTTCTATGTCCTCGGCCAGAAGGAGTGCGCCTGGTGAACTCGATTCCGCAACCGGACGGAGCCGCAGGCCAGTGGCCGGATCAAGTGGCCGCCGTACGCCGCGGGCTCATCGAACACGGGCCGCCCCGCAGTCCCGAGGGCGTCCCGGACTTCGTCACCGTCACGCTGCCGGAGCGCGACTGCGATCAGGTACGTGACCTCCTGGTGGAAGAGCGAGTCGGCACGGTCGTCGAGATCGGGCTCGCCTATGCCGGCTCGGCGCTGGCGATCGGCGAGGCCCTGCTGCGCACCGGTTCACGAAACCCGCGGCATGTGGTGATCGATCCGTTCCAGTACACGGCATACGACGGTGTCGGGTGGGAGCTGCTGTGCGGCGCCGGCCTGGACGGCATCGCCGAGCTGGTGACCGAACCGTCGCAGCACTTCCTCGCCCGGCTGGCCGACGCGGGTTTCGTCGCGGACGCCGCGTTCGTCGACGGCAGCCACCACTTCCACAACGTGTTCGTCGACCTCCACTTCCTGGGCGAGATCGTCCGGCCCGGCGGCATCGTGCTGCTCGACGACCTCTGGTGGCCATCGGTCGGCGCAGCCGTGGCGTACTTCGAAACCAACCTGGGATGGCGTCCGATACCGGACGCCCTGACCGACGGGACCACCGACCCGGCCAACGGCAAGCCCCGGACCGGTGCCTACCGGCTACCCGACCCCCGCCCGACACCCACCTTCAAAGAGTTCCGGCCTTTCTGCTGATCCAGGTGGAACTCGCCAAGCCCACCCGAACCGGGCGACCGCGCGTCACTCACAGCGATGGCACCGCGTTGAGCTTGTGGTCAACTCGATTGCTCGCTGTGGGCCGGACCGCGGTGCGGTTGAAAGTCGGGCACGGGCTGACGGTGACCAAGACCGCGCTGGCGTCCCTCCAGGACGCCCGCCGCCGCAGCGATGTATGCCGACCGCTGGACTAGATCTCGTCCACGCAGCCGGTCAGACATTGCGCAGACCCCCACCACCGCTATCACGACCCCGACCACGGACCCCACACAGCAGGCCACAGCGCTGCGCGGATCATTGCTCAGCCGCACCCCGCCACAGCCACCAGCTGTGCAACGCGCGCCCGTCGGCTACGGAACGCCCCCGCAGGGATGGCCGGTTCCGTCACCATGTGCTGCAACCCGCGTTCCTGCACTCCAACCGCTGGCACCCGGGCCGGTACCAGGCGTCCTGGGCCTCAGAGTGCCCCGCATCTCGTCAGCTGGACAGCCCGACCTCCCACTTGCGCCGCTGAAGAACGTAGTCGCTGAAGAGGTGGCGGGTCCGGTTCAGCAGTTCGCCCACTTCCGCGTCCCCGTGCGGGGTGTCCGCTCCCGGATGCCAGTGCTGCACCGACTGCCCGGCCCACGCGCGCAACCTGTCGTCCGGATCATCCAGCAGGGCGACCGCGGCCCGCAGGCCAACAATCCCGCCGCGCGCGTCGAGCAGCCGGAATGCGGCGACTCGGACTGGCCGGGGCTGCTCGGCGCCGAGGCGTGCTGTCAGCAGCTTTTCGGGCAGTGTCCCGGCGGACGGGAGCAGCGAGGTGGTCGTCTCCTGTACGACGCCGGGTGCCGGGTCGTCGAGCAGCGGCAGCAGCCGTGCGACGTCGGTCGCGTCCAGTGTGCGCAGTCCGGCCACCGCCCGTGCCCGCACGGGCGGTGCCGGATGGGTGAGCAGTGGCCACAGCAGCTCCGCGTCCACGCGCTTTCCGCACTCCGCCAGTCCGATCACCGCACCGGGTGGCATCGTCGGGTCGGCCGGGTCCGTGCATCGCTCCCGGTACCGGAGCAGCGGATCCATCCCGTGCTGGCGTACGACGTACCGCGCGCAGGCCCGCACCAGCGCGGACCGGTCGGTGAGGAACTCCATCGCCTGTTCGGGTCGTTGCGCCCGACGCAGCGCGGTGACCCCGGCCGACCGCGCCCGGGGATTACGCGCGTCCAGGAGCGGCTCCAGCACCTCGTCCCAGTCTTCGCCGTCCGCCATGGCGGCCAGGGCGGCATCGGCGCACAGGCCTTGGACGACCGCGTCGTCGTCCGAGGCGGCGCGGCGGGCCAGTTCGCCGGGAGAGAGGAGTCCTTCCTCGATGGTCAGCCGGAAGACGAACCGACGTACGGTGCGGTCGGTGTGGGTGTGCAAGGGCAGCAGCCGCTCGCGCGGCGCCCGGCGGAGCGTGCTGTCGAGTAGTTCGAGCCCGAAGGCGCCCCGCTCACGCCGGCCGACGCGCAGGATCAGCGGCGCGAGGACGACCGCGGTCTCCACGTCGAGCCTCTCGCCCAAGAGCCTGCGGGCCCGCTCCCGCACGGGCGTGGCCCAGTCGCCGGCGCGTATGGCCAGCAGGGAAAGAAACACGGGATGCTCCGCGGCCTCGTCCAAAGCGGCCTCGCGTACCCGCCCGTCCGGATGACACAGCGCAAGAGCGAGCCAGGCCTGCACATCCTGCCCCGTGCTCTCGTCCCGGATTTCGTCTGCCTGAAGTCGGCCGTGCGAAAGGTGCCCGGGTTCGGCGGCCGGTTCCGCGCCCCCGGCCGGGCGGCGGAAGCGGGCGGTGATCCAGCTGCGGAAACGGCCGGTTGCCGAGTTCCGTGAAGACGCCTCCGTGCGCGGTGCAGCGTCAGCGGCTGTGCCGGAACGCAGCGCCGCGGTCCGGTCCTCGTCCGGCAACAGCGCATGCCCGTAGCGGAGAACCTGACGGACGCCCACATCGAACGCGGTCCAAGCCCGAGGATCAGCAATGTCCAAAACCTCCGCGAGGGGCATCCCCCGGATCAGGCGGACCGCTGCTGTCCCGCCGCTTTGGATGTCGTCGTCCACGCTCGTCCCACCCCTACCGATCTGCCGCTTTGAGTGATCGTAGAGGTGAGGCGACGGAGCGTCGCGGGGATTACCGCGCGAAGTCGATGACCGGATGCGATCTCCACAACGAGGGCGTCCTCTCCCCGGAGGAGCCTCTGAAGGCCCACGCCCTGTTCCAGATGATCACCCGCCCGAACCGCACCCGGGTATCCCCGACCGGGTTCGTGAAGACCTCCGGCGCGGTCGTGGACTACACCGACCTGACCGAAGAGGTCCAACGGGCCGTCGTTGCCCCCGCCACATCGAAGGGGGCCGGCAAGGGCGGCGGGTTCGTCAACGACGTGACCGAGCCGGTCGCCGAGTCCCGCACCACACTCGCCCGCATCGAAAACCCCTCGCGGACACGGACGGTCTGGACCTGGCTTCATTCATCTCCATGGACAGCGTTTATTGATGAGTTCAAGCAGCGTCGTCGATCAAGGTGTCTAGTGAGATTGTCGGCGTGATGTCGTCAGGGTGAGTCCGGTCGGGGCGAGGCATCCGTCGATGGTTTCGCTGCGGTACCGGAGTGCGCGGAGGGGGCGGCGCAGGGTGTGCCTCAGGTGGTCGGGGTCGGTGAAGGCGGTGTTGTTCCGGCCCGCGCGTCGGAGCAGCGCCCGGATGCCTTCGGCCGGGTTCAGGTCGGGTGCGTAAGGCGGTAGCTGGTAGGCGGTGATCCAGTCGTGGGCGCCGATGAGGGCCCGCAGCCGGGCGTCCAGGTGCACGGTGAGGTCGTCCCGGACGAAAATGAAGGGGGCGCCGAGTTGCTGGTGGGAGGCGGTCGGCAGGTCGCGGTGGTCGGTCCGGGTGAAGCTGCGCCGGCCGCCGCGCTTGTGGTCGACGTGCCGCTTGGGCCGGAGGACCAGGCGTGAGCGTTCGCCCTGCTTGCAGCAGGCCAGGGCGGCAATCGAGAACCGGCGCCGGGAACGTCCCCTCACTCGGATCACGAGCGTGTGCCCGCGCCTTGCCCAGGTCCGGGAGGCGGGGGGCGTCATCGAGAAACCGGCTTCGTCCTCGAAGACGCTCCGGCCGCCGAGCGACGCCGCGGTCCTTTTACCCGAGGCCAGGTCTCCTTCACCCAGCCGGCGACCGCGTCCTCGTCGCGCTCGATCGCCCGTCGGGC
>NZ_LGCN01000274.1 GCF_001279005.1 Streptomyces caelestis
CCGGCGCGGATCACGTGTCCCGGGAGGGCGAGGGCGCGGACGCGCCGGCCGCTGCGGGCGGCCACCCCCGCCCCGCCCCCTTCCCGCCGTACGCGGCCACCCCGCCCCGTCTCCTCCGCGCCGCAGGCGGCCCCCGCTCCCGCCTGCCGCCTGCCGCGGCCGGCCACCCGCCGCGTCAGCCGCGGGCGGCGGCGTGCCGCGTCAGCCGTCTGCCGCGTCGGCCGCGGGCAGTCGTGCCGCAGGGCGGCACGGGTGGGCGCGACGGCACCCCGCAAGCGCCGGGCCGCGCGAACACCCCCCGGCCTGCAGCGACGCCGGGCGCCCGGCAAACGCGCGGGGCCGAGGAAAGCGCGGGGTGCACCGCCCCGGACCGGTGCCCCCTACGCCGGGCGTGAGCGCAAACCCTCCAGCAGGATGTCCAGCAGCCGCGCCGACGCCGCAGCCTGCTGCGCCGCATCCGGCAGGGACGGCGCCGCCGTCGCGATCACCAGCAGGACGTCCGACACCGACACGTCCGGCCGGAGCTCACCCGCGGCCCGCGCCCGGTCCACCAACTGCCCCACGACGTCCAGCAGCTCCGCGGCCCCCGCGTCGCCCTCCGCCGCCACGGCCACCGCCGTCTCCGGCACCAGCCGCAGCTCACCCGCCCCCTGCGTCCGCTGCTGCGGCAACCGCGCGTGGTCCGGCAGACCGTGCTCCTCCACCACGCCCACCCGCAGCACCTGCGGCGGCAGTAACCGTCCCGCACCGGACGCGACCGACGTGCGCAGGAAGCGGGACAGCGCAGCCCACGGCTCGTCCTCCTGGCCGAGCGCCGCCCGCGCCTGGTCGGTCAGCCGGGAGGTCTCCTCCTCGGCGATCCGCCGCACCAGGACGTCCTTGCTCGGGAAGCGCCGGTACACCGTGCCCACGCCGACCCGTGCCCGGCGTGCCACGTCCTCCATCGGCGCGCCGTACCCCAGCTCGCCGAAGACTTCCCGTGCGGCACGCAGCACGTGCTCCAGATTGCGCTGGGCGTCCACGCGCAGCGGTGTCGTGCGTGCCCCGTCCGGGCGTCCGCCGCCCGTGGGCGCGCTCATCGTCGCGCCGGCCGCGAGAGCGGAAGACCAATGAGAGTCCTGAACATGCATGTGTATTCCCCCGGTAATGACGTCTCCCCCCGGAGACTTCTCCCCGCCATTGATGGCCGGGGTGCGTGGAACAGGTCCGGCCTGTCGGTCCCGCCCGTCGCGAGCCCGATGAGCACATCCCCCTACACCCCGTCGACAGACGAACATAGTTGAGAGGGAGTCAATTCAGAAGGGGCAGGTTCCGCACGGAGCGCCCCCCGATCGGAGTACGGGGCGTGTACGTCCTGAATGTACCCCTGCCTGTGGGCGGGCTCACCGCTGCTGACCTGTGAGGATTTCGGCAGGGTCGGTAAATCGGCCAACCCGGGGCACGAGGGCCCTCCGGTCACACAACTCGTCGGGGCTGTGGACAAACGCGAGCGACGGGTGCGTCATGGGATGGTGAAGGAACGTGCGCGCATTCTCGTTGTCGGCGGCGGCTACGTCGGGATGTACACGGCCCTGCGCCTCCAGCGGAGGCTGAAACGGGAACTCGGGCGGGGCGAGGCCGAGATCACGGTCGTCACCCCGGATCCGTACATGACGTACCAGCCCTTCCTCCCCGAAGCGGCCGCCGGCGCCATTTCCCCCCGGCACGTCGTCGTACCGCTGCGTCGTGTCCTCGACCGGTGCCACGTCGTCGTCGGCGAGGCCACCGGCATCGACCACGCCACCCGCACCGCCACCGTCAGCACGCTCGCCACCGGTGAGGAGGGCACGGGAGGACGGCAGGTCGCCTACGACGAACTGGTGCTCGCACCCGGTTCCGTGTCGCGCACCCTCCCGATCCCCGGCCTCGCCGACCACGGCATCGGCTTCAAGACGGTGGAAGAGGCCATCGGCCTGCGCAACCACGTCCTCGAGCAGATGGACATCGCCTCCTCCACGCGCGACCCCGCCCTCCGGGACGCCGCCCTGACCTTCGTCTTCGTCGGGGGCGGCTACGCGGGCGTCGAGGCGCTCGGCGAGCTGGAGGACATGGCCCGTTACGCCGCGCGGTACTACCGCACCATCCGGCCCGAGGACATGAAGTGGATCCTCGTCGAGGCGTCCGGGCGGATCCTGCCCGAGGTCGGTGAGGAGATGGGCCGGTACACCGTCACCGAACTGCGCCGGCGCAACATCGACGTCCGCCTGGAGACCCGGCTGGAGTCCTGCGCCGACCGTGTCGCCGTGCTCAGCGACGGGGCGCGCTTCCCCACGCGTACGGTCGTGTGGACGGCCGGGGTCAAACCGCATCCCGTCCTCGCGGCCACCGACCTGCCGCTGGACGGGCGGGGGCGGCTGAAGTGCACCGCCGAGCTGGCCGTGGACGGGGCCGCGCACGCGTGGGCCGCGGGGGACGCCGCCGCCGTCCCCGACGCCACCGCGGGGGAGCCCGGGCGGGAGTGCGCCCCCAACGCGCAACACGCGCTCCGCCAGGCGCGGGTCCTCGGGGACAACGTGGTCCACTCCCTGCGGGGCGAACCGCTGGAGACGTACGCCCACAAGTACGCCGGTTCCGTCGCCTCCCTCGGGCTGCACAAGGGCGTCGCCCAGGTCTACGGACGCAAGTTCAAGGGATACCCCGCCTGGTTCATGCACCGGACCTATCACCTCAGCCGCGTCCCGACCTTCAACCGCAAGGCGCGGGTGGCCGCCGAATGGACGCTCGCCGGGCTCTTCAAACGGGAGGTCGTCTCGCTCGGCTCACTTGAGCACCCCCGTGCGGAGTTCGAACTGGCGGCCGGTGGAAAGCCTTTCCAGGGCCCCCCGAACGACCCGAAGGGGTCGTCCTGACCGAACTCAGGAACTCCACCGGACGGCCCTGCGTCTGACGGATGTCGGCCCGGTCGGCACCCTGCCAGACTGGTCCACCACCGCGGGCGGGCCCCACCCGCCCCGGTGCGGCCCCCGGGGCCCCGGCCGGTCCCGGTTTCCGGCCGCCGACAACTACACGAGGCAAGGATTCGTGAACTTCACGCGCTGGAGCGCCCGGCTCCCCGGAACGCAGCGCCGCGCCGCAGCGCGGAGCGAGCAGGCGGTCTCCCCGGACCGGCAGGGAGAGGGCTCCGTGCCCGGGGCCCGCGCCGAACGACTCACCGACGGCGTACCGGCCGTGCCCGCCGTCGACGAGCTCCGGGTGCGCGAGGTCCTGGACCACGTCCCCTCCCTCGTCGCCCTGGTCCACGGCCCCGACCACCGCATCGCCTACGTCAACGACGCCTACACCGCGGCCTTCGGCGTCCGCCCGATCGGCGCCCCCGCGCGCGGAGCACTGCCCGAACTGGAAGCACTCGGCCTGCTGCCCCTCCTCGCCCAGGTCCTGCGCAGCGGCAAGCCCCGCACGGTGAAGTCCCGCAAGGCCCCCGACGGCCGCTCCTACACCTTCACCTGCACCCCGGTCACCGAGGTCGAGGGCCGTGGGGTGCTCGTCTTCGCCACCGACGTCACCGACCACGCCGAGGCCGCCGAACGCCTGCGCGCCAGCGAACGCCGTCAGCGCGAGACCGCCGTCACCCTCCAGCGCTCCCTCCTCCCCCAGGAACTGGAGGAGCCCGACGACCTGCGCGTCGCCGCCACCTACCACCCCGGCGGCACCGAGGCCGCCGTCGGCGGCGACTGGTACGACGTGATCACCCTGGGCGGCGGCCGCACCGCCCTGGTCATCGGCGACGTCATGGGGCGGGGGGTGCGCGCGGCGGCGGTCATGGGACAGCTCCGTACGGCCGTACGGGCTTACGCGCGGCTCGACCTCCCGCCGCACGAGGTGCTCCAGCTGCTCGACGGCCTCGCCATGGAGATCGACGCCAACCAGATCGCCACCTGCGTGTACGCCATCCACGACCCCAACGAGGGCCGCCTGGTGTACGCCTCCGCCGGCCACCTGCCCATCCTGGTCCGCGACGAGAACGGCGCCGTCCGGCGCGCCGACGAACCGACCGGCCCCCCGCTCGGCACCGGCGGCTGGATGCACGCGTCCGGTTCCGTCCCCCTCGGCCCCGGCTCCACCGCCGTCCTCTACACGGACGGCCTGGTGGAACGGAGGAACGAGGACCTGGACGAGGGCATCGCCGCCCTGGAGCGCGCCCTGGCCGGAGCCACCGGCAGCCCTCAGGTCGTCTGCGACCGCCTGGTCCGCTCGGCCGGCGTGACCCCGGACCACGACGACGACGTTGCTGTTTTGGTGCTCCAGCACCCCGCCCGCAAGGGCGCGGAGGGCGAGCTCTTCCGCAACGCCGCGCTGGAACTGCTCGGAGGGGTCGAGGCGGCCCCCCGCGCGCGTGCCTTCGCCTCCGGCGTGCTGACCAGCTGGCGTTTCCCCGCGGAGCTGCACGACCTGGGCGTTCTGGCCGCCAGCGAACTGGTCGCCAACTCCCTCCAGCACGGCACCCCGCCCATGCGGCTGCGGCTGCGCCGCACCGACCGCCGCCTGATCATCGAGGTCACCGACGGCGACGACCACCTGCCGAGGCGCCGCCGCGCGGAACCCGGCGACGAGTCCGGCCGGGGCATCGCCATCGTCGCGACGATCGCCTCCGGCTGGGGCAGCAGACGCACCCCGGGCGGCGGCAAGGCGGTCTGGTGCGAGTTCCTCCTGCCGAAGACGCCCGGCTCGTAGCCGAGCCGGGCGTCCGGACGCGCACAGGCGTACAGGGGTGATGGCGGAGCGCGTGGATCAGGCGTGCGCCGGAGCCTGCCCGGCTGCCGCGCCCCCCTGCGTCACCACACGGCTCCGCGCCACCGAAGGCTGGTTCTGCACGTCGGTGAGCTGCCGTCCGAGCCGCACCGCCAGCACCGTGATCCCCAGCGAGAACAGCAGGAAGATCACGACGTACGGGGCGTGCAGCGAGGCGCCCAGCGGACCGCCCACCGCCGGACCCAGAGCCAACGCGAGCTGCTTCACCAGGGCGAACGCCGAGTTGTACTGCCCCGCCATCCCGGTCGGCGCGAGATCGGCGACCAGCGGCGCGAGCGTCGGCGACAGCATCGCCTCGCCGAGCCCGAACAGCGCGTACGTCGAGATGAACGCGGCGGTCGCCATCGTCCGGCTCCCGTCGCCCAGCCCCGCGTACCCGGCCACGGCCCACGCCACGGCCCAGATCAGCCCCACGGACGCGATCACGCGCGAGCGCTTGCGCCGCTCGACGAACCGCAGCACCGCGAACTGCGCGACCACGATCACCAGGGTGTTCGCGGCCAGGGCCGTCCCCAGCGCGGAGGTGGAGATCCCGGCGGCCTCGACGCCGTACGCGCTCAGCCCCGACTCGAACTGTCCGTAGCAGGCGAAGAACAGCACGAAGCCCAGCACACACAGCTGCACCATGGCCCGGTTGCCCAGCAGCTGCTTCCAGCTGCCCTTGACCGACTGCGCCGGAGCGCCCTCGACACGCGGCGCGCGCGACATCCGCGCCGTCGCCATCACCACGACCAGCAGCAGGAACATCGCCGCTTCGATCGCGAAGAGGAGGGTGAAGGAGCCGGCTTTCGTGGGATCCACGAGGTGACCGCCGATGAGACCGCCGACGCCGAGCCCGAGGTTCTGCAGGAAGAACTGCATGGCGAACGCCCGTGACCGGTTCTCCGTGGTCGAGCAGTCCACGATCATCGTCGCGAGCGCCGGCTGCATCACGGCCTGCCCGGCGCCCAGCGCCGCCGCCGACAGCAGCACGGTCGCCGCCCCACTCGACAGACCCAGGCTCAGCGCCCCGATCGCGGCCGTGACCAGGGCGACGAGCAGCACCGGCAGCGGACCGCGCCGGACGATCGCCCGTCCGGCGAACGGCAGCACGATCAGCGCGGCCACGGCGAAGACGGCGAGTACGAGACCCGCCGTCATGGCCCCCAGCCCTCGCACCTGCGCCACGTAGACGTACAGATACGGGACCGTGAAGCCCAGCCCGAACGCGCTGAGTGCGTTGCCCACGTGGATCCGGCGCATCGCCGTGTCCATCGCCCTGGTCACGTTCACCTCTCTCAAGCAGTTAGGAGTGAAGACTTAGAAGCTAAAGTTCGATGCTAAAGACTACATAGAGAAGGACTTCAAGGCAAAGAGGGGGCGTGCCATACTGCGCCCATGGGCGACACCTCCGGCCTCGGCGAGCCGACACTCGAAGAGCAGATCGCCGCGTACCAGCGCGAGTTCCAGGACCTCGACCCCCAGGTCGAGAAGATCGTCAACGCGCTGTCCCGCCTGAACCGCCGCATGAACGTCGCCTACGGCCGTCAGACCGCCGAACTCGGCATCACCAACGCCGACTGGGAGGTCCTCAAGGCCCTCGTCCTCTCCGGCGCCCCGTATCGCATGGGCCCCGGCGACCTCGCCAAGCGCCTGGGGCTGACCCCGGCCGCCATGACCCACCGGATCGACCGCATGGTCACCGAGGGGCTGGTCGACCGGGAGCGGGACGAGACCAACCGGGTCCGTGTGATCGTGGAGCTGACCTCCGCCGGCCGCGAGAAGTGGCTCGAGGCGATGCGCCTCGCCACTGTCTTCGAGGAGGACCTCCTCCAGGACCTCGCCCCGGACGAGAGGGTGATGCTGGGCGAGGTGCTCACCCGCCTCCTGCGCCGGGTGGAACACGCCCAGCCGGACGCCGGCGGACGTCTCAGCGACCTGGACTGAAAGATCTTGGCCAGGGGCGCTTGACAGCCCCCTGGCCGATCCGTAAGGTTCTTCGGGTTGCCACGGGGCCGTAACGGTTCTTCGGCAACACCTTCCGCCGCGACTGCGGCACTCAAAACCTCAGCACAACCTCCCAGCGGGAAAGATTTCGGCGTGCCCGAATTCAATTCCAACCCTCGATTTGAGGAACGCGAAGAGAGTCCGCTAAGGTTTGAGACGTCGGAACGGCCCAACAGCCGTGAAGACAGCCCGCTCCGACCGGGAATCAGGCCCGAAAGGATCTGATAGAGTCGGAACCGCCGGAAAGGGAAACGCGGAAGCGGGACCCCGGAAA
>NZ_LGCN01000275.1 GCF_001279005.1 Streptomyces caelestis
CCCGTGCCCCCCACCCCCCGCCAGCGACACCAACGTCCCCACCCGCTGAGCCAGCTCCAACACCCGCACCGCCCGAGGCGGATACCCCGGCGCCAGCACCTCCCGCCCCCGCGAGGCCAGGGCCCGCGCCCGGTACGCGTCGATCGCCGCCTCCGCCACCGGCCCCGACCCGGCCACATCCAGCCGCGTCAGCACCTCGGTGGCCTCCCGCAGCGCCTCCGCCAGCTCCCGCTCCGCCTCACCGAGCGACGGGACGTCCGCCGGCGGCGCCTCCCGCACCGGCAGGCAGTGCCACACCACCTCCACGTGCACATCACCCGAGGGCCCGGCCTCGTGCACCTCCGGCACCAGCCCCAGTGCGGCCCCGTGGCACACCACCGCCTCCTCCGCCTCCAGCGCCCGCGCATTGAACTCCGGCGGCCCGCTCAGCCCCAGCGGATGCCCCGGCGCCGGCAGCGCCACCCGCAGCCCGGACGCCCCGAGCGCCCGCAGCCGCCCCAGCGCCAGCGTGAGCCCCACGGGAGCCGACTCGCCCGGCACCCCCTCCACCCGGTGCACCGCGTCCTCCCCGACGATCGCGAGCACGGCGTCATCCGGTGGGACAAGTCCGGCGAGAAGGGCGTTCCCCCAAGCGGCGAGGCGTCCAGAGCGAGGTTCCGAGAGCATGCGTACACCCTAGACAGAGCCCAAGAACCGGACCGGAGGAATGTCCGGGTCGACCAGTGGCGTAGATTTCATGATGGGCTGCGCCCACGGGTGCGGCGGACCGACCCACAGGCGTACGCGACAGCCGAGACCCGGCCACACTGCAAGGGGAGACAACGCGCTCATGAGCGATGTTCTGGAGCTTCAGGACGTATCCGTGGTCCGTGAGGACCGGGCTCTGGTGGACCAGGTCTCCTGGTCGGTCAAGGAGGGCGAGCGCTGGGTCATCCTCGGCCCCAACGGCGCCGGCAAGACCACCCTCCTCAACATCGCGTCCAGCTACCTCTACCCCAGCAAGGGCACCGTCAGCATCCTCGGCGAGACCCTCGGCACCCCCGGCACCGACGTCTTCGAACTGCGCCCCCGCATCGGCATGGCCGGCATCGCCATGGCCGACAAGCTCCCCAGGCGCCAGACCGTCCTGCAGACCGTGCTCACCGCCGCCTACGGCATGACCGCCGGCTGGCAGGAGGAGTACGAGGACATCGACGAGCAGCGCGCCCGCGCCTTCCTCGACCGCCTCGGCATGTCCGAGTACCTGGACCGCAGGTTCGGCACGCTCTCCGAGGGCGAGCGCAAGCGCACCCTCATCGCCCGCGCCCTGATGACCGACCCCGAACTGCTGCTCCTCGACGAGCCCGCCGCCGGACTCGACCTCGGCGGCCGCGAGGACCTGGTACGTCGTCTCGGCCGGCTCGCCCGCGACCCGATCGCCCCCTCCATGATCATGGTCACGCACCACGTCGAGGAGATCGCCCCGGGCTTCACCCACGTCCTGATGATCCGTCAGGGCAAGGTCCTCGCCGCCGGACCGCTGGAGCTCGAACTCACCTCCCGCAACCTCTCCCTCTGCTTCGGCCTCCCGCTCGTCGTCGAACAGGTCGGCGACCGCTTCACCGCCCAGGGCCTCCCGATGTCCTGACCCCTCCCGCAGCCCAAGACCCGGAGCCGCACGGCGCGTTCAAACTGATCGGCGCTCTGTCGGCGACCGGGTGCGCGGTCCTACCATGACCACGTGGACATCGACGCATGGCTGTGGTGGCTGATCGGCGCGGCGGCACTCGGCATCGGGCTCGTGATCACCGCGATGCCCGAACTCGGCATGCTCGCGGTGGGCGCCGTCGCCGCGGCAGTGGTCTCCGGCATCTTCGGCGGCGGAGCGGTCGCCCAGGTCGCGGTCTTCGCCGTCGTCTCGACCGCCCTCATCGCCGTCGTACGCCCCATCGCGAACAGACACCGGGCCCAACGGCCCCCATTCGCCACCGGCGTGGACGCCCTGAAAGGGAGGCAGGCCGTCGTGCTGGAACGCGTCGACGGCTCCGGCGGCCGGATCAAGCTGGCCGGCGAGGTCTGGTCGGCGCGCGCACTCGACGCCGGCCACACCTATGAAGCAGGCCAGGAAGTGGACGTGGTGGACATCGAGGGGGCCACGGCCGTCATCATGTGAACCCCGCAACACAACTGGGGCGAACAACACCCCACTTGCACCGATGGTCTGTCAGACTCGACCAGCAAGATCTTCAACCGCAGGATCTTCCACAGTCACCATGCCTGCCGTAGGCGCCGAGGCGAAGAAGGGTTCGGGGAACCGACGATGCAACCGATCATCATCGTCCTGATCATCCTGGTGGTGTTGGTCTTCATCGCCCTGATCAAGACGATCCAAGTCATCCCACAAGCCAGCGCCGCCATCGTCGAGCGCTTCGGCCGCTACACGCGGACGCTCAACGCGGGCCTCAACATCGTCGTCCCGTTCATCGACACCATCCGCAACCGCATCGACCTGCGCGAGCAGGTCGTGCCGTTCCCCCCGCAGCCGGTCATCACCCAGGACAACCTGGTCGTCAACATCGACACCGTCATCTACTACCAGGTGACCGACGCCCGCGCCGCCACCTACGAGGTCGCCAGCTACATCCAGGCCATCGAGCAGCTCACCGTCACCACACTGCGCAACATCATCGGCGGCATGGACCTCGAGCGCACCCTGACCTCCCGTGAGGAGATCAACGCGGCCCTGCGCGGCGTCCTCGACGAGGCCACCGGCAAGTGGGGCATCCGCGTCAACCGCGTCGAGCTCAAGGCCATCGAACCGCCCACCTCCATCCAGGACTCGATGGAGAAGCAGATGCGCGCCGACCGCGACAAGCGCGCCGCGATCCTCCAGGCCGAGGGTGTCCGCCAGTCCGAGATCCTGCGCGCCGAGGGCGAGAAGCAGTCCCAGATCCTGCGCGCCGAGGGCGAGGCCAAGGCGGCGGCCCTGCGCGCCGAGGGCGAGGCCCAGGCCGTCCGTACGGTCTTCGAGGCCATCCACGCCGGCGACCCCGACCAGAAGCTCCTCTCCTACCAGTACCTCCAGATGCTCCCCAAGATCGCCGAGGGCGACGCCAACAAGCTCTGGATCGTCCCCAGCGAAATCGGCGACGCGCTCAAGGGCCTCTCCGGCGCGATGGGCAATTTCGGCGCGATGGGCGGCGGCAACGGCGCCCCGGCCCCCAACGTCCCCGCCCAGGAACGCCGCGAGAAGCCGTCCATCGACTGACACCCCGAGGGCGCGGGGACTGCGCGCACCACCACGCACGACCCGCGCCCGGGGGAACCGCCCGACCTCTGCGGCGAAGCCCTATGCCGCGTCCAGCGCCAACCACTCGGGCAACGCCTCGAAGTCCTCGGCGCCCAGCGCCAGCAACATCGCGTCAGCCGGCGTCGGCTCGAAGGGCCGCCGCAACAGCGGCATCCCCGCCTGCTCAGGCGTCCGGTTCGCCTTCCGGTGGTTGTCCTCCGCACAGGACGCCACCGTGTTCAGCCACGTGTCCTGCCCACCGTGCGACCGCGGCACCACGTGGTCCACAGTCGTCGCCCGCCGGCCGCAGTACGCGCACCGGTGCCGGTCCCGCACCAGGACGCCCCGCCTCGACCACGGAGCTTGTCTTCGGAACGGCACCCTCACGTACTGGCAGAGCCTGATCACCCGGGGCGCCGGTATGTCGACCGCGGCTCCACGCATCCGGAGCTCGGGGTGGGCCTGTTCGACCACGGCCTTGTCCTGAAGCACCAGAACGACGGCTCGGTTCAGCGTCACCGTCGACAACGGCTCGAAGCTCGCGTTCAGCACCAGCGTGTCCCGCATACCAGCCCACCTCCCGTGCGCACCGGCCCACCCCTCGGCGGGCTGGGATCAACTCTGGCCGGGCACGCCGGGATGGACAACGCAATATCCACTGCTCCCGCGGGAGGCGCCCCCTACGACCCCCGGCAACGAAAATGCCCGCCCCTGATCAATTCCAAGACCAGGGGCGGGCAAACGTTCCGTGAACGGCCGAGGCCGCTCCGTCCGGGCTCAGGACTCCGCGGGCACCTCGTACTCACCGATCAGCTGCGCGCGCGCCAGCGTGTGGAACCGCAGGTTGAAGCCCACCGCGGCGGGAGACGCGTCCGAGTCCGGACCGAGCTTCTCCTGATCCACGGCGTACACCGTGAACACGTACCGGTGCGGCCCGTCCCCGGGCGGCGGCGCGGCACCGCCGAAGTCCTTGCTGCCGTAGTCGTTGCGCGCGTGGACCGCGCCCTCGGGCAGCCCTTCGAACGTGCCGCTCCCCGCACCGACCGGCAGCTCGGTCACCGTGGCCGGGATGTCGAACAGCACCCAGTGCCAGAACCCGCTGCCCGTCGGGGCGTCGGGGTCGTAGCAGGTCACGGCGAAACTCCTGGTCTCCGGCGGGAACCCCTCCCACCGCAGGTGCGGTGAGGTGTTGCCGGCCGCGTGGACCTGAGCCTCCTTGAGCGTCGCCCCCTCCTGCACGTCCTCGCTCGACACCGCGAACGACGGCACGGGCGGATGGAAGTCGTGGGGGAGCGGCCGCCGCTTGAGCTCGGTCACCTCGGTACCTCCTGATCGGTTGCGTTCAGTCGCGGACCGAGCCTAGAACCAGTTGCGCTTGCTGCCGACCTCCGACAGCCACTGGTTGAGGTACGCCGCCCAATCGGTGCCCTGATAGTCGTTCAGCCCCACCTTGAAGGAGCGGAAGGTGTCGCTGCCCTCGCTGAACAGACCCGGCTTCTTGTCCATCTCCAGCACGACGTCCATGGCCTGGTCGTCGGCCACGAAGCTCAGCTCGACCTGGTGCAGCCCCCGGTACTGCTGCGGCGGGAAGAACTCGATCTCCTGGTAGAACGGCAGCTTCTGCCGGGTGCCCCGGATGTGGCCGCGCTCCATGTCCGCGCTCTTGAAGCGGAAGCCCAGCTGGATGAACGCGTCCAGGATCGCCTTCTGCGCCGGCAGCGGGTGCACGTTGACCGGGTCCAGGTCACTGGAGTCCACGGCCCGCGCGATCGCCAGCTCGGTGCTCACCCCGATGTTCATCCCGCGCAGCGCCTGCCCGTCGATCATCGTGATCGGCGTCTCCCACGGGATCTCCAGGCCGAACTGGACAGCGTGCACGGCACCCGCCTGGAGCTCGAAGGCGCCGCCCAGCGACGACTTCGCGAACTCGATGTCCTGCTTGTACTCCTGGTCGCCGCTCTCCACCTCGACCTTGGCCTGCAGCCCGACCGACAGACCCTCGATCTGCTGGTTCACGGACCCGCCCTGGATCCGCACCTCGCCCTGGACGACCCCGCCCGGAACCACGTTGACCTCGTGCAGCACCGTCTCCACCGAGGCCCCGCCGGCACCCAGACTCGCCAGCAGCTTCTTGAACGCCATGTCTCTTCCTCTCCAGGCGACCCCCGTGGGCCACACCTGATCCGTCGTCCTGCGTCGAGTCGTACGTGGACCCTTGATCCCTAACAACGCGATCCGGCCGTGACCGGTTCCGCGTCCCACACCCTGGCAACCGCGGAGCCCGCCGGCCACCCCGTGACCCCGTCCGTCTCCAGTACTCTCGGACGGCATGATCGCGACCCCCGACCGTACGCCCCCGCCCAGGGAGTTCTTCGACCGCCCCGTCCTCGAGGCCGCCCCCGACCTCCTCGGCCGGATCCCGGTCCGCAGCACGTCAGGCCGGACGGCGTGAACGTCCTGGATCTCGCTCACCCCGCTGAAGAAGTCGCCCCCAAGCTCCTCGGCGCCGTCCTCACCCACGAGACGTCCGAGGGAACCGTGAGCATCGCCATCACGGAGACCGAGGCGTACTCCGGTGCGGCCGACCCGGCCTCCCACGCCTACAGGGGCAGGACACCCCGCAACGCCGTCATGTTCGGACCGGCGGGACACATGTACGTCTACCGGTCCCACGGTCTCCACTGGTGCGCCAACATCGTCACCGGGACGGACGGCATCGCTTCGGCCGTCCTCGTCCGGGCGGGCAGGGTCGTCGAAGGGGAGGACCTGGCGCGTGAGCGGCGAGGGGCGAAGGTCGAGGGCCCACGCCTCGCGCGGGGCCCGGGGAACCTCTGCCGGGCGCTCGGCATCACGGCGGAGCACAACGGCACGGATCTGCTGGCAGGCGCCCCGGTCACGCTGTCCGAGGGCGAGCCGGTATCCGAGGGGCTCATCCGGATCGGTCCTCGGGTGGGCGTGAGCAAAGCCCACGACTGGCAGCACCGCTTCTACCTCGCCGGTGATCCAACGGTCTCGGCGTACCGACTGAGCCCGAGAGCCAAGCCGTCCGCCGGAGCCTGAGCCGCCGCACGCCCTGCCCGTGTCCCGACGCGCCTCGACGGCGGAGGCAGCCGTCCCCGGATCCACTCTCACCCGCTTCGCCACCGGGGCTGCCGGCTCGGTACCGGAGGGGCGCCGCCGAAGTTGACTCGACCTTGGAAGGTGCGTAAGGTAGTCCGAGCCGCTTGAACCGGGTACGGCGATCGCCTGCAGCCGGAAGCGGCCAACCCACTACCTACGATCACCCCTCAGCCGGGTTGAATTCGCCATGTTCGCATGTCTGAATTCTGAACCGCGAAGCCCGATTATGAATCGAGCGGGGGAATCGGTTAACGTAGTGAATGTCGAAAGGCCGACAGGCGAAAGCCGAGGGCTCGACGGCGAAACCCACCGGCTGGGAATCAGGCCCGAAAGGATCTGATAGAGTCGGAACCGCCGGAAAGGGAAACGCGGAAGCGGGACCCCGGAAAGCACCGAGGAAATCGGGTCGGAAAG
>NZ_LGCN01000276.1 GCF_001279005.1 Streptomyces caelestis
GATCGAACCGACCGGGTCGGGGTATCAACATATCTGGCGTTGACTTTTGGCACGCTGTTGAGTTCTCAAGGAACGGACGCTTCCTTCGTACTCACCCTCTCGGGCTTTCCTCCGGGCGCTTCCCTTCGGTGCTTCCAACACTACCAGTGTTTTTCCGGCCCTTTGACCACCCTCCTGCAGGCATGCAAGGAGTGATCCAAAGATTAGGATCTGACACGTTGGATTGCTGTCGAGTGAGGGGCATCTGTTCACGCCGCTCATCCCCGAGCAGGGGTACGACTCTACACGGGGTCGCGGACCACGTGCAAATCGATTAGGGTGCATGGTCTAGACCTCTCGTCTAGACCACTGATCCGGACCTGCCCTCCGGAACCGGTACGTCATATGACATACGCTGCTGAACAGCGCGCCGGAGACAGGCAGCGACGGCGGCGTACGTACAGATCTCCACGCCTGGGAGGCTCCCCATGACCACCGTGACGTCCCCGCTCGCAGGACGGGCCATCGGACTGGCGTCCGTGCCCGACCCGGTCTTCTCCGGGGCCATGGTCGGCCCGGGCACGGCGATCGACCCCGCGCGGGAGCCCTCCGAGGCCGTCTCCCCGGTCGACGGTGTGCTCGTCTCCCTTCATCCGCACGCGTTCGTCGTGGTCGACGAGAGCGGACACGGCGTGCTCACCCACCTCGGCATCGACACCGTGCAGCTCAACGGCGAGGGTTTCGAGCTGCTCGTCAACAAGGGTGACACCGTGACGCGCGGCCAGAGCATCGTGCGCTGGAACCCGGCCGCCGTCGAAGCCGCCGGCAAGTCCCCGGTGTGCCCGGTCGTTGCCCTGGAGGCCACGGCGGACGCTCTCTCCGAGCTCCGTGACGACGGCGATGTGAAGGCCGGCGACACCCTTTTCTTCTGGAAGTGACGGGGTGCCGCCCCGTGGCGGCCACCAGGACAACCAACGCGGCGGCGGAGCCCGCCGCTCTACCGGAGACGGGTGAGATGGAGACAACGCTGCGAGGCGTCGGTGTCAGCCACGGTGTGGCGATCGGCGAGGTACGGCACATGGGTACGGCGGTGCTCGAGCCGCCGGCCAAGCAGATCCCGGCGGAAGAGGCGGAGCGCGAGCAAGGGCGTGCCCGCAAGGCCGTGGAGGCGGTCGCGGCCGATCTGACGGCACGCGGCAACCTCGCCGGGGGCGAGGCCCAGGCGGTTCTCGAGGCGCAGGCCATGATGGCTCAGGACCCCGAGCTGATGGCCGACGTGGAGCGGCGCATCGCCGTCGGCAGCACCGCTGAGCGCGCGGTGTACGACGCGTTCGCCGCGTACCGCGAGCTGCTCGCGAATGCCGGTGAGTATCTGGCGGGCCGCGTGGCCGACCTCGACGACGTGCGGAACCGTATCGTCGCGCGGCTGCTCGGGGTGCCGATGCCGGGTGTGCCGGACAGCGACGAACCGTACGTCCTCGTGGCCCGTGATCTCGCGCCGGCGGACACGGCGCTGCTCGACCCGACGTTGGTGCTCGGCTTCGTGACCGAGGAGGGTGGCCCCACCAGCCACAGCGCGATCCTGGCCCGCGCTCTCGGTGTCCCGGCCGTGGTCGCCCTGCCGGGGGCCGGTGAACTCGCCGAGGGCACGCTGATAGCGGTCGACGGCAGCACCGGGGAGATCTTCGTGAACCCGAGCGACGAGAAGAAGGCTCGGCTCGAGGCGGCGGCGGCCGAGCGCAAGGCGGCGCTGGCCGCCTCGACCGGGCCCGGGGCGACCGCCGACGGTCACAAGGTGCCGCTGCTGGCCAACATCGGTGGCCCGGCGGATGTGGCGGCCGCCGTGGAGGCGGGCGCGGAGGGCGTCGGTCTCTTCCGTACCGAGTTCCTGTTCCTGGACGACGACAAGAAGGCTCCTTCCGAGGAGAAGCAGGTCGCGGCCTACCGTCAGGTGCTCGAGGCGTTCCCCGAGGGCCGTGTCGTGGTGCGGGTGCTGGACGCGGGGGCGGACAAGCCGCTGGACTTCCTCACCCCGGCGGACGAGCCGAACCCGGCACTGGGCGTGCGCGGTCTGCGGACACTGCTCGACCACCCCGGGGTGCTGCGTACACAGCTGACGGCACTCGCCAAGGCCGCCGAGGGGCTGCCCGTCCACCTCGAGGTCATGGCCCCGATGGTGGCGGACCGGGCCGATGCCAAGGCTTTCGCGGACGCCTGCCGGGAGGCGGGGCTGCGGGCGAAGTTCGGCGCGATGGTCGAGATTCCGTCGGCCGCGCTGCGGGCGCGTTCGGTGTTGCAGGAGGTGGAGTTCCTGTCGCTGGGCACGAACGACCTCGCGCAGTACACGTTCGCCGCGGACCGCCAGGTGGGTGCGGTCTCCCGGCTGCAGGACCCGTGGCAGCCCGCGCTCCTCGACCTGGTGGCGTTGTCCGCCGAGGCTGCGAAGGCCGAGGGCAAGAGCTGCGGTGTCTGCGGTGAGGCCGCTTCCGACCCGCTGCTCGCGTGTGTGCTGACCGGTCTGGGTGTCACCTCTCTCTCCATGGGGGCGGCGTCCATTCCGTATGTACGGGCGTCGCTGGCGAAGTTCACGCTGGCGCAGTGTGAGCGGGCCGCGGCGGCGGCCCGGGCGGCGGACAGCGCCGCGGATGCCCGTGACGCCGCTCAGGCGGTGCTGTCGGGCGAGTAGCCGGACCGGGCCGGCCGGCGATCGGTGTCCCGAGGGGCGCTCCACTTGGAGGTGGGGCGCCCCTCGGGCGTTTCCGGCTCAGTGGTGGTGGGCCGGGTTCGGCCCCTCACCGAGGTCGGGCGGCTCGCAGTAGTCGACGTTGGGCTCCGGGGAGATGAGGTCTCCGGACTCGGCGTCGGTGCAGTAGGCGTCGAAGACCTCGCCGGCGGTGAGGGGTTCGAGGCCGTGGGCGCGCAGTCGCCAGCCGTGGACACGGTCGGGGCTGCCGGGTTCGCTGGTCCGCATGACCAGTCCGCCGGGGCTCCCGGTGGCGAGACCGACGGCCAGGACCGTGGTGAACTCGCGGGCTTCGGACTCGTCGAGTTCCATGCGACCGGCGATGTCGTCCGCGTGCAGGACGGCGATGAGCGCTTCGGGTGGTCCGGAGACGCTGCACACGAGGTGCAGATCGCCGGGTGGGGCCGTGTCGAGGATGCGGACGAGGAGGTGCGAGGCGCGGGTGAAGGCGGCGCGGCCCAGGTCCTCGCCGCACGTGGCGCAGGTGCCGAGACGGGCGAGGACCTGGGCCGCGTACTCCCAGGTGGCCTGGCGTACGGCCTCGTCGACGAGGCTGGGCAGGAGGTCGGCCAGGGGGCGGCCGTCGTAGGGGACTGTGGGGCCGGTGGAGGCGAGTGCGGCCGTGAACCGTGCGCGGCTGGTGTGGCTGTCGGGGTCGAGGCCCGTTTCCGCGCAGTACTCGGCGTAGTCCTCGGGGTCGAAGAGGGCCACCGTGGTGTGGCCGCCCTGCAGCGCGCGCGTCCTGAGGACGGCTTCCACGTGTTTGAGGTAGGTGGTGTGGTCGTCGAAGACGAAGCTGTCGTAGCGCCGCATGGCGCGGAAGTCGTGCTCGTCGGCCAGCAGGCCGATGGTGCCGGCGACTTCGCGGTGCAGGACGCGCCGCATGGTTCGGTGGTCGGTGTACGCCATGTCTCCCCCTGTACACAGTCGATCAATGCTCACTCACAGTAATCGGCGGCACTGACAACGGTGCCCGGCCGGGTGGACCGGCGGGGGAGCCGGCTCTTCCCCGCGGGGTGGATCAGGCGCGCTTGCGGGCGAGTTCCTCGTAGAAGGCGAGCAGGTCGAGGTTGTCGATGGATCCCGGGTTGACCGCTTTTTCCAGCGGGGCGCCCTGGAGGAGACGCTTGACCGGGACCTCGATGCGTTTGCCGGTGAGGGTGTGCGGGACGCCGGGCACCTCGATGATCTCGTCGGGGACGTGACGCGGTGACAGGTGTTCGCGGATGGTCTGCTTGATGCGGCCGCGCAGGTCCTCGTCGAGGGCGGATCCGGGTGCCAGGTGGACGAACAGGGGCATCCAGTAGCCGCCGTCGGGCTGTTCGACGCCGATGACGAGGGATTCCCTGATCTCGGGGAGGCGTTCCACGGCTTCGTAGATGTCGGCCGATCCCATGCGGACGCCCTGGCGGTTGAGCGTGGAGTCGGAGCGGCCGTGGATGACGACGGAGCCCCGGGAGGTGATGGTGATCCAGTCTCCGTGCCGCCAGACGCCGGGGTAGGTGTCGAAGTAGCTGTCGTGGTACCGGGTGCCGTCGGGGTCGTTCCAGAAGTGGATCGGCATGGAGGGCATCGGATTGGTGACCACGAGTTCGCCGACCTCGTCGGTCAGGGGCTTGCCGCTGGGGTCCCAGGACTGCAGGTCCGTGCCCAGGCCGGGGGCCTGGAGCTCGCCGATGTGGACGGGGAGGGTCGGTACGGCTCCGGCGAAGCAGGAGCACACGTCCGTGCCGCCGCTGACGGAGGCGATCCACAGGTCAGCCCCGTTCTCGGCGAACTCGTCGTGCAGCCAGCGGAAGCCGTCGGGGGGCAGGGGGGAGCCGGTGGTCGCGACGCACTTCACCGCGGAGAGGTCGAAGTCGCGCGAGGGGTGCACGCCGGCCTTGCGGCACGCCATGACGTAGGCGGCGGAGGTGCCGTAGAGGGTGGCGCCGGTGCGTTCGGCGATGCGCCACTGGGCGCCTGTGTCCGGGTGGCCGGGGCTGCCGTCGTACAGGACGATCGTCGTTCCGGTCAGGAGGCCGGAGACGAGGAAGTTCCACATCATCCAGCCGGTGGAGGTGTACCAGAAGAAGCGGTCCTCGGGGCCCAGGTCGCAGTGGAGCCCGAGCTGCTTGAGGTGCTCGACGAGGATGCCGCCCTGGGACTGGACGATCGCCTTGGGCAGTCCGGTGGTGCCGGAGGAGTAGAGCACCCACAGCGGGTGGTCGAAGGGCACCGGTTCGAAGACCGGCTCGGTGTCCGCTGCGGTGAGCGCGGACCAGTCCAGTGCGCCGTCGGGGGCCTCGGTGCCGAGCAGGGGGATGTGCACGACGGCGCGCAGGGTGGGCAGTTCGCGGCGCAGTTCGGCGACGACGTCGCGGCGGTCGTGTTCCTTTCCGCCGTAGCGGTAGCCGTCGACGGTGAACAGGACGACGGGTTCCACCTGTTGGAAGCGGTCGAGGACGCTGCGGGCGCCGAAGTCGGGTGCGCAGGAGGTCCACACGCCGCCCACGGCCGCCGTGGCGAGGAGGGCGACGACGGCCTGCGGGATGTTCGGCAGGTATCCGCTGACCCGGTCTCCGGGGCGTACGCCGAGGGAGCGCAGTTCGGCCGCCAGGGAGCCGACCTGGCGGCGCAGCTCGGCCCAGGTGACGGGGCGCGGGTCATGGGTTTCGTCGACGTACAGCAGGGCCGCTTCGTCCGCGCGGGAGGCGGCGGCGCGCAGCGCGTGTTCGGCGTAGTTCAGCGTGGCTCCGGGGAACCACTGGGCTCCGGGCATCGTACGGTCGCCCAGCACGCGCGCGTAGGGGGTCGAGAAGTGGACGTCGAACCACTCCGTGACCGCTTTCCAGAAGGTGTCCAGCTCGTCCACGGACCAGCGGTGGAGAGCCGCGTAGCCGCCCTCGGCGGGGGCGCCGTGGTGTTCGGCGGCCCACGTCTGGAACGTGGTGATCCGTGCCTGGGCGATCTGCTCCCGGCTCGGCTGCCAGAGCGGCTGGGGGTTCACGGTCGACATGGGGCGGCTCCCGGACTGTGCGCGTCGTGTGCGTCCTCCGCGCACGGGCTGGGGTGTGCGCGTGACGCGGCTGACAGGGACGATGCCATGTGATCGACTTCCGCACCAGGGCATCCCTCACACAGTCCGTGTCGTGAAGATGTGCTCCGATCACAGGTGAACGGCAGTTGAACGACCCGCACGGTGGGTGTGGGCGATGGCAGGGTGAGCAGCATGGACGGTCGTGACCTGGTGCGTTCGGTGAAATCGGTCGGTTCGGTGGGGGCGGCTCAGGGGTTGCGTACCGTACGGGCAGCGTGGCGCAGGCGGCGTGCCGACGCCATCGGGCTGCCCGTGCGGGGGCCGGTGCGGGCGCGGGTTCCCGGGACCGTGCGGGAGGTGGAGCCGGGGCTCGGTGGCGGGCTGGTCAGGTTCGGCCGCTCGGAGTTGCGGATCTTCGTGGCGGTGAACGGCGCGGTCTTCTGGGGCTGGGACGGGGCTGCTCCGGAGCCGTCGTACGCGCTGGCCGACCGCTGTCCCGATCCGGATCCGCGGGCCGCGCTGGAGCCGGACAAGGACGGTGGCTGGCGGGTGGTGGCCGAGCGGGTGACGGTGGTGGTCTCGCGGCACGGCGCGGTGGAGGTGCTCACCCCGGGGGGTGTGATGCTTCGGCGCGATCTGCCGCCGCGGTGGTGGGAGCCGGTGGGTGGTGGTGCCGCGTGCTGGAGGCAGCGGTCCGAGGTGCCGGCCGACGCGCGTTTCTTCGGGCTCGGGGGGCGTGTTCCGGGTCCTCGGCTGCGGGACGGCGCGTACCGGCTGTGGAACGCCGCGCCCGGCCGTGCCGTCGGCCTCGGTGACGGTCCGCTGTCCTTGACGATGCCGGTGCAGATGGTGGTGGCCGACGCGGGCACGCACCTGGTGTTCTACGACAACTCGTGGGACGGCACCGTGACGCTGCGGGAGGGTGAGGAGGGGGCCGGTTCCGGACACGACCGGGCCGGAACGAGCGAGCTGCGCATGGACGGTGGTCCGCTGCGCTGCTGGGTGATGGTGGGTGCTCCCGCGCGGGTGCTGCTCGCCTGGGCCTCGCTCACCGGCGCGCCGGCGCTGCCGCCCGGGTGGGCGCTCGGTCACCATCACGCGCGAGGGGTCCTCGGCGACGAGGAGGAGGTGCGGCGGATCGTCGAGGGGCACCGGGAGCACGGGCTGCCGCTCGACGCCGTGCACCTCGGCGTCGATCACTTCGATGCCCGTCAGGTGTTCACCGTGGACCGGGAGCGGTTCCCCAAGCTGCCGGTCCTCGCGGACGAGCTGCGGCGCGAGGGGATCAGGCTGGTGTCGGTCGTGGGTCCGGCGGTGGGCGTGGTGCCCGGCACCACCGTGTACGACGAGGGGGTGGAGCGGGACGCGTTCGTCCGGGACGCCTCCGGGGCGGTCGTGGAAGGGGTCGGGTGGTCCGGAGAGGCGGTCTTTCCGGACTTCACGCACGCGCGCGTGCGTGCGTGGTGGGGTGACTTGTACACGGAGCGGCTGGCGCAGGGGTTCGCGGGCTTCTGGCACAGCATGGACGAGCCGACGTCCTTCACGGCCTTCGGCGAGCCGACGCTGCCGCGGTCGGCGCGCCACGCGCTGGACGGGCGCGGAGGCGACCATCGCGAGGCGCACAACGTGTACGGGCTGTGCATGGCCCGGGCGGCGTACGAGGGACTGCGGGAGCGGGCCCCCGGGGAGCGGCCGTTCGTGTTCTCGCGTTCCGGGTGGGCCGGTATGCAGCGTCACGGCGGGGCGTGGTCGGGCGAGGCGATGACGGGGTGGTCCGGGTTGCGGGCGGCGCTGTCGCTGGTGCTGGGGCTGGGTCTGTGCGGTGTTCCCTATGCGGGCCCGGACGTCGGCGGCTTCGACGGGGAGGCGTCGCCCGAGCTGTATCTGCGCGGGCTCCAGTTGGGGTCCTATCTTCCGTTCTTCCGCACCCGTGCCGGTGTGTGTGCGGGCCGGGGCGAGCCGTGGGAGTCCGGCGCGGAGGTTCTCGGGCACGCGCGCGTGGCGTTCGTCGAACGCCGGCGACTGCTGCCGTACTTCATGACGCTGGCGCATCTGGCCCGACGTACCGGAGCGCCGTATGTGCGGCCGTTGTGGTGGTCGGCGCCCGAGGAGCGGGCGTTGCGCGACTGCGAGGACGCCTTCCTGCTCGGCGACTGTCTGCTGGTGGCACCGGTGCTCGCGCCGGGCGTGGACCGGCGGGCGGTCCGGCTGCCGCGCGGGCGGTGGTACGACACGGCGACGGAACGGGCGTACGACGGACCGGCCCGGGTGTGGGTCGACGCGCCGCTGGGGCGGATTCCGGTGTTCGCACGCGGGGGCGCCGTTCTTCCGGTGTCGGGGGAGGACGGCGCTCCGGAGCTTGAGGTGTGGGCACCGGCCCGGGGGCGGACCGGGGGCGGACCGGTCGTGCCGGATGCCGGCGAGGGGTGGGGGGAGCCGGACATCGAGCGTTACACGGTGCGGTGGTCGGGCCCGCGGGTCGTCGTCGAGCGGGAGGGCGAGGACGGTGGCGTGGAGCCGTCCTGCCCGGTGCGCGTCCGCGGGGTGGGCACGGGCGGGGGTCAGATGTAGCGGCCCTCGAACCAGGCCCGTGCGGCCAGGGTGTGCAGGGGGAAGGCGAGTTCCTCCGGGCGGCGCAGCAGGTGGCGGTCCTTGGTCTCGTCGGTGGCGGTGAAGGGCGGCAGGTCTTCCGCGGGGCGTTCCGGGAGGAGCCCGAACAGCAGCAGGTGTCCGTCGGGCGAGCTCATGGCGTCGGCGAGCCGTACGTCGTGGCTCGCCGCGTCGATGCCGGTCTCTTCACCGAGTTCACGGACGACGGCCTGACGCCAGTCCTCCCGGTCGTCGATGTAGCCGCCGGGCAGGGCCGTGCGCCCGCGCGCGGGCGCGATGGTGCGGGTGATGACGACGAGACCGGTGCCCTGCGTGTCGTACACGGGCTGGAGGGCGACCGCGACCGGCAGCGGGTTGCGGTAGGCGACGGTGCCGCAGGACGGACAGGTGCGGGGCCAGCCGGAGACGCCCTCTGCGAAGGCCGTACCGCAGCTCGAACAGTGGGAGCCCGGCGCGGAGTTGGGAGCCGTGGCATGAGTTTCGGACACGCGCGGACTGTATCCGATCACGGTGGGGGCGTCTTGGGGGCCGGTCAGTTGTGGCCGGTGAGTGACCTCCGGGACACCGGGAAGTCGAAGTAGGTGGCCGGGTGGGCCTCCGGCTTGAAGGTGTAGTGCCACCACTCCTCGGCGAGGTTCACGAAGCCGAGGTCCTCCAGGGTGTTCTTGAGGAGCAGCCGGTTGGCGCGCTGTTCGCCCTGGACGCGCGGGTCGAGGGTGTGGCTGAGGGTGTCGAAGCAGTCGTAGCCGGTGCCCATGTCGACGGAGGTGTCGGGGAACCGCTCGCCCTCGGGGGCGAAGCAGGGGGTGAGGGGCCGGCCGGGGTGGTAGGGCCTTGCCGACTTCGCGGGGAGTTCCACGAGGGTGAGGTCCACGGTCGAGCCACGGCTGTGGCCGGATTTCTCCGCGATGTAGCCGTCGGCGAACAACCGGGTCTTGTCGACGTTCGGGTAGAACTCGGTCTTCATCCTCTGATCGTCGAGGTCCTTGGCCCAGCGGACGAAGTGGTCCACCGCGCGCTGCGGCCGGTAGCAGTCGTACACCTTCAGGGAACGGCCCTGGCGCAGCAGCTTCCGCTGCGCCGCGCGGAGGGCCTCGGCGGCGGGGCGGGTGAGGAGGCACAGCGGCTGCCGGTAGCCGTCGATGGGCTCGCCGACGAAGTTGTGCGGGGTGAAGTAACGAATCTCCTGGATGATCGTCGGGTCCACGCTGTTCAGTGCGACGACGTCACGGGGCGCCTTGGGTTCGGGCTTCGCCTGGACGGAGGCGGAGGCGGCGGCGGTCGTGGCGAGCAGAGCGGCGACGGCGGTCAGGGCGCGTGCCGCGAGGGAGAGTCGTGTCATGTCCCCTGCATCTATCAGGAGTCGGCCCCTCCGGGGAAGGCCCCCTCCTCCGACCGCCGGGTGGCCTCGTCACCGCGGAGGTGACGCTTCCGGCCGGGCGGCCGCCAACCGTTGCGGTCGGTGACCTCCCACCCTGAGTGCCGGTGAACGCTTCCCGGCGTCAGACGGCATCGCCGTACCTCTCGGTGCATTCCGGCACGCCGCCGCCGGGGCATCCTGTGGCGCGGCCCACTCCCCCACGGACGGTTCGGCTGCGACGGCACGCTCGTCACGGACGCCGGGCAGGGCGCGGATCCTCCCTGCCTCCGGCTGAAGTCGCCATGGGAAACGCGCCCCGCACGCGAGGTCCGGGCTGGAACCTCACCGAGGTGACCAACCGCGGGACGGAGCATGCTGATGAGCCCGGAGACGTTGCGGTGGGACGTGTCCGTCCTCGCCGCGGTGCGCGTGCCCGAGGCGATGCTGCCGGAGATCGGGGCCTCCGCGGAGGTCCACGGCACCGCGGTGGGCCGACTCCCCGGCGCATCCGTCGCCTCCGCGCCGGGCGGCCGGCAGGCAGTGGTTCTCGGGCAGGCCTGTGGGACGTGGGCACGGCGAAGAACACCTACGGCAGGGGCGGCTCCCCGCTGCTCGGCACCGGCGGCCGACCCGTGCCGTCGAAGAGCGGACTGCTCACGACGGTGGGTTACGAGATCGGCGACGAGACTCCCGTCCACGGTCCGGAGGGGGCGATCGCCTCAACGGGCGCGCCGGCACAATGGTTCCGCGGCCAGCTCGGCGTCATCCGCACCGCCGACGAGGTCGAGCGGCCGGCGACAAGCGTGCAGGACAACGGCGGCGCCTGTGTCGTGCCCGCCTTCTGCGGCCTCTTCGCGCCGTACCGGCGCTCCGACGCACGAGGTCGTGGACGCCGTGTACCAGGATTCCGGGATACGCATGATGCAGCACCAGGCGGACGTGCTCGGGGTGCCGGTGCTCCGGCCTAGGGTCTCCGAGACGACCTGCCCGGGCGCCGCGTACGCGGCGGGGCTCGTCACGGGCGTGCGGAACGGTCTGGACGAGCTGACGTCGCACCGGCGCAAGGCGGTGGAGAAGAGCTTCGGCTGGACGGAGGAGGGTGACGACCGACCACGCGCGTGGTGCATCGTCTTCCGGACCCGCGGCCCGGACTCCGGTCGGTGGGGAGGTACGGGCCGCGGGCCTGCCGCCGTTCTCAGGTGCCGACCGTCTGGCGTCGCTGTGCGGCCTGGGCCATGGCGTGCTGGACGACGCCGACGAGGACCTCCTTGACCGACTCGCGGTCCCGCGCGTCGCACATCAGCAGCGGTACGTGGTCGTCGAGGTCGAGCGCGCGGCGGACGTCGTCGGCCGGGTAGCGCGCCGCTCCGTCGAAGCGGTTGACGCCGACGAGGAACGGGATGGCGCGCCGCTCGAAGTAGTCGATGGCCGCGAAGCAGTCCTCCAGGCGCCGGGTGTCGGCGAGGACGACGGCTCCGAGGGCGCCCTCGGAGAGCTCGTCCCACATGAACCAGAACCGCTCCTGCCCGGGCGTGCCGAAGAGGTACAGCACCAGGTCCTCGCGGAGCGTGATGCGGCCGAAGTCCATGGCCACGGTGGTGGTGTTCTTGGCCTCCACACCGGAGACGTCGTCGACCGGGCGCCCTGCCTCGGTGAGGAGTTCCTCGGTGCGCAGCGGTCTGATCTCGCTGACCGCGCCGACGAGCGTGGTCTTGCCCACGCCGAAGCCGCCGGCCACCAGGATCTTGAGCGTGACGGGCTCGACCGGGGGCTTGCCGCGCTCAGAACGCCCGAAGATCATCGATCTCTTCTCCTGCTTGATGGGGGTCGGGCGGCGGGCCGTATCCCCCGCCGCCGGGGGTTTCGACGACGAGTACGTCGCCGGGTCCGACGTCCGCCGAGTCGCTTCCGGCGAGCCGGGTGACCGTGCCGTCCGCCCGTTCGATCCGGTGGGCGCCCGGCGCGCCGGGTTCGCCTCCGGCCATGCCGTACGGGGGGACCCTGCGGTGCTGGGACAGCGTGGAGACCGTCATGGGCTCCAGGAAGCGGATGCGGCGCATGGCTCCGTCCCCGCCGCGCCACCGTCCGGCGCCCCCGCTGCCGCGGCGCACCGCGAACTCCTCAAGGCGGACGGGCAGCCGCCACTCCAGGATCTCGGGGTCGGTGAGCCGGGAGTTGGTCATGTGGGTCTGCACGACGGATGCTCCGGGGAAACCGTCTCCGGCGCCCGAGCCGGAGGCGACGGTTTCGTAGTACTGGTGGCGGGCGTTGCCGAAGGTGACGTTGTTCATGGTGCCGGAGCCCTCCGCCTGGACGCCGAGGGCCGCGTACAGGGCGCCGGTGATGGCCTGTGAGGTCTCCACGTTGCCCGCGACGACGGCGGCCGGCGGCTCGGGCGCCAGCATGGAGCCCGGCGGCACGGTGATGTCCAGCGGTCGCAGGCAGCCGTCGTTGAGCGGGATGTCGTCGGCGACCAGGGTACGGAAGACGTACAGGACCGCCGCGTTGACGACGGCGCAGGGGGCGTTGAAGTTGGTGGGCAGCTGGGCGGAGGTGCCGGTGAAGTCGATGGTCGCGCGGCGGTTCACGCGGTCCACGCGGACGTGGACGCGGATGACGGCGCCCGAGTCGGTCTCGTAGGCGTACGCACCGTCGTCGAGGGCGTCGATGACGCGGCGCACCGCCTCTTCGGCGTTGTCCTGGACGTGCTTCATGTAGGCCTGGACGACGTCGAGGCCGAAGTCCTCGATCATGCGGCCGACCTCGTCGACGCCCTTGCGGTTGGCGGCGATCTGGGCGCGCAGGTCGGCGAGGTTGGTCTTCGGGTTGCGGGAGGGGTGGGGGGCCTCGGTGAGGAGACGGAGGGTCTCCTCCTCGCGGAAACGGCCGTTCTCGGCGAGCAGCCAGTTGTCGAAGAGGACGCCCTCCTCGTCGATGGTGCGGCTGTCGGCCGGCATGGATCCCGGGGCGATGCCGCCGATCTCGGCGTGGTGGCCGCGTGAGGCGACGTAGAAGAGGACCTTCCGGTCACTCTCCGTGCCGTCGGTGGGCTCGGTGCCGAAGACCGGGGTGATGACGGTGACGTCGGGCAGGTGGGTGCCGCCGTGGTAGGGATCGTTGACGGCGTAGGTGTCCCCGGGACGCATGGCCGGACCGCGCCGCCGGATGACCTCTTTGACGCTCGTGCCCATCGAGCCCAGGTGGACGGGGATGTGCGGGGCGTTGGCCACCAGGTTTCCGTCGGGGTCGAAGAGGGCGCAGGAGAAGTCCAGGCGTTCCTTGATGTTGACGGACTGAGCGGTGGACTCGAGACGGGCGCCCATCTGTTCTGCGATGGACATGAAGAGGTTGTTGAAGACCTCGAGCAGCACGGGGTCGGCTTCCGTGTCGGCTCGGGAACTCTGCGTAACCGCGACGCGTTCCATGACCAGATGCCCGTCGTCGGTCGTCGCGGCCCGCCAGCCCTCGTCGACGACGGTCGTCGCTCCGGACTCGGTGATGATCGCGGGTCCGGTGACGGTTTCGCCGGGGGGAAGGTCCTCGCGGCGGTGGAGTGGTGCGTCGCGCCAGGTGCCGACGGTGTGGAGGCGGACGGTCCGCGGGGCCTCGCCTCGGTGTCGAACGGCGCCTTCGTGGGGAGCGAGGGCGGAGAGATCGGGGGGTTCGGTGATGCCGGTGGCTTCGACGGAGAGGGCTTCGACGACGATCGGACGGTCGAGGGTGAAGGAGTACGTGGCGCGATGACGTTCTTCGAAGGCATGCCGCATCGTGCCGGGCTCGGTCAGCTCGACGGTGAGGGTGGTGTCGGTGCCGTCGTAGCGGAGCTGGGCGCGGCGGGTGACCTCGATGCGCTCCTCGGGGACGTCCTCGGCGAGGAGTTCCGCGCGGGCCGCCGCTTCGAGGTCGTCGGCGGTCTTGTGGACGCCGGGCATGGAGGACGGTTCCAGGGGGGCCTCGACGGAGCGCTCCCGCATGGCCGTGGTGTCGGCGAGGCCGATGCCGAGCGCGGACAGGACGCCGGCCATGGGCGGGACGAGGACGGTGCGGATGCCGAGGGAGTCGGCGACCATGCACGCGTGCTGTCCACCCGCTCCGCCGAAGGTGGTGAGGGCGTACCGGGTGATGTCGTGGCCTTTTTGCACGGAGATCCGCTTCACCGCGCCGGCGATGTTGGCGACGGCGATCCTCAGGTAGCCCTCGGCTACCTGCTCGGGGGTGCGGTCGTCGCCGGTCTGCTCGTGGATCTCGTCGGCGAGGGCGGTGAAGCGGTCGCGGACGAGCGCGTCGTCGAGGGGCCGGCCGCCGTCCGGGCCGAACACCGCGGGGAAGTGGACGGACTGGATACGGCCGAGCATGACGTTGGCGTCGGTGACCGTGAGCGGGCCCCCGCGCCGGTAACAGGCGGGGCCCGGGTCGGCGCCCGCCGAGTCCGGCCCCACGCGGTAGCGGGAGCCGTCGAAGTGGAGGACCGAGCCGCCGCCGGCGGCGACGGTGTGGATGTCCAGCATGGGCGCACGCAGCCGGACTCCGGCGATCCGCGTGGTGAAGACGCGTTCGTACTCGCCCGCGTAGTGCGAGACGTCGGTGGAGGTGCCGCCCATGTCGAAGCCGATGACGCGGTCGAAGCCGGCGAGCTGCGACATGCGGGCCATGCCCACGATGCCGCCGGCCGGCCCGGACAGCACGGCGTCCTTGCCGCGGAACCGGCCGGCCTCGGTGAGGCCGCCGTTGGACTGCATGAACATCAGCCGTACGCCGTCGAGTTCGTCGGCGACATGGCGGACGTAGCGGCGCAGCACGGGCGAGAGGTAGGCGTCGACGACGGCGGTGTCACCGCGCGGGACGAGCTTCATCAAAGGACTGACCTCGCTGGACAGCGAGATCTGGGGGAAGCCGATGCGGGCGGCGAGTTCCCCGACCGCTTGCTCGTGGGCGGGGTGGAGGTGGCTGTGCACGCAGACCACGGCGACGGCCCGGATGCCGTCGTCGTACGCCTGTCGCAGCGGTCCGGTGAGGGCGTCCAGGTCGGGGGCGCGCAGGACGGTCCCGTCGGCGGCGATGCGTTCGTCCACCTCGACGACCCGTTCGTGCAGCAGTTCGGGCAGGTCGATGCGGCGGGCGAAGATGTGCGGTCGGTTCTGGTAGGCGATGCGCAGCGCGTCGCGGAAGCCGCGGGTGACGACCAGCAGGGTCCGTTCGCCCTTGCGCTCGAGGAGGGCGTTGGTGGCGACGGTGGTCCCCATGCGCACGGCGTCGACGGGGGCGTCGGATCCGGCCAGCAGCTCACGGACGCCCACGACCGCCGCGTCGGTGCCGTGTGTCCCCCGGCCCCCACGGTGCCGGGTGTGTTCCGGAGCCGGGTTGTCGGACAGCACCTTGTGCGTCAGCAGCCGGCCGTCGGGGCGCCTCGCGACGATGTCGGTGAAGGTGCCGCCTCGGTCGACCCAGAACTGCCAGCCTGTCACGTCAGTATTCCGCTTCCGCGCCGGTCACAGCGCCCGGAGGCCGTTGATCACGTCGCGCAGAATACTCTCGTCCGGCAGCTCGGCCGGGGGTACCGGCCGGTTCACATGGACGAATTCCGATTCCACGAGATCTCCGACGAGGACCCGGACCACTCCGATCGGCAGATCGAGTTCGGCGGAGAGTTCGGCGACCGTCTGCGAGGTGTCGCGGCACAGTTCGACGATGTCCACGTGTTCCGGGGAGAGCGTGGGGTCGGCCTCCGGATCGTCCGCGTGCGGCTCCGTGACGACCACCGCGATCAGGTCGAGGCGGTGCTGGGCCGCACTGGTGGTGCGGCCCCGCGTCATGGCGTACGGACGGACGACCGGTCCGGCCTCGTCGTCGAACCAGTGGCTTCTCCCCTGACCGTCAGCGCTCATGTCATCCCACTACCCGCCCGAGGGCAGATCGGTGCGCGGAGCGGCGTCCAGATGCACACCCACCCGCTTCACGAGGAGCGTCATCTCGTAGGCGACCTGCCCGACGTCCGAGTCGGCGTCCGCGAGGACGGCGAGGCAGCTCCCGTCGCCGGCGGCGGTGACGAAGAGGAACGCCTCGTCGAGTTCGACGACGGTCTGGCGGACGTCGCCGGCCTCGAAGTGGCGGCCCACGCCCTTGGCGAGACTGTGGAAGCCGGAGGCGACGGCGGCCAGATGCTCGCTGTCCTCCCGGGTGAGGTCCTTCGACGCCCCCGTGGGCAGGCCGTCGCCGGAGAGCACGATCGCCTTGCGGATGCTGGCGACGCGGTCCACCAGGTCGTCGAGGAGCCAGTTCAGCTCCCCCTTGTCGGTCGTGGTGTGGCCGGTGGCCCTCGGTGCGGTCATCGACCGTCCCCCTTTGTCGTTCGTCGTGATGCTGTGCCGCTGTCGGCTTCGTCGCCGGCGGCGTTCTCCTCGCGGCCGCGCTGCCAGCCGCGCTGGAGCGAGGCCATGCGGCTGCGGACTTCGTCGGCATCCCGTTCAACGGGCCGGGGCCTGTCCTCGTTCCGCCGTTCGGCGCTGTGCTTGAGCTGCGGGGCGAGGCTGGCCTGTCGTACGCGCCGGGGCAGTGGTCCGCCGCCGGGTCGTGCGGCGCCGGTGTCCGTGTCGCCCGCGGCCGGCGAGGAGTCGTCGGGGCCGCTCGCCGCGATGGCGGGGCGGCGGATGCGCCGGGGAAGGCCGGCAGGGGGATCCGGCCGGTCGTCGCGCACGGGGCCGGAGGGCGCCTGGGTGTCGTTCCGGTCCCCAGCTCCGGTCCTGGGTCGGGAGGGGCCGGGGCTCCGGCGGCGGGCGGGCAACGGAGGCAGCGAGTCCGCGTCCGGTCGTTCACGCTCGGCGTCGGAGGAGAGCCGTTCGGTGCGGCGGCGCGCGGGGAGCGGGGAGGCCGCCTCCAGCTCGGGCCGGGTCGACGCGGCGGGAGGGCCCTCCTCTCCCGTGCGCTCCGCACGGGCGCGCGCGTCACGGACCGGGCGTCCGTGGGAGCTGACCAGCTTGGGTGTTCCCCTGCGGGCCGACGGGACCGGGGCGCTCCGGTCCTCTCCGACCGGGTCCGTGTCCTCCTGCGTGTCGGGGGTCTGCTGACGGTGCTCGCGGCCGGACCGCTCCTCCTGGGTGCCGGTGCGGGAGCGGCGGGGGCGGAAGAGGCCGCCGCGCCGGCTGTCCTCGTCGTCCAGGGCGCCGGGAAAGTCGTCGAGCGCGTCCAGGCCGACGGGGGCTTCCAGTTCGACCGGTCCGTCCAGCAGCGAGGCGGGGAGCCGGGGCAGCTGTACGGGCACCTGGGAGAGCGCGGCGCGGCGGCTCTCCTCCGGCTCGCGGTCCTTGGCGCGCTGGGGGCGGTCGAGGCGGAAGCCGACGCCGTTGGTGTCCGGAACGTCGTCCGTCAGCAGTGCGTCGGGGATGAAGACGACCGCTGTGGTGCCTCCGTACGGGGAGGGCTGCAGGGAGACCCTGACGTTCTGGCGCCGGGCGAGACGGCTGACCACGAACAGTCCGAGCCGGTCGGTGTCGGAGAGCTCGAACTCGGAGGTCTCGGCGAGTCTGAGGTTGGCGTCCAGAAGGGCGTCGGCCGCCATGCCGAGCCCGCGGTCGTGGATCTCCAGGGTGAAACCGTTGGCCACACGCTCGCCGTGGACCTGAACGGCAGTGTGCGGCGGGGAGAACACCGTGGCGTTCTCCAGCAGTTCGGCCACGAGGTGGGTGAGGTCGGCGACGGCCGGACCGGTGACGGCGACCCGCGGCAGCCGCCGGACCTCGATGCGTTCGTAGTCCTCGACCTCGGCGACGGAGGCGCGCACGACGTCCATGAGCTGGACGGGCTTGCGCCACTGCCGGGAGGGCGCGGCACCGGAGAGAATCACCAGGCCCTCGGCGTGCCGGCGCATGCGGGTGGTGAGGTGGTCCAGCCGGAACAGGTCGGCGAGTTCCTCGGTGTCCTCGGTCCTGCGTTCCATGGTGTCCAGCAGGGTGAGCTGCTTGTGCAGCAGGACCTGGCTGCGACGGGCGAGGTTGACGAACACCTCGGAGACGCCGGCGCGCAGTTCGGCCTGTTTGACGGCGGCCTCCACGGCGGCGCGCTGGAGGGTGTTGAGGGCCTGACCGACCTCCCCCATCTCGTTCCTGTCGTACTCCAGGCGCGGAACCTCGGTCTCGACGTCGACCTGTTCGCCCGCCGAGAGGCGGCGCATCACACTGGGCAGCCGTACGCCGGACGCCTCGTGGGCCTCCAGGCGCAACTGCCGGAGGTCCCGGACGAGTCCGCGGCCCACGCGTACGGAGAGGACGAGGGACACCAGGAGGGCGGCCAGTCCAAGGACACCGGCGATGACGGCCTGGGTGATGACGCCCATGGCGACGGGGCGGACGCGGTCCTGGTAGCGGTCGGCGGCCTGGTCGTTGAGGGTGCCGAGTTCGGAGAGCACCTTGCCTGCGGCGACGTCCCAGCTCTTGGCCGTGATCCCGCGGGGTGTCCCGGTGCCGGAGGAGACGGCTGCTTCCTCGCCCACGCGCAGGGGGGCGGACGCGGCGTTCTTCCAGAAGGTCTCGTAGCGGTCGCGCTCGGACGCGGGCAGCTGCGGCAGACCGGCGTCGTACATCAGGGTGCGCTGGGCCACGAGGCCGGAGATCTCCCGCACTTCGGTACGAGACAGTTTGCCGACGATCAGGGCGGAGCCGAGCAGTGCGTCCTCGCGGGAGAGCAGTTCGCGGGCGCGGGCGAGACTGACGAGGGCGCGGTACTGCTTGTCAAGCGCGACGTCGTCGACCACATGCAGATTGGCCAGCAGGATGTAGCACGGGTCGACCAGCCTGTTGTAGAGGTCGAGAGCCTGGGAACGGTCGACGGTGCCGTCCTCGACACTGCGGCGCAGGGACTCGATGCCCTCGAAGGAGTCCAGCACGGCGCTCAGTTCGCCGGAGTCCCCGTGCATGGCCTCGCGCACATCGGCGTTCGCCGCGCTCCTGCGGACGTCGGCGACGGCGGCGTCGGTGGCGGAGCGGCTGCGCCTCAGCGCGGCGAGGCCGTCGGAGGCGCGGGGGTCGGCGAGATAGACGAGGGTCTGCCGACGCTCCTGCTGGAGGACGCGGACGGTGTCCTCGACGGGGTAGCCGATCTCCTCCATCACCGACGACACGTCGAACAGATGGCTTGCCTCACGGCCCGTGAGCACCGTGGTGAAGACCCAGATCGTCGTCAGGGACAACAGCGGCACGAGAAGCAGCGCCACGATCTTCCGGCGGACGGACTTCCCGCGAAAGCGCATGGCCTCCCCCAGGTCGGCCCCCGAACGGCCGGGGGTACACATGTGCGTCAACAAACGGCGCGAGCCTACTACCGCGCCGGGATGAACTCTAAGAGCCGTCCGGAAGCCGTAGTTCAGTCCCGCGGGCGGGAGGTGACGAGTTGTCCGGGCATTGTGGGAGATCGCCTGTCGAAATCAGGGGTGCGCCCCTCGGGCCGATCTCCCGGACACACGAGGATGTTTGGCCGATTCCTTTCCCGGTCGGGAATCTTCGTGACGCGCCGTTCGTCCTTCTCTGTGGGAAATGGGGGCGGAAGTCGGCCACAGGAGCCGTGTCCCGCACCTGGGCGGCGTAGAACAGCGCAAGCCGGGCAGCCACTGGAGAACCGGGTCTTCGGACACGAGCGAGCGGTCTGCTGGCGGTGGGGAGTGACACGTTGATGGGCACGGCGGAGCGGCGCGAGGCGCCCGAGGAGGGCGCGGCGGCGCAGGTGGCGACGCGGTCGGACGCCGGGGCGTCCGGACCCGGTCCAGTCGCGTCCGGGCACGGGGCGGCCGGAGGTCGCGACGCCGCGGCGATCACGCGCGAGGACCGCGACGGTGCTGCGGCGCGGAAGACCGGAGGGAAAACCGGCGAATCCGGCGGGCTCGCCGGAAAGGCCTCCTACCGGCCGCTGTGGGTCGAGGAGCCGGCCCGACGGCGCCGGTTGCCGGACCCGGTGCGGACGGCGGCCGTGCGGGCGGTGCTCATCACCGCGGTGACGCTGATCCAGGCCATGGTGGCCCTCCTGTGCACGCTGGCCGGTTCCTGGCTGGCGTTCCCCATGGTCATCAGCAGTGTCGTCAGTACGATCCTGGCGACCTGGGGAGTCCTGGACGTCTGGGTGACCCGCCAGGTCTGGAATCAGCGCAACGGCGTGGTGTCCGCGCCCAGCAGCACCGCTCGGGCCCTGCGGCGGGAGCGGCGCCGCGCCCGCCGTCAGCAGCGGTCCGCGCAGCGGGCGCAGGCTCGAATACGCCGGCGTGGCGGAGCCGGGCAGCTGTCGCACCCCTGACGGCGCTCCCAGCGGCACACAGGCTCTCGGTAGGCTGAGGTCGCGTATGTCGCGCCCGCGGGCGCTGTGCGCACCATTCCCCGGGCGGGTGGCCGGCGTGGCGAGGGCGGCCGGCATCGGCCCGCACCGGGCCGACAGATGGTGAGAGCCGAGCCATGACCGGCGAGCGGAAAGAGCCCGGGGGGAACGGGAGGAGCACGACGAGTGCCGTGCGGTCGGTGGACCGTGCGGTGAGCGTGCTGGAGATCCTGGCGCGGCACGGCGAGGCGGGTGTCACGGAGATCGCCGGCGAACTGGGCGTGCACAAGTCCACGGCCTTCCGGCTGCTCGGTGTCCTGGAGAACCGCGGGCTGGTGTCCCAGACGAAGGACCGCGGCAAGTACCACCTGGGCGCGGGTGTGCTGCGCCTCGCGGGGGCGGCTGCCGTGCGGCTGGACATCTCGCAGGAGGGCGTGCCGGTGTGCCGGGAGCTCGCCGACGAGCTCGGCGAGACGGTGAACATAGCGGTGCCGGACGACGACGCCGCCGTCAACATCATGCAGGCCCGGGGCACGGCGTCGGTCACCGCGCAGAACTGGCTCGGCAGGCGCACCCCGCTGCACGCCACCGCCGGCGGCAAGGTGTTCCTGGCCCACCTGCCACCCGCCGTTCGTGAGGGCCACCTCGCGCGCCCGCTGCGCCGGTTCACGGAGCGGACGATCACCACGGCACGGGAGCTGCGCGGTGAGCTGGAGACGGCGGTCGGGCACGGGTACGCCACCACGTTCGAGGAACTGGAGCTGGGGCTCGCGGCCGTCGCCGCGCCGGTCCGCTCGCACGACGGCACGGTGATCGCGGCGATCAGTGTCTCGGGACCGGTGTACCGGCTGCGTGCGGACCGGCTGCCCGAGTTGGGCAGCCGGACGGCGACGGCGGCGGCCGAGCTGTCCCGGCGCATGGGTTACGGCTTCTGAGCCGCACCCCGGGGCATCCGATCAGCCGCCCACCGTCGTCGCGGGCCGCTTGAACATACGGGTCGCCGTGATCTCGCTGTGCGCCTCCTCGGCCGGATCCTGCTGGGGAAGTCCCGGCCGGAGGTGTTCCTCCACGCTGATGTACTTCAGGCCGGCCCTCAGGTCGGCGTCGTTCCGCAACCGGATGACCAGCGGGAACTCCGCGAGAGCCGTCGTGTCGAACAGACCGGTGGTGTACAGGAGCTGGACTCCGAGCGCGTCGGCGACCGCGCGCTGGAGCTCCAGGAGGTAGGTGGCGTTGGCGCGGCCGATGGGGTTGTCCAGGAACAATGTGCCGGCGTGGCGGTGCTTGTCCCGGCCGCGGTCGTTGGAGCGCAGCGCGGCCATCGTGCAGTACAGGGCGATGGCCGCGGTGAGCAGCTGGCCGCCGGAGAACACGTCGCCCATCTGGCCGACCGGTACGCGTTCGGCGCGCAGTACCGCGTCGGGCTTGAGGATCTCGACGGCGACGCCCTTCGGCTGGAGGGCGGCGCCGACCCCGCGCAGCAGCAGGGACATGCCGTCGCGCCGCATGTCGGAGTTCTTCTTGACGGCCGCCCGGGTCGCCTCGTCGACGACCTCGCCGAGCCTCTCGGTGAGGGTGGCCTGGTCGGGTTCCTCGAAGCGGATGCGCAGGAACTCCTGTCCGGACCACTCGCCGAGGCCTTCCGGCAGCCGGGACAGCCGCTGGGCGGAGCGGAGGGTGGCGAGGGAGGACTCGACCAGGCCCCGCAGCCGGTCCACGATCGAGTCGCGGTTGCGCTCCAGCTGCTCCAGCTCGTCGGTGAGGACCCGCAGCCGGGGTGCGAAGGCGTCCGCCCACTTCTGGGCGTGCTCGGGCAGCGCGGAGGCGGGCAGTTCGCGGATCTGCTGGCGCGCGGGGGTGCGGACCTGTTCGTAGCGCGTGGAGTTGGCGTGCCGGACGAGGACGTCGCTCGCCTCGCGCACGGCGGACTCGGCGGCGGACAGGTCTGCGGCGCAACCCCGCAGCGAGCGGCGGGACTCGGAGGCGGACTGCCGGGCCTCGTCCAGACCGCCCGGGTAGGCCTCGGGCTGCTCCTGCTCCTCCTCGAGGGCGTGTTCGCGCAGCAGGTCCCGGAGCATGGCGGCGATCTCGTCGAATCCGCCGGCCGCGTCCTCGGCGGCGCGGTGCGCGTCGAGGAGTTCGGCGTGGGCCCCCCGGGCCTGGCTCAAGGCCTCGCTGCGGGAAGCGAGTTCGGTGGTGGCGGTGCGCAGGAGGACCTGTGCGTGCTCGGCGTCGCGCGGCACCAGCTCCTCGGGGAGCTCGGTGTGCGCCTCGCCGTCCTCGGGCGCGAGCCGCTCGGCCTCGCCGCGCAGCCGTCCGAGCTGCTCGCTCGCGCTGGACATGCGGGTCTCCAGGAGCTGTACCAGCTCCTCGGCCCGGGCGGCGGCGGCCTGCCGGCTGGGCCCGTCGGAGCCGTCGGGCGACTGGAGCAGCTGCTCGGCGCGGGTGCGGACCTTGTTGCTGAGTCGGTCCAGTTCGGCTCGGGCGGCGCTCTCGTCGCTCTCCGCGCGGGCCTGTTCGGCGCGCAGATCGGCGCCGACACCGACTTTCTCGTAGACCTGGGACGCGGCGCGGTAGGCCTCGCGCAGGGCGGGCAGGGACGACCGCGGTGCTCCGGTGCCGTCCTCGGGGACGTCGTCGGGGGCGCCCGCGATCTCGGAGCGCTCGGCGCGCAGCGCACGTGCGGTGCGCCGGGCGTCGTCGGCGGCCCGCTGGGCGCCGCGCCGGTCCTCGTCGGCGGCGCGCGCCCGTTCCAGGCAGGTCTGGGCGCGGGCTTCCGCCTCGGTCGCGTCGTCGGCGAGTTCACGCAGCTTGACCTGCCAGCCGGCCCGTTCACGCAGCCGGAAGGCGAGTCCGGCGAGGGCGTCGGCCGCGCGCCGGGCCTTCTGCGCGACTTCCTGCCGCTCGTCACGGACGCCGACGGCCTCGGCGGCGGCCTCCTCGGCCTCCGCCCTCACGGTGCGCGCCTCGGCCAGCTCCGCCTCGGACTCCTCGGCGAACGCCCGCGCCTCGTGAGCCGTACCGGCCAGCTCGGTGAGCCGCCCGGCGGGGCAGCCGGTGCGCCAGGAGACGAGCCGCGCGAGCAGTTCGCGGTCCTTGGCGAGCCGGGCGGCGAGGGCGCGGATCTCCTCGTCCCGCTCGGTCGCCCGGGCGCGCAGCGCCTGCCGTTCCTCGTCGGCGGCGTATTCGTCGTGCATGGCCGGGTTCGGCGGTACGAGGAAGACGTCCCCGGTGTCCGCGTCCGGTGCGGGGGTGGGGGCGAGCAGGGCGGCGGCGGTGCCGACGGCGACGGCGGACCGGGGCAGCAGGGCGGCGTCGCTCAGTGCCTCGCGGGCGCGGACGTGGGAGTCCGGGTCGGTGATGATGACGCCGTCGACCAGCTCGGGACGGGCGGCCAGCACGCGCGCGTGGTCGGCCGGGTCGACGGCCTGGGCGAGGTAGCGCCACCCCGGGAGTGCCGGGATGCCGTGCTCTCCGAGGAACTCGACCGTCGCCAGCACGTCCGGGCCGGGCGGCAGCAGCCCGCCGTCGCCGAGGGCGCCGAGGATGCGGGCGTCGTCCGCGGCGGCGGTCCGCAGGTCGAACAGCTGCCGTTCGGCGGAGGAGACGGCGTCGTCGAGCAGTTCCCGCAGCTCGTCGGCGAAGCGGTCGAGTTCCTCGGCGGTCAGGACGCCCCCGTCGAGGGAGGGGCCGACGTCGGAACGATCCGTGGCCCGGTCGGCGTCCGTGCGCCGGCCCGGCGCACCGGTCCGCCGCCCGCCGGGAGCTCCCGGCAGACTCAGCAGTTCCGCCAGCCGCTGTTCGGCGGCGAGGGCCTCGGCCGTGCGGCGCTCGCTCTCGTGGGCGCGCTCGGCCGCTATGGCCGCGTCCGCCGCGCGGGCCGCGGTGAGCTCCGCGCGGCTCTCGGCGGCGGCCGCCTCCCGCGCGTGCTCGGTGGCCCGGCGGGCCGCCTCGCGGGCGGTGTCCCAGGCGGCGACCGCCGTCTTCTCGGCGTCACTGGCCGCGAGGGCGGCCCTGGCGGGGTCGGCGTCCGGAGCGCTGTCGTCGAGCCAGCCGGCCCGCACGGCCTCGGCGGTCTCCTGCTCGACCTCGGTGAGCCGCTGCCGCAGGTGCCCGACCTCGCTGCGGGCCCGCTGCGCCTCGGTGGCCGCGGCGGTGGAGTCGCGGTAGGCGCCGTCGCTGACCTCCTGGAGGGCGGCGGACCGCTCCTCCTCCTCGTTGGCGAGGTCCTCGGCGTTCTGCGCCGCCGCGTGCAGGGCGCGCACCAGATCGACGGCGGCCTTGGCGCGTGCGGCCAGCGCGGGGGCCGCGTCCCGCTCGGCCTCCTGGATCGCGGCGGACACACGGGTGACGCGGTCGGCCGCGGCGCGGTGCCGCAGCACGGCCTCGGCGGCCTGCCAGGCCGAGTACAGGGTGCGCGCGTCGGCGAGTTCGCGTTTCTGGGCGGCGGCGGCCTTCTCGGCGGCGGCGAGCGCCAGGGAGGCGTGCCGGTAGGCGAGTTCGGCGGAGATCAGCGCGCTGTGCTCGCGTGCCGACTCGGCGTGGGTGACGGCGTACGCGGCGGTGGTGACCCGCCCGGCCAGGTCGGCCGCGCGGACGCGTTCCTGGGCGCCGCGCGCGGAGAGCCTGCGGGCCAGGGTGCGGGTGCGGCGCTCGGCGGCGGTGTGGATCTCCCGCGCTCGGGTGCGGGCCCCGGCGGCCTCGACGATCCGGCCCAGCAGGTCGACGGACCCGGCGGTGAAGTCCCGTTCGGCGATCAGCTCGGCGCGCCGGCCCAGCTTGTTGCCGAACCCGCTGACCAGATCGGCGAGTCCGTCGGTGTCCCGGGTGTCGGTGACGGCGCGCAGCAGCAGGTCGGTGAAGTCGGAGTCCTTCTTGACCGCGAAGAGGCCGGCGGCCTCACCCTCGTCGGCGTTCATCTCCCGCTGGTAGCGGAAGAGCTCGGGGTCGAGTCCCAGCTCGCCGAGGTGTTCGGTCCAGCGCTCGTGGATCTCCTCCCAGTGTGCTTCCAGGTGCGGGTAGTTCTTGCCGGCCTCCGTGAAGGCGTCCCGGAAGCCCTTCATGGTGCGGCGCCGTCCCCGCGCGCCCGACTGGCCCTCGACGGGCGGCCGTACGGCCGTGGACTCGGCGACGGGGAGGTTGTCCAGGCCGAGACCGGGGCCGGGCCGGAAGGAGTACCAGGCCTCGGCGAACTTCCTCGGGTCGTTGGAGACCTGACGGCCCCGCCACTCGCTGACCTTGCCGACGACCACGCACTCGCCGGTCTGCACGTGCTGCCACTCCAGCGCCACGTGGCCGCAGTCGTCGGCGAGCAGGAACTTGCGCAGCACACCGGAGCTGGCGCCGCCGAGGGTGTTGCGGTGGCCCGGGAGCATCACGGAGAAGATCAGCTTCAGCAGGACCGACTTGCCGCCGCCGTTCTCCAGGAAGAGCACCCCGGCGGGGGCGGGCCGGCGCGGCGGGCCGACGGGCTCCTCCTCGAAGAACTCCGCCTGCGTCGGCGCGGGGTCCGGCACGACCCCGCCCACACCGCGCAGGTCGAGCACGGTGTCGGCGTAGCGCGCACCGGCCGGCCCGATGGAGTAGAGGCGGACCCGGGACAGCTCGTACATGGCGGACTCTCGTGAGGCTTCGTGAGACGGGGGTCAGGCGGAGTGGAACGGCAGGCCGGCGTCGGCGACCAGTTCCAGGTCGTCGCCGTCCTCGGGCGGCAGCAGGGTGGGCGTGCCGTCGGTGACCGGGACGACGCCCAGTTCCAGCAGTTCGGCCATGGCGGCGGCGCCCGCCATGTCGCGGACCTGGAGCTGGTAGCGGGCGGTGGTGCGGTACGTGCCGCCGTTGTCGTCGCCGGTGCGCTGCAGGAAGCCGGATTCGGTGAGGAAACCGACGGCCTTGGCGACGATGCCGGTGGTCGATCCCGCGAGCCGGCGTGCGTCCTTGGTGGCGCCGGTCGAGCTGCGTCTGGCCCAGATCCGCCAGGCGGCCTCCAGACCGGGGGCGTCACTGGCCGGGTCGGTGTTCTCGCCCTGCTCCGCGGCCCGCTCCTCCAGCCGGTGGCAGGCCTGGCGGACGAAGGCGTCGACGCCGTTGACCGTGACGCGCCCGATGTAGCCGTCGTCGGCGAGGTCCTCGGGGCGGGGGAAGGCCATGGCGGCGACGGCGAGGTGGGCGAGTCCGTGCAGGAACCGGTCGCCGCCGTCCGCGGAGGTGCGGCGCGCGTAGTCGCCCATGCGGACGGCGAAGACGGAGTCCTCGGCGGCGGTGACGGCCATGCCGGCGCGCGGGGACACCTCCAGCACGATCAGTCCGAGGCCGGTGGCCACGGCGTCGGCGAGCCGTGCGAACGGGGGGTCCTCGCGGTAGCGGCGCAGCAGGTCGGCGTACTCCTGGTCACGGGCGGGCTGGAGCTTGGGCTGGAGGCCGAAGGCGACGAGCCGCGCGGCGTCGGCGGCGTCGGCGGGGGTGACGGCGGCGCTCGCCGGTGCGGCCGCGGCCTCCGGCTCGCTCCACTCGACGTGCTCGGTCACGGTCGGGACTCCTTGCTCTGGGACACCTCGGTACGGACTGCTTCCTCCGTCATGCCGCCTCCGACCGGTCCGCGGCCATCCCCGCCGCGTCCAGCAGGGCCGTGCCGACGATGAGGTCGGCGCCGCCGAACTCGGGATCGTCGAGGTCGGTTCCGTCGTCCACGGCGAACAGCAGCTTCCGCTCACCCTGGCGGTAGGCGGTGCCGACCGGAGGGCTCGCGGCGTGGATGGCCAGCAGGGCGACCAGGTAGGGCAGTTCGGGGTCCCGGCGGCGGGCGTCGGCGAGCAGTCCGGACAGCCGGCGCGGTGCGTCGGCCGGCAGGTCCAGCAGCTCCGTGGCAGCCGCCAGCTGCTCCTCGCTGAAGCGGCTGTCGTCGGGCGTGGCGATCAGGTCGGGCTCGGGCATCTCGGCGCCGAGGTGTTCCCGTTCCACGGGTGGTGTCAGCAGGATCTCGACGAGATCGGCGACCCGGACGGAGACCGGGGTGCGCAGGCCGGTGCCGTGGGCGAAGAAGGCGTCGGTGACCCGGGCCGCCCGCTCCACGGGCAGCGGCAGCAGGGGCGCGAGGAGGTGGCCGTAGAGGTCGGTGCCCGAGGCCGACGTGGGGGTGGCGAAGGCCTGCCGGTCCTGTTCGGCGCGGAACAGCGGGCCGGCCTCCAGCAGCCGGGACTGCAGCTGGGTGTGGCGCCGGATGCAGTCCTTGACGATGTCCACCAGCTCGGCCGCCCGGCGCTTGTGCTCGAGGTCCTCGGACTCGTCGCGGGCCTTGCGGATGTTGGTGAGGATCGCGTTCTCGTGGCGGTAGCGGTCCGCCACGTGGTCGAGGGCCTCGGCGATCATGTCGGGCACGGCGCTCAGCCAGTCCACCGCGCGGACGTTGCGGCGGGTGGCGTCCAGGGCCCGGCGCAGGGTCTCGGAGTACTGCACGGTCCGGTAGCGGGCCTGCTCGGCGGCGAGCTGGGCGTCGGCGAGCCGGCCGCGGCTGATCAGCACCTCCAGCTTGACCTCGGCGGCGATCTGCGCGCTGGTGACATCGGTGTCCAGGGCGCCGACCAGGACGTTGACCGCCTCGTCGGTGGTCCGCAGGTACACCGTGCCGCCGGGGCCGGGGACCTCCTCGATCAGCTTGAAGTCGTAGTCACGGCGCACATAGGTGCCGTCCGCCCCGAACACGCCGTACACCGCGCGGAAGCCGCGGTCGACGCTGCCGACGTTGATCAGGTTCTCCAGGACCCAGCGGGCCACCCGCTCGTGCTCGGCGGCGGGGCGGTGCGGGGCCTGGGCGGCGATGCGCGGGACGAGCCGGGTGATGATCTGGTCGTGGTCCGCGCCCGTGTCGAAGTCCATGTTCAGGGTGACGAGGTCGATGCCCGCGAGGGCGATCTCCGCCATGCCGTACACCGAGTACTCGCCGGCGAGGTTGGCCTTGCGCGCGTCGAGGTCGTGCAGCGGCGCGGTGCACGCGAGCGCGCGCAGCCGCCGCGCCAGCCCTTCGTCGGCGGCCGGGCCCGGCGCGGGCCGCGGCCCCGCGCTGAGCTGGGGCGGAACGCTGTCCGTCGATGCAGGCGAAGTCACGGTGCACAGACTAGGTCCTCGGTCTGACAACAGCCCAAACGACCGGGTTGCGTCCCGGCGCGACGGTCGTCACACCGTCGGCCGGCCGTCCTGTCCGTCCTCGCCGACGCGCCGCCGGTACACCTCGACGACCCGTTCCAGCGAGACCTCGAGGTAGTCCGCCAGCAGCACCTCGGCCTTGTCGCGGTCCCCCTCCCGCAAGGCCTGAAGGATTCCGGCATTCCGGGCGATGTACGGTTCGTGCAGCCGCTGCGGCTCGTCCACGATGTGGAAGGCGAGCCGCAGTTCGGCGAAGACGCCGCGCATCAGCTCGTCCGTGCGCTCGCTGGCGGCGAGCGCCACCAGTTCCCGGTGGAAGTGGATATTGGCCGTGCCCACGCCTTTCCAGTCACCTTCACGCGCCGCCGTACGCCCCTGTTCCACCACCCCGGCGAGCGCGTCGAGCGCGTAGGGCGGGTCACCGAGCCCGCGCACGACGGCGCACTCGACGAGCCGGCGGGTGCGGTAGATGTCCTCGACGTCCTCGACGGTCAGCACCCGGACGAACACACCCCGGTTCAGCTCGTGGACGAGCAGCCGTTCGTGCGTGAGCAGCCGGAACGCCTCGCGCAGCGTGTTGCGGGAGACGCCGAGCGCGCCGCCGATGCCGTCCTCCGACAGCCGCGTCCCGGGCGGGAAGTAGCCCTCGGCGATGCGGCTCCTGAGGATGTCCGCGACCCGCTCGGCGGTGCTGGTCCGGCCCAACAGGGCGCGGTCGTCGGCCAGTCCGCTCAGTTGCTCTCCCATGCCGGAATTCAATCGCACACGGAAGGACGGGACAACACGGGTATTGAAGGATCGTTCAACGATCCTCTACCTTGCTGGGCAGGCACGGCTCACCCCTTCCCGCACCCTCCGTCCTCTCCTGCGAGGTGCCCATGAGCACGCCCCCTCCACCGCGGTCCCTGACCTGCTCCCCACGCCCCGATCCGGCCGAACACGCCCCTGCCGAAGGGGCGTTCGGCTGGCTGCACGCACTGGGACCACGCGGCCGCCGCGCCTTCGGCGGCGCGTTCGGCGGCTATGCCCTGGACGCGTACGACTACTTCACGCTGCCGCTGACGATGGTCGCGCTGTCGGCGTACTTCGGTCTGAACAGCGGCCAGACCGGCCTGCTCACGACCGTCACCCTGGTGGTCTCCGCGGTCGGCGGCGCCCTCGCCGGCGTACTGGCGGACCGCGTCGGCCGGGTCAGGGCGCTGCTGCTGACCGTGATCACGTACGCGGTGTTCACCGTGGCCTGCGGCTTCGCGCCCACCTACGAGACGCTGCTGGTGTTCCGCGCGCTGCAGGGCCTCGGCTTCGGCGGTGAGTGGGCGGTCGGCGCGATCCTGGTCGCCGAGTACGCGAGCGCCCGGCACCGGGGCCGCACCCTCGGCGCGGTCCAGAGTTCCTGGGCCGTGGGCTGGGCGCTGGCCGTGATCGTGTACACGATGATCTTCTCGCTGGCCGACGACGACCTGGCCTGGCGCGTGATGTTCTGGACCGGTGCGCTGCCGGCGCTGCTCGTGGTGTGGGTGCGGCGCAGTGTGCGGGACGCGCCCGAGGCGGCGGCCGCGCGGGAGAAGAGCGCGCGGAGGGGATCCTTCACGGCGATCTTCCGGAGGGGCCGGCCGGGGTCGCCGGGCCTGCTGCGCACCACGCTCTTCGCCGTGCTGCTCTCCACCGGCGTCCAGGGCGGCTACTACACCCTCGCCACCTGGGTGCCGACCTATCTGAAGACGGAGCGCGACCTGTCGGTCGTCGGCACCGGCGGCTATCTGACGTTCCTGATCTCGGGTGCCTTCGCCGGCTATCTGACCGGCGGCCACCTCACCGACCGGCTGGGCCGCCGGCGCAACATCTGGTTGTTCGCGCTGCTGTCCGCGATCTGCGTCCTGGCGTACACGAACATCCCGAGCGGTGCCGACACCGCGGTCCTCGTGCTCGGTTTCCCGCTCGGATTCTGCATGTCGGCGATCTTCAGCGGCTTCGGCTCCTACCTGAGCGAGCTGTACCCGACGGCGGTGCGCGGTACGGGACAGGGTTTCACGTACAACGCCGGACGCGCCGTGGGCGCCGTCTTCCCCACGACGGTCGGCTTCCTCGCCGACGGCTGGGGCGTGGGCGGGGCGCTGGTCTTCGGCGCGATCGGCTACGGCATCGCGGCGCTGGCGCTGCTGGGGCTGCCGGAGACGCGCGGGAAGGAACTGGAGTGACCCACACCGACGACCGCCCCGTGGCGCTGGCCGACGAGCGCGCGCACGCGTGGAGCCCTCGTGCGGCGCGCGCCCGCTTCCGGGAGGGCCTGGCGGGTCCCACGGCCGGTGTGGCCGCGGGGCGCACGCAGGCCAATCTGATCTCGGTGCCCGCCGACTGGGCGTACGACATGCTGCTGTTCTGCCAGCGCAACCCCAAGCCCTGTCCGGTCCTGGACGTCACCGACGCCGGGTCCACGACCACCGTCCTCGCCGCGGACGCGGACCTGCGCACCGATCTGCCGCGCTACCGCGTGTGGGAGCACGGCGAGCTGGTGGACGAGCCGACGGACGTGCGGGCGCACTGGCGCGGTGATCTGGTGTCGTTCCTGATCGGCTGCAGCTTCACGTTCGAGTGGGCGCTGACGGCGGCGGGCGTTCCGGTCCGGCACGTCGAGCAGGGCCGCAACGTTCCGATGTACGTGACGAGTTGGCAGTGCCGTCCGGCGGGACGGCTGCGCGGGCCGATGGTGGTGTCCATGCGGCCGGTGCCGCCGGAGCACCTCTCCGCGGCGATCCGGGAGAGCAGTCTGCTGCCGGCGGTGCACGGCGGGCCCGTGCACTGCGGCGACCCCTCCGGACTGGGCGTCGACGACCTCGGCCGCCCGGACTTCGGCGACCCGGTGGACCTCGAGCCGGACGACATCCCGGTGTTCTGGGCCTGCGGGGTGACCCCGCAGGCCGCGGTCACGGCCTCCCGTCCGCCGTTCGCCATCACCCACGCACCGGGACAGATGTTCCTCAGCGACGCCCGCGACGAGCAGTTCCGCGTGGCCTGACCGACCTGTGCGGCACGAGGCAGGAGAAACGAAGGACCCATGACGTCGATCGATCTGAACGCCGACCTCGGCGAGGGGTTCGGCCGCTGGCGGCTCACCGACGACGAGCGGCTGCTGTCCGTGGTGACCAGCGCCAACGTGGCGTGCGGTTTCCACGCCGGGGACGCGTCCACCATGCGCCGGGTGTGCGAGCTCGCGGCCGGGCGCGGGGTGCGGATCGGCGCCCAGGTCTCCTACCGGGACCTGGCCGGGTTCGGGCGGCGTGCGATGGACGTGCCGCCCGCCGAACTGGCGGCCGAGGTCGCCTACCAGATCGGCGCCCTGGAGGTGTTCGCCCGCGCGGCGGGCTCCCGCGTGGCGTACGTCAAACCGCACGGGGCCCTGTACAACCGGGTGGTGCGCGACGAGGAGCAGGCCGGCGCGGTCGTCGACGGGGTGCTCCTGGCGGACGCCACGCTGCCCGTGCTCGGCCTGCCCGGCTCCCGGCTGCTGGAACTGGCCGGGAAGGCGGGTCTGCCGGTGGTCACGGAGGCGTTCGCCGACCGGGCGTACACCGACGGGGGCACGCTGGTGCCACGCCGTCAGGAGGGCGCCGTAATCACCGACCCGCAGTCGGTGGTGGCCCGCTCGGTGGACCTGGCCCGCCACGGGGAGGTCGACGCGCGCTCGGGACGGCGCATCGAGGTACGGGCGCGTTCCCTGTGCCTGCACGGTGACACGCCCGGCGCGGTGGACCTGGCGCGACGGGTGCGTGACGCACTGGAGGCGTCCGGGGTCCGGGTGGAGGCCTTCGTATGAGGGTGCTGCCCGTCGGCGAGGACGCCCTGCTCCTCGAGGTCTCCTCGGGCGAGGAGGCCCAGGCGCTCCACGCGGAGCTGCTGCGGCGCCGCGCGGAGGGCTCGTTGCCGGTCCGCGAGATCGTCCCGGCGGCGCGCACGGTGCTGCTCGACGGCCTGTCCGATCCGTCCCGGCCGGCCGCCGAGCTGGCCTCCCTCGCGCTGCCGCCCGCGCCCCCGCAGGCGCGGGAGACGGTCGAGATCCCGGTGCGCTACGACGGTCCGGACCTCGCGGACGTCGCCGCGCACTGGGGCATCTGCGTGCGGGAGGCCGCCCGGGTGCACGCGGACACCGAGTTCCGCGTCGCCTTCTGCGGGTTCGCGCCCGGCTTCGGCTACCTCACCGGTCTGCCCGCGCGCTACGACGTGCCCCGCCGGACCACTCCGCGCACCGCTGTCCCGGCCGGCTCGGTGGCGCTGGCGGGTCCCTACACCGGTGTGTACCCGCGGTCCTCGCCGGGCGGCTGGCAGCTGATCGGTACGACCGACCTCGTGCTGTGGGACCACGCGCGCGTGCCCGCGGCGCTGCTCTCCCCCGGCACGCGTGTGCGCTTCGTCCCGGTGGCCGCGACGGGGCCCGCCGGATGACGGACCGTGCGCTCGCCGTCGTACGCGCGGGAGCCCTCACCACCGTGCAGGACCGGGGGCGCCCGGGACACGCCCACCTCGGTGTGCCCCGCTCCGGGGCGCTGGACGGGCCCGCGGCGGCGCTCGCCAACCGGCTGGCCGGCAACCCGCCGGACGCGGCCGTCCTGGAGACGACCCTCGACGGCTGCTCCCTGCGGCCCCGTTCGACGGTCACCGTGGCGGTCACCGGGGCGCCCTGCCCGGTCACCGTGGACGGCCGGCCGGCCGCCTGGGGCGCGCCGGTACGCGTGCGCGCCGGATCCGTACTGGACGTCGGCGCGGCGGTCCGCGGCGTACGCGCCTATGTGGCCGTCTCCGGGGGGATCGCCGTCGAGCCGGTGCTCGGCAGTCGTTCCACGGACCTGCTCTCCGGTCTCGGCCCGGCCCCCCTCACGGACGGCGCCGTGCTCCCCCTCGGCCCTCCGCGGGAGGGCCGCGCGCGCGTGGACGTGGCCCCGCAGCCGGCGCCCCCGGAGGAGCTCGTGCTGCGGGTGACGCCGGGTCCGCGCGACGACTGGTTCACCCCGGACGCCGTACGGCTCCTCACGTCCCGCGCGTACCACGTGTCGCCGGCGAGCAACCGCATCGGACTGCGCACCACCGGGCCGGCCCTGGAGCGGGCCCGGCGGGACGAACTCCCCAGCGAGGGCATGGTGCTGGGCGCGGTCCAGGTGCCGCCCGACGGCACGCCGGTGGTGTTCCTGGCCGACCATCCGACCACCGGGGGCTACCCGGTGATCGCGGTCGTCCACCCCGTCGACCTCCCGGCCGCCGCGCAGGCACGCCCCGGAACGCCGGTCCGCTTCGTCGCCGTGCGCCGTCGGCGCCTGTCCGGCGGATGACGCCCGGGCCGTGGGGCCGAGGACGCGCCGGTGAGCGGCGTCGGCTCGCGGCGCCCGCCGAGCGGGTGAGCGGGGCCGGTACGCGGGCGGCGGCGTGGGGCGTCGACGCCCCGTGGCCCTCCCCCCGCGGGTGGGCGGACGCGGCCACGCCGGCGTGGACCTCTCCCTGCGGGGGAAGCGTCGTGAGCGCCGCCTCCCTCACCCGCGCGGGTCGGGCGGCGTCCACGCACACCTGCCCCGCGGGCCGTCCGCGGTTCGCACCGCCCGCGGGGAAGAGGGTCACACGGCGGGCTCCTCGGGGCCGATCCGGCTGCGCACGGCGGTCTGCACCTCGGCCTCCTCGGCCGGGTCGGCGGCGAGCCGGCGCAGACGCTCGACGACCCGGGTGTCCCCGGTCTCGGCGTGCCGGGCGGCGATCTCGCGGGTGGACTCCTCGCAGTCCCACAGGCACTCGACGGCGAACCCGGTGCCGTAGGAGGGGTCGGTCGCCGCGAGAGCGCGGGCGGCGCGGCCCCGCAGGTGGGACGAGGCGGTCTCGCGGTAGATGTGGCGGAGCACGGGGGCGGCGCAGGCGATGCCGAGGCGTCCGGCGCCGTCGACGAGGGTCCACAGGGTGGGTGCGTCGGGGCCTTCGCCCCGTACCGCCTCCCGCAGCGCCGCGAGGACCGGGTCACGGTCCTGGAGCCCGCCCCGGCAGGCGAGGACCCGGCCGGCGGCGGCGCCGAGCGGGTCGGGCCGGCGGGCCCAGCCGCGCGCCCGGTCGACGGCGGCCAGACTGCGCATGCGTTCGAATGCGTCGACGGCGGCCTCCACGACGGCCGTCGAGCCGGTGGCCACGGCGCCCTCGATCAGGCCGAGGGCGTCGGGATCGTCGCTGTCGGCGAGGTAGCGCAGGGCGGCGCACCGGGCTCCCTCGGCGCCGTCCTGGGCGGCCCGGACGATCTCGGGCCGGTCCTCGGGGCCCGCCACGGCGGCGAGACAGCGGGCGGCCGGGACATGGAGCGCGGCGCCGCGCTCGACGCCTTGCTGGGCCCACTCGAACACCGCCCGCACGCTCCAGCCGGGACGGGGCCCGGTGGGGCGCATCTGCCGCTGCCAGCGGTCGAAGGAGCCGGCCTCCTGGGCGGCGCGCACGCGCGTGGCGACGGACTCGCGGGGGTCGTCGGCCCACAAGCGCCAGGGCCGTGGTTCGAAGGCGTCACGGACGGTGGCGGCGAGCTCCGCCGCGCCCTCGGCGTCGGTGGCGAACCGCGCGAGGACCGGGGCGGCCAGGGCGCGCAGGCCCGCGTCGTCGTCCCGGAGGGCGAGCTCGTCCAGGGCCCAGGCCCAGTTGGCGCCGTGGGCGGCGTACCTGCGCAACAGGTCGAGGGCGTCCCGCCTGCCGTAGGAGGCGAGGTGTCCGAGGACCGCGAGGGCGAGTCCGGTACGGGACTCGTCGGTGTCGAGAACGTCCTCGGGGTCGAAGAGATGGGCCTCGACCGCGTCCAGTTCGCCGTGCAGATCGAGGTAGAGGCGGGCGTAGTAGAGGGAGCGGTTCTCCACCTGCCAGTCGTGGCGCGGGTCGTGCAGCACACAGTGGTTCAGCGCCGCGAGCGCTTCGGGCCGCGGGGCGGTGAGCGCGTGCAGCGTGCCGTCGCCGCGGCCCCGCTGGAGCAGGCCGAGCAGCGTACCGCTGGGCGCTATGACCGGATCGAACATGGGAAACAGCCTCACATCAAGCGTCGACGCAACCGGGGACGTGCGTTACCTGGCCGCGTGACAACACGTCGGGGCGCCCGCCGTTTCCTGCTTGCTGTAGACCATCTCTCTCTGCCTCTCGTCGGTGGCCCATGCGGACCGCATCACGGCCCGCGCGGTGCGGCAACACCTGCCCAGCCATCGCGTCCGTGAATCACGTCGTCATGATGACCCGGCGGTCACATCTACCGCGACCGAAATTTCGGCGGCCCTGTACCGCCTCCCCCGTTTTCCGTGTCGTCGCTGGTCAGAGCGTGTCGCTCAGCGCTCGCCGAACAGCTCGAGCAGTTCCGTGCGGGCGAACATCCGGGCCGTGTCGACGGCCGAGGGGGTGCCCGCGGTCGGGTCCGCGCCACCCTTCAGGAGGGCCCGGATCACCTCGGCCTCCCCCTTGAAGACCGCTCCCGCGAGTGGTGTCTGGCCCCGGTCGTTGACGCGGTCGGCGTCGGCGCCGCGCTCCAGCAGCGCGCGCACCGCCGCGGCGTGACCGTGGTACGCGGCGAGCATCACGAGGGAGTCGCCCCGGTCGTTGGTGAGGTCGGCCGGCACGCCCGCGTCGACGTAGGCCACGAGCTCCTCGGTCCGGCCCCGCCGGGCCAGGTCGAAGATCTTGGTCGCCAGCTCCACGACCTCGGGGTCGGGGGCTTCAGTCATCGCCGGACCGCCTCTCAACTGCACGCGCTTCACGCATCGGGGACAGGACGTACGTCTGCGAGCGGTGCAGAGCCGTACGGGTGAATCGCCAGGGTACTGGCTCGCCGGGCACATGAGCCGTCGCGCCCGAGGCAATGATCACGGCAGATCCATCCGGGTTAAACGCGGAGAATCGACCCAGTTGCACCTTTTATCGTATAGATACATTCTGTGAGTCTGGACGCACTCATGGTGACTGTCCCCGCGAACCAGGAGAACTCACATGATCATCTCTATCTCATGCGTGGTGCTGCTCGGCGTCGTCGTCTTCATCTTCTTCCGCAAGGACGGACTGAAGGCGTCGCACGCCCTGGTGGCGATGCTCTTCGGCTTCTATCTGGCCAGCACGGCCATCGCACCCAGCATCAAGGCGGGCGGCGAGAGCCTGGCCGGCCTCCTGGGCGGATTCAAATTCTGATCCGCCCGACACCACGCACCGCCCGTCCGTACGCACCCTCTGGAGACAGCAGTGGCCCGGCGCCCTCTCCCCCACATCCTGAGCAACGGCGGCGCACAGCTCGCCCGAAGCCGGGAGCTGGCCAGAACGGCGGCCGACAGCGCCACGGACATCCTCCACCCGCTGATCACCATCGCGCGCGGTCTGCGCCGGCTGGCTTCGGCCGGGCGGCGCAGGTGGGCGGAGACGCCCAAGGACCGGCGCGGCGCGCTGCTCTTCCTGGTGGCCTCGGTCCTGCTGGCCGTGGCGCTCGCGCCGTACGGCCCGCTGCTCGCCGTCGTCACCCTGATGGCGGCGGCGGCCTGGCAGGGCCGGGACCGCGCCCCGTCGGCACCCGCCGGGCCCGACACGTCACAGGTCCAGCGCCTCAAGTCGCTCTACGAGGCCCTGGTGCCGTACTTCTCCGCCGCCGAGGACCCCGAACCGCTCTACGCCCACGGCGGCGACTGGGGAAAGGTCTTCTCCGCGTACGAGTTCGACCCCACCGGCCGGATCACGCACCTGGAGATCGGCTACCCCGCCTACTTCACCGACGGCGAGCCGGAGTCGAGGGCGCGGATCGAGCACCTGCTCGGCGCGAAGTCGGGGCGCGGCCGCGAATACCACTTCGCGTGGGACGAGGAGGCCAACCAGCTCACGGTCCGCGTCCTCGCGCCCCTGCCCACCGACATCGCCGCCCAGCCCTTCGTCACGGCCCCCGGCGAGACGGTGCTCGGCTTCACCGACCCCACCGGGGTGCAGCGGACGCTGCCGCTCACCCGTGGCGGCCACGGCGAGGAGCGGCGCGACGTCCCGCCCGTCGTCTGGCGCACCGGCATCCGCTCCACCGAGCCCCATCTGCTCGCGGCCGGACAGCCGGGCAGCGGCACCTCGACGCTGCTGCGCTCCATCGCCCTGCAGGCCCTCCACCACGGCGACGTGGTGATCGTCGACGGGGGCGGCACCGGCGAATACGCCTGCCTGACCGGCCGGGACGGCGTGCTCGCCGTGGAGTGCGGGCTGACCGGGGCGCTGACGAGCCTGGAGTGGGCCGCGCACGAGACGGAGCGCCGGCTGATCGCGGCCAACCGCGCGCATCAGGCGGGCGGCCCGCCGCCCGAGGACACCAGGCGTCCCCTGTGGCTGCTGCTGGACCGGCCGAGCACGTTCACGCACCTGGCCGCCGCGGACGGCCGCGAGGATCCCCAGTCGCTGCTCCAGGTCCCGCTGCGGCACGGCCGCCCGGCGAACGTCACCGTGGTCGTCGCCGAGCAGCTCGACGGCCTGGAGGGCCTCAGCGATCCGGTACGGCAGCACACACGCGCGCGCGTCGTCCTCGGGCCCGCGACGGCGGAGCAGCTGAGGGCCGTACTGGGGGCGCCGCCGCACACCACACCGCTCGACCAGGTCCCGCCGGGGCGCGGCTACGCCCGGCTGGGCTCGGGACCGGTCCACCGTCTCCAGGTTCCGGCGACGCCGGACCCGTACGACGACGCGACCAGCGAGGCGGAACGGGAGGCGGTGCTCGATCTGCTGCCGCCCCGGACGACGCCTGCGGACGAGGAGCCGGAACGGCTGCGGGCCGGTGTGGCGGAGGCCGTGCGCCTCGACAAGGTGACGGCGGAGAAGGTGGCGGCCGGCGCCGAGGGGCCGGCAAAGGCGCCCTCCGAAGCCGTCAGCGCCGAGGCAGCGGTGGCGGAGCCCACCGCGTAGCCGACCGCCGGTGCCCACAGGCCCCGCCGCTGGAGCGGCGCGCTGTGGCGCGTGCCACCGCGCCCGCCCTCCCCCATCGCGCCCGGGAGGGCACCTCCCGGAGCCCTGATGCGCTGGGGAGGCACGACTGCCCGCGGTGGGAGCGGCACCGGTGCGGCCTGGACGCGCATCCGGCCGCGTCAGCCCTCCGCGGTCGCACTCCTCTCCCCGACTAGGCCACGAACGTGCGGGGGGTCTCCGTGCCGGACGTGCCGCCCGTTTCGACGATGCGGGCCGCCGCCGCGAGGCGTGCCGCCGCCTCCTCGGCGACGGCGCCGCCCACCGTGAAGGGCAGCCGCACGTAGCCCTCGAACGCCCCGTCGACTCCGAAACGGGGGCCGGACGGTACGCGTACGCCGACCCGTTCGCCCGCCTCGGCGAGCCGGGAGCCGGAGAGGCCGCCGGTGCGCACCCACAGCGTGAGGCCGCCACGCGGCACCTCGAACTCCCAGTCGGGCAGCTCCCGCCGCACCGCGGTCACCAGCTCGTCCCGGTTCTGCCGGGCCTGGGCACGCCGTACCTCCACCGCCCGTTCCCAGCCGCCGGCGCCGAACAGCCAGTTCACGGCCAGCTGTTCCAGCACGGGCGTGCCCAGGTCGGCGTACGCGCGTGCGGCGACGAGGCTGCGGATGACGTCGGGTGCCGCGCGCACCCAGCCGATGCGCATCCCGGCCCAGAAGGCCTTGCTCGCCGAGCCGACCGTGATCACCGTGGATCCGGCCGGGTCGAAGGCGCACACCGGGCGCGGCATCTCCACGTCCGCGTCGAGCCACAGCTCGCTCATCGTCTCGTCGGCCACCAGCACCGTGCCCGCGGAACGCGCCGCGTCCACCAGCCGGCGTCGCTGCTCCTCGTCGGCGAGCGCGCCGGTCGGGTTGTGGAAGTCGGCGACGACGTACGCGATACGGGGCGCCGCATCGCGCAGCACCTGGCGCCAGCGGTCCAGGTCCCAGCCGGTCAGCCCTTCGGCCATGGCGACGGGGACGAGCCGGGCGCCGGCCTCCCGCATCAGCTGGAGGATGTTGGCGTAGGACGGCGACTCGACGGCGATGCGCTCGCCGCGCCCCCCGAAGAGGTGGCAGATGGCGTCGATGGCGCCCATGGCGCCGGTCGTCACCATGATCTGCTCGGGCATGGTCGGGATGCCCCGCGCGGTGTAGCGGTCCGCGATCATCGAGCGCAGCGCGGGCAGCCCGGCGGGATAGTCGCCGTGGGTGTGCGCGTACGGCGGAAGTTCCTCCAGCGCGCCCTGGACGGCCCGGGTGAGCCAGGGCTCGGGCGCGGGCAGTGCGGCGCAGCCGAGGTCGATCATCGAGCCGAGGGCCTCGGGCGGCAGCGGTTCCAGTCCCCGCGCGGGCACCGGGTTGCCCGCCGGGACCGCGGTCCAGCTGCCCGCGCCGCGCCGTGACTCCAGGAACCCCTCGGTGCGCAGCGCCTCGTAGGCGGCGGCGACGGTGGTACGGCTGACGGAGAGGGCGAGGGCCAGCTCCCGCTCGGCGGGCAGTCGCGCGGCCACCGGCACGCGCCCCTCCAGCACCAGCAGGCGGACGCCGTCGGCGAGCGCGCGGTAGGCGGGCGGGCGGCGGGTCCCGGGACCGGCCGGACGGTCCTGCTGGGAGTTGAGCAGCCGGGCGAGCTGCGCCGCCCCCACCGCCGAGGTCCACTTCGCCATGACAATCAGTCCACCTTTCCCGGATTGGCCATGGATGACATCCTCCACCAAGCCACAGGGTGTCATGCGTCGGTCCACTTCCACCACAGGGGGCATGTTTTGGCCAGGTACTCGTCCCGGCACGGGCATCTCGCACGGCGACTGATCCAGCTGTACGCGGGTCTGGCGCTGTACGGCGCGAGCTCGGCGCTGCTGGTGCGGTCGGGGCTCGGTCTCGAACCGTGGAACGTGCTGCACCAGGGCCTGTCCGAGCGGACGGGGCTGTCGATGGGCGTGGTGCTGACCCTCGTGGGCGCGGCGGTGCTGCTGCTGTGGATCCCGCTGCGCCAGCGGCCGGGACTGGGCACCGTCTCCAACGTGCTGGTGATCGGCGCGGCGATGGACGCGACCCTGGCCGTGGTGCCCGACGCGCACGCCGTGGCCGTACGCGTACCGCTGATGGCGGCGGGCATCGTGCTCAACGGCGCGGCGACCGGGCTGTACATCGCGGCGCGCTTCGGCCCGGGCCCGCGCGACGGGCTGATGACGGGGCTGCACCGGAGGACCGGGGTGTCGGTCCGTCTGGTCCGCACGGCCATCGAGATCACGGTCGTCGTCACCGGCTTCGTCCTCGGCGGCACGGTGGGCGTCGGCACCTTGCTGTACGCGGTGACGATCGGTCCGCTCGCCCAGCTGTTCCTGCGCGTCTTCGCCGTCCCCCCGGCATCCGGCGGCAGCACGGTCGTCGCCGCCGGTCCACCACGGCGCGCGATACTGCGTCGGTGACCCCGCGGATACGCCACCCCTACCTCGACCATCCCGGTCCGATCGCCTTCGCCCACCGGGGCGGGGCGGCGGACGGCCTGGAGAACACCGTCCGGCAGTTCCGGCGCGCCGTCGAGGCGGGCTACCGGTACATCGAGACCGACGTCCACGCCACGCGCGACGGCCGGCTCGTCGCCTTCCACGACGCGACGCTCGACCGGGTGACGGACGGCGCGGGCCGGATCGCCGACCTGCCGTGGCGGGACGTGGCGCAGGCGCGCGTGGCGGGCGGGGAACCGATCCCCCTGCTCGAGGAACTCCTGGAGACCTTCCCCGAGGTGCGCTGGAACGTGGACGTGAAGGCCGAACCGGCCCTCCTGCCGTTCCTGGACCTGCTCGGGCGCACCGACTCCTGGGACCGGATCTGCCTCGGCTCGTTCTCCGAGGCCCGTGTGGTGCACGCCCAGCGGCTGGCCGGTCCGCGGCTGGCCACCTCCCACGGCACCCGGGGCGTGTTGAACCTGCGGCTGCGGTCCTGGGGACTGCCGGCCGCGGTGCGCCGGTCGGCCGTCGCCGCCCAGGTCCCCGAACAGCAGTCGGGCATCCAGGTCGTCGACCACCGGTTCGTACGGGCCGCCCACGCGCACGGCATGCAGGTGCACGTGTGGACGGTCAACGAGGCCGAGCGGATGCACCGGCTCCTGGACCTCGGAGTGGATGGCATCATGACCGATCACATCGGCACACTGCGCAAGGTCATGGAGGACCGGGGCATCTGGGTCTGAACCCCCGCGCCCGGCCGCCTCCGCGCGTTCACGGGGAAGCGAGGGCACGGGTGGGCACCGACACCGTGCGGCCACCGGCGCCGGACGAGGCCGCCGGCCGGCGGCGCGAGCAGCGCGGCTGGTACTTCTACGACTGGGCGTGCTCCGTGTACTCCACGAGCGTGCTCACCGTGTTCCTCGGCCCCTACCTGACGTCGGTCGCCGAGGCGGCGGCGGACGCGGACGGGTTCGTCCACCCGCTGGGCGTACCGGTGCGCGCGGGATCCTTCTTCGCCTACTCGGTCTCCCTGTCGGTGATCCTGGCCGTGCTGGTGATGCCGCTGGTGGGCGCCGCCGCCGACCGCACCGGACGCAAGAAGCCGCTGCTCGCGGCCGCCGCCTACACCGGCGCCGCGGCCACCGCGGGCATGTTCTTCCTGGGCGGCGAGCGCTATCTGCTCGGCGGCGTGCTGCTGGTGGTGGCGAACGCGGCGCAGTCGGTCGCGATGATGCTCTACAACTCCTACCTCCCGCAGATCGCCCCGCCCGAGGAACGCGACGCGGTCTCCTCGCGCGGGTGGGCCTTCGGATACGCGGCCGGCTCCCTGGTCCTCGTCGCGAACCTCGTCCTCTACACCGGCCACGACGACTTCGGCGTCTCCGAGGGCATGGCGGTGCGCATCTGCCTGGCGTCGGCCGGTCTGTGGTGGGGCGCCTTCGCGCTGGTGCCGCTGCGCCGGCTGCGCGACCGCCGCGCTCCCGCGCGGGAGGCGGCCCTGCCGGGCTTCCGGCAGTTGGCGGCCACCGTCCGCGACATGCGCCGGCACCCGCTGACGCTGGCGTTCCTGCTGGCGTACCTGGTCTACAACGACGGCATCCAGACGGTGATCACCCAGGCCTCGGTGTACGGCTCGCGGGAACTGGGGCTCGGACAGTCGACGCTCATCGTGGCCGTGCTGCTGGTCCAGGTGCTGGCGGTGGCGGGCGCACTGGCACTGGGCAGGCTGGCCCGGCGGTACGGCGCGAAGCGCGCGATCCTCGGCTCCCTGGTCGCCTGGACCCTGACGCTGGCCGCCGGGTACTTCCTGCCCGCCGGCGCCCCCGCGTGGTTCTTCGTCCTGGCGGCCGGTATCGGCCTGGTCCTCGGTGGCACCCAGGCGCTGTCCCGCTCGCTCTTCTCCCATCTCGTACCCCCCGGCAAGGAGGCCGAGTACTTCTCGGCGTACGAGGTGAGCGACCGCGGGACGAGTTGGCTCGGACCGCTGCTGTTCGGCCTCACCTACCAGCTGACGGGCAGCTACCGGGACGCGATCATCTCCCTGGTGGGCTTCTTCGTCCTGGGCTTCGTGCTGCTCGCGCGGGTTCCGGTGCGGCGGGCGATCACCGAAGCGGGCAACCCGGTTCCCGAACGGATTTAGCGTTGGGCGCGAAAGGGCTGTAGTGTACGCGTTTGGCCTGCCAGGCGTACCGTTACTGCGCGTCAAAGATGCCGAACGCTGAGTCATATCTCCTTATGGGTGTGACAAACCGGACGTCGGGGGGTACTGCACTGGTTGACAAGGCTGCGGCTACGACGGCGACGCATGACCCGGATCGGGGCTCCGGACGGGAATCTTTACCGCCGCCCGGACGTTGACCGGATGACGACGACAGCGACACCTGTCCTGTGGGCGACAAGCCCGGGAGGCACGATTCATGAGTGAGCGAGCTCTTCGCGGCACGCGCCTCGTGGTGACCAGCTACGAGACGGACCGCGGCATCGACCTGGCCCCGCGCCAGGCCGTGGAGTACGCATGCGAGAAGGGGCACCGCTTCGAGATGCCCTTCTCGGTCGAGGCGGAGATCCCGCCGGAGTGGGAGTGCAAGGTCTGCGGTGCCCAGGCACTCCTGGTGGACGGCGACGGCCCCGAGGAGAAGAAGGCCAAGCCCGCGCGTACGCATTGGGACATGCTGATGGAGCGGCGCACCCGAGAGGAGCTCGAAGAGGTCCTCGAGGAGCGTCTCGCCGTTCTGCGCTCCGGTGCGATGAACATCGCGGTCCACCCCAGGGACAGCCGAAAGTCGGCTTGATCCCTCCGGGGGCCTGGCGGAGCACCACACGCGCAGCGGTACAGGACCGCGGGCGCCGTACATCATGTACGGCGCCCGCGGTCCTGTCTGCTGGGGGCACTCCGGCCGCCCTCAGCGGGAGAGCGGCGGGCGCGGTCCCCGCGAGGTGCGCTCCGAAGGGCTCCCGGACTCGTCCCGGATGACCTCGCCCTGGACGACCTTGCCGTCGGGCCGGTGGATACGGGCCTGTTGGAAGGCGTCCCCGAGGGAGCCTCCCGCGGCTTCACGGAGCTTGCGGTCGAAGGCGCGCTCGGCGTAACGGCTCACGGCCTTCTGCACCGGCGGCACCAGCAGGAGCAGTCCCACCGCGTCCGAGATCACGCCGGGGATGATCAGCAGCAGGCCGCCCAGCATCGTCAGGCCGTTGCCCTCGCTGTTCGGCCGGGCTTCGGACAGCACCCCGCCCTGCTGCTGTTGCAGCGTCTCGGTCAGGTTCTTGAAGGCCCGCCGGCCGGCCCGCTTGATGACGACCGAACCGAGGACGAGGCCGGCCACCAGGACCAGGAAGACCACCAGCCCGTTCGACGCACCGGCGACCATGGTGAGCAGCCAGATCTCCAGCACGAGCCATGCGGCGACGCCCAGCGGCAGGAAGGTGCGCAGCCGGGAGCGCCGGGGCCGGGCGGGATACGGGGTCTGAGCGCCAGTCGTCATGCCTCCAGTGTGCCTGGGACCGGCTCAGCACGGGATAAGCGGGATCGCCGTGGGGACGGGCGAGCGTACGCCTACCGCTCGGACCGCTCGACGTCCGGCTCGAGCCGCTTGACGTCCCGCTCGGCCTGCTGCTTGTCGTCGCCGCGCCCGAGGACCTTGCCGACCCGCTCCCCCACGCCCCACGCCGTGACCCGCCACAGCGCCTCGACGAGGATGTCGCGGCTCATCTTGGAGTCGCCGAGTTCACGCTCGACGAAGGTGATGGGAACCTCGACGACGTGATAGCCGGCCTTCACCGCCCGGCGGGCCAGGTCGACCTGGAAGCAGTACCCCTGGGAGGCCACTTCCTCGAGGCCGAGGCCCTCCAGCGTCTCCCGGCGGAAGGCGCGGAAGCCGCCGGTGATGTCACGCAGCGGCAGGTCGAGCGCCATGCGCGAGTAGAGGCTGCCTCCGCGCGAGATGAACTCACGGGACTTCGGCCAGTTCACCACCCGGCCGCCGGGCACCCAGCGCGAACCGAGCACCAGGTCGGCGCCCTTGAGGGCGGTCAGCAGACGGGGCAGTTCCTCGGGCTGGTGGGAGCCGTCGGCGTCCATCTCGATCAGTACGCCGTAGCCGTGCTCCATCCCCCAGCGGAAGCCCGCGAGATAGGCCGCGCCCAGACCCTCCTTGCCCTTGCGGTGCAGCACCTGGACGTGGTCGTCCCCGGCGGCCAGTTCGTCGGCGAGCTCGCCCGTGCCGTCGGGACTGTTGTCGTCGGCCACGAGAACGTGCGCCTCGGGAACGGCCTCGCGCACCCGGCCGACGATCGCCCTGATGTTCTCCGCCTCGTTGTAGGTCGGGATGATCACCAAAGCCGTGCCGAGCGGGCCGAAGTTCCTCCCCTGGGATCCTGCCGCGAGGGTCCCGTCGCCGTCGTTCACTGCTGCCCCTTCATGTCCTGTGCGCAGGATCCCACCATAGTGGGCACGGCCTGCGTCGACGTGACGGAACGTTCATATGGTGGTGTCGTTTACCGAAGATCGGGTAGGAACACACTTTTTGGGCGTGCGGAAGAGGGGCAGCGGATGGGGCCCGGCGCCCTTCGGGCCGGCCCGGGACCCGCCGGCTGCGGATCGACCTGAAGCCGTTGTCTACTGAGCGCCCGGGCCCCACCCGGGGGTCGCACCCCCGGCCGGCTGGAACGTCCCTCGGTACCGCGCCGCCGCTGAGCCTGGCTCCCAGTGACGGTGCCCCGGTACGGCACACCGTCCCTGACCCAGCGGCGCCGACCCGAGTGGCCGGGCGTTCCCCGGTCGGGCGTCCGGTGGTGGACCCGGCCGAACCTACCGGCCCCCCGCCGCCGCCTGTCAACAGTCGTTTGACCTGCGTAATGTGGTTCACATGCCAGGTCGGCGGCGAGGACGCGCAGGTCGTGGGAGGAGGGCACGACGCATGATCGTCACCGTGCCGCCCTCGTAGATCACTCTCCCGGCCGTACGAACACCGTGCGCCCGCCGACCACGGTCCGCAGGCAGACCGGCAGGTCACGGCCGGGGGCGAGGTCGGGCAGGCCGGGGGTGCCGGAACGGGGATCGGTGGACCAGCGCGCCACCCGGTCGTCGGGCGCCTGGACGACGAGTTCACCGGTGCGCCAGAGGGCGTAGTCGGCGGGCGCGCCGGGCAGCAGGACGCCCGCGTCGTCGCGTCCGACCGCACGCCAGCCGCCGCGCGTGTGCGCGGTGAACGCGGCGCGCACGGAGACGCGGTGCTCCGGTGTGCGGTGGAAGGCGGCGGCCCGGACCGTTCCCCAGGGGTCGAGGGGGGTCACCGGGCTGTCGGAGCCGAAGGCGAGCGGAACGCCGGCCCGCAGCAGCGCCGCGAAGGGGTTCAGGGAGCGGGCCCGCTCCGGTCCCAGGCGCCGCGCGTACATGCCGTCCTCGCCGCCCCACAGGGCGTCGAAGGCGGGCTGGACGGAGGCGGTCAGAGCGAGTTCGGCGAAGGCGGCGACGGTCTCGGGGGTGAGCATCTCGGCGTGCTCGACGCGGTGCCGGGCGGCGCGGACGCGGGCGAGGCCGAGTGTGTCGGCGGCGGCCCGCACGCCGTCGACGACGGTGCGCACCGCGGCGTCGCCGATGGCGTGGAAGCCGGCCTGGAGACCGGCCTCGGTGCAGGCGACGACATGGGCCGCGACGGCGACCGCGTCCAGGTGCGCGGTGCCGGTGTGGCCCGCGTCGGCGTACGGCTCGTGCAGGCACGCGGTGTGCGAGCCGAGGGCGCCGTCGACGAACAGGTCGCCCGCGGCGCCGATCGCACCCAGCTCCTTCGCCTTGGCGACGTCCCGTTCGGCCCAGTAGCCGACGACGCGCGGTCCGCTCTCCTCGGCGGCGAGCCGCAGCAGTCCGGTGAAGTCGTCCTCGGAGGAGATCTCCGGGCCCCCGCACTCGTGGACCGTGCCGATGCCGAGGGAGGCGGCGTGGGCGAGGGCGGCGCGCTGGGCCTCGGTGCGCTGGGCCGGGGTGACGGCGGCCAGGGCTGCGGCGCGGACGGCGTGATGGGCGTCCCCGGTGAGCGGGCGGTCCTCACGGGCGACCGTGTCCGCAACGAGGTCGAGGAGCGCCGTGGTGACGACCGCGGAGTGGACGTCGATCCTGCTGAGGTAAAGGGGACGGCCGCCGGTGGCCTCGTCGAGCTCGGCGCGGGTCGGGGGGCGCCCGCCGGGCCAGCGGGCGGCGTCCCAGCCGTGGCCGAGGAGCACCCGGTCGTCCGGGCGGGCGGCGGCGAACTCCCGCACGCGGGCCAGCGCGGTCCCGAGCGAGGGGGCGGTGGACAGGTCGAGGCCGGTGAGGGCGAGGCCGGTGGCCGTGGTGTGGACGTGCGCGTCGGTGAACGCGGGGGTGACCAGCGCACCGTCGAGGTCGATCACCTCGTCGACCCCGTCCGCGAAGGCGTCGGCGGCGCCCTCGGAGCCGACCCAGGCGACCTGGCCGTGCTCGACGACCATCGCGGTCGCGAACGGGTCGGCGGGACTGTGGACCTCTCCACGGCGAAGCAGGACGGTGCGGGTCGGGGCGGTGCGTTCACTCATGCCCCACAGTCTCCCGCGTCACGCGGGCCGCTCCGCACGCAGGGCCGTCCCACCGCGGCCGGGCCGCCGGGACGGGCGCGGCGTTCAGACGCGCGGCGGGCGGGCTTCGTACGGGGTGGAGAGGACCACCGTCGTACGGGTGGAGACGCCCGCCAGCGAGCGCACGCGGGCGAGCAGTTCCTCCAGTTCGTGCGGTGTGGACACGCGCACCTTGAGGATGTAGTTCTCGTCGCCCGCGACGCTGTGGCAGGCCTCGATCTCGGGAACGCCGGCGAGACGGTCCGCGATGTCGTCGGGGGCGCTGGGGTCGAAGGGTTTGACCGAGATGAAGGCGGTCATGGGCAGGCCGACGGCCTCCGGGTCGACGACCGCGGCATAGCCGCGGATGACGCCACGCTGTTCCAGCCGGCGCACCCGCTGGTGCACGGCCGACGTGGACAGGCCCGTGGCCTTGCCCAGGTCTGTGTAGCTCATCCGCCCGTCCTCGACGAGCAGCTGCACGATCTGTCGGTCCAGCTCCTCCATGGCGCAAGAACCTACAGTGCGCTCGATCTCCCCGGATACCTGAGCCGTCCAGGGCATGCCCGGTTCGTGATGTGCCGGGAGCCGCGGCGCGCGGCCCGGGGGGACAAAGCCCTCGCACGGGGCATCCGCATGCGGTATGTGACGAACGCCACACCTTTCGAGCGGTCTCCGTGATGTCCCCGTGATTACCCCTGAGGAGGGACGGGAAGTGCTTGCTGTGGTCGAGGCCGCAGTGCCTTCACGGCCCAGCCCGAGGGGGAGAACCCAATGCAGAGTCTTAAGCGCCTTGGTCGTACCACGTCCAAGCGGCAGCAGCAGGTCGTCGAGCTCGACCCGGAGTACGTCGAATCCGACGCCCCGGACGAGGAACTCGACGCCTACGACACCTTCGAGATGTACCGGGTCGTCTGCCCGGACTGCGCGCAGCCCATCGCCCTGCTCGCGGACGAGGACGTCCTGCCGGAGCACGCGCTGTGCGCCTCGCCGTGGAACCCGTTCGGGCTCACGGTCTGCGCCGGCACCGGCCGCCCGGCCGCCGAGGCACGGCCGGCCGACGAGTCCGTCACTCCCCAGGAGCAGGACACAGCCCTGTTGTTGACGCTCCCGCAGGGACTCGACTGGCGCACCCAGCCCTTCTCGCACGTCGGCGGTCCCGGCTCGCGTCCGATCCGGGTCCCGGTGATGCGACGGCACGCCGCCTGAGCACACACCGGCACGGGGCGGCGTTCACCACCGCCCCGTCCGCGCGGGGCGGCGGTGAACGCACGTCCTGTTCCCGGGGCCGGTGACCGGCCCGGTCGCTCCCGCGTCACCCAGGCCTGACGACCCCCACGTACTCGACGACCGGGTGTCGACGCCGGGTCGTCGTGCCGCCGCCCGCCGAGGCGGTCGCACCCGCGCCGTCCCGGCTCCCGGATCCGCCGATCCACCGCGATCTCATGCGGGTCCGGGTCCTGTCGCCCGGGCGACAGGACCCGGAGTGGACCCGGCTCGCCGCACCCTGGCGAGGGCTCGACCGGCTCAGCGGGTCTCCGGGCCCACGAGATGGCGGGCGATGACCATGCGCTGGATCTGATTGGTGCCTTCGACGATCTGCAGGACCTTGGCCTCGCGCATGTAGCGCTCGGCGGGGAAGTCCGCGGTGTAGCCGTAGCCGCCGAGGATCTGCACGGCGTCGGTGGTGACCCGCATCGCCGTGTCGGTGCAGTGCAGCTTGGCCATGGCGGCCTGCTTGGCGAACGGCCGACCCGCGTCGCGCAGCCGGGCCGCCGCCAGGTACAGCGCGCGCCCCGCCTCGATCTGCGTGGCCATGTCGGCGAGCATGAAGCGCAGTCCCTGGAAGTCGGCGATCGGCTTGCCGAACTGGCGCCGCTCGGCCGCGTAGCCGAGTGCCTCGTCCAGCGCCGCCTGGGCCAGGCCGATCGCGCAGGCGGCGATGCCGAGCCGTCCGCCGTCCAGCGCCGACAGGGCGATCGCGAAGCCCTGCCCCTCCTCGCCGACCCGCCGCGCGTCGGGGACCCGGACGCCGTCGAGATGGACCTGGGCGGTCGGCGAGCCCTTCATCCCCATCTTCTTCTCCGGCACCGCGGCGCTCAGCCCCGCGGCGTCACCGGGCACCAGGAACGCGGTGACGCCGCGCGGTCCCTCCTCGCCGGTACGGGCCATGACGGTGTAGAAGTCGGCGATGCCGCCGTGGGTGATCCACGCCTTGGTGCCGTCGATCACCCAGTCGTCCCCGTCGCGCACCGCCTTGGTGCGCAGGGAGGCCGCGTCGGAGCCCGAGGCGGGCTCGGAGAGGCAGTAGGCGCCGAGCAGGCCGCCGCCGAGCATCGCGGGCAGGTGCTCGGCCTGCTGCTCCTTGGCGCCGTAGGCGGCGAGCGCGTAGGAGGCCAGGGTGTGCACGCTGACGCCGAGGCCGACGGTGAGGCGGGCCGCGGCGAGCTCTTCGAGGACCTGGAGGTAGACCTCGTACGGCTGGTCGCCGCCGCCGTACTCGGAGTCGTAGGGCAGGCCGAGCAGGCCGGACCCGGAGAGCAGGGTGAACAGTTCACGCGGGAAGCGTCCCGCGTCCTCCTCCTCGGCCGCCCGCGGGGCGACCTCGCGCTGCGCGATGTCGCGGACGAGCGAGATCAGGTCCCGGGCCTCGTCCGTGGGCAGTTGCCGGTCCACCGGCTGCGGGGCGCGGTCGGGCATGGCGACGCTCTCCTCCCTGTTCGGGCACATCGGCGCGCGCCTTGGGTTGGGGGCGGCTCCGCCGGGGTCGTACCGGTGCCTGGCCGATGCTCGCACTTCCGGGTCTCGGAAGCTGCTGACCAGCGGCTGTGCGCTGCGAGTATGCCCGATCGGCCGCAGCAAGTCACTAGTTAACGACCGCTCACTCCAAGAAGTTTCCGCGCACTCACCGCATACGGCGTCCAGCGGAGAGTGACGTGTGGCGCCCGTCCGGGCGGACGCGCTCCGGATACCGCGGCCGGTGGTGGGAAGGCGCGCGACGAGACGTGAACGTCAGGCGTCGCGGCGGGCGGGCGCCGGGGCCGGATAGGCGGGGTCCAGCTCCTCGACGGCCCGCATGGCCCCGCCGAGCGTCTTCACCAGCAGCTCGCCCATGGTCTCGCGGGACAGTTCACCGCGGTCGATCCAGGCGAGCACGGCGCCCTCCACGCTGCACACCCAGGCCAGCAGCCCCATCCGCGCCACCGGCGCGATGTCCGTACGGCCGTAGGCGCCCTCGGCGATGGTCGCGACGATGGCCTCGCGCACCCCGTCCCGGACCGCGTGCACCTCGGTGTCGAAGCCGACGCCGCCGCTGACGATCGCGCGGTAGGCGGCCTGGTTGTGCTCGGCGTACCGCAGATAGCTGTCGACGGTGCGGTGCACCCGCTCCACGGGCGGCAGTCCGGCCCCACCGGCGGCGAAGGAGACCAGGCCGGCCACCGAGTCCTCGATGATCGCCAGGTAGTAGCCGCGCTTGGAGTGGAAGTAGTAGTAGATCAGCCCCTTGGCGACCTGCGCCTGGCGTGCGATGTCGTCCATCGAGAGCGCGTCGTACGACGTGTCGGCGAACAACTTCCGCCCGATGGCGATGAGTTCGGCGCGGCGCGCGGACGAACGCTCGGTACCGCGCGCCGGGGGGCGCACGGCGGACTGCCGGCTGATGCTCAATTTCGACCCAGGTCTTCCTGCGGGCGGTGGGAGGTCCCGCCGCAGTATGTCAGGTCGTCCGGAAGGTCCGGAACCGCATTTCCGTGACCTCGGGTTACAGCAGTCCCAGTTGGGTCACGAACATCGCGAGGACCACGACGAGGGTCCATCCCATGGCGTGTTCGAAGATCTTCGGGCCGTCCTCCCGGGGTCCGCCGGTGCGGGCGCGGGTGACGGTGGCTGCGTTCGCGGTCATGGCTTCTCACTGGTCCCTGTGGTGCGGTGGACTCCCCCCGCGACTGACGTCCACCTTGCCACCGCGAACGGCTTTCGCGGCCGAGAGGTCGGTCACACACGACGGCGGGCCCCGGTCGCCCGGGGCTCGTCGGCCGGGCCGGCTCAGCGCACGCCCACCGCCGCGAGCGCCTTGCGCTGCAGCGGGGTCGGCCGGGCCGGGAAGTAGAGGTAGCAGACCCCTCCGGTGCCGGACGCCACCTTCCCGGAGGCGTTGTACCGCTTGGTCCGCAGCCAGATGTTCTCCCACTCGCGCCGCCGGTAGACACGGCGCACGGCGTCGTTGTCGTCCGAGGCGGGGTCGTTGGCGATCACGTCGCCGTCGGCGGTGAAGCCGATCACCGTCATCAAGTGCCCGGAGGTGCCGTACCCCGCCCCGGTCAGCTCCTCCTCCAGGAACGACTGCGACGTGATGGCCGGGATGCCCGCGGCGACCAGCGTCTCCAGGTCGGTGAGGGAGCCGAGGCGGGTGACCACGCCCTGGATGCCCTCGAAGGTGGCCGCGTAGGCGGCGTTGAAGGGCCAGTTGCCGCAGCCTTCGTACTGGTGGTCGAACGTGTGGCGGGCCGCGTGACAGACCTGCGGGTCGGCGTAGGACGGGTCGACCCAGGACAGCTGTTCCTCGGTGAGCCGCCCGCCCCAGTACTCGATGACCATCTGCGAGGAGGTGGGGCTGCACCAGGCCTCGCCACCGTTGTCGTACTCCGGGTACCGGCCCTTGTGGATCTCCTGCGAGTAGCGCGGGACGATCAGCTCCTCGGCGAGGCCGGGCTTCGAGGCGGGGACGGTGAACCGGTCGGGGACGTCGGATCCCATCGCACCGAGCCGCCACACGGTCGGGGTGAGCCGGGTGCCGGGGCGGCGGTAGAGGGTCAGTCGCAGCCGGTACGAGACGACGCGCAGGCCCGAGGCCGCGTCGTCCACGGAGAGGGTGTCCGTCCAGACGGTGCTCTTCCCGTCGCTCTGGTCGTCCACCGAGGTGCGCCGGATGTCCTGGTCGCCGGCGGCCCAGCACCCCATGACGTACCAGGGGGTGTCCGTACCGTCGGAGTACGTGCCCTTCAGCTCGATCCGGAGCCAGGTGCCCTCGGGGGTGTGCGCGTTCCAGGAGGCGATCGCCTCCGTCGCCGGAACCCTGGGACGGTGCACGGGCGAGGTCCAGGTCGCGTACTCCCAGGCGGCCGTACGGCCGGTGTGCGGATCGGTGTGGTCCGTGATGCCGACGGGCCTCGCGATCGCGAGGCCGGGGCGGGCGCCGGCGACGGCGCGGGTCCCGTCGGCGGTGCCGGCGAGCCAGTCGGTGTACGAGACCCAGGCCCGGTTGTCGACGGGGCGGGCGGCGGTCCGGCCGGGGCCGGCGATGTCGGTGGCACGTCCGGTCGGGACGCCGGCCGTCGGGGCGCCGGCGGACGCCGGGCCCGCGCTCCCGGCGACGGCGGCGACGACCGCCGCGGCCAGGAGGGATCTGCGGGAGGGCAGTTCGGCTCTGCTCATGGGTGGAGGACCCCCAGGTGTCGGAGTCGGGACAGGACCGCAGCACGGTCGGCCGGACGGTGCGCGTCCGCCGGACGGAGCGGGGCGTGCGCCAACTATGAACGCAGTCGGGCGGATCCTGCCAGCACCCCGGCCGCGCCACGCCCGACCGACATGGGACTCGCCCCATGGCGGGGCCTGCGGTGGGTCCGTCCGGCCCAAAGCCCGGGAGCTCGTTCACCGGGCGTCCGGGGGGCTCGTCCGTCGAGGGGTCTAGAGTGCTCCGGTAGGCCCCTCCCCCTCTCCCAGGAACCAGCCATTCACGATCTCGCCTCCCGCATCCGTCGGCTCGCCCCCTCGTGCGGCCCGGTCCGGCTCGTCGGTGTCGACGGGCACGCCGGCTCGGGGAAGTCGACGTTCGCCGTACGTCTGGCCGGGGCGTTGGACGGCGCCCCGGTGCTGCGGCTCGACGACATCGCCGACCACACCGAACTGTTCGACTGGACCGGACGGCTGCTGAGCCAGGTGATCGAACCGCTCGGCCGCGGCGAGACCGCGCACTACTCCCCCTACGACTGGCGGTCCCGCCGCTTCGGGCCGCCCCGCCCGCTGCCGCCCGCCCCCGTGATCGTCGTGGAGGGCGTCGGCGCGGGACGCCGCGCCCTGCGTCCGTATCTGGCGCTGTTGCTGTGGATGGACCTCCCCCGGGAGGAGTCCTGGTCGCGGGGCCGGGCCCGCGACGGGGCGGAGCAGCGGGAGTTCTGGGACGGCTGGGTGCGCGCGGAGCGCGAGCACTTCGCCGACGACCCCTCACGCCCCTTCGCCGGACTGCTGGTGCGGCAGCGCCCGAAGGGATACGAGCTGTTTCCCGGGCCTTCCACGACGGCTGATTCAACCTCTTCGCTCACACACGGTGACGATCCGCCCGCAGTGTGGTGAACCTGTGAAGAGCGGTCCCGGACAAGTCGCCGGAGTACCCCAACTCGGCTTGACCGGGGCCGCGTACAGGTCTTACGTTCTCAATGTGCGGCCCTTCGGAGCCGTCGGCAGACGCGAAGCCCCCGGTTGTTCCCCCGTGACCGGGGGCTTCGTTCTGCCCTCTTCACACTTTCGAACGCTCAGTGGCATATGACGATCACCCTGGGTCACCATGCGCGGTCCGCGCTCCCCTTCCCCCTCGCCCTTCGGCGCGTACGGCACCCTGCGGACGTGACGCCGCCGCAGGTACGATGCCCTCGGTGCGACCTAGGGACACTGCTTGGCGCACCTTGCAACTCCGGTCCGCGGCACAGCGGTTCGACCAACGGGAGCCGACGGGCGAGGGTCGGCCGGCACACCGACGGGGGCACGGCCTGTGGGGGACGTGATGGACTTCGGCGCACAGGGCCCGCAGGCCCCGGCCGACCTCGCCTGGCTGCGAGGCGTGGACGCCTACACGATGGGCGCCTATCCGCAGGCGGAGGAGGAGTTCCGGGCCGCGGTGCGGATCGACCCGGGGATGGCCGACGGCTGGCTGGGACTGCACGCGCTGCGCGTCGACACGACGACCGCGCTGCTCAGGATGTTCCGGCACCGGGAACGCTTCGGCGAGCAGCGCACCCGGCACCGCCGCACCCTCAACTCCTGGTACTGGCTGGGCTGGTGGGTGCAGCCGGTGCTGGAGAGCCCCCGCGACCTGCTGCTGGCGCACGCCTCCCACTGGCTGGACGGGCGCCACGTCCCCGAGCTGGACCGGGCGCTCGCCGGACTGCCCCCGGTGGACACCGATCCGCAGGTCCGTTTCCTGCACGCCTGCCGCGCCTACCTGGTCAAGGACTGGGAACAGTTGGTACGGCACACGGACTCCCTCGTGGAGGACCCGGTGCTGGGCATCGAGGCCGGCCTGTTCGGCGGCATGGCGCGGGTGCGCCTGGAGATGTACGGGCAGGCCGAACCGCTGCTGTCGGCGGCGCTGATGCGGTGCCGCAGCGAACAGCCGCAGCGCAAGGAGCTGCGCTACTGGCTGGCCCGCGCCCACGAGGGGACCGGCCGCAGCGCCGCGGCGCTCCCCCTGTACCGGGCCGTGCACCGGGTCGATCCGGCCTTCATGGATACCTCCGCCCGGCTCGCCGCGATCTCCGAGGGCGACGGGTACGACGGGTACGACGACTCCGCCGATCTCGCCGCGATCACGCTCGCCGGGGCCGGGCAGGACGTCGTGGACGGCCCCGACGTGTTCGATCCCCTGTTCGGCACCGAGGGGCGTGACCTGCGACTGTCCGCACCCGAGCCCGTGCCGGGTCCCCTGCCCCCGGTCACCGCTCCGGGCGTGCGGGAGCGGACGGGCGCCGGGACGTCATCGCCGCCCACCGGGCCCACGGACCCCGCGTTACTGGAGGAGGCGCTGGCCGAGCTGGAGCGCATGGTGGGCCTGGATCCGGTGAAACGACAGGTCAAGGCGTTGTCGGCGCAGCTGAACATGGCGCGGCTGCGGGCCGGGCAGGGGCTTCCGGTGCAGCCGCCGAAACGCCACTTCGTCTTCTCCGGTCCCTCCGGAACCGGCAAGACCACGGTGGCCCGCATCCTCGGCCGCGTCTTCTACGCCCTCGGGCTGCTCGGTGGTGACCATCTGGTGGAGGCCCAGCGGGCGGATCTGGTCGGCGAGTACCTGGGGCAGACCGCGGTGAAGGCCAACGAGCTGATCGACTCCGCGCTGGGCGGGGTGCTGTTCGTGGACGAGGCGTACGCGCTGTCCAACTCCGGGTACGGCAAGGGTGACGCGTACGGGGACGAGGCGCTTCAGGTGCTGTTGAAACGGGCGGAGGACAACCGGGATCATCTGGTGGTGATCCTCGCCGGGTACCCGGAGGGGATGGATCGGCTGCTGGCCGCGAATCCGGGGCTGTCGTCGCGGTTCACCACACGGGTGGACTTTCCCTCGTACCGGCCGCTGGAGCTGACCTCGATCGGTGAGGTGCTGGCCGGTGAGAACGGCGACGTGTGGGACGAGGAGGCGTTGGAGGAGCTGCGGTCGATCGCCGGGCACGTGGTGGAGCAGGGGTGGATCGACGAGCTGGGGAACGGGCGGTTCCTGCGGACGCTGTACGAGAAGAGCTGTGCGTATCGGGATCTGCGGCTGTCCGTGTATCCGGGGGCGTTGACCCGGGACGATCTGGCCACGTTGCGGTTGCCGGATTTGATGCAGGCGTACGGGGAGGTGCTGTCGGGGAGAGGGCCGGCGGGCCCACCGGGGCTGTGATGCCCCGGCGGGCGCGCTGACGGGGGGCTTCGCTCGCCCCGCCGCGGGGGTGCCCGCGGCTACGCCAGGGCTTCCTCCTGCTCCTCGCTCGGTCTCGGGTGGGTCAGGGTCACCTCTCGGTGGGCCGGGTCACGGACCTCGCCCACCAGGAGTTCCAGTACGTCCTCCAGGGCGACCAGGCCCAGTATCCTGCCGGAGGCGTCGGAGACCTGGGCCAGATGGGTCGCGGCGCGGCGCATCACCGTGAGGGCGTCGTCCAGGGGGAGTTCGGGCCGGAGGGTCGTCATCGGACGCCAGAGGTGCTGCGGGACGGCCCGGTCGGAGTCCTCCAGGTCCAGTACGTCCTTGACGTGCAGGTAGCCCATGAAGGCGCCGCTGTCCGCGGCCACCGGGAACCGGGAGTACCCGGTGCGGGCGGTGAGCTCCACGATCTGCCCCGGGGTGACCGCGGGCGTGACCGTCACCAGCAACTCGTGGTCCAGCAGGACGTCCGTCACCGGGCGGGAGCCCAGTTCGAGCGCGTCCTCCAGGCGCTCGGCCTCCTCGGGGTCGAGGAGACCCGCCTGGCCGGAGTCCTCCACCAGCCGGTTGAGCTGTTCGCTGGTGAAGACGGCCTCCACCTCGTCCTTCGGTTCGACGCGGAACAGCCGCAGGACGGCCTGGGCGCAGGCGCCGAGCGCGATCGTGACCGGCTTGCACAGGCGGGCGAACCAGACCAGGCCGGGACTCAGCCACAGCGCGGCCTTCTCGGGGGCCGCCATCGCCAGGTTCTTCGGGACCATCTCGCCGATGACGAGGTGGAAGAAGACCACCGCGGCGAGCGCGATGACGTAGCCGAGCGGGTGGATCACGCCGTGCGGCAGGCGCATCCACTCGAAGACCGGCTCCAGCAGACGGGCGACCGTCGGTTCGGCGACCGCGCCCAGGGTCAGCGAGCAGACGGTGATGCCGAACTGGGCCGCCGCCATCATCTGCGGCAGATGCTCCAGGCCGTACAGCACCCGGCGGGCGCGGGCCGTGCCGAGCGGTTCGATCTGGCTGCGGCGGACCGAGACCAGGGCGAACTCGGCGCCGACGAAGAAGCCGTTGGCGAGCACGAGCAGCGCGGCGAAGAGGAGTTGCAGCACGCTCATCCGGCCACCTCCACCAGGGGCAGCGGGGCCGTTCTGACCAGGCGGACACGCTCGGCGCGGTAGTGGTCGACCCGGCGCACCGACAGCCGCCAGCCGGGCAGTTCCGCGTGGTCGCCGACGGCCGGGATCCGGCCGAGCAGATCGGCGACCAGGCCGGCCACCGTCTCGTACGGCCCCTCGGGCGCCTCCAGGCCTATGCGCAGCAGGATGTCGATCCGGACGCCGCCGTCGACGTCCCAGGCGGGGTTGCCGTCCTCGGGCGGGGCGGGGGCGAGTTCGGGGACGTCCTGTCCGTCGTGCTCGTCGCGCACCTCGCCGACGAGCTCCTCGACGATGTCCTCCAGCGTGACGACGCCGGCCGTGCCGCCGTACTCGTCGACGACGACGGCGATGGGCTGCTCGCTGCGCAGCCGCGTGAGCAGCGGCCGTACGGGCAGGGTCTCGGGGACGAGCAGCGCCGGGCGGGCGATGCGGCCCACGGGGGTGCGCAGCCGGTCGCGCACGGACACCGCGAGGGCGTCCTTGAGGTGCACCATGCCGACGATCTCGTCGATCCGCTCCCGGTAGACGGGGAAGCGGGACAGACCGGTGGCCCGGGTGAGGTTGACCACGTCCTCGGCGGTCGCCGAGGACTGCAGGGCGTTGACCTTCACGCGCGGCGTCATGACGTGCTGTGCGGTCAGTTCGCCGAGGGACAGGGTGCGGACGAAGAGGTCCGCCGTGTCCTGTTCCAGCGTGCCGGCCCGGGCGGAGTGCCGGGCCAGGGAGACGAGTTCGCCGGGGGTGCGGGCGGAGGCCAGCTCCTCGGCGGGCTCGATGCCCAGGGCCCGCACCAGGTGGTTGGCCACGGCGTTCAGCCCGGCGATGACCGGGCGGAAGAGCCGGGCGAACGCGTGCTGCGGGCCGGCCACGAAGCGGGCGACCTGCAGGGGGCGGGACACCGCCCAGTTCTTCGGCACGAGTTCGCCGATCACCATCTGCACCGCGGAGGCCAGCAGCATGCCGATGACGACGGAGACACCGGGGACCGCGCCCTCGGGGACGCCGATGCCGGTGAAGGGGCCGTGCAGCAGTCCGGCGAGCGCCGGCTGCGCCAGCATGCCGACGACGAGGGAGGTGATGGTGATGCCGAGCTGGGTGCCGGACAGCTGGAAGGACAGCTCCCTGAGCGACTCGACGACCCGGCGGGCGCGCCGGTCGCCGCCCGCGGCGGCCCGTTCGGCGTCCGGTCGCTCGACGGTGACCAGGCCGAACTCGGCGGCCACGAAGAATCCATTGGCCAGGATCAGCAGGAAAGCGGCTGCGAGAAGCAGCAAGGGGGTGGTCATGATGCCGCCGCCTCCGCATGCGCGCGGACTCCGTGGATCGGGTCCGCGCTGTGTCGGCAGGGGGCGGCGCAGGTACTACAGGACGATCCGTCCATCGCCGGAGAGGGTCACTCCTCGGGTAGCTGGAGCCCCTGTGCACCGGGCGGGGCGGCAGGGGCGAAGGCGCGGTCGTCGCGCCTTCGCCCACCAGATTAATCAAGACATGGGCGACTGCGGCAGGTGGACGTCCCCGACGCTTCCCGGAGCCGGGCCCCGAGCCGCCCCGGAGGGACGGCCCCGAGTCAGCTCCGGGGCGCCTCGGGCCCGGCGGTGGAACGGGCCTCGGTGAGCGCCCGCAGGGCCCGTGCGTCGGCGATGGCCCGCTGTCTGGCGATGCCCGGCTGGATGCCGAGCGCGGGCAGGCTGGTGCCGTCGCTGAGGTCGAGGAAGACCCAGGGATCACCGGGACGGAGGTTCACCTGAAGGATCTCCGCCCATTCCAGGCGGCGCCGGCTCGCGATGTTGACGACGGTGACGCCCGTCTCGTCGGCGACGACCTTCGGCCGGGCCAGCAGGAACAGCACGCCGGCCAGCAGCGCGGCGGTGAACACGAAGCTGAGCCGCTCCCCCGGACCGAGCTGGTCCAGCAGCAGCGCGATCAGGGTGATGACCGCGAAGAGCGCGGCGCCGGCGGTGAGCAGCACCGCGCGGGTGCGGCCCGGCCGGAAGGTGACGGGCAGTTCGGGCAGCTGGCCCGCGGTTGCGTCCGACATGGTGGTGCTCCGGGCCCGGTCAGAGGCGGCAGGCGTGGATGGCCGTGGTGAGGATGGCGCGGGCGCCGATGTCGTACAGGTCGTCCATGATCTGCTGGGCCTCCTTGGACGGGACCATCGCGCGGACGGCGACCCAGCCCTCGTTGTGCAGCGGGGACACGGTGGGGGACTCCAGACCCGGGGTGAGGGCGACGGCCTTCTCGAGCTGTTCGACGCGGCAGTCGTAGTCCATCATCACGTACGTCCGGGCGACCAGGACGCCCTGGAGGCGGCGCAGGAACTGCCGCACCTTGGGCTCCTCGCCGTCCGCGCCGGTGGTGGGGGTCCCCCCGGGCGAGTGTGTTCGAGCCCGGGGGAGGATGACGACGGCCTCGGACTTCATGATCGGCTCGCCGACGACGTCCAGCCCGGCGTTGCGCAGTGAGGTGCCCGTCTCGACGACGTCCGCGATGACCTGGGCGACACCGAGCTGGATGGCGGTCTCGACGGCGCCGTCGAGGTGGACGACGGAGGCGTCGATGCCGTTGTCGGCGAGGTGCGCCGCGACGATGCCCTCGTACGAGGTGGCGATCGTCTTGCCCGCCAGGTCCGCCAGGTCTCCGACGGTGCCCGGCTTGGTGGCGTAGTGGAAGGTGGAGCGGGCGAAGCCGAGGGGGAGGATCTCCTCGGCGTCGGCGCCGGAGTCGATCAGCAGGTCGCGGCCGGTGATGCCGATGTCGAGCTGCCCGGAGGCGACGTAGATGGCGATGTCGCGGGGGCGGAGGTAGAAGAACTCGACCTCGTTCGCCGGGTCGACGATCCGCAGTTCCTTGGACTCGCGGCGCTGCCGGTAGCCGGCCTCATGCAGCATCTCCGCCGCAGGGCCGGACAGGGAACCCTTGTTGGGGACGGCGATGCGCAGCATGAGGTCGGCTTCCTTCGTGTGGAGGGGTGTGTCGCGGACGTGAGGGTTCACAGATGGGCGTAGACGTCGTCGAGGGAGATGCCGCGGGCGACCATCATCACCTGGACGTGGTACAGCAGCTGCGAGATCTCCTCGGCGGCCGCCTCCTTGCCCTCGTACTCGGCGGCCATCCAGACTTCGGCGGCCTCCTCGACGACCTTCTTGCCGATGGCATGGACGCCCTTGTCGACCAGCTCGGCGGTGCGGGAGGTGGCGGGATCCCCGTGGGCGGCCTTGTGCTGGAGCTCGGTGAAGAGCTCCTCGAACGTCTTCTTGGACATGGTGGTCCTTACCCTACGCGGTGACGGGGACTGCTCACCGCCAGGGTTCGGATACCGAACGCAAGCAGGCCGCGGTCGCCACCGCCGCGGTGACCGCCTCGTGCCCCTTGTCCTCGCTGGAGCCGGGCAGTCCGGCGCGGTCCAGGGCCTGTTCCTCGTCGTCACAGGTGAGCAGACCGAAGCCGACGGGGACCCCGGTGTCGACCGAGACCTGGGTGAGGCCCTGGGTGACTCCCTGGCACACGTAGTCGAAGTGGGGCGTGCCGCCCCGGATGACGACGCCGAGGGCGACGACCGCGTCGTAGCCGCGGCCGGCCAGGGCCTTGGCGACGACCGGGAGTTCCCAGCTGCCGGGGACCCGGAGCAGGGTCGGTTCGTCGATGCCGAGGTCGTGCAGGGCGCGCAGGGCGCCGTCCACCAGTCCGTCCATCACCTTCTCGTGCCACTGCGCGGCGATGACGGCGACCCGCAGGTCTCCCACGTCGCGTACGGACAACTCCGGTGCACCCTTGCCGCTCACGTCTCTCCTCGGTGTTCTCTTACTGGTTGCCGCAGGCGGGCACGGTCGGCGTGTCCAGCCAGGGCAGGTCGTGGCCCATCCGGTCCCGCTTGGTGCGCAGGTAGCGGAGGTTGTGCTCGCTCGCGGTGACGGGCATCGGCTCGCGCCCGGTGACCTCGATGCCGTGGCGGGCGAGCGCGTCGGACTTGTCGGGGTTGTTGGTCATCAGGCGGACGCCGCGCACGCCGAGGTCGGCGAGGATCTGTGCGCCGGCGCCGTAGTCGCGGGCGTCGGCGGGCAGGCCGAGTTCGAGGTTGGCGTCGAGGGTGTCCCGGCCGCGCTCCTGGAGTTCGTAGGCGCGCAGCTTGGACATCAGGCCGATGCCGCGCCCCTCGTGGCCGCGCAGGTAGACGACCACGCCCCGGCCCTCGGCCTGGATGCGGTCCAGGGAGGCGTCGAGCTGAGGGCCGCAGTCGCAGCGCCGGGAGCCGAAGACGTCGCCGGTGAGGCATTCGGAGTGGAGACGGACGAGGACGTCCTCGCCCTCGCCGATGTCGCCGTGGACGAGAGCGACGTGTTCGACGCCGTCGACGGTGGAGCGGTAGCCGTACGCGGTGAAGGTGCCGTGGGAGGTGGGCAGACCGACCTCGGCCTCGCGGCGGACGGTGGGTTCGGCGGAGCGGCGGTAGGCGATCAGGTCCTCGATGGAGATGATCGTCAGACCGTGCTTGCGGGCGAACGGGATCAGCTCGGGCAGCCGGAGCATGGTGCCGTCCTCACCGGCGATCTCGACGATGGCGCCGGCCGGGCGCAGGCCGGCGAGGCGGGCGAGGTCGACGGCGGCCTCGGTGTGGCCGTTGCGCACCAGGACGCCGCCGGGGCGGGCGCGCAGCGGGAAGACGTGGCCGGGGCGGACGAGGTCGGCCGGCTCGGCGGTGCCGCTCGCCAGCAGCCGGAGCGTGGCGGCGCGGTCGGCGGCGGAGATGCCGGTGCTCACTCCGTGGGCGGCGCCGGCGTCGACGGAGACGGTGAACGCGGTCTTCATCGACTCGGTGTTGTCGTCCACCATCTGCGGGAGGCGCAGCCGGTCCAGTTCGTCGCCCTCCATGGGGGCGCAGATCAGGCCGCGGCACTCGCTCATCATGAAGGCGACGATCTCGGGGGTGGCCTTCTCGGCGGCGATGACCAGGTCGCCCTCGTTCTCGCGGTCCTCGTCGTCGACGACCACGACCGGGCGGCCGGCCGCGATGTCGGCGACGGCCTGCTCGACCGGGTCGAGCGTGAGGTCCTCGAAACCGTCGGTGCGGTACAGAATGGGTGTCGCGCTCATGCCGGCGCTCCTTCCAGGGCGGGCCGCGCGTCGCGGGAGCGCAGCCACCAGTCGCGCAGGCCCCAGAGGACCAGTGCGCCGTAGATGACGTAGACGAAGCCGGAGAAGGCGAAGCCGTTGGCGAAGTTCAGGGGGACGCCGACGAGGTCGACGAGCAGCCAGGCGAACCAGAACTCGACCATGCCGCGGGCCTGCGCGTACATGGCGACGATCGTGCCGACGAAGATGTAGGCGTCCGGCCAGGGGTCCCAGGACAGGGACGGGTAGAGGGTGAACAGCCCGCCGACGGCGAGGGTGCCGACGGCCGCGGCGCCCACGAGGAGAAGCCGTTCGGTATGGGTCGCGAACCGTACGGCGACGGACCCGTCCTGCGCCTGCCGCCGGCCGCGGTTCCACTGCCAGAAGCCCCAGGAGGCGACCAGCATGACGACGATCTGCTTGCCGGCGCTGCCCGAGAGGTGGGCGGCGGCGAAGGCCGTGAAGAGGATCAGGCCGGAGACGAACTGGGCGGGCCAGGTCCACAGGGAGCGGCGCCAGCCGAGGGCGAGGGCGATCAGACCGACCACGTTGCCGATCATGTCCGACCATTTGATGTGCTGGTCGAAGAGAGTGAAGGCCTCGGAGTTGAGCCAGTTCACCGGGGCGCCCCCTCACCGGTGGCGCGGTCGCCGAGCATCCGCTCGACGTACTTGGCGATGACGTCCACCTCGAGGTTGACCGGGTCGCCGGGCTGCTTGATGCCGAGTGTGGTCAGGGCGAGCGTCGTGGGGATCAGGCTGACGGTGAAGAAGTCGGGCCCGGCGTCGACGACGGTGAGGCTGATGCCGTCGACGGTGACGGAGCCCTTCTCCACCACGTAGCGGGAGAGGTCGGCGGGGAGGGAGATCCTCACGATCTCCCAGTTCTCCGACGGTTCGCGTCCGAGGATCTCGCCGGTGCCGTCGACGTGCCCCTGCACGATGTGGCCGCCGAGGCGGGAGCCGACGGCCGTGGGACGTTCGAGGTTGACGCGGGAGCCGACGGCGAGGACGCCGAGGCTGGAGCGCTTCAGGGTCTCCGCCATGACGTCGGCGGTGAACTCGTCGCCCTCGTGTTCGACGACCGTGAGGCAGACACCGTTGACGGCGATGGAGTCGCCGTGTTTCGCGCCTTCGGTGACGACGGGGCCGCGCAGCCGGAAGCGACAGGCGTCGTCGAGGGTCTCGACGGCGGTGATCTCGCCCAGCTCTTCGACGATTCCGGTGAACACTTCCCGGGTCCTCCTGCCTCTTCGGGCACGGACTCCGGGGCTGTCGATGACGACAGAAGGTACGAGCGGGAACACCGGGAACGACGCCGGACAGGGATCGCCTCGACGGCGAACCGGTACGGCGGCGTGCATGGATGCCCGCCCGCCGCGCACTGCCTCCCATCCGGACTTTAACCGTCGGTCCAGGAATTTCACCTGGTCAACCGGCCGCTGGAGGCGACCGGGTCGCGGACTGTAACCGCCGGTTCGGACTTTCACCGACCCCGGAGTGCGCTGCTACTGGTACACGGCCAGTCTGCCACGCCCGGCCGTCCTCCATGCGGGTGGAGAGTGTGGGCTGGATCACAGGGCGCGACACGGAGGCCGCCGGGGAACGCTCGAAGGACAACTCTCCCTCCACACGGCCCCCTTGACGGCCCGTCGCATTGGTCCATACCTATTGACGCCATGGTCTGGTCCTCCTAGGGTCCGAGCCACCCTCCGTGACGGGGCGGGAGCCGGGCCGCCCCTCGCAGGACCGGCCCGGCGGCGGTGACGACGGCCCTTGCCCGCCGCCGGGCCTCACCACGCGCGGATGCGCCCGGCGCCGTGTCCGGTGAAGCTGGACGGCGTACGACGTCAGCCGGCACGACCGATGTCACGCCCGACGGTGGCTGATCCGTCCCGGTTGACGCGGGGCGCTCCGTCGGGGAGCGCCGGGTGCCCGAAGGGACGGAACAGCATGAGCACGATCCTGGTGACCGGCGGTACCGGCACGCTCGGCCGGCACGTCACCGAACGGCTGCGGGCGGACGGGCACGAGGTACGGGTGCTGAGCCGGCACGCGCGGCCGTACGCCGTCGACCTGCGCGAGGGCGGGAGCGGACTGGACGAGGCCGTAGCGGGCGTGGACACGATCGTGCACTGCGCGTCGTCACCGCGCGGTGGCGACGAGAAGGCCGCGCGGAACCTGATCCCGGCGGCCCGGCGGGCCGGGGTGGGACATTTCGTGTACATCTCGATCGTCGGCGTCGACCGGGTGCCGTTCGGCTACTACAGGTCCAAGCTGGCGGTGGAGCGGCTGGTCGAGGAGTCGGGACTGGGGTGGACGGTGCTGCGCGCCACCCAGTTCCACGACCTGGTGCTCTCGGTCCTCCAGGGCATGGCCAGGCTCCCGGTCCTGCTGCTGCCGGCCCGGGTGAAGGACCAGCCGGTCGATGTCACCGAGGTCGCGGACCGCCTGGCCGAGCTGGCCCAGGGCGCGCCGGCGGGCCGCGTGGACGACATGGGCGGCCCGGAGGTCCGGACGTTCGACTCCCTGGCCCGCGCGTATCTGAGGGCCACGGGCCGCCGCCGTGCGGTGGTGAAGGTCCCGCTGCGCGGCGCGGCCTACGACGCCTTCCGCGAAGGCGGTCACCTCGCCCCGGAGCGGGCGGTCGGCAAGGGCACGTTCGACGAGTACCTGGCGGAACGGTTCAAAACCGGCGTCCCACGCCGCTGACGGCCGTCGGCCCCGGCCAGAACCGGCGGCCCCGTACGGGAACGGCCGTCCGGGCACCGGTACCCGGCCCCGGGCACCGGGCCACCCGTGCCCGGGGCCCGGCACCGGGGCCCGGCACCGGGCGGGGCGGCGACCGAGGCGGCCCCGGGTGCGGTCCCCGCCCCGGAACCGGGCCCCGGGCACGGGGCGGACCGGTCGGAGCCGTCAGCGACCGGAACGCCCCTCTGCGAGGGCTCTCCCCCGCGCCCCACCGAGCCCGTCCGGACGGGGCCACTGCGCCGGCCGAGGCGGACAACGGCGCTCGACGAGCGGCCCGGCGCTTCCGGCCCCCTGGCCCGCGAGCAGCCGCGTGCGAGGGCCGGCTGGCGCCAGGGCCGGCGTGCGGCCCTCACGCCCGGCCGGGGGGCGCCGCCACCGACGAGCGGTCCACGAGGCGGGTGCGCAGGGTGTGCATCTCCCGGCGGGGTTCGGCTCCCCCGAGGACGTCGAGCAGTACCTCGGCGGCCGTGGACCCGAGCTGGTGCACCGGCTGTTCGATCATGGTCAGCGGCGGCACCATGACCGCGGCCCAGGCGCTGTCGTCGAACCCAATCAGGGACATGTCACCGGGGCACGACAAATCCCGTGCGCGGATGGCGCGCAGCGCACCGGTGACGCCGTCGGTCTCGGTGCAGAACAGCGCGGTGACGCGGTCGGGGAGGTCGAGCATCCGGGCGACCTCCCGGGCCGCCCGCTTCTCGACCTTCGGCCCGACCATGACCAGTTCGGGGTCGAAGGGGATGCCCGCGTCGTCGAGCGCGTCGAGGTATCCGCGCAGGCGCTCCCCGTCGGTCCACAGATTGCGGGACGCGGCGGCGATCAGTTCCCGGCGGGTCGCGGGAACCTTGTCCACCGGTGGGCCCCAGACGAATCCGATACGTCGGTGACCGGCCGCGATGAGCTTCTCCACCGCCTCGCGCGCCGCGTCCCGGTTGTCGATGACGACGGCGTCCAGATCGAGCGAGGGCACCGCGCGGTCGACGAGGACCACCGGGATTCCGCGGTCGAGGGCCGTGCGGATGTGGCCGACCGAGGAGTGGTCGACCGCCGCCGACGCGACGATCATGCCGTCGACGCGCTTGTCGATGAGGACGTTGGCCGCCGCCACCTCCTCGTCCAGCCTCTCGTACGTGCTGACGACCAGCGTGTCGAATCCGCGGGCGCGGGAGGTGTCGCAGATGCCGCGTACGACACCCGCGAAGAACGGGTTGCCGATGTCCGCGACGATGACCCCGAGGGTGTGGGTCACCCCCGTCGACATGCTGCGGGCCAGCGCGTTCGCCCGATAGCCGAGCTTCTCGGCCGCGGCGAGCACCCGCTCCTTCAGCTCCGGGCTGACGTATCCGTATCCGCCGAGCGTGCGGGCGGCGGTCGCCCGGCCGACCCCGGCCTCCGCGGCCACCTCGGAGATCGTCGGGGGCGCCGACGGGCGGGGCCGCTCTCCTGACATCGCTCGGTACCTCGCTTCTCGTGATCGACGGCTGTCCACATGCTAGACACAGCCGGTGGGCCGGCCACGGCCGAACGCCGCCTCGGTGAAGCACTGTTCGTGGGCGGCGTCCGCGCCGTCGTGCAGCGCGCGTTCCAGCCGGCGGCGGTCGGGCGGGGTGGACCTGCGCCATCCCGCGCGCAGCAGTGACGCCACGAACCCGGCGAGGAAGGCGTCACCGCAGCCCATCGTGTCGACCAGGGGTGCCCCGTCGTCCAGGGGGCGGGCCGGCGCCGCCACGGTCGTACGGCCGTCGTGGGCGACGGCGCCCTCGGCGCCTCGGGTGGCGAGGGCGAGTCCGGCGCCGCGTCGCACCGCCTCGGCCAGCAGGTCGTGGGTGGCCGTCTCGTCCAGGTGGGAGCAGGACAGCAGCACGAGGTCGGCGTACGGGCAGACCCGGTCCAGGTAGCCGGGCGTGCGGTACTCCTCCTCGCTGGACAAATCGAAGGTCGTGAGCGTGTCGAGCCCGGCGAGCTTGGGCAGTTCGCCCTCGCTGCCCGAGTACACGCTGGAGTGCACCAGGTCGAAGGAGGACACGTAGGCGAGCAGGCCGCTGTCGAGGACCAGCGGCTCGCGCACGGTGACGCCGCCTCCGTTCCAGCCGAGGAAGACGCGGTCGCCGGAGTCGACCCGGAGGGTGGACACGCCGCTCTCGCCGTCGCGCACGGCGCAGCGGTCGACGGCCACCCCGGCGTCCGCGATGGCCTCGCGCAGGAAGCGGCCGAGGGCGTCGTCGCCGAACACTCCGAGGTACGCCGCCTCCAGGCCGAGGCGTCTGGCGTAGACGGCCACGTTCACGCTGTTGCCGCCCGGGTAGTCGACGCCGCGGTCGACGAACCGGTCGACGATGTTGTCGCCGAAGCCGAGGACTCTCATGGGTTCTCCTGTGCGCTGGCCCGGCACGCCACGGGGCGGGGGCACGGACGGGCGCCCGGCACCGGACTCGGTGCCGGGCGGCGGGTGCGAGCTGTGGACCGCGGATCACGCGGAAGCGAGCCGGCGGTGGTGCGCCGCGGTCCCCGGGCGGGACGAGGGCGCCGCGCCGGGTCGCGCCGGCTGCCGCCGCCGGGGTCCTTCCCCCGTGCGGCAGCGGCCGGCCGCGTGTCTCAGTAGTCCATGACGCGGTAGTAGCGGCGCAGGTCGAGCGAGTGTCCGCGCACCCGCTCCAGGTGCTTGCTGACCCGGCCCATGACCGTGTCGAGCACCAGCGGTGCGAGCAGACCGCGGAACTCCGGGCTGATGCCGGGCATCGGGTAGTCGCGGGTGTCGAAGACGGTCACGTCGCGGGAGACACGCTTGGCGAAGGCCTCGACCCGGTCGGTGAGGGCGCGGGTCTCGTCCTCTCCCTGGAAGACGAGCACGCTCGTGTCCTCTTCGAGGAGTTCCAGGGAGCCGTGGAAGAACTCGGCGCTGTGCACGCGGGTGGTGCGCAGCCACTGCATCTCCTCGAGGATGCACATGGAGTACAGGTAGGTGAATCCCCACAGGTTTCCGCCGCCGACCAGGAAGTGGTAGTCGGTGTCCTTGTGGGCCTCGGCGAAGGCGGCGGCCCCCGGCTCGGCCTGCCGTGCCACGTCGAGGAGGACGCCGGGCAGTCCGGCGAGTTCGCCGGCGAGCCTGTCGTACCCCTCGAACTCGCCCCGGCGTGCGAGCAGCCGCCCCATGAGCAGCAGCATCTGCGGGTCGAAGGGCCAGGCCTTCGGCTCGGAGACGAGGGCCACGTCCACGCTTTCGGCCACGGGGGACTCGGCGTAGCCCGTGAACCCGACGGTGCGCACACCCCTCGCCTTGCAGTACTCGATGGCCCGGAGGCTGTCCTCGGTGGTGCCCGACACCGAGGTGAAGACGGCGACCGAGCGCTCACCGAGCGTCGCCTCGGCACCGGTGACCAGATCCGCCGCGATGACGGCGTGGACGGGCAGCGTCGAGACGCGGCGGGCGAGTTGTTCGTACGGCCACATCTGGGCGTAGGTGCCGCCGGCGCCGACGAGGAAGAGGTTGTCGAAGCCGTCGTCCGTGAGGCGGTCGGCGAGTTCCTCGATCCGGGGGCGCAGGGCCACCGTGCTCGCCAACTGGGAGAGGAATTCCGGCTCGTCGAATCCGAGCATCTTCGCGTCCTTTCGAGAACGGGTGCGGCCGGCGGCGCTGAGCGACCTGATACCGGTATCACGCGGGCCACACGCTGACACAGCGCATCGACGACGTCAACAGCAGCGGGGCGTCCGCAGCTATGCACCCCCTTCGAAAGTCGGCTCTGAAGTGCTACTTCATCAATCCGTACGGAGAGAAACAGTCGCGCTGCGGCGCACCCCCGCACTTTCCCGAAAAAGATCTTCGCTCTGACTCTGGTACCGGTATCAGATTCTCTGTACAGTCGCCGCACGCCAGCGGCCGTCCCCGGACACCCCGCAGCGGATCCGACGCGCCCGCGCCTTCGGCGGGCCCTCCCATGACGAAAGGACGCCCATGCGCACACGTGCACTGACGCGGTCCGCAGCACTCCTCGGGGCCTCGGCACTCGTCCTCACCGGCTGCTTCGCCGGACCGGCGAAGGGGCCCGCGGCCGACGTGACCGCGAAGCCGGAGTACTCCGGCACCCTGAGCATCCTCACCAAATTCGCGGGCGAGCCCCTGGAGCCCTACTTCGAGGACCTCGCCGCCGCGTACGAGCGCAAGCACCCGAAGGTGAACGTCGAACTGATCCAGGAGACCGACCAGAGCGTCAAGGACAAGACCAAGACACTCACCGCGTCGGACGCCCTGCCCGACGTCTACTTCACCTGGACGGGCACCTGGGCGGAGAACTTCATCCGCGGAGGCCGCGCGGCGGACCTCACCAAGGTGATCGGCCCCGACACCGCGTGGGGCAGGACCTTCGGTGAGTCGGCGCTGTCGGCGTTCGCCCACGACGGCCGCTACTACGGCGTCCCGCTGTACAACAACGGCAAGTTCATGGGCTACAACAAGTCGGCCTTCGACAAGGCCGGCGTCGACCTGCCGAAGACCTTCGAAGAACTGATCGCCGCCTGCCCGGACCTGCGCGAGGCCGGCTACGAGCCCGTCGCCTTCGGCAACAAGGACGGCTGGCCCGCCCTGCACTACCTCCAGCAGCTCTTCGCCCACAACGTGCCGGCCGAGGTCCGCGAGGCCGACTACGATCCGAAGACCGCCGCGTGGGACGACCCGGGCTACCTGGGCGCCCTCAAGCAGTTCAAGACCCTGGTGTCCGACTGCACCGACACCAAACGCGGCACCAACGGCGTCCTCTACACCTCGGCGCAGGAGGCCTTCGGGCAGGGCAAGGCCGCCATGTACTACCAGGAGATCCTGGAGTTCGACAACACCACCTCCGGCGGCGCGCTCAAGCCCGGGGACCTGGGCATCTTCCCGCTGCCCGCCGCCGCCGGGGCCAAGGGAGACCCGAAGGCCGTCGAGGGCGCACCCGAGGGTTACTTCGTCAACGCCCGGTCGCCGCGCGCGGCTCTCGCCGTCGACTTCATGAAGTTCGTGACGAGCACCGCCCACGCGAAGACCCTGTCCGCACCGCCCTACGGCCAGCCGAGCACCGTGGTCGGCGCGGTGACGCGACAGACGTCCAGCAAGGCCGTCCAGGAGGGGATCGACCTGGTCAACAAGGCCCCACGGCTCGCCGGCTGGCTGGACATGGTCACCGCGCCGGAGGTCGCCGACGCGTGGCTGGCCGGCGGCGAGGCCCTCATCAGCGGCAGCAAGTCGCCCGAGCAGGTCATGGACAGCGTGCGCCGGGCCTCCGACTCCGCCAAGTGACCGGCGCGGGCTGAAGGGAAATCAATCCGGTGCGCACTCTGTACCGAAGAGCAGCCGGGCTCGCGTGGACCGTGCCGGCCCTCGTCCTGCTCGCGGTCTTCGTCTACCTCCCGCTCGTCCAGAACTTCGGCTACTCCACGCTGTCCTGGGACATCTACAGCGGCAGTCAGCAGTTCGTCGGCCTGGACAACTACCGCGACCTGTTCGCCGACCCGGTCTTCTGGACCTCCTTCACCAACAACCTCTGGTACGCCCTGCTGTCGATCGTCTTCCAGGTCTTCGGCGGCCTCCTGCTGGCCGCGCTCATCGAGAGCATCCGCAGTACGCGATGGCAGCGCGCCCTCCGGACGATCTACTTCATCCCCTCCGCGATCTCACTGACCGTCGCGGGACTGCTCTTCTACTTCATCTACGAGCCCAACCTCGGCCTGCTCAACCACGCCCTGGAGGCGGTCGCGCCCGGCACGTTCGACCACGCCTGGCTGGGCCAGGAGAGCACCGCCATGACGGCGGTCATCGCGATGAGCCAGTGGCAGGGCTTCGGCTACTCGACGCTGCTGTTCGCCGTCGCCATCCAGCGGATCCCCGCGGAGCTCCACGAAGCGGCCGCCCTGGACGGCGCCGGACCCGTCCGCCGCTTCTTCCGGGTCACGCTCCCGCTCGTGCGGGAGATGACCGGGCTCATGGTCCTGGTCACCGTGTCAGGCGCCTTCCAGGTGTTCAACGAGGTCATGGTGATGACCAGCGGCGGACCCGACAACTCGACCCACGTGCTCGGCACGTGGCTGTACCGCAACGGCTTCGTACGCAACGACTTCGGCCACGCCGCGGCCATCGGCACCGTGATCTTCGTGATCACCCTCACGGTCGCGATGGCGCAGCTGTGGTTCACCCGGAGAAGAAGGGTGGAATGGTGAGCCGTCTCGGCTTCCTCGGCGTGATCGCGCGCCTGTTCATGTGGGCCTTCCTGCTGAGTCTCGCGGTCGTGGTGCTCTATCCGCTGCTGTGGATGGTCCTGAACGGGTTCAAGACCAACGCCGAACTCTTCGGCAACCCCTTCGCGCTCCCCACCGACCTGAGCTTCGGCAACTACCGCGACGCGTGGAACCGCGGCGTCAGCGACTACCTCGCGGCCAGCGTCCTGGTCACGGTGACGTCCACGGTGGCGACCGTCTTCATCAGCGCCTGGGCGGCGTACGGACTGACGCGGGTGGACATCCCGTTCAACAAGGTGCTCACCGCCGTCATCCTGGGCGGCCTGATGCTCACCCCGACCGTCGCCCTGGTCCCGCTGGTGCGCATGTTCCAGTCGATGGGCCTGTACAACAGCTTCTGGGCACTGCTCATCCTCTACACGGCCTTCCGTGTCCCCTTCACCACCTTCCTCATCCGCGCCTACATGATCGACCTGCCGCGCGAGGTGGACGAGGCGGCACAGATCGACGGGGCTGGCCGCTGGACCGCGTTCTGGCGGATCATCCTGCCGATGTGCAAGCCCATCATCACGTCCACCGTCCTGCTGCACGTGCTCTTCGCGTGGAACGAATACCTGTTCGCCATGGTGTTCACCAACGGCAGTGACGTGCAGACCCTGCCGGTAGGCCTGACGAGCCTGATGAGCAAGCACGGCACGGACTTTCCCGTCGTGTTCGCCGGCATGGTGATCGCCGCGGTCCCCGTCGTGCTCCTGTTCCTCTTCGGCCAGCGCTACATCGTCAAGGGCCTGGCCGACGGCGTCGGCAAGTGAACCACTCCCCCGGTACGAAGGGAGAACCCCATGCCGATCGCCCGTCGGGTGAGGTCCTCGCGGAGTGCTCCCTCCCGTACGCGGGTGTTCCGGTCGACGAGGGCTATATGCCGGCCCGGCGTTCCTGACGGCTCAGGGCCGTCACCGGGCGCCCGCCGAACCGGACGGCCCCGACGTCGGGGCCGCCAAGGCGGGCGATCAGCGAGAAGGGGGTGCGCCGGCACCCGAGTGGCGGCGAGGGCTACGCGTCCGCGGCACGGTGAGGGCCGCCCCTCAGGGGATCGGCCGGCCGGGGACGCGGGTGAAGCGGACGTCCATCGGCTCCGGCGCGGGCGGCGTGCCCGGGCACGCCGAACAGTTCGTCCTGGGCCTGGTCGCGGGCCGTCAGGAGGGCTCCGCGGAGCACCGCGCCGCCGCCCAGGGCGCTGGGCCGCACATCGGCGGGCAGGGGCGACATGGCGGCCAAGCGGTCCCGCACCCGCGCGGCGAGCGCCTCGCCGCCGGCCTGGCCGATCTCGCCGCCCAGGACCACGTGGCCGGGGTCGAGCAGCGCGACCACCGAGGCGACGCCCACGGCGATCCGGTCGGCCAGGTCGTCGAGGAAGCGTGCCTCCGGGGAGGCGGGGCCGGCCGTCGTGACGGCCGTCCGTACCGCGCCCGCCGCCGGCGGCTCGGTCCCCGGCTCCGCCGCGACGCCGTACTCCTCCGCCAGCCGGGCGATCGCCGTCGCGCCCACCAGGGAGTGGAAGCCGCCCGCGCAGTCGGTGGCCGACGGCAGGCCGCTCGTGCCCGGGACCGGGAGGAAGCCGATCTCGCCCGTGCCGCCGGAGGCGCCCCTGCGCAGAACGCCGTCGAGGATCACGGCGGCGCCGGTGCCGTGTCCCAGCCACAGCAGGACGAAGGTGTCCCGGTCGCGGGCCGCTCCGTCGCGCTGCTCGGCCAGCGCCGCGAGGTTGGTCTCGTTCTCCACGCTGACCCGGGCCTGCGGGAACCGTTCCTGGAGCGCGGCGACCAGGCGCCGGTGCCACTCGGGCAGGCCCGTGGAGTCGCGCAGTTCGCCGCTCGCGGGGTCGATCAGCCCGGGCGCGCCGATCCCGACGGTGTGCGGCCGGTCCGCGCCCGCCTCCTTCACCGTCCGCTCGACCAGCGCGACCGCCTGTTCGACCGCCGGGCCGGTCCCCGCGTCCCCGGTGATGGGCAGGGCGGCCTCGGCCAGTACGTCGCCGACGAGGTCCGACACGACCACGGTGACGCCCTCGGTGCGGACGTCCAGCGCGGCCAGGTGCGCCCGGTCCGCGACGATGCCGTACAGCTTGGCGTTGGGGCCGCGCCGCTGCTCCCCCGCCTCGCCGGCCACCGCGATGAGCCCGGCGGCGGTGAGCCGCTCGACGAGGTCGGCGACGGTCGGCCGGGACAGCCCGGTCAGTTGCTTCAACTGCCCTGCGGTCAGCGGGCCTTCCTGCTGGAGCAGGCGCAGGGCGAGCCGGTCGTTGATGGCTCTGGCGGTGCTCGGGGATGCGGCCATGCCGGGATCCTTCCAGATCGGCGGGGCCGGCCGGCGCAGGCGCCGCCCCCGGATGCCCCATATCTTTCAGGCAGGGTTCCTGATAGTTTACGGCGGCGCATGCGGAAACCGACGGCCGGGAGGGGCGGGACGATGAGCGCAGTGGTCCATCGACAGCGTGACGTGAGGCGGGCGCGGTACGCCGTGGCCACCGTGTTCGCCGTGCACGGCGCCGTCACCGGCTCGTTCGCCACCCGCGTCCCCTGGATCCAGGACCACGCGGGGGTGAGCGCCGGGCAGCTGGGCCTCGCGCTCGCCTTCCCCGCGCTCGGGGCCTCCGTCGCGATGCCGCTCGCGGGAAGGATCAGCCACCGCTTCGGCGCCCGCACGGCGCTGCGCGGTCTGATCGCGCTGTGGACGCTCGCGCTGCTCCTGCCGTCGGTCGCGCCGAACCTGCCGACCCTCTGTCTGGCCCTGTTCGCCTACGGCGCCACGGCCGGCATGTCCGACGTGGCGATGAACGCGCTGGGCGTGGAGGTGGAGAACCGCCTCGACAAGTCGATCATGTCCGGACTGCACGGCATGTGGAGCGCCGGCGCCCTGGTCGGCTCGGCGGCCGGCACGCTCGCCGCCCACCTGGGTACGGACGCCCGGCTGCACCACGCGCTCGCGTCCGCCGTCCTGACGGCGGTGGGCGTGACCGCCTGCGCCTGGGTGCTCGATCTGCAGCCCGCCGAGGACGAGGAGCCGCCGCCGCGGTTCGCGCTGCCGCCCCGCTCCGCGCTGCTCATCGGCGCGATCGGTTTCTGCGCGGTGTTCGCGGAGGGCGCGAGCCTGGACTGGTCGGCGGTCTACCTGCGCGACCGGCTGGAGGCCTCGGCCGGTCTCGCGGCGGCCTGCACCACCGGTTTCACGCTCACCATGGCGATCGCCCGGATCGCCGGGGACCGCGTGGTGGACCGCTACGGCGCCGTGCGCACGGTCCGCGCGAGCGGTGTCGTCGCCCTGCTGGGCGGGCTGCTGATCGTGTTCGCCGGGCATCCCGCGACGGCGATGGGCGGGTTCGCGCTGATGGGGCTCGGCATCGCGGTGGTCGTGCCGCTGTGCTTCGCCGCCGCCGGCCGCAGCGGCTCCAACCCGAGCCTGGCCATCGCGGGCGTCGCGACCATCACCTACACCTCGGGGCTGGTCGCCCCGAGCGCGATCGGCCTGCTGGCCCAGGCGACCAGCCTGATGGTGTCGTTCGTCCTGGTGACGGTGCTGTCGTGCGGCATCGCGGGCTTCGCGGGCGTGCTGCGCGCGGGAGACCGTACGAAGGTCACGCGTCCGGGCGCAGCAGTTCCCGAGCCCCGTCCCTGAACGCCTCGCTCCAGGGCGCCGGGCGCAGGGTCGTGGCGTCCAGCCGCACCAGCACCCGGCTGCCTCGCGCGTAGGTCACCGCCCCGTCCGCCGAGCAGAGGCGGAAGCCGTACGTGAGTCCGGTCCTGCCGAGCCGCTCCAGCCACAGGTGGACCGCGTACGCGCCGGCGCGGGTCACCGGGGCCTCGTAGCCGATGCGCAGTTCCCGGACCGCGTTGCAGGCGTCGCCGGCCGCCGACCAGTCGCCGTCGAAGCGGACGCCCTTCTCCTGCCACAGCTCGGTCCACGCCCGCTCGACGAGCAGCGGATAACGGGCGTTGTGCAGCAGCCCCAGCGCGTCGAGGTCGTCGAAGTGGACGGTCACGGGGATCAGCCGGCCGTACGACAGGGCGGGGGCGGGCGGGGCTTCGGCGGTCACGGGTGGGGCTCCTGGGACGTGCGGGATGAGTGCCGCCTCCACGGGACAGCGGCGCACCCTCATCCTAAGCAGACGCTCAGCCGAGCCGCCCCCGCCCGCCCGCTTGTACGAAGCACTGCCGCCCAGCCCGCACAATGGTCCGGACACGCTGCACGTACGACGAAAGCGACAACCCATGGATCTCGGCGTCCGGTGGAAACTGCACGGCGACGGACGCACCCCGGCCCCCGGCGCGGTGGTCCGCCCCGACGAACGGCTCTCCTGGCCGCGCACGGCGGGTCTGGGCGCCCAGCACGTCGTGGCGATGTTCGGCGCCTCCTTCGTCGCCCCGGTGCTCATGGGTCTCGACCCCAACCTGGCGATCATGATGTCGGGTGTCGCGACCGTCGTCTTCCTGCTCGCCACGCGCGGCCGGGTGCCGAGCTACCTCGGCTGCTCGCTCTCCTTCGTCGGCGTCGCCGCGGTCATCCGGGCCCAGGGCGGCTCCAGCGCCACCGTGACCGGCGCGGTGTTCGTGGTCGGGGCCGCGCTGTTCCTGGTGGGTCTCGCGGTGCGGCGCTTCGGGGCGCGGATCATCCACGCCGCGATGCCGCCGATCGTCACCGGCGCGGTGGTGATGCTGATCGGCTTCAACCTGGCGCCGGTGACCGCCTCCACCTACTGGCCGCAGGACCAGTGGACCGCCCTGTCCGTGATGCTGTTCACCGGTCTGGCCGTGGTCTGCCTGCGCGGTTTCTGGTCCCGGATCGCGATCTTCCTCGGGCTGATCTTCGGATACGTCCTGTCCTGGGCGCTCGACCGGGTCTTCGGAAGGATCCACTCGGCGGACGCGGGCGGCCAGGTCACCGACCACTGGCGCCTGGACCTGTCCGGAGTGGGCCAGGCCGACTGGATCGGCCTGCCGACCCTGCACGGCCCGTCCTTCGAGTGGTCGGCGATCCTGGTCGCCCTGCCGGTGGTCATCGCGCTCATCGCCGAGAACGCGGGGCACGTCAAGGCGGTCGGCGAGATGACCGGCGACAACCTCGACGACAAGCTCGGCACGGCCATCTCCGCCGATGGTGTCGGCTCCATGCTGTCCACCGCGGTCGGCGGCCCGCCCAACACCACCTACTCCGAGAACATCGGCGTGATGGCCGCGACCCGCGTCTACTCGACCGCCGCCTACTGGGCCGCCGCCGGCTTCGCCCTGCTGTTCGGCCTGTGCCCGAAGTTCGGCGCGGTCGTGGCCGCCGTCCCGGGTGGTGTGCTCGGCGGGATCACCGTCATCCTGTACGGCATGATCGGCCTGCTCGGCGCCCAGATCTGGATCAACGCCAAGGTGGACCTGCGCAATCCGCTGAACCTGGTGCCGGCCGCCGCGGGCATCATCGTCGGCGTCGGCAACGTCACGATGGAGTTCACCGACACCTTCTCCCTCAGCGGCATCGCGCTCGGCACGCTGGTCGTCATCACCGGCTACCACGCGCTGCGCGTCTTCGCGCCCGCCCACCTCAAGACGCAGGAGCCGCTGCTCGACGAGGGCACGTCCTCCTACGACACCGACGGCACCGACGGCACCGAGGGCGATCAGCGCGCCAAGTCGTAGGCGTACGACGGGGTGAAGGCGCCCGGCGCCCCCTCGCAGCCGTCGGACTCCCCCGGCGGCTTCACCCACAGGTAGGCGTCGATGCCGGCCTCCCCGGTGCTCGGCGTCGGAGGCCGGCCCAGCTTGCGGCCGGCCGGGTCGCACCATGCGCCGTCCGGCGGGGCGCCGTTGCCGTTGCGGCTGGTGTCGATCACCGCGCCGAGGCCCGGCGGGCCGTCGAGGGCGTCGAGCACGGCACGAGCACGGGCACCCGGCCCTGCGCCGCACCGCCCGACGCCACCGCACGCACCCGGGAGGTGATCGAGTCCGGGGAGTGGTCCGCGAACCACACGGCCGCCGGCCGGTCGGCTGTCCGGGACTCGATGACCGCGCGGCGCGGATCGTCGGGGTGGGCCCGCACCCAGTCCAGGACCTGTGACGCGGGGTGGCGGTAGAGACGGGTGGACACGGGGGCGGCCCGCCGCTCCGTCCCGGCCCCGGACGCGGACGCCTTCGCGCTCGCCTTCTCCCTCGGACCGGCCGTGGGAGAAGCCGGCTTCGTCGCCGACCGCGAGGAAGCCGGCGGGAAAGAGGGCGAAGGCACGACGGGCGGCGGTTCCAGGCGGGGCGAGGCGGTCACCGCGGGGCGTGCCTCGTCGGCGCCGCGTCCGTCGCCGACCGCCGACATCATCCCCGTGGCGGTGCCGACCGCGACCACCACGGAGGCCGCCGCGAGCATCGTGCCGCGCCGGACGGCACGCCGGCGCTCGGCCCTTCGCGCGGACAGGCGCTGGGCACGCGAGCCTGACACAGTACTGCTCCCCCTCCCCCGTGACGGGCGCGTTCCCCCGTTCCGGGGAAGCGTCGGGCCCGCCGCCACTGGCGCCACCCCAAAGGTGCGACTCTGCGCCCATGGTGCGATGCGAACAAGTCCTCACCGCCGTGGACGGGGTCGTCTCCCGTATGCGCGCCCTCGACGCGGCCCTGCCCGCGCGGGACGGGGTCGCGGTGTTCAACCGTGTCTACCTCGCCGTCACGGAGGCCGTGGACCGGCGGATCGACACCGGCCGGTTCCCGGACGCACGGGCGGCGATCACGCTGGACGTGCGGTTCGCGGAGCGCTATCTGGCGGCGGTGGACGCGGCGTCGCGGGAGCGGCGGCCGCCGGCCTGCTGGCGCCCGCTGTTCCAGTTCCGCCGGCACCCCGGCGTACGCCCGCTGCAGTTCGCGCTCGCGGGCATCAACGCGCACATCGGCCACGATCTCGCGCTCGCCGTCGTGGACACCTGCCGTACGCTCGCCTGCGAACCCCTCGAGCTGGAGGACGAGTTCGACCAAGTGGGCGATCTCCTCCTCTCGCTGGAGGACCGGATCCGCGAGGAGCTGATCCCGGGCCCCGAGGTGCTGCGGATCGCCGACCCGCTGACCCATCTGCTGGGCGCGTGGAGCCTGGAACGCGCCCGGGACGCGGCCTGGACCGCGGCCCGCGCCCTGTGGGCGCTGCGCGGACTGCCGGACGTCGCCGGGGAGTTCACCGAACGCCTGGACACGGCGGTGGGGTTCGCCGGCCGCATGCTGCTCACCCCGCTGCCGGACTGATCCGGCAGCGGGCGGCACGGCCCGTGACGGTCCGTGCCCGGCGGGCTCAGTCCTCGGGGAGTTCGACCGGGGCGATCTCGTCGTAGAGGTCGCCGGGGCCCGGGTTGGTCGGGTCGGTCTCGCCTCCGAAGTGGCGCATGACGCCCCAGACCGCGTTCAGCGCGGTCTGGACGGCGCCCTCCGCCCAGCCGGCCGTCCAGGAGATGTCGTCGCCGGCGAGGAAGATGCCCCGCTTGTCCTCGGGCAGCGCCTCCTGCATGAAATGGGTGAACAGGCGGCGCTGGTAGCGGTAGTGGCCGGGCAGGTTGGCCTTGAACGCGCCCATGAAGTAGGGCTCGTTCTCCCAGGAGACGGTCACCGGGTTGCCGATGACGTGCTTCCGGATGTCGACCTTGGGGTAGATCTCGCCGAGCGACTTCAGCATGACCTCCATCCGCTCGTTCGCGGACAGCGGCAGCCACTTCAGGCTGTCGTCGCACCAGGTGTAGGAGAGGCAGATGACGGCGGGCCTGTCGGGGCCGTCGTCCAGGAGGTACGTCCCGCGGGTCATCCGGTCGGTGAGCGTCATCGACATGACGTCCCGGCCCGTCGGGTTCCCCCTGTCGTCGACGGCCTTGTCGAGCCAGAACGGCCGGTCCACGGGCACGAAGAGCTTGGAGCTCTCCATGTAGTGGGTGCGCTCGATGGCGGTCCAGTGGTCGATCGGGAAGAGCGAGTCGTCGCAGGCGATCTTGGAGAGCAGCATCCAGGACTGGGCGGTGAAGACCGCCGCCCGGTACGTACGGATGTCGCCGTCGGCGTCCGTCACCGTGATGCGGTTGCCCGCGGTGCGGTTGAGCCGCGTGACCGCCGGGCGGGGCTCGCCGTCCGGGTGCAGGGACCGCAGCGAGGTGCCGTACGGCCAGTGGACGATCTTCTCCGGCTCGCGCTCCCACAGGCGCAGGGGCAGTTGCTGGGAGCCGCCGACGATGCCGCGGTGGTGGTCGTCGGCCTCGGTGTAGACGACGCGGAGGATCTCCAGGATGGAGTTGGGGAAGTCGGTGTCCCAGCCGCCGGTGCCGAAGCCGACCTGGCCGAAGATCTCGCGGTGCCGGAAGGACTTGAAGGCCTCGGAGTCGCAGAGGAAGCCGTAGAAGGTCTGGTTGTCGAGCTTCTCCACCAGCTTCGCCCAGATCTCCCGGATGCGCGGGACGTCGCGCTCGCGCAGGGCGCGGTTCATGTCGGAGAAGTCGGCGCCCTCTTCCAGGCACCTGGCCCAGGCGTCGGCCACGTCCCGGTAGACCTGGGGCAGGTCGTCGAGGGTCTCGGCGTAGTGCGACTCGCCCTTCAGGTCGACGACGGTGGACGGCGTCGCCTCGGCGAGGGGATTGGGGAAGGGGCGGGTCTCGAGGCCCACCAGGTCGATGTAGTGCTGGAGCGCCGTGGAGGACGGCGGGAAGCGCATCGCGCCCATCTCGGCGGTCAGCGAGGGGTCGCACCCCTCGAAGCCGACGGTCCGCAGCCGGCCGCCGATCCTGTCGGCCTCGTAGACGACGGGCTTGAGGCCCATCTTCATCAGCTCGTACGCGGCGACGATTCCGGACAGGCCGCCGCCGATCACCGCGACCTCGGCGCCGTGCTCGGTCGCCGGCACCTGTCCGAGGCCCGCCGGGTGGGCGAGGAAGTCGTCGTACGCGTACGGGAAGTCCGGGCCGAACATGGTGATCGGCGGCTGCTGCTCGTCGGCGTGCTCGATCGCGTTGGGCACGGTGGACGTCATGGGGTGCGGACTCCTTGCACGGGTGAAGCGGGGGCGGGGCGCGGGTGTTCAGGCGAGGGACCCGTAGAGACCGGGGCGGCGGTCGGTCAGATACGGGTTGTTCTCACGGGACGCGGCGAGGAGGGCGGGGTCGGCGTCGGCGACGACGAGTTCCTCGGTGCGGCCGGCCCGGGTGCGGGCGACTCCGTCGGGGGCGGCGAGCGTGGACAGGCCCACGAACTCGAACTCGCCCTCCTGGCCGACCCGGTTGACGTACGCGATGTACATCTGGTTCTCGAACGCCCGCACCGGTACGACGGACTCGGCGACGAACTGGAACGGGTGCAGCTGTGCCGTGGGCACCAGGAGGAGGTCGGTGCCGGCCAGCGCGTGGGCGCGCACGTTCTCCGGGAACTCGACGTCGTAGCAGATCATCAGGCCGATGGTGAGGCCGTCGAGCTCGGCCTGCACGACGGTCCGCTCTCCCGGGGCGAAGTGGTCCCGCTCGAAGCAGCCGTAGAGGTGGGTCTTGCGGTAGTTCGCGAGCCGGGTGCCGTCGGCGGAGACCAGCTGTACGGAGTTGAAGACGCGCTCGCCGTCCCGCTCGGGGTAGCCGTAGGCGATCGCGAGGCCGTGCCGGGTGGTGCTCTCCGCGATCGCGTCGGCCGCGTCGCCGTCGGCGGGCTCGGCGAGCCGGCCGATGTCGTCGCCGATCGCGTACCCCGTGAGGAACAGCTCCGAGGTGACGAGCAGCCCGGCGCCCGCGGCGGCGGCACGGCCGGCCGCCTCGTCGAGGACCTTGAGGTTCTCGACGACGGATCCGGGCCGTCCGGAGCTCTGGAGCAGGGCGGTGCGCATGCGTGTTCCTCGTCGGTACGCGGGGGGTTCAGGGGCCAGATAGAAGGTACGGTCGGCCGGCTCGGGCGGACAAGGCGGAGCCGTTGCGCACCGGTGAGCGGTTCGTTGCGTCCGGGGCGGGGATGGCGGCGATTCGTTGCACCGGCCTCGTCGCCGCGCGGTGAGTGGTGGGATCGGCGGGGCGTTCGCGCGGCCCGGCGCTTTGCCGAGTGCCCGGCGTCGATGAGGGCCGGGGGGTGTTCGCGCGGCCCGGCGCCTGGCGGGTAGCCCACGCCGGTGCGAACCGAGGACCGCCTTGCAACCCGCCGCCTCGCGAGGAGCCCCCGTTGGTGTGAGCCGGGGTGTTCGCGCGGCCCGGCGCGTGCAGGGTGCCTCCCCCACTCTCGGCTTCGCTCGAGCGGGGGGGGACCCCCATGAGCGGGGTACCCCCATCGCCCTGGGGGTACCTCCCAGGCCCTCAAGGCACTGGGGGAGGCACGACTGCCCGCGGAGGGCGGGGACCGACGGCGGGTGGCCGCGTACGGCGCGCAGGGGTCGGGGCGGGGGGGGCCGCCCGCAGCGGCCGGCGCGTCCGCACCCCGCACCCCCTCCGGCAGGCGTGATCCGCGCCGGTCCGAGGACGGACACCCCCGCCCCGACCCCGACCCACCCACCCACCGCAGGCGCTACGGCGAACCCTCACTCACGGCGTGCCCCGGCGGCCCCGGCGAGCAGCAGGGCCGCCGCCGTCGCCAGGTACGGCACCGCGAACACCGCGAAAGCGGTGCCGTGGGCGCCGCCCGAGGCGATCAGCGCGTAACCGCCGTAGACCGCGACCGTCGCCAGTTCCGTGCCCAGGCCCGCCACCGAGGTGAGGGTGGCCCGGCCGGTGTCCTCGATGCGCCGCTGGAGACGGGCGTCGGCCAGCACCGTCGCCGCCTGGAAGCCGCCGAAGGCGAGGGCGACGAGACCCAGCCCCCAGGGGGTGCCGTCGGCCGCGCCGACGGCCAGGGCGAGCCCGGCCCCGGCCAGCAGCGCGGCGAGCCCGGCCGTGCCGAGCCGCTCGCCCTCACCGGCCAGCAGGCTTCCGGCGGTGGCGCCGGCCCAGATCAGCAGGAGCAGGCAGGGAACGGTCCCGTCGGCGACCCCGGTCTCCCGCACCAGCAGGGGCGTGTACTCGTCGAGGGCGCCCCACACCGCACCGACGGCCGGGACGAGCAGCAGCGCCCCGCGTACGGACCGGTCGGCGCGGGCCCCGGCGAGTCCGGCGCGCAGGGTCGCCGTCCAGCTCTCGTGTCCCGTCTTCGGCGAGCGCCGCTCGGGGAACCGAAGTGCCGTGGCCGCCGCCAGCAGGCACACCAGCACACTGGCGGCCCCGACGGCGGTGTGGCCGCCCAGGGCGAGCACAGGGCCGGCCAGTCCCATCGCCGCCATCACGGCGACCAGTCCGGCCGCGCGGGCCCGGCCCATGACCCGGGCGTAGCGGCCGGCCGCGTCGAGCCGTTCCAGCTCGTCGTAGACCAGGGCCTCGAGCGCACCGGAGCCGAGCGCCCCGCCGGCGCCCCACAGCACGAAGCCGAGGGCGAAGGCGCCGTACGACGGGAGGAGCACCCACAGGGCGAAGCCGGCGGCGGTGAGCAGCGGGCCGAGCCACAGCAGCAGTCGGCGGGAGACGGCGTCGGCCCAGACGCCGGAGGGGACCTCCAGCAGCACACCGGTCACCGACCACAGGGCGAACAGGGAGGAGATCTGCCCGACGGACAGACCGGCGTCGCTGAACAGCAGCGCGTACACCGGGTAGAGCAGGACGAAGTCTTCGAGGAACGCGTAGCCGTACAGCGTGGTCGTCAGCCGTCGCACGCGGACGTCGGGGGCACGCGTGGGCGTGAGAGTCATGAGGCCTTCCCGTAAGGGCGGTTCGGACACCGGACGTCGAGGACGTACGGCGGCCGGGGCGGCCCTCGGGAGGCGCGGCCGGTGGATCAATGTCGCCAGGTCATGACCCTCATGCTAGACCGGTCGTAAGGGGTTCCGCCCGGTGTTTCCCCGGCCGGCGCTCATCGCTCCCGGGCGGGGAGCCGGGGCGGCAGCACGACGTCGCCGCTGCGCTTGAGGCGCTGCCAGGGCAGCCGGTACCCGTTGACCGCGGTGAGGCAGGCCTGGACGAGCACCAGGTACATGAGCTGGCGGTAGACGATCTGCTGCAGCGGGAGCGTCCACAGCGGCCGGAGGCTCTCGCCGTCGAGGCGGAAGGCGTAGGCCGCGCAGACGGTCTGCACGGCCAGCACACCGGTCCACGCCAGCATCGTGAGGAGCGGGTTCCCGAAGACCAGGCCGTAGACGGTCAGCAGGTCGATCAGCGGGGCGAGGAGCGGGGTGAGGATCTGGAAGACGGCCAGCAGGGGCAGTCCGAGGCGGCCGAAGTGTCCCGCGTGGCCGCGCTCGACCAGCGCGTGCCGGTGCTTCCACGCGGCCTGCATGGTGCCGTAGCTCCAGCGGTAGCGCTGGCGCCACAGTTGCCGCAGTGAGGCCGGCGCCTCGGTCCAGGCGAGCGCGTCCTCGGTGTAGCGGACCTCCCACCCGGCCCGGTGCAGGGCCATGGTGATGTCGGTGTCCTCGGCGAGGGTGTCGCCGCTCATCATCCCGGCGTCCCGCAGGGCCGTGACGCGGAAGGCCCCGACGGCGCCGGGGACGGTCGGCATGCAGCGCAGCAGGTCGTACGTGCGGCGGTCCAGGTTGAAGCCCATCACGTACTCGATGTGCTGCCAACGTCCCAGCAGACCTCGGCGGTTGCCCACCTTGGCGTTGCCGGCGGTGGCGCCGACGGCCGGGTCGGCGAACGGCTGGACGAGGCGGTGGACGGTCGAGGGGGCGAAGACCGTGTCGGCGTCGAGCATGACGACGAGGTCGTGGGAGGCCCGCCGGACGCCGGCGTCGAGGGCCGACGCCTTGCCGCCGTTCGGCCGGCGGAGCACCGTGATCTGCGGGAGGCCGAGTGACTCGGCGACGTCGGCGGTGCCGTCGCCGGAACCGTCGTCCACGACGATGATCTCCACGGGGTGATCGCTCACGGCGAGCGATCGGAGCGTCGTGGCGATGCACAGTCTCTCGTTGTACGCGGGGACGACGACGCTGACGGGCCGGGTGACGGGCCGGCCGGCGCCGGGGTGCGGGCGCCGGTGGGCGTGGTGGTGGGCGAGGACCAGCATCAGCGCGCACCGCGCGAGGACGAGCGTCCCGACGACCAGCAGCAGCACGCCCACGACCGACACCGCCGTGTCCGACACGGTCACGGCGGTCACGAACACCCGGCCCTTCCACAGGGTTCCCGTGTCGACGGGGCTGGTGAGACCGTCGGCGCCGACGAGGTCGGCGATCGTGGTGAAGCGGTAGCCCTGGGCCTGGAGCCGGGGGATCAGGATGTCCAGCGCCCGGACGGTCTGCGACCGGTCCCCGCCCGAGTCGTGCAGGAGGACGACCGTTCCGCGGCCCGGCACGTCCGGTGTGGCCGCGTCGGCGATCGCCCGGGCGCCCGGCCGCCGCCAGTCCCTGGTGTCCTGGTCGACGAAGGCCAGCACGTAGCCCTTCTCGCCCAGGTGCCGGGCGACGGACCAGGACGGCCCGTCCAGGGCGGCGGTGGTCGAGGAGTAGGGCATCCGCAGGAGCGAGCTGTTGACGCCCCCGGCTCCGGCGAGGGCGAGCTGGGTCAGCGCCAGCTCGCGGTCGGTCTCGCGCGCGGACAGCGTGGCCAGGTCCCGGTGGGAGAAGGTGTGCACCCCGATCTCGTGACCGGAGCGGATCAGGTCGCGCAGGACTCCGGGGTGGCGCACGGCCTGCTGGCCGGTGACGAAGAAGGTGCCGGGCGTGCCGTGGCGGTCGAGGACGGCCCGGATCCGGGGTGTCCAGACGGGGTCCGGGCCGTCGTCGAAGGTCAGGACCACCGTTTTGGCCGGTGCCCGGTAGGTGCGCGGGTGGTCATGGGTGGTGTCGACGACCGGGCCGCCGTCGGCGACCTCCCGGGGGGCGCCGGTGGCGGGTTTCCCGGCGCGTCCCTCCTGGTCTCCGGAGAAGCCCCGGGTCGTGTATCCCTCGACCAGGAGCACCGAGACGACGAAGGCCAGCAGGACCAGCGGGACGACGACGCGGAAGCGGTGCCGGGACGGCAGGGGCGCTCGGGTCCGCCGCGGCCCGGGTGCCGCCGGTGGGGGACGGACCGGCCGGCGGCGCATCAGGGGGTCCCGGCCACGGGCGCGTCACCGCCCGGGGCGTCGGACGGCGCCTGCGGCGGCTCGGACGGACCGGGGGGCGGGGTGGGCCGGGGCGTGTCCGGCGAGGGCTCCGGGGCCGGCGGCTCGTCCGTTCCCGCGGGCGGATCGTCCGGGGGCGGCTCGGGTGCGGGTTCGCTCCCGGTGCCGGGGCCGGGTGCGGACGGGTCGTCGGGGGCGGGGGCGTCGGGCTCCTGCGGTGCCGGCGGAACGCCGGTCGCGGGGGTCTCCGGTCCGGCCGGGGCCGGGGGCGCCGGTCCACCGGGGACGAGCGGGGCCCCGGGGGTGAGGAGCGGACCGCCGGGCGACGTGGACGGGGGAACCAGCAGGGAGCCCGGTCCCACCGCCGTGCCGGCGTCGCCGAAGTCGCTCCGCCCGGGGTCGAGCACGCCGCTGGGCGGTCGGGGTCCGTCGTCCGGTCCCCCTTCCCGGTCCGGCGTCGACGGGGCCGTGGTCTCCCCGGGCAGGGGCGGCAGCAGGGCGCCCGGTGCGAACGGGGTCGCCCCCATGAGGCTCAGTACCAGCACCACCAGGTACGCGGCCGCCAGTCCGGCCACGCCGTATCCGGTGCGCCGGAGCACCCGCGCGCGCCTGCCGGTGGAGTCGACGAACACGGGGAAGCACGGATCAGCCGGTGAGACGATCCCCTCATGTCCGGAATCATCCTGATTCCGCATGGAGCCAGCCTACGCCGGACCGGGGCTTCCTACGCGGGCGCTCCCGACGAGAACCGCCGCAGCAGCGGGGACAGCACCAGCACGGACTTGGTCCGCTCGACGAACGGCTCGCCCGCGATGCGTTCCAGGACCCGTTCGAAGTGGCGCATGTCGGAGGCGAAGACCTGGGCGACCGCGTCCGCGTCGCCGGTGACGGTGGAGGCGGCCACGACCTCCTGGTAGCGCTCCAGGCCCCGTTGGATGGTCTCCGGCGAGGTGTTGCCCCGGCAGTAGATCTCGACGAATCCCTCCGTCTCCCAGCCGAGGGCGGCCGGGTCCACCCGTACGGTGAATCCGGTGATGGCCCCGGTGGCGCGCATCCGGTCCACGCGCCGTTTCACGGCGGGCGCGGACAGACCGACGAGCCGGCCGATGTCCGCGTAGGAGCGGCGGGCGTCCTCGGCGAGGGCGTGCACGATGCGTTCGTCGAGATCGTTCAGCACTGCGGGCGGTTCACTTCGCTTCTGGTGTGGCGGGGGCGGCGAGCCGGGAGCGGCGGTGGCCGTACAGGAAGTAGAACACGAGCCCGACGGCCATCCAGACACCGAAGACCACCCAGGTGACGGCCGACAGGCTGCCCATCATCCACACGCAGAACGCGAAGCCGACGACGGGCAGGACCGGGGACAGCGGCACCCGGAAGGTGCGGGGCATGTCGGGACGGGTCCGGCGCAGCACCACGACGGCCACGTTGACCAGCGCGAAGGCGAACAGGGTGCCGATGCTGGTGGCGTCGGCGAGCCGGCCGAGCGGGACGGCGGCGGCCAGCACGCCGCAGAAGAGGGAGACGATCAGGGTGTTGGTGCGGGGCGTGCCGCTCTTCGGGCTGACCTTGGCGAACGCCTTGGGCACCAGCCCGTCCCGGGCCATGGCGAACAGGATGCGGGTCTGGCCGTAGAGCACGGTCAGGACGACGCTCGCGATGGCGATGACGGCGCAGAACGCCAGCAGGGTGCCCCAGAAGCTCTGGCCGGTGACCTCGCGCATGATCTGGGCGAGCGCGGCCTCGGAGTCGGTGAAGTGCCGCCAGGGCTTGGCGCCCACGGCGACGGCGGCGACCAGCACGTACAGCGCGGTGATGACGGCGAGCGACAGCAGGATCGCGCGGGGCAGGTCGCGCTGGGCGTTCTTCGCCTCCTCGCCCGCGGTGGAGGCGGCGTCGAAGCCGATGTACGAGAAGAACAGCGTCGCCCCGGCGGCGCTGACGCCGGCCATGCCGAGCGGCATGAAGTTCTCGTAGTTGCCGGAGCGGAAGCCCTGGACGCCGACGGCGCAGAACAGCACCAGGGCGCCGATCTTCACGACGACCATGATCGTGTTGGCGCGGGCCGACTCGCGGGCGCCGCCCATCAGGAACACCATGGCGAGCAGGACGACGATCAGCGCGGGCAGGTTGAAGACGCCGCCGTCGCCGGGCGGGGCGGAGAGCGCGGCCGGGACGGTGACGCCGAGGGTGCCGTCGAGCAGTTCGTTCAGGTACTCGCCCCAGCCGACGGCGACGGCGGCGACCGAGACGCCGTACTCCAGCATCAGGCACCAGCCGCAGACCCAGGCGACCAGCTCGCCCATCGTTGCGTACGCATACGAGTAGGAGGAGCCGGAGACCGGGATGGCGCCCGCCAGCTCGGCGTAGGAGAGGGCCGAGAAGAGGGCCGTCAGACCGGCTATGACGAAGGACAGCGTGACGGCCGGACCGGCCTTGGGGACGGCCTCGCCGAGGACGACGAAGATGCCGGTGCCGAGGGTGGCGCCGATGCTGATCATGGTCAGCTGCCACAGTCCGAGGGACCGCCGCAGGGAGCCGCCGTCACCCTGGCCACCCTCAGCGACCAGGCGTTCCACGGGCTTGCGGCGCATCAGGCGCGCGCCGAGGCCCGGGGACGGCGGGGCGGCGGGACTGTTGTCGTGCGGGGGTGCGCCCTGATCGAGCACGCGCTGACTCCTTCGTCGCTGCCGGTCTTCCGCGGCAGGGACCGACGACGTCCCACGACAGCCGGGACCCGTCGGGCGGGGTCCTCGCCGCACCACGTACAGCGCGTAACCCTACGAGGTTCTCCGTTGCTCCTGAAATGCAGCAACCTTGCGCGTCCCCGCAAGATCTTTGCGTTGCCGACGGGGAGGCGGGTGTTCGTTGCGCGAGGGCTTTCGACCGTTGCGCACCGGCCCCCGTCGGTCCCGGGGGCGGGGTCGACGGGGGCCGGGCGGGGGTGGGGGGACGTCAGTTCCAGCTGGCGTGCAGCGGCTTGCCCTCGGCGTAGCCGGCGGCGCTCTGGACGCCGACGACGGCCTTCTCGGCGAACTCCTCAAGCGATCCGGCCCCGGCGTAGGTGCAGGAGGAGCGGACGCCCGCGATGATCGAGTCGATCAGGTCCTCGACGCCGGGGCGGGCCTGGTCGAGGAACATGCGGGAGGTGGAGATGCCCTCCTCGAAGAGCGCCTTGCGGGCGCGGTCGTACGCCGACTCCTCCGAGGTGCGGTTGCGCACGGCACGCGCGGAGGCCATGCCGAAGGACTCCTTGTAGGGGCGGCCGTTCGCGTCGTGCTGGAGGTCGCCGGGGGACTCGTAGGTCCCGGCGAACCAGGAGCCGATCATCACGTTGGACGCGCCGGCGGCGAGCGCCATCGCCACGTCGCGCGGGTGCCGGACACCGCCGTCGGCCCACACGTGCTTGCCGTACTTCCGCGCCTCGGCGGCGCACTCCAGGACGGCGGAGAACTGCGGCCGGCCGACGCCGGTCATCATGCGGGTGGTGCACATGGCGCCGGGGCCCACGCCGACCTTGACGATGTCGGCGCCGGCCTCGATCAGGTCGCGGACGCCCTCGGCGGCGACGACGTTGCCGGCGACGACCGGCACCCGCGGGTCGAGGTCGCGGACCAGTTTCAGCGCGCCGATCATCGACTCCTGGTGCCCGTGCGCGGTGTCGATGACGAGCGTGTCGACGCCGGCGTCCAGCAGCTGCCGGGCCTTGCCCGCCACGTCTCCGTTGATGCCGACGGCGGCGGCTATGCGGAGCCTGCCCCGTGCGTCGGTGGCCGGGGTGTACAGGGTGGCGCGCAGGGCGCCCTTGCGGGTCAGGATGCCCGCCAGACGGCCGTCCCCGTCCACGGCGGGCGCGTAGCGGCGGTTGGCGGCGTCGAGGGTGTTGAAGGCCTCGCGCGGGTCCATGTCCGCGTCGATGAGGATCAGGTCCTTGGACATGACCTCCTCGAGCTGGGTGAAGCGGTCCACTCCGGACAGGTCGGTGTCGGTGACCACGCCGACCGGCCGGTGTCCGTCGTCGACGACGACGCCCGCGTTGTGCGCGCGCTTGGGCAGCAGGGCGAGCGCGTCGGCGACCGTCTGGTGCGGGGCCAGCACGATCGGGGTGTCCAGGACGTGGTGGCGGCCCTTCACCCAGGAGACGACCTCGGTGACGACCTCGATCGGGATGTCCTGCGGGATGACGACGAGTCCCCCGCGACGGGCCACGGTCTCGGCCATGCGGCGGCCGGCGATGGCGGTCATGTTGGCGACGACGAGCGGGATGGTGGTGCCCGTGCCGTCCGGGGAGCTGAGGTCCACGCCCTGACGCGAGCCGACCGCGGAGCGGCTCGGCACCATGAAGACGTCGTCGTACGTCAGGTCGTACGCGGGCTGGATGTCGTTGAGGAAACGCACGTGCTGCACATCCCAGTAGATCAGAGGTGGCCCCCGGACAGGTCAGCCAGGGGGAAGAGCACGTACTTCATTGTCCCATGTCGACCGGAACGTCGGCTCCGGGCGGATCATCCAGGCTGGTCGGAGCCCTGTCCGGAGGATCCTCCAAGAACCGGGGCCGCGGCGGACGACGGTGTCGGGCCGGACGGGGGACCGGCGGGGGCCTGCCGCGGACGCGGCGCTCCGGCGCGCCCACGAGCCGGACCGTCGGGTCGTACGGCGCCCCGGTGCCGTCGTGGACGACGCGCCGCGGTCCCGGGTGCGGCGGGCCCCGCCGTCCCGCCCGGTGACGACGCGCCGCGTCCCGCGGCCGGGCGGGCGACGGGACGCGGGGGCAGGGCCCGCCCCGGCCGCCGTGCGGCCGGCGCCGCCAGGCCCTCCCTCGCCCCGCTCGCCGTCGGGGGCCGTCAGGGGCCGTCCGGGTCCGTGCGGTTGAGGGCGGACCTGGGGGCGGTCCCCGCCGTCATCAGGTAGTCCGCGGCCGACGTGTCCGTCACCAGGCTGGTGACGAGGCCCGAGCGCAGCACGGCGTCGATCGCGGGCCCCTTGCGCTGGCCGCCCGCGATCGCCACGACCTCGGGGACCCGGCGCAGCTGGTCGGTCTTGACCGTGATGCACCGCTCCCCCAGGTCCCGGCCGACCCGGCGCCCCTCCGCGTCGAAGAGGTGCGCGGACATCTCCGCGGCGACGCCGAGGGAGGCGTAGTGCGCCCGTTCCTCGTCGCTGAGCATGTCGTGCACCGTGGAGATGCCCGGCTCCCAGGACCCGATGGAGACGCAGGCGACGGTGACCTTGTCGAAGTACTCGAAGGCCCGCGCGATGCCGGTCTGGTGGCGCAGCGCCTCGGCGGTGGCCTCGTCCGGCAGCAGCATCGGCGCGTAGATGGGGTGGGCGTCGCCGCCCGACACCTGCGCGGCGCGCCGCACGGCCTCCACCGAGCCGCGCTCGGCGGTCCCGGCGTCGTACACGCCCGTCAGCTGCACGACCGTGCAGGGCGGCAGCCGGTCCAGGGCCGCCGCCATGTGGATGGTGGAGCGGCCCCAGGCCAGGCCCAGCACATCCCCCTCGTTGACCAGCTCGCCGAGCAGGTCGGCGGCCACCTCTCCCAGGTTCTCGGGATCGGGTGTCTCCTCGGCCTCGGCCGGGGACTCGACCACGACGGCGTGCCTCAGGCCGTACCGGGCGCGGAGCGCGTCGGAGCGCTCGGCGTCCAGCTCGGCCGGCACGCGGATCTCGATCCGTACGAGATCCCGTTCGAGGGCGGTCTCCAGGACCCGGGCCACCTTGAAGCGGCTGACGCCGAACTCCTCGGCGATCTGGATCTTGGATTTGCCCTCGAGGTAGAAGCGGCGGGCCATGGCCGCCGCCTGCACCAGCTCAGCGGGTCCCATCCGCATGGCTGACCGGCCCGCCGACATACCCGACACGGCGCTCTCCTCACTGCTGTTCACACTCTGGATTCGCCGTTCATCCTCGCAGATCCGGCGCTGTCGATCAGCCCTGCCGGGCGCCGTTCACGTTTCTGACGCTCAGTGGTCGCATGCCCACGATGCCTTGGCCGTCGCGGCCTCCGCCTGGTTGCGCAGTGCACGTACCGCCTCGGCCGGGTCCGCCGCCCCGTACACGGCGGACCCCGCGACGAAGACATCGGCGCCGGCGTCGGCGCACCGCTCGATGGTGGACGCCGAGACCCCGCCGTCGACCTGGAGCCAGAGCTCGAGACCGTGCTTGTTGATCAACTCGCGGGTGCGGCGAATCTTCGGAAGCATGATGTCGAGGAAGGCCTGGCCCCCGAAACCCGGCTCGACCGTCATGATCAGCAGCATGTCGAGTTCGGGGAGCAGGTCTTCGTACGGCTCGACGGGGGTCGCCGGCCTCAGCGCCATGGAGGCACGGGCGCCCTTGGCACGGATCTCCCGGGCGAGCCGTACGGGCGCGGTGGCCGCTTCGACGTGGAAGGTGACCGACCCGGCCCCCGCCTCCACGTACTGGGGCGCCCACCGATCGGGGGACTCGATCATCAGATGGCAGTCCAGCGGGGTGTCCGTCGCGCGGGTGAGCGACTCCACGACCGGCACACCGAGCGTGAGGTTCGGGACGAAATGGTTGTCCATGACGTCGACGTGGAGCCAGTCGGCGCCGGCCACCGCCTTCGCCTCGTCGGCGAGGCGGGCGAAGTCGGCGGACAGGATGCTGGGGCTGATCTGCGGGGCCATGCCTCAAGACTGCCATGCCCTCCGGGGGTTGCCCGCATCGGTCCCGTGCGGCGGCGGTCGTGCGTAGGCCGCGGGCCGTCCGCGGTGGGCCGCGCCCGTGCGGCGGGGCCGTGGGCGCCCCCTTCCCGGTATGGCGGCGGAGGTGGCCATGAGCGGTAGCCGTGGGGCCGCGCGGCTGGTCTGCGGTCGGCGTTCCAAGTGGCTGGTGCTCGGTCTGTGGGTGGTGGTGCTGTTCGCGGTGGCGCCGTTCGCCCAGAAGCTCGGTGACGCGCAGGACAACGACGCGGCGTCCTGGCTGCCGGGGTCCGCCGAGTCCACGCAGGTGCTGGAGATCTCCGAGGGCTTCCGGCCCGAGCAGATCCCCGCGGTCGTGGTCTACGCGCGAGGCGGCGGGCTGACCGCCGCCGACCGGGAGCGGATCGCCGAGGACGTGGCGCGACTCGAGCGGCTGGGCGACCACGGCATCAGGGGCGGCGAGACCCTCGGCCCCGTCTTCGACCGGGAGACCGACCCGCGGGCCGCGCAGGTCCTCGTGCCGATCACGATGGACGCCCGGGGCTGGGAGCGGATCGGCCCCGCGGTCGACTCGATCCGGGGCGAGGTCGGCGAGAGCGGCGGGGGCCTCGCCGTGCACATCACGGGACCGGGCGGCACCTCGGCGGACCTCTCCGAGGCGTTCGCGGGCATCGACTCCACTCTGCTGCTGTCCGCGACGGCCGTCGTCGTCGTGATGCTGCTGATCACCTACCGCAGCCCCACCCTGCTGCTGGTGCCGCTGCTCGCGGTGATCTGCGCGCTGTTCACGGCACAGGCCCTGATCTACTTCCTGGCCGAGTACGCGGGCCTGACGGTCAACGGGCAGAGCGCCGGCATCCTCACCGTGCTCGTCTTCGGCGCGGGCACCGACTACGCCCTGCTGCTGGTCGCCCGCTACCGGGAGGAGCTGCGCCGGCACGAGGACCGGCACGAGGCGATGGCGCTGGCCCTGCACCGCGCGGGCCCGGCGGTGCTCGCCTCCGGCGCGACCGTCGTGCTGAGCATGCTGGTGCTGCTGACCGCCGAGATGAACTCCACCCGGGGCCTCGGCCCGGTCGCCGCGATCGGTGTCGCGGTCGCCCTGCTGGCCATGCTGACGCTGTTCCCGGCGCTGCTGGTCGTCTGTGGCCGGTGGATCTTCTGGCCGGTGGTCCCGCACCATGGCGCCCCCGACCCGACCGAGCGGGGCGTGTGGGCCCGCACGGGCCGCGGCATCGCCCGCCGCCCGCGCATGGTCTGGGGCGTGACGGCGGCGGTGCTGGTGGTCTGCTCGCTGGGCCTGGTCCAGCTCCGCGCGGAGGGCATCGACAACGCGGACGCCTTCACCGGGAAGCCCGACTCGATCACCGGGCAGGAGGTCTCCGCGCGGTACTTCCCGGCGGGCAGCGGCAATCCGCTGGTCGTCGTCAGCGACCGGGAGCAGGCCGAAGCGGTGGGCCGCGCGGTCGCCTCCACGGAGGGGGTCGTGCCGGAGTCCCTCGGTCTGCCCCCGGGCACGAAGCCCTCGTTCGAGGGCAAGGTCCTGTTCGAGGCCACCATGACCGCTCCGGCGGACAGCGAGGCGGCCAAGCAGACCGTGGAGCGGGTGCGCGACGCCGTGCACGCGGTGCCGGGCGCCGACGCGCGGGTGGGCGGCGGTACGGCGGCGCTGCTGGACATGGACGAGGCGACCACCCACGACAACATGCTGATCATCCCGCTGGTGCTGGTGGTCGTCCTGCTGATCCTGTGCGTGCTGCTGCGCGCCCTGATCGCCCCGCTGCTGCTGATCGCGACGGTGATCCTGTCGTTCGCGGCGGCGCTCGGCCTCAGCGCCCTGGCCTTCCGGCACGTCTTCGACTACGCGGGCGAGTCGACCGACTTCCCGCTGTTCGTGTTCGTCTTCCTGGTGGCGCTGGGCATCGACTACAACATCTTCCTGACCACCCGCATCCGCGAGGAGGCCGCCCACCGGGGCACCCGGCCGGGCGTGGTCACCGGCCTCGCGGCCACGGGCGCCGTCATCACCTCGGCGGGCCTGGTCCTCGCCGGCACCTTCGCGGCCCTCGGCACGCTGCCCATGGTCGCGTTCGCCGAGATCGGCTTCGCGGTCGCCCTGGGCGTGCTCATCGACACCTTCGTCGTGCGGTCGGTGCTGGTCACGTCCCTGTTCCTGGACGTGGGCCCGAAGGTGTGGTGGCCGCACCGGCTGGCCCGCGAGGACGGCGGCGAGGTGAGGGAGCCCGAGGCGGGCGTCAGCCGGTCCGGCGGATGAGGGCCAGGTACATCGCGTCGGTGCCGTGCAGATGCGGCCACAGCTGTACGTCGGGGCCCTCGCCCAGGTCCGGTACGCCGGGCAGCAGCGGCCGGGCGTCGAGCAGATCGGCGTCCGGGAACTGTTTGAGGAGGTCGGCGACCACGGCCCGGGTCTCCGCGAGGTGCGGGGAGCAGGTGGCGTAGCCGACGACACCGCCGACCCGTACGGACTCCAGGGCGGTGCGCAGCAGCCCGCGCTGGAGCGGGGCGAAGCCGTCCAGGTCCTCCGGGCGGCGCCGCCAGCGCGCCTCGGGGCGGCGGCGCAGGGCGCCCAGCCCGGTGCACGGCACGTCGACCAGCACCCGGTCGAAGCTTCCGGGGCGCCACGGCGGGCGCGTCCCGTCGGCGGCGACGACCTGGTACGGCCCCGGGTTCCCGGCGAGCGCCTTCGCCACCAGCCCGGCCCGGTGCGGCTGCTTCTCGGAGGCCAGCAGCACGGCGCCCCGTTCGGCGGCGAGCGCGCCGAGCAGCGCGGCCTTCCCGCCCGGTCCGGCGCACCCGTCCAGCCACATCCGGTCGGGGCCCTCGACGGGCGCGTTGGCGAGCGCGAGCGCGACCAGCTGGCTGCCCTCGTCCTGCACGCCGGCCCGGCCCTGGGCGACCGCCGCGATGGCGCCCGGCTCCCCGCCCTCGGTGAGCCGCACCGCGTACGGCGACCAGCGGCCGGCGACGGCGGCCTCCTCGTCGAGCAGTTCGGTGGTGGTCGCCCGCCCGGGACGGGCGACCAGGGTCACCTCGGGCCGTTCGTTGTCGGCCCGCAGCAGCTCCTCGAGGCCGACGCGTCCGCCGCCGAGGGAGTCCCACAGCGCGGAGACGACCCAGCGGGGGTGCGAGTGCACGACGGCGAGGTGGTCCTCGGGGTCCTCGTCGTAGGGCGGCGCGACCCGCTCCAGCCAGCCGTCGAGGTCGTCCTGCGCGATCTTCCGCAGTACGGCGTTGACGAACTTGGCCCGCCCGTCGCCGAGCACCACCCGGGCCAGCTCGACCGTGGCGGACACGGCGGCGTGCGTGGGGATGCGCGTGCCGAGCAGCTGGTGCGCGCCGAGGTTCAGCACGTCCAGCACCGGCGGGTCCACCTCGCGCAGCGGCCGGTCCACACAGGCGGCGACGATCGCGTCGTACGTCCCCTGACGGCGCAGCGTGCCGTACACCAGCTCGGTGGCCAGCGCCGCGTCGCGCGCCTCGAAGTCGCCGTTCTCGCGCGCCTTGCGCAGCAGCGGGGGCAGGACGAGGTTGGCGTACGCGTCCCGCTCGTCGACGGCCCGCAGGGCCTCGAAGGCGAGGATGCGGACGGGGTCCTTCTTGGGTCGGCGGTAGGGCTTGGCGGGCCTGTGGGGCCGACGGGGCTGGTCGCTCACGAAAAAGGTGCTCCGGATGTGGGGTGAGGTGCGCGGTCCAGCCTACGCCGCGGCGGTCCCGGCGGCGTCAGGCGCCGACGCTCTCCCCGGCGGCGATCCGCACCCCGCGCGCCCAGTCCGCCGCCCGCATCGGCTTCTTGCCCTGGGCCTGCACCCACAGCAGCTCCACGGCGTACGAACCGGTGCCCACGTACACGTTGTTCTTGCCGGCGGACAGCTGCCCGGGCGCCAGGTCGGTCAGGCCCGGCACGGGGGCGGCCTGCACGATCTTGAGGCGCTCGCCCCGGAAGGTGGTCCAGGCGCCGGGCGCGGGGGTGCAGCCGCGCACCACGCGGTCGACGCGCAGCGCTGGGGCGTTCCAGTCGACGCGCGCGTCCTCGACGGTGACCTTGGGGGCGAGGCTGATGCCGTCGGCGGGCTGCGGTACGGCCTTCAGGGCGCCGTCCTCGATGCCGTCCATGGTGGCGGCGAGCAGCCCGGCGCCGGCGAAGGCGAGCCGGGTGAGCAGGTCGCCGCTGGTGTCGGTGGGACGGATCTCCTCGGTGACGGTGCCGTAGACGGGCCCGGAGTCGAGGCCCTCCTCGATGAGGAAGGTGGCGGCGCCGGTGATCTCGTCGCCGGCCATGATGGCGTGCTGCACGGGCGCGGCGCCGCGCCAGGCGGGGAGCAGCGAGAAGTGCAGGTTGACCCAGCCCCGGGCGGGGATGTCGAGGGCGGCCCTGGGGAGGAGGGCGCCGTAGGCGACGACGGGGCAGCAGTCCGGCGCGATCTCCTCGAGCCGCTCCAGGAACCCGGGGTCCCTGGGCCTGGCCGGCTTCAGCACCTCGATGCCGGCCTCCTCCGCCCGCTCGGCGACGGGGGAGGCGACGAGCCTGCGCCCGCGCCCGGCGGGCGCGTCGGGCCGCGTGACGACGGCGGCCACCTCGTGCCGCCCGGAGGCGAGAAGAGCGTCCAGTGCGGGAACGGCGACCTCGGGGGTACCGGCGAAGACGAGCCTCATGGGGTGCTGGGGGCCTCTCGGGCGGGAACGGACACGGCAGCGCACCAGTCTATGGGGCGCGCGTCACAGGGACGCACGAAGGAAGAAGCCGCCGACGGCGATGCGGTCCCACGGGAAACGGACGGTGCGCGGGCGGGAGGGATCCGCCCGGCCGACGGCCGAGGCGCACACCCCCGCCGGGGGCGTACGCATATGCCGCCACGCCCCCACCCCGTGACCAGCGGAGCGCTCCCGCGTTGGTCAGCGAAGAGTTGACCACGGGCCCCGGACACGGGCTCGATCCCCTTCACGCCGGTTCGAGAGGCTTGTTCATGGCCGACCACGCAACCCACGACGCCCAGGCTCGGGCCAGCCTGCACTTGTTGGTGCGGGACATCGAGCGGGTCCGCCGGCAGGTGGACGCGCTGCGCACGCTCACCGCCCAGCTGGGCAACGTCTACCGCCCGCGCCGCTCCGGCCCCTCCACGGGCTTCGTCGTCTACGGACGCGCCCCCGCCCCCACGGTCCGTCTCGCCCAGGAGCTGCGGGACAGCGTCGAGACCCTGGTCACGGCGGCCGTGGACTTCGACCGTTCCCTGGGCTTCTCGTGGGACGCCGTGGGCTCGGCGCTCGGGGTCACCAAGCAGGCGGTCCACCGCCGCTACGGCGCCCGCCGTGCCGCCGCCCAGGCGCCGACGGCCGCCGAGGCCCCCGCGGAGGCGTCGAACGCGCGCACGGTGAACGCGGTCGCCGGCGTCACCACGGTGCCGACGGTCCCCGCGGCCCCTTCCCTGCCGACCCAGCCCACGGCCGGCAGTCCGGTCCTCCGCGACGACCCGCGCCCGACGGCCTTACCCTCCCCCCGCAACGGCTGAGCCCTCGCTCGCCGCACCGCACCACGCCCTCCCGGACGCACCGCCCCCGGGAGGGCGTGGCACGTCCGGCCGGTTCAGCCGATGTCCGGAGGGTCGATCCGGACCCACACGGGGATGCTCCCGCCCCGGGCCATGCGGGTCGCCTGGGCGGACTTCAGCGCGGCGGTCAGTGCGGCACCGTTGCCGGGAGGCACCCGGACCAGTGCCCGGTCCCACTGTTCGCCGGGGGGCGGCGCGCCCGGTCGGCGGGGGCGGCCCGCCGGGGTGAGCGGCAGGGGCACCGGGCCCAGGATCTCCGCCCGCGCGGGCAGCTCCACCGCCCGGAGGAACTCGGCCACCGCCTCGCCCGGCCCTGACACCGCCGCCATCCGGGACACCGGCGGGAACCCCAGTTCACTCCGCTCGGCCAGTTCCCGTACGGCGTGCCCGACCGGGTCCCACCGGACCAGCGCCTGCACGGGCCGCAGGGTCGGCTCGGCGACCACGACCACCGTGCCGCCCGCCGACTGCGGTCGGACCAGCGCCGCCGCGCCGATCCAGCGGCGCAACGCGTCCTCCCCGGCCCGCAGATCGGGCCGGCTCAGCATGGCCCAGCCGTCCAGCAGCAGCGCCGCCGCGTAGCCGCCCTCGGCCACCGGCTCCGCGCCGGGTGTGCTCACCACCAGCGCGGGCGTCCCCGGCACCGTGTCCAGCACGTGTTCGCGCCCCGAGGTCCGCACCGGGACCGCGGGGAAGGCGCGGCCCAGCTCCTCGGCGGTCCGCCGCGCCCCGACCACCTGGGCCCGCAACCGGAACCCGCCGCACTCGGGACAGTGCCAGCCGCCCTCCTCGCGCCCGCACCACGCGCACCGCAGATCGTCGGACCCCTGTGCCTGCAGCGGCCCCGAGCAGTGCCGGCACCGCGCGGGAGCCCGGCAGCCGGCGCACGCCATCCGCGGCACGTAGCCGCGGCGGGGCACCTGCACGAGCACCGGCCCGTGCCGCAGCCCCTCCCTGGCGGCCTGCCAGGCGAGGCTCGGCAGCCGCGCCGCGCGGGCGGCCTCGTCACGCGCGAGGTCCCCGTCCCCCACGGTCCGCACCAGCGGCGCGGCGGCCCGCACCCGCTCCCTCCCGGCGACCAGCGGTCGGGCCCAGCCGGTCTCCACCAGCTGGGCGGCCTCCACGGTGCAGTGCCGGCTGCCCAGCAGGAAGCCGCACCCGTCCTGCGCCGCGCGCAGCAGCAGCACCTCACGGGCGTGCGGCTGCGGGGCGTGCGGCTCGCTGTGGCTGTCGTCGCCGTCGTCCCAGACGGCGACCAGTCCGAGGTCCCGCACCGGCGCGAACATCGCCGCCCGCGTTCCGATGACGGCCCGTACGGAGCCCCGCCGCACGGCGAGCCACCGCGCGTACCGCTTCTCCGGGCCGGCGTCGGCGGTGAGGACCGCGTGCCGTCCCTCCCCCAGCAGTTCGGTGAGCGCCGCGTCGACGCGGGCCACGGTTCTCCCGTCCGGCAGGACGACCAGCGCGCCGCGCCCGGAGGCCAGGGCCGCGGCGACGGCCCGGGCCAGTTCCTCGCTCCACCGCGGCCCCGGCAGCGCGTTCCACACGGCCCGTGGGGCGCCTCCCGAGGCCAGTGACTCCAGGAAGGCGGGACCCTGCTCGTAGCGATCCCAGGAGCCGGGTGCGGGCGCCGGGGGCGGCGGCAGCGGGTCGGGCGAGGGCCGTCGCTCCGCGCGGGCGCTGCGCGGCGGCACGGCGAGCTGGAGGACGTCGGCGAGGCTGCCCGCGTACCGGTCGGCGACCGCGCGGGCGAGGCCCAGCAGTTCCTCGCCGAGCACCGGTTCGGGCGAGACGACCTGCGCCAGCGCCGCCAGGGGCCCCGAGTAGTCGGACTCGGCGAGGCGCTCGACGAGGAACCCGTCGATCAGTCCGCCGCCCTCGCGCCGCCCCTCCCGCACCCGGTGCCGTCCGGCCCCGAACCGCACCCGCACCCGCACGCCGGGCTGTGCGTCGGCGTCCAGCTCCTCGGGCACGGCGTAGTCGAAGTAGCGGTCGAGATGGAGCACGCCCTTGTCGACGAGGACCCGGGCGACGGGCAGTTCCCCGGCGAGCGCGGCGCCGCGCCAGGTACGCGGTTTGGCCCGGGGGGCCCTGGCCTTGCGCACGCTCTCCCGGATGAGCGCGAGCTGCTCGGGCGGCGCGCTCTCCGCGCCGCCGTCCTGCTGTCCGTTCTCGCTGCTCACGCCTGCATTCTTACCAAACGCCACTGACAGCGGCGCCGTGCCCGGGGCCGGCCCCGGGCACGGACGGACGCCCGAAGGCGCTCGCGCGGCGTGCGCCGGCGTTCACGGCCTCCGTACGCGCCGAGGCCCGGCGGCCCCTTCGAAGGGGCCGCCGGGCCTCGGGGAGACGTGGGACCGGGCCTACAGTCCCGCCGCCTTGCGCAGGGCGTCCACGCGGTCGGTGCGCTCCCAGGTGAAGTCGGGCAGCTCACGGCCGAAGTGACCGTAGGCGGCGGTCTGGGCGTAGATCGGGCGCAGCAGGTCGAGGTCGCGGATGATCGCGGCCGGGCGGAGGTCGAAGACCTCGTCGATCGCCTTCTCGATCTTCTCGGTGTCGACCTGGGCGGTGCCGAAGGTCTCCACGAACAGACCGACCGGCTCGGCCTTGCCGATGGCGTACGCGACCTGGACCTCGCAGCGGGCGGCGAGGCCGGCGGCGACGACGTTCTTGGCGACCCAGCGCATCGCGTACGCCGCCGAGCGGTCCACCTTGGACGGGTCCTTGCCGGAGAAGGCGCCGCCGCCGTGGCGGGCCATGCCGCCGTAGGTGTCGATGATGATCTTGCGGCCGGTGAGGCCGGCGTCGCCCATCGGGCCGCCGATCTCGAAGCGGCCGGTCGGGTTCACCAGCAGGCGGTAGTCCTCGGTGTCGAGCTTGATGCCCTCGTCCAGGAGCGCCTTCAGCTCCGGCTCCACGACGAACTCGCGGATGTCGGGGGCGAGCAGCGACTCCAGGTCGATGTCGGAGGCGTGCTGCGAGGAGACGACCACGGTGTCCAGGCGGACCGCCTTGTCGCCGTCGTACTCGATGGTGACCTGGGTCTTGCCGTCCGGGCGCAGGTAGGGGATCGTGCCGTTCTTGCGCACGTCGGACAGCCGCTTGGACAGGCGGTGGGCCAGGAAGACCGGCAGCGGCATCAGCGTCGGCGTCTCGTCCGTCGCGTAGCCGAACATCAGGCCCTGGTCGCCGGCGCCCTGCCGGTCGAGCTCGTCGTCGTCACCCTCGACACGGGCCTCGTAGGCGGCGTCGACGCCCTGCGCGATGTCCGGGGACTGCGCGCCGATCGACACCGAGACGCCGCAGGAGGCGCCGTCGAAGCCCTTCTTCGAGGAGTCGTAGCCGATCTCCAGGATCTTGTTGCGCACCAGCGTCGCGATGTCCGCGTACGTCTTGGTGGTCACCTCGCCGGCCACGTGCACCAGGCCGGTGGTGATCAGGGTCTCGACGGCGACCCGGGAGGTCGGGTCCTCGCGGAGGAGCGCGTCGAGAATGGTGTCGCTGATCTGGTCAGCGATCTTGTCGGGGTGACCCTCGGTCACGGACTCCGAGGTGAACAGACGACGGGACACAACGCTCCCTGGGGTTGCAGCGGCTGCTGGCTGATCATTGGCGGACGGCGGGGGCTGCACCCGACGCCGTCCGTGGAACAGTTTATCGGTCGTGCTCCGCCACGGGTCCCCCTGTCTCGTCTCGCGAGAGCGCTGTGACCTGCGGCACGGGCATTCTGCCCATGCCGGGCCGGGTTGGCCAGAGGCGCCACGCCCCGAACGGACGGGGTTTCGGGGAACCGGACGCGAATGAATCACTCATCCGAGGCGTTCGGCCACCAGGTCCCACACGGTTTCGGCCAGGACTTCCTTCGGACCGTGCGCCACGGGGGTCTCGCTGCCGTCGGCGCCCAGCACCACGGCCTCGCTCTCGTCCGCCCCGAAGGTCTTGCGCTCCCCCACCTCGTTCACCACCAGCAGGTCGCAGCCCTTGCGCTTCAGCTTGGCGCGGCCGTTGGCGAGCACGTCGTCGGTCTCGGCGGCGAAGCCGACGATCACCTGTCCGGCGCGCGGCCGGTCGCCGGAGAGCTCGGCGAGGATGTCCGGATTCCGCACCAGGGCGACGGGCTCGGGCTCCTGGCCGTCCTTCTTCTTGATCTTGCCGGTGGCGTAGACGGCCGGCCGGAAGTCGGCGACGGCCGCGGCCATCACCACGGCGTCCGCGTCGGCGGCGGCGCCGAGGACGGCCTCGCGCAGCTCCACGGCGGTCCCGACGCGGACGAGGTCCACGCCCGCCGGGTCGGGCAGGGCGGTGTCGGCCGCGATCAGCGTGACGCGGGCGCCGCGGGCGGCGGCGGTGCGGGCGAGGGCGTAGCCCTGCTTGCCGGAGGAGCGGTTGCCGAGGAAGCGGACGGGGTCGAGGGGCTCGCGGGTGCCCCCGGCACTGACGACGACGTGCCGGCCCGCGAGGTCGGGCCGGGTGACGCCGCGGGCCAGCACCCGGCGGCAGACCTCGAAGATCTCGCCCGGGTCGGGCAGCCGGCCCTTGCCGGTGTCGGCGCCGGTGAGACGGCCGACGGCCGGTTCGATCACGACGGCGCCGCGGCGGCGCAGGGTGGCCACGTTCTCCCGGGTGGCCGGGTGCTCCCACATCTCGGTGTGCATGGCGGGGGCGAAGACCACCGGGCAGCGGGCGGTGAGCAGGGTGTTGGTGAGCAGGTCGTCGGCCAGGCCGTGGGCCGCCCTGGCGAGCGTGTCGGCGGTGGCGGGGGCGACGACCACCAGGTCGGCGTGCTGCCCGATGCGGACGTGCGGCACCTCGTGGACGTCGTCCCAGACCTCGGTGGAGACCGGGTTGCCGGAGAGCGCGGACCAGGTGGCGGCGCCGACGAAGTGCAGCGCGGAGGCGGTGGGGACGACCCTGACGTCGTGTCCCGACTCCGTCAGCCGCCTGAGCAGCTCACAGGCCTTGTACGCGGCGATGCCGCCACTGACCCCCAGAACGACCTTCGGCTTGTCCACCGTCTCTCCCCGGACCTCGGAAATGTGCGACCACTCCCCATGAGACACCACAGGCCCGGCAGCCGTGCTGCCGGGCCTGTGGAGAAGTCAGCTGCGAACAGCTGGTACGACGTACCGACCGCTTACTGACCGGGGCCTTCGACGGCCTCGGAGGTCAGCAGTCCCGCGTTGATCTCGCGCAGGGCGATCGAGAGCGGCTTCTCGTGGACGTGGGTGTCGACGAGGGGACCGACGTACTCGAGCAGGCCCTCGCCGAGCTGCGAGTAGTACGCGTTGATCTGGCGGGCCCGCTTGGCCGCGTAGATCACGAGGCTGTACTTCGAGTCCGTGGCCTCGAGGAGCTCGTCGATCGGCGGGTTGATGATGCCCTCGGGCGCGGAGATGGAAGAGGACACGCTCTACCTTCCGATGGATGGGAAAGATTCAGTCGGCGCGACCGGTGAACGACTGCTCACGATCACACGACGTTCGTCAAGGCTAGCAGCTCGCGGGCCACGTCCTCGACGGAGGTGTTGACCAGGGTGGTGTCGAACTCCGGCTCGGCGGCCAGTTCGGTCCTCGCGGCCTCCAGCCGGCGCTCGATGACCTCGGGCGACTCGGTGCCCCGGCCCGTAAGCCTGCGCACGAGCTCCTCCCAGGAGGGAGGAGCCAGGAACACCAGCTGGGCCTCGGCCATGGACTCGCGGACCTGCCGCGCGCCCTGGAGGTCGATCTCCAGCAGCACGGGCACCCCCGCCTCCAGGTGCTCCAGCACCGCCGCGCGGGGGGTGCCGTAGCGGTTGCCGGCGAACTCGGCCCACTCCAGCAGCTCGCCGTTGGCGATCAGCTTGTCCATCTCCTCGTCGGTGACGAAGAAGTAGTGGACTCCGTGCTGCTCCCCGGGGCGCGGCCTGCGGGTCGTCGCCGACACCGAGAGCCAGACCCCGGGGTGTTCCTTGCGCATATGGGCGACGACCGTGCTCTTGCCGACCCCGGAGGGGCCGGAGAGCACGGTCAGCCGCGGACGTTCAGTCATGCAGCGATTATTCCAGCAATCACGGGTTGCCCGGGACGCCGGCCCCGGACCGCCCCGCGCTCAGGAGCCGGTGCTGCCGAACTCGCGCTCCAGGGAGGCGATCTGGTTGGAACCGAGACCACGCACGCGGCGGCTCTCGGAGATGCCCAGTCGCTCCATGATCTGCTTGGCGCGGACCTTGCCCACGCCCGGCAGGGACTCCAGCAGGGCGGAGACCTTCATCTTGCCGATGACGTCGTTCTCCTGGCCCTGCTTGATGACCTCGTGAAGAGAGGCGCCGGAGTGCTTGAGTCGATTCTTGACCTCGGCCCGCTCCCGGCGAGCCGCGGCGGCCTTTTCGAGCGCGGCTGCGCGCTGTTCAGGGGTAAGGGGCGGAAGAGCCACGCCTACGTCACCTCGGATGTCGAACTGTCGGATACGGACCGGTGAGGAACCTAGTCGCCCCACACCAGGGGAGCCACGAGCAACACACGCGCCCGTTCACTCTCCGTCGGAGACTAGCGGCCAACTCCGCCGGAGTCAGCGAGAACTGCGGAAAAGTCCTGGTCAGCCTTTGTCAGGACCGGCATTTAGGACATAATCCCCTGGATTTGAGGATGTATCCAGAGTCCGACGCCCACGGATCGCCTCGTCGGCCGGTTCAGACCGACGCCACGGCGGCCCTGATCTCCTCCGCGAACCGCTCCGCCGCGTCACGCAGAGCGACCGCGTCGGGACCGTGCCGCAACACTCCCCGGCTGACGTTCGGCACGACGTTGCGCACCGCGCCGCCGAAGACCGCCGGGAGATCGGCCGCCGTGGCGCCCTGCGCGCCGATACCGGGCGCGAGGATCGGCCCGCCCATGTCCAGGTCGTACGAGGAGAGGTCGCCGAGCGTCGCGCCGACCACCGCGCCGAAGGACCCGAGCGGCTCCTCGCCGGCGTTCTCGGCGGCCAGGTGCCCGAGCACGGTCGCCCCGACGGTGCGCCCGTCGGCGCGGATCGCGTGCTGCACCTCGCCGCCCTCCGGGTTGGACGTCAGCGCCAGCACGAACAGCCCGGTGCCGGTCTCCCGGGCCAGCGCGACGGCCGGGCCGAGCGAGCCGTAGCCGAGGTACGGCGAGACGGTGAGCGCGTCGGAGAACAGGGGCGCGTCCTCGCGCAGGAAGGACTCGGCGTAGGCGGCCATGGTGGAGCCGATGTCGCCGCGCTTGGCGTCCATGACGACCAGCGCGCCGGCCTCCCGCGCCTCGCGCACCGTCGTCTCCAGCACGGCGACCCCGCGCGAGCCGAAGCGCTCGAAGAAGGCGCTCTGCGGCTTGAGCACGGCGACCCGGTCGGCGACCGCCTCCACGACCGTGCGGCTGAACCGCTCCAGGCCCGTGACGTCGTCGCTCAGGCCCCACTCGGCGAGCAGGGAGGCGTGCGGGTCGATGCCCACGCACAGCGGGCCCCGTTCGTCCATCGCGCGGCGCAGCCGCGCGCCGAAGGGTTCCAGACCGGTCATGCCGTCGTCCTCACGTCGGCGCCCACCGCGTCGGCGAGCGTGGCGTACGGGCTGGTGCGCAGCCGCGCGGCGAGCCCCTTGTGCATGGCGCGGCCCCAGAAGGGGCCTTCGTAGACGAAGGCGCTGTAGCCCTGGACCAGGGTGGCGCCGGCCAGGATGCGCTGCCAGGCGTCCTCGGCGTTCTCGACGCCGCCGACGCCGACCAGGGTGATCCGGTCGCCCACGCGCGCGTAGAGGCGGCGCAGCACGTCCAGGGAGCGTGCCTTGAGGGGGGCGCCGGAGAGGCCGCCGGTCTCCTGGACGAGGGCGGGCGGGGACGTCAGGCCGAGTCCCTCGCGCGCGATGGTGGTGTTGGTGGCGATGATCCCGTCCAGGCCGAGTTCCACGGCGAGGTCGGCGACCGCGTCGACGTCCTCGTCGGCGAGGTCGGGGGCGATCTTCACCAGCAGCGGCACCCGGCGGGCCGGGGCGGACCGGTCGGCGGCCTCGCGGACGGCGGCGAGCAGCGGGCGCAGGTGGTCCACGGCCTGGAGGTCGCGCAGTCCGGGCGTGTTCGGGGAGGAGACGTTGACGACCAGGTAGTCGGCGTACGGCGCCAGCCGCTCGGCGGACTTCACGTAGTCGGCGACGGCCTCGTCCTCGGGGACGGCCTTGGTCTTGCCGATGTTGACGCCGACGACCGTCCTGAAGACGGGCGTGCGGGAGGCCAGGCGTGCCGCGACGGCGAGCGAGCCCTCGTTGTTGAAGCCCATGCGGTTGATCAGCGCCCGGTCCGCGACCAGGCGGAACAGCCGCTTCTTGGGGTTGCCGGGCTGCGGTTCCCCGGTCACCGTGCCGATCTCGACGTGGTCGAAGCCGAGCATCGCCAGGCCGTCGATCCCGACGGCGTTCTTGTCGAAGCCGGCGGCGAGGCCGAAGGGGCTGTGCAGACGCAGCCCGAGCGCCTCGGTGCGCAGCTCCTTGTGGCGGGGGGCGAGCGCGGCGGCGACGAAGGTGCGCAGGCCGGGGACGCGCGCGACACGACGGATCCAGCGGAAGGCCAGGTGGTGGGCCTGCTCCGGGTCCATCCGCTGGAAGAGCAGGGTGAAGAGAATCTTGTACATGATGTCCTCATGAAGAGGGGGACACCGTTTCCGGTGTCCCCCCGGGGGCTGCTGCTAGGCGCGGGCCGCGGTCAGATGCTCCGCGTGTTCCTGCAGTGAGCGGACGCCCACGTCGCCGCGGTTGAGCGCGTCGATGCCCTGGACGGCGGCGGCGAGCGCCTGGACCGTCGTCAGGCAGGGCACCGACCGGGCCACCGCCGCCGTACGGATGTCGTAGCCGTCGAGGCGGCCGCCGGTGCCGTACGGGGTGTTGACGATGAGGTCGACCTCGCCGTCGTGGATGAGCTGGACGATGGTCTTCTCGCCGTTCGGGCCGGTGCCCTCGGACTGCTTGCGCACCACGGTGGCGTTGATGCCGTTGCGCTTGAGGACCTCGGCGGTGCCGGAGGTGGCGAGCAGCTCGAAGCCGTGCGCCACCAGCTCCCGCGCGGGGAAGATCATCGAGCGCTTGTCGCGGTTGGCGACCGAGATGAACGCGCGCCCCTTGGTCGGCAGCGGGCCGTAGGCGCCCGCCTGCGACTTGGCGTACGCCGTGCCGAAGACGGAGTCGATGCCCATGACCTCGCCGGTGGAACGCATCTCCGGGCCGAGGACGGTGTCGACGCCGCGGCCGTGGATGTCCCGGAAGCGGGACCACGGCAGCACGGCCTCCTTGACGGAGATCGGCGCGTCCAGCGGCAGCTCGCCGCCGTCGCCGTTCGCCGGGAGCAGCCCTTCGGCGCGCAGCTCGGCGACGGTGGCGCCCAGCGAGATCCGCGCGGCGGCCTTCGCCAGCGGCACCGCGGTCGCCTTCGAGGTGAAGGGCACGGTGCGCGAGGCGCGCGGGTTGGCCTCCAGGACGTAGAGGATGTCCCCGGAGAGCGCGAACTGGATGTTGATCAGGCCGCGCACGCCGACACCCCGCGCGATGGCCTCCGTGGAGGCGCGCAGCCGCTTGATGTCGAAGCCGCCCAGGGTGATCGGGGGCAGGGCGCACGCCGAGTCGCCGGAGTGGATGCCGGCCTCCTCGATGTGCTCCATGACGCCGCCGAGGTAGAGCTCCTCGCCGTCGTACAGGGCGTCCACGTCGATCTCTATGGCGTCGTCCAGGAAGCGGTCGACGAGCACCGGCCGGGAGGGGCTGATCTCGGTCGACTCGGCGATGTAGGACTCCAGCCGGGTCTCGTCGTAGACGATCTCCATGCCGCGTCCGCCGAGCACGTAGGACGGGCGGACGAGGACCGGGTAGCCGATCTCGTCGGCGATGGCCTTGGCCTCGGCGAAGGTGGTGGCGGTGCCGTGCTTGGGGGCCGGCAGGCCGGCCTCCTTGAGGACCCGGCCGAAGGCGCCGCGGTCCTCGGCGGCGTGGATGGCCTCCGGGGAGGTGCCGACGATCGGCACGCCGTTGTCCTTCAGCGCCTGCGACAGACCGAGCGGGGTCTGGCCGCCGAGCTGGACGATCACGCCCGCGACCGGTCCGGCCTGCTGCTCGGCGTGGACGATCTCCAGGACGTCCTCCAGGGTGAGCGGCTCGAAGTAGAGCCGGTCGGAGGTGTCGTAGTCGGTGGAGACGGTCTCCGGGTTGCAGTTGACCATCACGGTCTCGTAGCCGGCGTCATGAAGCGCGAAGGAGGCGTGGACGCAGGAGTAGTCGAACTCGATGCCCTGGCCGATGCGGTTCGGACCGGAGCCCAGGATGATCACCGCGGGCTTCTCGCGGGGGGCGACCTCGGTCTCCTCGTCGTAGGAGGAGTAGAAGTACGGCGTCCTCGCGGCGAACTCGGCGGCGCAGGTGTCCACCGTCTTGTAGACCGGGCGGATGCCCAGCGCGTGCCGGACCTCGCGGACGACGTCCTCGCGCAGGCCCCGGATCTCGGCGATCTGCTGGTCGGAGAAGCCGTGCCGCTTGGCCTCGGCGAGCAGTTCGCGGGTCAGCTCGGCGGCGGCGGCCAGTTCGTCGGCGATCTCCTTGATCAGGAAGAGCTGGTCGACGAACCAGGGGTCGATCTTCGTGGCGTCGAAGACCTCCTCGGGGGTGGCGCCCGCGCGGATGGCCCCCATGACCGCGTTGATCCGGCCGTCGGTGGGGCGGACCGCCTCGCGCAGCAGCTCCTCCTTGTCCCCGGGCCCGCCGACGAAGGTGAACTGGCTGCCCTTCTTCTCCAGCGAGCGCAGCGCCTTCTGGAAGGCCTCGGTGAAGTTGCGGCCGATGGCCATGGCCTCGCCGACCGACTTCATGGTGGTCGTGAGGGTGGAGTCCGCGCTCGGGAACTTCTCGAAGGCGAACCGGGGAGCCTTCACGACCACGTAGTCGAGCGTCGGCTCGAAGGAGGCCGGGGTCTCCTGCGTGATGTCGTTCGGGATCTCGTCCAGGGTGTAGCCGACGGCCAGCTTGGCGGCGATCTTGGCGATCGGGAAGCCGGTCGCCTTGGAGGCGAGCGCCGAGGAGCGCGACACGCGCGGGTTCATCTCGATGACGATGACCCGGCCGTCCTCGGGGTCGACCGCGAACTGGATGTTGCAGCCGCCGGTGTCGACGCCGACCTCGCGGATGATCGCGATGCCGACGTCGCGCAGCACCTGGTACTCGCGGTCGGTCAGCGTCATCGCGGGCGCGACGGTGATCGAGTCGCCGGTGTGCACGCCCATGGGGTCGAAGTTCTCGATGGAGCAGACGACCACGACGTTGTCGTTCTTGTCGCGCATCAGCTCCAGCTCGTACTCCTTCCAGCCGAGGATGGACTCCTCCAGGAGGACCTCGGTGGTCGGCGAGAGGGTGAGGCCCTGCCCGGCGATGCGGCGCAGCTCCTCCTCGTCGTGCGCGAAGCCGGAGCCGGCGCCGCCCATGGTGAAGGAGGGACGGACGACGACCGGGTAGCCGCCGAGTTCCTCGACGCCCTTGAGGACGTCGTCCATGGTGTGGCAGATGTAGGACCGGGCGGACTCGCCGTGGCCGGTCTTCCTGCGGACCTCCTCCACGACCTCCTTGAACAGGTCGCGGTCCTCGCCCTTGTTGATGGCCTCGACGTTGGCGCCGATGAGCTCGACGCCGTACTTCTCCAGGACGCCGTTGCCGTGCAGGGAGATCGCGGTGTTGAGGGCCGTCTGGCCGCCCAGGGTGGGCAGGAGCGCGTCGGGCCGCTCCTTGGCGATGATCTTCTCGACGAACTCGGGGGTGATCGGCTCGACGTAGGTGGCGTCGGCGATCTCCGGGTCGGTCATGATCGTCGCCGGGTTGGAGTTCACGAGGACGACCCTGAGGCCCTCGGCCTTGAGGACGCGGCAGGCCTGGGTGCCGGAGTAGTCGAACTCGGCGGCCTGGCCGATGACGATCGGGCCGGAGCCGATGACCAGGACGGACTGGATATCGGTGCGCTTAGGCACGCTGGCCCTCCATCGGGACGGTGCTCATCAAAGACGTGAAGCGGTCGAACAGGTAGGCGGCGTCGTGCGGGCCCGCCGCCGCTTCGGGGTGGTACTGGACGCTGAAGGCCGGCTTGTCGAGCAGCTGGAGGCCCTCCACCACGTTGTCGTTCAGACAGACGTGGGACACCTCGGCGCGGCCGAACGGGGTGTCGGAGACCTTGTCGAGCGGGGCGTCGACGGCGAAGCCGTGGTTGTGCGCGGTGACCTCGACCTTGCCGGTCGTGCGGTCCTGCACCGGCTGGTTGATGCCGCGGTGGCCGTACTTCAGCTTGTAGGTGCCGAAGCCGAGGGCGCGGCCCAGGATCTGGTTGCCGAAGCAGATGCCGAACAGCGGGGTGCCGCGCTCCAGGACCGCCCGCATCAGGGCGACCGGGTGGTCGGCGGTGGCGGGGTCGCCGGGGCCGTTGGAGAAGAACACGCCGTCCGGGTTCACGGCGTAGACGTCGTCCACGGTCGCCGTGGCCGGCAGGACGTGCACCTCGATGCCGCGTTCGGCCATGCGCTGCGGGGTCATGCCCTTGATGCCGAGGTCGACGGCGGCGACGGTGAACTTCTTCTCGCCGATCGCGGGGACGACGTACGGCTCGGTGGTGGCGACCTCGGCGGAGAGGTCGGAGCCCTTCATCTCGGGCGCCTCCCGGACGCGGGCGAGCAGGGCCGCGTCGTCGCGCACGGCGTCGCCGCTGAAGATGCCGACGCGCATGGCGCCGCGCTCGCGCAGGTGCCGGGTGAGGGCGCGGGTGTCGACGCCGCTGACGCCGACGACGCCCTGCGCGGCGAGCTCCTCGTCCAGCGTGCGTGTCGAGCGCCAGCTGGAGGGCACGCGCGCGGGGTCGCGCACGACGTAGCCGGAGACCCAGATCCTCCTGGACTCCATGTCCTCGTCGTTGACGCCGGTGTTGCCGACGTGCGGGGCCGTCATCACCACGACCTGACGGTGGTACGACGGGTCGGTGAGGGTCTCCTGGTAGCCGGTCATGCCGGTGGAGAACACCGCTTCGCCGAAGGTCTCCCCCACCGCCCCGTAGGCACGGCCGCGGAAGATCCGGCCGTCCTCCAGAACGAGTACGGCGGGAACCCTGGTGGTCCCCCTGGTGGAGGTTGTCATCGTGCGCCTTCCGTCTTGTCGATCATCTGGTTCAGTGCCTCGGCCCATTCGTTGTGCTCGGCCGCGTGGTCGGAGCGGAAGCCGGAGTCGATCTGCCGCTCGCCGTGCGCCCAGGTCACGACGAGCAGACCGCCCTCGGTGAGGACCTTGCCGGCGATGCCCTTGTCGAGCCGGGCCCCGCGCAGCGCGTCCGCCGGGACGAAGAAGTCGTTCGCCCCGGGGCGCACGACGTCCAGTCCGGCGTCGGTGAGCGTGAGCTCGGCCCGGCTGCGGGTGCCCAGACCGTGCGCCACGATGCGGTCGAGCCACTGACCGGCGGTGGTGGAGCCGTGGTAACGGCCGCTCATCGTCAGTCTCGCCGGGCCGGGGTCGTCCGGCGCGCCAGGCAGCTCGGGCAGGTCTCCCTGGAGCGTGCCGCGCCACTTCCAGCCCTCGCGCATCAGCCAGTAGACGAGCGCCACGAAGAGGGCGAGTCCGACGACCCAGCCGATCCGGGCGGCCCAGTCGGTCACTTCCGCCGATTCCTTCTCGGCGGCCAGCAGGAGTACAGGTGTCACGTGAGCTTCCCGTCGACGAGCGTGGCCTTGCCCCGGAGCCACGTGTGCGTGACACGGCCCGGCAGCTCGCGGCCCTCGTACGGGGTGTTGCGGCTGCGCGAGGCGAAGCCCGCGGGGTCCACGGGACCACGGTATGCCGAGTCGACGAGGGTGAGGTTGGCGGGCTCACCTGCCGAGACGGGACGGCCGTGGCCCTCGGCCCGTCCGATGCGCGCGGGCGTGAAGGACATGCGGTCGGCGACGCCGGCCCAGTCCAGCAGACCCGTGTCGACCATGGTCTCCTGGACCACCGACAGCGCGGTCTCCAGGCCGACCATGCCCATGGCGGCTGCGGCCCACTCGCAGTCCTTGTCCTCGTGCGGGTGCGGGGCGTGGTCGGTGGCGACGATGTCGATCGTGCCGTCGGCGAGCGCCTCGCGCAGCGCCATGACGTCGCGCTCGGTGCGCAGCGGCGGGTTGACCTTGTAGACCGGGTCGTACGACCGGACCAGCTCGTCGGTGAGGAGCAGGTGGTGCGGGGTGACCTCGGCGGTGACGCGGATGCCGCGGGACTTGGCCCAGCGGACGATCTCGACGCTGCCCGCCGTCGACAGGTGGCAGATGTGGACGCGGGAGCCGACGTGCTCGGCGAGCAGCACGTCCCGCGCGATGATCGACTCCTCGGCGACGGCCGGCCAGCCGCCGAGCCCCAGCTCGGCGGAGACGACGCCCTCGTTCATCTGGGCGCCCTCGGTGAGGCGGGGCTCCTGCGCGTGCTGGGCGACGACGCCGTCGAATGCCTTCACGTACTCCAGGGCGCGGCGCATGATCACGGCGTCGTGGACGCACTTGCCGTCGTCGGAGAAGACGGTGACGCCGGCCGCGGACTCGTGCATGGCGCCCAGTTCGGCGAGCTTCTGCCCCTCCAGACCGACGGTGACGGCGCCGATGGGCTGCACGTCGCAGTAGCCGGACTCCTGGCCGAGCCGCCAGACCTGCTCGACGACGCCGGCGGTGTCGGCGACCGGGAAGGTGTTGGCCATGGCGAAGACGCTGGTGTAGCCGCCGCTCGCCGCCGCGCGGGTGCCGGTCAGGACGGTCTCGGAGTCCTCGCGGCCGGGCTCGCGCAGGTGGGTGTGCAGGTCGACCAGGCCGGGCAGGAGGATCTTGCCGTCGGCTTCGACGACCTCGGCGCCGTCGGCGGACAGGCCGGCGCCGACCTGGGTGATCGTTTCGCCGTCGATCAGGACGTCCTGCTGCTCGCCGCCGAGCACCTTCGCACCGCGGATCAGGATCTTGCTCATGGTTCTTACTTCTCCTCGGTGGTGCGGAGTTCGGCGGTGGGCGCGAAGCGCCTCGTCGTCAGGGCGGTGGTGGGCGACGGGTGGGCGAGGGCGGGTTCGTTGCCGCCGAGGAGCAGGTACAGGACGGCCATCCGGATGGAGACGCCGTTGGCGACCTGCTCGATCACGGTGCAGCGGTCGGAGTCCGCGACCTCGGCGGTGATCTCCATGCCGCGGACCATCGGGCCGGGGTGCATCACGATGGCGTGCTCGGGCATCCGCGCCATGCGGTCGCCGTCGAGGCCGTAGCGGCGCGAGTACTCCCGCTCGGTGGGGAAGAACGCGGCGTTCATCCGCTCGCGCTGGACGCGCAGCATCATCACCGCGTCGGACTTGGTCAGCGTCGAGTCGAGGGCGTACGACACCTCGCAGGGCCAGGTGTCGACGCCGACCGGCAGCAGGGTCGGCGGGGCGACGAGGGTGACCTCGGCGCCGAGGGTGTGCAGCAGGTCGACGTTGGACCGGGCGACCCTGCTGTGCAGGACGTCGCCGACGATCGTGATGCGCCGGCCGGAGAGGTCCTGTCCGAGCCCGGCGTCCCGGCCGACCAGCCGGCGCCGCATGGTGAAGGCGTCGAGGAGGGCCTGGGTGGGGTGCTGGTGGGTGCCGTCGCCCGCGTTGATGACGTGGGCGTCGATCCAGCCGGAGGTGGCCAGCCGGTACGGGGCCCCGGAGGCGCCGTGCCGGATGACCACGGCGTCGACGCCCATGGCCTCCAGGGTCTGGGCGGTGTCCTTCAGGGACTCGCCCTTGGAGACGCTGGAGCCCTTGGCGGTGAAGTTGATGACGTCCGCGGAGAGACGCTTCTCCGCGGCCTCGAAGGAGATCCGGGTGCGGGTGGAGTCCTCGAAGAAGAGGTTGACCACGGTCCGGCCGCGCAGGGTCGGGAGTTTCTTGATCGGCCGGTCGGCGACCCGGGCCATCTCCTCGGCGGTGTCGAGGATCAGGACGGCGTCGTCGCGGGTGAGGTCGGCGGCCGAGATGAGATGACGCTGCATCTGTCAGGCTCCGTAAGGCAGTTCAATGTGGCGAAATCGGGCAGACGGGTACGCGCGTGGGCGTGCCGGGCCGGCGCACGCCGTCGGCGTGCGCTCCGCGGTGCTACTGGGAGGTCCGCTTGGCGCCGAGCAGCACGGTGTCGCGACCGTCCTCCTCGGCGAGCAGGACCTTGACCGTCTCCCGCAGCGACGTGGGAAGGTTCTTGCCGACGTAGTCGGCGCGGATGGGCAGTTCGCGGTGGCCGCGGTCGACGAGGACGGCGAGCTGCACCGCGCGGGGGCGCCCGATGTCGTTCAGCGCGTCGAGGGCGGCGCGGATGGTGCGGCCGGAGAAGAGCACGTCGTCGACGAGGACGACCAGCCGGCCGTCGATGCCGTCACCGGGGATCTCGGTGCGGGCCAGCGCACGCGGCGGGTGCATGCGCAGGTCGTCGCGGTACATGGTGATGTCCAGCGAGCCGACCGGGACCTTGCGCTCGGTGATCTGCTCGAGCTTGGCGGCGAGCCGCTGGGCGAGGAAGACGCCTCGGGTCGGGATGCCGAGGAGCACCACGTCGTCGGCGCCCTTGGCGCGTTCGACGATCTCGTGGGCGATGCGGGTCAGCACCCGCGCGATGTCGGGGCCTTCGAGAACGGGCCGCGCATCGGACTGTGTGTTCTGCGTGTCCATGTGAAACGGACCTCCTTCTCCGCCTCACGGGACGGACCTTAAAGGACGTCGGATTGCGTCACTCAGGCTAGCAGGTCGGGATCCGCGCGGAGCGACACCCCCGATCACTCCAATGGCGTAGCCGATCCTCGCTACCACGGAAGAGTCGGTGTGGACCATTCGGCTTGACGCACGAGAGTAACGCTGCGTAACCTCACAGTGAGTTACCAGCCGCGCGGCATGGAAATCAGCCAGAGCCGCGTCGACACAGTGCCGGGGAGCTATATGTCCAGCGAATACGCCAAACAGCTCGGGGCCAAGCTCCGGGCGATCCGCACCCAGCAGGGCCTTTCCCTCCACGGTGTCGAGGAGAAGTCCCAGGGCCGCTGGAAGGCGGTCGTGGTCGGTTCGTACGAGCGCGGCGACCGCGCCGTGACCGTGCAGCGCCTCGCGGAGCTGGCGGACTTCTACGGTGTCCCGGTGCAGGAGCTGCTGCCCGGTACGACCCCGGGCGGCGCCGCCGAGCCGCCGCCGAAGCTGGTCCTGGACCTGGAGCGGCTGGCCACGGTGCCGGCCGAGAAGGCAGGCCCGCTGCAGCGGTACGCGGCGACGATCCAGTCGCAGCGCGGTGACTACAACGGCAAGGTGCTCTCGATCCGCCAGGACGACCTGCGCACCCTCGCCGTCATCTACGACCAGTCGCCCTCGGTCCTCACCGAGCAGCTGATCAACTGGGGCGTCCTGGACGCGGACGCCCGCCGCGCGGTGGCCGCGCACGAGGAGGCGTAACCGCTCCGCGGGTACGCAGAAACGTGCCGCCGGGGTGGCCGGAACCATGAGGGTTCCGGCCACCCCGGCGGTTTTTCTACGGAGTGAGCGGCTTTTCACGCGGTGCGGGGCGACGCCGTCAGGGGCGCGGAGCTGTGTCCGCATGCGGCTCCGCCGCGTGGGCGCGACCGGCCACGGACAGCCCGCGACCGCCTCCCCCGGTCGCGCCCCTACGGCGCACCGGTGCGAGAACGCCGGACCACTTACGCTTCGCGGCGAAGCGACGGCTTCAGCTCCTTGAGCCGACCCAGAAGCCCGTTCACGAAGGAAGGCGACTCGTCCGTCGAGAACTCCTTCGCCAACTGCACCATCTCGTCGAGGACGACCGCGTCCGGGGTCTCGTCGACCCAGATCAGCTCATAGGCGCCGAGACGAAGGATGCTGCGGTCGACGACCGGCATCCGGTCGAGCGTCCAGCCGACCGAGTACTGGGCGAGCAGCTCGTCGATGCGCTTCGCGTGCTCCGCGTAGCCCTCGACGAGCTGCATCGTGTACTCGCTCACCGGCGGCTGCCGGGTGTCGGACCGGGCGTGCCGGACCCAGTCGGCGAGGACGGTCAGGACCTCGGCGCCGCGCTGGTCGCCCTCGAAGATGATCTGGAAGGCGCGTTTGCGGGCCGTGTTGCGGGCAGCCACGGTTAGCTGTTCACCCGGCCGAGGTAGTCGCTGGTACGGGTGTCGACCTTGATCTTCTCACCGGTGGTGATGAAGAGCGGGACCTGGATCTGGTGGCCGGTCTCCAGCGTGGCCGGCTTGGTGCCGCCGGTGGAGCGGTCGCCCTGGACGCCCGGCTCGGTCTCCTGGATCGTCAGCTCGACGGCGGCCGGGAGCTCGACGAAGAGCACCTCGCCCTCGTGCTGGGCGACGGTGGCGGTGAAGCCCTCGACGAGGAAGTTGGCGGCGTCGCCGACGGCCTTGCGGTCGACCATGAGCTGGTCGTAGGTCTCCATGTCCATGAAGACGAAGTAGTCGCCGTCCATGTAGGAGAACTGCATGTCGCGCTTGTCGACGGTGGCCGTTTCGACCTTGACGCCGGCGTTGAAGGTCTTGTCGACGACCTTGCCGGAAAGCACGTTCTTGAGCTTGGTGCGCACGAAGGCCGGGCCCTTGCCGGGCTTGACGTGCTGGAACTCGACGACGGACCAGAGCTGGCCGCCTTCGAGCTTGAGCACCATGCCGTTCTTGAGGTCGTTCGTGGAAGCCACGGTTGCGGAATCTCCTGGACTGGACTGACGTGGACGACGGCCGGGGCGTGCGCCCGCGCCCAGCTCAGGGCTAGAGCGCGAGCAGCTCCTTGGTCGTGATGGTGAGTAGCTCGGGTCCGCCGTCCGCCTCGGGGCGTACGACGAGCGTGTCATCGATCCGGACTCCGCCCCGGCCCGGGAGGTGGACCCCCGGTTCGACGGTGACCGGCACACAAGCGTCCAGTTTACCCATGGCCGAGGGGGTCAATTGAGGGTCCTCGTCGATTTCGAGTCCCACACCGTGACCGGTGAGCTCGGGGAGCGCCTCGGCGTACCCGGCGGAATCCAGGACGTGGCGTGCCGCGCGGTCCACGTCACGGCAGGCGGCGCCGGGTACCAGGGACTCCCGGCCGGCCCGCTGGGCGGAGAAGACGAGCTCGTACAGCTCGATCTGCCAGTCCGCGGGGGCCGTGCCGATGACGAACGTACGGCCGATCTCGCAGCGGTAGCCGCGATAGGTGGCGCCGAGGCAGACGGAGAGGAAGTCGCCCTCCTCGACGCGGCGGTCGGTGGGACGGTGGCCTGGACGGCCGGCGTTCGGGCCGGTGGCCACGGAGGTGGGGAAGGCGGGACCGTCGGCGCCGTGGTCGACCAGGCGGCGCTCGAGTTCCAGGGCGAGGTGGCGTTCGGTGCGGCCGACGAGGATGGACTCCAGGAGTTCGCCGAGGGCCTGGTCGGTGATCTCCGCGCCGATGCGGAGGCAGGAGATCTCCTCCTCGTCCTTGACGATGCGGAGCTGCTCGACCGCGCAGCCGACGCCGGCGAGGCGGAGGCGGGGGGCGACGTCGCGGATCGCGCGGTGGCGGGTCACGGTGAGGTGGTGCTCCTCGACGGCGAGGGAGTCGACGCCCTGGCCGGCCGCGAGGTCGGCGGCCGCGACGGCGGCGTCGCCGCCGCCGCGGGGTACGACGTGCACGCGCAGCGAGTCGTCGGGGCGGCTCTGCGGTGAGCGGTCGTCGGGTGGGCCGGCGCACACCAGCAGGTCCTCGGTTCCGCCCAACAGCAGCACGGCGCCCTCGGGGGCGGCGCCGGCGAGGTAGCGCACGTTCGCGGGCCGGGACACCAGCGCCGCCGCGCTGCCGCCCGCGTTGCAGCATTCCCGTAGCCGCGTCCGGCGGACCGCGTAGACCTCTGACATTCTTCGAGCGTAGGAGCGGTGGCCGGATGTCGCCGGTCGAGCGGGGCCGAGTGGGGGTGCGGGAGGGGGCGCGTTCGGTCACGTCGTGGGGTCGGGGGTGCGGTGGTGCGGCGAGGCCGCAGCAGTCGGGCCCGTCCGGCGCTGTCCAGTACCGCACGCGGGGACCGGGTGGGCGGCGGCCTCCGCCGCACCACCACACCCCACTCCTGTGCATCGGCGCCTGCGGGAGCGTCCTACCCGGCTGCGAGCACGTCGTGCCGCGCCGCCCCAGCCGCGGACAGTCGTGCCTCCCCCGGTGCCTCAAGGGCCTGGGCGGTACCCCAGGGCGGCACGGGTGGGCGCTGGAGGTTACCCCCTCCGGGGGAGGCACCCCCGGCAACGCGGGCGAGTGACAGCCCGGCCGGGCACCACCGACGCCGGGCCGTTGCGACGACGGCGGCTACCGGGGTCCCGCGTTCACCACTGCGGGGGGCTCGCTATCGCGCGGGCCAGGACGTCGTCCAGGATGCGGGCCGTTTCCGGTACGTCCAGCTGGGAGTTGTCGATGATGGGGAGACCCGAGCCGTACCAGCCGGCCATACGGCCGTGGATGCGGGCCACCTCCTCATCGGTGAGACGGCGGTTGCCGGAGCGTTCGGCGTTGCGCTCCAGGACGATGTCCAGGCCCGGGAGGAGGACGACCGGCAACAGGCCGGGGCCCACGTGCCGCTTCCAGCCGCCGAGGCCGACGACGGGCCGGTCGGGGAAGACCGCGTCGTCGAGGATGCACGAGATCCCGTTGGCGAGGAAGTTGCGCGCCGCGAATCCGCAGGTGCGGCGGGCCAGGCGGTACTGCGCCTCCGAGTGGTCGTTCCACCCGGACTGCGGGTCGGCGAACCCGGAGCGGACCCACTCGCGTACGTCGTCGAGGCTGATGTGGGCGGTCGGCACGCGGCGGTGGTCCGCCCAGTACTTGGCCACGCTCGTCTTGCCGGCGCCCGCGGGGCCTATGAGCAGCACCGCGAGGATCGTGCCGGCCGGGTCGGGTGCGGCGGGGGCCTGCGGCGGGCTGGGCATGGCGACCGGGGCGCCGGGCGGCAGCGGTACGTGGCCGGTGGTGTCCGGCGGCGGGGGCATCGAGGCGTGCCGCGGCCCCGCGGGGGGCGGGGTGGGGCCGGGCGGGGGCGCGGGGTGGCCCGGTGCCGGAGGAGGCACGGGCGCTGGGGCGGGGCCCGGGTGCCGACCCGGGTGGTGTGCGGCCGGTGACCAGCCGACGGCCGGTCCGTGCCCCGGCTGATGGGGCGGCGGCAGCGGAGAACCCACTGCGTGCTGCATCCGGTGCCACTCCGTCTCGTACAGGCGATGGGGCGCTGACAGCGGGGGGACCCGCGTGCTACCGAACGGTACCGCCCCCTGCCGTCGTTGTGTGAACGGCCGGGGGCGGTGACGAGTGCCCGGGGTCCTACTCCCCGACCTCGCCGTACGCGGCGAGCAGCACGGCGGGGTCCGGGCCTTCGAACACCGTGGGCTTGGCGAGGCCGTCGAGGACGATGAAGCGCAGCAGGTCGCCGCGGGACTTCTTGTCGACCTTCATGGTCTCCAGCAACTTGGGCCACTGGTCGTAGCGGTAGTGCAGGGGGAGGCCGACCGATTCGAGGATCGTGCGGTGGCGGTCCGCGGTGGCGTCGTCCAGGCGGCCCGCGAGGCGGCCCAGTTCGGCGGCGAAGTGCATGCCGACGGAGACCGCCGCGCCGTGGCGCCACTTGTAGCGCTCGTTCTTCTCGATGGCGTGGGCGAGGGTGTGACCGTAGTTCAGGATCTCGCGGAGACCCGACTCCTTCAGGTCGGAGGAGACGACGTCCGCCTTGACCCGGATGGAGCGCTCGATCAGTTCCGCGGTGTGCGGGCCCGACGGGGTACGGGCGGCCTGGGGGTCGGACTCGATGAGGTCCAGGATCACCGGGTCGGCGATGAAACCGGCCTTGATGACCTCGGCGAGTCCGGAGACGTAGTCGTTGACCGGGAGGGAGTCCAGAGCGGCCAGGTCGCACAGCACGCCCGCGGGCGGGTGGAAGGCGCCCACCAGGTTCTTGCCCTCGGCCGTGTTGATGCCGGTCTTGCCGCCCACGGCCGCGTCCACCATGGCGAGCACCGTGGTCGGGAGGGCGATCCAGCGGACCCCGCGCAGCCAGGTCGCGGCCACGAAGCCGGCCAGGTCCGTCGTGGCGCCGCCGCCCACGCCGACGATGACGTCGGTGCGGGTGAAGCCGGACTGGCCCAGCGCCTTCCAGCAGTAGGCGGCGACCTCTGCGGTCTTGGCCTCCTCCGCGTTGGGCACCTGGATGGCGATCGCCTCGTAGCCCTGGTCGGCCAGGTCGGCGCGGAGGGCGTCGCCGGTCTCGGCGAGCGCCTCGGGGTGCACGACCGCGACCCGCTTGGCCTTCTCCCCGACCAGCCCGCCGAGTTCGCCCAGGAGCCGGCGGCCCACCAGGACCTCGTAGGGGTCGGTGCCCGCCGTGCCGCCGATGCGGATCCGCGTCACTGCCTCGCTGCTCATACGTCCTTCAACTCCAGTGCGTTCAGGGCTGCCTCGGTGACTTCCTCGGGTGTGCGGCCATCGGTCGGCACGACGGCCGTGGCGGCCTCCTCGTACAGGTGCCGACGGGCTTCCATCAGTTCGCGCCACTGCTTGCGCGGGTTGACCGCGAGGAGCGGGCGGGCGGCGCCCAGACCGGTGCGCCTGACCGCTTCCTCGACGTCCATCGACAGGTAGACGACCGGCAGGCCCGCGAGCAGCGCGCGCGTGTCGGCATCGAGGATCGCGCCGCCGCCGAGCGCCAGGACGCCCTCGTGCTCGGTGAGCGCGGTGCGCACCGCGCGCTTCTCGATGGCGCGGAAGGCGGGCTCGCCCTCGTCGACGAAGATGTCGGCGACGGTCCGGCCCTCGGCGGTGACGATGTCGTCGTCGGTGTCGCGGTAGGCGACGCCCAGGCGCTCGGCCAGCAGCCGCCCCACGGTGGACTTGCCCACGCCCATCGGGCCGACCAGCACGATGACCGGTGAGCTCATCGGATGGCCAGGTTCTCGAGGTACGACGTCACGTTGCGGCGGGTCTCGGTGACGCTGTCACCGCCGAACTTCTCCGCGACCGCGTCCGCGAGGACCAGGGCGACCATCGCCTCGGCGACGATGCCGGCGGCCGGCACGGCGCACACGTCGGAGCGCTGGTGGTGGGCGGCGGTTTCCTCGCCGGTGACGACGTCCACGGTCTTCAGCGCCCGCGGCACGGTCGCGATGGGCTTCATCGCCGCGCGTACCCGCAGCAGCTCACCGGTGGTCAGTCCGCCCTCGGTGCCGCCGGAGCGGCCGGAGGCGCGCTTGATGCCCTGGTCGGTGGCGAGGATCTCGTCGTGCGCCTTGGAGCCGGGCACGCGGGCGAGGTCGAAGCCGTCGCCGACCTCGACGCCCTTGATCGCCTGGATGCCCATGAGGGCGGCGGCCAGGCGCGCGTCCAGGCGGCGGTCCCAGTGCACGTGGGAGCCGAGGCCGACCGGGACGCCGTACGCCAGCACCTCGACCACGCCGCCGAGGGTGTCGCCGTCCTTGTGGGCCTGGTCGATCTCGGCGACCATCGCCTTCGAGGCGTCCGCGTCCAGGCAGCGCACCGGGTCCTCGTCCAGCCGCTCCACGTCGGCGGGGGTCGGGTACACGCCGTACGGCGCCTTGGCCGCGGCCAGCTCGACGACGTGGCTGACGATCTCGACGCCGGCCGTCTCCTTCAGGTACGACCGTGCCACCGCGCCCAGTGCCACACGGGCGGCGGTCTCGCGGGCGGAGGCGCGCTCCAGGATCGGCCGGGCCTCGTCGAAGCCGTACTTCTGCATGCCGGCCAGGTCGGCGTGGCCGGGGCGGGGGCGGGTCAGCGGGGCGTTGCGCGCCAGGCCGGCCAGCACCTCGGGGTCGACCGGGTCGGCCGCCATGACCTGCTCCCACTTCGGCCACTCGGTGTTGCCCACCATGACCGCGACCGGGGAGCCGAGGGTCAGACCGTGCCGGACGCCGCCGAGGAAGGTGACCTCGTCGCGCTCGAACTTCATCCGGGCGCCGCGACCGTAGCCCAGCCGCCGCCTCGCGAGGTGGTCCGCCACCATGTCCGTGGTGATCGGCACGCCGGCGGGAAGGCCCTCCAGCGTCGCGACGAGTGCGGGACCGTGCGACTCCCCAGCGGTCAGCCAGCGCAACCTGCTCAACGGTGCTCCTCCATGCTCGCGCCCCGGTACTGCCCTGCGTACACGTCTCCTCGTGTACGGCTGTGGCGTGACGGGGGTGCGCGGCCCCGGTCCGCCACTTCCGATCCTCCCACGTTCGCAGTCTCAACCCGGCCCGCGGTCCACTTGGCGGACGTACACAGACGCGCCTGCGGGGCAGGAAAGATCACAGTGAGCACCGCGGTCTGCAGCCGTGCCGGGCCGGAATCCCGCCACGGCCCCAAGGATCTGGCTCTTGCCCGGCAACGGAGACACGCCCATAGGTCCACACTGAACGCCACGCAATCAACCCGTGACCTGATCACTTCAAGTCAGTCGAGTGCCTCAAAAAGGGCTTCTACGCCGCACGCATGATCAGTAATCTCGACTCAACTTACACAGCCTATCGGACAGTTGATACATTATGCGCAAATTCGTCAAGTCCTTTGCCGTCATTCTTGCAGCGTTCGGACTCGCTTTTACCTTCTCCTCTTCGGCTCAGGCCGCGAGCAACCCGGTCTCCGTTTGCGGGTCTGGCTACTACATTCAGTCCTCCAAGGAAATGGGCTGGGTGTTCACTACCGATGGACCTCAGGCCATCGTCTATCTCCTGTACAACGCGTCCACGGGTTACAACTGCGTAGTGACTGTGGTAACCGGCGAACAGGTCCACAACCCGGTCGGCGCCGGGCTGCGCGTCGAGGGGGGATCCTGGGTCAAGGACACTGGAAACTACAATTACTATGCGGGGCCGGTGCGTCTGCGCGCTACTGGCAAGTGCGTGCAGTATTGGGGCATGACGCGCTGGTGGACCGGTAGCGGAGTTCCTCAGACATCCGAGTACACCAGCAGTCTGGGCTGGTGCGGCTGACCTCCGCCCGGCTGACCTCGACTGGGGCCCCACCGCTGACGGTGGGGCCCCAGTCGTTCACTCTAAGCATGCAAATATCACGACTGAACGCCCAAGGCATCCGATCCAGCTTTGCGCATGGCAACGAGCGGGGCCGGTGAACGCCCCGTCATCTGCTCCACCTGGAGCACCGCCTGGTGCACCAGCAGGTCCAGCCCGCTGACCACGGCGCCCCCGTACGCCGACCAGCGGGCGGCGAGAACCGTCGGCCACGGGTCGTAGAGCACGTCGAAGAGGGCGGCCGGGCGCTCCGGGACGGCCCCGGCGAGGGCGTCCGTGACGCCGGCCGGGGTGGTGCTGACGACCAGCGGGGCGTGCAGCGCCTGCTCGACGTCGTCCCAGGCGGCGATGCGCACCGCGACGTCGAGCCGCTCGGCCCACTGGCGCATCTCCGTCGCACGGGCCTCGCTGCGGACGTATACGGTGACCTCGCCCGAGCAGATCCGGGCCAGTGCGGCCAGCGCGGAGGAGGCGGTGGCGCCCGCGCCGATGATGGCGGCGGACTCCACCTTGTCGATGCCGTGCTCGCGCAGGGCGGCGACCATTCCGGGGATGTCGGTGTTGTCGCCGGTCCGGCGGCCGTCCGGTGTGAGGACGACCGTGTTGACCGCCTCGACCGAGGCCGCGGTCTCGCTGACCGAGTCGAGCAGCGGGATCACCGCCCGCTTCAGCGGCATGGTCAGCGACAGTCCCGCCCACTCGGTGCCGAGCGTGTCGAAGAAACCGGGCAGGGACGTCTCGTCGACCTCGAAGCGGTCGTACGTCCAGTCCCTCAGCCCCAGTTCCGCGTACGCGGCACGGTGCAGCACCGGGGAGAGGGAGTGGGCGATCGGGGAGCCGAGCACGGCCGCCCGGCGACCCGGGGCAGTCAGTTCTTCTTCGAAGCTTCCCACTGCTCAACCAACTTCTCGTGCTCGGTGTAGGTCTTGGTGAACTTGCTGGTCTTGCCGTCCATCGAGATGAAGTAGTACCAGCCGTCACCCGTCGGGTCGAGCGCGCCCTTGACGGCGTCCTCACCGGGGTTGCTGATCGGTCCGGGCGGCAGCCCTTTGTAGAAGTACGTGTTGTACGGGTTGTCGTAGTTCCTGAGCTCCGCGATAGTCAGGTCGATCTTGCTCTGGTTCTTGATGTAGTTGTACGTGGAGTCGAACTCCAGCATGCCGTTGGTCTCAGTATTGCCGGTTTTGAGGCGGTTGTAGATGACCTCCGCCATCTGGCGGAAGTCACTGTGACTGGTGCCCTCGGCCTGGACCAGGCTGGCGACGGTGACCAGTTGCCACGGATTCTCCAGGCCGAGACTCTCGGCCTTCTCCTCCACGCCGAGTTCCTCGTAGGTCTCGGTGGCCTGCGCGACCATGCGTTTGAGGACGTCCTCGGGCTTCTGTCCCTTGGACACGCCGTAGCTGGACGGGAAGAGGAAGCCCTCCAGCGGATCCTTGACGTCCTCGTGGTTCACGGCCCAGTCGGGCAGGCCGAGGGTCTTCCACTCGGTCTCGGCGACCTTGGCCGTGGTGCCCTTCTCCAGCTCAAGGCGGTCATCGATGAGCTCGTAGATGTCGGCATTGCGCTTGCCCTCGGCGATGATCAGGTTGTTGCGGCTCTTCGGGCTGAGCATCAGCTCGACCGCGCTCGCCGCCGACATCTCCTTCTGCAGCGTGTAGACGCCGTCCTGGATGGTCTTGCCCTGCGGGTTGGCCGACTGGGCCGCGACGAAGGCGTCGACGCTCTTGACCACGCCCATCTTCTTGAGCTCCTGGCCGATGGCGTACCCGAGGGAACCCTTGGGGATGACGACGGTCACCTGCTCGCCGTTGCCCGCCCCCGCGAAGTCCGGGGCGCTGCCGAAACGATCCTGGTAGAACTGGTAGCCGAAGTAGCTCACACCGGCGAGGCCGCCGCCGAAGACCACGACCACGACGAGGCAGGCCAGGCCGCTGCGCCGTTTCTTCTCCTTGCCGCCCCGGCCCCGGCGCTCGCTGCGCCCGCTCCGGTCGTCCGGCTCGTCGCCGGCCGCGTCATCGTCGTCGCCACCGCCCGCGAAGAAAGCGTGTTCGCCCTGGTCGGGGCCCGGGTCCCAGTCCGTCTGCGGCTCGGGTTCGGTGCGGCGGCCGGGGGGCTCGGGCGGCGGGTAGGCGTCGGGCGTGCCGTAGTGGTCGGGCTGCTCCCCGCCGTACGTCCCGGCCTGCTGCGCGTACGGGTCCGTCGGGTCGGCGGCGTAGGGGTCCTGCGGGTAGGAGCCCGTGGGCCAGCCGTTCTGGTCGTACTGCGGCTGTTGCTGCTGAGGGGCGTACTGCTGCTGGTCGTACTGGGGCTGTTGCTGCTGGTCGTACTGCGGGGGCTGCTGCTGGTCGTACTGCGGGTGCTGCTGCCCGCCGTATCCGTGCTGCTCCCCGGCGCCCCAGTCGCCGTACTGCTGGTGCGTCTGCGGCTCCTGCGGATAGTGCTGTGGCCGGTCGCCGTAGGGGGACTGCTGACCCTGCTGGGTCTGCTGTCCGCCCCATCCGCCGTCCCCGTACAACGGGTCGTCCGGACGCCACGGTTCGGAGCCCTGGCCCCGGCCATACTCAGTCATCGATCCCCTAGAGCCGCGAGGCGGTGGGCGCGCGGCCACCTGAAGACCACGGCTCCCGTACCGCCTCTCTCTGTGCGGCGGCTGTTCGAACACCGACCGCATCGCGCGGAACGTTACCGTACCGCGATCAGATGACCACTTCGACGCCCTCACCGGGTGGTCTGCCTGACACCCGTTCGGATTCCAGCGCCTGCTGGAGGATGATCACGGCGGCGGCCTGGTCGATGACCGAGCGGCCCTTCTTGGACCTGACGCCGGAGGCGCGCAGCCCCTGGCTCGCCGTGACCGTGGTCATCCGCTCGTCGACCAGGCGCACCGGAACGGGCGCGATGCCACGGGCCAGCTCCTGCGCGAAGCCCCTGACCTTGGCCGCGGCCGGGCCCTCTCCCCCCTTGAGGGAGCGAGGGAGACCGACGACGACCTCGACCGGCTCGTACTCCTCGACGAGCTGCCGCAGCCTGCGGTGGGCGGCGGGGACGTCCCGGCCGGGGACGGTCTCGACCGGGGTGGCGAGGATCCCGTCGGGGTCGCACGAGGCGACCCCGATGCGGGCGTCCCCGACGTCGATCGCGAGGCGGCGGCCGCGGCGCATCGCCGGGCCGTCCGCCTGCTCGTTCACCGGGTCGTTCACTTGGCGGTGTCCGCCACGAGCCGCTCGACGGCGTCGACGGCCTCGCCGATGGCGGCCGGGTTCTGGCCGCCGCCCTGGGCGACGTCCGGCTTGCCGCCACCGCCGCCGCCGAGGGTCTTGGCGGCCGTGCGAACCAGTTCACCGGCCTTGAGGCCGCGCTCGCGGGCGGCGTCGTTGGTGGCGATGACCGTCAGCGGCTTGCCGTTGTTCACGGTGAACAGGGCGACGACTACGGCCCGGCCGCCCTGGATGCGGCCCCGCACGTCGAGGACCAGCTTGCGCAGGTCGTCCGGCGTGGTGCCGTCGGGGACCTGGCCGGTGACGACGGCGATGCCGCGGACGTCCTTGGCTGACTCGGCGAGACCGGCGGCGGCCTGGAGCACCTTCTCGGCGCGGAACTTCTCGATCTCCTTCTCGGCGTCCTTGAGCTTGCCGAGCATGGCGGAGACCTTCTCCGGGAGCTCCTCCGGGCGGCCCTTGATCAGTTCCTGGAGCTGGGCGACGACCGTGTGCTCACGGGCGAGGAAGTTGTAGGCGTCCACGCCGACCAGGGCCTCGATACGGCGCACGCCGGAGCCGATGGACGACTCGCCGAGCAGCTTCACCAGGCCCAGCTGGGCGGTGTTGTGCACGTGGGTGCCGCCGCACAGTTCCTTGGAGAAGTCTCCGATGGTCACGACGCGCACGCGCTCGCCGTACTTCTCGCCGAACTCGGCGATGGCCCCCTGCTTCTTGGCCTCGTCGATGCCCATGACGTCGGCGCGCACGTCGAGGTCGCGGGCGAGCACCTCGTTGATCTTCTGCTCGACGTCGGTCATCACGGCCGTCGGTACGGCGGACGGGGAGCCGAAGTCGAAGCGGAAGCGGCCGGGCTGGTTCTCGGAACCGGCCTGGGCGGCCGTGGGGCCGAGGGCGTCGCGCAGCGCCTGGTGGGTGAGGTGGGTGGCCGAGTGGGCGCGGGCGATGGCGGTACGGCGGCGGCCGTCGATGGAGGCCTGGGCCTTGGCGCCGACGGTGACCTCGCCGACCTGGACGACGCCCTTGTGGACGTACACGCCCGGGACCGGCTTCTGGCAGTCGCGGATCTCGATGACGGCACCGGTGTCGACCTTGATGCGGCCGGTGTCGCCGATCTGGCCGCCGCCCTCGGCGTAGAACGGGGTGCGGTCGAGGACGATCTCGACCTCGTCGCCCTCGGTGGCGGCCGGGGAGGAGGCGCCGTCGACGAGGATGCCGACGATCGTGGACTCGCTCTCGGTGTCGGTGTAGCCGACGAAGTCGGTGGCGCCGGCCTGGTCGGCGATCTCCCGGTAGGCGCCGGCGCCGGCGTGGCCGGTCTTCTTGGCCTGGGCGTCGGCCTTGGCGCGCTCCCGCTGCTCCTTCATCAGGCGGCGGAAGCCGTCCTCGTCCACGGAGAGCCCCTGCTCGGCGGCCATCTCCAGGGTGAGGTCGATCGGGAAGCCCCAGGTGTCGTGGAGCAGGAAGGCCTTGTCGCCGGCGAGGACGGTGCCGCCGGAGGCCTTGGTGTCGCTGACGGCGGTGTCGAGGATGTTGGTGCCGGCCTTCAGCGTCTTGAGGAAGGCGTTCTCCTCGGCGAGGGCGACCTTCTCGATGCGCTCGCGGTCGGTGATCAGCTCGGGGTACTGCTGGCCCATCATGCCGATGACGACGTCGACCAGGTCCTTGACGACCGGACCGGTGGCGCCGAGCAGGCGCATGTTGCGGATGGCGCGGCGCATGATGCGGCGCAGCACGTAGCCGCGGCCCTCGTTGCCGGGGGTGACGCCGTCGCCGATGAGCATCACGGAGGTGCGCATGTGGTCGGTGACCACGCGGAGCGAGACGTCGGAGGCGTGGGCGTCGCCGTAGGCCACGCCGGTCAGCTCGGTGGCCTTGTCGATGACGGCCATGGAGGTGTCGATCTCGTACATGTTCTGCACGCCCTGCAGAATCATGGCGAGCCGCTCGAGGCCGAGGCCCGTGTCGATGTTCTGGCTCGGCAGGTCACCGAGGATCGGGTAGTCCTTGCCCGGACCCTCGCCCCGCTCGTACTGCATGAAGACGAGGTTCCAGATCTCCACGTACCGCTCGTCGTTGACGGCGGGGCCGCCCTCGGCGCCGAACTCGGGGCCGCGGTCGTAGTTGATCTCGGAGCAGGGACCGCAGGGGCCGGGGACGCCCATGTCCCAGAAGTTGTCCTTCTTGCCCAGGCGCTGGATGCGCTCCTTGGGCACGCCGACGACCTCGTGCCAGATCCGCTCGGCCTCGTCGTCGTCCTGGTAGACGGTGATCCACAGGCGCTCGGGGTCGAGGCCGTAACCGCCCTTGTCCTGAGGGCTGGTGAGCAGCTCCCAGGCGAGCTTGACGGCGCCTTCCTTGAAGTAGTCGCCGAAGGAGAAGTTGCCGCACATCTGGAAGAACGTGCCGTGGCGGGTGGTCTTGCCGACCTCTTCGATGTCGGGGGTGCGCACGCACTTCTGCACGCTGGTGGCGCGGTCGAAGGGCGGCTTGACCTCGCCCAGGAAGTAGGGCTTGAAGGGCACCATGCCGGCCGGGACGAGCAGCAGAGTCGGGTCGTCCGCGATGAGCGACGCCGACGGGACGACGGTGTGCCCGCGCTCCTCGAAGAAGCTCAGCCAGCGGCGGCGGATCTCGGCCGACTCCATCAGTGGTCCTCATTCCGGTTGTACGGGTACGTCGGGTACGTCTGGTGCGTCGGCTTCCGCGCCGGGCCCTCGACGTACTTGGGGCTGTTGCGGTTCTCGATGACGGCGTAGCCGCGGGGCGCGGGGAGCTCGCGGTCGACGGGGGCGTTGAGCCCGAGCGCGTCACCCAGTTCGGCCTCGCGCCGGGCCATGTGGTCGCGGACCTCGAGCGCGAAGTCGACCGCGCGGTCCTTGAGCCGACCGCCGGCCTCGATCGCCTTGTTCGCCGCGGTGACGGCGAGGTGCTCGGGCGTCAGCTGCTTGATCTTGCGGTTGACCTTGGTGGTGGCCCACACTCCGGCGGCGACGCCGCTGGTGAACCAGAACGTTCGGCGGAACATCGCTGGGTCAGTCCCTCTTTCCCCGGGTCCGCTTGTCACGCCGCGCGCCCGGGACGGTGCGGCCCACGATCACGTCGCGCCTCGGCCTCTCGGCCGGGGCGTCGTCCTTGCGGCCGCTGACGGCCCGGCGCACGCCGTAGCCGAAGGCGGCGACCTTCACCAGGGGGCCGCCGAAGGTGGAGGCCACGGTGGTCGACAGCGCGGAGGCGTTGGAGGTGACCTCCTGGACGTCGGAGGCGATCGCGTCGACCCGTTCGATCTGGGTCTGCGCGGAACGCACCGCCGCCGAGGCGTCCGCCAGCAGGGGGACGGCCTGGTCGGTCACGTCCGCCACGAGCCTGGTGGTCGCCCGGAGCGTCTGGGCCAGCCTCGCCAGCGCGACGGCGAGGAAGGAGACCAGGATCGCCCAGAACACGGCCACCAGGATTCCGGCCACCTCGCCACCGGACACTGTGTGCACCCGCTCCCTTGAAACGCGCCTGAACATCGAGAAAGTCGTGGGGTCGAGCCTATCGCGCCGGTGGCGGGACTCCGTACCGGATTACCGTCCGCCACCGGTGGAGCCGCGGGAAGCGACGACGAGCCCGCCGCCTCGCCCGCCCGGAGGGGCGGGGAGACGGCGGGCTCGGGATACCGCGTGCCTGCCGGGGTCAGCGGGCGTAGTACTCGACGACGAGCTGCTCGTCGCAGATCACCGGGATCTCCTTGCGGTTCGGCTCACGGTCCAGGCGGAACGCCAGGGACTTGAGGTTCACCTGGAGGTAGCGCGGGGTCTCACCGTCGGGGGCGAAGCCGCCTTCACGGGCGATCGTGAAGAGGGTCTTCTCCTTGCTGCGGTCGCGGACCTGCACGACGTCGTCCGGGCGGACACGGAAGGAGGGCTTGTCGACCTTCTTGCCGTTGACCTGGATGTGACCGTGGACGACCATCTGGCGGGCCTGGTAGATCGTGCGGGCGATGCCCGAACGCAGGACCAGCGCGTCGAGACGGCGCTCGAGCTCGATGATCAGGGCCTCACCGGTCTTGCCCTGCACCTTGGAGGCACGCTCGTAGGCGCGGACGAGCTGACGCTCGGAGAGGTCGTACTGCGCGCGCAGACGCTGCTTCTCCAGCAGACGGACCTTGTAGTCCGAGTTCTGCTTGCGGCCACGGCCGTGCTCGCCCGGCGGGTAGGGGCGGGCCTCGAAGTACTTGACGGCCTTCGGGGTCAGCGCGATGCCGAGGGCACGCGACTTCTTGACCTTGGGGCGGGACTGGTTCGCCACTTCTCTTCCTTTTCCTTTTCGGCTGCCTCAGGGTTACGGGAGGTCGCATCCGCAGCCGGGGAATTCCCCTCAGGCCCGCGAGAGACTTGATGGGCAGCCGCTCCCCTGGACTGGGCACATACGTGCAGCACACGAACGGCCCACCGACCGGTCCCGGGACTTACGGGGGGGGGTGGTGGGCTGCCCGCGACACCTACGACGGTGCGCGACGCTCCTGGATCGAAGGATCCGGCTGGGTGTCCCGCCTGAGGCGCCGACCGGAGCCGGACACGGGACTCAGCACTCCGGAAGAGTCTACAGGGTGGTCAGGACCGCTTCCGACCGAGGTGCTTCCTGGTCCACTCCACCGCGTCCGCGTACCGCGCCTCCGCGCCGTGCCGGGTGGGTTCGTAGTACGTGCGCTCCTTCAGGGCGTCCGGCGCGTACTGCTGCGCGGCGATGCCCTCGGGCAGGTCGTGCGGGTAGGTGTAGCCCTTCCCGTGCCCCAGCTTCGTCGCGCCCTTGTAGTGGCCGTCCCGCAGGTGGGACGGCACCGGCCCGGCCAGTCCCTTGCGCACGTCGTCCAGGGCGGCGCCGATCGCCGTGGTGGCGGCGTTGGACTTGGGCGCGAGGGCGAGGGCGATGGTGGCGTGGCTGAGGGTGAGGGCGGCCTCGGGGAAGCCGATCATGGCGACGGCCTGGGCGGCGGCGACGGCGATCGGCAGCGCGTTCGGGTCGGCGAGGCCGATGTCCTCGCTGGCGGAGATCATCAGGCGGCGGGCGATGAAGCGGGGGTCCTCGCCGGCCTCGATCATGCGGGCCAGGTAGTGCAGGGCGGCGTCCACGTCGGAGCCGCGGATGGACTTGATCAGGGCACTGGCGACGTCGTAGTGCTGGTCGCCGACGCGGTCGTACTTCACCGCGGCCCGGTCGACCGTCTCCTCCAGCGTGGCCAGGGTGATCGCCGCCTCGCCCTTGTCCAGCGCGGCCCCGGCGGCGGCCTCCAGGGCGGTCAGCGCGCGGCGGGCGTCGCCGCCGGCGATGCGCAGCAGGTGGTCCTCGGTGTCCTCGGGGAGCGTGACGGCGCTCCTCAGGCCCCGTTCGTCGGTGAGGGCGCGCTTCAGCAGGTCCCTGATGTCGTCGTCGGTGAGCGGTTCGAGGGTGAGCAGCAGGGACCGGGAGAGCAGCGGGGAGATGACCGAGAAGTAGGGGTTCTCGGTGGTCGCGGCGATCAGGGTGACCCAGCGGTTCTCCACGGCCGGGAGCAGGGAGTCCTGCTGGGCCTTGCTGAAGCGGTGGATCTCGTCGAGGAAGAGGACGGTCTCCTGGCCGTACCCGCCGGAGGCGCGGCGGGCGCCGTCGATGACCGCACGGACCTCCTTGACGCCCGCGGTGATCGCCGACAGCTCGACGAAGCGCTTGTTGGTGGCCTTGGAGACGACGTAGGCCAGGGTCGTCTTGCCGGTGCCGGGCGGGCCCCAGAGGATGACCGAGGAGGGTCCCGCGGGGCCCGAGGCGCTTTCGCCGACCAGTCTGCGCAGGGGGGAGCCCGGCTTCAGCAGGTGCTGCTGGCCCACCACCTCGTCGAGGGTGCGCGGGCGCATCCGGACCGCCAGAGGGCTGCCGGTCGGGTCCTTCTCCTGGCGTTCTTCTGCTGCGGCGGTGAACAGGTCGGGCTCCACGCTGAAACCCTAAAGCACCGCGCCGACAGCCCGGGGCGGGCGGTCAGCTGGTCCAGAACTCCCACCAGCGGGTCAGGATCAGCATGCCGATGATGCCGATGTGCAGGACCGGCATGACCCAGGTGAACTCGCCGAAGAAGCCCTTCAGCCAGCCCGGGGCGGGCAGGAAGCCCTGGCGGACGTTGAACGACGTCACGTACCAGAACATGATGATCGTGGCGACCCAGGCCAGGCAGCACCACAGGCACAGGGCGTTGATCCGGTACAGGGACTGGAACATCAGCCAGGCGCAGAAGACGGTGCCGAAGAGCGTGCCGGCGTTGAAGGTGAGCCAGTACCAGCGCGGGAAGCGGGCCCGGGCGAGCAGGCTCATGCCGACGCAGACGACGATGCCGTAGGTGACGAGGCCGAGCATCGGGTTGGGGAAGCCGAAGACGGAGGCCTGGTCGCTCTCCATGACGCTGCCGCAGGAGACGACGGGGTTGAGGCTGCACCCGGGGACGAACGTCTCGCCCTTGACCTTGGCCTCGAGCAGCTTGAACTTGTCGAGGGTGATCACCCACGCAGCGAGCACGCCGGCGGCTCCGGTGATCACCAGGAGCAGGGCGAAGGCCCGGCCGGCGCCCTCCGTGCGCGGCACGGAGGCGGGAGGCCGCGGTGCGGCCGAGGGCTCGGGCTCCATGTCGACGTCCCTGACTGTCGTCTTGCTCATCACGCCGATTCCGTCACTGGGGAGTGTGGACCTGCTTCGGGCAGGGCCATTGTGCCGTACGGGGCCGCGGGTTCGCCGTTGTGCGGACATAAGTGCGTACCGGCGTTCGCCCGTGAGCGTGCAGTTTCGGCCGATGTCTGTACCCCAGTGGCACAGGCGAGCGATACCGCATGGGGGCAGGCGCCGGAAACCGGTGACAAGGGCTCCCGACGCTCGTCGTACCGGACGCTCCGCCCCCGGTTCCCCGCCGGCGCGGGGGTGGTCCGGGCGCGGTGGACAACGCGAACCGCGGCGGAGCGTGCTCCCCGCCGAGGCGGGGTCTCGGCGGGCCGGACGGCTGGAGCCGTCCGGCCCGCCCCGTTACGCGAGTCGCGACTCCAGCTCGGCCACGATCTCGTTCACACCGACCGCCGACTGCTCGCCGGACTCCATGTCCTTGAGTTGCACCACGCCCTCGGCGAGGTCGCGTTCGCCCAGGACCAGGGCGTAGCGGGCGCCTGAGCGGTTGGCGGCCTTCATCGCGGCCTTGAGGCCCTTGCCGCCGTAGGAGAAGTCCGCGGCCACGCCGTTCTTGCGCAGCTCGGTGACCTTGGCGAACAGCACCCGACGGGCCTCCTCGCCGAGCGGGACGGCGAACACGCTGGCGGTGGGGGGGAGTTCGAGCTCGACGCCCTCCGCCTCCAGGGCCAGCACGGTGCGGTCGACGCCCAGGGCCCAGCCGACGGACGGCAGCGCGGGGCCGCCGATCATCTCGGACAGGCCGTCGTAGCGGCCGCCGCCACCCACCGCGGACTGGGAGCCGAGACCGTCGTGGACGAACTCGAAGGTGGTACGCGTGTAGTAGTCCAGGCCGCGCACCAGCTTGGGGTCGTCCTCGAAGGAAACGCCCGCCGCCGTGATCAGCTCGCGGACCTCCTCGTGGTAGGCCTTGCAGGCGTCGCAGAGGTAGTCGCGCAGCAGCGGCGCACCTGTCAGCTGCTTCTGCACCGCCTCCCGCTTGTCGTCCAGGACGCGCAGCGGGTTGATCTCCGCGCGGCGCAGCGTGTCCTCGTCCAGGTCGAGGCCGCGCAGGAAGTCCTGCAGCGCGGCCCGGTACACCGGGCGGCACTCCTGGTCGCCGAGGCTGTTGAGCAGGATGCGGAAGTCGCGCAGGCCCAGCGAGCGGTACGCCTGGTCGGCGAGGATGATCAGCTCGGCGTCGAGCGCCGGGTCCTCCGCGCCGATCGCCTCGGCTCCGACCTGGGAGAAGTGGCGGTAACGGCCCTTCTGGGGGCGCTCGTAGCGGTAGTAGGAGCCCGAGTACCAGAGCTTGACCGGGAGGTTGCCCGCCTTGTGCAGGTTGGCCTCCAGGGCGGCGCGCAGCACGGAGGCGGTGCCCTCGGGGCGCAGGGCGAGCCGGTCGCCGCCCTTGGTCTCGAAGGCGTACATCTCCTTGGTCACGATGTCGGTGGACTCACCGACACCGCGCGCGAACAGTTCGACGTTCTCGAAGCCGGGCGTCTCGATGTAGCCGTAGCCGGAGCCCCGCAGCGGGGCCGCGATGGCCTCGCGGACGGCGAGGTACTTGGCGCTGTCCGGCGGGATCAGGTCGTACGTGCCCTTGGGGGCCTTGAAGGTGCTCACGGAAGTCTCTCGTCACATTCCTCGTCGGGGAGCCTCGGCGGCGCCGCGTCCTTGGCGGTCCGCCGCCACCTGCCGCAGGTAGGGGTTGGTGGCGCGCTCCTGGCCGATGGTCGTCTGGGGGCCGTGGCCGGACAGCACCACGGTCGAGTCGTCGAGCGGCAGGCACACGCGGGCCAGCGAGTCGAGCATCTCGGCCATGTCACCGCCGGGCAGGTCGGTGCGTCCGATGGAGCCGGCGAACAGCAGGTCGCCCGAGAACATGACCGGCGGGACGTCCGCCGCCTCGGGCAGGCCGAAGGTCACCGACCCCTTGGTATGGCCCGGCGCGTGCGCGACGGAGAACTCCAGACCCGCCAGCGCCAGCCGGGAGCCGTCGGTGAGCTCCTTGACGTCGTCCGGCTCCCCCACCGTCAGCTCGCCCATCAGCGGCATGCCGATGGCGCGGCCGATCCCCTTCTCGGGGTCGCTCATCATGTAGCGGTCCTCGGGGTGGATCCAGGCCGGCACGTCGTGCGCCCCGCACACGGGGACGACCGAGGCGACGTGGTCGATGTGGCCGTGGGTGAGGACGACGGCGACGGGCTTGAGCCGGTGCTTGCGGACCGCCTCCGCGACGCCGTCGGCGGCCTGGTGGCCGGGGTCGATGATCACGCACTCCTCACCGGCGGCGGGGGCGACGAGATAACAGTTCGTCCCCCAGGCCCCGGCGGGGAACCCGGCAATGAGCACGATCGTCCTTCGTTGTGTCGGTACGGGAGGCTTGCGACGGGGCTGCGCCCGTGGTCAGAGCCTACCGGCGCTGCCGATTCCTCAGCGAACCCATATACGGTACGGGGCACACGCAGGCGGTCGGCTCACCGCACGCACGCACGCGTACCGGCCGGCACACGAGACGCATGAGGAGAGAATCCGGTGGTCAGCCAGGAACAGCGGCGGCGTCAGCTCGCCCGGGAGAAGTTCTTGCGGCAGCAGCAGCGGCGCACCGAGGCGCGGCGGAAGTCGCGGGTGCGCAACTCGGTGATCGCGTCCGTGCTCGGTGTGGTCCTCGTGGGCGGCGGCGCGCTGTACACGACCGGGGCGTTCGAGCGGGACGACGACAAGACCAACGCGAACGCGGAGGTGACGCCGAGCGCCGCACCGACCGGCAAGGCTCCGGACCCGTGCGACAAGCCCGCCGAGGGCAAGGTCAAGTCGAAGACCTGGGAGAAGGAGCCGGCGGTCGCCATCGACAAGTCGGCGAAGTACACCCTGAAGCTGGACACGACCTGCGGCGGGATCGACGTGGCGCTGAAGGCGTCGGCGGCCCCGCACACGGTCAACTCGTTCGACTTCCTGGCGAAGAAGGGCTACTTCGACCACAGCAAGTGCCACCGGCTCACCACGAACGGCATCTACGTGCTGCAGTGCGGCGACCCGACGGGCACCGGCACCGGCGGTCCCGGCTACACGATCCCGGACGAGAACCTGAAGGACGAAAGCCTGAAGGACAACATCTACCCGGCGGGCACGGTCGCGATGGCCAACACCGGGCAGAAGGACAGTGGCGGCAGCCAGTTCTTCCTGGTCTACCAGGACAGCCAGCTTCCGCCCAGCTACACCCCGTTCGGCACCGTCTCGGACGCCGGCATGAAGGTGCTGAAGAAGATCGCCGACGCCGGCGAGAGCACCGGAGCGGGTGACGGGGCGCCCAACGCGACGGTCGTGATCGACAAGGCGACCGTCACCACATCCTGACCCCCAACTGCGAAATTTCGGTCGCGCGGGATGCGGACAGGCATCCCGTCGGTCGCCTATGTTGGCCGTGACGAAACTGTGGACGATGCCCGGGGGAGCTTCGAGGCCCCCTCGACGGCATCATGTGGAGGAGGCGCTGTGAGCAGCGACCCGTGGGGCCGCGTCGACGAGACGGGGACCGTGTACGTGCGTACGGCCGACGGCGAGCAGGTCGTCGGCTCCTGGCAGGCCGGCTCCCCCGAGGAGGCGCTGGCCTACTTCGAGCGCAAGTACGAGGGCCTGGTTGTCGAGATCGGCCTCCTCGAGAAGCGAGTGAAGACCACCGACCTGTCGTCCAAGGACGCCCAGACCGCGATCGGGCACCTGCGCGAGCAGGTGGACGCCCACCACGCGGTCGGCGACCTGGACGCCCTCAGGGCCCGGCTGGACAAGCTCGTGGAGCTGGTGGAGGCGCGCCGCGAGGAGCGCAAGGCACAGCGGGCCAAGCAGTCCGACGAGGCGCGTCACGCCAAGGAGGCGCTGGTCGCCGAGGCGGAGGAGCTGGCGCAGTCCGACCAGTGGCGGGCCGCCGGTGAGCGGCTGCGGTCCCTGGTGGACACCTGGAAGGGCCTGCCGCGGCTGGACCGCAAGTCGGACGACGAACTGTGGCACCGGTTCTCGCACGCGCGGTCGGCGTTCTCCAAGCGGCGCAAGCAGCACTTCGCGCAGCTGGACGCGCAGCGCGAGGAGGCCCGTCAGGCCAAGGAGCGGCTGGTCGCGGAGGCCGAGTCGCTGTCGAACTCGACGGACTGGGGGTTGACGGCCGCCCGCTACCGCGAGCTGATGACGGAGTGGAAGGCCGCGGGCCGCGCCCAGCGCGAGCACGAGGACGATCTGTGGAACCGCTTCCGCGGCGCCCAGGACGTCTTCTTCGCCGCCCGCAGCTCGGTCTTCGCCGAGCGGGACGCGGAGCAGACCGAGAACCTCAAGCTCAAGGAGGAGCTGGCCGAGGAGGCCGAGAAGCTCCTGCCGATCACGGATCTGAAGGCCGCGCGGGCCGCGTTCCGCGGGATCAACGAGCGCTGGGAGGCCATCGGCCACGTGCCGCGGGACGCCCGCCCGAAGGTCGAGGGCCGGATGCACACCGTGGAGCGGGCCCTGCAGGAGGCCGAGGAGGCCGAGTGGCGCCGGACGAACCCGGAGGCACGCGCGCGTGCCGCGGGTCTGACCGGTCAGCTCCAGGCCGCCGTGGACAAGCTGAAGGGCCAGATCGAGCAGGCCCGCGCGCAGGGCAACACCGCCAGGGCGGAGAAGCTCGAGCGGGAGCTGGAGGGCCGCCAGGCCCTGCTGGACCAGGCGCTGAAGGGTCTGCAGGAGTTCGGCGGCTGACCTCTCGCACGGCGCACGAAGGAGGGGCTCCCGTACCCGAGGTACGGGAGCCCCTCCTTCGTGCGACCGTCGTCCGCTACGTGCGGTTGCGGGCCGAGGTGACCCGGTAGACGTCGTAGACGCCCTCCACGCCCCGTACGGCCTTCAGGACGTGGCCGAGGTGCTTCGGGTCGCCCATCTCGAAGGTGAAACGGGAGGTGGCCACACGGTCGCGGGAGGTCTGGACGGCCGCGGAGAGGATGTTGACGTGCTGGTCGGACAGCACGCGCGTGACGTCCGACAGCAGGCGGGACCGGTCGAGGGCCTCGACCTGGATGGCGACCAGGAAGACCGAGGACTGGGTGGGCGCCCACTCGACGTCGAGGATCCGCTCGGGCTCCCGGGACAGCGAGTCGACGTTGACGCAGTCGCTGCGGTGCACCGACACTCCGCTGCCCCGGGTCACGAATCCGATGATCGGGTCGCCGGGCACCGGCGTACAGCAGCGGGCCAGCTTCACCCAGACGTCCTCGACGCCCTTGACGACGACACCGGGGTCGGCGCTGGAACGGCGTTTGCGACTGCGGGCCGGCGGGACCGACTCGTCGATCTCCTCGGTGGCTGCCTCCTCGCCGCCGAGGGCCTGGACGAGCTTCTGCACGATGTTCTGCGCGGAGACATGGCCCTCGCCGATCGCCGCGTACAGCGCGGAGATGTCCGAGTAGCGCATCTCGTGCGCCAGCGTGACCAGCGAGTCGCCGGTGAGGATGCGCTGGATCGGCAGGTTCTGCTTGCGCATCGCGCGGACGATGGAGTCCTTGCCCTGCTCGATGGCCTCGTCGCGGCGCTCCTTGGAGAACCAGGCGCGGATCTTGTTGCGGGCGCGCGGCGACTTCACGAAGCCGAGCCAGTCGCGAGAAGGGCCGGCGCCGGCCGCCTTGGAGGTGAAGACCTCCACCAGGTCGCCGTTGTCGAGGGTCGACTCCAGCGGTACGAGGCGGCCGTTGACCCGTGCCCCTATGGTGCGGTGGCCGACCTCGGTGTGGACCGCGTACGCGAAGTCCACGGGGGTGGCGCCGGCGGGCAGCGCTATGACGTCGCCCTTGGGGGTGAAGACGAAGACCTCGTTGCGGGACAGGTCGAAGCGGAGCGACTCCAGGAACTCGCCGGGGTCCTCGGTCTCCTTCTGCCAGTCCAGGAGCTGCCGCAGCCACGCCATGTCGTTGATGGCGTCCTTGTCCTTGCCGGAGGACCTGGGGGCGTCGGTGCGGATCTTGGAGGCGCCGGCGACGGCCTCCTGCTTGTACTTCCAGTGCGCGGCGATGCCGTACTCGGCGCGGCGGTGCATGTCGAAGGTGCGGATCTGCAGTTCGACGGGCTTGCCGCCGGGGCCGATGACCGTCGTGTGCAGCGACTGGTACATGTTGAACTTGGGCATCGCGATGTAGTCCTTGAACCGGCCGGGGACCGGGTTCCATCGCGCGTGCACCGTGCCGAGGGCCGCGTAGCAGTCGCGGACGGTGTCCACGAGGACGCGGATGCCCACCAGGTCGTAGATCTCCGCGAAGTCGCGGCCGCGGACGATCATCTTCTGGTAGACGCTGTAGTAGTGCTTGGGGCGGCCGGTGACGGTGGCCTTGATGCGGGCGGCGCGCAGGTCCTGCTGCACCTCGTCGGTGACGATGGCCAGGTACTCGTCGCGCTTGGGCGCGCGCTCGGCGACCAGGCGGACGATCTCGTCGTACATCTTGGGGTAGAGGATCGCGAAGGCGAGGTCCTCCAGCTCCCACTTGATGGTGTTCATGCCCAGGCGGTGGGCGAGCGGCGCGTAGATCTCCAGGGTCTCGCGCGCCTTCTTCTCCTGCTTCTCGCGCTTGAGGTAGCGCATGGTGCGCATGTTGTGCAGGCGGTCGGCGAGCTTGATGACCAGGACGCGCGGGTCCTTGGCCATGGCGACGACCATCTTGCGCACGGTCTCGGCCTGCGCGGCCTCGCCGAACTTGACCTTGTCCAGCTTGGTGACGCCGTCGACGAGCAGGGTGACCACGTCGCCGAAGTCGCGGCGCAGGTCCTCCAGACCGTACTCGGTGTCCTCGACGGTGTCGTGCAGCAGGCCGGCCATCAGCGTGGCCGGGTCCATGCCCAGCTCGGCGAGGATGGTGGTGACGGCGAGCGGGTGCGTGATGTACGGGTCGCCGCTCTTGCGCTTCTGGCCGCGGTGCCAGCGTTCGGCGACCTGGTAGGCGCGCTCGATCTGGCGGAGCGTGGCGTTCTCGATCTTGGGGTCGTTGCTGCGGACGATCCGCAGCAGCGGCTCGAGGACCGGGTTGTACGGGTTCGCGCGCTGCACGCCGAGCCGGGCGAGGCGGGCGCGGACGCGGTTGGAGGAGCCGGAGCGCGGCTGGCCGGTGTTGGGGCGGGCCGGGGGCGCGGAGCGCTCGGGAGGGGACGGCTTGGGGCGCGGCTGCTCGGGCTTGTCGGCCGACGCGGACTGGGCGTGCTGGACCGGCCCACGCGTGTCGTTCTTCGCGTGGGGCGCGCTCGGCGCGGGCTTGGCCGTGGCCGCCGAGGCGGACTCGGGCTTGGCGGCGGTCAGGTGCTGGGCCTCGTCTGGCAAGAGGGCTCCTCGTGCGCGATCCGGGTCCCCGGTCAGGCTCCGGAAACCCCATGGTAGCCATCCCGTGCCCGCGGATCGCCTGCGGGCGGATGTGAGGACGGTCTACTCCTGGAACGCCCGAGGCGGGCGCCGGATTCCTCCGGGCCCGCCCGAGCGGTGTTCCCCGTGTGCGATTCGCGTGCGTCGCCGCTGGTCAGACCGTGAGCAGCGCCTCCAGCGGGGCGCCGGCCAGGGCCGGTTCCAGCCGGGCACGGCCGCCGAGGAAGCCGAGCTCCATCAGTACGGCCAGGCCCGCGACCTCGGCGCCCGCCCTGCGGATGAGCTGGACCGACGCCTCGGCGGTGCCGCCGGTGGCGAGGACGTCGTCGACCACCAGAACGCGGTCGGCGGTGGTCAGGTCCTCCGCGTGCACCTCGATCTCGGCGGAGCCGTACTCCAGGTCGTAGGCCTGGCTGAGGGTGGCTCCGGGGAGCTTGCCCGCCTTGCGCACGGGGATGAAGCCGAGACCCGCGCGGACGGCGACCGGGGCGCCGAGGATGAACCCGCGGGCCTCCAGGCCGACGACCTTGGTGGCGCCGGTGGCACGGGCGATGTCGGCCAGGACGTCGCTGAGTGCCGCGAACGCCGCGGGGTCCGCCAGGAGCGGGGTGATGTCCTTGAACATCACGCCCGGCTCCGGGTAGTCCGCCACGTCCCGGATGCGGCTGAGCAGCAGCTCTCTGATCCCGGTCATCGGCGCTTCCCGGAAGGACGGCCCCGGCCGCGGGCACGGGTCGCCGACTGGTCGCGCGGGCCGACGACCGCGGGTGCGGCGTCCTCGGACTCGTCGCCGTGGTCCTCGCCGGTGACCGGGGTCTCCCGCGTCTCCCCCGTGGCCGTACCCTGGGCGCGCTTGGCCAGGACCCGCTTCTTCAGCGACTTCATCGCCGGCTCGCGCTCCTTGAGGTCGGCGACGAGCGGGGTGGCGATGAAGATCGAGGAGTACGCGCCGGCGGCGAGGCCGACGAACAGCGACAGCGAGATGTCGTTCAGCATGCCGGCGCCGAGGACGCCGCCGCCGATGAACAGCAGGCCCGCCACCGGCAGCAGCGCGACCACCGTGGTGTTGACGGAACGGACCAGGGTGCTGTTGATGGAACGGTTGGCGATCTCGCTGTACGTCCAGCGGGTCTGCTTGGTGATGTCCTTGGTCTGTTCCTTGAGGCTGTCGAAGACGACGACCGTGTCGTACAGCGAGTAACCGAGGATGGTCAGCAGACCGATCACCGTGCCCGGCGTGACCTCGAAGCCGACGAGGGCGTAGATGCCGACGGTGATGGTGATGTCGTGGATCAGGGCGACGAACGCGGCGAGCGCCATGCGCCACTCGAAGGCGATCGCCAGGTAGATCACGACCAGGAACATGAAGATGCCGAGGCCCTGCCAGGCCTTGTTGGCGATCTGCTCACCCCAGCTGGGACCGACCAGTTCGGCGTTGATCTGCTCACTGTCGAGCTTGAGGTCCTCGGCGAGCGTGTCCTTGATCTTGTCCGACGCGCCGGTGTCGATGCCCGCGACCTGGATGCGCATGCTGCCGTCGCCGAGCTGCTGGACGATCGCGTCGTGACCGGAGGCGTCCTCCGCGTACCCCTCGGCCTGGGCGACCGAGACGCTCATGTTCTTCGGAGTGGTGAAGACCGCTCCGCCCTGGAACTCGATGCCCATGTGCAGGCCGCGCACCGCCAGGCCGAGGATGGCCGTGATGGTGATCAGGATGGAGATGCCGTACCAGATCTTGCGGTTCTTGACGAAGTCGTAGCCGACCTCGCCGTGGTGCAGTCGGGCGCCGAGGGTGCCGAGCTTCGACATCTCTCACGCCTCCTTCGTCTGGGCAGGGGCGGAGGGACGGCGGGTACGGCGCAGGGGCGGCTTCGCGCCCAGTGCCTTCGGGTCGAGACCGGACCACTTGTGGCCGCTCGCGAAGAACTTCCGGCGGGCCATCAGCGTGAGCAGCGGCTTGGTGAAGAGGAACACCACCACGACGTCGAGCACGGTGGTCAGGCCGAGCGTGAACGCGAAGCCCTGGACCTTGCCGACGGTGACGACGAAGAGCACCGCGGCGGCGAGGAACGACACGAAGTCGGAGACCAGGATGGTGCGCCGGGCGCGCGGCCAGGCCCGCTCCACGGAGGGACGCAGGGTGCGGCCCTCGCGGATCTCGTCCCGGACCCGTTCGAAGAACACGATGAACGAGTCCGCCGTGATGCCGATCGCGACGATGGCGCCGCACACGGCCGGCAGGTTCAGCGCGAAGCCGATGGTCGGGCCGAGCAGCGACATGATCACGTAGGTGAGGGCGGCGGACACCAGCAGCGACAGGATCGCGATGAAGGACAGGCCGCGGTAGTAGAACAGCAGGTAGAGGACGACCAGGGCGAGACCGATGGCACCGGCGATCAGACCGGCCTTCAGCTGTTCACCGCCGAGCGCGGCGGTGACGGTGGTGACGCTGTCCTCGCGGAAGGTCAGCGGCAGGGCGCCGTAGGACAGCATGTTGGCCAGTTCCTGCGCCGACTGCTGGTTGAAGTTGCCGGAGATCTCGGCGTTGCCGCCGGTCAGGGCCTGGCTGACGTACGGGTCGGAGACGACCTCGTTGTCCAGGACGATGGCGAACTGGTTCTGCGGGGACTGGTTCTGGGCGAGCCGGCCGGTGACGTCGGCGAACTTCTTGGCGCCCTTGTCCGTGAAGTCCATCGTGACGACCCAGCCGGCACCGGTCTGGGTGTTCAGGACGGCCTTGGCCTCGTCGACGTCCGTGCCGTCGACCGCGGCGGGGCCGAGGATGTACTTCTGCCACTGGCCCTGGGAGTTCTGGCCGCAGGCGACGGTCGAGTCGCTGGACTTGGAACCGTCACCGGCCTTGGCGCGGACGCTCTCCTTGGTGCAGTCGAGCGCGGCGTACTGCGCCTGGAGCTTGCCGTCGGCGTCGCCGGAGGTGCCGCCGGTCGCGGACGCGGAGGGGCTCGCCCCGTCCTCGGCCGTGCCGCTCGGGGCGGCGGACGGCGTCTCGTCGGCCTTCAGGGCGTCGGTGACGGCACGGCCCTGGGTGGTGGCGCTCGCCGACGGGGAGGAACCGTCGGTCGCCTTCTCCGTGGCCTTGTCGGTCGCCTTGTCCTTGCCGGAGTCCTGCTCCGAGCCGTCGCCGGTCGCGCTGGGCGTGGGAGCGGCGCCGCCACCGGCGAGTTCGGTGGCGATGACGGGGCGGAAGTAGAGCTTGGCGGTGGTGCCGACCTGTTCCCGGGCCTGCTTGGAGTTCGTGCCCTTGGGAATGTTCACGATGATGTTGCGGGTGCCCTGCGTCTGGACCTCGGCCTCGGAGACGCCCAGACCGTTGACACGCCGCTCCATGATGGAGACCGCGGTGTCCATGTTGGTCTTGTTGATCGCGGACTCCTGGCCGGCCTCGGGGACCGCCGCCAGCGTGATGCTCGTACCACCGGCCAGGTCGATGCCGAGACGCGGAGTGGTGTGCCCGGATGCGAACATGCCGCCGGTGAGCGCCACGATGGCGATCAGGATCAGAGCCAGCGAGCGCCACGGTTTGCTTGTGGCGCTCGCGTTCTGTCCCTTTTTGAGTGCTGCCACCTTCTCGTACTCCCTCTCGGGCCGCCCCGCTCCGGGTCGAGGAGCGGGCGGCCATGACATGGTGTCGGGACTCCGTGCGGGTCGGGCATGCCCCGGGGCGCGCGGGCAGCACCCGCGCGCCCCGGAACACGACTACTTCGCGTCGGAGTCGCCGTCGGACTTCTTCGACTGCGCGTCCGCCTTCGCCTCGCCGGCGGTGTCGGCGTCGGCCGGCTCGCCGGCCGCGTCCTTCTTGCCGAGGTCGACGGGCGTGTCGTCGGAGGCGGCGGCAGCGTCGGAGGAGTCGTCGGTCTCGGTGAGGGAGGAGGCGTCGTCGGGGACGACGTCGGCGTCGGACTTCAGGTCGTGCTCGATGCCGTGGACGATGCGGTTGTACTCCTCGTCGGTCAGCACGGCGCCGATCGAGTTCTTGGCGAACAGCAGCTCCACACCCGGGCCGGCGTCGAGGAGGACCGTGTCCTCACTGACCTCCTTGACCGTGGCGTACATGCCCCCGATGGTGCGGACGCCGGAACCGGGCTGCATCTGGTTCCGCATGTCGACGGCCTGCTGCTGCTTCTTCTTGGCCGACCGGGTCATCAGGAACATGGCCCCGATGAGCACAATGAACGGGAGGAGGGTCACGAGACTCACGGGTCGGAACTTCCTTCACACGACCGCGATGGTGAACGGCCTGATGGTTGGGGGTATGTACTGCCGCCGGCAAGGGTGGCATCGGCGGAGTCTAAGCGAGTCCGCGCGCAGGGAACAACGCTCAGCATCGCACCGGGGTTCCTGCCTGGGCCAACCTCCTCGCCGTCACGCCCCGAACAGGTCCCCTTGTCCGTTTGCGGAGGCCTGTGAGCGGGGCGGCGTGAGGCCGAGATGCGCCCATGCCGCCGGGGTGGCCACCCTCCCGCGCGGGGTGCGGGCGAGCAGCCCCTCCCGTACGAGGAAGGGTTCGGCCACCTCTTCCACGGTCTCACGTTCCTCCCCGACCGCGACGGACAGCGTGGAAAGGCCGACCGGTCCGCCGCCGAACAGCTTGAGCAGGGCCGTGAGGACGGCCCGGTCCAGCCGGTCGAGGCCCCGGGGATCGACCTCGTAGACGGCGAGGGCCGCCGCGGCGATGTCCTGGGTGATCAACCCGTCGGCCTTGACCTGCGCGTAGTCCCGGACGCGGCGCAGGAGGCGGTTGGCGATGCGGGGCGTGCCGCGGGACCGGCCGGCGATCTCCGCGGCGCCCTGCGGGTCGATCTCCACGTCGAGGAGGCTCGCCGAGCGGTGGACGACCCGCTCCAGCTCGGCCGGCTCGTAGAACTCCATGTGCGCGGTGAAGCCGAAGCGGTCGCGCAGCGGGGGCGGCAGCAGGCCGGCGCGGGTGGTGGCGCCGACCAGGGTGAAGGGCGGCAGTTCGAGGGGGATGGCGGTGGCGCCGGGGCCCTTGCCGACGATCACGTCGACGCGGAAGTCCTCCATCGCCATGTAGAGCATCTCCTCGGCGGGCCGGGACATGCGGTGGATCTCGTCGAGGAAGAGGACCTCGCCCTCCTGGAGGGAGGAGAGGATCGCCGCGAGGTCGCCGGCGTGCTGGATGGCGGGTCCCGAGGTGATGCGGATGGGGGCTTCCATCTCGGCGGCGATGATCATCGAGAGGGTGGTCTTGCCGAGGCCGGGGGCTCCGGAGAGCAGCACGTGGTCGGCGGTGGCCCCGCGCGCGCGTGCGGCGCGCAGCACGAGGTCGAGCTGCTCGCGGACCTTCTCCTGGCCGATGAACTCGCCCAGGTCCTTGGGGCGCAGGGCGGCCTCGACGGCTTGGTCCTCGCGGTCGGCGGACGCACCGACGAGCCGCTCCTCGGCGGGGGTGTCGGTGGTGTCGTCCCAGTTCATGTGCGTGTGCCTCAGCTCTTCGTACGGACCGGGGGCGGGGCTATCGGGCGCGGTTCAGCGTCTGCAGGGCCGCCTTCAGCAGCTGCCCCACCTGCGGGGCGCCCCCGGCGGCCTCCGCCTGGGGCGCCACGGCGGACACGGCCTCGTCGGCCTCGCGGGTCGCGTACCCGAGGCCGATCAGGGCGGCGTGCAGCTGGTCGCGCCAGCCGCTGGTGACCGGTGCGCCGACGGCGGGGGCGCCGAGCGGCTCGCCGAGGCGGTCCTTCAGCTCCAGGAGCAGCTTCTGGGCGCCCTTCTTGCCGATGCCGGGAACGGCGGTCAGCGCCTTCTCGTCCCCGGTGGAGACGGCTCTGCGCAGGGCGTCGGGGGTGTGCACGGCGAGCATCGCCTGGGCCAGCCGGGGGCCGACGCCGCTGGCGGTCTGGAGCAGCACGAAGACCTGGCGCTCGTCGTCGTCGGCGAAGCCGTACAGGGTCAGCGAGTCCTCGCGGACGACGAGGGAGGTGGCGAGTTTCGCGGGCTGTCCGACGCGGAGCGTGGAGAGCGTGTTCGGCGTGCACTGGACGGCCATGCCGACCCCGCCGACCTCGACCACCGCGGTGTCGGGAGCGAGGGCGGCGACCGTGCCGCTGACGAAGGCGATCATGCCGTACGGCCTTTCGACGGGTGTGGGGCGCGGGAGGCTTTCGAGGTGTGCCGGGCGACGGCCTGCTGGAGCCGGTTCTGCGCGGGGGCGCGCCAGATGTGGCAGATGGCGAGCGCGAGGGCGTCGGCGGCGTCCGCGGGCTTCGGCGGCGCGTCCAGCCGCAGCAGGCGGGTGACCATGGCGCCGACCTGGGCCTTGTCCGCGCGGCCCGAGCCGGTGACGGCGGCCTTGACCTCACTGGGCGTGTGCAGGGCGACGGGGATGCCACGGCGGGAGGCGCACAGGATGGCGACGGCACTGGCCTGGGCGGTACCCATCACCGTGCGCACGTTGTGCTGGCTGAAGACGCGCTCCACGGCGACGTACTCGGGCCGGTACTCGTCCAGCCACTGTTCGAGGCCCTGCTCGACGGCGACGAGGCGGTGGCCGAGGTCGGCGTCCGCCGGTGTGCGGACGACTCCCACGCCGCGCATGGTGAGCGGTCCGCCCGCGACGCCCTCGACGACGCCGACACCGCACCGGGTCAGCCCCGGGTCCACCCCCAGTACGCGCACGCGCCGCCCCTTTTCCCTCGATCACCTGTTTGTGCAGGCTATCGGGTGCCACTGACAAAGCGACGGGCCGACGGAAGTGTCCCGCCGGCCCGCTGGGCAGTGGACGCGTTACGCGTCGACCTTCTCCATGATCTCGTCGCTCACGTCGAAGTTGGCGAAGACGTTCTGCACGTCGTCGCTGTCCTCCAGCGCGTCGATGAGCTTGAAGATCTTCTTGGCGCCCTCCTCGTCCAGCTCGACCTGCATGGTCGGGACGAAGTTGGCCTCGGCGGAGTCGTAGTCGATCCCGGCGTCCTGCAGGGCGGTGCGCACGGCGACCATGTCGCTGGCCTCGCTGAGCACCTCGAAGTTCTCGCCGAGGTCGTTGACCTCCTCCGCGCCCGCGTCCAGGACGGCGGCGAGGACGTCGTCCTCGGTCAGCTCGCCCTTGGGGACGATCACCACGCCCTTGCGGTTGAACAGGTACGACACCGAGCCCGGGTCGGCCATGGAGCCGCCGTTGCGGGTCATGGCGACGCGCACGTCCGAGGCGGCGCGGTTGCGGTTGTCGGTGAGGCACTCGATGAGCACCGCGACACCGTTCGGACCGTAACCCTCGTACATGATCGTCTCGTAGTCGGCGCCACCGGCCTCGAGACCGCCACCGCGCTTGATGGCGGAGTCGATGTTCTTGTTCGGCACCGACTGCTTCTTGGCCTTCTGGACGGCGTCGTAGAGCGTGGGGTTGCCCTCCAGATCGACACCGCCCATACGCGCGGCGACCTCGATGTTCTTGATCAGCTTCGCGAAGAGCTTGCCGCGCTTGGCATCGATCACGGCCTTCTTGTGCTTCGTCGTGGCCCATTTAGAGTGGCCGGACATCTGCCTGTCTCCTTCGCGTAACCCATCTCTGCAACGAACGCAGGAATCCTACAAGGACTCGGCCGCCCGGCACGCGCGCACCATGTCGACGAAGAGGCCGTGCACACGGTGATCGCCGGTCAGTTCCGGGTGGAACGACGTGGCCAGCGCGTTGCCCTGACGGACGGCGACGAGGTGGCCGCCGTGCTCGGCGAGCACCTCGGCCCCGGCGCCGACGGACTCCACCCAGGGGGCGCGGATGAAGACGCCCTCCACGGGACCGCCCTCGACGCCCTTGACGTCGACCGCGGCCTCGAAGGACTCGTTCTGCCGTCCGAAGGCGTTGCGGCGCACGATCATGTCGATGCCGCCGACGGTCTCCTGGCCCGAGCGCGGGTCGAGGATCTTGTCGGCCAGCATGATCATGCCCGCGCAGGTGCCGTAGACGGGCATGCCGTCGCGGACGCGTGCGCGCAGCGGCTCCATCAGGCCGAAGAGCACGGCCAGTTTGGAGATCGTGGTGGACTCCCCGCCCGGGACGACCAGGCCGTCGACCTCGGCGAGTTCCTCGGGCCGCCTGACCGGCCCGGCCGCGGCGCCGGCCGCGGCCAGGGCGGTGAGGTGCTCCCGTACGTCGCCCTGGAGGGCCAGGACGCCTATGACAGGTGCGTCGCTCACGGGTGGGTCACCAGCCGCGGTTGGCGTAGCGCTCGGTCTCGGGGAGGGTGTCGCAGTTGATGCCGACCATGGCCTCGCCGAGGTTGCGGGACGCGTCCGCGATGATCTTCGGGTCGTCGTAGAAGGTGGTCGCCTTGACGATGGCGGCGGCGCGCTTGGCCGGGTCGCCGGACTTGAAGATGCCGGAGCCGACGAAGACGCCCTCGGCGCCGAGCTGGCGCATCAGCGCCGCGTCGGCCGGGGTGGCCACGCCGCCGGCGGAGAAGAGGACCACGGGGAGCTTGCCCAGCGCGGCGACCTCCTTGACCAGCTCGTACGGGGCGCGCAGCTCCTTGGCGGCGGCGTACAGCTCGTTGTTGTCGTAACCGCGCAGGCGGGCGATCTCGTTCTTGATCTGACGCAGGTGGCGTACGGCCTCGACGACGTTGCCGGTGCCGGCCTCGCCCTTGGAGCGGATCATGGCGGCGCCCTCGGCGATCCGGCGCAGGGCCTCGCCCAGGTTGGTGGCGCCGCAGACGAACGGGGTGGTGAAGGCCCACTTGTCGGAGTGGTTGACCTCGTCGGCCGGGGTGAGGACCTCGGACTCGTCGATGTAGTCGACGCCGAGGGACTGCAGCACCTGGGCCTCGACGAAGTGGCCGATGCGGGACTTGGCCATCACGGGGATGGAGACCGCGTCGATGATGCCCTCGATCATGTCCGGGTCGGACATCCGGGCCACGCCGCCGTCCTTGCGGATGTCGGCCGGGACCCGCTCCAGGGCCATGACGGCGACGGCGCCCGCGTCCTCGGCGATCTTGGCCTGCTCCGGCGTGACGACGTCCATGATCACGCCGCCCTTGAGCTGTTCGGCCATGCCGCGCTTCACGCGGGCGGTACCGGTCTCGGGACCCTGGTTTTCGGAGAGCGTGCTGGACACGAATGACCTCGCTGAAGGGGGAGGGGATCTCTGCAGCACCGAGGAAACGTGAACGGAGCAGTCCACAGCAAGGGCCAATGAGGAGCCGGTGGATCGTTTTCGGGCGAAGCGGTCTCCCGCGCGGAGCGTTCCGGGCCGTTACGCGGCCCGCTCGATCAGCGCGGCCGGCGGCTCGTCGTCCATCTCGAAGGCCATCGGGAAGGGCGCGTGTCCGGCCAGCCGGAACCAGCGCACCTTGCGGTGCCGTCGCAGCGCCCGTGCCGCCCGTACGGCGTCGTTGTGGAAGCGGCGGGCCATCGGCACCCTGCGCACCGCCTCGGCGAGCTCCAGGGCCGTCTCCTCTCCCCCGGGCGCCTCCCGGACCACGTCCACCTGCTGCGCGTCGCCGAGCACCGCGCGCAGTGCCTGGCTGAGCTCGCTCTCCGCGACCTCGCGCTGCTCCTCGACCGCCTGCCGCGCGGCGTGCGCGGCCTCGTAGAGCACGATCGACGCGGCGGGGTCGAGCACGCCCGAGGTGGCCAGTTCCTGGGCCACGGAGGCACGGCGCAGCAGCTGGGCGTCGAGCGCGGCCCGGGCGGCGTCGATCCGGGCGTGCAGCCGGTCCAGGCGTCCCGCCGTCCAGCTCAGGTAGAGGCCGATGGCGACGAGGGCGACGAGGGCGACGAGGGTCCAGGCGAGGGTTGCGGTCACGGGCGGCAAGGCTACCGGGGGCGTCCTCGGGGACCGCGCCGCCGGGCCCCCTTCGGGCCTCAGTCCCTGGCCAGGCCCAGCCGGGCCCTCAGCCCCGTCGCGCGGTCGTCCGTCGCCACCGCCGCCGCGCCCGCCGTCACCGTCTCGTAGACCGACAGGATGTCCGCGCCGACCGTCGACCAGTCGAAGCGGCGGACGTGGGCGCTGCCGCGTTCGCGGAGCTCCGCGCGGCGTTCCGGGTCCTCCAGGAGCCGTACCGCCGCCTGCGCGAGCGCGTCCGGGTCCTCGTTGGCGAACAGCTCGCCCGCCGCCCCTTGGTCGAGGACCTGGGCGAACGCGTCCAGGTCGGAGGCGAGCACCGGCGCGCCCGCCGACATCGCCTCGACCAGGATGATGCCGAAGCTCTCCCCGCCGGTGTTGGGCGCCACGTACAGGTCGACGCTGCGCAGGAAGCGGGCCTTGTCCTCGTCGCTGACCATGCCGAGGAACTCCACGCGCGGGCGCAGCTCCCGGGGCAGCGACTCGACCGCCTCCTCCTCGTCGCCGCGCCCGGCGACCAGCAGTCGCGTCCGCGGCCGGGCGGCGAGGATCTTCGGCAGGGCCTTCATCAGCACCGGCAGGCCCTTGCGGGGCTCGTCGATCCGGCCGATGAAGCCGATGGTGTCGCCCTGCCACTCGGGCCGGGGTTCGGCCTTGGCGAAGAAGTCGACGTCGACGCCGTTGGGGATGACCACCGCGTCGCCGCCCAGGTGTTCGACGAGGGTGCGGCGGGCGTACTCGCTGACCGCGATCCGCGCGCTGATCTTCTCCAGGGCGGCCTGGAGGATCGCGTACGCGGCGATCATCGCGCGGGAGCGCGGGTTGGAGGTGTGGAAGGTGGCGACGATCGGCCCCTCGGCCGCCCAGCAGGTCAGCAGGCCGAGCGAGGGCGAGGTCGGTTCGTGGATGTGGACGACGTCGAAGGCGCCCTCGTGCAGCCAGCGCCGTACCCGCGCGGCGGACAGGAAGCCGAAGTTGAGCCGGGCCACCGACCCGTTGTACGGCACCGGCACCGCGCGGCCGGCCGAGACGACGTACGGCGGCAGCGGGGTGTCGTCGTCGGCCGGGGCGAGGACGGACACCTCGTGGCCGAGCCGGATGAAGTACTCGGCCAGGTCACGGATGTGGAACTGGACGCCTCCCGGCACGTCCCAGGAGTACGGGCAGACGATGCCGATCCTCACGAGGTCCCCTTCCGGTCCTGCCCGGGGGCGGTCGCGGGCCCCCGCGCGGGGTCGAGGTCCCTCAGCCACAAGCGCTGCAGCATGTGCCAGTCCTCCGGATGGTCGGCGATCCCCGTGGCGAAGGCGTCGGCCAGCGCCTGTGTCATGACGGACGTCTTCTCGGGGCGCGTACCTGACGCGGGGACCTCGACCGGCGGATGCACCCGGCCGCGCATCACCGGCGAGTCGTCGTACCAGAGGGTCACCGGCAGCAGCCGGGCCCCGGTCTGCTGGGCGAGCAGGGCGGGTCCGGCCGGCATCGGGGCGGTCTCGCCGAAGAAGTCGACCTCGACGCCGGAGGAGGACAGGTCGCGGTCGGCGACCAGGCAGACCAGGCCGCCGTCGCGCAGCCGCCGGGCCAGGGTGCCGAAGGCGGAGCCGCCGCTGTGCGGGAGCACCTCCATGCCGAGGCCCTCGCGGTAGGCGACGAAACGGTCGTACAGCGTCTCCGGCTTCAGCCGCTCGGCGACGGTGGTGAACGGTATGCCCAGCTTCGTGGTGACCCAGGCGCCGGCGAGGTCCCAGTTGGCGAGGTGCGGCAGCGCGAGGACGACGCCCTTGCCGGCCGCCATGCCCTCGGTCAGGTGGTGGAGGTCCTTGACGTCGAGGCCGTCCGCGATGCGCTCGGGGCTCCAGGCGGGCAGCCGGAAGGACTCCATCCAGTAGCGCAGGTACGACCGCATGCCCGCGCGGGAGAGCTCGGCCAGCCGCTCCGGGCCCGCGTCCGGCACGACGCGCGCGTAGTTGCTCTCCAGCCGGAGCACGCCCTTGCCGCGCCGCTTCCACGCGAGGTCGGCGATGCTCCGGCCGAGACGGACGGCGACGGGCTCGGGGAGCTTCTTGACGGTGCTCCAGCCGGCGCCGTACAGGGCGTCGGCCAGCCGCTCCTGGGCGCTCACTTCGCGGCCTCGCTCCCCCGGGCCCCCTGCCGCTCCGCGGCCTCCGCCTCGGCGGACTCCCGGCGCACGGTGACCACCCGCTGGATCAGCGTGACCAGGCTGCCGACGGCGACGATCCACAGGGCGACCGGCAGCAGGTACTGGATGCCGGGCACACCGAACGCGTGCAGGCCCGCCAGACCGGCCGCGACCAGCGAGACCACCAGCCGTTCGGCCCGCTCGACCAGCCCGTTGACGGCGACCGGCAGGCCGATCGACTCGCCGCGCGCCTTGGTGTACGACACCACCTGGCCGCTGGCCAGACAGAAGATCGACACCGCGCACAGGGCGACGTCGTCGCCGCCCCCGGCGTACCAGAGGGCGAAGCCGCCGAAGATCGCTCCGTCGGCGACCCGGTCCAGGGTCGAGTCCAGGAAGGCGCCCCAGCGGCTGGAGCGGCCCAGCTGGCGGGCCATGTTGCCGTCGACGAGGTCGGAGAACACGAACAGCGTGATCACGACCGTGCCCCAGAAGAACTCACCCATGGGGTAGAAGACCAGCGCGCCCGCGACCACTCCCGCGGTGCCGATGAGCGTGACCGTGTCGGGGCTGACCCCCCGCCGGATGAGAAACGCGGCGAACGGTGTGAGGACACGCGTGAAGAATGCACGCGCGTACTTGTTCAGCATGGCCTTCCCGACGGTCGGTGAGGCCGCGCGGCCCCTGCTGGCCACCCGGCGGGCCCAATCGTAGCCACGCGCACGCGCGGGCGACGGCGGGGCACCCGTACGCCCGCGCGGGGGGCGGACCCCTGTCCGACGGATCGTGCCGCGGACGCGGTGCCCGGCGCGCGCTTCCCGCTGCCCGAAGGGCGTGGGCGGTGCCCCGGCCGCGTCGTCGTCGCCCGCCGGTCCCACGCCCTGCTCCGTCCGGGCGGCGGGACTCCCCCTGCCCGGGTCGCCCCCGCCGCCCGGCTCCCCGGGCCGCGGGACACGCCTTTGCGAGGGGGCCGGACGCCGGGATCACGTCCTTCGTATGGACGCACCGTGACGGGAGTGGAAAGCTCGAAGGACCGCGGGCGTCGCCGGAGCCGCACCGCACGCGGATTCCGCGGGTCCGCGCCCACAGTGACCTCACCGTGCACGGGAGGCAGGATCATGGGCGACAAGGCGCACACACACCCCGGAGCCGCCGGCAGGGCGCAGGCGGCCGGTCACCCCACGTCCGTACGGAACGTGGTGCTGGTCGGCCCCTCCGGATCGGGCAAGACGACTCTGGTGGAGGCTCTCGCGCTGACCGCGGGGGCGGTGAACCGGGCGGGCCGCGTGGAGGACGGCGGCACCGTCTCCGACTACGACGACATCGCGCACCGGCAGCAGCGCTCCGTACAGCTCTCCCTGGTGCCCCTCGAATGGGACGGCGTCAAGGTCAACCTGCTGGACACTCCCGGATACGCCGACTTCGTCGGGGAGCTCAGGGCCGGTCTGCGGGCGGCGGACGCGGCCCTCTTCGTCGTCTCGGCCTCGGACGGCGTGGACGGCTCGACCCGCATGGTGTGGGACGAGTGCGCGGCGGTCGGCATGCCGCGCGCCATCGTCGTCACGCACCTGGAGGCGGCCCGGGCGGACTTCGAGGAGATGACCCGCGTCTGCGCGGAGACGTTCGGCGGCGACGACCCCGACGCCGTGCTGCCGCTGTACCTGCCGCTGCACGGCCCGGAGGGACCCGACGGGCACGCACCCGTGACGGGTCTGACCGGACTGCTGTCACGGAAGCTGTTCGACTACTCCACCGGCGAGCGCGAGGAGTCCGAGCCCGACGGTGAGCGGCTGCCGCCGCTCGAGGAGGCCCGTGGCCGGCTCATCGAGGGGATCATCGCCGAAAGTGAGGACGAGACCCTCATGGACCGCTATCTCGGCGGCGAGCAGGTCGACGTCGAGACGCTGATCGGGGACCTGGAACGGGCGGTCGCGCGCGGGGCGTTCTTCCCCGTCCTGGCCGCCGCGCCCGCCGCCGACGGCGCGCGCCAGGGACTCGGCACGGTCGAACTGCTGGACTTGGTCACCGGCGGCTTCCCGACCCCGCTGGAGCACGGCGCCCCGAACGTGACCACCCTCGACGGCAGGCCGCGCGAGCTGGAACCGTGCGACCCGGACGCCCCGCTGGTCGCGGAGGTCGTGAAGACCTCCTCCGACCCGTACGTCGGCCGGCTCTCCCTGGTCCGGCTCTTCTCCGGCACCCTGCGCGCCGACCAGACCGTGCACGTCTCCGGGCACGGTCTCGCCGACCGCGGCCACGAGGACCACGACGTCGACGAACGGATCGGCGCCCTGTCCACGCCGTTCGGCAAACAGCAGCGGCCCGTCTCCCACGTCATCGCGGGCGACCTCGCGTGCGTGGCGAAGCTCAGCCGCGCGGAGACCGGGGACACCCTGTCCGCCAAGGACGACCCGCTCCTCGTGGAGCCGTGGGACATGCCCGACCCGTTGCTGCCGCTGGCCATCCAGGCGCACAGCAAACCCGACGAGGACAAGCTCTCGCAAGGGCTGTCCCGGCTGGTGGCCGAGGACCCGACGATGCGGCTGGAACAGAACCAGGACACCCACCAGGTGGTGCTGTGGTGCCTGGGCGAGGCACACGCGGACGTGGCCCTGGAGCGGCTGCGCGGCCGCTACGGCGTCCAGGTCGACGTCGTGCCCCACCGCGTGTCGCTCAGGGAGACCTTCGGCGGCAGGGCGGCCGGGCGCGGCCGGCACGTCAAGCAGTCCGGCGGACACGGACAGTTCGCCATCTGCGAGATCGAGGTGGAGCCGCTGCCGAACGGCTCGGGCATCGAGTTCGTCGACAAGGTGGTCGGCGGAGCGGTGCCGCGCCAGTTCATCCCCTCCGTCGAGAAGGGCGTACGGACCCAGGCCCTCAAGGGGGTCGCCGCGGGACATCCGCTCATCGACGTGCGGGTGACCCTGCTGGACGGCAAGGCGCACTCGGTGGACTCCTCCGACGCCGCGTTCCAGACGGCCGGCGCGCTGGCCCTGCGGGAGGCGGCCGTGGACGCGAGGATCCATCTGCTGGAGCCGGTGGCCGAGGTGAGCGTCCTGGTCGGCGACGACTACGTCGGCCCCGTGATGAGCGACCTGTCCGGCCGGCGCGGCCGGGTGCTCGGCACCGAGCAGTCGCCCGGCGGACGCACCCTCGTCAAGGCCGAGGTCCCGGAGATCGAGATCGACCGGTACGCCGTCGACCTGCGCTCCCTCGCGCACGGCACCGCCCGGTTCAGCCGTCGGTACGCGCGGCACGAACCCATGCCGCCGCACGTGGCGGAGCGGGTCAGGGAAGAGGCGCGTGCCGCCTCGTAGCGGGCTCCGGGCGCCCCCGGTGAGTCGGTGTGCGCCCGCGTGCGCCTCTTGTGCCGGGACGACTTCGGAATGCTTCACTCCGTGGTGGCGGACGGCTTCGGCCGTCCGCCGACGGACGACCGTGGGTACGGATACGCTGAAGACCTGATCAACAGGTGTGCGCAGCAGGGAAGTCGGGAAGGCCGCAAGACGACAGTCGCGGCGATCGGGGGCGGGAATGACCGTTGAGAGCGGTTACGCGGACTTCTTCGGTCCGCAGGTGCCGCGCACGGGCGACGAGGGGCAGACGCCGACGTTCGCGCTGGCCTCGGCGGCCTACCGGGACAACGAGGCCGAGGAGATACTCAAGGCCAACAACGAGTGGCACAAGTCGGCCGTCGGCAAGCCCAGGATGAAGCTGTTCCGGCCGAATCTGGGCGAGGCGTTCTCCAGGGCGATCATCGACCGGATGCTCGGCTCCGGCCGCGCGCCGCTCATCCAGTCCTTCGGCACCCAGCCCCAGGTGGTGGTCGAGCACGCGCTGGCGGCGCACCGCATCCGCCGCGAGCGGGACAACTGGCTGAGCGCCGTCATGGTGCTGTGCGGGCTGCTCTTCCTGCCCGGTCTGCTCGTGTGGCTGCTGGTCTTCCAGATCCGTACGACGATGGCCAGGCGGGAGGACAAGCGGGCCGGCGCGCTCGCCACCACCCTGCTGGTCGCGGTGGGCGCCCTCGCCGTGCTGTTCCTGGTCCGCATGCCGTTCGACGGGTTCTGGGGCTGGTACGCGCGCGCGTCGGTGGTCGCCCCGGTGGTGGGCTGGTTCTGGGCCAAGCAGATCTGCGAGCGCACCGCGAGGGACCTGCGGGAGCGGTGGAGCAGCCTGCTCTCCGGCAGCAGCGTCGGCGCCAAGGTGCCCGAGGCGGTCCCCTCCAGCCCCGGTGAGACGGCGGCCGAGCAGCTGCGCCAGTCCCTGGCCCGGCTCAGCGCCGAACAGCAGTCCAACTCCGTCTTCTACGCCGGGCCCAAGGGCATACTCGGCATGGGCACGCGCTGGGGCAGCTGGCAGCTCGCCGAGGAACTGGTGCCCGCCGACGCGGACCGGGAGATCAACCCGTTCCGCAGCTGGGACGTCGTCAAGGCCGTCTACGACCGGCTGCGGATGCTGGAGCGCGGGCCGCTGCACACCGGAGGCTTCCCCAAGCCGTCGGTACGGCACTGGATCGTCACGCCCATCGGGGAGAACGCCGACGCGGTCTCCCGGCCCGAGGGCACGGACGTCGAGGCGTACCAGGTCAAGTCGCACGCCATACAGGAGATCTGCAACAAGCAGCAGTTCGGCGCGGGCGACCGGCACTACCTGGGCGTGCAGTGGACGCTGTGGGACGGCCAGCTGGTGATCACCATGCTGATCACCGTGACCGTGCTGCACGAGACGCTGCGCATCGAGGTGACCGGGCACGCGCTGGGGCCGGTGCACTCGCTGTTCACCAGCGGGCCCTCGGCGAAGGAGAAGGAGGTCCAGAAGTCGATCAGGTTCTGGGAGACCCGGAAGGTGAAGCTCCCGCTGGTCGACGCGGACGAGGTGGTGCGCCTGGCCGCCCGGGCGCCGCTGACCTGGTATCCGCCGCTGCTGTACTGGCTGGGCGGCAAACTGAGCCTGCCGGAGCCGTTCGGTCTGCGGCACGCGTGGGCGGACAAGCCGTGGCGGCACCGGTTCATGGCGGACGACGCGTTGCGGGCGGCCACGCCGGTGCTGCGGGCGGTGCACTCCGCGGCGATCAAGGTACTGGCGGAGAACGGGGTGGACACGGAGAAGTTCGGGTCGCGGTCGTCGTTCCTCAGCACGGCGGTGCAGGACGCTTCGCCGCGGAAGGCCGACGTGTACGACGCGTAGGCCTCCGGCGGTCGGACGGCCGCGGGAGGTGTCACGGTGACGGGGGTCCAGGGCTGCGTCCTGGACCCCCGTCGGCCCTGAACGGGCCTCGTCCTCAAACGCCGGACGGGCTGTCCGATGCCGGCCACGCCTCCGCGAGCATCTTCCTCGTGTCCGCCAGGAGCTGCGGCAGCACCTTCGTGTGGCCGACCACCGGCATGAAGTTCGTGTCGCCGCCCCAGCGCGGGACGATGTGCTGGTGCAGGTGGGCGGCGATGCCCGCGCCCGCGACCGTGCCCTGGTTCATGCCGATGTTGAAGCCGTGCGCGCCCGACGCGGTGCGCAGTGCCGTCATCGCCTGCTTGGTGAGCTCGGCGAGCTCCGCCGTCTCCTCCGCGGTGAGGTCCGTGTAGTCGGCCACGTGCCGGTACGGCACGGTCATCAGGTGGCCGCCCGTGTACGGGTAGAGGTTGAGCACCGCGTAGACCCGCTCGCCGCGCCGCAGGATCAGCCCGTCCTCGTCGGACTTGGCCGGGAGGGAGCAGAAGGGACAGCCGTCGTCGGCGCCCGGGCCGCTCGGCTTGTTCTCGCCCTGGATGTACGCCATCCGGTGGGGCGTCCACAGACGCTGGAACGCGTCCTGCGTGCCCACTCCCCACTGCTGCTCCGGCTCACTCGTCATGCGTGCAGCATATGGCGTCACCGGAGGACCGTGGAAAAGGCCCCCGGGATCGCTCCCGGGGGCCTCGGAACCGCCCGTACGGTCAGACCTGCGTCCGCTCCTCGACGACCTTCGCGATCTTCGCGATGGCCTCGTCGAGGGGGATGCCGTTCTCCTGGGAGCCGTCGCGGTAGCGGAAGGAGACCGCGCCGTTCGTCATGTCCTCGTCGCCCGCGATGACCATGAAGGGCACCTTCTGCTTCTGGGCGTTGCGGATCTTCTTCTGCATGCGGTCCGAGGAGGAGTCGACCTCGACGCGCAGTCCCTGCCTGCGGGCCGTGTCCGCGAACTTCTCCAGGTAATCGACGTGCGCGTCGCCGATCGGGATGCCGACCGCCTGGACCGGGGCGAGCCACGCCGGGAACGCGCCCGCGTAGTGCTCGAGCAGGACACCGAAGAATCGCTCGATGGAGCCGAACAGCGCACGGTGGATCATGACGGGCTGCTGACGCGAGCCGTCCGCGGCGGTGTACTCGAGACCGAACCGCTTGGGCTGGTTGAAGTCGACCTGGATGGTCGACATCTGCCAGGAGCGACCGATGGCGTCGCGCGCCTGCACGGAGATCTTCGGTCCGTAGTAGGCCGCGCCGCCCGGGTCCGGGACCAGCGGAAGGTTCTGCTTCTCCGCCGCCTGGCGCAGCGCCTCGGTGGCCTCCGCCCAGTCCTCGTCCGAGCCGATGAACTTGTCGGAGTCGTCGCGGGTGGACAGCTCCAGCTCGAACTCGTTCAGGCCGTAGTCGCGCAGCAGGTCCAGGACGAAGGTCAGGAGCGTGTCCAGCTCCTCGGGCATCTGCTCCTTGGTGCAGTAGATGTGCGAGTCGTCCTGGGTGAAGCCGCGCGAGCGGGTCAGGCCGTGCACGACGCCCGACTTCTCGTACCGGTACACGGTCCCGAACTCGAAGAGGCGCAGAGGCAGTTCACGGTAGGAACGCCCGCGCGACTTGAAGACCAGATTGTGCATCGGGCAGTTCATCGCCTTGAGGCGGTAGTTCTGCTCGTCGAACTGGATGGGCGGGAACATGCCCTCCGCGTAGTGCGGCAGGTGCCCCGAGATCTCGAAGAGGTGCTCCTTCGAGATGTGCGGGGTGTTCACGAACTCGTACCCGGAGACCTCGTGCCGGCGGCGCGAGTAGTCCTCCATGACCTTGCGGACCACACCGCCCTTGGGGTGGAACACCGCGAGGCCGGGGCCCAGCTCGTCGGGGAAGGAGAAGAGGTCCAGCTCGGAGCCGAGCTTGCGGTGGTCGCGCTTCTCGGCTTCGGCCAGGAAGTCCAGGTACGCCTTCAGCTCGTCCTTGGTCGGCCAGGCGGTGCCGTAGATGCGCTGGAGCTGCGGGTTCTTCTCACTGCCGCGCCAGTAGGCGGCGGCCGAGCGCATCAGCTTGAAGGCCGGGATGGTGCGGGTGGTCGGCAGGTGCGGACCACGGCACAGGTCCTTCCAGCACAGCTCACCGGTCTTGGCGTCGAGGTTGTCGTAGATGGTCAGCTCACCTGCGCCGATCTCGGCGTCGGCGCCGTCGGCGGCCTGCGCGGCGTTGCCCTTGAGGCCGATGAGCTCCATCTTGTACGGCTCGTCCGCCAGCTCCTCGCGGGCCGCGTCGTCGGTGACGACGCGGCGGGAGAAGCGCTGGCCGCGCTTCTGGATCTCCTGCATCTTCTTCTCGATGGCCTTGAGGTCATCGGGGTGGAAGGGCTTGTCCACGTCGAAGTCGTAGTAGAAGCCGTCCCGGATCGGCGGGCCGATGCCCAGCTTGGCCTCGGGGAACAGCTCCTGCACGGCCTGGGCCATGACGTGCGCGGTGGAGTGGCGCAGGATGTTCAGACCGTCCTCGGAGGAGATCTCCACGCCCTCGACGGTCTCGCCGTCCCCGACCTCGTAGGAGAGGTCCTTGAGCTCACCGGCCACGCGCGCGGCGATGACCGAGCGCTCGCCGGCGAAGAGCTCGGCGGCCGTGGTGCCCGTCGTCACCACGCGTTCTTCCCGCTCGGAATCGCGTTGGATGATCACACGGACGTCTGACACCGGTCTCTCCTGACTGAAGGCTGTGGTCGCGGCGCCATACCGGAGCGCACGCATGGGTGCGATCGTACCGACCCGGGACCGCCGACCGCGAAATCATTCCCCGTCGTCCGGTCCGCAGGCCTCCCCGAAGAAGGCCGCGGTCTCGGCGTTCGCCTGGAACGCCTTCATCAGCCGGTCCCGTTCGGCCTCGTCGACCTGCACCGGTGCCAGCTCTCCGACGTCGGTGAGCCGGCGGAAACCGCCCCGGCTCTCCAGCCGCCCGCGCACCCGCACCGGAAGTCCGACGAGGTGCGCGTGCCCGGCGACGCGGTAGTCCTCCTCGCCGAGCGCGATCCGGACGTGGCCGACCTCGGCCCCGGCGAGCACGCGCAGCCGGACCACGCCCTCGCCGCGCTGACCCGGTCTGTGCATCCGTACCACCGCGCCGGTGATCAGCACCGTGACGGACGGCTCCGCGCGCCGGTAGCGCAGACCGGCCTCGAGCAGGACGGGCAGGTCGGCGGGCGAGAACTCGACGGGTTCCGCGGAGGCGGCGCAGCCCTCGGGCACACCGGCCGCCGGGGCCCAGGCCACGGTGATCCGGGCGCCCTCGGCGCCCCGGACCAGGGCGACGAGGGCCTCGGTGAGCTCATGGCTGACGCCCGCCGTGACGGCCGTGTCGAAGGCGTCCATGCCGCCGGTGGCGCGGCGGTGGTCGACGGCCTCGCGGGTGGCGTGCAGGGCGTGGTGGAGGCGTACGGCGAGGGAACGGCCGGTGGTGACGGGGGCGAACGCGGTCAGCCGGCGTCCGCCGGGCGCCGGTCCGACGAGGACGGCGTCCAGGGCCGCGGCGGCCTGGCGGCGGTGCCGGGCGCCGTGGAAGCCGGCTTGCGCGCGGGTGGCGAGCGCCGCGGCGAGGAGGGTCCGGCGGGCGGCGGAGCGCAGCCGTTCCTCCGCGGTCCAGGCGGTGGCGCCGCCGGGCCCGGCCGGTGTGTCGCGCCACCAGTGGATCTCGTCGCTGGGCACGGCGAGGGCGAGCAGGATCTCGCGGGCGGAGGGGGTGGCGCTGCGGGACAGGGCGAGCAGGGCCTCGGCGAGCAGGTCCTCGCCGTCGGGGAAGGCGCGGGAGGCCGGGACCAGCAGGCTGGTGCCGGTGCCCGGCCCGGGCGGGGTCCAGCGGTCGTAGCGTCCGGCGGCGCCGCCGCGCCGCTGCCAGCCGTGCCGGTGCAGGAGGGCGGTGAGCACGGCGGGGTCGATGTCGGCGGGATCGCGCGGCCGGCCGTCGTAGGCGTCGGCGGGATGCGGGCGTACGGGCCTCAGGGGCTCCCCGGTCGGGCGGTGCGTCACGGTTTCCCTCCCGTCCCGACCCGCGTCATGATCTCGCACAGCGCCCGGTCGTCGAAGACGCGTGCGGTGGGGATCCGTACGGTGGTGCGGCGCCGGCCGGTGACCGGGTGTCCGGCGAGGTTGGTCCAGTAGCAGCAGTGCCGCAGGTCGAGCCGGTCGTGGCCGGCGCGCAGCCAGTCGTCCCGGGCGCGCGGCACGATCATCACGACCAGGATCCTGTGCACCGAGACCGGGGTGCGGGCGAGCTTCTCCAGGTGCGCGTTGTCGAGCGTGAAGGAGAAGGAGCGGCCCGGCGGGTTCGGGGGGAGCTGGTAGGTCGCCTTGAGCTGCACCTTGATGGTGACCTCGTCGTCGACGGCGTGGCCGGGGGCGCTGTGGCTGACGTGCCAGTCGATGCCGTTGTCCGGGAACGGCTGGGAGAGCGAGCAGCCCGCGGCGGCCGCGACGGCGTGCAGATAGCCGACCTGCAGGGTCTCCATGCAGGCGGTGGTGGCGAGAGTGCCGCGAGCAGGTGGCGTGCGCTCGGGCAGCAGCCCGCCCCGCTCGGGCTGCGCGATGGCCATGGCCAACAGCCTTCCAGAACAAGTCTTTCCCCGTTGCGGGTCGCTGAACTGCAAAGACCCGTACTCCTGTTGTCTCCTTCCGGCGTACGGCGCAAACAGGCCGGGTATCACCGGTTCGGGCAGCGGACGGTGCGTCGACTGCCGATGGTGGACGAGGGGTTGTTGGGTATGGCGTGCTGGTACGAAGGGCCGTTGGCCGCTTTCGACACGGAGACGACGGGTGTGGACGTCGAGGCCGACCGGATCGTGTCGGCCGCCCTCGTCGTGCAGGACGCGCCGGGCGTCCGGCCGCGGGTGACCCGGTGGCTGGTGAATCCTGGGGTGCCGGTGCCGGCCGGGGCGACGGAGGTGCACGGACTGACGGACGATCACCTGCAGCGCAACGGCCGCTGGCCGGCGCCGGTGATGTACGAGATCGCTCAGGCGCTGGCGGAGCAGGCCAGGGTGGGCCGTCCGCTGGTGGTGATGAACGCGCCGTTCGACCTCACCCTGCTGGACCGGGAGTTGCGCAGGCACCGGGCGTCGTCGCTGGGCCGCTGGTTCGAGCGGACGCCGCTGCTGGTGCTGGACCCCCGGGTGCTGGACAAGCACCTGGACCGCTACCGCAAGGGCCGGCGCACGCTGACCGACCTGTGCGCGTACTACGGCGTCGAGCTGGAGGCGGCGCACGACGCGGCGGCGGACGCGGTGGCCGCGCTGGAGGTCACCCGGGCGGTCGGGCGGCGTTTCGCCTCGCGGCTGGAGCGGCTGTCCCCCGGCGAGCTGCACGCCCTGCAGGCGGTGTGGCACGCGGCGCAGGCGCGGGGACTGCAGGCGTGGTTCGCGCGCACGGGCACGGACGAGGTGGTGGACCCGGCCTGGCCGCTGCGGCCGGACCTGCCGGCGGCGGCGTGAGGACCGCCCTTCGCCGGGGATGCAAAAAGCCGGTCCGTCGAGACGGACCGGCTTTCCCGGTGGGCGATACTGGGTTCGAACCAGTGACCTCTTCGGTGTGAACGAAGCGCTCTCCCACTGAGCTAATCGCCCGGGAACGCACTGAACAATACAGGTCCGGGAAGGGTTCCTTCAAACCGCTTCCAGGTGGGCGGCCAGGCCGCGCCGGCCGGCCCGCATCATCAGGGCGTGGTTGGCGCGCAGGACGGGCCGTCCCGGCACGGCGAGCAGGCGCAGCAGCGGCTTGCGGACGTCGGCCTCCTGCTCGTAGTGGGCGAGGCAGCCGTGGGGTCCCAGGCGGGTGACGGTCCAGCGGGCCCAGCCGTCGATGTCGCCGGACAGGCCGACCTCCAGGATCCCGGTCTCCGGGTCGCGCCGTCCCTCCCGCACGGTCGAGGTCAGGTCGTACGGCAGGAGGGAGCGGATCGTGACGATCCCGTTGGTGTCGTCGAGCCGGGTGACGTCCCGTACCTGGGGCCACCACAGGGGGTAGTCCTCGATCCGCTCCAGGACGCGGTAGACCACCGGGGTGGGCGCGGACAGGGTCCACAGACTGCGGAAGCGGTAATGGTTCCAGTCCATGGACGTCGTGTTCCCGTCCGCGCCCGTGATGTGCCTACGGCATGCGGTCCCCCAGCAGCGCCAGGTTCTCGATGGCGGCGAGGCCGTAGAGCGCGGTGTCGTTGGTGGACACCCAGGCGGCCTCACTGCCGGCGACCAGGGCCATGGGGCCGCTGACCTTCTCGGTCTTCCAGGGCGCCGACTCCTTGTAGCCGTCGGAGTCGTAGAACTTCTGCCACGCCCGCTTCGCCAGCTTCTCGTCGCCGGTCCGCACGGCGGCGTAGGCGTCGAGGCGGGAGTGGCCCTGGAAGAGGATCAGGCTGCCGAAGTGGGAGCCGTAGCGCGCGGCCTGTTCCGTCTTGCTCGCGTTGAAGTAGCGGCAGTAGTCGTAGTACGCCTCGTTGAACTCCGGCATGTCGACGAGGTCGATGAGCTCGGCGCAGAGTTCGCCCAGGCCGAAGACGGCCGACAGGTGGGAGACCTCGACCTTCGGGGTGTCGGCGACGGCGAACTCGCCGGTGTCGAGGTCGTACAGGCCGCTGCCCTGGACGAAGCCGTTGGGCTGGGCGGCGATGGTCTTCATGGTGGAGAGCACGCGGGCCTTGGCCTTCTCCCACTTGGGACCCTTGCGTTCCCACTCGGTGAGCCAGGCGGAGACCAGTCCGCTCCAGTCGGTGCCGAAGCCGATCGACAGGGCGTTGCGGTCCGGGGTGTACGGCTCGGTGCGGATCTTGCGGATGGGGTCGAGGACGAGGAAGGTCTCGTCGGAGTCGACGTTGGCGTGCATCAGGTCGCCGACGCGTTCGTCGGCGGTGAGGAAGTAGTAGTAGCGGCGGTAGGTGGTGTTGGCGATGCGCTGCTGCTTGGCGCTGTCGGCGAAGTGCTGGACGCCGTGCCGGGTGCCGAGGCCGGCCCACTTGCCGATGTGGTAGACGTCGACCTCGCCGGTGTGGCGGGTCATCGCCTCGGCGAAGCGGAAGATGTCGGCGCGGCCGGAGCGCAGGTACGCGTACCAGAGCCACAGGTCGGGCGAGAGCTCGGAGTTGTCCCAGGCGTAGCCGCCGACGTCGTACCGCCACTGGTGCCGCACGGTGTCGTAGGTGTGCATGATGTCGCCGTAGTCCCAGAAGCCGTACCAGCGGCGCTGCTCCACCTGGTCCTTGTAGTAGGTGAAGAGGAAGTCGAGGTGGTCCTCGATCTTCGCCTTGGCCGGGGTGGAGCGGTCCGGTTCGGCGAACAGGCCCTTGCCGAAGACCCCGGCGCCGATCAGCTGCCCGGGCGGGGCGGCGAGCTGCGGGAGGACGCGGACGGCCTCGACCTGCTCGGCGAGCTTCTCGGCGCTCGGGGTGGACTCGTTGGCCCAGAAGAGGAGTTCGGAGGTGCGGGCGATGCCGTACGGGGTGCCGAACCCGGGCTCGTAGTCCTCGTAGGTGATGTTGAGGCCCTCGAGCTGTTCGGGGAAGGTGTCCTGGCCCATGCCGTCGTGGTAGAAGCGCAGGTCCATGGGCTGGGCCTCGGGTGACCAGAGCCAGAGGGTGACCTCGGCCTCGTCGGTGTGGGCGTCGCGGATGTCGAGCTGGGCGGGGTGCTTCTCCCAGAAGTCGCGCAGGCCGAAGGAGAGGCCGCCGGTGACGCCGCCGACGTAGCCGAAGCCGGAGGCGCGCCGGCCGCCGCCGGCGCCGATCCAGCCGTAGCCCTTCTTGGTGCGCTTGCGCAGGGTGAAGCCGTCGGCGGAGAGCTGGGAGAGGGTGTAGTCGCCCCATTCGGGGATGTACTGCAGGCGGGTGGTGACCCGCTGGTCCCAGGTGGCGGGGTCGGGGAGCTTCTCGCCGGCGAACTGGGCGGCCTGGACGGCGGCTCCCGGGTCGCGGCGCAGTCCGGTGATGCCCTTGACGGCCTCGCGGAGCAGACCGGTGCCCTCGCCGCCGAGGCGGATGTGCCGGTCGTAGGACTCGTCGCGCAGGGGGACGGTGAAGCGGACGCCGAGGCCCCGGATGAAGTCGCCGCTCGCCTTGCCGGGCTCCTGCTTCCCGTCGTAGGTGATGGTGTGCACCATGCGGAAGGAGTCGGCGCCGGCGTAGAAGTAGAGACGGATGGAGAAGGGCAGCAGGTCGCGGTGGCCCTTGCGGTGCGTGCCGTCGATACGGACGACCGCGCGGACGGGGCCCTCCTGTTCGACGGTGACGTCGGAGACGGCGCCGTCGAAGCGTTCGGTCCTGACGGTGGTCTGGTCGCCGTCCTCGTACTCGGGCTGGCGCAGGACGACGAGGCGGCCGTTCCTGGCGATCTCGGTGGAGCCGCGGGTGACCGACTTGACGATCGTGTGGCCGGACGTGCCGATCCGGGCGGTGATGACGCCGGTCGAGACGTCGACGGTGCCGCCGCGCCTGTCGACGGTGACCTTCTTCTCGGGGGCCGCTGCGGGCGCCCCGGGGGCCAGGGTGAGCTTGCCGGACCCGGAGCTCACGGCGTGCGCGGTCCACTTGAGGGAGCCGTCGGGCCAGTAGGCGATCGGCCAGGACTGGACGGGGACGGACTTCCCGTCGGCGTCGGTCAGCGCGAAGGTCTGGTCCTCCTGGTGGGCGCCCTTGGGCCAGGGCACGCCGACGGTGGAGCCGGGGGCCGCGCCGAGGCCGCCGTCCTCCAGCCAGTCGAGGGTGACCGGGTCGGCGTCGGCGGCTTCCGCGCGGGGCGCGGCGGCGGCGTTCCGCGTTCCCAGGGCCCAGCTGAACTGGGCGGCGGCTCCGGCGACGGCGGCCGCCTTGAGCAGGGATCTGCGGGGGATGGGGGACATGGCCTTTCCTTTCCTTTGCTGCATTGCAAGGTGATGTCAAGGGCATGACAGACAGAGGTGCGGCGCCGGAGCGCCGGCCTCCACAGAGGGGCACCGTCCGTCAGCGGTGCCGGTACCGCTCCTCCACGGCGACGGCCGCCGCCGCGACGGCCCCCAGGACGGGGACCGCCAGCGGCGGGGCGAACCACCCGGACAGGGCCACGACGGCCAGTCCGCAGACGAGCAGGAAGGATCCGGCGGGATCGAGCACGGTGCGCCGGCCGGCGTCCGCGAGCAGTGCCCGCCAGGTCGTGCCGGGCGCCCAGAGCGCGGCCGCCCGCAGCAGGGCCACGGCGGCCCCGATCAGCGCGAAGACTCCGACGGCCCCGACGAGCGGCCCACCGGGGAGTCCGGCCCGCGCGGCCAGGACGTCCACCCACACCGCGGCGGCCACGGCCCACCCGGCGAGCCCGACGGCCCACCCGCCGCGCACGGCGGTGCGGAAGTCCAGGACGAACTCCCGCAGACCGCCGTCCTGGTGGGTGGTACGACGCCACAGGTGCCGGGCGCCGGCGGCGAAGGCCGCGGGGTAGGTGACGCCCCCGAGGCAGGCCACGGCGATCCACACGCCGGTGAGCAGGCACTCGGCGAAGACCGCGAAGCGCTCGCCGAACACGGACTCCCTGCGCGAGGTGCGCGCCTTCACGCGTGCTTGCACCATGGTGACCGCCTCAGCCCTTCAGTCCGGAGGTCGCCATGCCGTCGATGAGGTAGCGCTGGAAGGCCATGAAGAAGGCGATGACCGGCACCAGCGCCACCAGCGACATCGCGATCATGCTGCCGTAGTTGGAGACGCCCTCCTGGTCGCGGAACATCATCAGGCCGAGCGAGACGGTGTACTTCTCGGGGGTGTTGAGGTAGATCAGCGGCCCCATGAAGTCGTTCCAGGCGTTGATGAAGGTGAAGATCGCGCTGGTGATGATCGCGGGCCGGCTCAGCGGCAGCACGATCGACCAGTAGGTGCGCAGGTGCCCGCAGCCGTCGAGCTTGGCGGCCTCGTCCAGCTCCCTGGGCAGTCCGCGCATGAACTGCACCATCAGGAAGACGAAGAAGGCTTCCGTGGCCAGGAACTTGCCCGCGACGAGCGGCACCAGGGTGTCGGTGAGCTCGAGGTTGCGGAAGAGCACGTACTGCGGGATGAGCAGCACGTGGTACGGCAGCAGCAGCGTGCCGATCATCAGGGTGAAGAGCAGGTTCCGCCCGGCGAACCGGATCTTGGCGAAGGCGTACGCGGTCAGCGAGCTGGACAGCACGACACCGACCACGGCGAGGACCGCGTACATCAGCGAGTTCCAGAAGAAACTGCCGATGGAGATGCCGGAGATGCCGTCGGCGAGCCCGGAGAAGTTCGCCCAGACCGGCGCGGTGGGCAGCAGGTCGAGGCTGGCGATGATGTCCTTGCTCGGCTTGAACGAGGCGCCGACCACCCAGATCACGGGATAGAGGACGACCGCGAGGACGAGGAGCGCGCCCACGTGCCAGGCGATCGATCCGACGCGCCGCCGCTCGCCGGCGGTGGGCAGGGCAGGGCTGGTGGCACTGGTCACTTGGCGGCCTCCTCGTAGTGCACCCACTTCTTCTGCGACCAGAACAGGACCGCCGTCACGAGCGCCACCGCGATCACCAGCGTCCAGGCCATCGCGGAGGCGAAGCCCATCTGGGCCTCCTTGAAGCCCTTCTGGTAGAGGTAACAGGTGTAGACGAGCGTGGCGTCGGCGGGCCCGCACCGGGTGTCGGAGACGACGTAGGCGGAGCCGAACACCTGGAACGCGTGGATGGACTCCAGCAGCACGTTGAAGAACAGCACCGGGGAGATCATCGGCAGCGTGACGTTCCAGAACCTGCGCAGCGGTCCGGCGCCGTCCATCTCGGCGGCCTCGTACAGCTCCTGCGGGACCTGCTTGAGGCCGGCCAGGAAGATGACCATGGGGGCGCCGAACTGCCAGATGCTCAGGGCCACCAGGGCGTAGATGACGTAGTCCGGGTTGCCGATCCAGCCGCCCACGTCGAGCCCGAAGATCTTCTGCGTACGGTCCACGACCGCGTCGTCCGAGAACAGCGCCCGCCACACGAAGCCGACGGAGACGCTGGCGCCGATGAGCGAGGGCATGTAGAACGCGGCCCGGTACAGGCCCTGCCCGCGCCGCTTCTGCGCGAGCAGCAGCGCGACGCCGAGCGCGAGCAGCAGCTTCAGGGGGGTCGCCACGACGACGTACTTGAGGGTGACCTCGACCGACTTCTGCCAGCGCGGGTCCTGGAACATCGTCGTGAAGTTGTCCAGCCCCACCCACTGGGGCGGCGTGAACAGGTTGTAGCTGGTGAACGCGTAGTACAGCGACGCGATCATCGGCCCCGCCGTGAGCAGCAGGAACCCCGCGATCCACGGCGACATGAAGAGATAGCCGGCGAGAGTCTCGCGGCGCCGCCCGCGCCGCCCGGCGGCGGGAGCGGCGGGCCGCTTCCCGGCCGGGCGCGCGGGCGCTTCCTTGACGAGCGTCATGGTGGTACGTCCCCTCAGCCGGCGAACGCGGCCTTGGCCTCGCTGAACAGTGCCTTGGCGGCGTCGGCCGGCTTGGCCTTGCCCTGGGCGACCTCGCCGCCGATGCGCAGGAACGCCGCCTCGATGACGTCGGCGCCCGACGGGTGCGGGGTGATCTTGCCGAGGACGCCGGCCGCGGCGACCTCTTCCTCGTAGGCCGCGACGCCCTTGTTGTTGTCGTCGGTGGGCTTGAACGCGTCGTACTGCTCGGTGGTGGCGAGGATGCCGCGGTCGTAACCCATGATCTCGCCGACCTCGGGGTCGTGGACCATGAAGTCGATGAACTGGGCCACCTCCTTGGGGTGCTTGGTCCCCGAGAAGCCGCTCAGCATCAGCGAACCGAGGTACTGACCGGTGGCCTTGCCGTCCGTGGTGGGGATCGGCGCGAGCCCGTAGTCCGACTCGCCCTCGCCCTCGTAGCGGATGGAGAAGTTGTCCCAGGTGAACTCGGACGCCGCGAGGCCCGCCGAGAGCGCCGACTTGGGCTTGACCTGCTCGACCTTCTTCGGGTCGGCGACGAGCCCGGACCGCACGCGCTTGTAGCCGTCCTCCCACCACTGCGTCAGATCGTCCTGGGTGAAGCCGAGATCGGTGTCCGTGAAGAAGGCCTTGCCGTTCTGGCGCAGGTAGAGGTCGTAGAGGTACATGATGCTGAAGTAGCCGGTGTCACCGGCGATCTTCAGCTTGTCCTGGATCGTCTGCAGCGCGTCGAAGTACTCGTCCCAGGTCCAGCCGAACTTCGCCTCCACCCCGGCCTTCTCGAAGGCCTTGAGGTCGATGACGAGCGACATGGTGTTGGCGCCGACGGGGACGGCGATCTGCTTGCCGTCGACCTGACCGTTCGCCAGGACACCGTTGCGGAAGTTGTCCAGGCTCAGGTTCCCGGCGTCCGCCTGCGACGTGAGATCCAGCAGAACACCGCGCTTGTCGTACTTACGCAGGAAGCCGACCGCGTTCTGGAAAACGTCCGGCGGATTCCCGCCGGAGGCCTGGGTCTGGAACTTCTCCCAGAACGCCTCGTAGTCGGTGAATTCAGGCTTGATCTTGATCTTCGGGAACTTCTTCTCGAAGAGCGCGATCGTCTTCTTGATGGCGATGGTGCGCGGCTCGCCACCCCACCACGCGTAACGGAGCGTCACCGTCCCGTCCCCCGAGCCGCTGCCGCCACCGCAGGCGGTGGCGGTCGCACCGAGCCCCGCGACGGCCAGCGAGGCCCCCGCCGCCTTGAGGATCGTCCGCCTCTCCACATTCCCACCCTGCTGCATATGAGCCTCCCCGCGACGTTCGCGTCCGCCTCATGAATCGTTTCAAGTAAGCGCTTGCTGGCACAAGTTACGGAGGGCCTACGGGCGCGTCAATGATTCGGACAGGAATTCATGGGAGCCGCGCCTCCGCACCGGCGGCGGCCGCCTCGTCCGTGGATCCACGCCTGGCCGCAAACATCCAGGTAGACGCCTCACGGCCGACCGGCCGAACGCGGCGGGGCCGACCGGAACGGGCGCGGCGGAAGGTCACGGTTGAATGAAGACGACCGGAAGCGGAACGCCCCGGACACCCGGGAGGACCCTCGCCCGGCCGGCCCTCGGCGCGAGCGCGCCACGCCGGCCGCACACGACGAGGCGGCCCGGCTCACGAGTCGTGAGCCGGGCCGCCTGATGATCCGGTGGGCGATACTGGGTTCGAACCAGTGACCTCTTCGGTGTGAACGAAGCGCTCTCCCACTGAGCTAATCGCCCGGACGCAGGAAGAACATTACCCCATGTCAGGGGGTGCCCGTGACCAGCGGGGAGCGGTGCGCCCGTCCCCCGCCGCGCCTCACTGCTCCTTGATCTTCCAGGGCATCACGAGACCGAACTTCCACAGGTAGACCCCGGCCAGCGCGACCACGATCACCAGGCCGATCGAGGTCAGGATGATGTTCCGGCGCCGCACCTTGGGGTCCAGGGCACGCTGCGCCGCCTCGGTGACCTTGCGCTTGGTCCAGCGCAGCACCAGCTGGGCCCAGACGAACTCGGTCGCCCAGATCGCCATGCCGCCGAAGATCACGACCCAGCCCGGCCCGGGCAGCACCAGCATCGCGGCACCGGCCGCCACGACCGCGAGGCCGACGACGAAGACGCCGACCTGCCAGCTGAAGTGCAGCGCGCGACGCGCCTTGACGAACTCCGGCGCGCGCGATCCGAGCCCCCGCTCCTCACGGTTCCCGCTCTCGTCCACCGTCACCCCGTGGGCCGCCACCGCGACCTCGCCAGACCTGTCACTCCCCGTGTTCATACAGCCAAACACTACCCGAGCGAAACACATCACCGGAATGGGTGCAGAGCGCGAACGATCTTTCGGCCGGAAGAGTTACGTAAAACGACGCAAAACTCTCAGAGGGGTTTACAACGGCACCGTAGGTGGCATGTCGATTTGGCCGACGTGCGAATCCCCGAGCGCACACTGAGCGAAAGGCCCTGGCGCTTATGAACACCACGGTCAGCTGCGAGCTGCACCTGCGCCTCGTTGTGTCGAGCGAGTCCTCCCTGCCTGTCCCCGCAGGCCTGCGGTACGACACGGCCGACCCCTACGCCGTGCACGCCACCTTCCACACCGGAGCCGAGGAAACCGTCGAGTGGGTGTTCGCCCGCGACCTCCTCGCCGAAGGACTTCACCGCCCCACGGGCACCGGCGACGTCCGTGTCTGGCCGTCGCGCAGCCACGGTCAGGGCGTCGTCTGCATCGCCCTGAGCTCACCGGAGGGGGAGGCCCTGCTCGAGGCCCCCGCAAGGGCTCTGGAGTCCTTCCTGAAGCGCACCGACGCCGCCGTGCCGCCCGGCACGGAACACCGGCACTTCGATCTCGACCAGGAGCTCTCGCACATCCTGGCGGAAAGCTAGGCGAGGCTCACGAAGCCGCCCGGCGCCGTCGACTCGGGGAGACGGCTCGGGCCCGGACAGCCGTACACGGCTCACACACGACGGCGCCGACACCGCGGAGTCCGCGGGCGGCGCCGTCGTGCTGTGCGCACACCGAACCGGTGCCGGCCGAAAGGGCGACCGGGGACGACGGCCGGTGTCCGCGCGCCGCACGCGGAGCCATGTGCGGAGCGGGGAGGTGCGGGGCGCGCCGGAGCCACTACCATCGGCCAGCATCGGCGGGCGTCCGCCCGACCCCCAGGCCAGGGAGCGAACTGTGCTGATCACCCACGACACCCGGTGCGCACTCGACACCGTGGTGGATCTGGTGAACTCCGCGCCGGAGGACGACACGACACCGGAGGGACTGCCGGACGTCGCGGCCCTCGAGGAGTTCGTGCGGCAGCACAAGGTCAGCGAGGTCGGGGTGCTCACGGAGTTCGACCTGGCCGCGGTGCGCAAGATCCGCGGCCGGTTCGCGGCGGTCTTCGCCGCTCCGGACGCCCGCGCGGCCGCCACACTGATCAACGAGCTGATCGCGGCCGCGGGCACCACGCCCCGGCTCACCGACCACGACGGCTACGACTGGCACGTGCACTACTTCGCGCCCGGCGCCTCCGTGGCCGACCACCTGGCCGCCGACTGCGGGATGGCGCTGGCGTTCTTCGTGGTCGCCGGGGAGCAGGAGCGGCTGCGGCGCTGCGAGGCCCCGGACTGCCGGCACGCCTTCGTCGATCTCTCCCGCAACCGCTCGCGCCGCTACTGCGACAGCCGCACCTGCGGCAACCGTCTGCATGTGGCCGCCTACCGGGCGCGGCGCAAGGAGGCGGCGGGCTGACCGCCCGGGACCGTCCCACGACCGGTGGGACGGCTGGTCGATGCCGTGCCGACGCGGCCCCGACGGGTGACGCCGGGTACCGCGGGTACGGCTCACAGCCACAGCAGGTCGTGCAGGGCAGCCGTGAGCAGCAGACACCCGATCACCGCCAGGAAGATCATCAGCGGTGGCTGGGAAAGGGCGAAGAGGCATCCACGCGGTTCGTCCTGCTGCGGCGCGGCATCGCTCTGTTTCGTGTCCAGCATCTCGCGGCGATCATGACGCATCGGAAGCGCCCGACGCGATCAACACTCACGGAGTGAGTGCGAGTTCGCCGATTCCGCGATCTACGGTTCGGGTTGTGATCGCTTCCGGACATTCCGTGGCGCTCTGTGACGTTTCCGCCGGTCGCGCACGCGTTCAGCCGTGGTGCGCCGCCGTCATATGCCGTGTTTCTTGAGGATGGCCTCGATGTCGCTGAAGTCGTCCTCGCCCCGGGAGGCGGGAGCGGGACGGGCCGCCGGGCGGGACCCCTGCCCCAGGGAGGGCGCGGAGGCCCCGGGCGCCACCGCCTCCGGTCGTGCCCCGGCCCGCGCGGCCTTGCGCTCCTTGCGGGTGCCTCCGCGCCGCCGCTCCACGGTGCGGGTGGTCGCGAACAGCACCCAGGCCAGACCGAGCAGTCCGAAGCCGGCCCAGGCCGTCGGGCTGAAGGCGGTGTCGGCCAGCCAGTCGACGACGCCGGTCATCACCAGTCCGAGGGGCACGAGCGCATAGGCGGCGATGCGGGTGGCCGCGAGGAAGCGTTTGCGGTAGGCCGTGACCGCGGCGATGCCCAGGCCTGCCGCGGAGACGGCGGAACAGACGGTCTCGGCAATCATCCGGTCCTCCAGGCAGGTGGGGCGCTGTGGCGCTTCGTCCCTTCCATCCTGCACCCGCGGGGCCCCGCCGGGCCATGTTCCGGCCGGACATCAGGGACATCTCCGGGTCGTCACTCCTCCGCAGGTGCCGGTGGACGCCCTCCTTCGGCCCTCACTCCGGGCGGACCGGGAGGCGGGCCCGGACCCCGGACCCGGGTCCGCCCCGCGACGTCCTGCGTCCGATTGGGTGGCGGGCGGCCCGGCTGGGAGACTGTGACCATGAGTGACTCCTCCCCCGCCCGTCCCGCCGCCCCCGTCCTCGACGTCTGGTGCGAGCTGCAGTGCCCGGACTGCCGGCACGCCCTCGACGACCTCCGTGCCCTGCGGGCCCGCTACGGCGACCGCCTGGAGCTGCGGCTGCGGCACTTCCCGCTGGAGAAGCACAAGCACTCCTTCGCCGCCGCCCAGGCCGCCGAGGAGGCGCTGGAGCAGGGGCGGGGATGGCCGTACGTCGAGGCCGTGCTGGGACGGGTCGAGGAGCTGGACCGCCGGGGAGAGGCCTTCCTCGTCGAGACCGCCCGGGAACTCGGTCTCGACGCCGAGGAGTTCGACACCGCGCTGATCGACGGACGGCACATCCTGATCGTGGACGCGGACCAGGCCGAGGGCAAGGCGATCGGGGTGACGGGCACCCCGACGTACGTCATCGGCGGTGAGCGCCTCGACGGCGGCAAGAGCCAGGAAGGACTGCGCGAGCGCGTCGAGGAGATCGCGGACCGGCTGCTGGCCGAGCGGGAGGGCTGACCCCGGGCCCCGCGGGTCCCGCCCGCCCTCACAGGAGCGGCTTGTACAGCGAGTACTGCGTCGTGCCGTAGCCGAGGGAGTCGTAGAGCCGCTCGGCCGGGGTGTTCCCGGCGAACACGTTGAGCCCGATGGCCCGGTTGCCCGCGGCGACCGACTGGGCCTCGGCGAGCAGCATGAGCGCCCGTCCGTGCCCCCGGCCGCGGTGGGCGGCGTCGGCCTCGACGCCGAAGACGTAGGCCCGCTCCCCGCGCACCGACAGCCACAGGGTGCCCACGGGCGTGCCCTCGTGCTCGAGGACGCTGAGGAGCATGCCCTCGGTGGCCCGGCCGTCGGGCAGCAGCGCGGCGTGGTCGTTCGCCGCCTTGGCCCGGGCCTCGGCCTTCGGCACCCCGCGCCGGATCCAGTCCTCCGCGTAGTCCTCCTGGTCCTTGGCCGACCAGGGCCCGAACTCGTCCTCCGTCATGGGCCGGGCCACGCTGCCCCCCGGAAGCGCCGGCGGGGTGTCCGGGAGGGTCTTCTCCATGTTCCGGTTGCGCACGACGTAGCCGAGCGCCGTGGCGAGCCCGAGGGCAGCACCGGCGTCGGCGGGGACCGTCGCCTCGATGCGGCGGCATCCCCAGCCGCGCGCCACCTCCTCCGCGGCGAGCGCGGCCACCGTGCCCCGGCCGCGCCGGCGGTCCGGCTCCTCGATGCGCAGGCTCGTGATCCGGGCCACGGCGTCACCGAAGACGGGATGCGTGCCGAGGTGGACCGCCCCGACGGGACGGCTGTTCACGCACACCTGGTAGCGGCGCGAACGCGTGCCGTCGGGGTTCTGCTGAAGCGGCTCGACCGGCCGCAGGGTGGTGGTCATCAAGGGTGTTCTACCCTCTGCCACGCCCAGGATCAGCCGAATTTCGGGTCCGTCACGGGTCGAGGTCGGTCCCGGAGCGCTCGTCGAAGATCCGCATGGCCTTGGCGGTCACCGGGCCGGGGGCGCCGGGCAGTTCGCGGTCGTCGACGCGGTGCACGGCCTGGACGTCGCGCAGGGTGGAGGTGAGGAAGACCTCCTCGGCCCGCTCCAGGACGTCCAGCGGCAGGTCGGTCTCCTTGGCGCCGGTCCACTCGACGGCGAGGGCGCGAGTGATCCCGGCGAGGCAGCCGGAGGCGAGCGGCGGGGTGTGGAGCTCGCCGTCCAGGACGACGAAGACGTTCGACCCGGTGCCCTCGCAGAGCCGTCCGACGGTATTGCCGAACAGCGCCTCGGAGGCGCCCCGCTCACGGGCGCGGGCGAGGGCGACGACGTTCTCGGCGTACGACGTGGTCTTCAGGCCGGTGAGCGCGCCGCGTTCGTTGCGCGTCCAGGGGACGGTGACGACGGCGGTGGAGTCGGGGCGGCGGGTGGTCTCGCCGAGGGCGACCACGAGGGTCGGACCGTGGTCGCCGCGGTCGGAGCCGAGCGGGCCGTGACCACCGGTGTAGGTGAGGCGCAGCCGGCCGAGCGGCATCGGGTTGGCCTCGAGGACGGCGACGCAGGCGCGGCGGATCTCGTCGAGGTCGGGATCGGGCAGCCCGAGCCCACGGGCCGACCGGGTCAGCCGGTCGAGGTGCCGGGTGAGCGCGAACGGACGTCCGTCCACGGCCTTCACCGTCTCGAAGATGCCGTCGCCCACGGTCAGTCCGTGGTCGAAGACGGAGACGCGGGCGGACTCGATGTCCTGCAGCCCGCCGTCGAGCCAGATCTTCACCCCTGGGTCCCTTCGCTCGTCTCGTACGTTCCCGACGCTACCGCGAGCAGCCGGGAGGCCTTCAGCTCGGTCTCCCGCCACTCCCCCTCGGGGTCGGAGCCCCAGGTGATCCCGGCGCCGGTGCCGAACCGCAGGACGGCGTCGCCGCCCGTGGTCCGGTCGATCCAGAAGGTGCGGATGCCCACCGCGAGCACGCCGGCGCCGCGGTCGGCGTCGACCCAGCCGATGCCGCCGCAGTACGGGCCGCGGGGCGCCGTCTCCAGCGCGTCGATGATCCGCAGCGCGCTGGACTTGGGCGCGCCGGTGACGGAGCCGGGCGGGAAGGCGGCGTCGAGCAGCTCGGGCCATCCCGCGCCGCCCCGCAGCTCGCCCCGCACGCTCGACACGAGGTGGACCAGCCCCGGGTGCTTCTCGACGGCGCACAGGTCGGGCACGGTCACCGTGCCGGGGCCGCAGACCTGTCCGATGTCGTTGCGGACCAGGTCGACGATCATCACGTTCTCGGCGTAGTCCTTCTCCAGCAGGTCGGCCTCGGTGCGCCCGGTGCCCTTGATCGGTCCGGACTCGACGGCCCGGCCCTCCCGCCGCAGGAACAGTTCGGGCGAGGCCGTGGCGATCTCCACCCCGTGGCCGGGCAGACGAATCGTTCCGGCATACGGCGCCGGGTTGCCCCGGGCGAGCAGCGCGGTGAGGGCGTCCACATCGGCGTCGGAGGGCACGGGCGCGGACAGGACGCGGCAGAGGTTCGCCTGGTAGACCTCGCCGGCGGCTATGCGGTCGCGGATACGGCGTACGGCCGCCGTGTACGCGCCGCGGTCGAGCGAGGACGTCCAGTCGCCGGCCCCGGGCCCCCGCCAGGCCCCCGGCACGGGGGCGGGAACCGGCTGCTCCCGGACCTCCCGGAAGCGGGCACAGGTCAGGCGGCCCTCGAAGTCCGCGGCGACGGCCCAGAACCCCGTGGAGTCCAGGGCGGCGGGGTCGTCGGTGACGTCGAGGAGTCCGGTGGCGACGCGGTCGCCGAAACGGACGAGAGGGGGCAGGTCCAGCACGCGACGAGTCTATGGCGGGCGTGGTTCCGGTGGCCCGGGCACGTCCGTGAGCGGACGCAGCGCAGCACGCTGCACAAACGGGTTTTTGTACTGGCCCCGGAATCCGCTAGAGTTCAGTTCGTCGCCGGGAAGCGCAAGCCGACCGAAACGACAGGCGGACGTAGCTCAGTTGGTAGAGCGCAACCTTGCCAAGGTTGAGGTCGCGAGTTCGAGCCTCGTCGTCCGCTCGAAGGAAGAGGGGGCTTCCCGGCCCCCGCACTCCTGGTGGAGTGGCCGAGAGGCGAGGCAACGGCCTGCAAAGCCGTCTACACGGGTTCAAATCCCGTCTCCACCTCCAAGGACGATTAGCTCAGCGGGAGAGCGCTTCCCTGACACGGAAGAGGTCACTGGTTCAATCCCAGTATCGTCCACTGGATCCCCGGATCCCGGATCTCCGGATCCCCCGCGCGATTAGCTCAGCGGGAGAGCGCTTCCCTGACACGGAAGAGGTCACTGGTTCAATCCCAGTATCGCGCACGCAGTGCCCATGATCCGCTCCATGGAGTGATCGTGGTCCCGAGGACGATTAGCTCAGCGGGAGAGCGCTTCCCTGACACGGAAGAGGTCACTGGTTCAATCCCAGTATCGTCCACAGCCCCGAAGCCCCCGGTCCTGCGACCGGGGGCTTCGTCGTGCGTCCGTCAGCTGGAGAAGAGCATGCGCCCGAAGCTCTTGTGACCGTGGTGACCGTGGTGGCCGTGCGGGGCGCCCCAGGCGGGGGCCGGCGCGGCCGGGTACGCCTGCGGGGCGGGCGGGGCCGGCGGCGCAGGCTGCGACCACTGGGCCTCCAGCCGGGTCAGCGACTCCAGCTCGCCGTAGTCGAGGAAGATGCCCCGGCACCCGCTGCACTGCTCGATCTGGACGCCGTTGCGGTTGTAGGTGTGCATCGGGGCACGGCACTTCGGACACTGCATGATCGGTTCAACTCCTGGCCGGTCGTTCCTGCTTCGCGTATCGCCAGAACAGACTCCGTCCGGCTGCGGATCGGTTGCACCCTACTGCGCGAAACTTCCGCTCAACCGGACGGAGTGGCGGGGCGGACGGAACCCATGCGCGCGCAGGCGTCGACCAGCGACTGCTCCACCTCGTCCAGGGACCGGCCGGCCGCGACGGCCTTGGTGACGGCACGGGCGGCGGTCTGGACCGTGAGGGCGCGGGCCGGGACGTCCAGCGCGGTCCAGGGGTCGCCGTCGGACGGTACGGCCGGGCCGCCGGACACGCGGTAGGCGGTCAGGAAGCGGTGCCACTCGTCGGGGGCGAGCAGTCCGCAGGCGTACCAGGCCGCCGGACGGGCCAGGTCCCACGCCGGTGCGCCCGTGCCGAGGTCGTCGACGTCGATGAGCAGCCAGGGGCCGGTGTGCTCGGGGTGGCGTATCAGCTGGCCGAGGTGGAAGTCGCCGTGGCAGAGGGCGGTGGCGGTGTCCGGCAGGGGGACCTCGCCACGGGCCCAGGGCGGGAGGACGGCCCAGGCGTGCAGTACGGGGGCGGTGGCGGGGTGGTGGGGGGCGGCGGTGCGGAGGAGGGCGACGGCGTGGGCGGCCTTGGCGGGACCGCGCATGGGGGGTACGGCGGTGGGGACGGGGGTCCGGTGCAGGCGGGCGAGGAGGGTGGCCGCGGCTTCCCAGGGGGCGGTGTCCGGGTCGCCGGGGTCCACGGGAGTGCCGTACGGCCAGTGGGTGACGAGGCGTCCGCGCAGTTCGGCGGGGGCCGGGGCGAGCGGGGGGAGGAGGACGCCGGGGAGCCGGGTGGCCACGGCGAGGCGCAGGGTCAGCTCGGCGGGGTCGGCGCCGGGGGCGTGAGCCTTGGCGACGGTGCCGGCGTGCCGTACGACGGTGGCGTCCTCGCGGACGGCGAGGGTGGCGGTGGTGCAGCGGCAGGTTCGGGGGCTCGTGTGGGCCGTCGCCGTGACATGGGCGGTCAGGGCGGGGAGGAGGTCCGTGGTCACGGGGGCGAGGGTAGCCGGGGGCGGGTCACGCGGACCGTGGGAGCCACGCGCGCTCCCGGGACCTCGCGGGCAGAGCAATGCCGGCGCAGCTCCCCAGCTGCGCCGGCATTTTGCCGTCCGCCGCACCCCCGTCCCCACGGGGTTTCATGGGTGGATGTCCCCGCCCGGACCGCTCTTCCGGGCCTGGGGTCGCCGCTCAGCGCCCCAGCATCTCGCCCACGGACGACGCCTGTGTGGCCACCGTCTCCCACCCGTCGAAGACGAGGAGGAGCAGGACCGCCAGGGGCAGGGCCATCAGCGTCGCCACCAGCGGATGGCGGCGCCCCTCGCCGCGCTCCCGCGTGCGGATCACTGTCCGCGGTGCCGTGTACGCCATGGCCCCTCTCCTGACCGTTTCCGTTGTCGTCGGCAGCGGCGGGCGTCTTGACCTCGGGGGACGAGTGCTGCACCCGCCGCTTGACCTCAAATCTAGGCGCCGGGACCTCCCCCGGCGTCATGCCCTCGTACCGATTGCCGGGCCTCCCGGAGGATGAGCCCCTCCTCCCGGTGTACTCCCCTGGGTGGAGACGGGCTCCTACACCTCAGGGACATCCCCGAGGGGCCGCCCGCTCCGTCCCGCTTTCTCCGAGCCGTCCTCCCGCGGCACCGGCTGCTCCACCAGTGCGAGCACCCGATTCGCCATGAACCGGGCCGTTCGCACCACGGCCCCGGTTCGGGTGACTTCGCTCACTTCCACCACCCCTCGTCGCACCGCCGTCTCGACCCGGCGCCCCGCCCTGCTCGCCACCACCTCGTACGTACGCGTCGTGTCCCCCGCATCCACGACGATCTCCACGCGGTCACCCTTCATGTGATCAATCCCCCTTCACCGTCGGGTGGTTGGGATCACCGTCCGCGCGAACCAGGTGTGCCCGCGCGTTCCCTGACCACCCTTCGAGTCTCCCACCCCCCACTGACAATCCACCGCTCCGAGAGGGCGCGGCCTCTGCGCACGGGCGGCCGTGGAAACGTAAGCTGTGGCACGTCACAGGACCGGGCAGCGGGGATGAACATGGCGATGATGCGCCTGAGGCGCGAGGACCCGCGCGTCGTCGGCTCTTTCAGGCTCCACCGACGACTCGGCGCGGGCGGGATGGGCGTGGTCTACCTGGGCTCCGACAAGAAGGGGCAGCGGGTCGCGCTGAAGGTCATCCGGCCCGACCTGGCCGAGGACCAGGAGTTCCGCTCGCGGTTCGCGCGCGAGGTCTCGGCGGCCCGCCGCATCCGCGGCGGCTGCACGGCCCGGCTGGTGGCCGCGGACCTCGACGCGGACCGTCCCTGGTTCGCCACGCAGTACGTGCCGGGGCCCTCGCTGCACGACAAGGTCGCCGACGAGGGACCGCTCGGCGCGGCCGACGTCGCCGCCGTCGGCGCGGCCCTCTCCGAAGGGCTGGTCGCCGTGCACGAGGCCGGTGTGGTGCACCGGGACCTCAAGCCGTCCAACATCCTGCTGTCCCCGAAGGGGCCGCGGATCATCGACTTCGGCATCGCGTGGGCGACCGGCGCGTCGACGCTCACGCACGTCGGCACGGCGGTCGGCTCGCCCGGCTTCCTCGCCCCGGAGCAGGTGCGCGGCGCGGCCGTCACCCCGGCCACGGACGTGTTCTCGCTGGGCGCCACGCTCGCGTACGCGTCGATGGGCGACTCGCCCTTCGGGCACGGCAGTTCCGAGGTGATGCTGTACCGCGTGGTGCATGAGGAGGCGCAGCTGCACGGTGTCCCGGACGCCCTGGCCCCCCTCGTCCGCGCGTGTCTGGCGAAGGACCCGGAGGAGCGGCCCAGCACGCTCCAACTGTCGCTGCGGCTCAAGGAGATCGCCGCGCGGGAGGCCCAGGGCCTCGCCGACGTGCGCCCGCCGGCCCCGCGCGGCGCCGAGACGGAGCGGCCCACCGGACGCCTCGCGGACACCTACCCGGAGCGGGCGCGGCGCCGGCAGGACGGTCAGGGGACCCCGCCCCCGCGCGGGCGCGGTCCCGCGCCCAGGAACAGCGGTTCGTCCCCCCGGCGGAACAACCGGAGCGTGCCCCCTTCGCGCGGCGGCGGCTCCTCGCCCGCGGGCACGCCGTCCCGGTCCGGGCCGCGCCCCACGCCGGCGTCCCGGAACACCACCCGGTCCGGCACCGGTCCCCGTCGTCCGGGGCCCCGGACGACGGGGACCGGCCTGCGGCCGGCCAATCCGCGCCTGCTCAGGCAGCGGCTGTTCGTGTTCGTCGTCGTGACGCTGGCCGTCGCGCTCGGCATCGCGCTGGTGCAGGGGTGCCAGGGTCCCGGATGAGGCCCCGACGGCGGCGGTAACGTCCCGAACCGCCGCGTCCGAGCCGCTACTCCCGGGGACGCCCCGTGGCCACCGCGTAGAAGGCGACCGCCGCCGCGGCCCCCACGTTGAGGGAGTCGACGCCGTGCGACATCGGGATGCGGACCAGTTCGTCGGCGGCGGCCAGGGCCCGGCCGGACAGGCCCGCGCCCTCCGCGCCCAGCATCAGGGCCACCCGGTCCATACGGTGCGGCGCCACCTCGTCCAGGGGCCGGGCCCGCTCGCCGGGAGTGAGGGCGAGCAGCTCGAACCCGGCCTCGCGCACCGTCTCCAGTCCCCCGGGCCAGGTGTCGACACGGGCGTACGGCACGGAGAAGACCGCGCCCATGGAGACCTTGACGCTGCGGCGGTACAGGGGGTCGGCGCAGTCCGGGGAGAGCAGGACGGCGTCCATGCCGAGGGCCGCCGCGGAGCGGAAGATCGCGCCGATGTTGGTGTGGTCGTTGACCGACTCCATGACGACGACGCGGTGGGCGGCCCGGAGCACGTCGGCCGCCGCGGGCAGCGGTGTGCGCTGCATGGAGGCGAGCGCGCCGCGGTGCACGTGGTACCCGGTGACCTGTTCGGCGAGCGCGGGGTCGACGACGTACACCGGGGCGGTGGCCCGGTCGATGACGTCGCGCATGACGTCGATCCACTTCGCGGACAGCAGCATCGACCGCATCGCGTAGCCCGATTCCCCGGCGCGTCTGATGACCTTCTCGCCCTCGGCGATGAACAGGCCCTCGGCGGGTTCGCGGCGGCGGCGCAGTTCCACGTCGGTCAGGCCGGTGTAGTCGTGCAGCCGCGGGTCGGCGGGGTCGTCGACGGTGATGAGTTCGGCCATGTCACGCCGTCCCGCGCGGGCCCACGGCGACGACCTCGCCGATGACGATGACGGCCGGCGGTCTGACCTCCTGGGCGGCGACCGTTTCGGCGACCGTGGCGAGGGTGGCGTCGACCCGGCGCTGGGCGGCCGTGGTGCCCTCCTGGACGAGGGCGACGGGGGTGTCCGGGGACTTGCCGTGGGCGACCAGGGTCTCGGCGATCCGGCCGATCTTGTCGACGCCCATGAGGACCACGAGGGTGCCGGTCAGCTTCGCCAGCGCCGGCCAGTCGACCAGGGAGCGCTCGTCGTCGGGGGCGACGTGGCCGCTGACCACGGTGAACTCGTGTGCCACACCGCGGTGGGTGACGGGGATGCCGGCCGCGCCCGGGACCGAGATGGAGCTGGAGATGCCGGGGACGACGGTGCAGGGGATGCCCGCCTCGGCGAGCGCGTGGAGCTCCTCCATGCCGCGGCCGAAGACGTACGGGTCGCCGCCCTTGAGCCGGACCACCGACTTGCCCTGCTTGGCGTGCTCGATCAGCGCGTTGTTGATGGCCTCCTGGGCCATGAAACGACCGTAGGGGATCTTCGCCGCGTCGATCACCTCGACGTGCGGCGGGAGTTCGGCGAGCAGGTCGCGCGGGCCGAGCCGGTCGGCGATGACGACGTCGGCCTCGGCGAGCAGGCGGCGGCCGCGCACGGTGATCAGGTCGGGGTCGCCGGGGCCGCCGCCGACGAGGGCGACGCCGGGGACGCGGGTGCGGTGGTGCGGGGCGACGAGGGTGCCGTCGCGCAGGCCCTCGACCACGGCGTCGCGGATGGCGGCGGTGCGGCGGGGGTCGCGGCCGCGCGCCTCCGTCGTGAGGACGGCCACCGTGACGCCCTCGCTGGTGCCCGTGGCCGGGGTCCACGCGGTCGCCGCGTCGGCGTCGTCGGAGCGGACGCACCACACGCGGTGCGCCTCCGCCTCGGCGGAGGCGCGGGTGTTCGCCTCGGTGTCGCTGGTGGCGATGAGGGCGTACCAGGCGGTCGCGAGGTCGCCCTCGGCGTAGGGGCGCCGGTGCCAGGTGATCTCGCCGGCGTCGGCCATGGCCTCCACGGAGGGGGTGGCCTCGGGGGAGACGAGGTGGATGTCGGCGCCGGCGGCGATCAGGGCGGGGAGGCGGCGCTGGGCGACCTGGCCGCCGCCGAGGACGACGGTCCGGCGGCCGGTGAGGCGGAGGCCTACGGGGTAGGCGGGGTGTTCGGCCATGAGGGACGGCTCCTCTTACGGCGTGCGGTGGCCCTGACGTGCGGATTTTAAGGGGGCCTGGGCGCTGGCGGGTCTGGTGTCCGGTGGGTGGGCAGGGTGCGCCGGGTACCGGCCCGCCGGTGGTGGCGGCCACCCGTTCCGCCCGGGGGTGCCTCCCAGGCCCTTGAGGCACCGGGGAAGGAACGACTGCCCACCACCGGCCGGCCGGGACGGCGCCCGGTGCCGCGGTCCCGAGAAGCTCTCGCCCTACTTCTCGGTCACCCCGGCCGAATCGAAGGTCGCCACCTCGTGCATGGCCCGGGCCGTGCTCTGGACCAGGGGGAGCGCCAGGAGCGCGCCCGTGCCCTCGCCGAGGCGGAGGTCGAGGTCGACCAGGGGGCGCAGGCCCAGTTTGTTGAGGGCGGCGACGTGACCGGGTTCGGCGCTGCGGTGGCCCGCGATGCAGGCGGCCAGGACCTCGGGGGCGACGGCCCGGGCCACCAGGGCGGCGGCGCCGGCGCTGACGCCGTCCAGGATCACCGGCGTACGCAGCGACGCGCCGCCGAGGAGCAGGCCGACCATGGCGGCGTGCTCGAAGCCGCCGACGGCGGCCAGGACGCCGACGGGGTCGGCCGGGTCCGGCTGGTGGAGTTCGAGGGCGCGGCGCACGACCTCGGTCTTGCGGGCGAGGGTCTCGTCGTTGATGCCGGTGCCGCGGCCGGTGACCTCGGCCGGGTCGGCGCCGGTGAAGACGGAGATGAGGGCGGCGGACGCGGTGGTGTTCGCGATGCCCATCTCGCCGGTGAGGAGGGCCTTGTTGCCGGCCGCGACCAGGTCGCGGGCGGTCTCGATGCCGACCTCGATGGCCTTCTTGGCCTCCTCGCGGGTCATCGCGGGCCCGGTGGTCATGTCGGACGTGCCGGCGCGGATCTTGCGCGGCAGCAGTCCGGGGGTGGCCGGGAGGTCGGAGGAGACGCCCACGTCGACGACGCAGACCTCGGCGCCGACCTGGGCGGCGAAGGCGTTGCAGACCGCTCCCCCGCCGAGGAAGTTGGCCACCATCTGGGCGGTGACCTCCTGCGGCCAGGGGGTGACGCCCTGGGCGTGCACCCCGTGGTCGCCGGCGAAGATCGCGACGGCCGCGGGCTCCGGGACGGGCGGCGGGCACTGGCGGGACAGGCCGGAGAGCTGGGCGGAGATGATCTCCAGCATGCCGAGCGCCCCGGCCGGTTTGGTCATGCGCTTCTGACGCTCCCACGCCTCGCCGAGCGCCTTGGCGTCCAGCGGGCGGATCTGTGCGACGGTCTCGGCGAGCAGGTCGTGGGGGTCCTCTCCGGGCAGGGCGCGACGGCCGTACGTCTCCTCGTGCACGACCCAGGACAGCGGGCGGCGCTTGGACCAGCCGGCCTGCATCAGCTCGGGCTCGTCCGGGAACTCGTCGACGTAGCCCACGCACAGGTAGGCGACGATCTCCAGGTGTTCGGGGAGCCCCAGCGCGCGGACCATCTCGCGCTCGTCGAAGAAGCTGACCCAGCCGACGCCGAGGCCCTCGGCGCGGGCGGCGAGCCAGAGGTTCTCCACCGCGAGCGCGGAGGAGTACGGCGCCATCTGGGGCTGGGTGTGGCGGCCGAGGGTGTGCCGGCCGCCGCGGGTCGGGTCGGCGGTGACGACGATGTTCACGGGTGTGTCGAGGATGGCCTCGATCTTCAGTTCCTTGAACTGCTTCGCCCGGCCCTTGGGCAGGGACTTGGCGTAGGCGTCGCGCTGGCGCACGGCCAGTTCGTGCATGCTGCGCCGGGTCTCGGCGGAGCGGATGACGACGAAGTCCCAGGGCTGCGAGTGGCCGACGGAGGGTGCGGTGTGGGCGGCCTCCAGGACCCGGAGCAGCACCTCGTGCGGGATGGGGTCGCTGCGGAAGCCGTTGCGGATGTCCCGGCGCTCGCGCATGACCTTCAGCACGGCCTCGCGCTCGGCGTCGTCGTAGCCGGGGGCGGCCGGGCCGGTGGGCCGCGCGGCTTCCGTGTCCACGCCGGCGCCCCGGGTGTCGAGGTCGTCCGGGTTCTGCGCGGGTTCGGCGTCCGCGTCGCGGGGTTCCCCGGCGGGGACGGCCACGCCCTGGGGCGGGGTCGGCGCGGGGTGCGGGGCGGCGGCCACGGCGCCGTCCACGGGGACGGACTCCCCCGCGGGCCGGTCCGGCTCGGGCTCCGGGGGGACGGCGCCGGTCAGGGGGGCCGCGGGGGTCTGCCGGGGGCCCTGGACCGGAGCCTCGTCGGGCTCGGACGCGGCCGTGTCGGTCGCGGGAACGGCGTCGGCCGTCTCGTCGGCGGCACGGGGCGCCTCCGGGCCGACGGCGGCCGGGGCCTCGGGCATGGGGGTCTCCGCGAGGACTTCGTCGCCCGTGGCCCCGGGAACCGGTGCGGCGGCTTCGCCCTCGGTGTCGTCCGCTTCAGCGGCGGGAGCACCGGGGAGTACGGCGGTGCCGGCGGCCGGCGCGGGAACGTCCGGGGAGGCTTCGGGCATCCGGATGTGCTCCGGAGCGAGAGTCTCCGCGTCTGGCGCCGGAACGGCCTGGACGGCCTCGGGCTCTTCGGCGGCCTCCGTGCCGACCGTCTGGGCGGCCTGCGGCACGGCGGCTTCGGCGTCCGGCGCCTGACCGGGCTGAGACGCCTCGGCGACCTGCGGCACGACGACCTCCCCACCCGACACCGGATCGGCCTGAGGAACACCGGACTGCTGCGCGAACTCCGGTGCCGCGGCCTGCGGCCCGGACGGCTGGACGGTCTGCGGAGCCTCGGCCTCCTGGACGTGGTCCGGAGCGGCGGCCGGCGCCTGGGCGTCCTGCGCCGGCACGGCCGGCTCCGCGTCCGCCGCCTGGGCGTCCTGCGGCGCCGCGGGGGCGAGGCCCGGGACCTGGGCGCCGTGGGAAGCGTCCGCCCCCGGGGCGTACTCGGGAACGGCGGCCTGGGCGGAGTCCGGCACGGCGACCGGGGGCCGGCCGGCCTGCGGCACTTCGGCCGCCTGGACGTACTCCGGCTCCGCGGGCTCGACGGACGGCGCTTCGGCGGCCGGGGGCGCCTCCGCTTCCCGGACGTGCTCCGGAGCGGCGGGCTCGGCGGGCGGCGTGAGCTCGGGTGCGGGTGCGGATGCCTGGGTCGCCTCGGCCCCTTGCACGGGCTCGGCGGCGGGCGTGCCGGGCAGGCCGTGATCCGCGGCCGGGACCGGGACAGGCCCTTGTTCCCCGCCCTCGGCCGAAACGTTCGGCACTGCCTCGCTGCCGCCGGCGACGGCGGCGCCCCCCGTGTCCTGTGGTACCGCTCCCGCCTCCGTGGCGACGCGGGTCACGACCGCCTGGGCCGCGTCCACCGGCTCCGGAGCCGGAACAACCGTTTCCGCGGCCACCGCGGGCTGCGCGCCCCAGGGCGCCGCGGCCTGCGGTACCGCCGCCTCCCGCGCGTGCGGGACGTCGAGGTACTCGGGGCCGAGGGACGGCGGACCGGCCTGGCGGACCGGCACGTCGGCGGGACCACGGTCGGCGAGGGAGCGCACCGGGCCGGCGTTGACACGGGGGATGGGCGGGCCGAGGTGCAGCGGGCGGCGCGGCGCGGGCGGCTCGGGGAGCCGGACGCCTCCGAGGTCGACCGAGCCGCTGTCACGGCCGGCCGTCTCGTGCGGGCCCGGCTCGTGCACGGTCTCGACGACCGGCTCGGGCGCGGGCGGGGCGATCTCGTTGCCCCAGGCGCTCTGGGCGCCGGGCAGCAGCAAATCCTCTTCCTCGGCAGGACTGTCGGAGAGGTAGGTGTACGCGTCGGGCGCGGGGACGCCCGGCTGCTCCACCATGCCTGCGTTCTCCGGCAGCCCCTCGCCCGGGACCTGGCCGGTGTCGGTCATGCGTACCCCTCGCCCATCGGTTAGTGCTCCTACGACCAGCTCACCCGGAACGGCGCACCGACCGCCCCACTCTGAAGAACGAGCGTGCGTCCCCAGCGGCACGAACGGCCCGTCCGAAAAGGCGACAAAGCCCTTCACCGTCATTCTCGCGGCCGTAGGACCGTCGCGTCAGCTTGATCGGCGACGGTTCCGCTGTGGACTGCGCCACGTTGCGCGTCCTCCGGTTCCTGCCGTACCACGACCCACCCCAAAACGGGCGCGCTTTCCGGACATTGGCCGACGAAGCGCCGGGTGTCCGGGTGCGGTACAACGATCGGCCAGCCTACCTCGCGTGGTCGGACAATCCGATCACGGGGACGGCAATCGAATCAGTCGCCGCGTACGGGCAGCACCCCGCTGAGCAGGAACGCGACGCTCCGTTCCTTCTCCGTCCAGGCCCTCGTGTCGAGTTCGACGGACTGCAGCAGGGCGCACTCGACCCGGTAGCCGTGCTCGGCCAGGTTCCGGCCGACGAGTTCGGCCTCGTCGCGGGTGGCGGCGTGCGTGACGATGCGCTGCGGACGGCGGTCGGCGACCGCGGAGACGACACCCGCTCCCCCGCCGCCGACCCGGACGACGTCCGGCTCGGGGAGGTCCTCCAGGACGTGCGGGGCGGCGCCGTGCACGATCTGGAGCTGGACCCCGTGGCGGCGGGCGGTGGCCTCGGTGCGGGTGCAGGCGCGCGGGTCGCTGTCGACGGCGATGACGGCGGCGCCCGCGCGGGCCGCCTCGGTGGCGAAGGCGCCGCTTCCGCAGCCGATGTCCCAGACGAGGTCGCCGATCCGCGGTCCGAGCCGGGCGAGTTGGGAGACGCGCAGCGGTTCCCGCTCGCCCTCGCCGAGGTCGCCGCCGTACTCCTCGGCCGGCAGCGACCAGCCACGGGGGCCGGCGGAGGGGTCGCGTCCGGCGAGCCAGCCGCCGGACTCACCGGCGGCGGCCCGGCCGCCGACGACGATGACGACATTGGGGTCGCGCCAGGTGTGATCGGCGGCCTTGTCGGAGGTGACGACGCTGACCCGCTCGCGCTCGGTGCCGAGCTCCTCGCAGATGACGAAGGTGCGGTGGACGCCCTCCATCAGCAGGCCCAGCTCGGCGGGGCCGGCGCCGGGCGAGGTGAGAACCGCCACCTTGGTGTGGGCCCGGCACACGTTCACCGCGCGTCGCAGGGTGCGCGGGTGCGCGACGACCACGTGGGCGTCGTCCCAGGGCATCCCGGCACGGGCGAAGGCGGAGGCGACGGAGGAGACGCCGGGGACGACCTCGACCTCGAGGCCGAACTCGGGTGCGCGCAGGGTCCGTACGACGCCGAAGAAGCCGGGGTCGCCGTCGGCGAGGACGACCGCGGTGCCGCGGTGGGCGGCGATGCGGCGCGCGGCGAGGGCGACGGAGCCGAGCCGGACGCGCTCGGCTCCGGGAGGCACCTCGGGGAGTGCCAGGTGGTGGGCGGCGCCGGCCACCAGTGTGGCGGCGCCCAGCGCGGCGCGGGCCGCGGCCGTCAGCGGCGAACCGTCCCAGCCGATCACCGTGACCCGGTCGGCCATCGTCGTCAGTCTCCTGGGGTTTGCGCAGGTCGTCGTCGGCTGTCCCGCCACGGGGCGGGTTCCGTGAGACTACCTGGTGCGGTCACCGATCGTGCCGCCGGTGCCCGGTCCGGAGGTCAGTTCCAGTCCGTGTACGGGGTGAATCCGCCGGCGTCGGCGAGTCGTCCGTCCGTGCCCTCGATGTCCTCGGGCAGCAGGCTCCACACGATGAAGTCGGTGCGCACGTCGCTCCAGCCGCCGCCATCGACGCGGACGTGGGCTATGCAGGCGTTGCGCAGTACGCCCTCGCTGATGCAGCCGATCTTCTGCGCGACCTGCTGCGAGGCGGTGTTGGCGGCGGCGGTGCGCAGTTCGACGCGTTCGAACTTCTGGTCGCCGAAGAGCCACTGCGCGGTGGCGAGCGCGGCCTCGGAGGCGTAGCCCTCGCCGCGCGCCCAGGGGGCGACGATGTAGGACATCTCGGTGGACCGCACGTGCCAGTTGGTCCTGGTCAGCTGGATGAGGCCGACCAGGCGCTGGGTGAGGAACTCGGTGACGGCGAGGTCGAGTCCGTTGCCGGCCGAGCGTTCGGCGGGGGCGTACTCGGTGATCCAGGTGCGGGCGGCCTCTTCGGTGAAGGGCCGGGGGACGTCGGTCCAGGCGGCGACCTGCTCGTCGTTCATCATCTCGGCGAGGGCGGGGACGTCGTCCGTGTCGAGGGGACGCAGCACCAACCGCTCCGTGCTGATGGAGATGTTGGGGAAGGTGCTCGTCATGCGCCGCTCCGTAACCTGAGAGACCGTCGGGTGCTGCTGAACTGCCCAGCATGCAGCATGAAAGCACTGAGCCGCACCACGGGGTCCTCCCCCACCGCCCGCACGGCGTGGGGGTGCCCCCGCCGTGCGGCGGAGTGGACCCCGTGGGTGGCGCGGGACCGGATCAGAAGGAGGCGAGGACGGAACCGGCGTACTTGTCCTCGATGAACTTCTTCACCTCGGGGGAGGTGAGGAGCTCCGCGAGCTTCTTCACGCGCGGGTCGTCCTCCTGGCCCTCCTTGACGGCGAGGAGGTTGTTGTTCGGGTTGCCCTCGGCGGCCTCCAGGACGAGGGCGTCCTTCGCGGGCTTGAGGTCGGCCTCGATGGCGTAGTTGCCGTTGACCACCGCGGCGTCGACGTCGTCCAGGGAGCGCGGGGTCTGGGCCGCCTCCAGCTCCTTGAACGTGAGCTTCTTCGGGTTCTCGGTGATGTCGGCGGGGGTCGCCGCGGTGCCGACGCCGTCCTTGAGGGTGAGGAGCCCGTTGGCGGCGAGCAGCTGCAGGGCGCGGCCCTCGTTGACGGTGTCATTCGGGATGGCGACCGTCGCGCCGCTCTTCAGCTCGTCGGCCTTCTTCACCTTGTGCGAGTAGAGGCCGAGCGGCTCCAGGTGCACGTCGACGACGGACACGATGTGGGTGCCGTTCTTCTTGTTGAAGTCGTCGAGGTACGGCTGGGTCTGGAAGAAGTTGGCGCCGACGGAGCCGTCCTCGGTCGCCGTGTTCGGCGTGACGTAGTCGGTGAACTCCTTGACCTCGAGGTCGAGGCCGGCCTTCTCGGCGAGGTTGTCCTTGACGTAGGTGAGGATCTCGGCGTGCGGCACGGGGCTCGCGGCGACGACCAGCGGGCCGGAGGCGTCGGAGGCGTCGTCCTTGTCCGAGCCGCAGGCGGTGAGCCCGAGGGTGAGGGCTCCGGTGGCGAGGACGGCGGTGGTGATCTTGGCGGTGTTACGCACGAAAAGTGCCTTTCCTTGGGTGGTGCGGCCCCGTGTCGGGTAGTACGGGGAGTCTGCGGGGGGGTTACGCGACCTTGCTGATGTCGGCCGCGGCGGGCTCCTCGGCCTTGAGGAACCGGAGCCTGGGCGAGGGGCCGGAGCGGCCGCCGCGGCTGTGCAGGGCGCGGGCCGCGTAGTCGCCGGCGAACTGGATGAGCGAGATGGCCACGGCGAGGATCGCGACGGTGATCCACATCAGGCCGGTCTCGAAGCGCTGGTAGCCGTAGCGGACGGCGAGGTCGCCGAGTCCGCCGCCGCCGACGGTGCCGGCCATGGCCGAGTAGCCGATGAGGGCGATGACCGTGGTGGTGGTGCTGGCGATCAGCGAGGGCAGCGCCTCGGGCACGAGGACCTTGCGGACGATCGTCCAGGTGTTGCCGCCCATGGCCTGCACGGCCTCGACGAGCCCGTGGTCCACTTCGCGCACGGCCGTCTCGACGAGGCGGGCGAAGAAGGGGATGCCGCCGATGGCGAGCGGCACGATCGCGGCCTCGCTGCCGATGGTGGTGCCGGTGATCCAGCGGGTGAAGTCCATCAGGGCGACCATGAGGATGATGAACGGCAGCGAGCGGCCGATGTTCACGATCTGCCCGATGACCTTGTTCACCAAGGTGTTCCGGAGCAGTCCGCCCCTGTCGGTGAGGACGAGCAGGATGCCCAGCGGGAGGCCGCCGACGACGGCGATCAGGGTGGACCAGCCGACCATGATCAGCGTTTCGGTACAGGCCTGTTCGAGCAGCGGCTGCATCTCGGACCAGGTCACTTGGCCCCCTCCTTCACCAGCGCGGGCTGTTCCCGGTCCACGACGTCGATCTGGAGGCCCTGTTCGCGCAGGAAGCCGACGGGTACGACGTTGTCCTCGTAGCGGCCGGGCAGTTCGATGCGCATCCGGCCGACCTGAAGGCCGCCGACGGTGTCGATGGCGGCGCCGAGGATCGATATGTCGATGTTGTAGGTGCGCGAGAGCTGGGAGATGACCGGCTGGGTCGCGCTGTCGCCGTGGAAGGTGACGTCGAGGACGGTGCGGTCGTCGCCGGAGGCCTCGCCGCCGACCGGGAACAGCGCGGAGGCCAGTTCGGAGCCGGGGGTGGCGAGGAGTTCGGTGACCGTGCCGGACTCGACGATGCGGCCGTTCTCCATGAGGGCGGCCGAGTCGCAGATCGACTTGACGACGTCCATCTCGTGGGTGATCAGCAGGACGGTGAGGCCGAGCCGGCGGTTCAGGTCGCGCAGGAGGTGCAGGATCGAGCGGGTGGTCTCCGGGTCGAGGGCGCTGGTGGCCTCGTCGGAGAGCAGCACCTTGGGGTCGCCGGTGAGGGCGCGGGCGATGCCGACGCGCTGCTTCTGGCCGCCGGAGAGCTGGGCGGGGTAGGCCTTGGCCTTGTCGGCGAGGCCGACCAGGTCGAGCAGTTCCAGCGCCTTGCGGGATCGTTCCTTCCCCGACTTCCCGAGGATCTCCAGCGGAAGTTCGACGTTGTCCTGCACGGTGCGCGAGGACAGCAGGTTGAAGTGCTGGAAGACCATGCCGATGCGGCTGCGCGCCTGCCGCAGTTCCCTGCCGGCCCGGGGGCCGCGGCCGGCGAGCGCGGTGAGGTCCCGGCCGTCCACGGTCACGGTGCCCGAGGTGGGGCGTTCGAGCAGGTTGACACAGCGGATGAGGGAGGACTTGCCGGCGCCGGACTGGCCGATGACGCCGTAGACCTCGCCTTCGCGGACGTGCAGGTCGACGCCGTCCAGGGCGGTGACCTCGCCGCCGCGGGAGCGGTGCGTCCGGTAGACCTTCGTGAGGCCCGTGGTGGTGATCACGTGGGTATCCGTCACTGTCGAGTGCGCGGCGCGTCGTGGGCGCCGGGCACGAGGCATTCTGGGTCGAAAGCAGCAGGGCGGCACGGATCTCGCGGCGCGGCGAAGGAGTCCGTGGAGAAACGTGCGCGCGGGGGCGTGGCTCGGTCACGCGTGCGGGGCGTCCGGGCGGACACGAGCCGGCTCTCGCTTCGGGGCGCGAGGCTCAGATGGTGCGGGGGCCCTCTAGAAGGCGCGCATTCGGCGCTGACACATACAACGAGCACCGGGCGTCAGGGTCGCCTCGGTCGCAGGGATGCGGTCGCTCGTCGTGGTCATGAGATCAGTAAAGCAGACGCCCGGTCCTGACCGGACACGACTGTCCGCATTCTGGACAGCCGTGGACAGCGGCGGGACGGCGTCGGGCGCACGTCAGGGACGTGCGGAGATCTCCACTCCCCCGTCCGTGACCAGTGCGGAGAGGGCCGAGAGGTCCTCGACGACGAGGTCGGCGGTCAGCTCGTGGGCCCGGTGGGTTGTGGCCAAGGCCACGGTGGTCATACCGGCGGCGCGGCCGGCCTGGAGTCCGGCCGGGGCGTCCTCGAAGACGACGCAGTGCGCCGGGTCGACGCCGAGGGTGCGGGCGGCGAGGAGGTAGGGCTCGGGATCGGGCTTGCCGCGGGTGATGTCGTCGGCGGCGATCAAGGTCTTGGGCAGGATGCCGACGGCTTCGAGGCGGGCCTCGGCCAGGCGCCGGGTGGCGGAGGTGACGACGGCCCAGCGCTCGGCGGGCAGTGCGGCGAGGAAGTCCTCGGTCCCGGGCAGCAGCCGCACACCGCCGCCCGGCACGTCCTCCACCTCCAGGTCCTCGATCCGTGCGACGGCCTCCGGCACGACGTGGGCGGGCAGCAGATCGGCGGCTATCTCCGCGGCCGGCCGGCCGTGCAGCTCGATCCGCCCGAACCGCTCGGCCGTGATCCCGTACTCGACGGCCCACCGTGTCCAGCAGCGGTTCACGGAGTCGAGGGAGGAGACGAGGGTTCCGTCGTTGTCGAACAGCAGGGCCTGCGCATGGATGGTCATGCCATCGACCCTACGGGGCCGCCGCCGCGGACCCGCCCGGACCACGGCGGCGGCCGGTCGAGTCCGCCCCGGGCCCGGCGTCCGGCACGGGAGCGCGCGCACGGCCCCCGGGCGGACGGTCGCCGGGCCGGACGCGGGGACGCCGGCCCGGACGCTTCCGGGGGCGGGGACACCGGGTGTTCTCCGGCGTAATAAGGTCGCTGACATGCTTGATGTCCTGACGGTGGTGACCGGTGTCGCCGCGTTGCTGCTCGGCGCCTGGTGCGGGTGGGCCGCCTACCGTGACCAGCCGACGAAGGACTGGCACTTCATCGGGATGGCCGTGGTCACGCTGCTGGCGCTGGCACAGCTGATCGTCGGGGTCGTGCAGCTGGCCCGGGGCGAGAAGCCGGAGCAGGGCACGACGATCTTCGTGGCGTATCTGCTCGGCGCGTTCGCGTGCGTCCCGGCGGCCGGCTTCATGTCGCTGGGCGAGCGCTCCCGCTGGGGATCGCTGACGGTCGCCGCGAGCGGCGTCGTGCTGGCCGTGCTCGAGGTGCGGCTCTACGACATCTGGAGAGGCTGAGATGGCCGCGACGCGGGAGAAGACGCAGCACGAACCGCACCGGACGCGGCTGATCGGCGGGCCGGGGCTGCTGCTGGTGTGGCTGTACGGGGTGATGGTCGTCGGCGCGGTGTCGCGCTCCGCGTACCAGATCGCCACCGAGTTCGACCGGGCGCCGCTCGCCTACTCGCTGTCGGCGGTGGCCGGCCTGGTCTACGGCTTCATCACCTACACCCTGGTGCGCGGCGGGGAGACGGCCCGCAGGGCGGCGCTGGCGTGCTGCGCCGCCGAGCTCGTGGGCGTGCTGACCGTGGGGACCTGGACGCTGGTGGAGCCGTCCGCGTTCCCCGACGCCACCGTGTGGTCGGACTACGGGATGGGGTACCTCTTCATCCCGGTGCTGCTGCCCCTGACGGCCGTGTACTGGCTGCGCAGGGCGCGGCCAGGGCAGCGGCCCACGGCCTGATCAGGCGGTCGTCGCGTAGGCCTGCGCCTGCTTCTCCAGGACGATCATCGGTACGCCGTCGGCGCCCTGGGAGGTGCCCACCCGCTGGTAGCCGACCTTGCTGTACAGCCGCAGGTTGCTCTCGCTGCGGTGCCCGGCGTGCAGGCGGAAGGTCCGGGCGCCGCGCTCGCCGGCCAGGGCGGACTCCGCGGCCCGCAGGAGACGCGCGCCGATGCCGTGTCCCTGGAGGCGGGGGTGGACGCAGAGCTTGCCGATCGCGGCGGCGCCCTCCTCGGTGATCCTGCCGTGCACCGAGCCGACGATCTCGTCGCCGAGGCGGGCGACGAAGACGCAGTCGGCGGCGACCTCCTCGCGGACCGAGTCGAGGGTCTGGACGAGCGGGTCGATGCGGTAGTTGCCGTAGAGCGCCGCCTCGCTCTGGAAGCACAGGTACTGCAACCTGAAGATCTGCTCCGCGTCCTGCCCGGCCGCCGCAGAGATGGTCACGCTCATGCCCATGTGCGCATGCCTCCCGCTCACCTGATCATCTGTCGTCCCTCACTCCTATCCCCGTCCTCAGCGTGCCGCAACCTCCTGTGTGAGCAAACGCCGCAGACATCCCAGGCATCTGGAGCGTTCCGGGCCAAGAGCTCCCTGTGAGATACCCAACTCCCCCGCGATCTCCCGGTATGTCGGGTCGCGCGGGGACAGCAGAGCCTCCATCAGTTCCGGGCAGCGGCCGGGCAGCCGCCGTACGGCGTCCCGCAGGGCACGGCGGCGGGCGGCGGCGAGCGCGAGACGTTCGGGGCCGCGGCCGCCGGTGTCGGCGGGGTCGCCGGTCAACGCGGCCTCCCGGCGGGCCGTGCGGCGGGTGCGGCGGGCCTCCGCGCGGACGGCCCGGCGGAGCCAGTCCGGGGGGTCGGACGGCGGACCGCAGGTGTCGAGGCGCTCCAGGAGGCGGAGCCACACCGCCTGTTCCAGGTCTGCCGGTTCGGTCCCGGAGCCGAGCGCCTCGGCTGCGGTCTCCGCGCCGAGCAGCGGACGCAGGGAGACGACCAGCTCGTACGCCGTGACCGGCTCGTGTGTCATACGCGCAACGACTCGGCCACCCCGGGCGGGGTTGCCCGGAGCGGCCCGAAATCACCCTTACCGGGGCGGATCGGATCAGCCGTTGACGAAGTCCTCGCGGGCCAGCAGTCCGGTGTCCGGCTGGTCGGTGAAGACACCGTCGATGCCGGTGGCGAAGTACGCCCGGTAGGCGCCGAAGACGTCGCCGTAGGCATCGGGGGCGGCGCCCTTGCGGAAGTCGGCGGGCAGGAAGGGGTTCTCGTTGCGCAGGGTGTAGGGGTGCAGGATCAGGCCCGCCCGGTGCGCGTCGCGCACCAGGGTCGTCGGTTCGGTGAGCCGGCCGGCCGCGTCGCGCGGGATGACCAGGTCGAGGGTGGGGCCGATGCCCTGGGCGTAGCCGGCGATCTCGCGCAGTCCGCTGCGGGTGACGAGGTCGGCGACGGTGCGCGGGTCACCCGTCTCGACGAAGTCCCAGGGGCGGGTGGTGGCGCCGGAGAGGAGGACGACGAGGGGGTTGTCGACCAGCTTGTTCAGGCGCTCGACGCTGGTCGGCTCGAAGGACTGGAGGACGACCGGCGCGTTCCTGCCGTCCTTGCCGTGCCGCCGCAGCAGCTTGGCGACCCGCTCCTCCAGGCCCAGTCCCAGCGTGCGGAAGTAGGTGGGGTGCTTGAGCTCGGGGTAGATCCAGACCTGCTTGCCGCGCTTGCGGGTCTGCTCGTCCTGCCAGCGCAGCACCTCCTCGAAGGTGGGGATCTCCCAGCGGCCGTCGTAGAGGGTGTTGTGCGGGCGGTTGGCGGGGATGCGCTCGACGGCGCGCAGCCGCTTCAGCTCGGCGAGGGTGAAGTCCTCGGTGAACCAGCCGGTGACGGAGGCGCCGTCCAGTGTCTTGGTGGTCCGCCGGCCGGCGAACTCCGGGTGGTCGGCGACGTCCGTGGTGCCGCCGATCTCCGGCTCGTGCCGGCAGACGAGGTGACCGTCCCGGGTGGGCACGAGGTCGCCGGCCTCGACGATGTCCGCGCCCATGTCGAGGGCGAGCTGGTAGGCGCCGAGGGTGTGCTCGGGCCGGTGACCGCTGGCCCCGCGGTGGCCGATGATCGTCGGGACGGGCAGGCCCTTCAGCCCCCGGCCGCCGCCGCGCCGGGCGTCGGCGGCTCTCGCGGTGCCGCCCAGCGCCAGGACCGACCCGGAGGCGCCGAGCACCGCGGCGCCGAGGAGGGTTCGCCGTCCGGTTCCGCCCGCCTGTTCGTTCGACTCCCGCGTTCCCATGAGGACCCTCCTGCTGTCGGCTCGTCCGGTGCGGAGCGATCGTAGGTGCGCGCGGATGACGCACGGGAGACCCCGGGCCGAACACACGGGTGATGTCGCGTGACGCGCGTCCCTCATACGGATGACGTACGTCTGTCGTATTCCGGTGGGGATGTGACGGCTCGTCCGATTGGACCGGACGGAGAGGGGCACGCGTGCGGTGTGCGGGTCCGGGCGACTTCCGTCACAGCGTGACCGTCGTGTCGCGTGCCGGCCGCGGACGGGCCGCCGCAGGTGAACCCGGGTCAAGAGTGAGTAAGACCTGGGTGAACTCCGCCCGGCCCGGTGTGCGCGACCCCCCGGGCCGCGAGTAATGTCCTCACCTGCACAGACTCATACGGCATGAACAGACGTCCGTCTCCCACCGGAGGGCCCGTTGTCCCGCTTCGCGCTCATCAAGGCAGTGCTCGGTCCGATCATGCGCCTGATGTTCCGCCCACAGGTGGAGGGCGCGGAGAACATCCCGGGCGACGGTCCCGTCATCCTGGCCGGCAATCACCTGACGTTCATCGACTCGATGATCCTGCCGCTCGTCTGCGACCGTCAGGTCGTCTTCATCGGCAAGGACGAGTACGTCACCGGCAAGGGGCTCAAGGGCCGGCTGATGGCGTGGTTCTTCACCGGCGTCGGCATGATCCCGGTCGACCGCGACGGCGGCCGGGGCGGGGTGGCGGCGCTGATGACCGGACGCCGGGTGCTGGAGGAGGGCAGGATCTTCGGCATCTACCCGGAGGGCACCCGCTCCCCCGACGGCCGGCTGTACCGGGGCCGCACCGGCATCGCCCGGCTCACCCTGATGACCGGCGCGCCCGTCGTGCCGTTCGCCATGATCGGCACGGACAAGCTCCAGCCGGGCGGCGCGGGCCTGCCCCGGCCGGGCAAGGTGACGGTCCGTTTCGGCGAGGCGATGGAGTTCTCCCGGTACGACGGCATGGGCCGTGACCGGTACGTGCTGCGCGCGGTCACCGACTCGGTGATGACCGAGGTGATGCGGCTGTCCGGGCAGGAGTACGTCGACATGTACGCCAGCAAGGCGAAGGCAGCGTAACGCAGGGCGTCGGCCCGGGCGGGGCCGCGGTCGCGCCGCGGGCGCGAGTGCAGCGCGGCCGGGCCGTGTCCACGCGGCGGAGCCGCACAGGGGAACAGCCCCGCGCCCCTCGAACCGGCCGGCCTCTCACTCTCCCGGGACGCCGTCGTCCAGGCGTTGGTCCCGGAGCACGAACCATGATGCCGCCGCCGCTGCCAGGAGGACCACGGCTCCTGTGCCCGCCGCCAGGGTGAGGCCGTCGACGAAGGCCTGGCGGGCCGCGTCCAGCAGGGGCTCGGCCGTGTGGGCGGGCAGTGCGGACGCCGCTTCCACCGCGCCGCCCAGCGACTCGTGCGCCTCGGCCGGGGTGCCCGCCGGGCCCGTGAAACCGCGGTAGACGCCGGTCACGATGGAGCCGAGTACGGCGATGCCGAGGGCCGCGCCGAGTTCGTACGCCGTCTCGAAGACGGCGGAGGCCGCGCCCGCCTGCTCCTTGGGCACGCCGGAGAGGATCACGTAGGCGGTCACCGTGCAGGAGAGACCGGCGCCCAGGCCGACCACCAGCAGCGCCGCCCCGAGCAGGGGGGCGTGCGGTTCGATTCCGGCGACCAGGCGGCGCACGGCGTCGGCGGCCGGTCCCTCGTCGGTCCGGGCCGCGGCCAGGGCGGCCTCGCACCCGGCGATCCCGAGCGCCTCCAGCGCCCGGACCAGCGCGTCCCGCCCGGCGAACTGCCGGTGCAGCGTGGCGCGGCTGATCCCGGCGGCCTCGGCGACCTCGTCCATGGTCGCGGTGGATCTGCGGGTCAGCAGGGCGGCGGCGCTGCGCAGCACATGGTCACGATCGACAGCCATGAGACGACAGCACCCCACATGAGACATGGATGTCTCAAGCGAGGCGTACGGGTCTCATGGTTGCCGTGTGAGGAAAGCCGATCGCTCAGTGCCAGGGCAGCTGTCCGCGCCGCTCCCAGTAGGTTCCCGGCTCCTCGACCAGGCCGGCGAGGCGGGACACCTGGTCGTCGGTGAGGTCGACGGCGGCGGCGTGCAGGTTGGAGGCGAGCTGGGCGGTGGTGGCCGCGCCGGAGAGGACCACGCCGGCCCACGGCTGCCGCAGGACCACCGCGAGGGCGACGGCGTCACAGCCGAGGCCGGTCTCCTCGGCGACGGACCGCAGCGCCTCCGGGGCGTGCGCGGCGGCGAGCCGGCCGTTGGCCATGCCCTCCTTGACGATCACGGTGAGCCCGGCGTCATGGGCCTCGGCGAGCGCGGGGCCGGCGGAGGTCTCCAGGGCGTTGTACGTCGACTGGACGGTACGGAAGAGGGGCTCGCCGTCGACCGTGACGGCGAGGGCGGCGCGGATGGCGTCGGCCTGGGCGGGGCCGCTGGTGGAGAAGCCGACGGTGAGGCCCCCGCCCGCCGCCTCCGCGAGCCGGGCGTGCAGCTCCTTGTCGGTGAGGGCGGGGCTCTCGGGGGTCACCGAGTGGATCTGGTAGAGGTCGAGCCGGTCCCCGAGCAGCGCCTCGGTCTCGACGCGCTGCCGCTCGTACGCCGCGAGGGAGTGGTCCTTGACCTCGTGCCGCTCGGCGTCGGTGGACCAGTCGGCGGTGTAGGTGTAGCCCCATTTGCTGCCGATGACGACGTCGTCGACGTCGGGGCGGGCCTTCAGCCAGTCGGCGAGGAACTCCTCGGAGCGGCCGTAGGAGCGGGCGGCGTCGAAGTAGCGGACGCCCTGGGCGTAGGCGGCGTCGAGGAGTTCGTGCGTGCGGGTGCGCAGCGCCTCGACGCCGCGGTTCTCTCCGAGGTCGTCGCTGCGGCCGAGGTTGATGTAGCCGGGACGGCCGATGGCGGCGAGGCCGAGGCCGAGGTGGCAGGTGGGGGTTGTCGCTGTTGCCAGCCGGGCGAAGGGCATCGCGGGCTCCGTTCGGTCGGTCCGGTACGGTTTCCGACCAACGTAACCCGCGACGACCTCGGCTTTGCTCAGGAGCCCGGTTCCCTCGGTCGTTTCGCGGGGGCGGGTGCGTGGTGGCCTGTCGCGCCCGCGTGGCGGAGCCGCACAGCGGTACGGGGCCCCGCGCCCCTGAAGGACGTCGCCCTACCGCTTCTTCGCCGTCGCCCACGCGTGCTGGGCCGCCACGTCCGCCTTCACTTCCGCCAGCTGGACCGCGACCGCGCTCGGCGCCGTGCCGCCCCGGCCGTCGCGGGAGGCGAGGGCGCCCGGGACGTTCAGGACCGACCGCACCTCCGGGGTGAGGTGGGCGGAGATCCCGGCGAACTGTTCGTCGGTCAGTTCGTCCAGTTCCTTGCCCTCGGACTCGGCGACCTTGACGCACTCGCCGGCCACCTCGTGGGCGACGCGGAACGGGACGCCCTGCTTGACCAGCCACTCGGCGATGTCGGTGGCGAGGGAGAAGCCGGCCGGGGCCAGTTCCTCCATGCGCTCGCGGTGCACGGTGAGGGTGGCCATCATGCCGGTGAAGGCCGGGAGCAGGACCTCCAGCTGGTCGATGGAGTCGAAGACCGGCTCCTTGTCCTCCTGGAGGTCGCGGTTGTACGCGAGGGGCAGCGCCTTGAGGGTGGCCATCAGACCGGTCAGGTTGCCGATCAGGCGGCCGGACTTGCCGCGCGCCAGCTCGGCGATGTCCGGGTTCTTCTTCTGCGGCATGATCGAGGAGCCGGTGGAGAAGGCGTCGTGCAGGGTCACGAAGGAGAACTCCTTCGTGTTCCAGATGATGATCTCCTCGGCGATCCGGGAGACGTTCACGCCGATCATCGCGGTGATGAAGGCGAACTCGGCGACGAAGTCGCGGGAGGCGGTGCCGTCGATGGAGTTGGCGGCGCTGCCGTGCTCGAAGCCGAGGTCCTCGGCGACGGCCTCCGGGTCCAGGCCGAGGGAGGAACCGGCGAGCGCGCCCGAGCCGTACGGGGACACGGCCGTGCGCTCGTCCCACTGGCGCAGCCGCTCGGCGTCCCGGGACAGCGCCTGGACGTGGGCGAGGACGTGGTGGGCGAAGAGCACCGGCTGGGCGTGCTGGAGGTGGGTGCGGCCGGGCATGGCCACGTCCGGGTGGGCCTCGGCGAGGCCGGTCAGCGCGTCCTGGAGGTCGGCGATCAGACCGCCGATGATCCGGGCGTGGTCCCGCAGGTACATGCGGAAGAGGGTCGCCACCTGGTCGTTGCGGGACCGGCCGGCGCGCAGCTTGCCGCCGAGGTCGGGGCCGAGGCGCTCCAGCAGGCCGCGCTCCAGGGCGGTGTGCACGTCCTCGTCGGCGATGGTGCCCGTGAAGGAGCCGTCGGCGACGTCCGCCTCCAACCGGTCGAGGCCCGCGATCATCCGGGTCAGCTCGTCCTCGGTGAGCAGCCCCGCCGCGTGCAGCACGCGGGCGTGGGCACGCGAGCCGGCGATGTCGTAGGGCGCGAGCCGCCAGTCGAAGTGGACGGACGCGGACAGCTTCGCCAGGGCCTCGGCGGGACCGTCGGCGAAACGGCCGCCCCAGAGCCGGACGTCACCGTTGTTGCTGCTCACTTGCGTGCTCCTCGAGGGTTCCGGATGTGCCGCCGCCTCCCCACGGTCGAGTGAGGAGGCGGCTGTCAGGCCAGTGCGTGGGAGGACCGTCGACCGGTCACGCCAGGTCGCGCTTGGCGGCGATCTTCGACGACAGACTGTAGATGTCGATGAAGCCCTTGGCCGCCGCCTGGTCGAAGGTGTCGCCCGTGTCGTAGGTGGCGAGGTTGAAGTCGTACAGCGACGACTCCGAGCGCCGGCCGGTGACGACGGCGCGGCCGCCGTGCAGGGTCATCCGGATGTCGCCGTTGACGTGCTGGTTGGCCTCGGTGATGAAGCCGTCCAGGGCGCGCTTCAGCGGGGAGAACCACTGGCCGTCGTAGACCAGCTCGCCCCAGCGCTGCTCGACCTGCCGCTTGTAGCGGGCGAGTTCGCGCTCGACGGTGACGTTCTCCAGCTCCTGGTGGGCGGTGATCAGGGCGATGGCGCCGGGGGCCTCGTACACCTCGCGGGACTTGATGCCGACGAGGCGGTCCTCGACCATGTCGATCCGGCCGATGCCCTGGGCGCCGGCGCGCTCGTTGAGCTGCTGGATGGCCTGGAGCACGGTGACGGGCTTGCCGTCGACGGCGACCGGCACACCCTCCTTGAAGGTGATGACGACCTCGTCGGGCTCGCGCGCCACGGCCGGGTTCTGCGTGTACTCGTAGACGTCCTCGATCGGCGCGTTCCAGATGTCCTCGAGGAAGCCGGTCTCGACGGCGCGGCCGAAGACGTTCTGGTCGATGGAGTACGGGGACTTCTTGGTGGTCGCGATCGGCAGGCCCTTGGCCTCGCAGAAGGCGATGGCCTTGTCGCGGGTCATGGCGTAGTCGCGGACCGGGGCGATGCACTTCAGGTCGGGGGCGAGGGCGACGATGCCGGCCTCGAAGCGGACCTGGTCGTTGCCCTTGCCGGTGCAGCCGTGGGCGACGGTGGTGGCGCCGTGCTTCTGCGCGGCGGCGACGAGGTGCTTGACGATCGTCGGCCGGGAGAGCGCGGAGACCAGCGGGTAGCGGTCCATGTAGAGGGCGTTGGCCTTGATCGCCGGGAGGCAGTACTCCTCGGCGAACTCGTCCTTGGCGTCCGCGACCTCGGCCTCGACGGCACCGCAGGCGAGGGCGCGCTTGCGGATGACGTCCAGGTCCTCGCCGCCCTGGCCGACGTCGACCGCGACGGCGATGACCTCGGCGCCCGTCTCCTCGGCGATCCAGCCGATGGCGACGGAGGTGTCCAGACCGCCTGAGTAGGCGAGTACGACGCGCTCGGTCACGGGTTTCTCCTCACAGTGCATTCGCTGACATGCATGAGTATGCAGTACTCCGCATGAATCGTCAATCCGCCGGTGAATCCGCGGCCGGGTTGAACATCCGAAACCGCTTTCGCGTACTTGTCGCCGGACGCAGGCGCCGCGTCGGACCGACCGAGACATCACGACAGACGACACCCGTGACACCCCGACCCAAGTGAGGCATCCGCATGTCCAGGGCCCTTCCGAAGTACAACAAGCGCCGCGTCGGCTTCATCGGCGGCGCCGCCGCGGTGGCGCTGACCGGCGCGGTGATCGCCGGCACCGCCCTCGCCGGCGAATCGTCCGGGGACGGCGGCGACGCGAACGCCCGCACACTGGCGGGACCGGGCACGGTCTCCTGCCCCCAGGTGGCCCCCGAGCTCCCCGCGGTCCCCGCCTCCGCCCGGGCCGAGGTCGAACGCAACCTCGGCGACCTCGACCAGCAG
>NZ_LGCN01000277.1 GCF_001279005.1 Streptomyces caelestis
CCCCTGTGCTACGCACAGGGGTTGCGCTCCCGCTCCGCGTGAGCGCTTGCAGGATGCTGCGCATCCTGCTCACCCGCCTTGCTGCGCAAGGCGGGTGACGTCCCGTCCGCTGCGCTCCCGGGACTACGTGGCCTGGGGCCCTGTGAGTGGCTTGCGCTGCGCTCCAGCCACTGAGGGCGTTGCGCGCCCTGGAAGCCGGCCCCGCTGCGCGGTGCCGTCAACGGGCCTTCGGCCCGAGCAGTAAGAGGGAGGGGGTGGTTGGGGGCGGTGACCCTGCATCAGGTGATGCAGCATGTAGCATTGGCGAAAACACGGTAGGGGTGGGGTCATGACGGTCAGTGAGAGAATCCCTGGAGGGATTACACGTAGGGCTCAATATTTTATTGGGTGTCATGGTCACTGGACTGGTCGTAGCGATATAGAGCAGTACAGGGCTCGGTGGATGGAGTATGGGATCCCTGAGGCTCAGATCGACCGGGTGGCCGCCTTCGAGGCTGTCTGGGGTGGTCTGGCTCTTCCTCCTTCTCCTCACTATGACGGAGGGCCTCGGACGCTCAGCGGGGACATACCCGAGGGGCCGGACCCTGACTGGCACTTCGGAGCCGGTGCGCAGCGTACGGCTCTTCCCTACTCGTTCGTGATCGGTCCGGGTGGGGAGTTCGGGCTTCATGCCGGGAAGTGGGTGCCGTTGCACGTCAGTGTTGAGGGGTGGGTGGAGGCTCTGGCTTTGGCAGATCACGCCCGTAGGTGTGCGCGCGCGACCACGATGTTGACGGGTGGTGCTGTGGACGACCTTGAGCTGGAGGGGTTCGAGGCCGTGCCGGAGGTTGCCGGACTCGCGGACACCTGGTGGCGCGGCAGCGATTCGCTGATTGCCGTCTACCGGGGCGAAGCCGAGGTCATGGAGGCGCCGCAGTGCAAGACCGCCACCATCTACGCCGGACTCGACGAATGGGGACTTCGAGGACTCGACGACATCGTCAGACCTTCGAAGTAACCTCACCGCCTGAAATTGTGTCCGGGAAAGGGAAGCAGGAATGCAGGGAATCTTGCTCAGGGAACACCAGGTCGACCAGAAGACGGCCTTCCGTAAATGGGTGGGATTCCCTTCAAGATCATCTGTGCCCCGGCAGGGTGCCCGGGGCACGATCGTGTCCGCGACCGGATCGGGCAAGACGATCACCGCCGCCGCGTGCGCGCTGGAGTCCTTCCCGCGCGGGCGGATCCTCGTGACCGTGCCGACCCTGGACCTGCTCGTGCAGACCGCTCAGGCGTGGCGGTTGGTGGGCCACCGGGCGCCGATGGTCGCGGTGTGCTCGCTGGAGAGCGATGCGGTGCTCAACTCTCTGGGCGTGCGCACCACCACGAACCCGATCCAGCTCGCTCTGTGGGCCGGGTCCGGTCCGGTCGTCGTGTTCGCCACGTACGCCTCCCTGGTCGACCGCGAGGACCCGGAGGACCCCACGGGGCAGCGGAAGGTGCGGGGGCCACTGGAGGCCGCTCTGGCGGGCGGAGAGCGGCTGTACGGCCAGCGCATGGACGGCTTCGACCTCGCGATCGTGGATGAGGCCCACGGAACCGCCGGTGATCTTGGTCGTCCGTGGGCGGCGATCCACGACAACGCCCGGATCCCGGCGGACTTCAGGTTGTACCTGACCGCGACCCCGCGCATCCTCGCCTCGCCCCGGCCGCAGAGGGACGCCGGCGGCCAGGAGTTGGAGCTCGCGTCGATGGGGCAGGACTCCGCCACCTACGGGCCGTGGCTGGCCGAGCTGGCTCTCTCGGAGGCGATCGAGCGGGGCATCCTCGCCGGGTTCGAGATCGACGTCCTCGAGATCCGCGACCCCTCCCCCGTCCTCGGGGAATCGGAGGAGGCGCAGCGGGGCCGGCGCCTGGGGCTCCTCCAGACGGCGCTCCTGGAGCACGCGGCGGCGTACAACCTGCGTACGGTCATGACGTTCCACCAGAGGGTGGAGGAGGCTGCGGCGTTCGCGGAGAAACTGCCGGCGTCGTCGATCGACGCGGCCTTCTACGAGCTGGAGCCGGGCCGCCACGTCTCCCCGGAGCGGGTGTGGTCGGCATGGCTGTGCGGCGACCACCTCGTCACCGAACGACGCGAGGTACTCCAGCAGTTCGCCAACGGCATCGACGCGGCCGGGCGTCGGGTGCACCGGGCGTTCCTCGCCAGCTGCCGCGTGCTCGGGGAAGGCGTCGACATCACCGGCGAGCGGGGAGTCGAGGCCGTCTGCTTCGCGGATACCCGCGGCTCCCAGGTCGAGATCGTGCAGAACATCGGCCGGGCTCTTCGGCTCAACCGGGACGGCTCCACGAAGGTCGCGCGGATCATCGTGCCCGTCTTCCTCGAGCCCGGAGAGGATCCCACCGACATGGTCGCCTCCGCCTCGTATGCCGGGCTGGTCGCTGTGCTCCAAGGCCTACGCAGCCACGATGAGCGCCTGGTCGAGCAGCTCGCCTCCCGCGCGCTCACCAGCGGCAAACGCAAGGTCCACGTGCAGCGTGACGAGGACGGGCGGATCATCGGAGCCAGCGGGGAGAGCGACGGCGAGGACCAAGCGCAGAACGGCACCAATGCCGCTGCCCAGTCAGCCCTGCTCCACTTCTCCAGCCCGCGCGACGCCGCGACCATCGCGGCCTTCCTGCGCACCCGGGTCTACCGGCCCGAGTCCCTGGTCTGGCTCGAGGGCTACCAGGCCCTGCTGCGCTGGCGGAAGGAGAACCAGATCGCTGGCGTCTACGCCGTGCCCTACGACGTAGACGCCGAGGTCGGGACGACGAAGGCGTTTCCACTTGGGCGGTGGGTGCACCAGCAGCGCAAGGCCCTGCGAGCCGGAGAGCTGGAGGAGCGGCGCAAGACGCTGCTCGACGCACCCGAGGCCGGCATGGTCTGGGAGCCGGGCGAAGAGGCGTGGGAGGCCAAGCTCGCCGCGCTGCGGTCCTACCGGCGGGCAACCGGGCACCTCGCGCCGCGACAGGACGCGGTCTGGGGCGAGAGCGAGGGCCTTGTGCCTATCGGGCAGCTTCTGGCGAACCTGCGTCGCAAGGGCGGCCTCGGCAAGAACCCCGAACGAGCCGCCCTACGCGCGCAGCAACTGACCGCCATCGACCCCGACTGGAACTGCCCCTGGCCACTGGACTGGCAACGTCACTACCGGGTCCTCGCGGACCTGGTCGACGCCGACGGCAGCCTGCCCGAGATCCAGCCGGGCGTGTTGATGGACGGCGATGACATCGGGCGGTGGCTCCAGCGGCAGGCCCAGCCGGGTACTTGGGCACAGTTGTCGACCGAGCAGCAGGAGCGGCTGTCCAAGCTGGGCGTGAAGCCCGCCCAGGCGCCGCCTCCCGCCCCTGCGGCAGCGCGTGCGACGAAGCCGGGCAAGGCGCAGCAGGCGTTCCAGCGCGGCCTGGCGGCCCTCGCACAGTGGGTGGAGCGGGAAGGCGCCCACCGGCCGGTACCGCGCAGCCACGCTGAGGAGATCGCGGTCGACGGTGCGACGGAGCCGGTGGTCATCAAGCTGGGTGTGTGGGTGTCCAACACAAAGGCAAGGCGCGACAAACTCACCGGCGAGCAGCTCGCCGCCCTCGCCGAACTCGGCGTCAACTGGGCATGATGATCAACGAGGAAGCGTGTTGTCCGTGTCTGGCGATGCACCGAGGCGGAGTCACGGTGGCGGCGGTGCGGTGGTGAGATACCGCGCCGGGGGTGTTCGAGGGCGGGCGTTTTCTGCCAACTCCACCCGGGCGGCGCTATTATCGGTCGATCACGCAACGCCTGACACGTTGGCCGCAGGAGGCGTCTTGTTGCACGAGCAGGTTCGCTCCTCGAATGTCCGGTCGGTGGGCTACAGCCAGCAGGAGCGTGTGCTTGAGGTCGCCTTTCACAGCGGAGGGGTGTACCGCTACGACGGCGTGCCTGCGGACGTGCACACGGCCTTGATGGCGGCTCCCAGCAAGGGCGGTTTCCTGGCCCGCTTCATCAAGGGCCGCTACGTCTACCGCCGCGTCTCGGGCTGACGCACCCGTCGTTCCGTCTAGGTTCCTTCCATCGTTGTCGAGTTGAGGCACGCGTGCAGATCTGTTCCGTTTCGGTCGAGGGTTTTCGCTGCCTTGAGGACGTCGCCGGGGTTCCGGTCCTTTCCCAGACGGTTTTGACCGGGCAGAACGAGGGCGGGAAGACCGCTCTTCTGGACGCGCTGAACTTCTTGCTGCACGGAACCGCACTGAGCGAGCACGATCTCACCTACGTCGGCGACGGCGCCCTCCAGGAACCGGCGGGCGACGCAGCCGCACTGCACGCGCGTGTGTCCCAGGCGGTCGTGACTGGCAGTTTCAGCCTCAGTGCCGAGGAGCAGCTGCGTCTCGGGCTGCCCGAGCAGGTACGAATCCGGCGGCGTTTCCGGCCGGAGGCCGGCATGTTCCTGGAGATCAATCGCCGTGTCTGCCAGGACCCTCAACTGCGTGACCTGGCGGCGGTGAAGCTGCCGGGGCTGAAGGAGCTCGCGGCCGCTCACGGGGTCGAACCGGTCGGGCAGGCGAACGCCAGGAACAGCTGGGAGCAGCCGCTTCGGGAGTTGGCTCAGCAGATGGACCAGGTCGACGCGTGGGTGCCGGTGGACTCCGAGGCGGCTGTTGCCATGCCGACGATGGTGTACTTCAAGGGAGACTCCGTTCAGGCGCCCGAAACCGTGATCCAGAGCCTGCTCAACTCCCGGCTGCGGGAATACACACGGGCCGACGAGGTGGCCAAGCGGGTAACGGATCTCGAGGACTATCTCGCCGAGTCGCTGAAGGAGGACATCGACAGCATTCGCAGTCACATCGCGCAGCGATGCACCCTGCCGTCGGTGGAGCTGGCTCCTCAGGTACAGGTGCGTCCGGCGCTGGTCGGCGTCGAGCTGAACGTGATGGACTCGCAGGGCCGCCGCTTCCCGCTCTCGTCCGCCGGCACCGGCCGATCGCGTCGGATCTCGCTGGCTCTGTGGGAGAGCAGCAACGAACTTCTGGGTCAGCACGACGACACTCAGGCGCCCGAGTCGGACGTCGTGTTCGTCTACGACGAGCCCGACACCCACCTTGACTACTCCCATCAGCGGCGCATCATGGCGCTCATCCAACTGCAGTCCTCACGGCCCAACGCGCGGGTCATCGTGGCGACGCACTCTCTCAACCTGATCGACGGAGTCGACATCTCCTCCGTGGTGCACTTGCGTACCCAGGAGGGCCGAGTCCGGGCGGAGGTCCTGAGCGAGGACGGCACGGACAAGGACGTGCGCCGGCACCTGTCGACGATCGCGACGACGCTGGGGTTCCGTAACAGCGTCCTCCTGCACGAGCGGTTCTTCGTCGCCGTGGAGGGGGTGTCCGAGACATCCGCGTTCCCCATCCTCTTCCGCAAGCACGCAGGCTTCCCGATCCAGTCCGCCGGGATCTGCCTGTGGGCCGGCGGCAGCAACGAAGGCGCGCTGCGATTCGCTCGGTTCCTCAAAGATCACGGCCGCGACGTCGCCTTCGTCGTCGACAAAGACAGCCGCACCAACCAGAGGCACGTCTTCCGCGACGACAAGCTCAAGGAGCACGGCTTCGACCTCAACAAGGAATGTCTATACCTCGGCTCCCCCAACGAGCTCGAGGACCTGTTCACCGACGAGGACTGGGCTGAGACGGCCAACGCGCTGTGGAAGCCGAACGCCGAACGCGGCCCCTGGCAGCCCCAGGAGATCGAAGAACTGCGGGCTGGCAAGTTCAGCTCTCAGCTGCTGAGCCTGCTCAAGGGCGGCTCACCCGAGGGACCGAAGAACAAGGAAGACCTCATGGTCGGCGTCGCTGCCCATCTCCCTCAGGACCGCATCCCCGCCGCCCTGTCCACGGTCTTCGACGCTCTCGTCAGTCGCGCGCAGGACGCGGGGCCGCATCTTTGGTAGCCGCCCCGGCCTGACGCGCCGCTCGTCGCGCCTTCATACGCATCAGCCGCTGCTGCGGCGTCGGCGCCTCCCACGTATGCAGACCGGCCGAAGCCACCCACTGAGACCCGTGATGCCCCGGATCGTCGCCACACCAGCGGCAGCCGTCAGGAGAGGGCATGTCCTTGCGATGCACGCGTATCACCCGATCACCGCCCATGGAGCACCGCCCGTGTACGTCGGAATACCTTCGATATGAACACGTTCCCCAGAAGGCCATGCGCAAAGAGTGCCACCTGCCACTGACAACCGGACGGACACCTTCCAGCTCGCTGCGTACCGACTGAGGCGGTCGAGCGCATGTCGGGCCTGCTCCAGGAGTGCCCCTGTGGTCCGGTCAGCAGCCTCCGACCGGTCTCCCTACCTTCCAGGCGCACTCATCTTTGGGTGAAACCGGCCATACCGGGCTGCGCTCCGACCCCGAAACAACGCCGCAGATCTGCGGCGTCCATCCCGATAACATCCGTGCCTGAGACAGGCAAGCGCCGCAGGTTACTGAGCTTGTCAGCGTGATGTCGCGGGGCTGACAAGTGATGGTTATCGCGGTATGCCGGAAGTATGAGGTATCCGCAAGGTGGCGGCCTGACCGCCGAGCGGCGGGCGTTTCGTGAACGCATCCGTATGGAGGCGGCCGGGATG
>NZ_LGCN01000278.1 GCF_001279005.1 Streptomyces caelestis
CCCCGGACCCCCGCTCCTCAAACGCCGGAGGGGCTGAAGAGGTCAGGCGCCGGAGGGGCTGAAGAGGTCAGGCGCCGGAGGGGCTGAAGAGGGCGGGTGTCGGGAGGGCTGAGCGTAGCCGGGTGGGCTGGGTTCAGCCGGAGGAGCTGAACACGCTCGCCGCCAGGCGGGCCGCTCGGCGGATGCGGGGGCCGGTCAGGCGGTGGGTCGTCGGGTGGAGGACGTTCGCGGTGAGGCCGGTCGGCTGCCAGCGGAGCTGGAGGCGGCCCGGGCCGTGGCCCTCGGGCTCGATCGTGAGCCGGTGGCGCGGGACGCGGGCGGTCAGGGGCGGGAAGGCCGGCGGGGCCAGCAGCAGCCCCCGGTTGGCGCGTCCCCGGCAGACCAGCCGGACCAGCGGATGGCGCACCCCGGCGAAGCCGCTGAGCGGGAGGCGCGCGGCCGCCGGGGCGAGACGGACGCGGCCCTCGAAGACACCGGGGCGGACCGGGGAGAGCCGGAAGGGGACGGTCAGGCGGCGCCGGCCGGGGGAGACGATCAGGCTCGCGCGCTGTGGGCCGACCAGGAGGCGCAGGGCAGGGTCGTACGTGCGCACGGTCAGGTCGACGGAGGCCCCGGGCCCCCGGGTGATCCCGGTGATCTCGTGGCGGAACCAGGCGACGGAGAACGGGCGGGTGGCCGGATCCAGCTCGGTCAGGTCCAGTTCACGGCGGGCGCCCGCCGACCCGGGGACCCGCCCGCCCCAGTACGTACGGCCGTCCGGGCCCGTGGTCAGCTCCCTGGGGGCGACACCGTGCCCCAGCCCCCGGGCCGCCCACCGGACCTCGGTCAGGCGCCGGTCGCGGAGGAGCTGGAGCACCACCCGCTCGGCGCGGGGGAGCCGGGCGTACGCGCCCGGCGACAGGGTCTCCAGGTACGGGTTCACCAGGTCCGCGAAGGCCGCCAGCCACTCCTCGTCCCGGTACGGCAGATCACCCGCGTACATCCGGAAGTCGTGCTTCAGGAACTTGTGGTCCTTGTCCTCGCGCAGCGCCCCGTGCCCGCTCTCCGCCAGGAACGCGTCGATCAGCCGCTGGACGTGGATCCGGTCACGGACGTTGGTGAGCAGGTGCCGCTGGTTGGAGATGGACGCGGCGTCGGAGCCCGCGTACGGGGCGACGTACCAGAGGTACACCGGCTCGGGGACGATCGTGAACCGCTTCGCCAGGCAGTACGCCTGGGCCGAGAACAGCTGGTCCTCGTAGTGGATGCCCTCGGGGAAGCGCAGGTCGTGCCGGTCGAGGAAGGCGCGGGCGTACATCTTGCCGGTCGACAGGTGCTCGAAGAACAGCCGCGGGTCGGCCTCGATGCCGTCCAGGGTGCGGCGCTCCCGTACGAGGTGCGGCATCCAGGTGGAGCGGCGGCCGGTGTCCACCCGGATCCGCCGCACCGCGCCCATCGCGAAGTCGAGGTCGCGTTCGCGGTGCGCGGCGAGCAGCGCCGCGACCGCCCCCTCGGGGAGCTCGTCGTCGCTGTCGAGGAACATCAGGTACGGCGCCCGCGCGATCTCCAGCGCACGGTTGCGCGGAGCGCTGCACCCGCCGCTGTTCTCCGGCAGCCGCAGACACCGGATGCGGCGGTCGCGGGCCGCCAGCGCCGTCGCCACCAGGGGGGTGTCGTCCGTGGAGTGGTCGTCGCTGATGACGATCTCCAGGTTCCGGTGGGTCTGGCGGCGCACGGACTCCACCGCGCGGGGGAGCCGTTCGGCGTCGTTGTGCACGATCACCGTGACGGTGACGTCGGGGACCTGCGGGGTGCTCATGACGCCTCCTCGGGCTTCGGGGCCGGGGTGCGTTCCCCGATCGGCAGCACCGGCGGCAGCGACGCCTCGTCCTGGCCGAGGAAGACCCGGCGTACGACGCGTTCGGCGGCGCGGCCGTCGTCGTACTCGCAGAACCGGCGGCGGAAAACGGCCCTGGCCTTCTCCGCGCCGTCGTCGCGCCAGGCGTCGGTGGTGAGGATCCCGGTCAGCTCCTCCTGGGTGCGGGCCACCGGGCCGGGCGCCTCCGCCATCAGGTCGAAGTAGACGCCGCGCGTGGTGCGGTACGTCTCCCAGTCGTCGGCGTGGACGACGATCGGGCGGTCGAGGTTGGCGTAGTCGAACATGATCGACGAGTAGTCCGTGACCAGGACGTCGGCGGCCAGGCACAGCTCCTCCACCGGGTCGTAGGAGGAGACGTCCACGACGCGGCCAAAGCGGCGCGGTCCGGTCAGCGGGGAGGCGGCGCCGTCGTAGAAGTAGTGGCCGCGCACCAGCAGCACGGTGTCCTCGCCGAGGCGGTCGGAGAGCGCGGCGAGGTCCAGGCGCGGGGTCCAGCCGGCCTCGTAGTCGCGGTGCGTGGGCGCGTACAGGACGGCCCGGCGGCCCGGCGCGATGCCGAGGCGGGCGCGGACCGCCCGGATGTCGTCGGCGCCGGCCGTGTAGTAGACGTCGTTGCGCGGATAGCCGTGGTCGAGCGAGACGAACCGGGACGGGTACGCCCTCTCCCACATGCGGGTGGTGTGGCTGTTGCTGGAGACGCTGTAGTCCCATTTGTCGACGCGTGCCAGCAGCGCGTCGAAGTCCAGGCCCTGGGCGGCGGCCGGGAACGGCAGCTGGTCCACGCCCATGCGCTTGAGCGGGGTGCCGTGGTGGGTCTGGAGGTGGACCGCGTCGGGGCGTTTGACCACGGCGTTCGGGAAGTTGACGTTGTTGACGAGGTACTTCGCGGTGGCGAGCACCTCCCAGTAGCGGCGGGTGCCGGGGACGACGTGGTCGGTGCCGGGCGGGAGCAGGGCGGCGTTCTCGCCGGTCACCACCCACACCGGGTGGATGTGCGGGGCGAGCTCGGCGAGTTTCGCGGCGATCGCGGCAGGGTTGCAGGCGACCCCGCGGTTCCAGTAGGCGGCGAACACCGCGAGGCGGGGGTCGACGGGGCGGTGCAGGGCCCTGCGGTACTGCTGGTCGCGGATCCGGGCGCCGAGGCGCCGTCTGCCGGTGCGCACCGTGGACCGCACGGCGCGGCGGGCGCGGTTGGCGCTCTGGAAGGCGCGGTACTTGCCGTAGGCGCCCTCTTCGAGCAGGGAGCGGCGGACGCCCTCCGGGCCGGCGGGCCGCCGGTGGCCCTCGGGGCGGAGGCGCAGGGCGGCCGCCCCGGCCCGGTGGAAGAACTCCCGGGCCACGTCCTCGGGCATGTCGCCGCGGCTGAAGGCGCGCAGGCAGTCACGGACCATGATCTCGTAGAGCACGGTGTAGACGGCGGGGCGTTCGCGGGCGAGGTCGAGGAGGCTCTCGTAGCGGTCGACGAGCGCGTAGTGCCGGTCGGGGGTGACCGGGGGGAGGGCGGCGGGCCGCAGCCGGCGGTCCTCTTGGGCGATGTGCGGCAGGACGGCGACGCGGTCGGCGAGCAGCAGGGCGGCGAGGGCCGCCCGCGGTTCGTCGTCGGTGGTGAGCCGGTCCTCGTGGGCCCGCCAGAAGCCGGCGCGCAGGACGCGGGTGCCGAGCAGCGGGGTCAGGCGCAGCAGGTAGGCGCTGTCGTCGAGGGCGAGGTCGGTGCGGCCCGCGCGGGCGAGCAGCGGGCCGTCCGCCGAGGGCAGTCCCGAGCTGCGCCAGGTGCTGCGCAGGTGGTCCAGGAGCAGGACGTCCACGGCGCCGGGGAGCTCGGCGACCCGTTCGGCGACGGTGCGGGTGCTGCCGGGCGGCAGGCCGTCCTTGGCGCGGACGAAGTGCAGCCAGCGGCCGGTGGCCCGCGCCGCCCCCGCCGTCCGGGCCGTCGCGTCGGACGTGCCGTCGGGCAGGGGCAGCACCTGGACGCGCGGGGCGTGCCGCCGGGCGGTCTCGCGGGCCCAGTCGCCGACCGCGGCGACGACGACCTCGGTGTCCGGGAGGGGACGGTCGGCGAGGGAGTCGAGCAGGCCGGTCAGGTGGTCCTGGGTGTTCGGCCCGTGGACGATGACGCTGAGCTCGGGCATCGCGGGACTCCTTCGGCTGCTCGTCGCTCCGGACGGTCCTCTTCGGTCATATTGGCATCAATACGATGAAGTGGCCGCGCGGGCGTGGGCCTCAGGAGGGCACCGGTACCGCCTTCGGTTTCGGCTTGCGGGCCTTGTCCGTGCCCGAGGTGAACGCCTCGTACTCCTTGAGCACGTCCTTCGTGGGTCCGTCCATCAGCAGCTCACCGCGTTCCAGCCAGAGCACGCGGTCGCAGGTGTCGCGGATCGACTTGTTGTTGTGGCTGACCAGGAACACCGTGCCGGCCCGCTCGCGCAGCTCCCGGATCCGGGCCTCGGAGCGCTTCTGGAAGGAACGGTCGCCGGTGGCCAGCGCCTCGTCGACCAGGAGGACGTCGTGGTCCTTGGCGGCGGCGATGGAGAAGCGCAGCCGGGCCGCCATGCCGGAGGAGTAGGTGCGCATCGGCAGGGTGATGAAGTCGCCCTTCTTGATGCCGGAGAAGTCGACGATCTCGTCGTAGCGGGCGCGCACCTCCTCGCGGGACATGCCCATGGCGAGCCCGCCGAGGTACACGTTGCGCTCGCCGGTCAGGTCGCGCATCAGAGCCGCGTTGACGCCGAGCAGGGAGGGCTGGCCGTCGGTGTAGATGCGGCCGTTCTCCACCGGGAGCAGCCCGGCGACGGCCTTGAGCAGGGTCGACTTGCCCGAGCCGTTGGTGCCGATGAGCCCGATCGCCTCGCCCCGGTACGCCACGAAGGAGACCCCGCGCACGGCGTGCACCGTGCGCACACCGGACGCCTTCTCGGTCTGCCCGCGGCGCAGCATGCGGTTGAGGGCGGCGGTGGCGGAGCCGCGTCCGGCGCCGGTGCCGTTGACCCGGTAGACGATGTCGACGCGGTCGGCGACGACCGTGGGGATCTTCTCGTCGGTGGTGTCAGCCACGGCCGTACCTCTCCTCAGCCTTCCAGAAGTAGACGAACCCGATCACGCCGGCCAGCAGCGCCC
>NZ_LGCN01000279.1 GCF_001279005.1 Streptomyces caelestis
CGTCCGCGCCACCGTCCGCTTCGCCGACGGCGTCGGGGCGCTCACCGACGCCGGGGCGAACGCCTTCCTCGAGATCGGCCCCGACGGCGTCCTGACCGCCCTGACCCGCCAGACCCTCGGAGACGCGGCGGACGTCGTGGCGGCGCCCGCCCTGCGCACCCGGCGCGACGAACAGACCGCGCTGCTCACCGGACTGGCCGAACTGCACGTCGCGGGCGTCCGCGTCGACTGGTCCGCCTTCTTCGAGGGGACCGGCGCCCGCCGCACCGACGTCCCCACCTACGCCTGGCAGCACCGCGCCTACTGGCCGCGCCCCCTCGCCTTCGCCGGGGACGTGGCCGGCGCCGGGCTCACCCCCGCCGAGCACCCGCTGCTCGGCGCGGCGGTGTCGCTGGCCGGTTCCAGCGGCGTGCTGCTCACCGGACGGGTGTCCCTGCGCACCCACCCCTGGCTCGCCGACCACACCATGGGCGGCATGGTCCTCTTCCCGGCCACCGGCTTCCTCGAACTGGCCGTGCGCGCCGGCGACCAGGCGGGCTGCGGCCGGGTGCAGGAACTCACCCTCACCACACCGCTGGTGCTCGAGGCCGGGAGCGCCGTCGCCGTCCAGGTGAGGGTCGGAGCCCCCGACGAGTCCGGCGGCCGGGAACTCGGCATCCACTCCCGGTCCGCCGACGCCCCCGACGAGCCGTGGACCCAGCACGCCACCGGCGTCCTCGTCCCCGACGAGCGGCGGATCGAGTTCGACGCCGCCCAGTGGCCGCCGCAGGGCGCCGAACCCCTCGACCTGACCGGCTTCTACGAGCGCACCGAGTACGGGCCCCTCTTCCAGGGCCTGCGCGCCGCCTGGACCCGCGGCGAGGAGGTCTTCGCCGAACTGGAGCTGCCCGGCCGCGCGGACGACGCCGAACTCTTCGCCCTGCACCCGGCCCTGCTCACCGCCGCCCTGCACGCCGTGGAGTTCGTGGAACTGAAGGACGCCGACCAGGGCCTGCTGCCGTTCTCCTGGTCCGGGGTGTCCCTGCACGCCTCCGGCGCCGCCCGGCTGCGGGTGCGCCTGGCCAAGGCCGGGGAGGACACCGTGTCCATCGCGGCCGTCGACCCCGCCGGCCGGCCCGTACTGTCCGTCGAGGCGCTGGCCCTGCGCCCCTCGTCCGCCGCCCGGCTGCTCGGACCGGGCGCCGCCGGCCGGCCCGCCACGCCGACCGCGCGCACGGCCCGCCCGGCCGCGACCGTCTCCACCGTCCCGGCCAGCGCAGCCGACACGGCCTCCTTCCGCGACCGGCTGACCACCCTCGGCCCCGCCGAACAGGAACAGGCCCTGCACGACCTGGTCGTCACCTGCGCCGCGGAACTCCTCGGCCACCCCGACACCTCCGAGGTCGACCCCGAACGCGACTTCCTGGAGCTCGGCTTCGACTCCCTCATCAGCATCGAACTGCGCCGCAGGCTCAGCGAGGCCACCGGTCTGCAACTGCCCGCCGGCATCGTCTACGACAGCGGCTCCCCGAACGGCCTCACCTCCTGGCTGCTCACCGAACTGGGCGCCCAGGACGGCGGCACCGTCCCACGCGGCGGCGTCCCCGGCGGCCCGGTCGAGAACGACTCGTTGGAGCGGCTGTTCCTCGACGGCATCGCCCGGGGCAGGACCCGGGAGGCGCAGCGCATGCTGGCCACCGTGGCCGCCCTGCGGCCCACCTTCGAGGCGACCGCCGAACTGGAGGACCTGCCCTGGCCGGTGACGCTCGCCGAGGGACCGGCCTCCTCACGGCTGGTCTGCGTCAGCGCGCCCACCGCCAACGGCGGCGTCCACCAGTACGCCCAGCTCTCCGCGCACTTCCGGGGCAGCCGCGACGTGGCCGCGCTGCCACTGGTCGGTTTCGCCACCGGTGAGGCCCTGCCCGCCGGACCCGAGGCCGCTGCCCGGGTGATCGCCGAAAGCGCCCTGCAGGCCGCCGACGGCCGGCCCTTCGTCCTCGTCGGCCACTCCTCGGGCGGTTCCCTCGCCTACGCCGCCGCCGGCGTGCTCGAGAGCACCTGGGGCATCCGTCCCACCGCCGTCGTGCTGCTCGACACCCTGAGCATCCAGCACAAGAACGACGAGGGCGTGGACTTCTCGGGCATGATGCGGTTCAACTTCACCGCCGTCGACGACTCGCCCGTACGGCTCACCAACTCCCGGCTGTCCGCGATGGGCCGCTGGATGGTGCTGCTCAACGCCCTCGACGTGCATCCCACCACCGCGCCCGTACTCGAGATCAAGTGCACCCGCGCCCTCATCGAGGGCGTCCCCGCACCGGACGCCGACACCCTGCACGAACCGCTGGTGCCGTCGGCCACGGTACGGCCGGTCGACGCCGACCACCTCTCCCTGATCCGTGAGGACTCCGCGAAGGCAGCCGCCCTCATGGAGGAATGGCTGACCGCCCTCGAGGGGGCGGTCGCCGTCCGATAACCGACGACGACGAGGGAATCCACCAGTTCTCATCCCGGGCCGGGCGTGTGTGGTGTCCACCACCGCGCCCGGCCCCGCATTTCTCTCCAGGCTCTAGGGAAACCCGCAGTCCGGGACGGCCAGACTGGCCACCGGTCCGGGCCGGGCCTACGGCCCGGACCGAGAAGGCCACCGGTGCGCCTGCTGCGCGGACCGCGGGTTTTCCGAACAGGGTCGGGGCGTGGAATCCGGGAATCGCCGCTCTCCGCGTTTTCCGGAATCTGAGTGAGAGGTGGGCACCTGATGTCGAACGAGGACAAGCTCCGCGCGTACCTCAAGCGGGCGATCGCCGACCTCCAGGAGGCCCGGCAGCAGCTCAGCGAGGCCGAGAACCGCGACCGCGAGCCCGTCGCCGTCGTCGCGATGGCCTGCCGCTACCCCGGCGGCGCCCGCTCGCCCGAGGAACTGTGGGAGCTGGCCCGGAACGGCGTGGACGCCATCTCCACGTTCCCCGCCAACCGCGGCTGGGACCTCGACCGGCTGTTCCACCCCGACCCCGCCCACCACGGCACCACCTACGCCCGCGAGGGCGGCTTCCTGCACGAGGCAGGCGAGTTCGACCCGGCGTTCTTCGGGATCTCCCCGCGCGAGGCCCTCGCCATGGACCCGCAGCAGCGCCTGCTCCTGGAGACCTCCTGGGAGGCCCTGGAACGCGCCGGCGTCCTCCCGGACTCCCTCACCGGCAGCCCCACCGGCGTCTTCGTCGGCACCGGGCACGGCGACTACGACAGCGCCTCCCGGGGCCGCCAGGAAGAGGTCGCCGGACACCTCCTGACCGGCAACACGGTCGCCGTCGCCTCCGGCCGCCTGTCCTACACGTACGGCTTCGAGGGCCCCGCCGTCACCGTCGACACCGCCTGCTCCTCCTCCCTGGTCGCCCTGCACCTGGCCGTGCGTTCCCTGCGCCAGGGGGAGTGCTCCCTCGCCCTGGCGGGCGGCGCCACGGTCATGTCGACGCCGAAGATGTTCACCGAGTTCTCCCGGCAGCGCGGCCTGGCCGCCGACGGCCGCTGCAAGGCCTTCGCCGCCGCCGCCGACGGCACCGCCTGGTCCGAGGGCGTCGGCATGCTCGTCCTGGAGCGGCTCTCCGACGCCCGCCGCAACGGCCACCCCGTGCTCGCCGTCATCCGCGGCTCCGCCGTCAACCAGGACGGCGCCTCCAACGGCCTGACCGCCCCCAACGGCCCCTCCCAGCAGCGCCTGATCCGCCAGGCCCTCATCGACGCCGGCCTGTCCGCCGCCGAGGTCGACGTGGTCGAGGCGCACGGCACCGGCACGACGCTGGGCGACCCGATCGAGGCACAGGCGCTGCTGGCCACCTACGGCCAGGACCGGCCCGCCGACCGGCCGCTGCTGCTCGGCTCGCTGAAGTCGAACATCGGCCACACCCAGGCCGCCTCCGGTGTCGGCGGCGTCATCAAGATGGTGCAGGCCATCCGCCACGGCGTCCTGCCCAAGAGCCTCCACATCGACGCGCCCACCCCGCACGCCGACTGGGCCGACGGCGCCGTCGACCTGCTCACCGAGCACACCGACTGGCCGGAGACCGGCCGGCCGCGCCGCGCGGGCGTCTCCTCCTTCGGCGTCAGCGGCACCAACGCCCATCTCCTCCTGGAGCAGGCCCCGGACGCGGAGCCCGCCGACGAGGCCGGCACCGGGTCGGCCCAGGCCCCGGTGTGGTTGCCGTGGGTGGTGTCGGCGAAGTCGCGTGAGGCGGTGCGGGAGCAGGCGGCGCGGCTGGCGGCGTCCGTGTGCTGGACGTGGCGCACTCGCTGGCGTCGACGCGTGTCGCGATGGAGCACCGTGCGGTCGTCGTCGGCCGGGAGAACGGCGATCTCCTCTCCGGTCTCGACGCGCTCGCCGCCGGCGAGCCGGCCCCCGGCCTCGTCGAAGGAACCGCCGCCGAAGGCGGCGACGTCGTCTTCGTCTTCCCCGGCCAGGGTTCCCAGTGGGCGGGTATGGCGGTGGAGCTCCTGGACACCTCACCGGTCTTCGCCCAGCGGATGTCCGCCTGTGCCGACGCCCTGGCTCCTCATGTCGAGTGGTCGTTGCTGGATGTGGTGCGGGGTGTGGAGGGTGCTCCTTCGGTGGAGCGGGTGGATGTGGTGCAGCCGGTGTTGTGGGCTGTGATGGTGTCGTT
>NZ_LGCN01000280.1 GCF_001279005.1 Streptomyces caelestis
GTGGTCGTTGCTGGATGTGGTGCGGGGTGTGGAGGGTGCTCCTTCGGTGGAGCGGGTGGATGTGGTGCAGCCGGTGTTGTGGGCTGTGATGGTGTCGTTGGCGGAGGTGTGGCGCTCGTGCGGGGTGCGGCCGGCTGCTGTGGTGGGGCATTCGCAGGGTGAGATCGCGGCCGCGTGTGTGGCGGGTGCGTTGTCGTTGGAGGATGCGGCGCTGGTGGTGGCGTTGCGTTCGCGTGCGTTGCGTGCGCTGTCGGGTCTTGGCGGCATGGTGTCGGTGGCGCGTGGTGTGTCGGTGGTGCGTGAGCTGATCGGCCGGTGGGAGGGCCGGGTGTCGGTGGCGGCGGTGAACGGGCCGTCGTCGGTGGTGGTGTCGGGTGACGCGGACGCGTTGGACGAGCTGCTGGTGGTGTGTGAGGCGCAGGGTGTGCGGGCGCGCCGGGTGGCGGTGGACTATGCGTCGCATTCGGCTCATGTGGAGCGGATCGAGGGGGAGTTGGCGGAGTTGCTGGCTCCGGTGGCGCCGCGTTCGGGTGAGGTGCCGTTCTATTCGACGGTGACGGGGGGTGTGGTCGACACGGCTTCGCTGGATGCGGGGTACTGGTACCGGAATCTGCGGGGGACGGTGGAGTTCGAGGCGGCGACGCGTGCGCTGCTGGCGGACGGTTTCCGGGTGCTGGTGGAGGTGAGTGCGCATCCGGTGGTGGCGACGGGTGTGCGCGAGACGGTCGAGGACGCGGGTGTCGCCGCCGGTGTGGTGGGCACGCTGCGGCGGGGCGAGGGCGGCTGGGAGCGGTTCACGCTGTCGCTGGGCGAGGCGTGGGCGCACGGTGCGGACGTCGACTGGGACGCCTTCTACCAAGGCGCCCGTCCCCACCGCGTCGACCTCCCCACCTACCCCTTCCCCCCTTCCGCCGCGAGTGGTACTGGCTCACCCCCGACGGGACCGACCGGACCGCCGGCACCGGCGGCGACCCCGCCGACGGCGAGTTCTGGTCCGCCGTCGAGAGCGGTGACGTCACCCGGCTGTCCACCGTCCTGGACATCACCGGCGACGACACCGAGGCCTTCAGCAGCCTGCTGCCCGCACTCGCCTCCTGGCGGCGCCGCCGCACCCTGCGCACCACCCTCGACTCCTGGCGCCACCGCGTCCACTGGACCCCCCTGACCGGAGCCGCCGGACCCGTCCCCGCCGGCCGCTGGCCCGCGCTCGTCCCCGCCGGACACGCCGACGACCCCTGGGTCGACGACGTCCTCACCGCCCTCACCGCCCGCGGCCTGCGCGTCGAACGCCACGACCTGACCGGCGGCGAGGACACCGCGGCCCTCACCGCCCTGCTCACCGCCCCCGACGGCGAGGAACCCGCCGGAGTGCTGTCGCTGCTCGCCCTCGACGAACGGCCGCACCCCGACCACCCCGCCGTACCGCGCGGCCTCGCCGCCGCCAAGGACCTGACGCACGCCCTCGCCGGTACCGGCGCCCGTCTGTGGGCGCTGACCCGCGGCGCCGTCTCGGTCGACAGCCGGGACCCGCTGACCTCGCCCGTCCAGGCCGAGACCTGGGGCTTCGGCCGCGCCGTCGCCTTCGAGCTCCCGGACACCTGGGGCGGGCTCGTCGACCTGCCGCCCACCTTCGACCCGCGCGCCCTCGACCGTCTGCCCGGTCTCCTCGGCGGCCCCGAGGACCAGCTGGCCGTGCGCGCCGCCGGCTCCTACGCCCGCCGGCTCGCCCGGATGCCGCTGCCCGAGCCCGTCGGCGACGCCGACCCCACCGGCGCCTGGGCGGCGCACGACACCGTCCTGATCACCGGCGGCACCGGCGCGCTCGGCGCCCACGTCGCCCGCTCCCTGGCCGCCGCCGGCACCCGGCACCTGGTCCTCACCAGCCGCCGGGGCCCCGACGCGCCCGGTGTCGCCGAACTCACCGCCGAACTCACCGCGCACGGGGCCCGCGTCACCGTCGCCGACTGCGACGTCGCCGACCGCGACCAGCTCGCCGGGCTCCTCGAGTCCCTCCCCGCCGACCTGCCGCTCACCGGCGTCGTCCACGCCGCGGGCGTCCTCGACGACGGCGTCCTCGACGCCCTCACCCCGGACCGCTTCGACGCCGTCCTGCGTCCCAAGAGCCTCGGCACCGCCCACCTGCACGAGCTCACCCGCGACCACGACCTGTCGATGTTCGTGCTGTTCTCCTCCGTCGTCGGTGTCCTCGGCAACGCCGGACAGGCCAACTACGCCGCCGCCAACGCCTACCTCGACGCCGTCGCCGAGCAGCGCCGCGCCGCCGGACTGCCCGTCACCTCCGTCGCCTGGGGCCCCTGGGCCGACGCCGGCATGGCCACCGCCGACGTCCTCACCGACCGGATGCGCCACGACGGACTCACCCCGATGACGCCGGACACCGCCGTCGCCGCGCTGCGCGCCGCCGTCACCGAAGGCGCCTCGCACGTCACCGTCGTCGACGTCGACTGGCCGTCGTACGCCGCGGTCCTGACCGCCGCCCGGCCCAGCCCCCTCATCGGCGACCTGCCCGAGGTCCGCCGGGCCCTGGAGGCCGCGAAGGCCGCCGCGCCCGACACCCACGCCCTGCGCGACCGACTGCGCGGCCTCGCCCCCGCCGACCAGGACCGCCTGCTCACCGACCTGGTCCGCGCCGAGGTCGCCACCGCCCTGCGCCACGCCTCGCCCGAGGCCGTCGACGTGCACCGCGCCTTCAAGGACCTGGGCTTCGACTCGCTCACCGCCGTCGAGGTGCGCAACCGCATCACCGCCGTCACCGACGTCAAACTGCCCACCACGCTGCTGTTCGACCACCCCAACACCGCCGCCGTCGTCGACCACCTCAAGGACCGGCTGCTCGGCGAACAGCGGCCCGCCGCCGCCCCCGCGGTCGTCGCGGCCGGTGTCACCGACGAACCGATGGCCGTGGTCGCCATGGCCTGCCGCTTCCCCGGAGGGGTCACCAGCCCCGAGGAACTGTGGGACCTGATGGTCGCCGAGGTCGACGCGGTGTCCACCCCGCCCGCCGACCGCGGCTGGGACCTGGACTCGATGTACGACCCCGACCCCGAACGGCAGGGCACCACCTACAGCCGTGAGGGCGGCTTCATCCAGGACATCGCCGGATTCGACCCGGCGTTCTTCGGGATCTCCCCGCGCGAGGCCCTCGCCATGGACCCGCAGCAGCGCCTGCTCCTGGAGACCTCCTGGGAGGCGTTCGAACGCGCCGGCATCGACCCGGAGACCCTGCGCTCCACCGCCACCGGGGTCTTCGTCGGCACCATCAACACCGACTACCAGGTCCGCCTCGGCGGTGCCGCGGCCCAGGAGCAGCTGGCCGGCCACCTCATGACGGGCAACGCCTCCAGCATCGCCTCCGGCCGCCTGTCCTACACGTACGGCTTCGAGGGCCCCGCCGTCACCATGGACACCGGCTGCTCGTCCTCCATGGTCGCCCTGCACCTGGCCCTGCAGTCGCTGCGCACCGGCGAGTGCACCATGGCCCTGGCCGGCGGCGTCACCATCATGTCCACCCCCGAGCCCTACGTGGAGTTCTCCCGGCAGCGCGGCCTGGCTCCCGACGGCCGCTGCAAGGCCTTCGCCGAGGGCGCCGACGGGATGGGCTTCGCCGAAGGCGTCGGTCTCGTCCTGCTGGAGCGGCTCTCCGACGCCCGCCGCAACGGCCACCCCGTGCTCGCCGTGGTGCGTGGCTCCGCCCTCAACCAGGACGGCGCCTCCAACGGCCTGACCGCCCCCAACGGCCCCTCCCAGCAGCGCGTCATCCGCCAGGCCCTCGCCAACGCCGGCCTGTCCGCCGCCGAGGTCGACGTGGTCGAGGCGCACGGCACCGGCACCCCGCTCGGCGACCCGATCGAGGCCCAGGCCATCCTCGCCACCTACGGCCAGGACCGGCCCGCCGACCGGCCGCTGCTGCTCGGCTCGCTGAAGTCGAACATCGGCCACACCCAGGCCGCCGCGGGCGTCGGCGGCATGATGAAGATGGTGCTCGCGATGCGGCACGGCATGGTGCCCAGGAGCCTGCACATCACCGAACCCACCTCGGTCGTCGACTGGGCCGACGGCGCCGTCCGCCTGGTCACCGAGCACACCGACTGGCCGGAGACCGGCCGGCCCCGCCGCGCGGGCGTCTCCTCCTTCGGCATCAGCGGCACCAACGGCCACCTCATCCTCGAACAGGCCCCGGACCCCGAGCCCGCCGACGGCGCCGAGGACCCGGCCGCGGAGACGGACGGCGTGCTCACCGGGTCGGCCCAGGCCCCGGTGTGGTTGCCGTGGGTGGTGTCGGCGAAGTCGCGTGAGGCGGTGCGGGAGCAGGCGGCGCGGCTGGCGGCGTCCGTGGCGTCGACCCGCGTCGCCATGGACCACCGCGCGGTCGTCGTCGGCAGCGACCTCGACGGCCTCCTCTCCGGCCTCGACGCGCTCGCCGCCGGCGAGCCGTCCGCCCGCGTCGTGGACGGCGTCGCCGAGACCGGACCCGGCACCGTGTTCGTCTTCCCGGGCCAGGGTTCCCAGTGGACCGGCATGGCCGATGAACTCCTGGACACCTCACCGGTGTTCGCCGCCCGGATGGCGGAGTGCGCGGCCGCCCTGTCACCGCACACCGGGTGGTCGTTGCTGGATGTGGTGCGGGGTGTGGAGGGTGCTCCTTCGGTGGAGCGGGTGGATGTGGTGCAGCCGGTGTTGTGGGCTGTGATGGTGTCGTT
>NZ_LGCN01000281.1 GCF_001279005.1 Streptomyces caelestis
CGTCCAGAACGCCATCCTCGGCCCCCTCGAGGACAAGCGCGTCGCCGCCATCAACCGCATCGCCACCGCCATCGGCCGCACCGCCGAACGCCCCTCCGGGCTGGACTCCCTGGCCGCCTGCACGCTCACCAAGTGACGTGACAGGCGCCGTGGCCGCCCCGTACAAGCGCCGGCCGGGGCGGCCACGGTCTCTCCCGGCGTCCGGCCGCCGGACCATTCCTCGGACGGACGAAAGACCTGGTCCCATAATCGGTGGACATGGGAAAGACCTATGAGCGCATAGACGGCCGCCTCCGCACCTTCATCGAGGAACAGCCGGTCTTCTTCACCGCCACCGCCCCGCTGTCCGCCGACGGCACGGTCAACCTCTCGCCCAAGGGGCTCAAGGGGTCCTTCGCGGTCCTCGACGAGCTCACCGTCGCCTACCTCGACTTCGCCGGCTCCAACGCCGAGACCATCGCCCATCTGCGCGAGAACGGCCGGATCACCCTGATGTGGTGCGCCTTCCAGGGGCCGCCGAACATCGTGCGCGTGCACGGCCGCGGTGAGCCCGTCTTCCGGGACGACCCCCGCTTCGGGGAGCTGCTCACCCGTTTCCCCGACATCGACCCCTCCGTCCACGGCCTGCGCGCCGTCGTCGTCGTGACGGCCGAGCTGATCCGGGACACCTGCGGATACGCGGTGCCCTTCATGGCGTACGAGAGCGACCGCGACCTGCACGGGAAGCGGTTCGCGCGGGAGGACGACGCCTCGCTCGACGCGCACTTCGCCAAGAAGGAGCACATCGCGACCAGCCTGGACGGACTGCCCGGGCTGCCGCTGCCGCTTCCCCCCTTCCCCTTCTGAGCCGTGCACCCCGGTGCCGCCCCCTCGCCGCCGCGCTCGTCTGCCCGCCCCCGCTCCTGCCCGGCACCCGCCGGCCGGCCGGTCGCGCCGCTGCCGGACCGGACGGCGGACAGCGGGGCGGCACCCGGCTGATCACCGCGGTGGGACCGGAAAGGACGGCCGCCGGGTGGCGGCGGTTCCGCGCCGGCCCGCTTCGGAGCCGAGGGCCCGACCGAGGACGCCGCCCACCGGCAGGGCACGAACACGACACCGACCGGGCTGTACGGGTGCCCGTACGCCTTCGGCATCGAGGCGGCGCCGCGCGGGAGGGCGTACGCCCACCGCCCCGTACGGCGGGACTCCTGGTGGTGCCGGGACGACGACTCGCGCTCCTTTGACCGCTGGACCGGGCCCCGGGCCGCCGGCTGCCACGCCGCCGGGGCGCCGGCCGGTCCCGCGCGGGGTCCGCACGCCGCGATCGGGACCGGGAGCGGGAGCACGGCGATCACCCGCCACCGGACCGTGAACTCCCTCTGAACACTCCGGCGTGACCGCACGTATCTGTGGGCCAAGGGTCAAGTCCCCACGGAGGAACCGTGACCACCACGCTCGCCGGCGGCCGTGCCGCCCGCCGCCAGACGATGCGCCGCATCCGTCCGCGCCGCTCCCCCGCCGTGCCCCTGCTGCTCGCCGTGGGCGCGGGCGCGGTGGCCGTGCTGTGGTTGTGGTGGACCAACACACCGTCCATCGCGGACACCACCGGGAAGATCATCGCCGCGGGCCGGATCACCGGGCTGCTCGCCGGCTATCTGATGGCCCTGGTGGTCCTCCAGATGGCGCGGGTGCCCGCGCTGGAGCGCCGGGTGGGCTCGGACCGGGTGGCCCGCTGGCACGCGATGAGCGGCCGGTACACCGTCAGCCTGGTCATCGCCCACGTCCTCCTCATCATGTGGGGCTACGCCCGCCAGGCGGGCAAGAGCCTCGGCGACATCGTGCAGCAGACCGTCACCTCCATCAACACGCTGCCGGACATGGGCAAGGCCGCCATCGGCACCGGTCTGCTGTTCGTCATCGCCCTCCTCTCCATCGGCCCGGTCCGGCGCCGGCTGCCGTACGACGGCTGGTACCACGTGCACCTGCTGACGTACGCGGCGGTCTTCCTGACGTTCTGGCACCAGATCACCACCGGCAACGAGTTCGCCGTCGAGCCCACCGCGAAGACCTTCTGGTACGGGTTGTACGGCGCCGTGACCGCGCTGGTCCTGTGGTACCGGATCATCACCCCGGTGCGGCTCAACCTGCGGCACCGGATGCGGGTCGCGGCGGTCGTCGAGGAGACGCCGGGCATCGTGTCGGTGCTGATCAGCGGGCGCAGGCTGCACCGGATGGGGGCGGAGGCCGGACAGTTCTTCCGCTGGCGGTTCCTGGCGCCCGGGATGCGGTTCAGCTCCCACCCGTACTCGCTGTCCGCGGCGCCCCGCCCCGGCATGCTGCGGATCACGGTGAAGGCGGTCGGCGACCACACCTCACGGCTGCGCGAACTGGAGCCCGGCACGCGGGTGTGGGCTGAGGGCCCCTACGGGGCGCTGACCGCGCAGCGCCGCAGCCGCGGCAAGGTGCTGCTGGTGGCGGGCGGGGTGGGGATCACCCCGATGCGGGCGCTGTTCGAGACGCTGCCCGGCGCCTCCGGCGACATCACGCTGCTGTACCGGGCCAACAGCACGCAGGACCTGGCGCTGTGGGGCGAGCTGGCCAAGATCGCCGACGAGCGGGGCGCCCGGCTGATGTACGCGGTGAACAGTCCCGACGGGGAGCGCCCCGACATCTCGGCGGAGACCCTGCAGCGGAAGATCCCGGACGTCGACCGCCACGACGTGTTCATGTGCGGTCCGCCCGGGTTCGCGCAGTCGGTGTACGAGGCGCTGCGCGGCGCCGGGGTCCCCGCGCGCCGTATCCATCACGAGTCGTTCGACATGTGAGCGACGGGCCACCCGCCCGGGTCGTCCCCACCCATCAGGAGCCTGAGAAGCGATGAGGAAGAGTCACCCCGTCCGGCGTGCCGTGCTCGCGACCGCCGCCACCGTGTCCGGCATCGTGCTGCTGCTGTCACTCAAACCGGCGTCCGATCCCGGCTCGGCCGCCGCGGCCGGCGGCGCGGCCCCGCCCGCGGCGGCCCAGTCGCCGCAGGGCGGCGCCCAGCCCATCGGGAACGGCACCGTCACCGGTGACGCGGCGCGGACCCAGTACGGCGCGGTGCAGGTCCGGCTGACGGTGAGCGGCGGGAAGATCACCAAGGCGGAGGCGGTGCAGGCGCCCACGGGCGGGCAGAGCGACCGGATCACCTCCGACGCCGTGCCGAAGCTCAACCAGGCGGCGGTGGCGGCCGGCGACGCGGAG
>NZ_LGCN01000282.1 GCF_001279005.1 Streptomyces caelestis
GGGCGGGCAGAGCGACCGGATCACCTCCGACGCCGTGCCGAAGCTCAACCAGGCGGCGGTGGCGGCCGGCGACGCGGAGATCGACGCGGTGTCGGGGGCCACGTACACCAGCGCCGGGTACGAACAGTCCCTCCAGTCGGCGCTGGACCGGGCCGGTGGCTGACACGGTGGCCGAGCCGGCCGGGGCTCCCGCCGCGGTGCGTCACGTGGAGGAGGCGATGGGGACCGTCTTCTCCCTCGACGTCCGCGGCGGGGAACCCGCCGTGGTGCGCGCGGCGTTTCAGGAGGCGGTCGCGGGGCTGCACCGGGTCGACGAGGTGTTCAGCACGTACCGCGACGACAGTCAGGTCTCCCGGCTGGCGCGCGGTGAGCTGGGCGTCGGGGAGTGCGATCCCGAGGTCGCCGAGGTGCTGGAACTGGCGGCGGAGGCGGAGCGGGTGAGCGACGGCTGGTTCAGCGCGCGGTACCGGGGGCGTCTCGACCCGACCGGGATCGTCAAGGGCTGGGCCGTCGAGCGGGCCGCACGGCGGCTCGCGGCGGCGGGGGCGGTGGGGGTGAACGTCAACGGGGGCGGGGACGTGCAGGTGCTGGGTGTGCCGGGGGCGGGGCGGCCGTGGCGGGGGGGGGTGGCGGGCCCGCTCCCGCCGGGCGGTCTCGCCGCCCTCGGCTCCCCCGCCGGCCCCTC
>NZ_LGCN01000283.1 GCF_001279005.1 Streptomyces caelestis
CGTCCGCGCCACCGTCCGCTTCGCCGACGGCGTCGGGGCGCTCACCGACGCCGGGGCGAACGCCTTCCTCGAGATCGGCCCCGACGGCGTCCTGACCGCGCTCACCCGCCGGTGCCTCGACGCCGACGTCGACACGGTCGCCGTTCCCGCCCTGCGGGAGGACCGGTCCGAGGAGACCGCGCTGCTCACGTCGCTGGCGCGGCTCCACGTCCGCGGCGTACGCGTCGACTGGCGGCCGTGCTTCGACGGCACCGGCGCCCGCCGCACCGAACTGCCGACCTACGCCTTCCAGCGGGCGCGCTACTGGCCCGACGCCCAGCGCTCCACGACGGGCGGAACCGGGCCGGACCCCCTGGACACGGCGTTCTGGACGGCCGTGGAGGGCGAGGACCTGACCACGCTCGCCGCCGACCTCGCGGTCGACACCGAGGCGCTGGGCGCGGTCCTGCCCGCGCTGTCCACCTGGCGGCGCAGGCAGCGCGACCAGGCGATGGTCGACGGGGTCAGGCACCACGAGGGGTGGAAGCCGCTGTCGCTGCCCTCCTCCGCGCCCACCGCCGCCGGCACCTGGCTGGCGGTCGTCCCCGAGGCGCTCGCCGACGACCCGTGGACGGCCGCCGTCCTGGCGGCCGTCGGCACCGACGTCGTGCCGCTCACCGTCGGCACCGCCGACCGCGACGCGCTCGCCGGGCGGTTGCGCGGCCTGCTGTCCGAGGGCACCACGCTCACCGGAGTGCTGTCCCTGCTCGCCCTCACGGACACCGCGCAGGCCCCGGCCGTCCCGACGGCGGTCCTGCTCCAGGCCCTGCTGGACGCCGAGGTCACCGCGCCCCTGTGGTGCGTGACGCGCGGCGCCGTCGCGGTCGCCGGCACGGAGCGGCTCCTCGCTCCCGCCCAGGCCGCGGTGTGGGGTCTCGGCCGGGTCGCGGCGCTGGAGATCCCCGCACGGTGGGGCGGGGTGATCGACCTGCCCGACGCCCTGGACGACCGTGCCGCGCGGCGGTTCGCCGCCGTCCTCGCCGGACACGACGGCGAGGACCAGGTGGCCGTACGTGACTCGGCCGTCTTCGGCCGCCGACTCGTGCCCGCCCCGGAGGCCGCCCCCGACGCGGGCTGGGAGCCGAGCGGCACCGTCCTGATCACCGGGGGCACCGGGGGCCGCGGCGCCCGCGTGGCGCGCTGGCTGGCCGCCGCCGGAACCGCCCGTCTGGTCCTGGTCAGCCGGCGCGGCCCGGACGCGCCCGGTGCCGCCGACCTCGCCGCCGAACTGCGCGGCCACGGCGCCGAGGTGACGATCGCCGCCTGCGACGCCGCCGACCGCGACGCACTCGCCGCCGTCCTCGCCGACATCCCCGAGGACACCCCGCTGACCGGTGTGGTGCACGCCGCCGGCATCGTCGACGACGGCGTGCTCGACGACCTCACGCCGGAGCGGTTCGTCGCGCTGCACCGCGCCCGCACCGCTCCCGCCGTCCACCTGGACGAACTGACCCGCGACCTGGACCTGACGGCGTTCGTGCTCTGCTCCTCGGTGGCCGGCACGGTCGGCACCGCGGGGCGCGCCAACCTCGCCGCCGCCACCGCCGTCCTCGACGCGCTCGCCCGGCGCCGCCGCGGCGAGGGCCTGCCCGCGACATCCATCGCCTGGGGCGCCTGGACCGACGAGGAACCCGGCGCGGACACCACCGGCCCCACGGGCGCCGGCGCCACCGCACGCCCGGCCCGCACCGCCGGTCACCCGGCCGTGCACCCGGACCTCGCGCTCGCGGCCCTGCGGCAGGCCGTGACCCGGCCGGAGCCGGCGCCCGTGGTCTTCGACCCGCGCCAGCCTCAGGTCCTGGACACCCTCATCGGCATCCGCGGCAGCGCCCTGCTGCGCGACCTGCCGGACGCCCGGCAGGCACTGGCCGACGCGGCCGCCGCGCGGCAGCGGACCGAGACGGCCGCCTCCGGGCTCGCCGCGCGGCTGCGGGAGCTGCCCGCCGACGACCGCACCGCGGTCCTCGGCGACCTGGTCCGCACCCACGCCGCCGCCGTCCTCGGCCACCCGGGGCCGGAGGCCGTCGCCCCCGACCGCAACTTCCGCGACCTGGGCTTCGACTCGCTGACCGCGATCGAGCTGCCCGACCGGCTCGCCCTCGCCACCGGACTGCGCCTGCCCGCCACCACGGTCTACGACTTCCCGACCGCGCGGGCCCTGGCCGAACACCTGGTCGCCGAACTCCTCGGCGAGCAGGACACCGGGTCCGGTCCCGACCGGGTGGCCGCCGCCGGGCTGTCCGACGACCCGATCGTCATCGTCGGCATGGCCTGCCGCCTCCCCGGCGGCGTGCGCTCCCCGCAGGACCTGTGGCGGATGCTGAGCGAGGGCCGCGACGGCATCGAGGCCTTCCCCGAGGACCGGGGCTGGGACCTCGCCACCCTGGCGACCGGCGGCGCGGACGGCCGCGGCCGCAGCGCCACCCTCAAGGGCGGATTCATCGAAGGCGCCGCCGAGTTCGACGCCGGTTTCTTCGGGATCTCCCCCCGCGAGGCCATCGCCATGGACCCGCAGCAACGCCTGCTCCTGGAGACCACCTGGGAGGCGTTCGAGCGGGCCGGCATCGACGCCGACGGACTGCGCGGCAGCCGCACCGGCGTGTTCGTCGGCACCAACGGCCAGGACTACTCCACCCTCGTGATGAACTCCCGCGAGGACCTGGAGGGCCACGCCGGCACCGGACTCGCCGCCAGCGTCGTCTCCGGCCGGCTCGCCTACACCTTCGGCCTGGAGGGCCCGGCGGTCACCGTCGACACCGCCTGCTCCTCCTCCCTGGTCGCCCTGCACTGGGCGCTCCAGGCGCTGCGGGCCGGCGAGTGCGACCTCGCCGTCGCGGGCGGCGTCACCCTCATGAGCACCCCGTCCGGCTTCTCCGGCTTCACCCTGCAGAACGGCCTCGCCACCGACGGCCACTGCAAGGCGTACGCGGACGCCGCCGACGGCACCGGCTGGTCCGAGGGCGTCGGCCTGATCGTGGTGGAGCGCCTCTCGGACGCCCGCCGCAACGGGCACGAGGTGCTCGCGGTGGTCCGCGGCTCGGCCATCAACCAGGACGGCGCCTCCAACGGCCTGACCGCCCCCAACGGCCCCTCCCAGCAGCGGGTCATCCGCCAGGCCCTGGCGAGCGCCGGGCTCACGCCCGCTGGGCGACCCGATCGAGGCGCAGGCGCTGCTGGCCACCTACGGCCAGGACCGGCCCGCCGACCGGCCGCTGCTGCTCGGCTCCATCAAGTCGAACATCGGCCACACCCAGGCCGCCGCCGGCGTGGCCGGCATCATCAAGACCGTCATGGCGCTGCGCCACGGTGTCCTGCCGAAGACCCTCCACGTCGACACGCCCTCCACGCACGTCGACTGGGAGGCGGGCGCGGTGCGCCTGCTCACCGAGCCGTCCCCCTGGCCGGAGACCGGCAGGCCGTGGCGCGCGGGCATCTCGTCCTTCGGCATCAGCGGCACCAACGCCCACACCATCATCGAGCAGGCGCCGGCACTCGAGGCCGCGCCGGAGCCGGCCGCCCCCGCACCGGCCCCCTCGGTCGTCCCGTGGCCCGTCTCCGCGAAGTCCGAGGAGGCCCTGGACGCCCAGGTGGCCCGCATCGCCGCCCTGACCGGCAGGTCCCCGCTGGACGTGGGCCACTCCCTGGCCACCGGCCGCGCCCTGCTCGATCACCGGGCCGTCCTCCTCTCCGGACCCGGCGGGGAACCCCTCGAGGTGGCGCGGGGCCGCGCCGCGTATCGCACCACCGCCGTCCTGTTCTCCGGCCAGGGTGCGCAGCGGGCGGGTATGGGGCGTGAGCTGTACGCCGCCTTCCCGGTGTTCGCCGAGGCCCTGGACGCCGTACTGGCCCGCCTGGACACCGGATCCGAAGTCCCCCTGCGCACGGCGCTGTTCGCCGAGGAGGGCACGCCGGAGGCGGAACTCCTCGACACCACCGGGTACACCCAGCCCGCGCTGTTCGCGGTCGAGGTGGCGTTGTTCCGGCTGGTCGAAAGCTGGGGTGTGCGGCCCGACTACGTGGCCGGTCACTCGGTGGGGGAGATCGCGGCCGCGCATGTGGCCGGGGTGCTGTCCCTGGACGACGCGTGCACCCTGGTCGCGGCGCGTGCCCGGCTGATGCAGGAGCTCCCGTCCGGCGGAGCCATGATGGCCGTCCAGGCCACCGAGGAGGAGGTCGCCCGTGAGCTGACCGCCGGTGTGTCGGTGGCGGCGGTGAACGGTCCGGACGCGGTGGTCGTCGCCGGTGACCAGGCGGAGGTC
>NZ_LGCN01000284.1 GCF_001279005.1 Streptomyces caelestis
ACCGCTTCTCCCGGTGGTCTCGAACGTGACCGGTGGGATCGCCGGCCCCGGCCTGCTGTGCTCGGCCGACTACTGGGTGCGCCACGTCCGCGCCACCGTCCGCTTCGCCGACGGCGTGCGCGCCCTGGCCGACGCCGGGGTGAGCGTGTTCCTGGAAGCCGGCCCCGGCGGTGTCCTCACCGCGCTGACCCAGCGCTGCCTGGACGCCGACCCCGACGCGGTGGCCGTGCCCGCGCTGCGCGCGGACCGCGACGAGGAGACCGCGCTGCTCACCGGGCTCGCCCGACTCCACACCGCCGGCGTCCGCGTCGACTGGGCGGCCTGGTTCCGGGGCACCGGGGCACGCCGTACCGACCTGCCGACCTACCCCTTCCAGCGCGAGCGGTTCTGGCCCCGCCCGGCCGCCCTGACCGGCGACGTCAGCTCCGCCGGCCTGATCTCAGCGGACCACCCGCTGCTCGGCGCCGCCGTACCGCTGGCCGACTCCGAAGGCGCGCTGTTCACCAGCCAGATCTCCATGCAGGTCCACCCCTGGCTGCTCGACCACAAGGTCGGCGGCACGGTCGTCCTGCCCGGCACCGGCTACCTGGAGATGGCCGTCCGCGCCGCCGACCAGGTCGGCTGCGGCCGGGTCCAGGAACTCGTCCTGTCCACCCCGATGGTGCTCGACGACAAGGTGCCCACCGCCCTCCAGGTCGTCCTCGGCGCACCGGACGAAGAGGGGACCCGCACCATCGCGTTCTACTCCCGCCCGTCCGACGCCACCGACGGCCCCTGGACCCGGCACGCCACCGGATCCCTCGCCGTCGCGGAGCACACCGCCCCGTTCGACGTCCCCGTCTGGCCGCCGGCGGACGCCCGGCCGATGCCCCTCGACGGCACCTACGAGCGCACCGAGTACGGCCCCTGCTTCCAGGGGATGCGCAAGGTGTGGATCCGCGGACAGGAGGCCTTCGTCGAGGTCGCCCTGCCCGAGGAGATCGCCGGGGACGCCCAGTACTTCGGCATCCACCCGGCCCTGCTCGACGCGGTCCAGCACGCCAACGGCTACCTCGGCGTCGGCAGCGAGGACAACCCGCTGCTGCCGTACATCTGGAACGGCGTCTCGCTGCACGCGGGCGGCGCCACCACGCTGCGGGTCCGCATCGCCAGGCTCGGCGACGAGTCGGTCACGCTCACGGCGGTCGACGCCGAGGGCGCGCCCGTGCTGTCCGCCGAGGCGCTGGTGCTGCGCGCCCCGAGCGTGCCGCGCGCCCCGGTGGCCACCGGCGGCCAGGAACCGGTGTTCCGCCTCGACTGGGTCACCGCCCCCGAGGTCAAGCCCACCGAGGGCCTGCGGGCCGTCACCCTGGGCGCCGACGTCTTCGGCACCGGCACCGCACTGCCGTCCCTCACCGGCCTCACCGACCCGGCCGACGCCCCCGACTACGTACTCGTCCCGCTTCAGGGGGAGTACACCGGCACGGACGCGGGCGGCGACCCGGCCGCCCCCGGCACGGACGTCCCCGGCGCCGTCCACACCCTCACCACCCGCACCCTGGAACTCGTACGCCAGTGGCTGGACCACGACCGGTTCGACCGCACCCGTCTGGTCTTCGTCACCCGTGGCGCGGTGGCCGCCGCCGACGGCGAGACCGTACGGGACCTCGCCGCGGGCGCCGCCTGGGGTCTGGTGCGCTCGGCCCAGTCCGAGAACCCCGACCGGTTCGTCCTCGTCGACCTCGACGCACAGGGCGACGTCCAGGCACTGCTGCCGGACCTGCCGGCCCTGCTCGCCACCGGCGACGCCCAGTTCGCCGTGCGCGAGGGAGCCGTCCGCGTCGGCCGGCTGGACCGCCTCGCCACCGGCGCCGGACTGGTCCCGCCCGTCGGCGTGCCGTGGCGGCTCGACACCACCGGCAAGGGCACCCTGGACAACCTCGTCCTCGCTCCCTGCCCGGAGGTGACGCAGCCGCTCGGCGACCACGAGGTGAGGATCGACGTCGACGCGACCGGCCTGAACTTCCGCGACGTCCTCAACGCGCTCGGCATGTACCCCGGCGAGTCCGGCCCGATGGGCACCGAGGCCGCCGGCGTGGTCACGGCCGTCGGCTCCGCCGTCACCGGACTGCGGCCCGGCGACCGGGTGTTCGGCACCGTGCCCGGCGGATTCGGGCCGGTCGTCGTCGCCGACGAGCACTACCTGGCCCGCGTCCCCGACACCTGGACCCAGCAGGAGGCGGCGTCGGTGCCGCTGGTGTTCCTGACGGCCCTGTACGCCTTCCGTGATCTGGCGGGTCTGCGGGCGGGGGAGTCGGTGCTGGTGCACGCCGGTG
>NZ_LGCN01000285.1 GCF_001279005.1 Streptomyces caelestis
AACGCCGCTGCGCTACAAGGCCGTCGTCGTCGACGGCGCGGGACGCACCGCGAGCGACACCGCCGCCACCACCGCCGGACAACCCCCCGCCCCCGAGAAGCCCACCGCGAAGCGACACCACGCGGTCGTCCACCACCGGCGCGCGGACGGCGACTACGACGGTCTGCTGCTGCGGACCGCCGACGGTACGACGGCCCGGTTCGCCGGCCGCGACGCCTACGGGGCCTTCGCGTGGATCACCCCCGGCCCCGGTGCCGGCGCCATCCGGTTCACCGTCGAGAAGGACGGAGTCCCCGACGGACCCGAGCGCGTCCTCGACGTCGCCGTGTCCGGCGAGGTGTGGACCGAGCAGAACAACACGACGGTCCTGAAAGCCAGACCCGAGTCCGCCTACCCGCCCCGGGACGGCACCAAGGCCGTGTTGCACTACCACCGGCCCGACGGCGACTACGAGGGATGGGGCCTGCACACCTGGACGGGGTCCGCCGACCCGCCCGAGTGGAACGACCCCGTCCTGCCGGTGCGCGAGGACCCCTTCGGGCTCGTCTTCGAGGTGCCGCTGAACGACGGAGCCGCCTCCCTCAGCTACATCCTGCACAAGGGGCAGGAGAAGGACATCCCCGACGACGAGGCCCTCGACTTCTCCCTCTACGGGCACGAGGTCTGGCGCGTGGCGGGCGACCCCACCTATCTGACGCCCTCTCCCGGTGGCGCCTTCGGCCTAGACCTGCGCGCGGCGGAGGCCACCTGGATCGGTGACGACACCGTCGTGTGGACGGGTGAGGGCAGCGGCGTGGCCAGCCAGCAACTGGTGTACGCCACCGAGGGCGACCTCACGATCGAGAACGGCGCACTGACCGACGAGGGGCAGTGGCTGCGGCTCGTACCGACCGAGCTGACCGAGGCCCAGAGGTCCCGCTACCCCCAGTACGCACAGGCCTCGGCGTTCCGCGTGGACCCGCGGGACCGCGACCGCGTCGGCCAGGCGCTCCGCGCCCGGCTGATCGCCACCCAACGCGCCGACAACGGGGCACTGTTGGGCGCCACCGGCGTGCGCATCGAAGACACCCGACCGGAAGGAACCGGCAAGTGATCGGCTCGCTCCCAGACCGAAGAGGCCGAAGAAGACGAAGAGGCCGCCCCGGCGGCACGCACCGCGGAACCGTGTCGGGACCCACGGCAGGCCCCACGACCATGGCCGCCGCGGCCGTCGTGGCCGCACTGCTCGCCACGGCGCTGAGCACACCCCAGCAGGCAGCCGCGGCACCCCGGCCTCCCGGTCCGCCGTCCGACGCCCGGCTCGCCGCCGAGCCGGCCCGCCACGACCTGACCCGGGAACAGGCGTACTTCCTGCTGCCCGACCGGTTCGCCAACGGATCCCGTGCCAACGACCGCGGAGGGCTCGTCGGCGACCGGACCGCGACGGGATTCGACCCGACGGACAAGGGCTTCTACCAGGGGGGTGACCTGAGGGGCCTGATCAAGAAGCTCGACTACATCAAGGGCCTGGGCACCACCGCGATCTGGATGGCGCCGATCTTCAAGAACAAGCCGGTGCAGGGCGGTGGCGAGTCCGCCGGCTACCACGGCTACTGGATCACCGACTTCACCCAGGTCGACCCGCACTTCGGCACCAACGCCGAGCTCGCGGAACTCATCGACAAGGCCCACGCCAAGGGCATGAAGGTCTTCTTCGACGTCATCACCAACCACACCGCCGACACCGTCACGAACGTCGAGAAGAAGTACGGCTACCGCTCCAAGGGCGCCTACCCCTACCTCGACACCCGGGGTCGTCCCTTCGACGACAGCTCCCGCATGGGCAAGGTCGACCGGGACAGCTTCCCCTACACGCCCGTGGTGAACGAGGACGAGGCCGACGTGAAGGTCCCGGCGTGGCTGAACGACCCCACGATGTACCACAACCGGGGCGACTCCACCTTCGTCGGCGAGAGCGGCCTCTACGGCGACCACACCGGTCTCGACGACCTGTGGACCGAACGGCCCGAGGTCGTCGAGGGCCTGGAGAAGATCTACCAGAGGTGGGTCAGGGACTTCGACGTGGACGGCTTCCGCGTCGACACGGTCCGCAACGTCGACATGCCGTTCTGGACGCAGTGGGCGACCGCGATCGACGCCTACGCCGCGAAGAGGGGACGCGAGGACTTCTTCGTCTTCGGCGAGACCCTCTCCTCCGACCCGGCCGTCACGGCGCCCTACGTGACCGAGGGCCGGCTCGACGCCACGCTCGACTTCCCGCTGCAGAACGCCATCCGCGGCTACGCCTCCCAGGACAAGCCGGCGAGCACCCTCTCCGGCGTCCTCGCCCAGGACCACCGCTACACCACGGACAAGGCCAACGCCTACGAGCAGGTCACCTTCCTCGGCAACCACGACATGGGGCGCATCGGGAGCTTCGTCAGCCAGGACAACCCGGGCGCGGACGACGCCGAGCTGCTGCGCCGTGACCGGTTCGCGCACGAGATGATGTTCCTGTCGCGGGGCAACCCGGTGATCTACGCGGGTGACGAGCAGGGCTTCACCGGACCGGGCGGGGACAAGGGCGCCCGGCAGACGCTGTTCGCGTCGAAGGTCCCGGAGTACCTGGACGACGACCAGATCGGCACCGAGCGTACGCATGCCTCGGACGCGTACGACCCGGCGCATCCGCTGTACAAGGCGATCGCTTCCCTTTCACAGCTGACGAAGCGGCATCCGGCTTTGCGTGACGGTGTGCAGGAGGAGCGGTACGCCGATGACGGTCCGGGTGTGTACGCGTTCTCGCGCACGGATGCGAGGCAGCGGGTGGAGTACGTCGTCGCGGTGAACAACGCGGCGAAGGCCCGGATGGTCGGGGTGCCGACGTACTCGGCGGGGATGGATTTCCGCGGGGTGTACGGGTCGTCGGCGCGGGTGCGCAGCGGCGCGGACCGGAAGGTGCGCGTGGA
>NZ_LGCN01000286.1 GCF_001279005.1 Streptomyces caelestis
ACGTTCGGGACGCCTCGACACCGTCATCCACCCCGTCCGCCACCGAAGCAACATCCCGGGCACCCAGACGCACCGCCGACCCCGAATACTCCTCGGCCAGAGCGAAACCGTCCGGGGACAGGATGTAGATTTCCGTTTCGTCCAGGTCGTCGAAGTCCGCCGGCGGGGCCGACGGGGCGTCGGACGGGACGTTCGAGGGCCAGTCACCCCTCGCCGAAGGGTCGGGTTCACGCAGTGTGGTGGGCCGGCCGAAGGGGTCGGCGAACGCGAGTCGCTCGACGGCATGGCTCAGTGCCCAAGATCCGTCGTCCTGGTCGGCGTCGGCGGGCAGTCGCCAGGCGTCGGCGGGCGGCGCCCAGCCGTACACCAGTTGCTCGACGAAAGTGCGCAGTTCGGCGCGGTTTGGCAGAAAGCCGACGATTCCACCGATCATGAGGCGCTCGTCGCGCCCGACCACCAACAGTGTGTGATGGGCCTGCTCCACGTCATCGGTGCGCAGCAGCGTCAGCCCGACCAGAGCACCGTTCATCGGCGACACGTTCGCGGCCCGCATGATGGCACCGCGCATCGCTTGCCGAACCTTGTCGAAGGTCTCGTCCATCCATGCGAGATCGGTGCCGGGCGCGGGGGCGAGATGTATCCGGACGGTCAGCTCGACAGCGCGCTGACCGTTGGCGAACAGCAGGTGCCGGATGTCGAAGGGGAGCACCCGGCCGTCGTCGCTCGCGGCCGTCACCGAGGGAACCAGCACCTCGCCGACCGGCCTGAACTCGGGCCAGCTGACGTGCGCTTGAACGTACGTGGGCCGGAAGACGAGATGCCGTCCGTCGCGGACCAGGCCCTCGATGCGGACGCCCGCGGCCGTACCGACCCAGTGGTACGTGCCACGGTCGTCGACCTGTCTGACGGTGCCCGCGTCGAGCGCGGACCCGTGCGCCTTCTCCACGTTGTCCAGCAGCGTGTCCGGTTTCCACTCGCGAGGGAACATCACATGCTTGTCCCCGTCCACGTGCTGCTCCCATGCCCGGGGCAGGAACGGGCGGCTCTCACCCACGCGGAGCCCGGGGTGGAGGAAGAAGACCTGGGCGTCGTACGTCTTGTTGTGGTGCTCCTGGCCGTGGTTGATCTGCAGACCGTGGAACCTCATCTGGTCCGCCGGCGTCAGTCCGGGTTCGTGGTGGGCGCCGGTGCGGGTGCGGCGGTCGCCGTACCGGACCAGGTCCTCCACACGACGGCCGAAGACCGGACCGCCGTGGTTGTCGGCGGCAGGTGCAGGCGGTGCGGCATGAGGCGGGGGGAGGGTGTCGGCCTGGTCGTCGCTCGGGCGGAAGCCGGTGAAGACCCCCTGCCGGACCTCTCCTTCGATCCACACGCCGGCGTACTCGCCTCGCCACGTGTGGGCACCGTACCACCCGGGCACCGGCTGGACGGTGCCGTTCCGCAGGGCGTGCAGGTAGGCCTGCTCGGCGGCGTAGACCGCGTCCTCCTCGGTCCAGTGCGCGGGGAACATCATCAGCCCCGGGTCCGGCCCCGGGTCCGGGTGAGCCGGAAGCAGGAGATCGCCTGCGATCAGATCGGTGAGATTCTCCCGTACTGGTCGCCGGTGCAGGTCCGGATAGGTGGCGCGGTAGGTACCGTTGGGCCTGTCCGTGCCCTCCAGCGCCACAGGCCGGGGATGGTCCGAGGCCGGTGCAGGAGTGATGCGCCCGCCCCCACCGGTGCGGGCCTCGCCGTACAGCACCGACCTGCGCACGTCCAGGGCGAAGTGGGCGCGCGTGGGCAGCCCGTCCGCGCGCGGGTACAGGGTGTCCTCGGTGGAGAAGGCCACCCCGTGCGCGGTCTGGAGCCTGGCCGTCTTCAGGGCGCCCTCGATCCACGCCCCCAACTGGCGCAGGTACCGCGGAGCGATCCGCATCCGGCCCAGGTCCACTACGGCGGCATGGTCGTTGTCCACCGCGGGACGGCCCCGGCCGTCCCGCGCGAAGGGGCCCATCAGGCCCTCGTCCTCGTACACGGCACGCTGGCGGTTGCGGTCGCCCTCCCGGTACTCGTCCTCCAGGCCCAGCAGGTGCCCCACCTCGTGCGCCAGCACCTCCGGTTGCGTGTCGGTTCCCCAGTTCATGTGGTCGGCACGCGGATTGCCGGAGTGCACGGTCACGACGTGGTGTACGGAATCCCTCTCGGTCACGAACTCCAGCTCGACCCGGAAGAGATCGCCGTTGGGCAGCCGGTGGCCGGTGTTCCACCGCTCGTCGACACCCTGCTGGGCGCGCTGCCCCAGCTCGGTGAGCGCCTCTCCGGGGATCTGCTGACCCGGTTTCTGGTCGAGGAACAGGCGAACCACCGCGACGGAGCTGAACTCGCCCGACGGCAGCAGGTACCGGCGTGCCTCGAAGTGCCTGATCGACAGGCAGCCCCCGTCGGGCTCCCCGACCCACTGAGGGGCGTCCTCTCGATCGAGCGGAACCGGCTCGATCCGGGCCCGGCCGGTCTCCACCGCGCCGGGGAAGGGCACCTCGGGTTCTGCGCCGGGGACCATGCCCCAGGCGCTGCTCAGGTCGATCCCGTCCAACCCGCCCAGCACGTCATCGACGGCATCCGCCGCGCCGAGCCCGTCGAGCCACTCGATACGCCGCCGCTTCCGCCAATGCTGCGCGCTTCGATCGGTGTCGTCCTCGTCCACCGAAAACTCCGAACCACCGAGCCGCTTGCCGCCCCCCGCAACGAGGCCACTCTCCGTAAACTCTGTCCGGGACGTTCGGGACGCCTCGACACCGTCATCCACCCCGTCCGCCACCGAAGCAACATCCCGGGCACCCAGACGCACCGCCGACCCCGAATACTCCTCGG
>NZ_LGCN01000287.1 GCF_001279005.1 Streptomyces caelestis
GGCCTGCGACACCGCCGACCGCGACGCCACCGCCGCGCTCCTCGCCGCGGTCCCCGACGCACACCCGCTGACCGCCGTCGTGCACACGGCCGGCGTCCTCGACGACGGCGTCGTCGCCTCGCTCACCCCGGAGCGGCTCGCCGCCGTCCTGCGGCCGAAGGTCGACGCCGCCTGGCACCTGCACGAACTCACCCGCGACCTGGACCTGGCGGCGTTCCTGCCGTTCTCGTCCATCGCCGGTGTCATGGGCAGCCCCGGCCAGGGCAACTACGCCGCGGCCAACTCCTTCCTCGACGCCCTGACCGCGCACCGCCGCTCCCTGGGCCTGGCCGGCACCTCGCTCGCCTGGGGCCCCTGGTCCCACGACGGCGGCATGACCAGCACCCTGTCCGACACCGACATGCGCCGCATGCAGTCCGGCGGCCTGCCGCCGCTCTCCGTCGACCAGGGCTTCGGTCTCTTCGACATCGCGCGCGGCTCCGACGAGTCGTTCCTGGTCCTGGTCGGCCTCGCCCCCGGCGCCATGCGCGGCGCCGCCCCCGAGGACCTGCCGCCGCTCTTCCGCGGCATGGTCAGGAGCAGCCGCCGCACCGCCGCCGCCACCGACGCGGCCGGAGCGGCCGCCGCCCTCGGCGCCAAGCTCGGCGAACTCCGCGCCGACGAACGCGTCCGGTACGTCACCGACCTCGTCCGCGAACAGGCCGCCCGGGTGCTCGGCCACGCCACGCCGAAGGCCGTCGACGTGACCCAGGAGTTCCGGGAGCTCGGCTTCGACTCGCTGACCGCCCTGGAACTGCGTAACCACCTCTCCACGGCGACCGGGCTGCGCCTCCCGGCCACCCTGGTCTTCGACTACCCGACGCCCACGGCCCTCGCCGAGCACTTCGTCTCCGAACTGGCCCCCGGCGACGAGGGCCCGCAGGGTCCCTCGCTGCTCGCCGAACTCGACCGCCTGGAAGCGCTCTTCGCGGCCGGCGAGCACGACGGGATCACCCGCGCGGGAATCGCCCTCCGGCTCGGCCAGATGCTGGACAAGGTGCGCGGCGGCGCGCCGGAAACGACCGGCACCCCCGTGGACGACGCCTTCGAATCGGCCAGCGCCGACGAGGTGCTCGCCTTCATCGACAACGAACTCGGCCGCATGGGCGACCACTGAGACGAGCCGATTCACCACAGGAAGGTTTTCCCGTCATGTCCGATGACAAAAAGCTCGTCGACTACCTCAAGTGGGTCACGGCCGACCTGCACAAGACCCGTCGGCGGCTGGAGGAGGCCGAGGCGAGCCGGCACGAACCGATCGCCATCGTGGGCATGGCCTGCCGACTGCCCGGCGAGGTCGCCTCCCCGGAGGACTTCTGGCGGCTGCTGGACGAGGGCCGCGACGGCATCGCCCCGTTCCCCACCGACCGGGGCTGGGACCTCGACGCCCTCGGCGGCGAGGGAGCGGGCAGCAGCGCCGCCGCCGAAGGCGGCTTCGTCGACGCCGCCGCCTTCGACGCCGGCTTCTTCGGCATCTCGCCCCGCGAGGCCGTCGCCATGGACCCGCAGCAGCGGCTCCTGCTGGAGACCACCTGGGAAGCGGTGGAACGCGCCGGTCTCGACCCGGTGTCCCTGCGCGGCTCCCGCACCGGTGTGTTCGTCGGCACCGCCGGCGTCGACTACGTCGGCGTCGTGATGAACTCCCGCGAGGACGCGGAGGGCCACGCCACCACCGGCCTCACCGCCAGCGTCGTCTCCGGCCGCGTCGCCTACGCCTTCGACCTCGCCGGACCGGCGGTCACCGTGGACACCGCCTGCTCCTCCTCCCTGGTCGCCATCCACCTGGCCGCCCAGTCCCTGCGCCAGGGGGAGTGCTCCCTCGCCCTGGCGGGCGGTGTCACCGTCATGTCCACCCCCATGGGTTTCTCCGGCTTCACCCGCCAGGGCGGCATCTCCACCAGCGGCCGCTGCAAGGCGTTCGCCGACTCCGCCGACGGCACCGGCTGGTCCGAGGGCGCCGGCGTCCTGGTCCTGGAACGGCTCTCCGACGCCCGCCGCAACGGGCACCAGGTCCTCGCCGTCGTCCGCGGCTCCGCGGTCAACCAGGACGGCGCCTCCAACGGCCTCACCGCCCCCAACGGCCCCTCCCAGCAGCGCGTCATCCGCCAGGCCCTCGCCGGCGCCGGACTCTCACCCGCCGACGTGGACGCCGTCGAGGCGCACGGCACCGGCACCCCGCTGGGCGACCCCATCGAGGCGCAGGCGCTGCTGGCCACCTACGGCCAGGACCGACCCGAGGACCGGCCGCTGCTGCTGGGCTCGGTGAAGTCCAACATCGGCCACTCCCAGGCCGCCGCCGGCGTCGCCGGCGTCATCAAGACCGTCCTGGCCATCCGCCACGGCGTCCTGCCCAGGACCCTCCACATCGACGCGCCCTCCACCCACGTCGACTGGACCGCGGGCAACGTCCGCCTCCTCACCGAACGCACCCCCTGGCCGGAGACCGGCCGGCCGCGCCGCGCGGCCGTCTCCTCCTTCGGCATCAGCGGCACCAACGCCCACCTCGTCGTCGAGCAGGCCCCCGAACCGGAGGAGCCGGAGCAGCCCGCCGCACCGACGGCCCACCCGACGGTCGTGCCGTGGCCGGTCGCCGGCAAGACGAAGGGCGCCCTGGAGGCACAGCTCGCGAGCGTGTCGGCCCTGGCCGACGCCACCGCGCTGGATGTGGGTTTCTCGCTGGCGTCGGGGCGGTCGGTGTTCGAGCACCGGGCGGTCCTCCTCGCGGGCGCCGAGGGCGAGCCGCCCGTCGAAGTCGCGCGCGGT
>NZ_LGCN01000288.1 GCF_001279005.1 Streptomyces caelestis
TGAGATCGAGTCGGCGCTCGCCGCCCACCCGTCGGTGGCGCAGGCCGCGGTGGTCGTCCGCGAGGACCGCCCCGGCGACAAACGCCTGGTGGCCTACGTGGTCGGCGACGTCGTCGACACCGCCGCCCTGCGCGCCCACGCGAACGAGACGCTGCCCGACTACATGGTCCCGGCCGCCTTCATGACCCTGGACGCTCTGCCCCTGACCGCCAACGGCAAGATCGACAAGCGTGCGCTGCCCCAGCCCCCGGTCTCGGCCGGCAGCGGCGGCCGGGCGCCGCGCAACCCCCGCGAGGACGTCCTGTGCGGCCTGTTCGCCGAGGTCCTCGGCCTGCCGTCCGTCTCCGTGGACGACGACTTCTTCCGCCTCGGCGGACACTCCCTGCTCGCCACCCGGCTCGTCAGCCGGATCCGCACCGTCCTCGGGGCCGAACTCCCGGTCCCCGCCCTCTTCGAGAACCCGAACGTGGCCAGGCTGGCCGAGCGGCTCGACCGCGCCGAGAGCGCGCGTCCCAAACTGCGGCCGATGCGCCGGATGGGAGCCTCCCAGTGATCCCCTTGTCGTACGCCCAGCAGCGCCTGTGGTTCCTCGCCCAGCTGGAGGGCCCCTCGGCGACCTACAACATCCCGCTCGCCCTGCGTCTGTCCGGAGACCTCGACATCGAGGCGCTCACCCTGGCCCTCGCGGACGTCGTCGCCCGGCACGAGAGCCTGCGCACCGTCTACCCCGAGCGCGAGGGCACCCCGTACCAGCGCGTCATGCCGGCCGAGGACGCCCGGCCCGCCCTGCCCGTCCTGGCGGCCGGCGAGGACACCCTCGCGGACGTCCTCGCCGCCGAGTCCGCGCACGTCTTCGACCTCGCCGCCGACCTGCCCGTCCAGGCCCGGCTGATCCGGCTCGGCGCCCGCGAACACGTCCTGCTCGTCGTCATGCACCACATCGCCTCCGACGGCTGGTCCATCGCCCCCCTGCTGCGCGACCTCGCCCACGCCTACCGGGCCCGTACCACAGGGCGCGCGCCCGAGCAGGAGCCGCTGGAGATCCAGTACGCCGACTACACCCTCTGGCAGCAGGAGGTGCTCGGCGAACCGGACGCCGAGGACAGCCTCATGAACCGGCAACTCGCCTACTGGCAGGAGCGGCTGGCCGGGCTCCCGGAGGAGGCCACGCTGCCCGCCGACCGGCCGCGCCCGGCCGTCGCCTCCTACCGCGGCGACACCGTCACCGTGCACTGCCCGCCCGGGACGCACGCCGCGCTCGCCGACCTGGCCCGCGAGAGCGGCGCCACCCTCTTCATGGCCGCGCAGGCCGCCCTCGCCACCGTGCTCGCCGCCTCCGGAGCCGGACCCGACGTCCCGATCGGCTCCCCGGTCGCCGGCCGCACCGACGAAGCCCTGGACGACCTGGTCGGCTTCTTCGTCAACACCCTCGTCCTGCGCACCGACGTCGCCGGCGACCCGACCTTCCGCGAACTGCTGGAGCGAGTGAGGTCGACCGACCTCGCCGCCTGGGCCCACCAGGACCTCCCCTTCGACCGGCTCGTGGAAGCCCTCAACCCCGAGCGCAGCGGCGCCCGCCACCCCCTCTTCCAGGTCATGCTCACCCTGGTCCAGGCCGGCTCCACCGACTTTGGCGCCGACTTCCCGGGACTGCGGGCCCGCGCCGAGTACGCGGCCACCCGCACCGCCAAGTTCGACCTCACCGTCGGCTTCGACGAGCACCTCACCCCCGACGGCCGCCCCGCCGGCCTCGACATCACCGCCGAGTACGCCACCGACCTCTACGCCCCCGAGACCGTCGAGGCCCTGCTCGCCCGGCTGCTCCGGCTGCTCGGCGAGGCGTCCGCCCACCCCGACACTCCGCTGTCCGGCCTCGACCTCCTCGATCCGGCCGAACGCACCCTGCTGCTCGACACCTGGACCGGCCGCGCCACTCCCGTGCCGGACACCTCCCTCGCCGTGCTCTTCGCCGGGCAGGCCGCCCGCACCCCCGACGCCGTCGCCCTCACGCATGCCGGCCGTTCCTGGACGTACGCCGAGGTCGACGCCGTCTCCAGCCGGTTCGCGCACCGCCTCGCCGGACTCGGCGTCGGCCCGGAGACCGTCGTGGCCGTCCTGATGGAACGCTCCGCCGACCTGGTCCTCGCCCTGCTGGCCATCGTCAAGGCGGGCGGTGTGTACGCCCCTCTCAACGCCGTCGACCCGGCCTCCCGGCTCACCCGCATCCTCGCCGACACGGCCGCCCCGCTCCTCCTGGTCGACCCGCACCTCGCCGACCACGAGATCGTCACCGAGGCCGGCGACACCAGGGTCCTCCAGGTCGACGACCTCACCGCCGACGCGGAGACCGCCGCGTACCCGGCGACCGCCCCCGAGGTTCCCACCCATCCCGACCAGTGGCTGTACGTCATGTTCACCTCGGGCTCGACGGGCGTGCCGAAGGGCGTCGCCGTCACCCACCGCAACGTGGCCGAACTCGCCCTCGACCACCGCTGGAGGCGCCCCGCGCACCGCCGCGTCCTCCTCCACTCCCCGCACACCTTCGACGCCTCCACCTTCGAGCTGTGGGTGCCCTGGCTGACCGGCGGCACCGTCGCCGTCGCACCGGCCGGCGTCCTCGACACCGCCGCCCTGGCCGCCGTACTCGCCGAGGGGTCCGTCACCGGGTTGTGGCTGACGGTCGGGCTGTTCCGGCTGGTCGCCGAGGAGGACCCGGCGGCCTTCGCCGGGCTGCGCGAGGTGTGG